>CAXSGY010000001.1:0-538547 GCA_964237235.1 uncultured Pyrinomonadaceae bacterium
AAAATTCTACCAATTCTTCTTGCTTGTCTGTTTTTTCTACTCTTGATTCACATAACTTTATTATTGAAGACAAATTGGACGTTTATCGTTGAGATTAAATTCCGTCATTGCTTCTAAAAAGCGGAATTTGGTAAATGATAAATGATAAATGATAAATGAATTCACGTCGCGCTATTTTTCCCGGTTCGTTCGACCCTTTGACGAACGGGCATCTCGACATCATCAAACGCAGTTCGCCGCTGTTCGATGAAATCATCGTCGCGGTTCTCGATAATCCCGAAAAAAATCCGCTGTTTTCCGTCGCCGAGCGCCGCCGAATGCTCGAAGAGATTTTGCCGGAAATCGAAACGAAAGATTGTCGCCTGACGGTGGACAGTTTTTCCGGTTTGACCGCCGATTTTGCCAGGCGAAAAGAAGCGACGGCAATCGTGCGCGGCATTCGCGCCGTCAGCGATTACGAATACGAATTGCGGATGGCTTTGATGAACCGGCGTTTAGAGCCGAACATCGAAACGGTTTTTCTGATGGCGGCGGAAGAATTTTCGTATGTTTCATCGAATTTGATGAAACAGGTTTTCACGCTCGGCGGGCGCGTCGAAGGTTTAATTCCCGAAATCGTCGAAGCCCGAATGAAGGAAAAAATCAGCCGCGAATGACACGAATAAACACGAATTAAATTTTGTAAAAAATTATTCGCGTTTACTCGTGTCATTCGTGACTAAAAGAAATTTTATGATTCTTCGAGTTCACCACGCGCAAATCACGATTCCGAAAGGAGCGGAGGACGCGGCGCAAAAATTTTACTGCGATTTTCTCGGCTTGAAAGAAACGCCGAAACCCGTATCGCTCGAAGGGCGCGGCGGTTTCTGGCTCGAAATCGGCGCGTTTCAGATTCACGTCGGCACGGAAGACGGCTTTGATCGAACAAAAACCAAAGCGCACGTCGCTTACGAAGTCGAAGATTTGGAAGTGTGGCGCGCACGATTGAAGGCGAGCGATATAGAAATTCTCGAAGGCGTTCCGATTCCGAATTATTCGCGTTTTGAATTTCGTGACCCGTTCGGGAATCGTGTAGAATTTTTACAGAAAATTTAGCAAATGCGTTTGTAAAATTTTTCCGAATAATTTACAAGGAAACCGTCGTTTATGAAAAATCTGTTCGTCGCGCTGCTGATTTTTTCGTCGTGTCTCATTCAAATTTATTCGCAGCAAACGAGCGATGCCGACGACTGGATAAAAATTGACACTTCGCTCGTCGTCGTGCCGGTGAAGGTCACAAACCGCCGCGATAAAAACATCACCGATTTAAAGCGTGAAAATTTCCGCATTTTTGAAGACGGCATCGAACAGCGCATCGAAAATTTTGAAGACGGCGACGCGCCTTTTACAATCGCGCTCGCGCTCGATGTCAGCGATTCGACGGCTGGCAAAGCGGCGAAAATCAAAGCGGCGGCAATCGCTTTTTTAACCGAACTCAGACCGCGCGACCGCGTTTTGATTTTTACGTTCGACCAAAATCTTTATAAAATCGCCGACGGCACGGTTGAAAATTTATCGAACATTCAAAACTCAATCGCCTTTTCGCAAACCGGCGGCGGCACGAGTCTTTATGACGCGACCGCCGATATTATTTCCGAATATCTCGGCAAACTCGGCGGCAAAAAAGCTCTGATTCTTTTCACCGACGGCATTGATACGCAGAGCGTTCGACAAAATTTCGCAAGCTCGGCGCGCCTGGCGGAAGAAGCGGACGTTTTGGTTTATTCGATTCAATACGAAACCGTCGAGGGAGTCGCCAAAGACAATTCAAAAATAGCGGGCGCAACGGCGGGCGCGAGCGTGCGTTATGTCACCGCGAAAGGCGAACCGCTGCCGACCGCTTATAAACGCGGAAGTTTATATCTGAACACGCTCGCTTTCAGCACGGGCGGCGATTTCTTTTTTGCGGACACATTGGAAAATCTCTCCAAAACTTTTTCTAAAATCGCCAGGCAATTGAGTCAGATTTACAGCTTGAGCTATTACCCGCAAAACGAAGCGACGGACGGCAAACGCCGCCGTTTGAAAGTCACGGTTGATCGCCCGCAGACGGTTGTGCGGGCGCGTAAAAGCTATGTTTTTAATCGCGCTAAAAAATAATCCTTTTTTCTCATTGATGAAAAATTTATGAATAATTTTCCAGTTTCCAAAAACGTCGCCGGAATGCAGATGTCTTCGACGCTCAAAGCCGGACAAATCGCCGCCGATTTGCGCGACAAAGGTTTTGACGTGATTGATTTGACCGTCGGCGAGCCGGATTTTCCAACGCCCGAATTTATCAAGGAATACGCCTGGGAAGGTTTGGAAAAGGGCTTGACGAAATACACGCCGACCGCCGGTCTGAAAAGTTTCAAGGAAGCGGTCGCCGGATTTTACGCGGCGGAGTTCGATGCCGATATTGCGCCGACGGAAATCATCGCCACCGACGGCGGCAAGCAGGCACTTTTCAACGCCTGCTGCTCGCTTTTAAATGCGGGCGACGAAGTTTTGATTCCGCAGCCGTATTGGGTGACGTTTCCCGAAATCGTCAAATTCTGCGGCGCGACAAATGTTTTTATCGAAACCGAAACGAGCGATTTTGTTTTGACGGCTGAACAGGTGAAAGCGGCGATGACCGAAAAAACGAAACTTTTAATCGTCAATTCGCCGAACAACCCGACCGGGCGCGTGATTCCGAAAAACGAATTGATAAAAATTATCGAAGCGTGCGCCGAACGAAACGTTTACGTTTTAACCGACGAATGTTATTTGTTTTTCGCTTATCCGCCCGCGGAAGTTTTCACGTCGGCGAGATTGCCCGACGAGTTAAGAAAATATGTCTGCGTCGCCGGTTCGTTTTCAAAAACCTACGCGATGACCGGCTGGCGCATCGGCTACACGATTGCGAACCAGGCGTGGACGCAGGCGATGACCAAATTGCAGAGCCATTCGACATCGCACCCGACATCGTTCGTGCAATATGCCTGCGCCCGCGCGTCGGAAAATTGCGCTGCGTCGAAGGCGGCGGTCAATTCGATGCTCGCCGAATACGAACGCCGCCGCGATTTCCTGATTCCAGAACTCGGTAAAATCGAAGGCTTCCGCTGTCAGATGCCCGAAGGCGCGTTCTACGCTTTCGTTGACGTGCGCGAGCTGCTCGGCGATAAATTTAAAACTTCCGCCGACATCGCCGATTATCTTTTAAACGAAGCGCACACGGTCGTGACCGACGGCGAAGGCTTCGGCGCGAACGGATTTCTGCGAATTTCCTACGCGACTTCGATGGAAAATCTGCAAACCGCCGTCGAGCGAATGAAAACGCTTTTTGAAGCGCAAACGCAAACTGCCTGATTGTAAATCGTCGGTCGGCATTCGTCACAGTCGTTCATCGTCGGCTGTGAGCGGGCGTTTAATCGAAAACACTCGTTCAAACAACAGCCGACGATTTACGTTGACGATTTATTTCATCTTTCCGAACGCCCATTTCAAGCCGGTCGTAAACAGAAAATCGTTTTTCTGCGCTCCGAAAACCGGCGCGCTGTTAAAACGGTCGCCGACGGTCACGAACCAGCCGATTCGTTTCGTGACATCCGCCGAAAGCGTCGAATCGAAAATCATACGATATTCGCCGCCGTCGGTTAAATTCGGATAAAACGTAAAACCCTGCTGCAATTTCACGCGGTCGTTAAATTTATGTTTGAGCGAATTGCCGATTAAGAGTTCCGCCGAACTCTTGTTCGGTCCGGTGTACCAGCTCCGATTCCACGCCGCGCCGGAAAAAACGTCCAATTCGGTGCGCTCGTTTTTAATCGCGTGATAACCCAAACCCGCGCCGAGAACCGAACGAAAATTTAATAATTGCGGTCGGTCGCGCTCGAAATCATACGAGACGAACGCGAAAAGTTTTTCGGTGATGTTGCGGTCGTATCGAATGCCGCCCCAGATTGCGTTTGAGGTCGTCAGATCAATTCCGGCTACGCGGTTACGATTCCAGAGAGCGTTCAGGTAAACAATTGTTTTATCGTGTTCGCTCGATTTTTCGGCGCGAATTCCGCTCGTAAAGATCATCGTCCGCGAATTTCCGCTCGTTAAGCTAAAGCCCAGATTCGCCGCGCCGTCCCAGCCGCCGGTGAACGGCAAAGCGCGTCTTCGGCGCGGCGCGACGACGCTTGGAATGGCATCCGTCGTTTCCGTTGTTTTCTCTGTGACGGAAGCCGCGCCGGTATCCGATTCTTCCGCTTTCGGTCCGCTTGATTTTGTATCCGCGGATTCGGTTGTCGCAATTGTTTCAGTTGATTTCGCTGCTTCAATCGAAATTTTCTCGACCGACGATTTCGCAATCGTTAAAGTTCCCGCGAAATCGGTTTGCAGAACGACTTTTTCGTCGTCCTGAGCGACGATTTTTCCGCTCAAACGGTCGCCGCTTTTCAATGTAATCTGGTCGGCAAACACAGTTGCCGAAAGCAATAAAAAACACCCCAACAGCCGCAAAATGCGGTTCGATTTAATCATCTATATTCTCCAATATTCTTAAATTTTATGTTGAACAGAGTTCTAACGTTCGGGAGATTTGTTGTTATGGGGTTATAGAGAAGTTAAAAGAAATTGCCGCCGATTTCAAGCGAGCGGCGGCAATAAAACGAAGATATTTTTTTGACGTTTATTTTCCGCCGGTCATCAGCATACCGATTTCCTCGCCGCCCGCCAATTTCGGATCAACTTCGCCGACGATTTTGCCTTTGTAAATAACCAGCAAACGGTCAGCCAGCGCGGTCACTTCTTCGAGTTCGGCGGAGATCAGCAAAACCGCCGTTCCCGCGTCGCGCAGAGCGATTAATTTGCGGTGTATAAATTCAATCGCGCCGATGTCCACGCCGCGCGTCGGTTGGGACACGAGCAGCAGTTTCGGCTTTAATTCGAATTCCCGCCCGATGATGAGCTTTTGCTGGTTGCCGCCGGAAAGTGCTTTGGCGGGCAGTTCGGGATTTGGCGGGCGCACGTCAAAATCCTTGATAATTTCTCTGGTTCGCTTTTCGATAATCGAATTATTAAGCATTCCGCCGACGGCGACCGGCGCGCGGTAATGAACGCCGAGAATCGCGTTTTCTTCCAAATCCGAATCGAGCAGAAGCCCGCGTTTGTGACGGTCTTCGGGGATGTGCGCGATGCCGAGTTCGGTTCGGCGGCGCACGGAAAGTTTGGAAATGTCTCTGCCCGAAAACGAAATCGCGCCGTTTTGAATCGGAATCAAACCGGCAATCGCTTCGATGAGTTCGGTTTGCCCGTTGCCTTCGATACCCGCGATGCCGACGATTTCGCCGGCGCGAACCTGCAATGAAATTTTATTCAACGCTTCGCCGTGCGCGTTTCCGACCGACAGATTTTCGATTTTCAAAACAGTTTCGCCCGCGCTCGCGGCGGTTTTTTCGACGCGTAGCAGAACGTCGCGCCCGACGATCATTCTGGCTAAATCCTTGGCGTTTGTCTCGCTTGTTTTCACGTTGCCGACCACTTTCCCGTCGCGCATTACAGTTACGTCGTCGGAAATCGCCAGAACTTCTTCGAGCTTGTGCGTGATGATGACGATGGTTTTTCCCTGTTCGCGCATCCGGCGCAAAATCTGGAAAAAATCAATCGTTTCCTGCGGCGTTAAAACGGCGGTCGGCTCGTCCAGAATCAGCAAATCGGCGCGGCGGTAGAGAGCTTTCAAAAGCTCGACGCGCTGCTGCGCTCCGACCGATAAATCTTCGATTATCGCTTTCGGATTTACGCCGAGCTTTAATTCGTTCGACAGATTTTGAATGTCGGCGTTCGCCCGTTTCCAGTCAATGCTCGCGGCATTGCCGCCTTCCGCGCCGAGGATGATGTTTTCGCCGACGCTCATCGTGTCAACGAGCATAAAATGCTGATGCACCATTCCGATTCCAAGTCGAATCGCGTCGTGCGGATTTTTTATTGAAACCGCTTTGCCGTCAACGAAAATCTCTCCCGAATCAGCCGTGTAAAACCCGTAAGCGATTCGCATAATCGTAGATTTTCCCGCGCCGTTTTCGCCGACAATCGCGTGAATCGTTCCCTTCTCGATTTTGATCGAAACGTCGTTATTGGCGACGACATTGCCGAAGGTTTTGGTGATATTTTTCAGTTCGAGCATTTGAATTTATTTTTTAGCCATCGCATCCGTAACTTTAATCTGTCCGCTGACAATTTCGCTTTTCGCTTCTTCGACCTTTTGCAGCATTTCCGGTGTGATTAACGCTTTGTTGTTATCGTCCAACGCAAACGCCACGCCGTCTTTGTCGAGTCCGAAAACGTGAAAACCGCCCGCGAATTTGCCGTCGAGAACTTCTTTGACGACATCGTAAACGGCGTTATCCACGCGCTTGACCATCGAGGTTAAAACGAAGCCGGGTTTCACGCCGTTTTGATTTGAATCAACGCCGATGACGAATTTGTTCGCTTCGCCGTCGGCGTTTTTGCCGTATTGTTCGACCGCGTCGAACGCGCCCAGACCGGAATTTCCGGCGGCGGTGAAAATCACGTCCGCGCCCTGATTGATTTGCGAGAGCGCGAGTTCTTTGCCTTTGCCCGGATTGTTCCACGCCGAATCGGTTACGCCGACGTAATTGTCAACGATTTTAATGTTCGGATTAATGCTGCGCGCGCCTTCGGCGTAGCCGGTTTCAAATTTGTGAATCAAGGGAATATCCATTCCGCCGACGAAACCGAGAACGCCGGATTTCGATTTTTGCGCGGCGATCATTCCGACCAGATACGAGCCTTCGTGTTCGCGGAAAACCAGCGACGCGACGTTCGGCAGAGGCTTGTTGTCTTTGTCGGTAATCACGCCGTCCACGATGGCGAATTTTATCTGCGGGTAGTCGTCGGCGACCTTCTGCATAATCGGTCCCTGCGCGAAGCCGACACCGACGATCAAATCGAAATCCTTTTCGGCAAACGCCCGCATCGCCGGTTCAATCGAAGTCGGATTGCCCGGCTCGACATCATACAAACAAATCGGCAAATCCGTCTCTGCCCGCCGCACGCCTTCCCAAGCCGCTGCGTTAAACGAACGGTCGTTTTTGCCGCCGATGTCGAAAACAATGCCGACTTTGATTTTGCAGTCTTTTTTCGCTTCGGTCGTTGTGCCGCACGAAGAAGCCAAAATCAACAATCCCAAAATAGCTGAAAGTTTGAATGCAAATGGAATTTTCATATTCTCTCTATGAAATTATTTCTTTAATCAATTCTAATTTTTCCGGTTTTTCATCCGTTATTTTATACGCATTTCGCAAATTTTCGCCAATCGAAGCGGCTTGCGCTGCGTCGCGGCAATAAATTACGCCGAGCGTTTCGCCGGATTTTATTTCATCGCCGAGCATTTTCACGCATTCGTAACCGACGGCGAAATCTATTTTGTCTTCCACTCTGATTCGTCCGCCGCCGATTTTTGAAATGCATTCGCCGATGACGTTCGTTTCGATTTCAGAGACGAAACCCGTCTGCGCGGCTTTGAGTTCGATTTTTTCTAAATTCGCTTCGAGCAATTTTTCCGGCGCGTCGCAAATGTCCGCGTCGCCCAGTTGACATTCGACGTTTTGCCGGAATTTTTCCAACGCCGCGCCCGAATCGAGAACGCTTTGAACCTTAAACCTTGAACTTTGAACCGTTTCTTCAACGCCGCATAAAACGAGCATTCGCGCCGCGAGTTCGACGGATAAGCGAAGTGTCGGACGCATCGCTTCGTCAATTTCGCCGCGCATAATTTTGACGCATTCGTAAACTTCCAGAGCATTGCCGACGAATTTGCCGAGCGGCTGATTCATATCGGAAATCACGGCTTCGCAGCGCACGTTGAAGGCTTTGCCGGTTTCGCACAACGCTTCGGCAAGTCGGCGCGCGTCCGCCGTTTCGCGCATAAACGCGCCCGTGCCGGTTTTGACATCGAGAACGAGCGCGTCCAAATCTTCCGCCATTTTTTTCGACATAATCGAAGCGACGATCAGCGGAACCGAGGCGACGGTCGCCGTCGCGTCGCGCAGAGCGTAAAGTTTTCGATCCGCCGGAACGAGCGTCTTTGTCTGTCCAGCCATCGCGTAACCGCACTTTTTTATCGTCTTTTTGAATTCTTTGATTGAAAGATTGACGTTGAAGTTTTCGATGGATTCGAGCTTGTCCAAAGTTCCGCCCGTGTGTCCCAAGCCACGACCGGAAATCATCGGCACGGCAACGCCGCACGCCGCGACGACGGGCGCGATAATCAGAGAAGTTTTGTCGCCCACGCCGCCGGTCGAATGTTTGTCGGCTTTGGGCGCGTCAATATCCGAGAAATCGAGCCGTTCGCCCGACGCGAGCATCGCTTTGGTTAAAGCGTTTTGTTCTTCGAGGCTTAAACCGTTCAGGAACATCGCCATCATCAACGCCGACGTTTGATAATCCGCCCACTTTTCGTCGGTTACGCCGCGCACGAAATAATTTATTTCCGCTTCGTCCAAAAATTCGCCGTCGCGCTTTTTCTGAATGATTTCCTGTGGTCGCATCGGATTTACTTTAACAAAAATTTTTGCAAAAAATCTTTTCTTTTTTCGCCGAATCGGTCATAATAGGATTTGTTATGAGAAGTAAACACATTTTATCAACCGTCGCTTTCATCGCCGCCTTTGTATTTTCAACCGTTCTAGCAAGTTTCTTTATCCCGATTCCGCAGGTTTTGCCCGTTGATTATAGCGTCAGCAACAGTAATCAGCCGACAAGCTGTTTTCTACGCCGGAAAAATTTCGCACTCGGCGACAAAATAACCGCGTTTATTCAAAAAGACGAAAATAACGGCAGCGGAAATGACGAAGCCGCCGGTAATTTCGATTGGGACGATTCGGCGACCGTCACCGCGTATGCCGAATCGGTCGAAGAATACGTTGACGAATCGAGCAGTATGAACGCCAACGCTTTTCCGTCGGATTTTCAAGCCGTGTGGCGCAAACATATGAAGGCGTGGCGCGATTATTCGACGTTTCTCAATAAAACCGCCGCCAATATGGACGACGACAATATGAGCTTCGAAGATTTCCAGAAATTTGAAAATTTTCACAACGGCGAAATCAACCGCACTTTCAAGGAAGTTTTGCGAATCGGCACGAGCTACGGCGCAGACATTGAATAAATAAAATTAATAAGCTGATAAAAAAAAACGCCCGATTATTTAACCGGGCGTTTTTTGTTTGCTCAAAATTTCTTTTCCAGCAAAACAATCGCTTCCGCTTTAATCGCTTCGCTTTTGCCGACCGCATCAACCCGTTCGCCGGTTTTCGCCTTTATTGAAACGCATTCCATTTCGATTTCCAAAGTCCGCGCCAGATTTTCGCGCATTTCATCAATAAACGGGCGCAGTTTCGGCTTTTCCAAACTGACGACCGAATCAACATTGACGACCGCGAAGTTTTTCTCTTTAATCATTCGCACGGCTTCACGGAGAAAAATAAAGCTGTCGGCGTTTTTCCACCGCGGGTGATTGTCGGAAAAATGCGCCCCGATGTCGCCGAGCGCAAGCGCGCCGAGTAGCGCGTCGGTGACGGCGTGGGCGAGCGCGTCCGCGTCCGAATGACCGACTGCGCCGCGCGCGGATTCGATTTTAACGCCGCCCAAAATTAAATCTTTGCCCGCTTCGAGCCGGTGTATATCGCTGCCGAATCCGATTCTATGCATTTTCGTTTTGTGTTTTTAAGAGATTTTCAGCCGAAATAAAATCTTCCCGCGTCGTGATCTTGATATTTTTCGCGCTGCCTTCGACGGCGGCGATTTCAACGCCTAATTTTTCTACGAGAAAAGATTCATCGGTAGCAATTTCATTAATTTCGTTTTCGGCAAAAGCGCGTTTCAAAATTTCAAATTGAAATGCCTGCGGAGTCAAAGCGCGCCTTAAATTGTTGCGGTCAATCGTGCCGACGATTTTTCCTTTTTCGACCCGTTTAATCGTGTCGGTAACGGTTGCGACCAGACACGCCGCCCCGGTTTCACGCGCTTTTTCGATAATCGCCGTAATTTCTTCAGCCGAAACCAGCGGACGCGCGCCGTCGTGAACGGCAACGATTTCCGCCGTTTCCGCGTTAACTGCCGCCAGCCCGCGCCGAACGGATTCGGCGCGGTTCGCGCCGCCCGAAACTATTTTTGCGAGTTTTTTCAGATTGAATTTTTCCGCCGTTTTTTGAAAATGCGTCGTTTCTGCCGCCGCTAAGACCAACACAATCGCGTCAATCGCCGCGCATTCTTCAAATCGTTCGAGCGTATAAATCAAAAGCGGCTTGCCGCGAATCTCAAGAAATTGTTTCGGCGTTGGCGAGCCGAACCGCGTTCCGCTTCCGGCGGCGACAATAATCGCTGTATTCATTTTAATAATGATAAACGTTGATAGTGGTAAGTGGTAAATGGTAAATGCTAAATTCAAACATTTACCACTTACCGTTTACCACTTACCACTATCAATCATTCTTCAATGACGGTTGGCTGGCGAAGGTCGCGCGTGGCTTTGCGGAAATTCGGCGCGCGCGATTCGTGAATATTATTATTGTTGTTATTCGAGTGAGTTTGTTCGTGACTTTCGTCTTTTTCTTCCCAAAGCCGCCCGAAAATCATTTTTCCGGCGGTCGTCTGCAAAACGGAAGTGACGGCGACATCGGCGGTTTTGCCGATTAAACGACGCGCGTTGTCCACGACGACCATCGTGCCGTCGTCGAGATAAGCCACGCCCTGATTGTATTCCTTGCCTTCTTTTAAGATAAAAACGCGCATCGCTTCGCCGGGTAAAACGACCGGCTTCAGCGCGTTGGCGAGTTCGTTGATATTTAAAACCGAAACGCCTCTGAGCTGCGAAACTTTGTTGAGATTAAAATCGTTCGTGACGATTACCGCGTCGAGTTCCTTGCCGAGTTCGATCAACTTCAAATCAACTTCCTTGACCGCCGGAAAATCGGTTTCGACGATTTGAATATCAATCTGATTGTTGTTGCGGAGACGTTGCAGCATATCGAGTCCGCGCCGCCCGCGCTGGCGTTTTGAAGAATCAGGCGAATCGGCGACCTGCTGCAATTCGGTCAAAATAAACTGCGGAATAATTAACGTGCCGCCCAAAAATCCGGTTTCGGCGACATCGGCGATCCGCCCGTCAATGATCACGCTCGTGTCGAGAACTTTATAATCGCGCTTGACCGCCGCTTTGTCGGAAAAGATGCCGCCGAGCGCGGATAAATCCAAGAATTCGCCTTTCGCCGCGCCGACCATCAAGCCGATATACGCCATGAAAAAGGCGAGCGCGACCGTCAGAAAAGTCTTCATTTCCGGGTTGACGGCGGCGGTTTCCTGCGAGCTGATGAGCATTCCGATCAAATACGCGCCGACGATTCCCAAAATTGAACCGATTGCCGCGCCGATTAATGTTTTCAAAGAAGCGCGGCGGGCGCGCATCTCGAAACCGATAACGGCGACTGCGATTAACACGCCGAAAGCGGCGGAGATAATTTGCCGGGCATCGCGGCTAAAAGATTCGGGGAGATGCGTCGTCTGTGCCAAAGGATTGAGCAAATAACCGATCAGCGCGAGCAGCAAAACGAATCCGATTCTGATGATGAGAACGTCGAGTTTCATATCGTTTGAAATTTTAACACGATTTCCGTTTCTTGAATATAAAAACCTTTGCCGAAAACGATTGCGTTTATCGCCGCCTTTCTTACTTTCCGTAAATTCGTTCGGCGCGGCAGATTTACCGAACGCCGAATCCGGCGGCAAAGGCTTTCGCGTAAGATATTAAAGATTAAATAGCGCGACTTTTCTAGGATTTTGTGGAAAGCGGGATTAAATTCGCTTTCAACGCTCTTATCGCTGAAAATTTATTCGTTCGCTCGCCGCGATATCCACGCCTTGTTTTTGAATCGAATGTACTCGCCATTTCGCGTCGTCTTTTCCCGGAAAATCCGTCCGAAAATGTCCGCCGCGCGATTCCTCCCGCCAGAGCGCAGCCGTCGCCACCAATTTGGCGAGCGCGACGAATTTACGCGACGATTGCGTTAGATTCGATTTTTCGATTTGCTCAAATTCGCGCAACGCGCGGCGCAGAGAGTCGGCATCGCGTAAAATGCCGACGCGTTCCCACATCACACGCTTGACGCGCTTTTTCACAGCGGTTGAGATTTCTTCCGATTTTGGATTTTGGATTTCGGATTTCGGATTTTCTTCCGATAACTTTGCACTTTGCACTTTGAACTTTGAACTGTCCGAAATTGCGGCTTCGCCCGCGCGCGCGCCGAAAACCAAGCCTTCGAGCAAAGAATTCGACGCGAGCCGGTTCGCGCCGTGAACGCCGGTGCAGGTCACTTCGCCCGCCGCGTAAAGTCCCGCAATCGTCGAACGTCCGTGCAGATCGGTGCGCACGCCGCCCATACAATAATGCGAGGCGGGCGATACGGGCAATAAATCCTTCGCAATATTCAAGCCGTAAAGCGCGCACGTTTCATAAATTTTCGGAAAGCGTTCGCGCAGAAAATCTTCCGGCAAAGCCGTCATATCGAGGAAAACATTGCGCGTTCCGGTTTTTCTCATTTCGGCGACAATCGAACGCGAAACGATGTCGCGCGGCGCGAGTTCCAGACGCTCGTCATAATTTTTCATAAACCGCTCGCCCGCTTTGTTTCGCAAAATTCCGCCTTCGCCGCGCATCGCTTCGGAAAGCAAAAAGCGCGGCGCGTTTTCCACGCTCAGAGCCGTCGGGTGAAACTGCACGAATTCCATATCAGCCATCTCTGCGCCCGCGAAATACGCCATCGCCATTCCGTCGCCGGTCGCCACCGGCGGATTCGTCGTGTGCAGATAAAGCTGTCCCGCGCCGCCCGTGCAAAGTATGACGGCGCGCGCGAAAATTTCGCGCGGCGCGCGCAAAATCGGGTCGAGAAACCGCACGCCGACGCAGCGGTTTTCATCGTTGACAATCAAGCCTTCCGTATTGGCGAACGGCATCAAAACGATTTTTTTCTCTTGTCTGGCGCGGGCAATCAGTGCGCGGATAATTTCCTTGCCGGTCGAATCGCCGTGCGCGTGCAAGATTCTTCTGCGCGAATGCGCCGCTTCCTGCGTGAAGGCTAATTTGCCGCCTTCCTTATCAAATTCAATTCCCCATTCGATCAGCTGTCTGATATATTTCGTGCCGTCGTTGACGAGCGTTTCGACCGCTTCGACATCGCATAAACCCGCGCCCGCAATCAACGTGTCCTCTTCGTGCAGCTCGGCGTTGTCGTCGTCCGACAGAACGACCGCCACGCCGCCCTGGGCGTATTCGGTGTTCGATTCCTGCGCTTTGTCTTTGGTTAAAACCGTGACGCGCGCGCCGCTCGCCGCCAATTCAATCGAAGCGCGCAGTCCGGCAACGCCGCTGCCGATGACGATAAAATCCGTTTCCAATGCCATAGCCAGAAGATTACTCGAAGCGAATTCGCAAAGCAAAATTGCCAACCGCGAAACCGCGTTCCGAAATTTACCGCTTGACAACTACGAAGGCTTTCGTATAATCAAACTACGAAGTCTTTCGTAGTTGGTAAATCAATTATTTAAAGTTATTTGCGGAGCAAAAAATGATTTGAAAAATATCACGTTGAAATTTATTTCGCTTTTCGTCTCTGTGAATTTTGCCCGTTCAAACAATGCGGCGAGCCAAAATCAAATTGCCTCCGCGCGAAACGGCAATCCGCAAAAAGTCGAAAACGCCGCCAATTCACAATCGGAAGCGATTAAAAATCAAAATAAAAATCGGCAAACCGGCGATTTGAAAAAACAAATCGAACAAATTACAAAAGCGGCGAACGGACGCGTCGTAATTGCGGCGGCGATTTTGGAAGCGGCGAAACTTTTTCGCTCGATTCGAGCGGATGTTTTCCGATGCAGTGCGTTTATAAATTTCCGATTGCGATAACGATTTTACGCCAAGTTGACGACGGGAAATTATCGCTCGACCAAAAAATCAAAACAAAATGACGAAATCAGGACAACCGACCAAATCGGAACTCGAAATTCTCGATGTGCTGTGGGAATTGAAAACGGCGACGGTGCGCGAAGTTTACGAAATTATTAATGCGCGTAAACCGACGGTTTACACGACCGTTTTGAAAACGATGCAGATTATGTTTGAAAAAAATCTGGTCAACCGCGACGATTCAAACCGGGCGCACATTTACCGCGCGACGCAGCCGCAAGCCGAAACGCAAAAAAATCTGGTCGCCGATTTAATGGAAAAAGCGTTTCGCGGATCGGCTCTGAAACTCGTTCAGCACGTTCTCGAAACCAAACCGACGAGCGCGAAAGAGTTGAAGGAAATCAAAAAATTAATCAGCGAAGCGGAGAAAAAAGCGCAATGATCTTAGAAAATTTTATCAATTCAAACGTCGTCGAAACGCTCGGCTGGACGCTGGTTCATTCAGTTTGGCAAATCGCGTTTGTCAGCCTGATTTTGTTTCTTCTGCGGCGCGGTCTGCGCGGTTTTTCAGCGAACGTTCGTTATTGCGCGGCGTGTCTCGCGCTCGTTTTCGCGGTCGTTTTGCCGTTCGCTACTTTTTTTAATTTATGGGCAAATTCCGCCGCCGATTTCGCGCCGCGCGATGTCGCGTCGTTCGTTGCGAACGGTGAACAAGCGGATCAAAATAATAAACCGCTCAACAATTTTTCCGCTCTGAAAAATGCGAAAACTGCACCCGCGACGACAAGCGGCGGAGAGATTTTTTCAATCAGCCGAATTCTAATTTTCCTTAAACGAAACTTGCCCGCCGTTTTGCCGTTCGCGGTCGGCTTTTGGCTTTTCGGCGCGGCGTTTTTCGCGCTGCGTCTGGCGGGCGGCTTCTGGCAAATCAGGCAATTTCGCGTCGAAGGAATTTCTGTTCCGAAAGACGAATGGCAGACGAAATTTTTCGCGCTTTACGAACGATTGAGAATTCGTCAAACCGTCGAATTTTTACAATCGAGCTTAATCGAAACGCCGATGGTCGTCGGCTTTTTCAAGCCTTTGATTCTCGTTCCGGCAAGCGCGTTTCTGCAAATCAAACCGGAGGAATTGGAAACGATCATCGCGCACGAACTCATACATATCCGTCGCTACGACTGTCTCGTCAACTTGGCGCAAAACGTCGTCGAAGTTTTGTTTTTTTATCACCCGTGCGCGTGGTGGATTTCCGTTGCGATTCGTGCGGAGCGCGAGTTTGCGGCGGACGCGGCGGTCATTGAGTTTTTCGGCGCGTCGCCGATTATTTACGCCAATGCTCTGGCGAATTTAGAGGAAGCTCGCCTCGCGGCGAGATTAACCGCGCCGCCTGTTTTGGTGGCGGCAAACGGAGGCAATCTTATGCAGAGAATTCAAAAAATATTACAAAAAAATACCGAGATTTCGCGTGCCAATTCGCTTTGGTCGGCTGGTTTGGCTTTAGTGCTTATCTCGGCAGTTATGTTAAGCGTATTTTCCTTCAACAAAGCGTCGTTTGTCAACGCGCAGACGAAAGCGGCGACGAAAAAAATCGCCGTCGGCTTCGTTTCGATTCCGCCGGTTGACCGGATGGAAAATCCGCCGCAGGACGCGGAGGCGACGATGCGACTTTTGATCGAAAAATTAAAAGCGAACCGCGTTCCGGCAATCGGCTTCGTGCAGGGATCGATGATTTCCGACGGCGAAAACCTTTTCCCCGTCCGCGCCGAAATCGTCCGTTTGTGGCGCGATGCCGGATTTGAAATCGGCATCGGCGGCTTCAAACATATCTGGTTTTACAATACGCCGATTAACGAATACATCGCCAACGCCGAAAAAAACGAAGCGGTCACGAAGAAAATTCTGGCTGAGAAAAATTTGTCGCTGCGCTATTTCAGTTATCCTTTTCTGAACACGGGCAAAACGTTGAAAGAGAAAGACGAGTTTGAAAGTTGGCTCAACAATCGCGGTTTGCAGTCGGTGAAATACACTTTCGATAATTCGGAATGGATGTATTCGTTCGCTTACGATATAGCGCGAAAAGACAACGACGTTAATACGATGAACGAAGTCCGTGCCGCGTATCTCGAATATATGGAAAAAATGACCGCGCATTACGAAGCGTATTCGGCGGAAATGTTCGGACGCGACATCAATCAAACGCTTGTCTTAACATCGAGCCGTCTGGTTGCGGACACGGCTGACGAATTTTTCGGAATGCTCGCCAAGCGCGACTATCAATTTGTCTCGATGGACGAAGCGCAGGCGGACGAAGCCTATCAAACCAAAGAAGCGCAGATCGAAACGCAATCGGGAATTTCGTGGTTTGAACGCTGGCAGACGGCGAAGGGCAAAAGGCTGCTTGACGAGCCGAAAGTCAGCCAATACGTTCAGAAAGTTTGGGATGATAAAAAACTGAAAAATTAAAAACAATCCCGGCTGAAATTAAAAAGTCCGCGCAGTTAAATTTGCCCGGACTTTTTTGTTATTGGCTGCTTCTCTCAAAAGTTGGCTTCTCAAAATTTTCAAGCATTTTCCAGAAAATTATTAAACTGCCGTCTTTATCGCTGCGGTGTATTTTCAAGGCGACCAGAATATCCCAATCGTCGAAACTTATCGAGCGTAAAACGTATGTATGTCCGACGACAGCCGGAACGCGACGCTTGTAGATGGTGCCGTTGACATCGTAATTTTGGGCTTTCCTGGCTTCGCTTCTGACTTCGATTTCTCGGGTCGGAGGTTTATAATCAACCAGAAATCCAGCCTCGTTCGTATCTTTTGAGACATCAGCCAAAGGAATATCTCCGAAATCGTAGATAAAACCATAATCTGCGCCCGCGAACCCGACACTTAAATAATTTTGCTCCAGCGCAACATCGGAGCCGCGCCCGTATTCCGATATTTTTCGCGTGAAAGAATAATAAGCACCACCGCCGTTAATCGTTAACTTGCGGTCGTATTTTTCCCGCGGCATCAGTCTGAAAACATTAAATTCTTCCTTTTCAGCCTGTTTCAAATCTTTTGCTTCGGGCGAAAGGATGGCTGTCTCCAAAATTTTTATTTGACCGTTCAGCTCGTCAATTTTTTGCAGCTGTTGTTCGCGGCTCGAATCCTGCGCGTTGATAAACGACACGCACAACAAAGACAAAAAGAAAAGTCTTAAACTGAATTTCATACTCTCTCCTAAAGAAAAATCGCTCTGAAATATTTACCGAACATAAACATATCAGAGCGATTTGTAACAAGCAATAAAAATCCGCCAACGCACCTTGTCAGCGTTAATTAACTTTTTCTAAATCCTGACGGCGATTGATTAGACTCGCCACAAATCCCGCGCCGAAACCATTATCAATGTTGACGACCGTGACGTTCGACGCGCACGAATTGAGCATTCCCAAAAGCGCGGCGATGCCGCCGAACGACGCGCCGTAACCGACGCTCGTCGGCACGGCGATCACCGGAACTTTGACCAGACCGCCGACGACCGACGGCAGCGCGCCTTCCATTCCGGCGGCGACGACGACGACGCGCGACGACTGCAAAATTTCCTTCTCCGACAAAATCCGGTGAATGCCGGCAACGCCCGCGTCCCAGATTCTTTTTACTTGATTGCCCATCGTTTCCGCCGTCAGAGCGGCTTCTTCGGCGACCGGAATATCGCTCGTTCCGGCGGTCACGACGGCGATTTCGCCCGCGCCCAGTTCGGTTTTGTCGCGCCAGAGACGAATCAATTTTGCCGATTCGTGCCATTCGGCTTCAATCGAGACGTTGCGGATTTCGCCGAAAACTTCCGCCGTCGTCCGTGTGATTAAAACATTCGGCGCGCGGGCGGCGAGCTTTTCAAAAATGCCGACGATTTGTGCGCGCGTTTTTCCTTGTCCGAAAACGACTTCGGGAAAACCCTGCCGCGACCGACGGGCGTGGTCAACGCGGGCATAACCGATGTCCTCAAACGAAAGATTTTTTATTTGTTTAATCGCTTCTTCAAGCGAGATTTTTCCGTCGGTGCGCGCCGCTAAAACTTTTGCAATATCGTCTTCGTTCATTATTTTTATTTTCCTGAAAGTCGTCAATCGGAATCATTAAAAGCCGGTTCAGCCGCATAGATATTCGTCGCTGACGGAGAAGGCAATCGCCGAATCAGCACGCGCGACGGCGTATAAACCCGACAATGCCCGGAACAATCTTTGATAATCAAAAGCGGAGTCGTCATACGGCATACTATAAAGATTAAATTTCGCAGACGAGTTTTGGCAAATATGGAATTTTTAATAAAAACGCCGCCAAAGATTTGCGGTTCAAACGACGCGCGCCGTTTGCGGGAACAAAAACAAAACTTTGCCCGTATAGATTTTCTTTCCGATTCAATCTAAAATTTCGACGCGGAGGCTTTAGCGAAAATTATGTTTTGTCCGAGTTGCGGTTTGGAAGATAAACAAGCGAATCAATTTTGCCGCGCGTGCGGCGTGGATTTGCGCGTTGTTCACAACGCGCTCGCCAGACCCGACGGCATCACTTTGTCGGCGGCTTCGGCGCGCGAGGAAATCGGGCGCGCGTTTGCGGCGAGAATTCGCCAAACGGAGACGGCGCGGGAAATGAAAATCGTCGCCGAAGACGTTCTGCCGCAAATCGAAAAATTTCTCGAATCGCCCGCCGAAAAACGCCTGCGCCGCGTTCGCACGGGTGTCATCGTCGCCTCCGTCGGTGTCGGCGCAACTTTATTGCTTGTCCCGTTCAGCATCTTTAATCCGTCAGCGTTTTTTTATCCCGCCGCCGGGTTAATCGTTTTCTTCATCGGTCTCGCCATCGCGCTCAACGGCTGGTTATTTACCGTTCCGCCGAAAACAATTGATAACCGCTCGGACGATGCCGTTCGTCAACGCGAACTCGACGCGCAAATCACCGGCGAACTCGTTCTGCCCGCCGCCAATCAGGAATTTTCTTCAGTCGTCGAGAACACAACGCGCCAACTCAAAGAAAAACAAATAATTCCGCGCGGATAATTTTCTTCAAATCACTAATTTCGCTCGAACTTTTCAAAAAACGCCAAGTAATTATGCGCGTTTGTCGCTGCGCGAAATGCTGACCGAAGAAACGCGCTTCGATCTCGTCGGCAAAGCCAAACACACCGGCGCGACGGAAATCAGCGATCACTACTTTCACAATTACAAAAAACTCCGCGACCGGCTTTTCGCGCCCGGGCATCGTCGAAAACCGCCCCGCCATTCTCGTCTTTGATCCAAATATCGAATCCAATTCGCGCCCGAATTATTTTCTATTGCTCACCATCGAAAACGAACAAATCTCCCACATCCGCGATTACCGCTACGCCCGCCACGTTACGGAAAATGCTGAAATCACTGTAATTTAATTGTCCGTCTAGATTTCAAATTAACGATATTGTAAACCGTTCTCTTCAAAACCAACCGCCTTTGACATCCTTCAAAACGACCTGCGCCGTGTTGTGTCCGCTTGCCGCGAAAACGCCGCCGCCGGGGTGAGTTGACGCGCCGGTCAGGTAAAGATTTTTGATCGGTGTTTTGTATTGCGACATTTCGGGCAAAGGGCGAAAGAGAAACATCTGGTCGAAATCCATTTCGACGTGCATCACGTTGCCGCGCAGCAGTCCGAGACGCTGCTCCAAATCGAGCGGCGACTGCGTAAAGCGTTCGATGATCGAATTTTTGACGTTCGGCGCGTAAGAGTTGACGACATCAATTAATTTATCGGCTTCGCGGTCTTCGATGTCTTGCCAGTTTTCGCCGGTCGAAAGTTCGTAAGGATAATATTGTCCCCAGATGAACAGCGTGTGTTTGCCCGCGGGCGCGAGCGTCGGGTCAACCGATGAAAAAGTCATCGCCAGCGCGCCCGGATTTTTTGACGGAATGCCGTTTAAATAATCGGCGTAACTGCGGTCGAGATAATCCATCGTCGGACACATCAGCTGCAAACCGTGATGACAATCGGCTGATTTTCCGCCGTTCGGTGCGGACGTATAATCGGGCAATTCGGAAACGGCACAGCGGACGATCATTCCGAAACCATTGCCGATTCTCACGTTTTCGATGCGTTCGGCTAAACCTTCGGGCAGATTTTCCGCGCCGATTAATTTCAAAAACGTCGTGTGAACGTGCGCGTTCGAGATGATGCGTTCGGCTTCGATGCGCTCGCCGTTTTCTAAAATTATCGCGCCTGTTTCATCGTTTTCAACTTCAATTTTAGCGACTTCCGCGTTTAATAAAATCTCGCCGCCGTGATGTTCCAGACATTTTGCCATCGCCTGCGTCAACGCGCCGCTTCCGCCTCGCGGACGTTTGACTCCGCTTTTGTGGATCATTGAATGCCAGCCGAGAAAATCTCCGCTCGCCATCGCCGTCGGCGGCGGTCCGCTTTGCGCCGCGAGCCACGCCATCGCCGCGCGCAAGCCTTCGTGTTTGAAGGTTTGTTTGACCAACGCGCCGTAACTCGTCATCAATTTGCGAACCATATCCGCCGGATTTTTCGACTTCGTGCCGAAAACCATATGCCGTCCGAGATTGAGCATCGTCGGCGGTTTCAAAAACGCCTGAAAAACGCCTTCGTTTAATTTCTCCCATTCGGCGACAAATTTTTTATATCGGTCTGCGTCTTCGGGCGAAATTACGGCGATTGATTCGCAGGTTTTATCGACATCTTTCCAAAAATAAATCGCGCCTTCGCCATTCGGAAGCGGCGCAAACGCGAACGGGTCGCAGTCAATATATTCCAAACCGAATTTTTCAAGTTCCAAATCCTTGATAACCGGCGTGAGATGAATCATAATATGCGCGCTCGATCCGACATCGATTTTGTAGCCTTCGATCAAATCGTCCTCGGTGCAAACCGCGCCGCCGACGATGTGACGGCGTTCTAAAACGATGACTTTCAAACCCGCTTTCGCCAGATAACAGGCGCACGTCAAGCCGTTGTGTCCGCCGCCGATAACGGCGACATCGTAAGTTTTATTCATAATTTTCCGCGCTCAAAGGAACTTTTTTATATTGTAGGCATCTAACCGAATGACAGGCAATTTAATAAACCGTTTCGTTCAAACCTTATGAAGAAAATTCTATTTCTTTTTTTCGCCGTTTTATTTATGCTGCACATTTCAAACGCGCAAAATTTTGATGCGAAAAATCTGCCTTTACTGATTCAAGATAATTTAGGCGGAAACGGCTGGAGTCCTGACGGAAAATTATTTGTGACGTATACGGAAACTGAAAATAAAACAAAACTTTGGAATCTCAACGCGGACGCTGTAATTTGGGCGGTTTCGCTCAATTCCGAACCGCGAGCGAAAGAAACTTTGAATTCTCAAACTTTCGTCTGGAGCGCAAGTCAAAAATTTTTGCTAGTCAAAGATGGAAGAGGGAAAATTTATCTTTTGGATTCTGCGAACGGAAATATAATTTGGAAAAATGAAATCCAAAAAGAAAACTTGGAAACAATCAGCTTCAGTCCTGACGAAAAACAGATTGTCACAGTTTTTGCAAAAGAAAATGAGCCGGCGAAAATCGAGTTTTGGAATACCGCAACAGGCAAATCAGAAAACACATTCCATAGCAGCGTGAAATTCTTTGATTCATTTTCCTTTAGCAAAGACGGCAAGCTTTTGAAGTTCGGCAATTTCGAGGGAAAAGCATCCTTTATCAATTCATCGAACGGAAAAATTATTAGAAGTTTTGCTTTGAAACCGTGCAGTAATCTACAAAATACATTTTCAAACAAAACTGCATTCAGTCCGAATCTTAATTATTTGGTCGGAAGATGTCGGGATAAAACGGTTATAACTAATGTAGCGACGGGAAAAGTATTAAAGATTCTAAAAATGAAAGCGGATTTTGAAAAAACAATCGGATTCAGCGGCGATGAAAAAGTTTTGGTTTTGGAAGATTTAGCTGGATATAAAATTTTTAATTTTGCTGATGGTTCGGTTAAAGATATTGAAGATTTTAAATTGTGGTTCAGTGTTGATTTGAATTATAACGGCAGTTTGCTGATAAATAATTCCGATTACAAAAAACGCGGGCTTGAAATTGCGGAAGTAAATTCAGGCAAGCTTATCAAACATTTTGAAAGTCATCCGGGCGAAATTAAAAGTTTGGTTTTCAATGCTGACGGAAGCCGTTTCGCTTCGGCAGGCAGCGACGGAATCGTGCGAGTTTGGGAAACGGAAAACCACAAACTAATTTGGGCAAAATTTGCTAATGACAGAGGAACAAAAACCGTTGCTTTTAGCCCCGACGGAAAAATTTTGATTTCAGCGGGCGACAACGAAAACGATATTAATCCGATAAAAGTTTGGGATGCGGAAAATGGAAATCTTTTGCGCGAAGTTCCGAGTGAGAAAGATGGCAATGACGGAATTAAAACAATGAGTTTCAGCCCTGATGGAAAAATGCTTTTGACAACGGGCGAATCGGTTATTTTTAAACTTTGGGACGCAAAAAGCTGGAAAGTCTTAAGAACATTTCAGACAAGTGAAGAACATAGAAGCGAAAATACAGGCTGGTGTTGCGGAAGCGCGGCGATGTCATTAGCCTTCAGCAAAAACGGAAACCTGATTCTTTCCGCGCACGAAGACGGAACAATAAAATTGTGGGAAATTGACAAAGCCGAGCCGATTAAAGTTTATCAGGTAAATGACAGCGCGATTCGAGTCCGTTTTAGTCCTGACGAAAAACAAATTTTGGTAATCGGCGCAAATACGGATACGACGAAACTTATAGACACGGAGAGCGGTAAAATCATTCAAGAATACAAAACCGGAAATCCGAACGAAGAATTGGATTACGTTACCGACGCGGCTTTTCGTGCAGACGGCAAAAGTTTTTTGACGACTTCGTGGTTTGACGACGTGATGATTTGGGATGCTTCGAGCGGCAAAATTCTCAGAAGAATTGATGTCGGCTGGTCAACCAATGACGAAATCAAAATCAGTCCCAACGGAAAATATTTTTTAGCAGGCGGAGAAAATCAAAACATAATGCTTTTCGATTCAACAAACGGCGAATTAATCTGGTCGCTTTTTCCGATCAACAGAGAACTTAGACGAATTAAACAAGCAGCAGAAAACGAACGAATCGCATCCGTTAAACGTTCCGAAGAATATGCCGCAAAAGCTGATATTGATAACCGGGAACGCGCCGAAAAAATCACCGCCGTATTTTCGCATTACGGCACGGCGGAAAGTTTTTGGGATCAGAAGATCGCCGAATCCGGCGAGGCGAATAAAAGCAAACTGAAACTGCCGAAGAAAAAAGCGTCGGTCGCCTGGTTTGCGCTGACGAATGATTCGGATTTGCCCGTTTCGATTGACACGAACAGTATGTATTTCAACCCGAAATGCAAAGGTTTGTGCGACGGCGCGGAGATTTCTTCGCGTTATGTTTTGGAATTCAAAAACGGCAAAACGGATGTCAACGGTTACGATATGTTTTCAAACACGATTCTGCCGCCGAAAACAACCGTTTATTTCAGCGTCGCGCTCGAGTATTTTGCGGCGAGCAAACAAATTTATCTCGGCTTTACTTTCCAAAAAGACAACGCGGACGACGAGCGTTCAAACGATTACGGGACGGAACAGAAACTTTATCTGCGCGAAACGGATTTGCCCGAATAGAAACAAGAACGAATCGTTGACGCGGAATTATCTTTCATCAGTCAAAATCATAAACGGCGAGCCGATAATTAGCAGAAAGCCGATGCCGTGACCTTGGATTTCGGAAAACGCCGCTAAATAAATTCCGATAAAAAGCGCGGCTAAACCTAACAAAATACGAAAATTTCCGGCGATGGCGGGCGTGTCATAATTTTTTCTCGTTTCAATATTACAATTCATAACTTTTTCCTCCTGAAAGTTAGTTTTCCGGCATTTCGCCGTTTGATTTTTGCTGAAATTATTTTTTCAAAAGACTGAGCTGACCGAGATGATAGCTTTGGTGAACGGTTCGACTGAGCAAAAGATTGAGCCGGTTGCGGTGCGGTTCTTTCGCAAAATCTTCGTCCGAAACCGCCGTGTGTTTGGCAAACCATTCGCCGGTTGATAAACGCCGGAAATGAGCCGTTAACCGCTCGTTTATTGCGCGCCAATAATTTTTAAGCTCGGCGATTGAAGGCGTTTCCAAATCGGGCTGGTCGGGATTTTTGAGGAAAATTTCTTCGAGCTGCGGATAAAGTTTTTCGCCGAAACCGAACAGCGGAAGTAATCCGTCACTGACCGCCGTTAAATGTCCGAAAAGATAAATTCCGCGATTTTTACCGGGCGAGACTTCCGTTTTTAACTGCTCATCAGAAATCGTCTCGAGCAGCGAATCAACTCTCGAATTCTGCGTTTCCCAAGCCGTGATTGCCATTTTGATAAAAAGTTCCGTTTCAGATGTGTCGTTCGTTTGCGCTTGTGTTGTCATAATTTTCCTAAAATCGTGTGCAATATAAAGTGTGAACTACAGATTCAAAATTACCGATTGAAACTCACCGTTCACACTTCACACTTAATTAATTACCAGGGAAGTTCCTGACCCAAATGGATAAATTTGCCCGTGTCGCCGTCCGCCGGCAGCGTCGCTAAATCAACCGAAGTTTTTGCACCTTCTTCAACCGTCAAATCGCCGCGCGAATTCATATCGGTCAAAACCGAACCGGGATGCGCGGCGTTGACTTTGACGTTGGTTCGTCTGAGTTCGTGCGCGAGATGAACGGCGTAACCGTTAAGCGCGGTTTTTGAAATGTCGTAAGCCGGAAGTTTGTAATTGTAAATCGGCGATTTCGGATCGCTGTGCATTGTCAGCGAACCCAAACCGCTCGATAAAAAGACAATTCTGCCCGCGTCGGATTTTTTCAAAAGCGGCACGAACATTTGCGTGACGGCGACGGTGTTGAAAAAATTCGTTTCAAAAGTTTCGCGGAAAATCTCCAGCGGAGTTTCGCTCGTTTTGACGGGCGCGCCGCTTTCGGCATTTTCAAAATTGACTCCGGCGTTGTTGATTAAAATATCCAGTTTGCCGAAATTTTCCTCGATGTATTTTTTCGCGCTTTCGTGCGTTTGCGCGTCGTCCACGTCGAGCAAAATAAATTCCGCGTCGAAATTTTCAGCTTTTAATTTTGCCTCGGCTTCTTTTCCTTTATCTTCGCTGCGCGCGCCGATTAAAACTTTGATGCCTTTTTGTCCCAATTGTCTGGCGGTTTCAAACCCGATTCCGCGATTCGCGCCCGTAATTAATGCGATTTTTTTGTTTTCACTCATTGTTTTTTCCTCTTGTTATATCTATTGTAAATGCTTTTCAGGCGGCGGCGGCGGTGTCGAAATTCGTTTGAATCGCTCTTTCGCGCCACGTTGAAATTTCCTGTTTGACCTGTTCGAGTTTCGCTTCGATTCCTTCAAACGCGAATGAGCCTAACGGCAGACGAAACGGCGGGTTTTCCGATTCGACGGCTTCGATGATGAGTTTGACGGCTTTGACCGGATCGTCGGCTAAATTGTTCAGCTCGTCAAAATCTCTGGCAAATTTTTCGTTTGAAGCGTAAACTTCCGGCAATTCGTTTTCGCCGAAATTAAGCGCGCGGTCGGCGAAACCGGTTTTAAAAGGTCCCGGTTCGACGAGCGTCGTTTTGATTCCGAACGGCGCGATTTCCGCCGCCAATGATTCCGTCAAACCTTCGAGCGCAAACTTCGATGCCGAGTAAAGTCCGAGCAGAGGAAACCCCGAAAATCCGACCAGCGAACTGATGTTGACGATGTGACCGCTTTTTTGTCCGCGCAAAATCGGCAGAGCTTCCCGCGTGACGTTCAAAACGCCGAAAACATTCGTGTCGAATTGTTGTCTGACTTGTTCCGCGCTCGCTTCTTCAATCGCGCCGACCAAAGCGTAACCGGCATTGTTGACCAATACATCAATTCGTCCGAAAGATTCGACCGCTTCCGCCACCGAATTTTTTGCGTCGTCCAAATTCGTGACATCGAGTTTTACCGCTTTAACGGTTTCAGGATATTTTTTGACTAAATCCTGCAAAACTTCCGGTTTTCTGGCAGTGGCGACGACGCGCTCGCCTTTCGCCAAAACTTCTTCCGCCAGAGCCAGTCCGAAACCGCTCGATGTTCCCGTGATAAACCAAACTTTACTTTTACTCATTGTTTTTTTCCTTATCTTAAAAATTCCAATCCGATTGAAATTTATTCCTGTGCTTGTATATTTCTGCATATATACAATCGTCTATATATCGGTCAAAAAATTTTAGACCGCCAGTTTAATTTGCAAACGTTTTTGCAGTTCGCCGATGTATTCGTTCATCGTTTCGTGATTCGCCGTAAAATATTTGAATTGTCCTTTGCAGTTCGGCGTAATCAAATCGGCTTCGGTCAATTCCTTTAAATGATGCGAAACGGTCGCCTGCGCGACATCTACGGTTTCGCAAACGCTGCCCGAACAAATGCCGCCGCGCGAATCGGTCGCAATCGTTTGAAAAATATCAAACCGGCGCGGATCGGCGAGTGCTTTTGCCACTTTTTGAAATCTCTTGTCGTCCATAAAAACCCTGACAGTTAGATATATTGACACTTGTCTATATATCTTGTCAAGCAGGAAAAATTTCCGATGCTGAATTTTTATCGGAATTCTCGTCTTAATACCAAAACTTTAGACTTTGCCACATTTCGGGCAGAGGCTTTTTCGTTTGGCGGCAAATTAAAATGTGATATTTTTCATAGCTTTCGGTATATGGATAATTGACTTCGGTTTTTTCTTCGACCGAATCGCAATTTTTATCGGCAAACTCTTTTGATTTGCCGAGCATAATCAAAATTTCACCCGTGTAATCGCGTGGTCCCCACAGAAAATAACTTTGATGCGGGCTGATCGCTTTCGGCAAACCGTATTGCGCGCCGAAAAAATCAACCGCGCTCGCCTGTCCGTAATTATTAGCGTAAATTCCGGCTTTCGCGCGTTCTTCGGGCAGCAAATGATTGTAAACGTCGGCGACTTTTGCGACCATTTCCTGCCAGCCGAGTTCGTCGGCGAAAATTTGTTGTAAAGGACTGTCAAATTCCGTTTCGGATTTAGGCGGCGCAAAACCAATTGCCCGCTGATAAGAAAGCAAAGTTTCAATCGGCAGAATCGGCAAAATCGTCGGCGCGGCGACGATTGCCGGAATCAAAATTATCAGCGGCAGCGCGTATTTTAAAAATCTCAAGGCGCGAAATTTTTCAACGATTTGTTCCCACCAAACCGCGCCGCCCGCAAACATCATCGGATAAACCGGCACGAGATAATAATCTTTCGCTTTGAGATAAATCATCAGCGCGAGCAGCACGAGATACGCGATGCCGAGAAAGCGAAACCGTTTGCCGTTTTGGTCGAAAAGGAAAAACCAGATGCCCAAAAGCCAGACCGGAAAAGTCAGCGGCAGCAGCGTCATAATCTGCGACACAAAAAATTGCATTGGCGACATCACGACGTTTTTCCCCGATTCCTGAACCGTTCGCAAAAGTTCGAGCGTCGCAAAATTATTTTGAAATTGCCAGATGATATTCGGCGTAAAAATCAAAAGCGCGATTGCGCCGCCGAGCCAGAAATATTTATCGAGAAAAACTTTTCGCGGATAAGTTATCAGCAGTCCGGCGACGAACGACAATCCGAAAAACAACATCGAGTGTTTGGTCATCAAACCGAGTCCCGCGCACAGTCCGAATAACAGCCAGTAACGCGAATTTTCGCGCTTGATCGCCAGCACCGCGAAATACGCGCAGAGCGTCCACAGCACCGGTTCGAGCGAATTCATCGAAAGAAAATCGTCAATCGCCAGATAAACTGGCGCGCATAAAACGCATAGACAGGCGAGAAAAGCCGCAAACCTTTTGCCGCCGAATTCTTTGACAAGTAATGCCGTCAAAAAAACTTTGACCGCGCCGAAAACGGCGGAGAAAAGTCTTATTCCGAACAATGAATCGCCGAACAAAACGCGGCTCGATTTCGCCAGCAGCGCGACCATCGGCGCGTGATCGGCGTAGCCCCACGCGAGATGTTCGCCGCACGCGATGTAATAAAGCTCGTCGCGGAAATAACCGTAATTTGAATTGAAAGCAAAGTGCAGAAGCAATTTGAAAACGGCGAAATACGCGCCGATTGCCAACGGATTCAGCCATTTGTCGAAAAACGCGGATTGATTTCGCAACGGTTCGTTCATATGAATATAAATGTAAAACAAAAACCTCGCACTCGGAAATATTTTCTTGAAAAATTTGCCGTTTTCACTTAATTTTATTTTAATGACGAAGCGTTTTTTAGAAAATCTCGGGAAATTAGTTCTGGCGTTCTCCGCTCTATTTTTCTTCGCGCCGATGGCGAACGCTCAGAACGATTTGGTTACGCTGAACAAACCGACCGAACAGAAAATTTCCGGTTACGAGCGAATTTTTTGCGTAAAGTTAGACGAATCGAGCCGCGTTTGCAAAGGTTTGCCCGACGCTGAAAATTCGACGGGCGAAGCGCGTTTTTTCGTCGAGCGCGGCGGACGGCAAACGAGCGCGTGGAACGCCGCCGCCTTTCTCGGCGACGTTTCGCAGTTTGAAATCTGGCGCGGAGATTTGGACAATGACGCGCAGGATGAAATTGTCATCCTGAATTCCGAAGGACAGAGCAACGGAATGGGCATCACTTATCAAACCGTGTTCATTCTGCCTTCGTCTTTCGATACAGTCGCCGCGCCAATCGAACCGCTGCGTTTTTCAGCCGAAGATTTCAGCGTCAAAGGCGGTTTCGTCAAAAATAAACAAACGAAACGATTTGAAATTTTTGTCTCAAACTGGGAATGGAACTGGCAGCCGCGCGGCAAAAAAGAAGGATTATATTTGGTTGTTCGCCGGTTCGCATACCAAAATGGCGCGCTCGACGCATCGAGTCAGTTTTTAACCGTCAGAAGATACACGAAAAAGTTTGAGCGCGAACGCCTGGCGACTTTAGAAAAGGCGGAAACTCCGCTCGCCTGGCTTGACCGTTCCGTCGCGGAAACCAGAAACGCCGATTTGATGAACGTCGGCGACGCGAAAACTATTTTTGAAGGAACAATCGAAACGGCGACGCGCGCGCCGTTCGATCCGGCGAACAGCGAAAATGAATCGCCGATTTTAACTTTGAACGTCAAAACGATTGACGGCAAAAATCGTACGCTGGAATATCGCGGCGAAGATGTCGCGTCTCCGAATCAATCGTTCGCGCTTTTCGGAACACAAACGCCGCGCCGCGTTTTTCCGAAAAATTATTTACCGGCGGGAGCGTCTGAAAAATTGCCCGGCAGAAAAATCCGCCTCGTTCAATACAATGACAAAAGCGGCGGCGGTTTTGCCGTTTTATGGCTGTTCGGCGGCGAATAGATTTTAACTCGAAACGAAAAAAAACAAATGTCCACAATAAATTTTGATTTACCGACCGAACCCGACAAACAATTATTGACCGGCGCGATTTTCGCCGAATCTTCGACCAAACATTACGGCGGCGAACACGCCGACGAAAAAACCTGCATCGGAATGTGCGTCGTCAATCTCGCGTTCTACGCGCGCCAGCGCAAACCGAACGGCGGACGCTGTTACAATAATTCTTACGGCAGCGGCACGATTCTGTCGGCGATCACGACGGCTTTCGTCGCTTACAACGGCGCGATGTGGAACAAAGCGATGGCGGGCAACGCGCTCAAATCGAAAGCCCAACTCGAAAGAGATTTGAACGCCGACGAAGCGGAACATCTGCGTTTATCAATCGAGGCGGCGAACGGCATCAATATTCTCGCCGCGCCGCTCGCTTATTCGGGCTTTGCGAACAAGCGACCTTTGCAATTCAACCAAGCCGCCGACCGACCGCCGAGTCCGCGCACCGAACGCATCGGCAGAGCCGGCGCGCATACTTTTTACGGATTCAAACAAGGGCGCGAGTGCGAGTGAAAAATTTATTCCAAGAGAGCTTTTATTTCGTCAATTTTTTCGAGCGCGGCTTCTTCGCCTGCCCGGACGAATTCATCCATTCGGCGGATTTCGTCGGGTCTCAAGTGCGCGATTTGCGGAACGATCACCGCGTCGGCGCGATAGTGCTGGCTTTTTCCGGCGGTTCTTAAAAGCAGCATCGCCGATTGAAAAAACACGCCGAGAAAGGTGGAAGGCGTTCCCCAATACGTCGCGCCGCAGGCGTTGACATCAACGGCGATGACGATTTCCGCGCCCAAATCGCGGACGGCTTCGGTCGGCACGAGCGACGTTACGCCGCCGTCAATCAGCCATTTTCCTTCGTGTCGAACCGGCGCGAATACGCCCGGCACGGTGCAGCTCGCGCGAATCGCCAACGCCAGATCACCGGTTTCCTTTAAAACGATTTCGTCGCCCGTTTCCAAATCGCAGGCGACCGCCGCGAACGGAATCGGCAAATCTTCAAACGTTTTGACGGGAAAATTTTGTTCGAGAAATGCGCCGAGCGGCGCGGTCGAAAGCAATCCCTTCGGCGAATAAGAAAACCCGGTCATCCGAAACCAGCTCATTTTTTTTCCCATTTCGACGATTTCCGCCGGCGACAAACCGGCGGCGAAAGCCGCGCCCGCAATCGAACCGGCGGACGTTCCGGCGATAAAATCAATCGGAATTTCGTGTTCGGCGAGAACTTTCAAAACGCCCAGGTGAGCAAAGCCGCGCGCCGCGCCGCCGGATAATGCCAAGCCGATTTTTTTCCGCGTCATAGAAAAATAGTTTCCGGCTTTCGGCGACAAGTTTCAAGTAAGAATCGAAAATTAAAAGTCGGGAAATATCGAAGTCAATCTTCGAGCGTTCGATAAACGAAAAAGAGCAGCCGTGAAAGCCGCTCTTTTTCGTTTTGAAAAGTTCAACCTATCCAATTACGGAGCAAAATTAACGTCGGTCAAATCTTCCGTCGGAGTAATGACCCGCGGCGCATAAGTCGCGCCTTTCGCCAAAACCCGTAGAATATACGTTTCGCCAACAGCGACATCGCTAAAAATAAAGTTGCCGAATTTATTTGTCCTCGTCGTTTGCGTAATGCCCTGCGAATCGGTCAACGTGACGGTCGCCCACGCCAGGCGGAAATTGCCCGGAATGACGACGTTGCCGCTAATCGAAACGGACGCGGCGGTCGGACCGGCGCAGCTCTGGCAGATTAATGCTCCCGTCACCTGCACATCGTCAATCCATTGCCCGGGCGTTCCTGAGGCGACCGCCGAACTGTCGGAAGCCGTCAGCCATCTGAACCGTACGCTTTGACCGTTCAAAGAGGCGGGCAAATTGACCGCCGTATCAACGTAGCCGCCGGAACTTCCCGACCACGCTTGTCTGCCGCCAATCGGACTCGAAAAGCCGGTAGAGATCGCACCGGTGTAACCGCCGGAGGCGAACGAACCGCCGCCGGTAATAACATCCGTCCAGGTCGTGCCGCCGTTGGTCGTGTATTCCAAAACCGTTCCGTCGAAGGTGTTCTCCAAATTATAACGATTCTTGAACTTAATCTGTGCGGTGGAACTGTTGATGGCAATCGCCGGAGTGACCAGAGCCGCCGCATTGACGGTCGTCGTTTCATTGGCAAACGCCGCGTTCGGAGCCGAATTCGGCGTGGTCGTCGAAGTCGTCCAGTTGATTCCGGTGCCGCTCGTTTGCACGCTCGACCAGCCGGACGGAAGTGTCGGAGCGGTCACGCCGTCGAAATTTTGCGACAAACTCAATCCGTTGGTGCCGGTCGAATAAGTCTGCGTAACGCTCGGGAAAGTCGTCGCGCCGTCAACCAAAACGAAAGTCAAAGTTACGTTGCTGCCGCACGCCAGACCGGAATTAACCGTAAACGTAAAGTTGCGGGTAACAGCCGCGCCGCCCGCCGTAACAACGCCGTAATTTTGCGAAACCGCGCTGACGACACCGCCGGTCGCCTGCAAAGTCGCCGTTAAATTCGTCGTGTCGGCATTGCCGGTATTGGACAGCGGCAAACTGATGGTCAATGTTTCGCCCGGATCGGGCTGCATATTCGGAATGCCGCAGCTTTCCGAAGCGATGGAAGTCGTACCGGAACTGACAAACGGTGCCGCCGCACCGTTGACGATTGTGAAATTCACGTCGTTGATGTCGAAAAAGATATTGCCGACCGCTTCGACCTTAATTCTTGCCTGCGTCGTCGCCGCGTTGGGAACGAGAATTGATTCCGAGCCGTCGTTTGCCGTCGAAGCCGCCAGCACGATTGGAAAGGTTTGTCCGCCGTCGGTTGACAAAGAGATTTTGACGTTCGCCGTGCTGATCGGCGCGGCGGTCGTGCCGCTCACATTCCAGGTCACGGTTTGTGCAGTGTTTCCCGTCCAAGTGCTGGCAGTGTTCTCGGTCGTTACTTTGAACGGCGTGGTCGTATTAATGACGTTGACCGTCATTCCGGCATCCGCCGTGCCGCCCAGATTGTCGCGGACGGCGACGCGGAAGTTCATTATGCGGGCAATCGAAGGTAAATCTTCGCCCGTCACGCACGTTCCCGACGCACAGACGATTCCCGTCGGCGAAGTGCCGGTGAAATAAACCGGCGGTTCGTTGGAATTATTCAGGATAAACGGCAGAGCCGGAAAGTTTCTAAAATTAGCCGTCGCCGGAACGTAACTGCGAAACAAAGGTCGCGCCGTCAAATTTGTGTCGTCGTCGTCGGTCAAGGTCGTGTAATTGGCAGCGGCGAGATTGGCATCTAATTCTTCCCATGAGTAGGTCAGCGGATTGCCGTCGGCATCGCTTCCGCTTGCCGTCAGCGCGAACGGCGTGTTGAACGGAATCGAGTAACTGGTCAGCGGCGAAAGAACCGGAACCGTATTCGAGCCGCTCAGAGTTCCGCAAGTTCCGCCAGTGCCGTTTAGATAAGTGTTAATTTCGGTCAGACTGCCGATGTGAAAAGTGTCAATGCTGTTTTTCTGTAAATCTCCCGGATTGCAGATGCCCGCGTAACCCATAATCGTCGCCGCGCTGCCCGGTTCAAACGCCGTTCCCGCATTGCGGTTACCGCCGGCGCAACTGCCGTTACTCCCTTCATTAAACGTGTGGTTCGCGCCCATCTGATGCCCCATTTCGTGCGCGACATAATCAATATCGAACGCATCATTGACCGGCGCGGGCGAACCGGTTAATCCGCGTCCTTTGTTCGCTGAGCAGGCAACGCCGAGTCCGGCAACGCCGCCGCCGCCCGTTCCGACCAGATGACCGAGGTCGTAACTGCCGCTGCCGATTACCCCATTAATTTTTGACGTGATGGAATTCAAATCACCCGACGTATTTAACCACGGATCGTTCGCGGGATCGGTAGAAACGAGATTTGTGCCGGAAACAAGCATCAAACTAACGGCAAAGTCGCGGCGATAAATGCCGCTGACGCGGTTGACCGTGACCATAATCGCGTTTAAGGCTCGGGTTTGCGCCTGCGCGTCGGTGTCGCCCGTCTGACGAAAAAAATTCGTGTATTCGCCGGTCGCCGCCATCGCTAAACGATATGTGCGAATCTGCGTTCCGCTGCTGAACTCCGGCGCGTCGGGCGATTCGACCGAGCTTTTATCCTGACTGATTTCGCTGTCAAAATCGCAGTGAAAATTCTCGGCGCGGCTCGGCAAATCGTGTTTGTAATAAACAATGTAATTGCCGCGGTCATTTTCCTGCAACGGGTCAATCAGCATCGTTCCCTGCGAACTGAGAATATAAGCGTGAAAGCCGCTCGGCGTGAAATCGAAACGCGCCGTCGCCGTCGGATCGTCAATGCCGAAACCCTGATAAGTTTTCCAATCTGGAAACTGCGCGGCGACTTGCGGCGACAAAACCGGCGAGTCTTCGATGCGAAATCGCTGTAATTTTCCGTCGGGCGACGGAATTTCCAGCACGACGTTCTTCATTCGCGCCGCGACGGTAAATTCCGGCGGCGCGTCGTCAAGAATTTGCTTTACCGCCTGGCGGTTCAAACCATACACCAGAAATTTATCGGGTTTGATAAACTGCCGACCGAGACTCTGCACGTCATCGCTCGTTTTCAAATCCCACATCGAGGATTCTTTTTGGGCAAAACCGATAACTTGAAAAAAGCCCAGCGACATTGCCAGACAAATTGATAAACGGCACGAACACATCAAAAATCTCGGAACTTTTAACATTGACATCTCCTTAAAACATACAAATTAATTTTATTAGATTTGTGCTTCGGGCAACGAAATTCGTTTTACGCCGGAGGCATTCGATCAAGAATTCATTGCTTAACCAATTGAATGAGAAAACGGTGCGAAATGAATCATTGGTTGAAGAATGATTCAATTACTATAATTTATAATTCAGATTTTTTCTATTATCGATTCAAATAATTTATTGCTATGATTATGAACGCGCGGCTTTTTTGAAAAAATCGCGGCGGCAATTTAACGATCAATTATGACACCTGTCGAAACTTTTTCAATGCAGCGTTCGATGACGAGTGCCGACATCGCGGCGGGCGCGCAGAGCTGTCCGGTTTGTTCGCGCGAAGCCCGCGACGAATTCGTGCCGATGCTTGCTCTGCCCGAAGATTTGCAGAATCTGATTCACGCCAACGCGCCTGACACGAAGGAATTTCAAGCCGTCTGCGCGCGCTGCGTGCGCCTTTTTGAACGCGCCAAAACGCAGATTTTAAGCGACGCGGCGATGAACAAAGACGGCTCGTTTGTGCTTTCGACACCTTTGCGACTCGACGCGGACGAACGGTTTACGGGCAAAAATGTCACGATTGCTTTTTTGGATTCGGGTTTTTTTCCGCACAAGGATTTGACCGAACCGTCGAATCGCATTCTGGCGTATCAAAATATGAACGCGAGCGACGGCGAAGTCGCGTCTTTGTGGAAACCGGATGTCGCCAGTTGGCACGGAATGATGACTTCGGTCGTCGCGGCGGGCAACGGCAATCTGTCGAACGGATTTTATCGCGGCATCGCGCCGGAAGCGAACGTCGTTTTGGTAAAACTCGCCCGCACGGGACGCATCACCGAGCAGAATATTCAAGACGGTTTGGAATGGATTTTGGCGAACCGCGAAAAGTTTAATATCAAAATCGTCAACATTTCGGCGGGCGGCGATTTCGAGCATTCATACCTGCACGATTCTTTATCGCAGACGGTCGAAGATTGCGTTTCGATGGGTTTGACGATTATCTGCGCGGTCGGCAACGCCGGATATTTGCCGAATCATCCGGTTTTTCCGCCCGCGTCCGCGCCGTCGGCGATTTCGGTCGGCGGACTGGACGACAATAATTCGATTAACCGCGCCAAACGCGGAATGTATCGTTCGAGCTACGGTCCGACGCTTGACGGTTTGCAAAAACCGGAAATCATCGCGCCTTCGATCTGGGTTCCCGCGCCGATTCTGCCCGACACGCCGACCGCGCAGCAAGCCGCCCTGCTCGACGCGCTCGACAAAGCGAACGACGCGGAACTGCACAAAATCATCGAAGCGAATCCGAATCTCGAACCGGAACTTGATGCCGCGCTCGACCGTCCGGTTCACGTTCTGCGCCAGATTGTCGCCCTGAAACGCCGCGATGAAAACGTTATTACGCGTCATTACAAATATGTTGACGGAACGAGCTTCGCCGCGCCGATTGTTTCCAGCGTCGTCGCGCAGATGCTCGAAGCGAATCCGAATTTAACGCCGCAAAACATCAAACGAATCTTAATTTCGTCCGCCGAACGCCTGCCGCATTATGAAGTTGACCGGCAAGGTTGGGGCGTGGTTGACCCGCGCCGCGCCGTCGAAACGGCAATGTCAATTTGAATTATTCGTTGGAACCGCCTGCGTCAGCGGGCAGCTGTTTGATTGGTTCAAGGTTCAAAGTTCAAAGTTTGAAATCAAAACCGACCTTGAACCTTGAACCTTGAACTTTGAACCCGATTAACCCGCCCGCTGACGCAAGCGATTCCGACTTAGCACAAATTCTTACTGTAACGCGAATTTATAAACGATGATGCCGGTTGCTTTAACGGGCTGATTGCTCAATAAAGTCGGCTTGAATTTGCTGGCGAGCGCGGCTTGTTCGGACGCTTGACGGAGCATCGGATGACCGCTGACGGCGTTTGCCGCGACGATATTTCCCCGCTCGTCAATCGTCACCTGCACGTTGACCGCCCCTTCGGCGCGAACGGCTTTTGCCGCCGCCGTGTAAACCGGCTTGACCAGATTTACGGCGATGCCGTTGATTACGCCGAGCGATTTTCGCAGTTCGACCGGTGGCTTCGGAGTTTCCTTTTTGAGAATTGGCGGCGGCGGCGGAATTTCCACCGGCTTGGAGGCTTCCGAAGACGACGTTTCATTGCCGCTACCTAAACCGCTTCCCGTCGGGCTGCCGTTTGGATTAAACGCGCCCGAATACGCGCCCGGATTTGAATCAATGCCGTCTCTTTCAACTTTAAATCTGCCGACCGGACGCGCTTTTTCGGTGTTCGGCGCGGTCGAAACGTCTTTCGGAACAAACTGCGCTTCGTCAACCCGCGCCATATTTGTCAGGCGGGTGATTTCCCTGACACTGTTCGACGCTTGCTTTTCGATCTGCGGAAGCGGCGGCTTCGGCTCGTCATTCGTTACCGGTACGGGCGCGATTAACGCGGAAAGTTCGAATTCGCCCGCGTTCATCGTTAAATCTTTAGCGAACAGGCTCCATAAAATTCCGCTCATAAAAATCGCCGTGACGACGAGTAAAGTTGACAGCAGAAAGCCGCCGCGTCGTCTGTTTTCGTTTCGGTGATTGCTCGATTCAACCAATCTGTCCAACATAAAATATTTTCTCCTTTTGCCGGTGCCAAACGAACGTCGGGAAAATTTTCCGTTTTCTTAGACACCGTGATTTCTGATTTGTTCCGCCGCGTTCGTAAAATTTTCCGGGCGGAATTTTTATTCGCCCGAATTTTTCGCGCGATTGAGACGCGTGGTAAAATATGCTAAGGTTTGACATTGAAATTTCGGAACAATCTCCGACTTCAAAATTTTTATTCGTGAGCAATTTCGATTCAAAAAACATTTCCGCCGAAAGTTCTCCTAGAAACCAAAATCCAAAATCCAAAATCCGAAATCTTCCAATCGGAATTTTTGATTCTGGTGTCGGCGGTTTAACCGTTTATCGCGCTTTGCACGAAAAATTGCCGAACGAGCGTTTCGTTTATTTGGGCGACACGGCGCGCGTGCCTTATGGCACGAAATCCTTAGCGACGGTCGAGCGTTACGCGATTGAAAACTCGCAGTTTTTAGCGATGCGCGGAATCAAGATTTTAGTCGTCGCCTGCAACACGGCTTCCGCGCTCGCGCTGCCGAAAATCCGCGAATGCATCGGTCTCGAAGTCGTCGGCGTAATCGGTCCCGGAGCGCGGCGCGCCGTCGAAGTTACGAAGGAAAAACCGGCGGCGAAAATCGGCGTGATTGCGACCGAAGCGACGATTGCGAGCCGCGCTTATGCGGAAGCGATTCGCCGCGCGTCCGTCTCGGCGGAAATCGTCGAAGCGGCTTGCCCTCTGTTTGTTCCGCTCGCCGAAGAAAACTGGACGAACGAACCGGAAACACGCTCCATCGCTGCGAAATATCTGCGAAATATCTGCGAAAAAGAAGTTGACGCGCTCGTTTTGGGCTGCACGCATTATCCGATTTTGCGCGAAATTATTCAGCACACCGTCGGCGAACGAGTCGCCCTGATTGATTCGGGCGAAGCGACCGCCGCCGAAGTGAAAACGTTGCTGGAGACGAAAAATTTAGCAAGCGACACGTTGCCGCCGCGCGAAATAAAAAGACGTTTGGGCGACGATCTGGATCATTTTTACGTCACCGACGCGGCGGAACGCTTCGCCCGCGTCGCCGAAAGATTTCTGGGTGTCAAGCCCGCCAAACTCGAAGCCGTCGAGGTCTTCGGGAAAGACGAATTAAAAGGTCAAAAGTGAAAAAGTTGAAAAGGGAAAAAGTTGAAGAGCGTCGCTCGAACCCTTTCCCTTTTTCCCTTTTTCCCTTTTTCCCTTTTCCACTTTTCCACTTTTATGACTTATACAAGAATTGACAATCGAACTTACGAACAAATCAGAGAAACAAAAATTACGCCGCATTTTGCGCCGTATGCCGAAGGCTCGGCGTTAATCGAAATCGGCAACACGAAGGTTATCTGCGCGGCGACGGTCGAAGAAAAAGTGCCGCCTTTTCTGCGAAACAAAGGCATCGGTTGGGTCACCGCAGAATACTCGATGCTGCCGAGAGCGACGCAAACCAGGACGAACCGCGAAACGCTGCGACCGTCGGGACGCACGCAGGAAATTCAACGCTTAATCGGTCGAAGTCTGCGCGCCGTCGTGGACACGAAACTCCTTGGCGAACGGCAAATTTTTATTGACTGCGACGTTTTGCAAGCCGACGGCGGAACGCGTTGCGCTTCAATTACGGGCGCGTGTGTCGCGCTCGGTCTGGCGGTCAAAAAAATGTTGATGGACGGCAAGCTGAAAAAAAATCCGATCATCTCGGAAGTCGCCGCCGTCAGCGTCGGCATCGTCGAAAACACGCCGGTTTTGGATTTATGTTATGCGGAAGATTCGACCGCCGAAGTTGATATGAACATTGTCTGCACCGGCGCGGGAAAATTTATCGAGATTCAAGGCACGGCGGAACGCGCGCCGTTCGACCGCGAACAGATGAACCAAATGCTCGCGCTCGCCGAAACGGGCATCGGACAACTTTTTACGCTGCAAAGAAACGCGCTAAACAGTTAGACGATTTGCAGCGTATAAACATTCTAAAAGCAGTGCGATGAGTCAAAACCGGCGCAAATTTTCCCTTGTTTATCAGTGAAAAGTTAATAAGGAACAGCAAACGGTTGCTGAAAAATAATCGTTTGCCGTCAAGAGGAAGTTTATTGCGGCTCGACATTTTCCTTTTTGTTCGCACAGCTTTTGCTTGGCAAAAAAAATAAATTTTCGGAGAAGAAATGAAAAATTTGAAGATTGTTAAAACAGCGGCGATGTTGTTTCTGCTGATGAGTTTTTGTCTGCAAAGTCCGGCGTTAATTTTCGCGCAAGCCGCGCAGACGCAAGCCGACATCAACGAACGAATTCGCAAGGAAGAAATGGAAAATTCGCAGATTATGCGAACGCTGCATTTTCTTTCGGACGTTTACGGACCGCGCCTGACCGGTTCGCCAAATCATAAGGCGGCGGCGGATTGGGCAGTCAAACAAATGACGACTTGGGGCTTTGACAACGCGCATCTCGAACCGTGGAATTTCAATCATCCGGGCTGGCTCAACGAACGCGCGTCCGGATTTATGACCGCGCCGATCAACGACACTCTGACGTTTGAAGTTTTGGCGTGGACACCTTCGACCGGCGGCGCGGTCAGCGGTCAGGCATTTCAATTAATCGTTCCGACGCAACCTTCAAAAGAAGATCCGAAAGTTAATCTCAATCCGACGCAAGCCGAATTGAACGCTTATTTCGACGGCATTAAATCGCAAATTAAAGGCAGGATGATTTTAATCGGCAAACCGGCAATCATTCCGGTCAACTTCGAGCCGCCGAACAAACGCCTCGATGATGAAACTCTGCGTAAACGGCTCGATCCGAACGCGCCGCAAACCTTCCCGACACCGCGCCCGACTCCCGCGCCGCGCGAAGGACAATTGAACGGGCAGCAAATCAACGAACAGCTCGATAAATTTTTGGTGGACAACGGCGCGGCGGTTCGCATCAACGACGCGGGACGCGAACACGGACAAATTCGCGCTTTTAACAACCGCACGTTCGATCTTTCCAAAACCGTTCCGACCGTCGTTTTACGCAACGAAGATTTCGGCAGAATCGCGCGTCTTCTAGCGGACGGCACGACGGTTTCGCTCGAATTCGACATTCGCAATAAATCGTTTCCCGAAGGCGCGACTTCCTATAACACCATCGGCGAAATCAACGGCAGCGACAAAAAAGACGAAGTGATAATGCTCGGCGGACATCTCGATTCGTGGCACGCGGCGACCGGCGCGACCGACAACGCCATCGGCTGCGCGATTATGCTGGAAGCCGCCAGAATCTTAAAAACGCTCGGCGTGAAACCGCGCCGCACGATTCGCGTCGCGCTCTGGTCGGGCGAGGAAGAAGGGCTTTTGGGTTCGCAGGCATACGTCAAGGAACATTTCGGTTCGGCGGAAAATCCGAAGCCTGATTTTGAGAAATTCGGCGGTTATTTCAACATTGATTCGGGAACGGGCAAGCCGCGCGCGATGACCGTTTTCGGACCGCCCGAAGCGGGAAATATTTTGCGCGATATTTTAAAGCCGTTCGCCGATTTGGGCGTTGTCGGCGCGATCAACACGAAAAGCCGCGGGCTTGGCGGCTCGGACAATACGTCATTTAATCAAGCCGGTTTGCCGGGCATCGGCAGTTTGCAAGACCCGATTGAATACGGCTCGCACACCTGGCATACGAATCTCGACACCTACGAGCGCATCGTCGAAGACGACGTGAAAAAAGCCGCCGTCGTTCTCGCTGCGTCGGTTTACGCGCTCTCGATGCGCGACGAAATGCTGCCGCGCCTGCCGAAATCCGAGATGCCCGCGCTGCCGACACCAACGCCGAGTCCGTCGCCAACGCCGCGACCGTCAAGGTAATCGGAAGAACCAAAGATTTTATTTCAAGGAGAAAAATTTCAAACTATGAAGTCGAATAAAAACTCGTTCGTTAAATTAATCGTTTTCGGTTTTGTCGCCGCGGTTTTTTTATTCGTGTCAACGGCAGCGAACGCGCAGAGTTTGCAAAAAGCGATCACCGCGCACATTAACAAACTAAAGGAAGACGCAACGGAATACAGAGAGGCACGAAAAATCGTTTACGGCGACGTGGACGGCGACGGCGTGAAAGACGCGGTTGTGCAATACACGCTCGAAGGTTTCGGCGGCGGAAATTCGTGGGGACAATCGCTCGCCGTTTTTCTCAACAAAAAAGGCGCATACAAACTGGCGACGGACGAAACGGTCGGCGGAAAGTTTCTGCGAATTTTTACTGTTCTGCGCGTTACTGACAAAGTAATCGTCGGCGCAACCGAAACTTGTCCCGAAGACGAGCCGCAGGGAGTATGCAAAAATCCGAAAAAAGGACAGATGAAATTTGTTTTGACAAACGGAAAATTAACCGAAAAGTAGTTTTTCGGAAAACTGAAAATTTATGAGCGAAAAACAATTTGCGGGAAAATCGGCAATCGTCACCGGCGCGACGCGCGGCATCGGGCGGGCAATCGCGCTCGAATTGGCAAAACGCGGCGGACACGTCGCTTTTAACTATGCGAAAAGCGCGGACGAAGCCGAAAAATTGAAGGCGGAAATCGAAGCGTCGGGCGTGAAATGTTTCGCCGCGCAGTGCGATGTCGCCGACACCGAAGCGTCCGCCGAATTTGTCAAGCAGGCAACCGGCGAATTCGGCACGATTGATTTTTTAATCAACAACGCCGGCATTACACGAGACACTTTGATTTTGCGGATGAAGGAAACGGATTGGGACGCGGTGATTGATACGAATTTGAAGGGCGCGTTCAATTTTTCAAAAGCCGTTCTGCGCCCGATGTTGAAAAACGACGCGGGCGGTTCGATTTTGAATATCGCTTCGATTTCCGGTGTGGTCGGAATGCTCGGACAAACGAATTATTCGGCATCGAAAGCCGGAATGATCGGTTTCACGAAAGCCTTAGCCAAAGAAGTGGCGAGCCGCAAAATCACGGTCAACGCGCTTGCGCTCGGTTTAATTGAAACCGAAATGGCGGCGGAGATGAACGCTGAATTCCGCGAAAAAATTCTCGCGCAGATTCCTTTGGGCAGGCTCGGCAACACGCAGGAAGTCGCCGAAATCAGTTGCTTTTTGTTGTCCGACGCGGCGCGTTATATCACCGGGCAGGTCATTCAACCCGACGGCGGACTGGCAATGTGAGTTCGATTTTGGATTTTATATTTTGGATTTTGGATTGATTGAAAATTATGTTTGAAGCCTGAAATTTAAAATTCTAAAATCTCAAACATCTAAGCCTGAAATTCTAAAATCTCAAGATAGTAAAATCCAAAATCCAAAATCTAAAATCAAACTATGTCTTTGCAATATCAAACCGAAGTGAAAGAAACCGCAAACAGCGGCGAACCGAATGAACCGACTCAAAAGGCGCAGTATGCCGTTCCCTTTTATTCGTATATTTTGATTGCCGCGCTCGTCGCCGTGTCGCTCGCGCAAATCGCGATTGACGGCGGCAATTCGATTTTAAACGGCGGCGAATTATCCGTTTTACGCGCCGGTTTCGTCAAGCCGCTTTTCGTCGAAGGTCAGTATTGGCGCATCCTGACCGGCGCGGCTCTGCACGGCGGCGCGATTCATCTTCTGCTAAACTGCTACGCGCTTTACGTTCTCGGCAAGCTCATCGAAACTTTGTCGAACCGCGCTCATCTGGCGATTTTTTTTCTGCTCTCGGCAATCGGCGGCGGCGTTTTGAGCTTGATATTTTTGCCCGAAGGCATTTCGGTCGGCGCGTCGGGCGGCATCGTCGGATTTTTGGGTTATCTCGCGGTTTACGGTTTTCTGCGGCGCAAACTTCTCTCTGACGCGTTTCTCAAAAATATGCTTTTCAACATCGGATTTATCGCGCTTTACGGAATTTTTCTCAATCAAACCGTTGATAATTACGGACATCTCGGCGGCTTGATCGTCGGCGCGGTATACGGTTTTGTGCAGATTCCGAAAGATTTATACAAAGACCCGCGCGAGGTCGGCAAAGCGACGGAAATCGCCGGACTCGCCGCGCTCGGCACGTTTCTCGCCGTTTGCGTTTTCAGCATTTTATTGATTTTCGGAGTAATTTGATTTTTCCCTTTCAGGTATGCCGAGAGTCAGAGTTCACCAACACGTCAATCCGCTCGCCCCGTTTTATCGTTTCGCGCCGCAGCCGGTTGAAATCGAGCGAATTTTCGCCGACGCGAGCTTGCCGCTGCATCTCGACATCGGCGCGGCACGCGGCAGATTTTTGCTGAAAATGGCGCAGATTGAACCGGCGAAAAATTTTCTCGGCGTGGAAATCCGCGAGCCGCTCGTCATCGAAGCCAACCGCATCGCCAGAGAAAACGATTTGACGAATCTGCATTACGAATTTAACAACGCGACGCATTCGCTCGATAAATTTTTGGCGAAGCTGCCCGCCGGTGTTTTGCAAACGGTGACGATTCAGTTTCCCGATCCGTGGTATAAAAAAAAACACGCCAAACGGCGGCTGGTTGACGAAAACCTCGTCACAACCGTCGTTTTGCATTTAAAAACCGACGGCGAAATTTTCGTGCAAACCGACGTAGATTTTCTGGCGGAAGAAATGTTCGAGATTTTTCGCGCCAACCAAAATCTGCGCGAATCTAAAATCGCGGAAAATCCGTTTCCCGTCAAAACCGAACGCGAATCGGCGGTTGAAGAAAAGAATCTACCGGTCTATCGTGCGATGTTTTTAAAAGGTCAGAACCGCCTGCGTTAGCGGGTGGTTAATCGCAGCATTTGCAGTTCGGCGTTTACATCATAACAGTCTGACAATTCGCTGACTGCAACCGATTCTGACGGTAAATTCGGAAAGTTAAACTAAAAAGGGAAAAAGTTTCGTTAAATCTTCCCAACGAAACTTTTTCCCTTTTTCATATTTTCCCTTTTCCCCTTTTTACCCGTTCAAACGAATCGAGCGAAGCATATTGCGGAACGCCGAATTGTAGGACGCGGATTCGTTTTCGGGTGTGACGGTGACGATATAGAATAATTGTCCGTTGCGAAGCTGCGTCGTGTAAATGCTCGTTACTTCGGTGCGGTTGGTGATCGGCGAACGTCCCGAAAGAACGATGCCGAGACCACTTCGTCCGCCGATGGTCGTCCGCGAATAATCGCCGTCGGCTTGCAGATAATCGTTGCCCTGCGCCTGCAAAATTCCGTTGACGTAACTTTCGGTTTCCTGCTGCAAACTTCCGCCGTTGCCGCGCGCCGTTCCGACCAAAGTTCCGCGCGTGATGCCGTTGCTGCCGTATGCGCCCTGCGGTGCGAACCAAACTTCGCTTTGCGATTCGGAAACGGTCTGCCAATTATCGGGAATACTGAACGTCACGAAACCGCCGTTATAGCTGCGGACGCGCGACGACGGATATTCGACGCGGCTTTCGTATTTGCCGTTCGACATTGTGCTGGTTCCGCTGCCGTTCCCGTTGCCGTTGCCTTGTCCGCTCTGCTCGATTTGCGCCGTGGACGGGGCTTTCGGCATTCCGCGCAATTTGCTCTGAATGCGCTCGAATTGCGCCGTATTCTGCACCGGATTTCTGATGCGCAGCATTTGCGCTTCGCGGTTGATGTTTTCGTAGCGATTTTCCGGGTTCGGGTGATCGCTCAAAAATTCGGGCGTGCGGCTGCCGCCCTGCGCTTCGATGGTTTTGAACATATTCGCCAGATCGCGCGGGTCGTAACCGGCTTCCGCCATAATTTGCGCTCCCAAAGTATCGGCTTGCGTTTCGTATTTGCGGCTGAATTTCGTGAAATATCCCTGCGCGAAAACTTGTCCGAGCTGCGCGCCCGACTGACCGCCGAGAACCGCGCCGCCCAAAATCGCGCCGATGCCGAGAATTTGATTAATCGGTTTGTTGACTTCGGTCGCCTGCGCCGTGCCGTGCCGCAACGCGACGTGCGAAAGCTCGTGCGCCATCACGCCTGCCATTTCGCCTTCGTTTTTTGCCGCTTCGATCATTCCGCGGTTGACGAACATCGGTCCGCCGGGCAAGGCGAAAGCGTTGATGTCGCTGGCATTGACGATTTCAAACGTGTATCTGAATTCAGGATGCTGATATTCCGCCGGAATCGCGGCGGCTAAACGCTCGCCGACGCGCTGCACATAGCGCGTCGCTTCGGCATCGCTTAAAATCGGCATTTGCTGTTCGACCTGTCGCGCCGCGTCCTGCCCGAGCTTTATGTCGTCCTGCACTTTGTATTTATTTTTCGGCGCGACGATACGCGTTTGCCCGATAGCCGCAAGCGGCATCATAATCATCGTCCAAACCAGCGCGATTGCCGCGACGCTTTTGCTTAAATTAATTTTTCTCATCTTTTCTCCCAAATTTTTCTCGAATTCCGCAGGAATTTTTAATCAACGAAACTTGCGTTGGTTATCAATCCGAATCATAACGCCTTTTTCAGATGTAACGGAATAATGTAAAGTTTGCCTTTTTATTAGGCAAGACCTGCCTGTCGCTTTGCAAACATTATACCAGAACACAAATCAATAGTTGAAAAACGCGGCAGCGAATTGAGCGACGGACTGGAGCGCGCGGGGAAAATTTAGCGGGCGCGAAACAATCGCGAAACAGAAAATTTCGATGTTACAGATTTGTTACATCGAAATTTAGGTCTATAGACAAAATCGCGCCGCTTCGGGTATATTTATTTTCTTCAATCGCAATTCAGAAATTAACGGAGATTTTTAACAAAAATGGCTTTTAGCTTACTGCCGCGCGAAGACGAATATTTTACGTTTTTTTCGCAGATGACCGAGAAAATTCAGCTTGCTTCTAACGGTTTGGTCGAAATGATGCAAAGCGAAAAAGGCGACTTTGAAGCGTATGCGAAACGCATCAAAGATGTCGAACACGAATGCGACGAGCTGACGCATACGATTACGACCAAGCTCAACAAATCGTTTATCACGCCGTTCGACCGCGAAGATATTTTCGCGCTCGTCGTCGCGCTCGACGACGTTTGCGATTACATAGACGCGGGCGCGCGCGCGATTCTGATGTATGACATTAGAGAAGCCAGCAATCACGCCAAAGGTCTCGCCAAAGTCATTCAGAGTTTGGCGATAGAAATAAATTCCGCCGTTTCGATGCTTTCCAAGCCCGACGGGCTGAATCAGCATATCGTCGAAATTCACCGGCTTGAAAATGAAGCCGACGACATCTATTTCCGCGCTATCGGCGAGCTTTTTCATCAGACCATCGAACCGATGAATGTCATTAAATGGAAGGAGCTTTACGAAATTTTAGAAAACGCTACCGACCGCTGTGAACGAGTCGCCAACATTGTCGAAAGTATTATTTTGAAACACACTTAATCCAGTGAAAAGTGAAAAGTGAAAAGTGAAAAATGATAATTTTTCCTTACTTTTGACTTTTCACTCTTCACTTTTCACTTTTTATGGAAGCTACCACTGCGCTTGTCGTTTTCATTATTTTTATCGCACTTCTGTTCGATTATACGAACGGATTTCACGACGCGGCAAATTCGATTGCCACCGTCGTTTCGACGCGCGTTCTCTCGCCGGGCGCGGCGGTCGCTATGGCGGCGTTTTTTAATTTCATCGCATTTCTGGTTTTTGGAACTGCCGTCGCCAAAACCATCGGCGGCGATTTGGTGAACATCGCCAAAATTCCCGAGGGCGAACAGCTTTATGTTTTGCTCGCCGGATTAGTCGGCGCGATTATCTGGAATTTATTAACCTGGTATCTCGGACTTCCTTCGTCGAGTTCGCACGCGCTGTTCGGCGGTTACGCGGGCGCGGCGATTGCTTCCTACGTCAGGAATTTCGGCGTTACCGGCTCTTCGACCGTTTTGATCGCCGACGGCTGGATAAAGGTGATTTCGTTTATCGTGCTGTCGCCGCTCATCGGCGCGGCTCTCGGTTATCTTTTAATGCTGGCAGTCTTTTGGATTTTTCGCCGCACTTCGGTTTCCAAAATTGACCGCGGTTTTCGTGTCGGACAGCTTTTTTCCGCCGCCGCATTTTCGCTCGGACACGGCGGCAACGACGCGCAGAAAACGATGGGAATTATCACCGTCGTGCTGGCTTCAGGCGGATTTTTAGCGAAGACGGCGGACGGCAAACTTCCGGCGATTCCGCTCTGGGTCGTGCTGGCGGCGCATTCGGCAATCGGTCTGGGAACGCTCACCGGCGGCTGGCGAATCGTCAAAACGATGGGTTCGAAAATCGCCAAACTTCAGCCGGTCGGCGGTTTCTGCGCGGAAACCGCCGGCGCGTTAACGCTTGCCGCCAACACTTTTTTCGGCATTCCGGTTTCGACGACGCACACGATCACCGGCGCGATTGTCGGAGTCGGCTCGGCGAAAAGAATTTCGGCGGTTAAATGGGGCGTGGCGGGCAGAATCGTCTGGGCTTGGATTTTAACGATTCCGATGGCAGCCGTCATCGCCGCCATCTCTTACGAAACGATTATTTTGATTGACAAATTTGTCAGATAATCAGGATTATTTTTTCTCTGTGTCCTGTGCCGCCTTCGATTTTTTCTTGAGCGGCTCTTTTTTATCGCCCCAGTAAAACGCTCTGACAACCAGAACATAAACCAGCAAAACCAGAAAACACAAAATAAAAAAGAAGGCGACGAGCCAGGCGGTGTATGACATTTTGAATTCGTTAATTTCCCTCGCTTAAATCCTTCGGCGCGAGAATATTGGCGACGAGACCCGTGCCGCCGCTGTGTTGGAGAATGTGTTTATACAAAACGGTTAAAAGCGCGACAACCGGAATCGAGAGAAAAACGCCGGGAATTCCGGCGACCTGCTCGCCCGCCAGGACCGACAAAATAATCGCCAGAGGATGCAGATGAATTCCCTCGCGGACGATGCGCGGGTAGAAAACGTAATCCTGCAAAATTCTCAAAACGGCTAAAAATAGGGCAACGCCGATTGCCTCTGAAGATGATTCGAGCGCGGCGACGGTAATCACCGTCACCGCAATCGTCAGCGGTCCGATGAGCGGCACGAATTCAAAAGTTCCGGCTAAAACACCGAGCAAAATCGCGTAGTTGATGCCGAGCAGATAAAACGCGATGGTACAGAGCGTGCCGATTAAAAGACACGATGTAATCTGAGCGCGGACGTAGGCGGCGAGCGTCGTATTGACATCGTGCATTATCGCTTCGACGCGCGCGCGCCAACTGCCGCTCGGAAAAACGCGCAGCAGCGAAAGGCGAAAAAGGTTCGCGTCCTTGAGCATAAAAAATGCCAGCACCGGAACTAAAACGAGCCACGGAAGATAAGAAAACAGAGCAACTAAAAACTCTGTGAGTTGCGTTCCGACAAAAGCGACAATCACGCCTGTTTTTTCGTTGATTTGCGCCTGCATCGCTTCAGGAATTTTGTATCGTTCGTAACGGGTGCTTAAATCTCGAAAGCGGGTTTGAAACGAAGTCGCGTAATTCGGCAAATTCACCGAAAGCTCTTTGGCTTGTTCGGTGATAATCGGAGTCAGCAAAAAAACCGCCAGCCCGATAACCGAAAAAACCAGCAGATACGCCAGCCCGATTGCCACGCCGCGCGGCATATATTTATCATAGCTGACGTTTTCAAACGGACGGCGAATCATCTCGACGAGCGGCTTGATTAAATACGCGAAAAAAATTGACAGAATAATCAGGAAAAAAAGATAAGTCAGCGAAGCGAGAATAGATTCGACGAAACCGGCGACGAAAACAATCAAAAGTGTGATCAAAACCACGCGCACGATTGAACGCGCCGACGGGGTTGACGGATCGAGAACGACATTCTGCGCCGGCTTGGCGACTTCGACATCGTTATTTTCTTCACCGGCGACGATTTTGATTGTTTCGGTGATTTTGTTTTCAGCCATAAACGTTTCTCCCAATAAATTTTTCGTTTCGATTTACCTGCAATACGACTGAATTATAATCACAAAAGTTAAAATTTGAGCGATTTATTTCGCCGGTTCAGCCGAAAAATTCTGAACGTCGAAACGCGCGCGCAACACTTCGAGATTTTCCGGCGGAAATTTGTATTTTGAACCGGCAATAAATGCTTTGTCGTCGTCGGTGGCGATAAAACGATTGGTTTCGGCGGGCGAATTCGTTTTCAAATATTTGCGATCTTCGCCGTCAAACGCGCCGCCATCTTTGCGCCGGAAGACGAAAACATACTCAAAACCGGCGGTTCGCATCGTTTCCAAATCGCTTTCAAACGCCGTTAATTTATTTTCGTTCGCCGCGGCGTTGGAGCTGACCTTTTCAATTGTTTGACTGCCGCAGCCGTTGCAAAAAATCAGACCGGTGAAAAAAAGTCCGATTAAAAACCGAGAGCCTTTGTTAATTTTCTTCATCTTCGTTGTCATCGTCGTTCGTATTTTGATTGGCGTTTTTCGCGTTCGCCGCCTTTTCTTCGTCTTCAAGCTGTTTTTCTTCTTCGGCGGTCGGCGGCGCGTCGTCTCGGGCAGCGGCGGGCGGTTCGCCTTTTGCATCGCGGATTTTCAAAAATATCGCTTCGTCGTCCTGATAAGCCATTTCGCACCAGCCGCTCGCCAGACATTTGGCGGTCATCTCTTCGTTTTCCTTCGCGTCGTTGAAAATCCAGCGCGAGCCGAATTTTTCGCGGATGATCGGCGCGGCTTCTTCGATTTTGCCGTTCGTGATGTCGGGAATTAATTTCGAGAGTTCGGGATTTTTCGTGAACAGATAATTCGGATCAAGTCCGTAAACATAATTATGTTTTTGGTCAAAGAAAAACAGCTTCGGAAAATCGTCCCAGTTGCAGTTAAAAATTCGCTCGCCTTCGGGAATATTCTGCTTCGCCCAATCGGTCGCGCGCTTATATTTTTCGTTCGGCTCGTTGCCGCGCAGAGTCGCAATCAATCCGTCTTCCTTAAACCCGGCAAAATCAACGCCGCGCAAATTATAAACGAGCCAGACGACTAAAAATATGCCCAGAATCCAAACGGCGGCTTGTTTGAGAAAATATTGAACGGCTCGTCTTTCGCCCGCCGCAGTGTGTTCAAACCGCGTTTCAGTCTCGGAATTTGCTGCTTCGACTTCGCTTGTCTTCGTCATCGGCAGAAAGAAATCGCGCCAGCTAAACGCGGCGAAAAGAACCGCAAACGGCGGAAAATATTCGGCAAAGCGTTTCGAGCGAAACTGCGCGACGAGCAGAACGGTGACGAACATCAAAAAGAAGGTCGCCTTTTCCGGCAGCTTGCCGTTTTTCGGCGCGAACAAAATATAACCGATGAGCATTGCGATCAGGGCAATCGGAAAATTCATCAGCAATTCCTGACCGGAATACGGATACCATTCGCCGCCGACCGACACGACGAAATCCGAACCGACTTTAAATTTTTCGAGAAAATGCTCGGCGAACAGCCAAAGATTCTGCGGAAAATACGGATTGATGATATTGCCTAAAACCATTCCGCCGACGGTATAGGCAAGCGGTCGCCATTCAAAACGGCGTTCGTTCCAGGCGAGAATCAGCGTCCAGAAAATCGCGGCGAACAGCAGCAGCGGAAACAGGCTGTAAGTCCAGACGAACGCGAACATCAACGGCAGAAGCCAGACGTATTTTCTTTCAAAAAGCAGATAGATTCCGAGAATCGTATAAATAATCGTCAGCGGCGGAGCCTTCGCCATATTGATGCGAAACAGAAACGAACTCGCGCAAATCAAAAGCGCGGCGAGCCAGACGAGCAGATAATTGATTCTGTAGCGAAACATCAACCAGTAAACCGAAAAAATCGCCAGCGTGCCGTAAAAAACCGCCGCGATTTTCGCTGCCATCACCGGCTCGAAAAACCACAGAAACGGAATCTGCAAAAGGTGAAAAAGAAAATGATGATCGGCGTAATCCTGCGGATTTAGAACGGTCAAAGGCAGCCAGACGAATTCGGGCAGCCATCTGCCGTGCCGGAAATTTTCCCATAAAAGCGAACTCCAGCGTATGTGATAATAACCGTCCCAATCGCCGCAGCAAATCGCGTCGGTCGAAAATTGCAAAAGCGTCATCAGCAACGCGGTCGCCAAAAGACCGAAAATCAAATAAACCCACGCGACCGCTTCGTCGGTGCCGAACCATTGCAGCCAGGTTTGTTTCGCGGCAGGTCTTTCTTCAATAACGAGAGGCGTTTCCGCCTGTAATTCTTCCATTCCGATAAAGATTTTATGATAATCCGATAAAGATTTTATGATAACAATTTGAATTAAATTCTACGAAAAAAATTATCACGAAATTGCACGAAAGAGCTAATCATTACCCAAACTATCATTTATAAATTTGTCGCGCGGCTTCGGAAAACAACTGTTGCGACGCGCCTAAACTGTTCATTATTCACTATTCGCTGTTCACTATCGAAACAGAGAAACTCCTTTTTAAAAGTGAGCGGCGAATAGTGAATAATGAACAGTTAATTTATTTTCCAATGTCGCTGAGTTTTCTACAAAGCCGGGCGGTAATTCCGGTTAGTCATTAAATCTGAAACCGGCGCGCTTTCGGTCAATCGCGGTGACATTAAAACGAAACCGCATTTGCTAATCCAAAATCCAAAATCTAAAATCGAAAATTTAAGAATATGTATCCGAAAGGCAATCTGGAAATTCCGGCGACGCACGGTTCGCTCGAAGCGATTTTGAAAGAGCCGAACGGCGCGATTAAAGGTGTCGCGCTCGTCTGTCATCCGCATCCTTTGGGCGGCGGAACGATGCACAACAAAGTCGTCTATCGCGCCGCCGCCGGTCTGGTCGAAGCCGGAATGGTCGCGCTGCGCTTTAACTTTCGCGGGGTCGGCAATTCGACCGGCGCGCACGACGACGGCGTTGGCGAAAAGGACGACGTGAGAGACGCGCTCGCGTTTCTTTCGGAAAATTATCCGAACCAACCGACGATTCTGGCGGGATTTTCTTTCGGCACGCGCGTCGGTCTGGAAGTCGCGCTCGACGACGACCGCATCGGGCATTTAATCAGCATCGGCACGCCGGTTGATAAATACGATTTTTCGTTTTTAAAGGAAAACCGCCGACCGATTCTTTTCGTTCACGGCGACCGCGACGAATTCGGCACGCTCGCCGATTTGCGCGGGCTTTTCGAGCGGCTCGAAGGCGAAAAAGAATTAATCGTTTTTGAAAACTGCGGGCATTTTTTCGACGATCATCTAAACGAGTTAAAAGCGGCGGTGCGCGATTGGACACTAAAAGAAATTAGCCACGAATTACACGAATAGACACGAATAAATTTAGATAAAATATTTCGTGTTCATTCGTGTAATTCGCGGCTAAAAATATTCGTGTAAAATTTATGGAAAACGAACAAGCCGAACAACCGCGTGATGTCGCCATCCGTTTGACGATGATGCCGCGCGACACGAACGCGCACGGCACGGTTTTCGGCGGCATTATTTTAAGCTACATAGACGTGGCGGGCGGCGTGGAAGCCGTCAAAACGACCCGCCACGACCGCTTTGTCACGGTGGCGATGAAGGAAGTGGTCTTTTTGGAGCCGGTTTTTATCGGCGATTTGGTGAGCTTTTACGCCGAAGCGACCAGAATCGGCAACACTTCGATTACGGTCAAAGTCGTCGTCGAAGCCGAACGCTTCGGCTCGCACGGGCAGAACGCGGTGCGCGTGACCGAAGCCGAAGTGACCTACGTCGCCATCAATCAATACCGCGAGAAAGTGCGCATCGGCAAATAATTTTTTATGAATAAACTGCGCGTCATCATCGCCGACGACGAACGCCCGGCGCGGCATTTTCTGAAAAATATTTTGCAGGATTTCGAAGATGTCGAAATCGTCGGCGAAGCCGAAAACGGCGCGGAAGCGATTGAGATTATCAGAGAAGTAAAGCCTGATTTGGCTCTGCTCGATTTGCAGATGCCGGAGATTTCCGGTCTTGAAGCGGTCAAAATTTTAAAGAAATCCGAGCTGCCGCTCGTTGCCTTCGTCACCGCTTACGACGAATTCGCGGTGCAGGCGTTCGATGTCAACGCGGTGGATTATCTCTTAAAACCAATCGAAAAAGCGCGTCTGCGCGAAACCGTCAATCGCGCATTGGAACGGCTCGAACAAAACGATTTTCGTCAAATTGACGCGGCGAATTTGAAAAACGCCGTCGCCGCTTACGAAAAAAACGCGCCGCCGAATAATCTCGAACGAATTCCGATTCGGACGAAAGACGAAATTCTTTTGCTTCCCGTCAACGAAATCGCTTCGATTGTCGCGGACGGCGAACTTTTGCATATTACCGATTTTCACAACCGGAAATTCACGATCAATTTTCGTCTCAAAGATTTGGAAGCGCGCCTCAACGCGAATAAATTCGTGCGATTGTCGCGCAGCGCGATTGTCAATCTCGAACAAATCAATCGCATCGCGCCGCTGCCGGGCGGAACTTTTCTCATCGCGCTCAAAAACAATCAGGAAATTTCTTCGAGCCGTCTGCATTCGCGGATTCTGCGCGAAAGGCTTCTGAAATTGTAATTTCTTCAAACCGCTCAGACGCAAAATTCCGCCGTTCATTTCCGAATTCCGACCGTTGATTAAAAATGTAATGTCAAAATTCGGCGCGAAACATATGCTTATTTCTTTACGAGTTTTTCTTTGAAGAAATAAATATATGTCAATGCAAATTATCGCCGGGAAGTTTATTTTCGCTCTTTTATTTTTATGCGCCGCGTCCGCCGCGTTCGCCCAATCGCTCGGAACAGCCGGCACGATTTCGGGAACGATTACCGACCCGAACAACGCCATCGTCAGCGGCGCGACGGTTAAAATCAAAAACGCCGTAACCGGATTTGAACGCGCGGCGACGACCGACGCAAACGGCAATTACGCGTTTCAAAACGTGCCGCCGAACAATTACCAAATCACCGTCTCGGCAAGCGGATTTCAGAACGCGGCGCAAAACGTCGTCGTGCGAAATTCCGTTCCGATGCAGATTCCGATTGCTTTGATGATCAGCGGCAACACGGCGACGGTTGATGTCTCCGCCGACGCGACGGTCGTCGAAAATATTCCGACGACGCACACCGACGTTGACCAGACGCTGATCAATCGTTTGCCCGTTTCGTCGCCCGGCAACGGTTTGAGCGATGTCATCACGCAGACTTCGCCCGGTGTCGTCGCCGATTCGAACGGTTTTTTTCATCCGCTCGGCGACCACGCGCAGACGCAGTATTCGGTTGACAACCAGCCGATTACCGATCAGCAATCGAAGGCGTTTTCGACGCAACTGCCGACCAACGCGATTCAGTCTCTGGAAGTTATTACGGGAGCGACACCCGCCGAATACGGCGACAAAAGCAGCCTCGTCGTCAACGCGATTACCCGTTCGGGCTTGAACGCGCCGAAACCGTTCGGCAGCTTCGATTCGAGCTTCGCGCGGTTCGGAACTTTTCAGGAAGAAGGCACATACGGTTTCGGCAACGCAAAATTCGGCAATTTTACGGCGGTCAATTTCGAGCGTTCCAATCGTTTTTTAGACTCGCCGGAATTCGTCAATCTGCACGACAACGGAAATTCCTTCAGCGTTTTCAATCGTTCCGATTACAGCTTGACCGGAAAAGACGCGCTGCATTTAAACTTCTCGATTGCCCGCAATAAATTTGAAATCGCCAACACATACGATCAGCAGGCACTCGGACAAGACCAGCGACAGCGCGTCAAATCAATCAACATCGCGCCCGGCTACGTGCATATTTTCAGCAATACGACCGTGCTGACCGTCAATCCGTATTTCCGGCTCGACCAGATAAATTATTACCCGTCGGCGAATCCGTTTGCAGACCAGACGCAAACCATCAGCCAGCAGCGAAGGCTCGCCAACGCCGGCATCAAAGCCGATGTTTCATACGTCAAAGGCATTCATAATATTAAATTCGGCGGTCAGTTTCAGCACACATTTCTGAACGAAGGCTTTCAGTTCGGCATCACCGATCCCGAATTCAACGCGCCGTGTTTCGATGCGGACGGCAATGCCGTCAGCGGAACGATCTGCGGCGCGGGAACAACGCCGAACGCCGATTTTTTGCCCGGTTTGCTGGCGTTCGATTTGACGCGCGGCGGCAGTCTGTTTCGCTTTAACGGTCGCGCCGACATCAAACAGGAAGCGGCTTTCGTGCAGGACGCGCTGAATTTCAAAAACGGTTTGACGCTCAGTCTGGGTTTGCGTTTCGATAATTACAACGGTTTAAGCCGCGGCAAAGCGTTTCAGCCGCGGCTCGGCGCGTCGTATCTTTTCAAACCGACGAACACGGTTCTGCGCGCGTCCTACACCAGAAATTTTGAAACGCCGTATAACGAAAATTTAATTTTCTCGAACGCGGCGGGCGCGAACGGTTTCGCCGACGGCGCGTTCGGCGATGTCAGCACCGCGCCGCTCCAACCCGGACGACGCAATCAATTTAACGTCGGAATTCAGCAGGGCATCGGCAAATACATCGTTGCCGACATTGATTACTTCAACAAATTTACGCGCAACGCCTACGATTTCAACGTGCTTTTGAATACGCCGATTACGTTTCCGATTTCGTGGGACAAATCGAAGATTGACGGCGTTTCGCTGCGCGTAAATTTGACGAATTATAAAGGCATCAGCGCGTTTTTCACCGCCGGACACACCAGAGCGCGGTTTTTCCCGCCGGAATCGGGCGGATTATTTTTCAATTCGGATTTGCCGACCGGCGTTTTTCGCATTGACCACGATCAGGCGTTTCAGCAGACGACGCAGGTTCAATACGAATTCGACCAATTTAAAGGCTTCAAAAAATTCGCGCCGTTCGTCAATTTCACATATCGTTACGACAGCGGTTTGGTTTCCGGCGCAGTGCCGGATTACGAGACGGCGTTAGGATTCAGCGCGGACGAACAACAGCAGATCGGACTTTTCTGCGGCGGACAATCGGCGACGCTCGACAATCCGATCAGATTTTGCGGCGCGACGAATCGCGGCGCGACGCGCGTTCGCATTCCGGCGGACGGGACCGAAAACGACGACACGAATCCGCCGCGCATCGCGCCGCGCAATTTGTTCGATTTGAGTTTCGGTTCGGACAATCTACTTCGCACCGACCGGATGAAGTTTTCGGCGCGGCTGACCTTTATCAATCTGACGAATAAGGACGCGCTTTATAATTTCAATTCGACGTTCAGCGGAACGCATTTTCTTACGCCGCGCTCGATTCAAGGGCAAATCGGCATTACGTTTTAAACAGCAAAAAACCTTCGGCAAATTTGATTGCCGAAGGTTTTTTGCTCGACTGCTTCGGTTAAATAATTGAGGAATTCAAAGCCGTCCTTATAACCGCCGTCTTTATCTAAGGCAGCGGTTATAAGGCGGCGGTTATATTTTCATTAGAATCTATCTCAAAAATAAAAAACGCGCGGTTCAGCGGCGCGCCTACTGCCCGCCGTTCACGGCACAGGCGCGGCAGCGGCGGGCAGTAGGCGCGCCTCTGAACCATCAAAAATAAAATCGGCAGCTTCCCTTCTGTTTAATTTTGGTTGGAAAGCTGCTAATTACGCGCTCGCGGCGATTCCGTCTTTGATTCGTTCGATGTCCGCGCCGAGTTTGCGAAGTTTGTCAACGATGGTTTCGTAGCCGCGGTCAATGTGGTAAACGCGGTCAATCAAAGTTTCGCCGCTTGCCGCAAGTGCGGCGAGAACGAGCGAAGCCGACGCGCGTAAATCCGAGGCGATAATCGGCGCGCCGTTCAAATCGGTTTTGCCGCGAACCGTCGCCGTGTTGCCGGAAATCGAAATGTCCGCCCCCATTCTGACCAGCTCGGAGGCGTGCATAAAACGGTTTTCAAAAATCGTTTCGACGATCTTCGATTCGCCTGCCGCTTGCGTCATCAAAGCCATATATTGCGCCTGCATATCGGTCGGAAAAAGCGGATGCGGTTCGGTCATTACGTCTTTTGCAATCAAGCCTTTTTCACTTCGTTTGACGATGAGCGTTTGTTCGTTTTTCGCTTCGATTTCAACGCCTGTTTCGCGCAATTTTTCAATCACCGCTGCCAGATGTTGCGGCTCGCATCGTTCGATTTCCAGTTCGCCGTTCGTCATCGCCGCCGCGACGATAAAAGTTCCGGTTTCGATGCGGTCGGGAATAATCGTGTGTTCCGCCGCGTCCAAATTTTCAACGCCTTCGACGATCATCGTTTCCGTTCCCGCGCCGGTAATTTTCGCGCCCATTTTATTTAAGAGCGCGGCTAAATCTTCGATTTCCGGTTCGCGCGCGGCATTGCGAATCGTCGTCACGCCCTTCGCCAAAGCCGCCGCCATCATTACGTTTTCCGTTCCGGTCACGGTTACTTTATCAAAGAAAACTTCCGCGCCGACAAGTCTGCCCTTCGGCGCGCGGGCGACGACGTTTCCGTTTTCCAGAGAAACCGCCGCGCCGAGTTGCTCGAACGCCTTCAGATGCAAATCAATCGGGCGCGTGCCGATGGCACAGCCGCCGGGCAAAGAAACCTTTGCCTGTCCGAAACGCGCCAGCAGCGGACCCAGAGCCAGAACGCTCGCCCGCATCGTTTTGACGAGTTCGTATGGAGCTTCAAACGATTCGATTTGCGCGGCTCTGACTTTGTGCGTGTGCAGATCGGGCGTTAAAACGGTCGCGCCCAAATCTTCCAAAAGCCGCCTCTGTGTTATCAAATCTTTGACATACGGAACGTTATGCAAAGTCACGGTTTCCGCGGTTAAAAGCGTCGCCGCGAGACACGGCAAAGCCGAATTTTTCGCGCCGCTGATTTCGACTTTTCCCGTCAGCGGTCGTCCGCCGCGAATAAGAAATTTATCCATTACAATTTTTCCTTATAGAATGTAAAAACAAATGTTATCACTTCCCTTTTGATAATTAAAATCGGACGGAAAAAATTTTCTTACAGCAATTTTTCGATGATTTTGACAATCGCGCTTAAGCCGCTCGCATCAATTTCGGAGAAGTTATTTAACTCATCGCTGTCAACATCGAGGACCATCAACACCGCGCCGTTCGGGTCGAAAAGGGGCAGAACGATTTCCGATTTCGACGCGGTGTTGCAGGCGATATGACCGGGAAACGCTTCGACATCGGGAACGATGATCGTTTCTTTTTTTGTATAGCAATGTCCGCAAACGCCTTGATTAAAATTGATTCGAGTGCAGGCAACCGGTCCCTGAAAAGCGTTTAGGACGAGTTGATTTTCTTTGACGACGTAAAAGCCGACCCAGAAAAATCCGAACGCTTCTTTGAGCGCGGCGGCGACGTTGGCAAGATTCGCCGTCAAATCGGTTTCGCCCGCGACGAGCGATTCGATTTGCGGCGCGATTTCGTCGTAAATCCGTTTTCTGTCCGAAGTTTGCGGAACGTATAAATTTTCTGCCATACGTGGAATTTTATCACGCTCGAATCGGTTCGCGCGAAACGGCTTTGTCCGCTTGCCGACAAATATTTTTTTCGACGGATGGCATTCTGATTGCAACCGCGGAAATAAATTCTAACGATGACTGAACAAAATAAATCAAAAACCGGTTGGTGGCTGGCAGCGGTCGGCGTGGGCGCGCTGGCGGCGTACACGACATTTAAAAAATCGCGTCCGGCTTTCGATTTTCAAAACAAAGTCGTTTTAATCACGGGCGGTTCGCGCGGGCTTGGTTTGGTTTTAGCCAGAACGCTCACCGACGAAGGCGCGAAAATCGCGGTTTGCGCCAGAGACGCGGACGAATTGAAACGCGCCGAAGCGGATTTGAATTCGCGCGGCGCGGCGGTTTTTCAAATCGTTTGCGATGTCCGAAATCAATTCGAAGTGACGCGCGCGGTCGAAGCGGTTTGCAATCATTACGGACAAATTGACGTTTTGATAAATAACGCGGGCGTGATTCAGGTCGGCGCGTTGGAAGACCAAACGCAGGCGGATTTTGAAAACGCGCTGGCGGTTCATTTCTGGGGCGCATTTTATATGATGCAGGCGGTTTTGCCCGCAATGAAAAATCGCGGCGCGGGTCGCATCGTCAACATCGCTTCCATCGGCGGAAAAATGGCGGTGCCGCATCTCGCGCCGTATTGCGCCAGCAAGTTCGCGCTCGTCGGTTTGTCGAACGCGATGCGCGTCGAACTCGAAAAAGACGGCGTTTACGTCACGACCGTTTGTCCCGGCTTGATGCGGACGGGCAGTCACGTCAACGCGACATTTAAAGGTCAAAACGAAAAGGAATTCGCGTGGTTCAGCATCGGCGACGCGCTGCCGGTTTCGTCAATCGGCGCGGAACGCGCGGCGCGGCAAATCGTTGACGCGGCACGGCGCGGCAACGCGGAATTAATTATTTCGATTCAGGCGAAAATGGCGGCGACGGCAAACGCTCTGTTTCCCGAATTGACCGCCGGAATTTCAAATTTAGTCAATCAGATTTTGCCCGCGCCGGGCGGCATCGGCAAAAATTACGCGCTCGGCAAAGACAGCCAATCCGCCGTTTCGCCTTCGTTTTTGACGACGGCGATTGACGAAGCGGCGCGGCAGAATAACGAACTCGAACCGGATGAAAATTTAATCTAAAAACAAGCAAGGGAAGGAGAATTTTTTATGGCACAGGAAAAATCAATAACGGACATTTTGACAAACTTTAACGTGAACATCAGCCCGACCGAACGATTCGTTTCGGGCGCGGCGGGCGGTGCGTTGCTGACTTACGGCGTGAAACGCGGCGACGCGCTCGGCGCTGTTCTTTCGATTCTCGGCGGCGGACTCGCTTTGCGCGGCGCGACCGGACATTGCCAGGTTTACGACGCGATGGATATAAACAAGGCAGGCGACCAATCGAAGCAACCGCGACGTTTGGGGGCGAAGGCAAAGGGAAATTCGTCAATCGCCAATCTTTTGCCGGGCAGCAAAATTCACGTCAAAAAATCGGTCACGATCAACAAATCGCCCGCCGAGATTTATCAATTCTGGCGCAACTTTGAAAATTTGCCGCAATTTATGGCGCATCTCGAATCGGTCAAGACGACCGGCGCAACGACTTCGCACTGGAAGGCGAAAGCACCGCTCAACCAGACCGTCGAATGGAACGCGGAAATCACGAGCGACCGGGAAAACGAACGCATCGGCTGGCAATCAAAAGAAGGCTCTGACATTCCGAATTCGGGCGTGGTTGAATTTAATCCGACGGTCAATCGCGGAACTGAGGTGCGCGTCGTTTTAACTTATGAAGCACCGGGCGGCGCGCTCGGCGCGTTGTTCGCCAAATTATTCGGCGAAGAACCGAGCCAGCAGGTTTACGGCGATTTATGCCGCCTGAAATCAATTATGGAAGCGGGCGAAATTATCAAAGTCGAAGGTCAGCCTTCAGGTCGCGCCGAAGACAAAGCGAAAGCGGCGAAGGCTTAAAATTTTAATTTATTCGGAGAAGCAATGACGGACGAAGACAAAAAAGCAATTAAAGAATTCAAATCGGCGGTCAATATGTCGGCGAAAAAATTGGATGAATGGTTGAAAACCGAAGATTCAAAACGGGTCGGTTATAAAGACGACGAAGACGGCGAATCAGTCGGTCATCAGTCGGGCAAAAAAATCATCAAAATTCTCGGTAAAAAACAGGCTGAATATACCGCCGCCGATTTGAAGCATATCCACAAAGTCGTCGGTTACGTTCATCGTCACTTAGCGCAACGACCGGACGGCGATGTGACTGAAACGAATTGGCGATATTCATTGATGAATTGGGGACACGACCCCGCGAAATAAGCACAAGGGAGAACAAAAATTATGAAAGCAGTATGTTGGAACGGAAAACACGATGTCAGAGTCGAAACGGTTCCCGACCCGACGATTTTGAACGAGCGCGACGCGATTATCAAAATCACGAAAACCGCGATTTGCGGTTCGGATTTGCATCTTTACAACGGCTATATTCCGACGATGCAGGCGGGCGATATTCTCGGACACGAGTTTATGGGCGAAATCGTCGAAACCGGCAAAGGCGTAACGAATTTGCAGAAGGGCGATAAAGTCGTCGTGCCATTTACAATCGCCTGCGGAAATTGTTTTTTCTGCAAAAAGCAATTGTGGTCGGCGTGCGACAATTCGAATCCGAACCCGGAAGCGACCGAAACCGCTTACGGATTTTCGGGTTCGGGACTGTTCGGTTATTCGCATATGATGGGCGGTTTCGCGGGCGGTCAAGCCGAATACGTGCGCGTGCCGTTCGCCGATGTCGGACCGTTCAAAGTTCCGAATGACATCGAAGACGAAAAGGTTTTATTTTTGTCGGACATTTTCCCGACCGGTTATCAAGGGGCGGAAAATTGCAACATTCAGGAAGGCGACACGGTTGCCGTCTGGGGCGCGGGACCGGTCGGACAATTCGCCATCAAATCGGCGTTTCTGCTCGGCGCGGAAAAGGTCGTGGTGATTGATCATTATAAAGCGCGGCTCGCCGAGGCAATGCAATACAACGAAGGCAAAAATCTGGAGACGATTAACTTCGATGATAAAGACGTTCACGAACAATTAAAGGATTTCACCGGCGGTCGCGGACCCGATTCGTGTATTGATTGCGTGGGGTTGGAATCGCACGGCACTTCGCCCGATTCGTTGCTCGATTACGCCAAAGCGCAGTTGTTTCTGGCGACTGATAGACCGCACGCTCTGCGGCAGATGATTTTCTGCTGTCGCAAAGGCGGTACGGTTTCGATTCCCGGCGTTTACGGCGGATTTTTAGATAAGTTCCCGATGGGCGCGGCGTTCGGCAAAGGTCTGACATTTAAAATGGGGCAGACGAATATGCATTCGTATATGCCGAAACTTTTCGACGCGATTCAGGAGGGCAAAATTGATCCGACGTTTATCATTTCGCATCGTTTGAATTTGTCGGACGCGCCGCGCGCTTACGATCAATTCAACACGGAAAAAGATACGTGGCGCAAAGTGATTTTAACGCCGCAATAGTTTTATTTGGAGCGCGGACGGCTCGTCCGCAAAGATTGCGCGAGCAATCTAAAAGCGTCGGCAAACTCGGACTTGAGTTTTAACCGACGCTTTTTCTTTCGCGCTGTCGCGCTCGATGCGGACGAGCCGTCCGCGCTCCTGTAAAAAATCTGCAACCGATTTGCCAAACGCGTCGTAAGGGTTTATGTTGGTGAAATAGTCGTTCGGGTTGAACGGCGAAAATTTAGAACACGGAGAGTGTTGCAGGAAAATGAATAAAGCATACGACTTCGGAATCGTCATCGGACGTTTCCAGCCCTTCCATTCAGCACATCAAAAATTAATCGAACACAGTTTATCTTTAGCCGAAAAAACGATTGTGATTTTAGGCTCGGCGCGCAGCGCGTCCGACGTGAAAAACCCTTTCACGCCGGCGATGCGCGAGGAAATTATCCGCGCCTGTTTTCCACAGGAGGAAAACCGTCTGATTTTCCGGAGCGTGCGTGATTATCCGTATAACGACCACGTTTGGACGGCGGAGATTCAAAACATCGTCGCGGAAATAACCGACGAAACCGAACACGCGCGCATTGCCGTCGTCGGATTTTTCAAAGACCGCAGCTCATATTACTTAAATCTTTTTCCGCAGTGGAATTTCGAGGAATTTTACACCGCCGATAAAAAACTTTTAAGCATCCACGCGACCGACATTCGCGCCGATTTTTTCGACGGCAAAGATGATTGGAAAAAATCTCTGCCGCCGCAGGCAGCCGCCGCGCTCGACGTTTTCAAGCAGACGGAAATCTTCCCGAATTTGCAAAAGGAATTCGCCTACCTGAAAAAATACAGGGAAGACACGCGCTTCGTCGGCGTGCCGTTCGAGCCAACGTTTATCACGACCGATGCGGTCGTCGTGCAAAGCGGACACGTTCTCGTCATCCGCCGCGGACATCAGCCGGGTAAAGGTTTGCTCGCGCTACCGGGCGGATTTCTGGCGGGCGGCTTAACGCTCGAAGACAACGCCGTCAAGGAATTAAAAGAAGAAACAAATATCAAACTTCCGTCGCAAGTTTTACGCGGCAGCATTAAAAATCAAAAAGCCTTCGATCATCCCGAACGCTCGCAGCGCGGACGAACGGTAACTTTCGCTTACTACATCGAACTGGAACCGAGTTTGAAAGACGGCTTGCCGCGCGTCAAAGGCGGCGACGATGCGGCGAAAGCCTTCTGGCTGCCGCTGTCCGCGCTCGGCGAAAAGGAAGACGAATTTTTTGAAGATCATTTGCAAATCGTGAAATGGTTTTTGGGAATTTAGGAATGTTTCAAATGCATAGAAACATAGAAAGCAATACCTATGTTCCTTATGTCCCTATGTGTTTAAAAAATTAGGCTTTCAGGGAGAAAGCCGAAAATTGGAGAAAAAAATATGTTTGAAATTAACAGAATAATTGACACGGATTCGTATAAAGCGAGTCATTGGCTGCAATATCCGCCGAATACGACCAGAGCGTTTTACTATCTCGAATCGCGCGGCAGCGACAGAGATTGGAATGAAACCGTTTTTTTCGGCTTGCAGTATTTGCTGAAAAATTATTTTCTTGCGCCGTTCACGCAGGCGTTGGTCGAGGAAGCGCGCGAGGTGATCGAGGCGCACGGTTTGCCGTTTAATTACGACGGCTGGACGAGTTTGATTAAAAGGCACGACGGCAAATTGCCTCTGCGAATTCGTAGCGTCGCGGAAGGCGCGATCGTTCCGCTGCACAATGTTTTGATGACGGTCGAGACGACTGATGACGAATTCGCGTGGATCGGCAGTTGGTTTGAAACGCAGCTTCTGCGCGTTTGGTATGCGATTACGGTCGCCACGCAGTCGTTTCAAATTAAAAAAGACGTTTATCAATTTTTGCGAGAAACGGCGGACGATGCCGACGCGGAAATCGCTTATAAAGTTCACGATTTCGGCGCGCGCGGCGTATCTTCGCAAGAGACGGCGGCAATCGGCGGCGCGGCGCATCTCGTCAATTTTATGGGAACCGACACGATGGCGGCGTTGCTTCTGCACCGCAAATTTTACGGCGCGGCGATGGCGGGATTTTCGATTCCGGCGGCGGAACATTCGACGATCACGTCGTGGGGTAGAGAAAACGAAATCGAGGCGTATCGCAATATGCTCGAACAATTTGCCAAACCCGGAAAAATCGTCGCCGTCGTTTCCGATTCGTGGAATATTTACAACGCCGTCGAACGAATTTGGGGCGAACAGCTCAAACAGAAAGTCATTGATTCGGGCGCAACGATTGTGATTCGCCCCGATTCGGGCGAGCCGGTCGAAGTCGTTTCAAAGGTCGCTGATATCCTAGCCGAAAAATTCGGTTGTGAAATTAATTCCAAAGGCTTTAAGGTTTTGAAAAACGTGCGAATCATTCAAGGCGACGGCGTGAATCAAAATTCGATCCGGCAGATTTTAGAGCGTCTGAAAACCGAAGGATTTTCCGCCTCGAACATCGCGTTCGGCATCGGCGGCTCGCTGCTGCAAAAAATTGACCGCGACACTTTGAAATTCGCTTACAAATGTTCGGCAATCGTCGTTGACGGCGAATGGCGCGACGTTTACAAACAACCGATTACCGACCGCGGCAAACGCAGCAAACGCGGGCGGTTGGATTTAGTTTGCAGAGACGAAAATTATGAAACCGTCAAGCTCGAAGCGGACGAAAAATCCTTCGCCGCAGATTCGGCGATGCGCGTCGTTTATGAAAACGGGAAACTTTTAATTGACGAAAATTTGGACGAAATCAGGGCGCGGGCAGCGCGGGGTTTTCAAAATGCGGCGGCTCGTGTAAATTAAATTTTACAAATCCATTTAAGAACGGCGGACGCGAAAATTCGTCCGCCGCCGAACTGAAATTTATGAAAACGGAAAACGAGCGAATCGAAACATACGCGGAATTTTGGGATTATTACGTCGCCGAACACGCGCAGCCTTTGACGCGTCTTCTGCATTTTGTCGGCACGACGCTCGGCTTGGTTCTGCTCGTTTGGATTTTTCAAAGCGGAAAATGGATTTATTTGCCGCTCTGTTTCGTCGTCGGCTACGCCTTCGCGTGGATTTCGCATTTCTTCGTCGAACACAATCAACCGGCGACCTTTAAATATCCGTTCTGGTCGTTTATCTCGGATTACAAAATGGTTTTTTATATGCTGACCGGCAAAATGAACGCCGAGGTCGAGCGCGTTTCGTCGCAAAAATAGAATTCGATTTTCGACAAGATTATTTACGGCTCGAAGAAATTTCCGCGTAGATTTTTTCGAGTTTTTTGATGTAATCGTCAATCGAAAAATTCGTTTCGACGGTCGCCCGCGCATTTGCCCGCAGATGTTTCCAATCAATTTTGTCGAGCAGCAAATCTCTCAATTTTTCGGCAACCTGCGCTGCATTATACGGTTCGACCAAAAATCCGTTCGCGCCGTCGTTGATGACGGCGCGAACGGACGCGACATCCGCCGCGACGACGACGCAGCCCGCCGCCAACGCTTCGAGCATCGCCACGGGCAAGCCTTCGCCGTAGCGCGAAGGCAACAAAAAAACGTCGCTCGCCGCCAACTGTTTCCATTTTTCCGCCACGCCCGCCACGCCGCCGTAAAAAAAGTTTTCGCCGAGAATTTCCGTCATTTCCGCGACGAAAAAATCCTTCGCTTCGCCCGCGCCGAAACATCGGAATTTGAAATCGAAATTTTCGTTTTTTAAAATTCGACACGCTTCGACGATTTCCGCCAAGCCTTTCGATTCGTGCAATCGTCCGAGAAAGATAATCGTTTTTTCCGTTTTCAATTTGCGCTCAGACGGCACCGCTTCGTCAAAAGCGACGGCGTTCGGCAAAACTTCGATGTCGAGATTTTGAAGGCGATTTGTCAGACTTTGTTTTTCGATTTCGCTTAGCACAATAATTTTTTGCGCGCGCCGAAACATTTTTTCGGTCATCGCGGCGAGCGCGCGATTTTGGAAATCTTCCATCAAAAAACGTCCGCCGTGCAGATGCAGCAGAACGGGCTGGCGGGCAATTCGCGTCGCCGCGACGAGCGCGAAATCGCGGACGATTGCCAAAGGCGTGAGCGTCGTGTTGAGATGAATCAAATCAATTCGTTCGCGCCGGATCGTTCGCAAGAAACGCGGAATTAAAACGATTTGCTGTAAAATCCATTGCGCCCCGATTCGTTCGCCGTCGCGTTTTCCGGCTTGAAAATGATAAAACGTCGCCGCGCCGCGCTTGATAATCTGGCGAACGAGCGTCGAAATGCCGCTGACGTTTTCCTTTTCGTCGAGACTCGGCGCGGTGATTAAAATGTTCATTCGTTTTGTTTGAATTAAAGCGAATAAAAAGAATAACGCACCGTCGTTCGGTTGTCAGCCGCTCGTCGTTTGCAAGAAACGGCGGTTTAGCATACAAACAAATAAGCCGGATGAAAGCCGAAGCCGCCGTCAAAACCCGAATCGAACTCGTCAAAACGGAAAACCGCGTGCCGCCGTTCGTGATGCCGCTCGTCAAATTTTTGATGTTCGCGGCGGACGCTTTTCTGGCGGCGGCGTGTTTTATGCTGGCTTTCGTCGTGCGCGAAGGCGACGCGGTTTTCGCCAACGGCGCGTGGGCTTTCTCGGAAGAATTCAAGCCCTATGCGGGCGTTTTGTTTTTCGTCGTGGCAATTCGCTTGACGATGCTCGTTTATCAGAGAGTTTATCGTATGCAGGGCGCGTTTTCATACGTCAACGAGCTGATAAAAATTTTCAAAGCCGTCGCGGTCGGTTCGCTTTTAATCGTCAGTTTCACGTTTCTGTTTCGCGGCGGTTTCGCGTTCCGCGATTTTCCTTATTCGCGCGGCGTGTTCGCGCTCGATTTCGTTTTCGCGCTGCTCGCTTTTTCCGCGTTTCATCTGGTTCTGCGCCGCGTGCAAACTCTTGCGCGGGCGCGCGACATTAACTTGATTCCGACTTTAATCGTCGGCACGAACAGCGAAGCGATCCAGACGATTCAGGAATTGCAAAAACGCACCGATTTGGGTTATCGCGTCGTCGGCGTGATCGAGAACGAATTACGAATTACGAATTACGAATTACGAATCGCCGGATCGAACGACGCGCAAATCCGAAATCCAAAATCCAAAATCCAAAATCCGAATGTTCCGATTGTCGGGACGCTCGACGATTTGCCGGAAGTGATTGATAAATTAGCGATTCAGGAAGTTATCATCACCGACGAAAATGTGCCGGGCGAGCGGTTGTTTGAAGCAATGATGCGAATCGGGCGCAAGCGGCGCGTCGAATTTCGGCTCGCGCCGTCTTTATATAACTTTTTGCCGCAAAAAACGAGCGTCGAACAAATCGGCGTTTTGCCGATGGTCAGGCTTTTCCGCGAACCGCTGTCGGATGCTGAAAAGTTTGCCAAACGGATTTTCGACATCATCATTTCCGCCGTCGTTTTGATTTTAGTTTCACCGCTTTGGCTCGCCGTTTCCCTGTTCGTCAAATTAGATTCCCAGGGCAAAATTTTGTTCAGGCAAGAGCGCGTCGGAATGGACGGACGCAAATTCTTGTGCTACAAATTTCGCACGATGAAATCCGACTCGGACGAGCAATTGCACCGCGCAGCATATCGCAAAAACATCGAAGGCGGAACGGAAGCGAACGCGGGCGACGCGGCGAAACCCGTTTTCGGCAAAGTCAGAAACGACCCGCGCGTGACGCGTTTCGGCAAATTTCTGCGGCGCACCAGTCTCGATGAGCTGCCGCAATTTTTAAATGTTTTAATCGGCGATATGAGCGTCGTCGGCGCGCGTCCGCCGATTCCTTATGAAGTCGAAGATTACGATTTGCGCCACCGCAAGCGGCTCGATATGAAACCCGGAATCACGGGCTTGTGGCAGGTTTCGGGCAGAAATCGTCTGACGTTCGAGGAAATGGTGCAGATTGATCTTTTTTACATCGAAAATTGGTCTCTGTGGCTCGATTTGAAAATTATTCTGCTGACTTTGCCCGCCGTTCTGCGCGGCGACGGAGCCAGATAAATTTGTGAATATCCCGCAAATTCTCAACATCGCCGCCGAAATTTTGCGCGCCAAAGGCATCGCCGAATCGCGCCGCGAAGCCGCCTCGCTGCTCGCCTTCGCTCTCGGCAAAGACAAAACTTTTCTCGTCGCGCACGCCGAATATGAATTATCCGCCGAAGAACAAACGCGCTTTGACGAAGTTATCGGGCGGCGCGCAAACCGTGAGCCGTTTCAGTATATCGTCGGCAGACAGGAATTTTACGGGCTTAATTTTCTCGTCACGAACGACGTTTTGATTCCGCGCCCGGAAACCGAATTGATCGTCGAAGCGGCGATTGAAATTTTGAAAAACAAACCGTCGAAATTCTGCGAAGTCGGCATCGGTTCGGGCTGCATTTCCGTTTCGATTTTGAATGCGCTGAAAAATACCTCCGCAATCGGTTCGGACATCTCTCAAAACGCGCTGAAGGTTGCGAAAAAGAACGCGGAAATTCATCGGGTTTCAGGGCGGCTCGAATTGAAAGTTTCCGACGTTTTCGATTCTCTGCTTGAAGAAAAATTCGATTTAATCGTTTCCAATCCGCCGTATATCTCGGTCGAAGACGTAAAAACATTGCAGCCCGAAGTGCGTGATTTCGAGCCGCCGGCGGCTTTGACCGACGGTGCAGACGGCTTTTCGATAATCGAAAAAATCATCGTTGATTCGCCGCGCTTTCTCATTGAAGACGGATTTTTGTTAATGGAAATCGGTTTCGGTCAGGCAAGGGCGGTCGAGAAAATGTTCGATAAAAATACCTGGCGGCGAATAGAATTTTTGCCGGATTTACAAAATATTCCGCGCACAATCAAAGCGGAAAAGGGTTAAAATTAAACCGCATCGCAGCGAAAAATTTCGTTTCTCAACTTGATAAAATCCGTTTTTCTGTTACTTTTCACTTGGCTTGAATTTTGCTATATTTCACTTTATCGAAAATTTGTTTTATTTTGATACAGTCAATTAACAAGGAGATGTTTTTATGAGATACGAAAACGAACGAGACGAAACGAGTGCGGGAACGAAATTAACATATTTATTGGTCGGCGGCGGCATCGGCGCGCTGCTCGCGCTGCTTTTCGCGCCTAAATCAGGCACGGAATTGCGCGGCGACATTGCCGACGCAACGCGCAAAGGCATTGAGAAAAGCAAGGAAACGGCGGCTTTAGTCGGCGAAAAAGCCGGTGATTATTACGAAGTTTCGCGCGACAAAGCGGGCGAGCTTTACTCGACCGCGCAAAGTAAGGCGAGCGATCTTTATTCGACCGCGCAGGACAAAGCCGGAGAAATCGCCGACAAAGCGAAAAGCGCGGTTTCTTCCGCGTCGAATCCGTTTTCAGCCGCGCTCGAAGCCGGAAAAGAAGCCTACACCGACGAAAAACGCCGCAACGAATCGAAGGCGATTTCCGAAGGTCGTCCGAGCTATCCGGTTAAAGGCGATAAGGCTTTGAACGCGCCGAAAGATACGAAGAACTAAAAATGAACTAAAAATTATAAAAATCAAAAACTATGAACGCCGGTGAACCCATCTTCTGGATAATGATCGCGTCAATCGTGATCGCCGTTAGTTTTGTGGTAATGGCAATCGCTCTGGTAGCGATTGCCATTGTCGTCAAACGAGTGATTGCGACCGTTTCGCGCGTCGAGGAAAAAATTGATCCGCTGCTCACGCAGGTCAACGCGATGAGCGTTCAGGGCAAGGAAATTTCCGTGCAGTTTACGGAAATTTCCAACAATCTTGCAACGGCGACAAAATACTTTTCCGAATCAGCCGCGCTCGTCAAAGATGAAGTCCGCGAGATTAAACAGCTCGTCGGCGAAACGGCGATTGTGGCGAAGGATAAAGTCGCGCTGGTCAGTCAAACGATTGACCAGACGCAGCATAAAGTCGTCACGACGACCGATTTTATCAACACGAAAATCGTCGAACCGGCGCGCGAACTCGCAGCGGTAATGGCGGGCGTGCGAAAAGGACTGGAAGTATTATTCGCGCCTGCGCCAAAACAAATTGACCGCGTTTACACCGAAGACGAAATGTTTATCGGTTGATTTTAGAAAAAAGTATTACTTGAATGGATGAAAATTCGGGTAAACGTCATATTGATGTACTTTGCTCATAGTTCTCTTGTATTTTGTTATTGTCACACTGATAACCGCAACTGTTTTTATAATTATTAAATCAATAGAAGTTAGCTCTCCGTCTGAAAACTTAAGACAGCCATATTTTGGGGAAAAATTAAATGGCATTTATCAAAGCCAGCGTCGGCTCAGGCGGCGTAAACAATTTGGAAGATGTAAAAATAATACAGTGGCTGCTCAATCAAGCCGAAAGCGGCTATCATTTTATGAGCAGTCTGGCTCAAGAAGATTATAATGCGCCCGGCATTCGTGAAACCGGCGTTGTCAGCCCTTCGACACAAATCGCCATTGACGATTGGTCGCGTCTATGCGACAGAATTCGTCTTCCGAAAAACAAACTGACAATCTATCGGGGCATTAAGATAGAACCGGACAGCAAATATTACGAGAAATTAATATTCGTCGTCGCGCGCGTGGATGTCGGAGAAAAAGTATTTGCTAATGAGAGCTATAATTATGAAGATCCGCGCGTCAAGGAAGCACTTGACGCGCGGATTACGTTCGAGCAATTCAAGTTCATTGTCGAACATACGAAGGGAAAAATGCTGACCGCGCTCGGTCGGCTAATGCAACAATTAGCAAGGCAATCAAATATTCGGGCATTCCTCGAGGTAATTGCCTTCGCCGAGGGAACCGACGGCGACAATGATCCGGCACTGAGCGGTTACAGCGTAATGATGGGCGGAACGCCGCAACGCCCGAAATTGGCTTCTGACCTTTATAATCATCCGGGCGGCGTTGCTTCGGGGCGTTATCAGGCAATTCCCGGCACGTGGGCGATTGCCCAGAGAGTTCTAGGCTTATACGATTTTACACCCGAATCGCAGGAGATTTTCGGTGCATGGAATATATCGAGAAATAAGCCTCTAATTTTACAAGCTTTAAATCAAAACAATTTTCCGGCAGCCGTCGAAGAAGCGAGTACCGAATGGGCGAGTTTCCCGAACTTCGCGCTGACCGGCAATGATCCCGAAACTAATCCGACCAGTCGTTTTCTTCATACGCGAGGACCGAACGCAGGGAAACCGCAGCGCGCGCTGAAGTTAAGCGTGTTGAAAGGAATTTATGACACGGCATTTAAGTATTATCAGGATCAAAATGAATAATATGCAAAAATACCGCTTTTTTGCTTTGCTAATTATTTCGATTTCGGTTTTTGCCGGCTGCCGCGCGTCCGCCGATTCTCACGCCGCTTCAGAAAATATCGTGGTCATTGCTTCGCCGACACCGCCGGGCAATAGCCAGGTAGAGCCGCCGCCCGAACCGCCGACCACTCCGCTTCCCAAAGCGTCGCTTGAAATGAACGCAAGCGCGAGTGACGCGGAATTAATCAATGCCGTTGACGCTGAAAACGCGCCGGAAGTTAAACGACTCTTAGTCAGCGGCGCGAATCCGAATGCGTTTGTCAAAGATTCGAATTATCAAACACTGAATTATTATGAAACGGTTTTAGGAAAAGCGGTTGATAAGAAAAACACCGAGATTGCCGGATTGCTTTTGGAATACGGCGCGGATGCGAACAAACATTCGTTTGATGCCTATCAACCGCCGGTATTATCGAAAACAAATTTTATGACGGCGGTTTCAAACGAAGACATTGCAATGTTGAAACTGCTGACCGGACATCAAGCCGAGTTAAAGGTTAATGCCGACGCGCCGCCGATCATAACAAACGTAAAAAATACGGACGTGCTGGATTTTTTAGTCAATCACGGATTTGACATAAACGCGCAGGATGCTGAAGGCAGAAATATTTTGGCAAACGCCATTTTCGATAAAAATACGAATTTGGTCAAGGTCATACTCAAATACAAACCCGATTTAAATCAAAAAATCGGACCGACCAGATTCACCGACTTTAAAAAAATAACCCCGCTGCGTTTAGCGGCAACCTACGGGAATCAAGAAATCGTCCGAGAGTTAAAAAAAGCGGGAGCGAAAAAATAAATGCGAGCGCGAACAGCGTTTTTTTGATTGGCATTCGTCTTTAGATTTTAGAACCCGGCGATTATCGACCGCGCCGAAACGGATTGCCCGCGTTTATACCGAAGGATGAAATGTTTATCAGCTGATTATCGAAACACTGGTTTAACCGTGATATGATTAATTCGACATTCGAGAATTGATCTTTCATCATGCCGTCTTTACCAGTTTCCGGCGTGATGCCGTCCGGCTGGTTGAAGACGAGGATCACGCCGCCGGTGAAGCCTTCGGGAATCAGATACTCGACCTTGACCGCACGGGCGAACGAGACGCACGAGAGATTTAGTAAAACTATTAGTAAGACGATGAATTTCTTGAATTTTATCATATAGCTCAATAAAAATTTACGGTTCCCAAATACTGCTCGGACGAAGCGTCGGCAAATATCCGCGCTGCTTGATAAAAGTTCCGACTTTAACCGGCGATAAATCGGTGAACTGTTTATTATACTCGTCGGGCGAAACATCTTTTCCAAATCTTTGAACGCCCTTGAACAAACCGTTCTCAACTGTGATTGTAGTATTAATATCAATCATCGGAAGTTTTTTATCGCCGGTGATGCCCAAACCGCCGTCGCGCAGAAAAACCGGTCCGTCGCCTTCGTTCACTTGCCAGACACCGAGCATCATGCCGTTGCCCATCCGGTCGAGAACATAAGTTTCCACCGCCGGAAATTGATCGCCGGTAATTTTTCCGGTCGCCTTCATCAAAACTTTTTTCGGATCAGATTGCCAGGCGTATTCAAAGTTTATATTGGCGTGCAGATCAATGTCCGATGTCAAAAGGCTGTTGTCGCCCCACAGCGCGAAAGCGTCGTCGTTGCCGTAAAAATGATAACGAATTGAATTTCCCTCACGGTATAATCCGTTGGGCTGCTCATCGCCCGTGTCTTCATCGGCGACCGTGCCTTTCGATTTTTCCGTTTTCAAGCGTAATGTTGGCGCAACTCCTATTATCGGAGCTTGCGTCAAGGATGGCACAATTAAATACGAATCTGTTGCCGTTGACGCTTTTGTTACTGACCAGGGAAACGAATGATTTCCGGGCGAAGCAACCATCTTTGATTCTGCGCGTAGTCTGTATGTGGCAAATCTATCAAATCAGAAACGCCGTACTTTTCCGTCGCCTCTGGACGCATTCAAAGGTCCGAACCAATCGAACGGCGCGAACGCGGTGACATAAACCGTAAAGGTAAAATTGTTCTCCGCGGAATAAACGCCGATTGGAGATTTTGTTTGCACTTTGCCGTTCAGACCGAGCGGATTATTCGGGTTTTTACCGAAGAACGGAAGTTTCGAGCGATACCCGAGCAATAATAAATCGCCCGCCGTTCGATCCGCCACCCAAATTTCTTTGATTTGAATCGGATTCATTTCCGCGCCGATGGCGAACCAGGTTTTCAAATCCATTAGACCGGTCGGGCTTAAGTCTTTGCTTTTCTGGAAATTTGCCAGCGATTCACGCGCGGCGGAATCGAACGAATCATTCGTTTTCAGATTGTTAACCGGAGTTTTCGAGCTTGCATTGAGAAATGATTTCACAATTTTCACGGCTGGATGCCGGCTCTCTTCCCCGAACATATAATTTTGAAGCGTTGCAAGTGATTATGTGGACATAATGTCAAGTTGTATCAGATAAAAACAATAACGTCAATGAATTTTTCTGATAATTTTAATGTGTAAATATAAGTCAACAAAAGAGTTTTAACGTTGGAAATTTTACAAAACATTTAATATTTCCAATTGAACGATGATGCTGAACCGGCAAAGGTGTTAATTGACGTTTCCGAAAGGTTTGAGATTAAAAGGAGAAAATTGAACATAAGGCGAAGACAACGGATGTTTATTGATTCGAACATTCGTCGTCTTCGCCTTTTTCGTGAAATAAGTTGTGAAGCCTAAGCTTCTCGTTTAATTCTTCTGCGGCGGCGCGGTCGGCTGATTTTGCTGTTGATTCATTTTGTTTTGCCGGCGTTCCTGCATTTTTTGCTGCATTTCCTGTTTCATCTGGTCGAGCTGCGTTTTCTGTTCGGCGGTTAAAATCGCCAGAATCGAATTATGCATTTGCTCGCTCGAAGTTCTCATTTGAGCTTTGAGTTCTTTAAAGCGGCTTTCTTCATCAGCAGTGATTACGCCGTCGCGTTTTTTCATCATCAAGCCGCCCATTTCGTCGCGCTGCGGCTGCGTCGAAGTTTGGAAATTGTCGAAAATAGTTTTCGTCTGCGCTTTCTGCGCGTCGGTCAAATTCAATTTTCCGAGCGAGCGCATCATCATCCGGTCGCCGCCTTTATGGTCGCCGTCGCGCATTTTGCCCATTCCGCCGCGCTTGCCGAAGCCTCTCCGCTCATTTCTTTCCTGTCTCTGCGTCGAATCGGTTTGATTGGTTTGAGTCGTCGTCGTATCCTGCGCCGCCGCAAAAGTCGTGAAAGCGACGACGGCAAACGTCAAAGCAATACCCGAAACAATTTTATGTTTTAATGACATCTGATTTTACCTCTTTGAAAATTTTAAGATTAGCTTTCGCTCTGAACGGTTTGTTTGACGCGAAAAAATCGTAAAAAGTCGAAAGATTTTCAGGCGGTTATGTAAAGAAATGTCAACGGTTGAATTTACCGTTTCACATAAAGCGAACTTTAAGTTTTTGAAAAGCGTTCGTCTCTAAACAACCGCTTTGACATTGAACATTTGCGGCGCGGCAAGTAAAATGCAAAGTTTGAGTATTAAATTGCCTTCAACAATATAAATGAGATTTTTATCGGAAATAAATTCGCCGAAGGATTTGCGCCGGCTGCGCGTCGAAGATTTACAGGAAGTCGCCGACGAAGTGCGCCAATTTATTCTTGAAACTACCTCGCGCGTCGGCGGACACACGGGCGCGTCTTTGGGCGCGGTCGAACTGGCGGTGGCGATGCATTACGCTTTTGACACGCCGGATGACCGGCTTGTCTGGGATGTCGGTCATCAGGCTTACGCGCATAAAATTTTGACCGGACGACGCGACCAATTGCACACGATCAAACAATACGGCGGTCTTTCCGGCTTTCTGCGGCGCGACGAATCCGAATACGACACGTTCGGCGCGGGACACGCTTCGACCTCGCTGTCCGCCGCGCTCGGAATGGCGGTCGCCCGCGATAAACAGGGCGAAGATTTTCACGTCTGCGCCCTCATCGGCGATTCGTCTCTCGCGGGCGGAATGGCGATGGAGGCGATCAACCAAGCCGGACATTTGAAATCGCGCCTGATCGTTTTGCTGAACGATAATGAAATGTCCATCGCTCCGGCGGTCGGCGGTTTGGCGAGATATTTGAATCGCATCAAAGGCGCGCAAAGTTATCAGCAGTTAAAAGAAGACATCGGCGACACTCTGGAAAGCGTTCCGCATTTCGGCGAGCGACTCAAACGCGCCGCCAAATCGGTCAAAGACGCGATTGCGGCGGCGGTTTTGCCCGGCGCGCTGGTCAACGAACTCGGTTTCAAATATATCGGCTACGTTGACGGTCACAACGTCGCCAGCCTCGTCAAGGCACTCGAAGAAGCGAAACGAATTGACGACGGTCCGGTCATCGTTCACGCTTTGACGACGAAGGGCAAAGGCTTTCCGAACCCGGAAAAAAATTATTACGCCTACCACGCGACCGGACCGTTCGATTTGAAAACCGGATTGTCGCCGAAATCAAACAAAATCGCGCCGCCGACTTATACGGAAACGTTCGGCAAAACGATGTGCGAATTGATGGAACGGGACGAAAAAATTGTCGCGCTGACCGCCGCGATGCCCGACGGCACGGGAATGGATTTCGTTCTCGAAAAATTTCCCGAACGCGCGTTCGATGTCGGCATCGCCGAACAGCACGCCGTGACGTTTTGCGCGGGAATGGCGTGCGAAGGTTTGAAGCCGGTGGCGGCGATTTATTCGACGTTTTTGCAGCGCGGTTTCGACCAGATTATTCACGATGTCTGTTTGCAGGATTTGAACGTCACGTTTGCGATGGATCGCGCCGGAATCGTCGGCGCGGACGGACCGACGCATCACGGATTGCTCGACATCGCATATTTGCGCGGTTATCCGAATATTATTTTGATGTCGCCGAAGGACGAAGGCGAATTGCGCGATATGCTTCTGACCTCCATCGAACACGACGGCGCGGCGGCGATTAGGTATCCGCGCGGCAGCGGTTTCGGCGTTGACATTTCGGCGAGACCCGAAAAAATCGAAATCGGCAAATCGGAAATTCTGCGCGACGCGGACGGCAATGTGGCGATTATCGCGCTCGGCTCGATGGTTTATCCGGCGTTGGAGGCGGCGAAAAATCTCGAACAGAACGGCATCGAAACGACGGTCGTCAACGCGCGTTTCGTCAAACCGCTCGACGCGGAAATGATTTTAAGTTTGGCGCAGACCAAGCGCGTTTTCGTGACCGTCGAAGAAGCGTATTTGGCGGGCGGCTTCGGTTCAGCCGTGTTGGAGCTTTTAGAGGAAAACAATTTGCTCGACAAAATAAAAGTCGTGCGAATGGGCGTTCCCGACCAAATAATTACGCACGGTGATCCGAAAATGCTGCTGGCGAAATATGGGCTGGACGCAGACGGAATTTATCAAAAGGTTTCGAAAATCGCCGAAAATTCGGGCGAACAGCGCGTCGAAAGAAAACGTCTGAAGATTGTCAAATAATTTCGGTCAAAGATTATCGCGGCGACGTTTTTTAAAGTGGAAATTTTCGCCGATTGACGTTCTTTTATTTCTTTAACGGCGGCGATTTATAATTTACGATTGAGAAAATATGAGTAACGAAAATACAAATAACAGCAGTCTTCCATTGGTCATCATCGGTTTGGTTTTACTCGCGGCAATCGGCGGCGGCTGGTGGCTTTATTCAAATGCGAAAAAGCCGCCTTCTAATTCAAATACAAACACTGCGACGAACAAAAAGCCGAACGACGACGCGGCGTTAATGCAGTTATATAATTCCGCGCCGCCGGGCGCGCCGCCGACAAATTCGCTCGGCTCGGCGAATTCGACCGTGACGGTCGAAGAGTTTGCCGATTATCAATGTCCGACGTGCGCTTCGGTGCATCCGCAAATCAAGGAAATAAATTCGATTTACGGCGGGCGCATTCGTTTTATTTACCGCAGCTTTCCTTTAACGCAAGTTCACAAATACGCTTACGATGCCGCGCTCGCCGCCGAAGCCGCCGGACAGCAGGGCAAATTCTGGGCGATGCAAGACCAGCTTTTCAGCAATCAGCCGGCGTGGGCGAATTCGACCGACGCGCGCAAGATGTTTGAAGATTACGCGCAGAAAATCGGTCTCGACTTAAATAAATACCAAACGGATTTAATCGGTTTGCCGTTGAAAACGCGCGTTGACGCTGATATGGCGCGCGGTCAGGCTCTTAAATTAACCGGCACGCCGAGCATTTTTATTAACGGCAAACAGCTTTCCGTTGATCAAATGAACACTCCCAAAATGCGGCAGATTATCGAAGCCGAGCTGCAAAAATCGAGCGGCGCGGCGCAGCCGAATCAATCTGCTAATCAGCCTGCGGTTCAACCGGCAAACGTCACGGCGAACGCTAAATAAATTATTCAATAACAATGAACGACGCTTATACCGAATCAACCAGCCGACCGAGTAATCAAATCGCCAAACTGCCTTTGCTGGCGGCAATCGTCGCGCTGGTCGGTTTGGGCGACGCGATATATTTGACGATTCATCATTATTCGGGCGAACAGGTTCAATGCAGCATCGTTCACGGCTGCGAACAGGTTTTGACGAGCCAGTGGGCGACCGTTGGCGGCGTTCCGCTGGCAATTTTCGGCGCGGCGGCGTATTTCGTCGCCTTCGCGCTGGCGATTCTCGCCGCCTTCGGCAACCGTTCGACGTGGAAAATATTCGGCATTCAAGTCGTTTTAATGGCAACTTTCACCGCCTGGCTTATCTATCTGCAAGCCTTCGTAATCGAGGCTTTCTGCCAGTTTTGTTTGCTCTCGGCAGGCACGACTTTGACTCTGCTGATTATCTTTATCATCTCCAAACTGCCGCGTCTGCGCTAAAGAATCACGCATTTCTGCATCTGATTTTAAATATCAAGCGAATAATTCATTAAGAGGCGAAAACGCTTTTTCATAAAATTCGACGGATTTTGTGAAGATAATCATTTCGCTTTTACGGCGTTTCGACGTGCGGCATTGAACGGTCGTCGTTCATTTGAAAATTTCAGGGTTGCGCCGGTTTATAATTTCCCTTACAGACTTGGCAAAGCGCGGTCAAATAGAGTAGCTTAAAATTATCTTTTTGAAACCTTTTTAAAGGAAAAAATTTGTGGCTCAAGCTATTCTAAAACGCATCGCGGCTGGAGATAAATCCGCCGTTCAGGATTGTTTGGATACCTACGGCGGTCTGGTCTGGTCGTTGGCGAGACGTTTATCGCCCGACGTTGAAGATGCCGAAGACGCGGTGCAGGAAATCTTTATAGACGTTTGGAAAAACGCCGCCCGATTCGACGAAACGCAGGCTTCGGAGACGACGTTTGTCGCGCTGATTGCCCGGCGGCGTTTGATTGACCGGCTGCGGAAAAGCAACCGCCGACCGAACACCGATTCGCTCGAAGACGTGTTGACCGAACCGGCTAACGAGAAGGAACTGAACGCGCAGATGTTCGTCGAGGCGAAGGAAGCAGCACAGGCAATGAAAAATTTGCGTCCCGAACAAAGGCAAATTCTTCATCTTTCAATCGTCCAGGGATTTTCTCACCAGGAAATCGCCGACGCGCTGGCGATGCCGCTCGGAACAGTCAAAACGCACGCGCGGCGCGGTCTGTTACAGGTCAGAGAATTTTTAGGCTTGGGTAATACGGATTTGGAAAAGGAGGCGGCGGTATGAACAATTCTGAAGAAAAACTGCTCGAACTCCTTAGCGACGAAACGCTTTTCGGCTTGAACGAAAAGGAAGCGATGGAACTTTCGGAATTAAAAAGAGAATTTCCCGATTGGGAAAACGACATCTCGCTCGAGTTAACGGCGGCGGCGATCAGCTTGTCCCGCTTAGACGCGAACGGCGCGATGCCCGCCAATTTACGGGCGAAAATTTTCGCCAACGCCGAAGATTTTTTCGGCACAAGTCAGGAATCGCCGAAAAATTTATCTTTCGCGTCGAACGCGATTCGGAATAATCCAACGGCAAGAACGGCGAACGTCGTCGAAATCGTAACTGATGAGCCGCGAACTTCATTCTGGCAATGGTTCGGATGGGCGGTCGCCGCCGCGGCTTGTGTCGCGCTGACGATAAATATTTGGACGACACGCAATCAAAAAACGACCGAAACGGTTAAAATTCCCGAAACCGTTCAAACGCCCAAGCCGCCGCCGACCGCCGCCGAAGAACGCGAACAATTGCTCGCATCGGCTAGCGACGCGGTGCGGCTCGATTTGAAGAATCCGAAAAACGAAAAGGAAGTTTTAGGCGATGTCGTGTGGAGCAATTCGCAACAGAAAGGTTTCGTCAGACTGCACGGACTTTCAACTAACGACGCGGCTAAGGAATCTTATCAACTCTGGATCGTTGACGAAACGCGCAACGAAAAAACGCCTCTGAGCGCGGGCGTTTTCGACATCAACGGCACGGGCGAAACAATCGTTCCGATGCACGCGCAACTGCGCGTCAACAAACCGAAAGCCGTCGCCGTTTCCAAAGAAAAGTCGGGCGGCGTAGTGGTTACAACGCCGGATAAAATCATTGCCCTCGCCAAAGTGTAAGCGGTGAAATCTCAAAAAAAGGGCGCATCGAAATTAATCGGTGCGCCCTTTTTTTAGTCAATTATCAATCATTTCTTCTGTTATGGTGAAAAAGAAAAAGCGCGGCAAATTGCGCCGCGCTTTGTAAGGTTGATCAAGCAGGATAAAAGAGGGATTTTGACCGCTTAATTTTTATCAAGCGATACTGCCGGGGGATAATGAAAAGAACCGATTGTTTTCAAATTTTGCGCGTCGAATTTCTTGCGCGCGCCGCAGTGCAGACACGCCTGATACGAAAAATTTTCGATGGTAAACGGGCGCGTCAGATTTTTATGCCAGCAACCGAAAAGTTTGCCGAAAATACCGATTTGTTTGCCGAAGGCGTGATTGGTCTTCGGATTCGTGATTGATTTCGCTAATTTATTTCTTTCTAAAACTGCCTGCATTTTAATTTTTCTCCTCGGATAAAACCTCCGACGCGCTTCTTACAAATTCTTAGACGCATCGCGGAGAGAGTTTTGCAGTTTATTTGATGACGCATTCGCATTTTGGTTTGCCGTCAGCTCAACCGCGCCTTAATAAAAAGTTAATTTCCGGGCAATTCCGCAGTTTCCGCTTTTCTTACGCCGCCGCCTTCGTTAAAATCGCATCTATAATATTTGTGGAGAAAAACGAATGAAAAATTTATGCGTCAAGTTTTTATTTTTGGCGGTTGTCAGCTTCGCCTGCGCTCTGTCCGCGCGCGCGTGGGACGACACTGGACATAAACTGACGGCGTATATCGCCTGGGAACAGATGACCCCGGCGGCGCGCGCGCAAGCAATAAAAATCTTACTCGCCGCGCCGGAAGATTCGGATTTGAGCGTATTTTATTTGCAGGATTCGCGTTCGGTCGCCGCCAAACAGCGCGAGCTTTTTATGATTGCCGCGACGTGGGCGGACATCGTGCGCGACAAGAATTTCAAAGTTCGTTACGAGAAATATCATCACGGAGTCTGGCATTACAAAGATACTTTCTGGCGCGAGGAAAACGGACAGGTCGAGCTTGTCGCGGAGATGAAGCCCGACGAGCAAAACGCCGTCGCCAAACTTTATGAATTCGATAAAGTCTTGCGCGATTCAGCCGCGCCGGACGCGGATAAAGCCGTCGCGCTCGCGTGGGTTTTGCATCTCGGCGGCGATATTCATCAACCGCTGCACACTTCGGCCCGCGTCACGAAAGACGAGCCGAAAGGCGATCAGGGCGGCAACCTTTTTCTGCTTTCGCCAAAGGACGCGACCGGCGATGCGCGGCTTAATCTGCACTGGTTTTGGGATTCGATCATCGGGCGCAACATTGCCAGAGAAAACGATGCCTGCGACACGGATTATCTACCGCCGATTGCCGCAGAAATTATGAAAAAATATCCGCCGTCGAAGTTTCAGAAAAGGCTTGCGCTCGGAAATTTTGACGAATGGCAAAAGGAAGGCTTCCAAATCGCTTCGACCAAACTTTATCCGGCGAGCTTAAAATTCGGCGAACCGCCGTCGAACGATTACAAAAAAATGGCGTTCGACATCGCCGAAGAACAAATCGCGCTCGCCGGTTATCGTCTCGGCGCGATGCTTAATCAAATTTTCGGCAGTCAGGAAATAACCAGAGAAGAATATGAAAAGGCTCGCAGTAATTATGAAAAAGATGCGGGAAGCGGCACGATAGGAAAAGGGGCAGACGATTCCTGGATTTGGTTCAGAACTCGCGCGGCTTTGGCAACATCCGGCGATTTGCGCGATTCAATTATTGACTTCAATGTGAACGATTCTGTAGTCACAATCAGCGGAACGGTCTTGAACGAAATGCAGAGGGAGAAAACTATTTCTGTTGTGAAAAATATAGACGGAGTAAAAGCAGTCAAAGATTTGTTGAAAATAAAATCTAACTGACTTTAATAATCGGACGGAATTATTTGGTAAACAGAGTATGCGCGAAGTAAATGTGTTCTTATCTGTTTACGCTCTTACTTCGTGCAGGTTTATGCGTTCATAATTTTCGCGCGAACGGCTTGCATAAACGTCTGATTTCTTATAATTTAGTTACGCAATTCGATCAAAATTGAAAAATATTTTGTTTCACACTTGAAACATCATTTCACAAACGCTCATTTTTGTGTTAGACTTCATTCTGTCTTAGAGGCAAATTCTAAATTTGGAGAAAACAAAAATGGCTGGAGAAGCAGTAAAAATGGCAACAGAATCAAAAGGCAAGGCGATTGACGCGGCACTCGCCAATATTGAAAAGAAATTCGGCAAAGGCTCGATTATGCGCCTCGGCGAAAAACCGCACGAAGAAGTCGGCTCAATTTCGACAAATTGTTTGAGTTTAGACGCGGCAATCGGTGTCGGCGGAATGCCGCGCGGCAGAATCATCGAAATTTACGGACCGGAATCGTCGGGCAAAACAACGCTCGCGCTGCAAGTCGTCGCGCAGGCACAGAAGGCGGGCGGCATCGCCGCGTATATTGACGCGGAACACGCGATGGACCCGGATTACGCGGAAAAACTGGGCGTAAATATTGACGACCTTTTAATTTCGCAGCCGGATTCGGGCGAACAGGCGTTGGACATCGCTGAAACTCTCGTGCGTTCGGCGAGCGTTGACGTGATTGTCATTGACTCGGTTGCCGCGCTCGTGCCGCGCGCCGAAATTGACGGCGATATGGGCGATTCGCATATGGGCTTGCAGGCGCGTCTGATGTCGCAGGCGTTGCGAAAAATGACTTCGATTATCTCAAACTCGAATACCTGTTTTATTTTCATCAACCAACTGCGCGACAAGATCGGCGTGATGTTCGGCTCGCCCGAAACGACGACCGGCGGCAAGGCTCTGAAATTTTACGCTTCGGTGCGGCTCGATATCAGGCGCATCGGCGCGATTAAGGAAGGCGATAAAATCGTCGGCAACCGCACGCGCGTTAAGGTCGTGAAAAACAAAGTCGCGCCGCCGTTCCGCGAAACCGAATTTGACATAATGTATGGCGAAGGCATTTCGCGCGAAGGCGATTTGCTCGATTTGGCGGTCAATAACAACGTCGTCGAAAAATCGGGCGCGTGGTTTTCCTATTCGGGCGAGCGGCTCGGACAAGGACGCGAAAACAGCAAAAATACTCTGAGGGAAAATCCTGAACTGCTCCAGCGCATCGAAACAGAAGTAAAAATCAAGCTCGGAGTGGTCAAAGCGGAAGCCGTCGCAGCGACCGAAGAAGCGTAAGAAAAATGACGAATTTCAAATTACGAATTACGAACTTCGTTCTCAAAATCAATTCGTAATTCGTAATTGATAATTCGTCATTGATTAAGGCTGGCGCGTAGTGCCGCGCGGTTTTTCAGCCGGTTTATCGTTCGCGCTCGATTGATTTTTCGGCGGATTATTAACGATATTGGCATCTTTAATTGGTGTGTTCATTTGCTTTTTAAGCGTTTCCTGATCGGGAATGCCGGGAATCGGCGGCGTAATTTTCGGCACCGGCGTTTTCTTATTCGGGTCGGGAATGCCCGGGACGTTCTCCAGATTTACCTTATTGGCATTCGCCTGATCGGAAACGCCCGGCGCGGAATTGACATTCATCGGAACGGTCGTGATTCCCGGCGGCATATTCGCCGCATCAACACGGTTCGCGGCATTGACGGTCGGCGCGTTCGTGTTAACCGTCGTTTCGCTGCTCGAACAGGCGAAGCTAAACGCGGAAAAACAGCTTATCGAAACAACTAAAAATTTACGTAACATCTAAAACTCCTCAACAAAATATAAATTTAAAAATGGCTGTGCCGGCTTGAAGGTTGCGTCTCCGGGGGTCAGCGACGGCGTTCAAACCGGCACGGGCAGGTTTCAAACAAAATTAGGCAGGTTCAAAAAGCAGTCGGCATAAGCAGAACGGCTGCTAAAAAGTGATTATAAACCTCTCGCCGGTAATGTCAATCGAAATTTTTCCCGTTAAACAAAAACCATTGGCGGCGGCGCGATTTCGAGCTTTGATTTGACATCAGGAAACTGCTTAATTACACTAATTAACTTGTTCCTGACGTTTTACGAAACCGGAGCAAACGGCTTGGTAGCTCAGTTGGTAGAGCAGCGGACTGAAAATCCGCGTGTCGGCAGTTCAATTCTGTCCCAAGCCACCATCAGAATCAATAACTTAAGGGTATCTTTCGAGATACCTTTTTAAGTTTGCGCGTCATTGCAAAAAATGCGGTTATAATGAATTCAGTTAATTACAAATGCTAAACGATATAATTTTTCATAAAGCAAAGGATTGGTTTAACTCGCCGGATTGTAAAGTAAATTCCGTAATCGAATACATAAGAAAGTCCGGTCAACTGCGTGAACCGCAAATTAAAGCAATAGAAGTATATCTTTATCTGAAAATTGCCGGACAAAATAAATCTCTTTGACAACTTCTTAGTGAAGGATTTTTCACACAAAAAGAAGATTTCTCAAAACTTTACATCCCGGAAGAAGCAAAGAAAACTTTTGAAGATTCCATTTCAGCCAGATCGATCTTTGAATTTACCAGATAAGCAAAGCGGAAACACTTCGACAACTCTTTCAAGCGGTGAAAAAGTAATTGCTGAAAACGCTTCAAAGATAGATTTTGAAGAGGTTGCCAGGAGAATTTTTTACGGCGTGAGTTATGCCGATTATCTTTTCAGTTTGCCGATGGGCGCGGGCAAAACTTATCTGATGGCGGCGATGATGTATCTTGATCTTTATTTCGCGCAAACAGAACCGGCAAATAAACTTTTCGCGCATAATTTTCTTGTCTTGATTCCTTCCGGCTTAAAGTCTTCTATCATTCCGAGTTTAAGAAGTATCGAACGCTTTGAACCGAGTTGGGTTATTCCGGAACCGAGCGCGAGCGATCTTAAACGGCTTGTTAAATTTGAAGTTTTAGACGAAGCGAAGACCGCCAACAAAAGCAATAAAGCCAAAAATCCGAATGTTCAAAAAATCGCGCGGCATCAACCCTTCGACACGCTCACGGGTTTAATAATGGTTGTTAATGCGGAAAAGGTTATTCTTGAGCGTTTGAAATTAGATACGCAGGGAAATCTTTTTGAAGAAAGACAAGAAAAGGAAAGCGAAAACGAACTTCGTAAATTTATCGGCAAAATTCCGAATTTGCAAATTTATATTGATGAATATCATCACGTTCCTTCAGTTGCCAAAGATTCAACTTCGGGACTTTCCGCCGAAGATGAAATAAAACTGCGCGGGGTCGTCAACGGCTGGACGAACGGCGGCACAATCAACAGCGTGTTAGGCTTTTCGGGAACGCCGTATCTGGATAAATCGGAAAAGATTGCCGTTCTGAGTTCACACTTCAGCGTGTCTTCGGCTGATGAAGAAGACACGCTGAAGCGTGAACTCAGAACGCCGAATATTTATTTTGAATCCGAGAAGATAAGCAACACGGTTTATTATTTTCCGCTTCTTGACGGTATCAAAACCTTTTTGAAAAAGCTGGAAATCAAAAGTGAAGAAAGAGGCTTAACATCGCTGCAAATCATCGGCAGAGGCGTTCAAGACTTTCGGGAAAGATACGCGAATAAAATTTATGCCGACGATACAAACGCCAAGTTAGCGATTTACTGCGGAACGATTGAACGTCTGGAAGCCGAAGTTTATCCTTATCTAATAGATGAATTAAAAATTGATAAAGATAAAATTCTCAAATATCACAGAGGCGATTCAAAGAAGAAATTTCCCGAACCCAAAGACAGCGAACTCGAATTCAAGTTGCTTGATACGCCTTATTCGAGAAAGGAAATAATCTTGCTGGTGCAAATCGGAAAAGAAGGTTGGGATTGTCGAAGTTTGACCGGCGTTATTTTATCTCAAGCGAAGGATTGTCCGAAAAATATGGTTTTGCAAACAAGCTGCCGGTGTTTGCGGCAAGTCGAAAAAGACAAGACCGAAACGGCTTTGATCTGGTTAAGCAAAGACAACGCGGAAACGCTCAATAAACAACTTGTCGAAAAGCAGAAAACGAGTATCAGCGAAATAAACAGCATCGGCAAAACGGGCGATGCGGAAAAGATCGAACGCTTTTCGCGGCTTGAACGTCTGAAATTGCTGAAGGTTGATTTTTATCAATTGGAAATCAAATATCAAACAATTTTTACCGACGGCGAAAATAATCCGCAAAAGCAAATCGCTTTGATTGAAGCGGAAAAATATTTTAGTCAGGGCATTATCACGGAAAGAAAATTGGCAGAATCGAGCGATGTCAACCGGATAATTTTAGACGAAGAAAAAGGCGAACACGCAAATTTCAATCGTTGGCTTTTTCAAGTCAGCAAAGAATCATTCGGCATTATCACGCTGAAAGATTTGCGGCAATTTGAAGCTGAATTAAAGAAAATTTTCGAGAAAATCACTTTTGAAGAAAAAGTTCTGAGTTCACGCTTCAGCGTGTCTTCTTCCGCCGAAAAAGAAAGCACGCTGAAGCGTGAACTCAAAACGGGAGAAATATTTTTCAACGCTTTTTACAATTTGGCGGAAATTAACAAAAAGATTCGTCTGGCTTTTCATACCAAGCGCGATGTCGAAATAAAAAGCGAAATCATTCCCGACAGCGCGAAGATGTTGATTGTCGAGAAACTGCGGGAAATCGCCAAGCCGCGTTATTATTATCCGAGCGAAGCGGAAACGCAGGAAATTATTGATCTTGACGCTTCAAGGCTGACAGTTGAAGAAAAACGGCGACAGCAAAAAGAAGCGTTTGAAAAAGCGTTGGAAATTCTCAAATCGCAAGACTTGGAAAGTTTTAAGCCGAACATACCCGAAGATTTCACGCCCGCCGTGCAGGCGAAAGACAAATCTTTTCATTTTTTGCCGTATAAATTCGACAGCAGTTTCGAGTTAATTTTTCTGAAAGAATCGCTCAAAGATAAATATCTCAAAGATTGCAATTTGGAAGTTTATTTCAACGGCGAAAAGGACATCACGGATTTTCGGATTAACTGCTACACGGACAAACGAAAACCAATCGGCAGATATACGCCGGACTTTTTGATCGTTCAGCGCGGCAAAGACAATTTGATTCATCGCGTTTTGATTGTCGAAACGAAAGGCGAAGCGTTTGCCGTGCAGGAAGATTTCAAACTTCGCCGGAAATATGTCGAAACCGATTTTTTACGAATTAACAACGAAAAGTTTAATTATCAAAAATTTGATTATCTTTATCTTGAAGGCGAAATGGATCAAAATAATATCGTTAAATTAAACGCCAAACTGAAAGAATTTTTCTGCAATTAAAGTTCTGAGTTCACGCTTCAGCGTGTCTTTTTATTAAAATCAAGACACGCTGAAGCGTGAACTCAGAGCGTAAAATATATGTATGAATGGCGAAAAATGACGGAGGAAGAACGCGCCGAAACACTTGCAGAGCGTAAAGGGCGCAAACTTCCCTGGCATTCGCCGCCGCGTGTTCGATATGAAGGTTTTGTCAGCTGCATATTTACGGCGGCTTGTTACGAACATAAACCGGTGATCGGGAAATCCGCCGCGAGAATGAGCGAATGCGAAACCGCGCTGTTCGAAATTTGCGAAGCGACTACAACAAAACTTTCGGCGTGGTGCGTTTTGCCGAATCATTATCATTTGCTGATTCGCACCGACAAATTCGAGCAGTTTAAAAAAGAAATCGCGCTTTTTCACGGACGTTCGGCGCGGCGTTGGAACACGGAAGACGATTGCGCGGGACGCAAAGTTTGGTGTAACTTTTTCGACAGGCGAATGAAGTCGAATCGTCATTTTTGGGCGAGTCTTAATTACATCAACAATAATCCGGTTCATCACGGCTACGTCGCGCGTTGGCAGGACTGGATTTTCTCCGGCGCGGCAAATTACCTGGAACAAGTCGGAAAAGAAAAAGCCGTTGAGATCTGGAAACAATATCCGATTCTTGACTATGGAAAGGATTGGGACAAGTTCTGAGTTCACGCTTCAGCGCGTTTTAGTTTGAGAAGAAGCACGCTGAAGCGTGAACTCAGAACGGTAAGCTCAGAACGGTGAACTCAGAACGCGAGAAAAATTATGCCCGTTAAATATATTTCATACTTTCCCGAAACGGTTCAAGGTCAAGCCATTTTGGACAACTTCACGAGAACGCGCCGCGTTTTGCGATATAACGGAAACGACAAGGTAATCGAGCGAATTCAGCGCGGAATGCCGCTTTACGAAACGAAAACGCTTGAACGAATCGGCGCGGAAGATTCCGGCAATTTGCTTATTCGCGGCGAATGTCTTTCGGCTTGTGCTTATTTGAAGGACAAAGGAATCAAGATTGATCTCGTTTATATTGATCCGCCGTTCGCATCCGGCGCGGATTACGCCAAAAAGGTTTTCCTGCGAAAAAATCCGAAGATTGCCGAAGCGTTAGCCGAAAAAGAAGCCGCCGTTCTGAGTTCACGCTTCAGCGTGTCTTCCGGTGACGAGAAAGACACGCTGAAGCGTGAACTCAGAACCGAAGCGGGCGAAGAAATTCCGATTGACGAATATCGCGCCTTTGAAGAAAAAATTATGGCGATATTTGGGATAAAGAATCTTATCTGAATTGGATGTATGAAACACTCACGGCAATTCATTCAGTAATGAGCGAAACGGGAAGCATATACGTTCATCTTGATTGGCACATTGGACATTATGTAAAAATTTTGCTTGATGAAGTTTTTGGCGAAGATAATTTTTTGAATGAAATCATCTGGTGGTATTACGACAAAATGCCAACGGGCGGAACTGCTTTAGATAGACAACACGATACACTTTATCAATACAAAATAGGTGATAATTTTACGGCGAATCCGGTTCTTGAACTAAGAGAAAATCCAAATAGAAAACGCGAAATCAGAAAAAAAGTTGATGGGAAAATAATTCGTGTTGGAGATGAAGAAGGAAAACAAGTTTGGAGTGAAGACAACGCATATAAAAGAGCCGCTGACGTTTGGCGAATGACTTTAACAAACTCAATGGCTGACGAACGAGTTGATTACGCTACGCAAAAACCTGAAAATCTACTTGAAAGAATCATCAAAGCATCTTCAAATGAAAATATGATTGTCGCCGATTTCTTCGGCGGAAGCGGCACAACGGCGAATGTTGCTCATCGTTTGGGCAGACGTTTTATCACTTCGGATGTCGGTTTGAATTCGCTTTCGACGACGCGCGACCGATTGAAAGACGCGGGCGCGAACTTTGAACTTTTAGACATCAAAGACGGCGTTTCGCTTTTCCGCAATCCGGTGCAAACGATGGATAAACTCAAACAATTTATCATCAATTTGAAAAACGAAGACGGCTTAGACAAATTTTGGGAAGGCGCGATTACCGATTCAAAAGAAGGCTTGATTCCCGTCTATATTCCAGACTTGAAAGATCATACGACGAAGGTTTTGGACGTGGCAACGATGATTGAAATCGTTCACAAAGCGATGCCGGATTTGCCGGAAGACACGAAAAAAGTCATCGTTTATTACATAGACATTTTCGATCAAAAGGAAATCGAAAAATACATCAAAGACCAGGATTATTTAACCGTTGAAATCGAACTGCGCGATTCGAAGGAAATTCTTGACCAGGTCATTTTCAATGATGTTATCGAATACGAATTAACAGCGCGGGAAAACGGCTTTGAAATCGAATTCAACAGTTTCGTTTCCGACCGTTTGAATCATAAAATTGACGAATACAACGAAAAACGCTCCAAACAAAACAATAAAAAAGACCTTTTTGAAGACGAATCCGCTCTGAATTCACGCTTCAGCGTGTCTTCCGACGATGAAGAAAACGGCACACTGAAGCGTGAACTCAAAACCAAATTCAAACCAATCGAAATCAGCGAAAACGGTTTGGAATTGATCGAACTTGTCAGTCTTGATTGCACGAATAAAGAAGGCGTTTGGAAATCGGATGTCGAATTGAAAATAGATAAAAATTCGTCTGTCATTCTTAATAATCAAAAAACGCGCGAATTTTGGAACGGCAAAATCTTTTCCGAAAAAAAACCTCTGCGAATGAAAGTCCGCAACGTCGCCGGTGATGAAAGTTTGTTCGAAGTAAAATAAAAAGAGGCATTCTAAATGCCTCTATCCGGTTTTTCTAAAATTCATATTTTCAAGCTGTTCGGTTGCCTCTTGTTGCATATTCGGCAAAACGTGCGAATAAACATCTAAAGTTAAAACGATTGTCGAACGTCCGAGCCGTTCGGAAACGACCTTTGGATTCACGCCCGCTTGCAACAAAAGTGTCGCCGTCGTGTGTTGCAAATCATAAAGCCTTATCGAAGTTCGGATATTTGCCTTTGCCAGAATTTTCTTGAAAACGCGTGTAACATTCGGCGGATTCAGCGGCGTTCCGATTTTTGACGGAAATACTAAATCAAAATTATTCCAAATAGTGCCGGGCTTCAATTGTGCCTCAAGCTGCCGTCGGCGATGCCTTACAAACGCGCAGCGAATGATTGCCGTTCCTGTCCGGAAATCAACATCTTTCCATTGAAGCACGTAGGTTTTTTCCGGTTGTCAGTCAGTTGCAAATGTGAAAAAAAAATCGTTGCAAAGCGCGTTCCCTGCACGGATTCACAAATGCGCCGACTTCCGCTCGATTCAAATAAAGCTATTAAAATATAAAAATTGGCAGGTTCTCAATTTACTGAATAATCCTGAAAATTTGCAACTCTTTTTTCGTAGGCTGCGCGGGCGATTTGCACGTCTTCCAAAAACATCGGCAATTCTTTTAATAATAACGCCTGCGGTCCGTCAACCAACGCTTTGGTCGGTTCGGGGTGAAAATCTACCAGAATCATATTCGCGCCGGCGATGACTCCCTGCGCGGTAACGTGCATTACGTCGAGAATGTTGTCCGCGCCGCGGCTGCGCGCGCCGACCGAGTGCGACGGGTCAATACAGACAGGCATTCGCGTCAGGCGTTTGACGACGGAGACGTGCGCGAAATCTACGAAATTGCGGTGCGGGTCGCCGATGTTCGTTTTCATCCCGCGCAAGCCGAAGACGACTTTGCGGTTGCCTTCGCTGGCGAGATATTCCGCCGCGTTGAGCGATTCGTCGAGCGTGATGCCGAAGCCGCGCTTTAACAAAACCGGAAATTCCTGCTGTCTGCCGACCGATTTCAGAAGCTCGAAATTCTGCGTGTTGCGCGTGCCGATTTGCAGCATCACGCCGGTCGGATTGCCGGTCGCTTCGAGCGCGTTTTTGATTTCGTCTATGTGCGATTCGTGCGTCACTTCCATCGCAATCACTTTGATTCCGTATTTGCCCGCCAGCTCAAAAACATACGGCAAACAATTTTTGCCGTGTCCCTGAAACGAATACGGGCTGGTGCGCGGTTTATACGCGCCCATACGGGTGCAAACCTGCCCGTTTTCCTGTAAGGCTTTGAGCATCGCTTCGACGCTTTCCGGCGAATCGACGGCGCACAAACCGGCGAAAATATTGAGCGTGTCCTGACCGAAGCGCACGCCTTGATAATCGAAAAACGCGGGACGCGAATCTTCCTTGTGCCGTCCGAGAACGCGGTATTCTTCCGACACGCGCACGACGTGTTCAACGCCCGGCAATGCCCGCATATCGTCGAGGGCGAGCGTCGCCGTGTTGCCGATCAAATAAATTTCGGTGACGGTTTGCACCGCGCCTTCTTCGCGGTGGATGCGGCGTTCGATATTTTCGAGCCGCGCCAGATGTTTCTCCAATTTTTCAAACTCGGCGGTTCCCGGTTTCGCGTTTGGTTTTAAGATTAAAATCATTTTCTAAAATTAAGTTTCGTAAATTATTTTTCCTTTTCGATTTCAACGACCGAATAACGACCGAGAAAACGGAATTCTTCCGCCTGTTGTCGTATTTCGTCGAGCGCGCCGCGCAGTTCGCTTTCGTTCGACGGCGTTTGCAAATCAACGTAAAAATTATATTGCCACGGACGTTCCTTAATCGGTCGGCTTTCGATTTTCAGCAAATCAATGCCGCGCCGCACGAACGGGCGCAGAGCGTCGTGCAGCGCGCCCGGACGATGCGCCAATTTTAGTATTAAAGAAATTTTGTTGCCGCGCGTCGTTTCGTCGGGCTGCGTGGCGAGCAGAACGAAGCGCGTGTAATTTTCGCTCTGGTCTTCGAGATGCGTCTGTAAAATTTTGCCGCCGTAAATTTTCGCCGCGCGCCGTCCGCCGATTGCCGCGCGCGTCGGGTCGTCGCCTTCGACGGCGCGGCGCACGCTGCCCGCCGTGTCGTCGCTCGCCACGCGCCGGATGTGCGAATTGGCGGCGAAAAATTTTTCGCATTGCCCGAGCGCGACCGGATGCGATTCGACGGTTTCGATTGAACGAAGCGTCGCTTTTTTTCCGGCGATTAAAAAATGAGCAATCGGCAAAATAATTTCGGCGACGATTCCGAGCGAACTTTTCAGAAGCAAATCCTGCGACCGATGCACCGCGCCGACCAGTGTGTTTTCGAGCGGCGCGAGAATATATTCCGCCGCGCCTTCGTCAATCGCTGTGAAAAGACGGTCGAACGTCGGGCGCGAAACGGTTTCGCAAGATTCGCCCAAAAGCCTGATCGTCGCTTCTTCGCTGAAAGTTCCCGGCTCGCCCAAAAACGCGATTCGTCCGCCTTTATAAAAATCCCGCGCGTCCGGTGTTGGCACGTTTTCAGACGGCGTTTGATATTCGCGCTGTTGAATTTGCAGAGATTCGTCAATAATGCGCTGAAAGATGCTTTCGATATTCTGCGCGTCGAGCGGACCTGAATTTTGTTCAATCAAACGCGCCAAAACCTCGCGCTCGCGCGTCGGGTCGCACAGCGAAACGTCCCTGCTTCGTTTGACCGCGCCGACGCGCAGGGCAATCGTCGCCCGCTCGTTTAGAAGCCTGAGCAAATCGTCATCAATCCGGTCAATTTCGGCTCTCGGATTTATTTTTATTTCTTTCGCGCTCATCGAATTGATTTTAAAATTTCCGGTATGCGGACGAAACTTGGTCAGCTTCGCATATCGAAAACGATAATTTATAAAGATAATAAAATTTCCCGAGTTTACAAACGGGCAAATTGCGATAATTTCAGAAAGACCTTTTCTTTAACGATTAAAACAATTATTTCAATAAAATCGAAGCGCAAGCGTTCCGTTTGCAGGGAGCGTCGCTCTTAGACGCGAGACAGCCTCTACGTAAATTCAAATTGATTCGCGTCTTGACGTTTGTTCGCGCCGTTGCGCTCATTGCAGGCAAGATACCTCTCGCTCCAGTCTCCTGGAAATTACTTTTAATTAAATCATTCAAATCTCTTATAAAAATTTTCGTTGTCGGCTATAAAAAAAAGTTATTGTCATCCGATTTAAGACGTGCTATATTGACTATTAAATAAAACAAGGCTTTTTATTCAGGAGGGCAATTGATGAGCAACTACGAACTTGACGGATATTTTCCATTACAGGGAACTTGTTTTAAATGCGGACGCGATTTGCGCCACAGGATTTTTGATAAAATAAACGAACGATTTTCGGCGGGCGAATCAATTAGCACGCTGGCCGCCGCTTTTCAGGTGCCGGCAAAAGCGATTGAATTAGTCGTCGTCAAAAATTCTTTTTCGCCTTTGGGATTAAATTTCCCTTCCGGCTTGCGCGCGCGTTCGGCGACCGCTTGAAATTTTTGAAATTGTTTCGTGATTCGTTTTCATTAGGAAAAGCGCAGTTAAATTTAGCCGCGCTTCTTTTTTGCGCTTTTCGCCCGGATTTAAGAACCTTTTCGGGAGTTGGAAACCGTAAATGCAAAGAAAATTAACAGGAATGAAGAGGACGGACAGGATATTTTTATGCGGATGTTTTGGATAATTTCAGAAACATTCACTATATCCTCTTCATCCCTGTTAATTTCTTCTTCATTTCCCAGTTATTTCCGTTTTCCAAATACGCTCTGATAAGAATTTTACGGCAGAGCCGCGAGCGTGTCCGCCAGTTTTTCCATCACCATCAGAAGCGTTTTGCCGGATTGAGTTAATTGTCCGGCGGACGCTTGATCTTCCGCCACGCCGGTCATATCGGAGATGCCCTGAATTTGAAAAACATAATTTTTAAGTGCGGATTTCGTGCGAAATTCGACTTCGAGCGCGGCAAAACCGGCGCGCAAGTTTCTAATCGTTTCGACGACGGCGCGTTTGTTTTTCTCATTAAGCGCGGGCGCGTTGCGCGAGGCTTTGCCGGCGGCGATTTCGCGGTCGAGGTCTTCGGTCACACGGGCGACATCGCCCAGACTGTAGATAAATTTTGAAAGATTTTTAATCTGCGTCGAAACTTTTCCCGCGCCCGCTCTCACGTCGGCGGAACTCGTTGCGGCGGTCAGCGATGTTTTGACGGTTTTCTTAATCGCCGCGCCGCGCTTTTGCGCCTTGATCGTCAACGTCAAACTCAAAAGACAAACAAAAACGATGGCAAATGCTGTTAAATTTTTTCTCATAATATTCCGATTCGTCAATTCGCACGGATAACTTTATCATATAAAAAGATGCGTGAAAGACATATCGAAGTTCGCCGTCCCGGTCGCACAAATTACGACGACGGACTAAATTTGCAAAAAAAACTGGAAAGCGAGGTGATCGAACGGCGCGAAACGGATTTTCTGTTGCTGCTCGAACATCCGCATACGTTTACCATCGGGCGGCGCGCCACAGAAACCGGCGTTTTGGCGGCGGCTGATACTTTAAAACGGCTCGGCGTGTCGGTTTTTGAAACGAACCGCGGCGGCAAAGTGACGTATCACGGCATCGGTCAAATCGTCGGTTATCCGATTATCAGTTTGAGTCCCGACCGCCGCGACGTGCATAAATATGTGCGCGATCTGGAGGAAGTTTTGATTTTAACGCTTGGAGATTTCGGCATCGAAGCGTTTCGCATTGAGAATCTGACCGGCGTTCACACCAGAGAGGGCAAAGTCGCCGCCATCGGCGTGCATATCAAACGCTGGGTGACGACGCACGGCTTCGCTCTCAACGTCAATACGGATTTGAGCTTTTTCGATTGGATCATCGCCTGCGAAGGCGAGCCGGTCACTTCGATGGAAAAGCTGCTCGGACGCGAGATTGATTTGCCGGAGGTCGAAGAAAGAATCATCGAAAATTTTGCAAAGGTTTTCAATTCGCGGGTTATCCGGGCGAAATAACGGGATTTTCCCGACTTTATGAACGTTAAATTTGTATATTTCAACGTATATTTTCCGCTTTGTCTGGCAACCAAACATTTGCCTTCACGCATCTTGAGTAAATAGAATTTTCCATCTAAAATCTTAAAAGCTACAATTTTAAACTGAAAATTAACTTTTTTACTGTAAATATCAGGAGTTTTACGGTTATGTCTAAAAAGAATTTGATTCGCAACGCGGTTTTAACCGTTTCGATTCTGGCGGCGGGCGCGTCAATCGGCTTTGCCCAAGACCCGAAGAAACCGACCGAAGACCCTTCAAACAAGGTGCGCAATGTCGGCAAGGAAAACAATAAAATTTATTCGAACTGGTTGAATAAAGACGTTGATTATATTATTACGAGCGAGGAGCGCAAGGCTTATAAAGCCCTGAAAACCGACGAAGAGCGCGAGAATTTTATCGAAAATTTCTGGCGCAGGCGCGACCCGGACCCGGACACCGAAGAAAACGAATATCGCGACGAATTTTACGAGCGCATCGCTTACGCCAACGAGCATTTCGCGTCGGGCATCCCGGGCTATAAAACCGACCGCGGGCGCATCTACATTACGTTCGGCAAGCCCGACGAAATCGAATCGCATCCGTCCGGCGGCTCCTACGACCGTCCTTCCTACGAAGGTGGCGGCTCGACGACGACTTATCCGTTTGAAACGTGGTTTTACCGGCATTTGGATAATGTCGGCGACGGCATCGAAGTCGAATTCGTTGACCCGACCGGCACGGGCGAATACCGCATCGCGCGCAATGCAAATGAAAAAGACGCGCTCGCCAACGTTCCGGGCGCGGGTTTGACGACCTCCGAAGAACTCGGTTTGAGCAACAAAGGCGACCGTCAATTAGGCGGTTACGGAAACGGCAACACTTACGGGCGCGAGCAGGACAGCCCGTTTCGACGGCTCGAAACCATTACCGCGATGCAGCGTCCGCCGTCGGTTAAATTCGGTGATTTGCAGTCTGCTGTAGATTCCGGCGTAATTGACAACAATCCGCTCGATTTCGATTTGCGCGTTGATTTCTTCCGCCAATCTGACGACCGAGTGGTGACGGCGTTCACCGTTCAAGCCAGCAATAAAGAACTGCAATTCAAAGACGCGGGCGGTTTGCAGCAGGCGCAGATGAATATTTTCGGACGCATTCAGGCGGTTTCCGGCAAGCGTTCCGGCGTTTTTGAAGATTCGGTCACGACCAATGCGACCGCCGAAGAATTGGTTGATGCCAGAGACCGAAAATCGGTTTATCAGAAAGCGATTGCCTTAACGCCCGGCACATACAAAGTTGATGTCGTCGTCCGCGATGTCGGAACGGGCAACCGCGGCATTCGCAGCATCGGTTTTACCGTGCCGCGTTACGAAGAAAGCAAGCTCGCCACGTCAACTCTGATTTTGGCTTCGATGCTTCGTTCGACGACCGAACGCGACATCGGCGCGAGTTTTGTCATCGGCTCGGCGAAGGTTATTCCGAATCTGTCCGGCGTTTACAAAAAAGGTCAGCAGGTCGGCATTTATATGCAGGTTTACAATGCGGGCATTGACCAGACCACTCTGCGCCCTTCGGTTGACGTGCAGTATGTTTTGACGAAGGGCGGCAAGGAAGTCTTAAATCAAGCGGAAAATTGGGAAGGCTTAAGCGATTCGGGACAGCGTTTGACGCTTGCCCGTTTAATTTCTACCCAGAGTTTGGCGACCGGCGATTATGAATTGAAAATCAAAATCAAAGACCGCGTTCCGAACGCCGACGGCAAGCTGCAAACGCTCGAACCGACGGCGAAGTTTACCGTTACCGATTAATTAAAATATTTGGAATTCAGTTTTTCCAAGGCGTTTTCAGCAATGAAAACGCCTTTTTTGACGGCGGATTTCTTGACGAAAGCAAAAGCGAATTGCAGTCAGGAGACAGAGAGACGTTGAGAATTCATAATTCGTCTGTCGCTGCTCACGCGCGGACTTTTGATTCTCAGTATTTTATCAGAAAATTATCGAACCAAAGCTGAAAAACCAACAAAGTCCAGAGTTGTTTATGATGCGAGGCGACGTTCGTTTCGTGTTCTTTGATTAGTTTCTGCACAAATTTTTCGTCGAATAAGCCTTGATTTTTCAATCTCTCCGGCGCGAGCAAATCGCGCATCAGCGGATTCAATCTGCCCTTCAGCCATTCGGCAATCGGAATGCCGAAGCCTTTTTTCGGTCGCTGTAAAATTTCCTTCGGCAAAAGCGGCGCGACGGCTCGTTTCAAAATATACTTGCCTTTATTGCCTCTGAGCTTATAATCGAGCGGCAGCGACGCGGCAAATTCGGCGACGCGCGGATCGAGAAACGGCGCGCGCACTTCCAGGGACACCGCCATCGCCGCGCGGTCAACTTTCGTGAGAATGTCTTCCGCCATATAAAAATTCATATCCAAAAACTGCATCCGCTCGATTTCGGTCGGCGCGTCGGTAATTTTCAAAAGATTTTTCGCGTTTTTGTAAATATCGCCGGATGTCGCCGCCAAAACGTCTGCGGTCAATAAATCGTTTTGTTCGTCAATCGAAAACGAGCCGAACCACGAATGATGGCGCGTTACCGCGTCGTATTTCGAGGCGCGGACGAAACGCTTCGCTTTGTAATCGAATGACAAATTTTTACTCGAAACCGGCAAATTGTTGACGAGCGGCTCGATTAAACCGTGGCGTAAAACTTTCGGAATCGCCGCGTAATAATTCGCCACGCGATGACCGAAATACATCGGATAACCGGCGAAAATCTCGTCGCCGCCGTCGCCGCCGAGCGCGACCGTGACGTATTTTCTGACGAACCGAGCGAGCATCAACGTCGGAATCAGAGAGCCGTCCGAAAGCGGTTCGTCGAGCCACTTTCCGATTTCCGAAATCAAATCGGCGGCGCGTTCGACGCTCAATTTATCTTCGTAATGTTCGGTTTTCAAATGATTTGCCACGAGCCGCGCGTATTTCGATTCGTCGAACGAATCTTCCTCGAAACCGATGGAAAAAGTCTTGATTTTGCCGCTTGCGTGGCGCGTCGCCAATGCCGCGACGGTCGAAGAATCAACGCCGCCCGACAGCAAAATTCCCAAAGGCACGTCGGCGACCATCTGCAATTTGACGGCATCGGACAGCAGTTCGCGCAAATCGCCGGCGGCACGTTCGACCGTCGGCGAATTGCCGTTGCGCTTGAAACTCAAATTCCAATAGCGTTCGGTTTTTATCTCGCCGTTTTCGATTGTCAAATAATAAGCGGCGGGCAGTTTATAGATGTTTTTGTAAATCGAATTCGGCGCGGGAACGTAATCGAACGAAAGATACGAACGCAGCGCGTCGAGATTTAATTCCGCCTTGACCGAAGGGTTTTCGAGCAAAACTTTCGGCTCTGACGCGAAAATCAATTTTCCCTCAAACACGCCGTAATAAAGCGGTTTTTCGCCGAAACGGTCGCGGGCAATCAACAATTTGCGCTTGCGTTTGTCCCATAATGCAAACGCGAACATTCCGCTGAAATGCTCGAACATCGCTTCGCCGTATTCTTCGTAGAGGTGCGGCAAAATCTCCGTGTCAGTTTTCGTCGCAAACTGATGCCCGCGCCGTTCGAGGTCGGCACGCGCCGCTTTGTAATTGTAAAGCTCGCCGTTCATCACGACGACGACGGATTTATCTTCGTTATAAACCGGCTGATTGCCCGTCGCCAGATCAATAATCGAAAGCCTTCGCATTCCGAGCGCGATTTCGTTTTCAATCCACAAACCTTCCGAATCCGGTCCGCGGTGCTTCATCCGCTCGCACATCGAATGCAGAACCGCTTCGCTGTGATTTTGCGTAGATTTATTTTCTAAATTTATCCAACCCGTGATTCCGCACATTTTTTATGGAATAAAATTATAAACGATTACGCCGGTAACTTTGACCGGTTTTCCCGAAAGCAGCGTCGGCGTAAAGCTCGAAGCGAACGCGGCTTGTTCGGCAGATTCGGCTAAATCGACATTCGACGGACAGACGGCTTTAGCTAAAATTATTTTTCCGTTTTCGTCTATCAAAACCGTCACGTTAATTGTGCCTGCGGCTTTAACTTTTCTCGCTTCCTTCGGATACGCAGGCTTCGGTAAATTAGTCGCTCTGCCGCTGACCAATCCACCTTTGATCACATTTTCATCGCCCCGATAGCCGAGAACGTCGCGCAGGACATTGAAATCAATTTGATAGACGCTTTCCAAAAAAGCTATTGCTTCCGAAGACTTTTCGAGCGTGGCGGTCAAACCGTCGGCTTCGACGACCGTCGCGTAAATCCAGCTTTTGCTCATCGGAATTACGCCCATATTTGCCGCATAAACCAGATATTTTTCGTTTTCCTTAAATTCAAAAGGCTTTCCGGCGGCTTGGCTGACGGTGTGAATCGAAACTTCGTTCGACGTATTTTTTTCGTTTTTACCTTTGTAAAATTTTTCAACTTCAAAAACGACGGTTTTGTGAAACTGATATTTAAAGTCAGCCGGAATCGGCTGCTCGGAATCGAGACCTTTGAAATCGGTAATTTGTTTGACCCTTCCGCTAAAAATCAACGGTTTTTTCCAACGCGCGTCGCAATGCCAATTTTCAGGAACGGTCGGTGAAATTTGCGCTTTAACCGTCGCCGAAAATCCGAGAGAAATTAAGCAAAGCAAAATAAAATGTTTCATAATTTTTCTAATTTTTTAGCATTATTTTTCAAATCCAATCTTTTCGCGCACGGTGTAAATCGCTTTGTCCTGCGATTCGTGATACGTGCGGACGAGCATTTCGGCTAATAAACCCATCAAAATAAACTGCACCGAAATCGCCAGCATGACGATAGCGATAATCGGCAAAGGCGTTAAGATGAACGATATTCCGTATGCGAATTTCAACACGAACGCCCAGATTCCGGCGATGATCGAAAGAAAAAAGGCGAGCATTCCGAACGTGCCGAAAACGTAAATCGGTTTCGTTTGATATGAAGCCATAAATTTTATCGTCATCAAATCGAAAATGACTTTGACGGTGCGCGAGATGCCGTATTTCGATTTGCCAGCCTGCCGCGCGTGGTGGTCAACCGGAATTTCCGTAACGCGCGCGCCCGCCCAACTCGCGTAAATCGGGATGAAACGATGCATTTCGCCGTAGAGCTTGACATCTTGCAGCACTTCGCGCCGATAGGCTTTGAGAGAACAGCCGTAATCGTGCAGCGGAACGCCGCCGATTTTTGAAATGACCGAATTGGCAATCCACGACGGAATTTTCCGCATAATCAATTTATCTTTGCGTTTTTTGCGCCAACCGGAAACGACATCGAAACCTTCGTTTAATTTTTCTAAAAGTCTGGCGATGTCCTTCGGATCGTTTTGCAAATCCGCGTCCATCGGAATCAAAATTTCGCCCTTCGCCGCATCAATGCCCGCCGACATCGCTGCCGTCTGACCGTAATTGCGGCGCAGAGAAATCACGCGGACGCGCGCGTCGCCGCCCGCGATTTCGCGCAGAATTTTCAGAGATTGATCGGTCGAACCGTCATCAACGTAGATAACTTCCGCCGTTTTGCCGAGCCTGTCCAGGGCTTCTTGGATTTTGGCGTGCATCGGTCGCAGATTGTCTTCTTCGTTGAGAACGGGCAGAAACAGAGACAATTCGGGATTCGTTTCAGATTCGGGCAATTTGGAGATTGTTTGTAAATTTGTCATTGATCGAAATAAATAATGTAAAACTTTGCGCGGCAAAAATACAGTGTGCCGCAATATCGCCGTTTTATAGCGAATAATTTTTGATGACAAACAATGTTAGTTTATGTTAGTCTTTTGTTTGAGTTTCACACCCGAAGCTCGCCGCCTCTGAAATTCAGTTCATAAAATTCAGTCAAAATTTCGGAAAACTAATGGAAAAATTAAACGAATATTTACAATCTTTGCTCTCGACGTGCAGTTACGAGTTGCATCTCGAACCGAATAAAACCCCGTATCTCGTTTCGTCGAACGGCAACACCGACGTAGCGAACACGCCGATTCTCGGAACGCAGATCAGTATGCTGATATTCCCTCTGATTCCGGCGGAAACCAAACAGGAATTGCCGAACAAGCCGGAAGTCGAGTTTGTTCATAACCATAAACTCGGCAATTTTAATTTCAACGTCAAAAAAACGCCCGCCGGATTTAACGTCACGATTCGCCCTTTGCTGGCGGATGCGAAAACCGCTCCCGCCCAGAAAACGCCCGTCGCGCCGGTCGCGCCGATTCCCGAATACAATTATCAAAATTTGTCGGGCGCGGATGTCGTCGAAGTCGAAGTTATCGAAGCGGAGGCTGAAAAGTCGTCGAACCAAATGCCCGCGCCGCCGAAGATGGTTTCCAATTTTGAAAACGAAATCAAAGGCGCGCCGGCGGCGAAACCCGAAGCGCAGACGGCGGAATCAATCGCCGGCAAGCTCGAAGATTTAATCCAGAACGCGAGCCAGAAATTTGCCAAATCCGCGACACCGAAAACCGAAACGCCTTCGAGCGCGGTCACGGCGAAAATAAATTCAAGGGCGACGGGGCGAATGGACAAACTTTTTTATCAAATGGCTGATATCGGCGCGTCCGACCTTCATTTATCGGTCAGTATGCCGCCGATGATTCGCAAGGACGGCAAAATGCGCGTGCTGGAATGCGATGAGCAGACGCTCACGCCCGACGCGATGAAAGAGCTTTTGACCTCGATTATGCCCGAAAGAAATCTGGAAGAATTCGCCGCGCGGCACGACACGGATTTCGCTTATCAAATCGCCGATTTGGCTCGTTTTCGCGCCAATATCTTTATGGACCGAAAAGGAATGGGCGGCGTTTTCCGCATCATTCCGTCGAAGATTCTGACGGCGGAAGATTTGGGTTTGTCGAAACATATCCTGGATTTGTGCAATTTGTCGAAAGGCTTGGTCGTCGTCACCGGTCCGACGGGTTCGGGAAAATCGACGACGCTCTGCGCGATGGTTGACCATATCAACCGCAACCGCGAAGAGCATCTGATCACGATTGAAGACCCGATTGAATTTACGCACGAAAACAAAAAATGTCTCGTCAATCAGCGCGAAGTTCACAACCACACCGACAGCTTCAAAGACGCTTTGCGCGCCGCGCTGCGTGAAGACCCGGACATCGTTCTGGTCGGCGAAATGCGCGATCTGGAAACGATTGCGATTGCGATTGAAACGGCGGAAACCGGGCATCTCGTGTTCGGAACGCTGCACACGACGACCGCCGCGTCCACCATTGACCGCATCATTGACCAATTTCCCGCCGACCGCCAGCAGCAGATTCGCGTGATGTTGAGCGAATCTTTGAAAGGCGTAATCGCGCAGACGCTTCTGCCGAAAAAAGGCGGCGGACGAGTTGCCGCGCTCGAAGTTTTGATCGTTACGCCCGCGATTTCCAATTTGATCCGCGAAGGCAAAACCTTCCAGATTCCGTCGGCAATGCAAACCGGCAAACAAAACGGAATGGTGATGCTCAACGACGCTTTGATGGAGTTGGTGCAGAAAGGATTGGTCGAAGCCCGCGACGCATATATCAAAGCCGTTGATAAATCGGGCTTTGAGGCGTTGCTGAACCGCAACGGTTTCAAATTGTAAAGACGGATTCAATTCAAATAAAAAGGCAACCGGCGCGAAAACCGGTTGCCTTTTTTCGTTTAGCAAAAATAAATTCCGCCGCTCGAAGTAGAAAATTTTCCGCGAATAAGTTACAAAAAATATACCGGAAAAAAATTATGCAGGAAATTACGGCAACCGAACTGAAGAAAAGAATGGACAGCGGCGAAGACGTGCAATTGATAGACGTGCGCCAGCCGAATGAATACGCTGTGGCGAAAATCGAAGGCGCGAAGCTGATTCCGCTGCCCGAAATCGTTCAACGAATGAACGAGCTTGACGATTCAAAAGAACTCGTTCTGCAATGCAAAGTCGGCGGTCGCAGCGCGCAAGCCATCCAATTTTTAACGCAAGCCGGTTATCAAGGAAAAATGGTCAATCTCAAAGGCGGCATCACCGCGTGGTCAAACGACGTTGACCCGACGATTCCGAAATACTGATAAATAACGGAAAACGGAAAATGGAAAATTATTTTTGTGTGAAATTTTCCACTTTCCGTTTTCCATTTTTCGTTAATACGATTTCCCCGCTCATTCGCACGATCTTCAATCCGTTTTCGGCTTGGACGCGGCAGGCGAGCACGTCTTTTTCTCTGCCGTTTTTTTCCAGCCGGACAGAACAGTTGCCGCATTCGCCGTTCCAGCAAAAATTGCCGAGCGAGATGTTTTCCATCGAAAGAAATTGAAAGCCGCGCAGCAGCGAATTGTTTTCGGGAACTTTGTATTTCGCGCCCAGAATCTCGATTTCGACGAGTTCGTCGAACGGCTCGAAAATTTCCGCGTAATCTTCTAAATTCATTTTTATTCAGATTTTGACGAGGTTTTGCAGAATTTCCTTTTGGTCGAAAATATAATTCGTAAACGCGCGAATCGGCGCAGATTGCTGCCCGCGCATCGAAAGCATCGCCACCGAGCGTTTGATGCGTAGATTTTTCACCTTGATGCGCACCAGTTCGCCGCGCTCGATTTCTTCGCGCACCGCCCAAATCGGCAGAAGCGAAATGCCCAGACCGTGTTCGATCATAATTTTGATGAAATATGTGTCGTTCGATTCGAGCGCGGTTGCGGGCGCGATTTGTTTGCGCTTGAAAAAATCGTCGGTCGCGCGGCGAATCGAAGAGCCGCGCTCGAACAAAATCCAGCGTTCGCTGTCCAGATTTTTAATCGAAACTTCCGTTTTTTGAGCGAGCCGGTGTTTTTTTCCGGCGACTAAAACCAGCTCGTCTTCAAACAACTCGGCGGCTTCGAGATTCGGCGAATAAACGGCTAACGACGCGAAACCGACATCGGCTTTGCCGTTTAAAATGTCTTCAACGGTCTGCTCGGTCGAAACCGTCGTGCGAAAAACAAGCTCGACGGTTTCAAATGCGTCCATAAAATCTTCAAAAAGCGGCGCGAACAAATAAACCAGAGCCTGCGTCGCCGCCGCGACGCGCACGCGTCCCGCGAGAGCCTTTTCGCGTCCCGTGACGATTTCGCTCATCGCCTCGGCTTCGTCGAGAATTTTCACGGCGTATTTGAGCGCGTTGCGTCCCGCGTCGGTTAAAGTTACGCCGCGCTTGCCGCGAATGAAAAGCGGCACGCCGAATTCCGCTTCGAGAGCCTTTATTTGATGGCTGACGGCGGATTGTGTCAAAAACAAATGCCCGGCGGCTTTTGTAAAATTCAGATTTTCGGCGACGGCGCGAAAAGTCCGAAGTTGCCAGAGTTCCATTTCAGTAAATTTCAGGTCGTGTTTGAAAATTGTCAAACCAAGCCGACCAAACGCTTTTTTAAACGCGGATTCGGCGCGAATAAAATTAATAAAAATCCGTTCTCATTCGCTCAATCCGCCGAATCCACATTCAAATATCCGTTAGATTTCGAATTTTCACACACGCTTCCAGCCATTAATTTCATTCATCATACGGATTAAAAAAAAGCGTTGGAAAAGAGACGCGCGTTCGTCTTATACTTTCTCTGACACCGGAAAAAGTGTCAACAGTTTAATTTATTTTTCGCATTTATTCATAAAAGTTTTTCATACATTAAGGAGAATTGAAAAATGATTTTTTATCCGATAGATTACGTCATCGAAGAAATAAAAAAGAACGAGCCGAGCCTCGCGCAGATAAATTTGAAACGCTACGCGGGCGCGGATTTCGCTAGAGAAGAAGCCACATACGTTTGGCAACGCGTGATTGACCATAAATGGTATATGGGCGAACGCTTAAAACGCGACATCGGCTTGCGCGTGGCGGCGATTGATTTTATCGAAAACTTTTACGACGCGACGACTTTTCGTCAAATCAATCGTCCGAAAGGTTTTTTCAGACGCTTTTCGCGCCCCGCCGTTTCACAGACGCTGAGAAATTATTTTGTCGCCAAAAGCGTCGCTTCGTTAAATTTATAACTAAAAAGCGAACTTAATCAGGCAAGCGCGGTCGAATTTTTGACCGCGTTTTTTTGCGTTTTTTTCGTCTTCGGCGTGTTGCTCGAAGCGGACTTCGAGCGTTAAAATCAAAATACAGAACGATTTTTCGAGGAATTAAAAATTATGACATTGGAAATGTATATTAAACCGGGCTGCCCGTATTGTCAGAAGGCGCGCGATTATTACACGGAAAACAATATCGCGTTCGTCGAATACGACGCGCAGAACGATAAACAACGCCAGAGCGAAATGCTCGACTATTCGGGCGGCGATCTGGTCGTGCCGTGCATCGTCCAGGACGGCGCATACGTTCAGTCCGGATGGGGCGACCCGCTGCGCGGCTGAACGATTATTCCCGGTTAAACCGGCAGTTTGCCGATTTATAAAATTTTTCGATAGACTCCTAAAATGAATGCAACTATTTGCCCGCCGTTCGCATTCTAAAATCCATCTTTCAACAAGCAACGCGTTTCGTTTGACGAAAAAAGCCGGATTTCTCGGTTTTCAGAGACGTAAAACGCGCGTCTCGTTTGTCCAGTCTTGTATTTGAATTATTCGTTTTATTGGCTGTTTATTAATTTTGTAAGTTTTTGAATTTACAAATTAAGTATTTACCGGTTTATTTTTTCGACGGAATTTGTTTTAATAATCGTAAAGTTCCCTTTACTTTACTTAAAATCAATAAAATTAATCAGGAGATTTGCATGAAACGTTGTGGGTTTTTGTTACTTTTCATTTGTTCCTTGAGCGTGATTTTCTCGTTCGGACAGAAAAATCGCGTCGCGTCCGACAAACTATGGCAGGAATTTGACGATACGACTCTGCAGCAGCGGCTGCCCGACCGCGTGACTATTCCGAATACTTACCGCGCTTTTAAGCTCGATAAAAGCGAACTTCAAACTTTGTTGCGGAACGCGCCGATGGAATCGATGGATGCTGCCCGCAATGCTGCGCCGCTGATTATTTCGATTCCGATGCCCGACGGCACGCTCTCGCGTTTCAGCGTCGTCGAATCTCCGATATTCGAGCCGGCTTTAGCGGCAAAACACCCGGAATTCAAAACCTACAGCGGTCAGGGCATTGACGACCCAACCGCGACTGCCCGCTTCGATCTGATGCCGACCGGTTTTCACTCGATAATAATTTCAAACGCCGGCACGGTTCTGCTCGATCCGTATGCCCGAAACAATACGATTGACTACATCAGCTATTTCAAAAAGGACGCAACGAAAAACGGCGAGTTCGTTTGCGATTTCAAGGAAGACGAAAGTTTAGTTCAAATACCGGACGCGCTCAATTTTTTGCCCGACGGAACTCAGGTCTCTTCCGGCACGGATTTGCGCGTTTATCGCCTTGCGCTGGCGGCGGATGCCGAATATACAACGGTTTTCCGGCAATCCGGCGACACCGACGCGCAAGCCAGAGCGAGAGCTTTGGAACAGATGATTCTGATTATGAACCGTGTGAACGGTGTTTATGAGCGTGAATTTGCGATTCGTATGGTGATGATTAGTAATGAAGATTCGATCATTTATACGGATCCGGCAACCGATCCTTATTCAAACACCAGCCCGTCAACGTTGCTCACCGAAAACGCCAATAATCTGGCAACCGTCATCGGTAATACCAATTTTGACATCGGTCACGTTTTCACGACCGGCGGCGGCGGCATTGCCACGCTCAGCGGACCGTGCGGCAGCAATAAGGCGCGCGGCGTAACCGGTTTACCGAATCCAATCGGCGACGCTTTTGCGATTGACTATGTTGCTCACGAAATGGGACATCAATTCGGCGCGCCGCATACTTTTAACGGCACAACCAGTAATTGCGGCGGCGGCAACCGCAGTGCAACCGACGCATACGAACCGGGCAGCGCGGTTACGGTGATGGGTTATGCGGGCATTTGCGGCGGGCAAAATCTAGCCGCGCACAGCATTGACACGTTTAGCGTTAAAAGCATCGAGCGCATTGTTACATTTACAACCGTTTCACTCGGTAGCACCTGTCCGGTTTCAACCTCCACCGGCAATCATCCGCCCGCCGTTACGACGGCAAGCGGTTTTAATATTCCGAAACAAACGCCTTTCACGCTGACCGCTTCGGCAATTGACCCGGACGGCGATTCGGTTACCTACGACTGGCAGGAATACGATCTCGGCGCGTCAACGACCGCCATTCCGAACACCGATTCGGACGGCGTGGCTAAACCGATTTTCCGCTCTTATCTACCGACGACCGTTGGAACGCGCACATTCCCGTCGCTGTTTTATATCCTGAATTACGCCAATGTTCCGCCGAACACGGTTGGCGGATTCTTGACCGGCGAAATGTTGCCGACGATTACCAGAGCGATGAATTTTCAAGTTATTGCCCGCGACAATCGCGCCAACGGCGGCGGCGTTAATACGGCAACCACTGTTATCAACGTTGACGGAACGAGCGGACCTTTCGTCGTTACCGCGCCGGACACGGCAGTTACCTGGACGAGCGGCTCGACGCAAACCGTGACTTGGGACGTTGCCAACACAACCAACGCAACGATTAATGCTCAAAACGTCAAAATTTCGCTTTCGACTGACGGCGGCAATACGTTCCCGACGGTTCTCGCGGCATCAACTCCGAACGACGGAACGCAGGCGATTACCGTTCCGAACGTCGCTACGACGCAGGCGCGCATCAAGGTCGAAGCCGTCGGCAATATCTTTTTCGATATTTCCGGCGCGAATTTTACGATTTCGACTTCTAGCGCGCCGATTCGCCCTCTGTATGATTATGACGGTGACGGCAAAGCCGACGTTTCGGTGTTCCGCCCGTCGAACGGCGCGTGGTATCTGCTGAATTCGCAGGCGGGCTTTACCGCCACCCAGTTCGGCGCGGCGGGCGATAAAATCGTTCCGGCTGATTTCGACGGCGACGGCAAAACCGATTTGGCGGTGTATCGCGCCGGAACCTGGTATATCCAGCGTTCGACCAGCGGCTTCTTCGCTCTGCAATTCGGACAGGCGAGCCATCTGCCGATGCCCGCCGATTTTACCGGCGACGGCAAAGCCGACATCGCGGTGTTCATTCCGTCGAGCGGCATCTGGTATGTTTACGACATTGCCACCGGACAAACGACCGGCATTCAGTTCGGCGCGGCGGGCGACGTGCCGGCGGCGGGCGATTTTGACGGCGACGGCAAGGCGGATTTCGCCGTGTTCCGCGTCAACACGTGGTATATCCAGCGTTCGGCGCAGGGTTTTCTCGGCGTGCAGTTCGGGGCGAGCGGCGACCAAGCGGTTCCGGCGGACTACGACGGCGACGGCAAAATGGACATCGCGGTCTTTCGTCCGAACGGCGGTTTCTGGTATATCCAGCAAAGTCAGAACGGCTTTACCGGCGTGCAGTTCGGGGCGAACGGCGATTTGCCGGCTCCGGCGGATTATGACGGCGACGGCAAGGCGGACGTGGCGGTGTATCGCAGCAATGCGTGGTATATCAATCGTTCGAGCAGCGGTTTCACGGGCATTCAGTTCGGCGCGCCCGGCGATTTGCCGACTCCGAACGCTTTCGTTCGTTAAATAATTCATATTCAATTAAAAAAAGCGTCGCTCAAAATTTTGAGCGACGCTTTTTTTAATTGCCGGCAGGTTTCAATGTAAAATTCGGAAACAAATTTATTTTCAACGAATAAAACGTGAAAAATTAGTTCACAACTTTAACTTTTTTTTGTATAATCGGCTCGTTATCGTGACGTGCAATTTTTTGCAATCCTTTTTAAACGAGCCGGCATCTATTTTTCGTTGCGGATCGCCGACTTTCCCCGCCAATTCTTTGTTCGCCGAAAAGATTCGCCGCCGGGAGTTGGGTTTGTTTATAAAAATCCTAAAAATCGAGATTTACGGAGGTAGTAATGTTGTTTAAATCTAAAATTTTCCGCGTCTTTGGCGGTCTGTTCGTAATTTTAGCGATGGCGGTTTTCACTTTCGGCGATACGATCCGCTTAAAGGACGGAAGCATTATCAAAGGAAAAATCGTCAGCTTCGGCGACGGAAAATTCGTTGTTTTAATCACCGACGGAACGCGCCAGCGACAGTTGAATTTTACGGCAGGAGAGATCGAATCAATCGCGTTTGACAACAATTCGACGGCAACGGCAAACGTCCAAACGCCGGTCAATAAACCGATTGAAACAACCGAAAAAAATTCGACGGTCATCACCGTCGGTCAAACAAAACCGAATCCGGTTAATCCGCCGATTCCCGCCCCGAAACCTAATTCGCAACCCGTCGCCGCGAATTCGAAACCGGTCGAAATCGGCGTGAAAGTTTTGGCTGACAACACGGCGAACGGTTGGACAAATTCCGGTTGGGTCGTCAAAAAAGGACAGCGCATTAGAATCAGCGGTTCGGGACAAATTTCTCTGGGCAACGGTCGCTACGCCGCGCCGGGCGGCATTGCTTCATTGAGCGATAAAGACAAGCTGATGGCGAATCAATCAACCGGCGCGTTGATCGCCGTGATCGGCGACAACAACAACGAATTTATTTTCATCGGCAGCTCGCACGAATTCGTCGCCGACCGCGACGGCGCGCTTTTTTTAGGCATTAACGAAGGAAATTTAAGCGACAATTCCGGTGCGTTCGACGTAAAAATCGAAATCGAACCGGAAATCGGGTATTGAAAGTGAAAAAGTGGAAAAGTGAAAAGGTGAAAAGGTCTGCTGAATTATAAAGCCAAACTTTTTCACCTTTTCACCTTTTCCACTTTTCCACTTTGTTTTCTTTTCCTTGAAAAATTCCAACTAAAAGCCGACAATTTGTATCAAAGAAATAAATCCGCAAAAGGAAAAATTTATGCAAATCGTTTTATCGCGTCTTTTTTCAAAGTCAGTTGTTTTGCTGACGGCGTTTTTCTTAATTTTTAATACATTGTCTTTCGCGCAGTCGCGCCCGCAAAAATCCGACGCGCCGAAAACGGACGGCAAGAAAAATCAGCGTCCCGTGCCGAGAACCGAAGCCGAATTAAAGGCGGAAGAAGAACGGCGCAAACAGGAAGAAGAAGAGAAAAACGCGGTGGTTGACGATAATGTTTTGGAAATCAAAACCGACATCGTCAACGTTGACGCGGTGGTTTACAACAAAAAAAGCGGACAAATCGTCACCGGTTTAAAAAAGGAAAACTTTGCCGTGTTTGAAAACGGCGTGAAACAGGAAATCACGAACTTCTCCACGCCCGACGCTCCGATTACGGTTTCTCTGGTCGTCGAATTCAGCAAATGGTCGGAAATGTTCGGCTTGTATGCGAATCGCGGAATGGAAGCCGGAACGCTCGAAGCGATTCGTCCGGTCGCTTATTTTCTCTCGAAATTCATCCAGCCGCCGAACGATTACGCATCGGTCATCGCGTATGACATTCGCCCGACACCGATTACCGATTTTACGAACGACCCGAACCGCCTCCGCCAGACCGTTGATTTGCTCCTTCGAAATAGTCCGGCGTTCCGGGAAAGCAATTTGTTCGACGCGATGAAGTTTTCACTGGTCGGCGGTAAGGGCGACGCGGTTGTTTTGGAAGATTCAAAGGAGCGCACCGCGCAATACGGCGGAATGGTTGATGTCAAAGCCAAACGCCGCGCGATTATTCTGGTCGCTTCGGGCATTGACACGTTCAGCAAAATCAATTACGACCAGGTTCGTAAAGTGATACAGGAAGCGGGCGTACCGATTTATATTATCGGCACGGGCAATCTGTTTTACAAAATGTATGAAGATAAGCTCGGCGCGACCGACAGCATAGACGGAACGCCGGGCAGACTGACTTTTTTGCAGGCGCAGAATACCTTGAAAACCTTCGCCAAAGAATCGGGCGGCGCGTATTTTCCGATTACTTTTCCGGGCGAAATTCCTTCGACGCTCCAGTCAATCAACGGTTTACTAAGAAATCAATACAGCATCGCCTACGACGCGTCGGAAAATCGGGAAGCCGGAAAAAAATATAATTTACAGGTAAAAGTTGATGTCAACGGCGACGGCGTTTACGAGGAAAAAGGCTATGTTATTCAGTATCGCCCGTTTTATATCGCCGGTAATAACGGAAAGCCAAAATTGGAAAAGAAATAGAGTTCAGGTTAGAAAATAAAAAGTCGGACGCGCCGAAAAAGCCGTCCGACTTTTTATTTTAAATTCGCTCGCATCAGTAGCCCGGCTGTTAAAGAGAACTTGAAATGTTAGATTTTACAGCCCTATTTAACAGTCATGCCACTGACACGCACAAAGCGCTCAACTTATCCGCCGTAGATTTTTAATTTGAATTCGTCGTTTGAAGTGAAAACTTCGACGCGGCGGTCGGAAAAATACTTCGACGTTCTGAGAATCATCGGCAAGCCGCCTTTCGGAATGTTCGTGCCGTATTCCCGCTTTGAAAAAATCTGCGCGATTTGCGGATTAAGGCGTTGCGTGATGCCGTAGCGAATGGCGCGCGAGGCGGGCGGAACAAATCCGTTCGTGCGGCGCGGATTAACGATTTCGACGTGGTTGTCATAAATCAAAATGCGCGTCGGTATGTCGGGAATCGCCAGATCGCGGTGAACGATGGCGTTGGCGACGGCTTCACGAATCGAAAAAATATGGTAATTGGCGCGCGCGCGGACAATCGAATCTTCTTCGGTCGGAGTTTTGCGCTTGCGCGGCTTGTCTTTCAACAAATCGCAGTAACGCTCGATAAACCGCAGAGAATTTTCGTATAAACTCAAAAGATTACCGCTCAATTCCGTTTCTTCGATCAACTGCGCGCTGCCGTTTTCACCGGCGAAGCGCGACGCGACAATTTTGGAATGCGGCGCGAGTTCGCCGATTCGTTCGTTTTTTCCGAACAACAAAACGGCGGCGACGGTCGGGATAAATTCGTCGGCGTTGCCGACGGCAAGCAGCAAATCTTTTTTCAAAAAATCTTTGGTTTGATACAGATTTTTCCCCAGAACGTCGTCTTCGCCGAATGCCGACGCGAAGCTCCACAGAAGCGCGTCGTCAAAATCCGTTTCGTCGGCTTCGACGAGCGGAATGTTTTCGTAACCGAGCGGACGAATTTCATTGAGCCAGACGGATAATTCCGAACGCGCGATTTCGCGTTTTTCCGCGCCGAAACGCAAATAAAATCGCCCGTCGCGCGTGCGATACGGGCGGCGTTTGCCTTCAATGTCGAGAACGATGATGATGCGCGCGTTGTCGAACGCGATGCTGTCAATCAACGGCAAAATCGGCGGATAAATTTCCTCGCGGCAAATGCGAACCAGTTCCGCCTGCACTTCCTCCGGGTTGCGAACGCCTTCGATGCGGAGCTGATCGGTGACACCGAAAATTATCGTGCCGCCGTCCGTATTGGCGAGCGCGACGATGCCTTTGGCGATTTTGTCCGAATTAAGAAGTTTTACTTTGAGTTCGAGATAGGTGTCCTCGCCGCCGCGAATGAGACGCAAAAGCTCGGTGCGCGTCGTTTGCGGCGCAGGCTGATTTTGAATATATTCCTGAAAAGAGCGTTCGGCGGAAGGTTCAAACCGTTGATTATAACGAAATTTTTTGCGTGGCATTTGCGCTCAAGCGTGTCAATTTATGTTTGGACGATGCACGCTTCTAAAACCGCCCGAATAAATTTTCCGTCGGAAAATTTATTGCTGGAATCCAAATTATCAACCGTTTTAATTGAAACATTTATAAACCGAAAAGTAAAAGAAGCGGCAATTTACACTAATTTTGTTTGCGCTTTGGCGATTTTTTTCGCAAACTTATCGGTGTTCTTTTGATTTTCACAAGCGCGCAATCTACGAAACGTTGGAAACGCAAATTATCACAACTTATGTCGGACTCGGCTCGAATTTAGGCGACCGCGCCGGCAACCTTCTGCTTGCCGTGCGCGGCTTGCTCGAAGCGAGTTTTACGGTCACGAAACTTTCGGGCATTTATGAAACCGAGCCGGTCGAAATGGACGACCACAGCCGCAAATTTCTGAACTGCGTGGCGGAGATTCGCGTGATCAATATTTCGGCTTCGCAGATGCTGGCGCGAATGCTCAGGATCGAATATCTGCTCGGTCGGCGCGATAAAAACACAAAAAAACCGCGCACGGTTGATTTGGATTTGCTGCTTTACGGAAATTCGCAGATCAGCACGGATTTTTTAACCGTTCCGCATCCGCGCCTGCACGAACGCCGTTTCGCGCTCGCGCCGCTCAACGAAATCGCGCCGCATTTGATTCATCCGGTTTTGCAAAAGGAAATCCAACAAATTTTGTCCGAAGTTAAAGACGATTCGGAAGTTCTGCGCTGGAATCCGGTAAAAGTGGAAAACGGAAAGAGGGAAACGGAAAATTCGCTTTCCTGAAAACAAATTATCAGCGGTCGAAACTTTTATAATCAATCCATTTTCCATTTTCCATTTTCCATTTTACACTTACTTTAATGGCATATTTACAACCCGACAAGCCCGAAAAAGTTTATCTTCCGGCGATCCGCGCAGCAAAGGAAAAAGGCGAACGCTTAGTTTGCCTGACGGCTTACGATTATCCGACGGCGCGGATTGTGGACGAAGCGGGCGTGGATATGATTTTGGTCGGCGACAGCATCGGCAACGTCATACACGGTTACGGCAACACGATTCCCGTGTCTTTGGACGAGATTTTATCGGCTCTGATCGCCGTCAAACGCGGCACGGAGCGCGCGATGGTCGTTGCCGATTTGCCTTACGGAACGTATCACATTTCGGCGAATGAAACCGTTAGAAACGCTCTGAAATTAATGAAGCACGGCGGCGCGGAAGCCATCAAATTGGAAGGCGGACGCAACCGCGTCGAACTGGTGAAACGTCTGGTTGACGAAGAAATTCCGGTCGTCGCGCATATCGGACTTACGCCGCAATCGGTTTACAAACTCGGTGGTTACCGCGTGCAGGGTCGCACGGCGGAACAGGCAAAGCGTTTGATCGAAGACGCGAAAATGCTCGAAGAGGCGGGCGCGTTTGCGATTGTTTTAGAATTAGTTCCGCGCGAAGTCGCTGCGATGATTACCAAAGAATTGACCATCTCGACCATCGGCATCGGCGCAGGGCAGGAATGCGACATACAGGTTCTCGTTCTGCACGATCTGGTCGGGATGACGTTCGGCAGACAGCCGCGTTTTGTCCGCCAATACGCCAGCGTCCGCGACGTGATGACCGAAGCGATTCAAAACTGGTCGAACGATGTCAAAACCGGCGCGTATCCGAACGAGAAGGAATCTTACGGTTTGACCGAAGAAACGAAAAAAGAATTGGAAAATATGTAAAGTTTCAAGCGTTTTTTCGATATAATTACAAATTGATGATACCGAACGTGATAGAAAAATCGCGGCAGAAGATAATCGAGATTTGCCGGAAATACCAGATCAGCGAGCTTGCGATTTTCGGTTCGCAAGCGCGCGGCGACTTTACCGAGAAAAGCGATTTCGATTTTTTAGTCGAGTTTCAGCCGGAAGCCCAAATTGACTATTTCGATTTTTTCGATATACAGGAAAAATTAGAAAAAGTCGTCAATCGAAAAGTTGATTTAGTTTCAAAAAACGGGCTGAAGCCTTTAATCCGCCAACAGGTTTTGTCCGAAGCGGAAGTCATCTATGCAGCGTGAAGAATTGTATTTACAGGACATTATCGAATCAATAAATTCAATTAAAGCTTTTTTGCTAAACGTGCGAAAAAACGAATTTCTCAACAGTGATTTATTGAAAAGCGCGGTAATTCACAAAATTATGATTATCGGCGAAGCCGCCGCCCGTTTGACAGAAGAAACGAAAATGAAATACCCGACTACGCCCTGGAGAAAAATAATCGGCTTGAGAAATATTTCGGCTCACGCTTATTTTTCTATTGACTGGGAAGTTATTTGGTCAACCGTCAATAATCAACTGGTTCCTCTGCAAACGGAAGTCAGCGAAATTTTAAAGAAAGAATTTCCCGATTTTGAACTAAGAAACAAAAACTAATGGAAATTATCAATCGCCGCGCGAGAATGTCTTCGTTAGCCAGAAAACTGCGGCGCGAGAATAAAACCGTCGGACTGGTGCCGACGATGGGCGCGCTGCACGAAGGTCATCTGTCGCTGGTCAAAGAAGCGCGTCAAATGTGCGACATCGTGATCGTTTCGATTTTCGTCAATCCGACGCAGTTTAACGACAAAGACGATTTGAGAAAATATCCGCGCGATCTGACGAGCGATGCCGCCGTTTTGACCGAATATCAAGCCGATTACGTTTTCGCGCCCGACGAACAGGAAATCTACGGCGAAAATTTTTCGACCTTCGTTTACGTCGAAAATTTGACCGAAACGCTCGAAGGCGCGTCGCGTCCGGGGCATTTTCGCGGTGTGGCGACGGTCGTGACGATTCTTTTCAACACGATTCGCCCGGATTTCGCGTTTTTCGGACAAAAAGACGCGCAGCAAGTCGCCGTTATCAAGCGTTTGACCAAAGATTTGGGATTCGACACGGAAATCGTCGTCGGCAAAACCGTCCGCGAAGAAAACGGCTTGGCGATGTCTTCGCGCAACTCGCGCTTAAACGAAGAGGAAAGACAGAAGGCTTCGATTATCTTTCAGGCGTTACGCAAAGCGAAGCTCGCCGTTAAAGAAGGCGAACGAAACGCCGCGCGAATCGCTGAAATCGTGCGCGAAAAAATCGAAACCGAACCGTTCGCCCAGCTCGATTACGTCGCCGTCGTGGACAACGAAACGCTCGAACCGATTGAGCGCATCGGCGAAAACGCGGCGTTAATCGCCGTCGCCGTGCGTTTCGGCAACGTGCGTTTGATTGATAATACGGTTCTCAATCAAAAGCCGTAAAAGTTCCCGCCTCGGAAAGCAGTATTTGGCAGCAAAGTTGCATCTAAATTTACGAACCGCGAAAGTTTGTGCGGTTCAAAAATTATATGAGAAACATTAAATCAATTTTAGCGATTTTAAGTTTTGTGTTCATCTTTTCGATTGCCGCCTTCGCGCAGGAAATCACTTTTACGTCGGTGGACGGTCAAAAAATCAACGTCGAAGCGCAGAAAGGCAAAGTCGTCGTGCTGGCAATCGGCGCACAATGGTTGCCGCTGTCGGCGCAGCAAGCCGTTTATATCAACAAACTCGCCAAAAAATACAACGGGCGCGATGTCGTGTTTTATTTCGTTTCGACCGATTCGACTTCGGCGAAATCGAAAAATTACGCGAGCGACGACGACATTCGCAAATTTGCGGAATCGAACAAATTGACCGTCACGATTCTGCGCGATTCGGAAGGTTCGGCGATTCTGAAACGCTACAAAGTTGACCAGGTGCCGTCGTTCGTCGTTCTCGACAAAGAAGGCAAAGCCGTCGGCACGCCGTTCAGCGGTCTCGACCCGAAAAGCGACATTTCAATTCCGATTTCGCAGGCGATTGATAAGGTTTTGTAAACGAATTTTACAAGGAAATTTTTAAAATAGCGGAGTGAATTTTCATTCCGCTTTTTTATTTGCACGGGCGAGCGGAATAGAGTTTATAATTTTTTAGCCACGAATTACACGAATTACACGAATTATTTTACTTAAATTTATTCGTGTAATTCGTGTAATTCGTGGCTAAAAATCTTTCGTTTATCTCCTTGAATGCTCACCAAAAGTTTTTCAATAATTCATAAACCAAACTCACCGGCAAACCGACGACGTTCCAGTAATCGCCTTCGATGCGTTCAATGAATAGCGCGGCTTGCGCCTGGACGGCGTAAGCTCCGGCTTTGTCGAGCGGCGAACCGTTTTCAACTAAAAATTCGATTTCCGCATCAGTCATTTCGACGAATTTTACGCGCGTTCGCTGCAAACCGATTTTTGTTTCCGATTTCCCTTCCGCCGTTTTGACGAGCGCGATGCCGGTTAAAACTTCGTGCCATTTGCCCGAAAGCATTCGAAGCATTCGCCGCGCGTCCGCCAAATCGCGCGGCTTGCCGATGATTTGATTTTCAATAACGACGGTCGTGTCCGCGCCCAAAATTAATGCGTCGTCATAATTTGCCGCGACCGCGAGAGCTTTTTCGACGGCTAATCTTTGCACGTAATCCGCCGGATTTTCGCCCTGCCGCTCGGTTTCGTCAATGTCCGCCGCGTCTTTTTCAAATTGCCAGCCGACCGCCCGTAAAATCTCGGCGCGGCGCGGGCTTGCCGAAGCTAAAATCAGCCTTTTGTCATTTATCATTTATCATTTATCATTTATTATTTCTTTGTCGTTCGACAAATGATAAATGATAAATGATAAATGAGCTATGCAAGATCTTTTCCGCGCGCTGCCGAAATTATTAAAGGAATTTGAAGATACTGAAGAATTGCGCGAAGCCGTCGTGTTCGCGGGGTGGCGCAAAATCGCCGGTGAAAGTTTGTCGGGACATACGATTCCGTTTCGGCTTTTCAATAAACATTTAATCATCGCGGTCGCCGATAAAATGTGGAAACGGCATTTGGAAACATTGAGCGGACAAATGATTTTCAAATTGAATTCGCTGCTCGGACAAGCGGTTGTCACGTTCATCGAATTTCGCGTGGACGAAGACGCGCTTGCCGCCGAACGCGCCAAATTTCACAAAAAACAGTTAAGCGACGAAAAAATGAATGAAATCGCGCTCGACGAAGTAACGGCGAAAATGCGCCGCGCGGCGGACGCAATCAAAGACGACAACCTGCGTTATCAATTTCTTTTGACGGCGGGAAGCTGTCTGGCGCGAAAGAAAAGAATGAAGGAAAATAAGTAGCTCATCAAATAAAAAATCATTAGTAAACGATATTCAGAAATAATTATGGCAATCGAAGCAGATGACATCAGAAAAATCGCCAAGCTCGCGCATCTGGAAATTACCGAAGAAGAAGTCGCGCTTTACACGCCGCAGATGGCGAGCATCGTCGGCTATGTCGAGCAATTGAACGAACTCGACACCGAAAACGTCGAAGCGTCAATCGGCGGCTTGACCAAAGAAGGCGAAGCGACATTGACGACGCGCGCGGACGCGCCGCACGAATCGCTCGGACAAAAAAAAGCTCTCGACCAGGCACCGGCGGCGGTCGAAGGTCATTTCCAAGTGCCGAAAGTCTTATGAGTTCAAGGTTCAAGTTTCAAGGTTTCAGGTTCAAGATTCGAGGTTCGGGGTTCGGGGTTCGAGTTTTCAAATTGTTTTGTCTTTTGCCTTTTGCCTTTTGCCTTTTCTCCTGCGGAAGCGTGCCGAATCTCGATCCGCCGGAATGCGCGGCGGCGGGACAAACGATCAAGGAATTTTATTCGATTCATTTCGGCGGCGATCTGCGGTTTTCGCGGGAAAACTTGAAATTGCTCGAAAAATTTTTAACGCCGGAGTATGATAAAAATTTGCAGACCGTCGAAACTGACGGCGACCTTTTTACGACCGGCAACACTGATTTTCCGAAGGCTTTTCGTATCGGCAAATGCGAAGTCGTTTCACCGGAAAAAATCCGCAATGAAATTTTGCTTTTCTGGCGCGACAATGCGCGCAGCGAACAAAAATCAATTTACGTCGAAGTCGTCAAACAAAACGGTCAATGGCTGATTAATCAAGTCGAGCCGTTGAACAAATAGATTTTTTTCGCAAACTCAAATAAAAATGTTTAGATTCAGATTATTTTTCACTTTTCTTCTCATCATTTTTTTTCTTAACGCCTGCAATCAACCATCAAATCAAACAAATCAAACTCAAACGGCTGCTGACAGCGACAACGGCGCGGGTTCGCTCGCCGCGCGTCTGCCGGATGAACGGGACGCGCTGATTAAGCAAAGACTCGAAAAAATTCAGTCGGCGTTGAAATTATCGCCGCCCGTTTTGCTGCTTGATGAAAACACGGACGACGCGCAGAAGCTCGCCGAAAATCTGGCGATTAAGGACGAGAGATTCGTTGCCGAAACGAAAGATAAACAGTCGAACCAACCGCTTTTCAACGAAATTTTCGGCGTTTATCCGCTGCGCGAAAGCGATTTTATTCCGCAGACTTCGAGCTGCCGGCAAAGCAAATGCTTCCGCGTCGAAATGTATAATTTCGCGCTCAATCTGACGACGAACGCGGTCGTTGACGCGAACGCGCAAAAGGTTTTAGTCGTCACCCGCATTCCGCAATCGCAGCCGGACATTCCGACGCATCTGACCGAACTCGCCGCGCATATTGCGACAAACGCGAAAGAAGTGAATGACGCGCTCGGCGGAAATGCGGAAAAGCCTTTGATGACAAATACGAAAACCGCGCTCAATAAAACGAAATGCGAACGCTCGAAACATTTATGCGTCGCGCCGACGTTTGTCGCGGGCGATAAGGCTCTCTGGGCAATTGTTGATTTGACCGATCTCGCGCTCGTCGGCATACGCCGCACGCAGGTCGGTTCGACCGGCAGAGCGGTCACCGAAAAATCGCTGCAAAACGAAGTTTTGACGAAACAATTTTGCGAAACGAACAACGCGCTCGAAAAAAACGGCTGGAAAATGAATTATATGCTGACCGGTTCCGACGGCATGAAAATTTCCGACGTTTCGTTCGGCGGCAAATTGATTTTGACGAGCGCGAAATTGGTTGATTGGCACGTCAGCTATTCAAACACCGAAGGCTTCGGTTATTCGGATGCCGTCGGCTGCCCGTATTTTTCGCAGGCGGCGGTCGTCGCGGCAGTCGCGCCGCAAATCTCCGACATCAAAGACGGCTTTTCCCTAACGCAGAGATATTACAGCGAAGGCTATCCGACACCCTGCAATTATTCCTACGAACAGCGTTTCGATTTTTACAATGACGGACGTTTCCGCGTCGTCGCGGCGAGTTTGGGACGCGGCTGCGGAACCGACGGAACTTATCGCCCCGTCACGCGCATCGCGTTTGCGGGCGACAATAATTTCGCCGAATGGACGGGCGCGGATTGGAAACCCTGGACTATTGAAGCGTGGCAATTACAGAAAAGCGATACAGCTTACACACGGGAAAATTACGAATTCAAAATCACCGGTGCGGACAATCGAGGCTTTTACGTCGAAGCCGGCAAAGGACAATTCGGCGACGGCGGACGCGGCGACAACGCTTTTGTTTACGTTACGAAAAACGCGCCCGACCGCGACGAAGGCGAATCGGATTTAGTCACCATCGCTTCGTGCTGCAACACCGATTACCGGCAGGGACCGGAAAAATTTATCGAGCCGAATCCGGAACCAATCGAAAATTCGCCGCTCGTTTTATGGTATGTCGCGCAGCTCAAAAACGACGGCGAAAAAGGCAGGGAATATTGCTGGGCTGAATCGGTGGTCGAAAACGGCGTTTATAAAGTCAAGGAATATCCGTGTTATTCGGGTCCGATGTTTGTGCCGGTGAAATAATCAAAGTTTTGTTAGGGGCGACGGCTTGTCCTCGCCCGCTGAACGCGAATGAGCGAATAAGCGTTGACGATAATACAATTTTTATTTACCAAATAATCGTTAATTGAAATCAAACGATTTTTCGCGCTCACGCGCTCAGCGGGCGAGGACAAGCCATCGCCTCTCCAAGAAAAATTTACGTCAAATCGTTCACCGGAATTAAATATGAAGAAAAAACGTCAAAATTCTTCGCCGACGGAATCGAAAACGCCGCAACCAACGCCGCCGGAATCGAAAAATAAATTTCCGTCGAAAATAATTTTCGGCGCAGTCGCTTTGCTGATTGTCGGCGGTTTGGCTTTTTATTTTCTTTACTCTAAAAACTCTCCGAAGCGCACGAACCGACCGGTCGGCGCGGTTTTAAATTGCCAGCAAATTCCGGCGTTCGTGAAAACGCGCGGCTTCGGCGGGCAAGCCGCTCTAAGCACTTCCGACCGCTTTTTGCCCGGACTCGTTTTGATTGATAAAGAGCGCAAATATCAAAATCCGACGTGGAAGGCGGCGGGCAGCCTCGCGCCGATTACGCGTGACGGGAAAGGCAACGCTTACGCCGCGCCCGCGCCGATGATTGACGTTTTGAAAAACAAACCCGACGAGCAGAATCGCGTTTATAAAATTGACGGGCAAACCGAGGAAATGAAAATTTTCGCCGATTTGCCGAAAGCGTCAGCCACCACGCCGGAAAATCCTTACGGCGTTCTCGGACTTTCATTCGATTGCGAAACAAACGACGTTTACGCTTCAACGGTTTTCGGTTCGACGCGCGACAAACAAGCGGGCGCGATTTTTCAAATCAGCCAGAGCGAAGGCAAAGTTCTGTCGCAGTTGGACAAAACGGACGCTTTCGGACTGGCGGTTTTCAATTCGGCGAAAGGCAAACGTTTATATTACGGTTTGGCGCGAACGCCGGAAATCTGGTCGGTGGATTTGACCGACGACGGCAAATTTACGGGTGCGCCGCGCCGCGAAATTTCGCTCGAAAATTTGGGAACACGCGGGGACGACAAAGCCCGCCGCATCAATTTTTCTCCGCAAAACGAAATGATCGTTTTCGGCGTTGAATTTAATTTCAATCTGATCGCGCCGACTGAAAAGCAGGAAACCGTTTACCGCTTTCGCTACGACGCGGCGAAAGACGCTTGGAACTATATCGCCGAACCGCCGCAGATCGTCGGCGAAAATTAGATTGGAGCGCAAGCATCTCGCTTGCGAGCGCGTTTGAGTGAGGCGAGAACAGGCGCGAAGATTTTTGACCGTTACGAAATTGATTTTATGTGAAGGTTTATTCGCGTCGAAGCAACGCTTAATGTAAGCAAGATGCTTGCGCTCCAGTCATTTGCGCTCCAATCATCTGAAATGCGTTTCCTAAAATTTACAATTCTGGCAATCTTCATCGCATTTTCGGCGGCGTGTCTGTTGATTTCCGGCAAAAATTCAAAAACTAAAATTAATCCCTTGACGCATCACGCGCAAACTTTGCAAAAGGCAAACGCGGAAACCGTGAAGGGCAATTTCGAGCGCGAAAATAAATTTGAAGCGGCGGGCATAAAGGCTGAAATGTCGCGCGTCGGCGCAGATTTTTTTATCAAATTAGAACGAAACGGCACGGCTGAAAATTACAAAATCGAAGCCGTCGTCGGTGCAAAAACGATTCAGCAATACGTCGCCCGCGTTGACGGAAAACTCGTTCGCCTTCCCCTCGCCTTTGATTTAATTAGAAACCGCTGGACGAATTTAAGCCAAACTTTTTTTGAAAAGGACGGCGCGGATTCCTCCGAATATCAAAAGGACTGGAACGTAAACTGCGCCGCGTGTCATCTTGAAAAAGACGCGGCGGAAACGGATTTCGATTTGAAAAGTCTAAATTCGGAAACTGCTTTACTGGCGTGCGGCAGCTGCCACGCGCGCGGTTTGCACGAACATTTTCCCGCCTTCGACGAAATCGCGGCGGGCAAAATCAAGACGGGCGATTTAATCGCTTCGCACCAAATCGCCGCGCAAAATTCGCCGCCGCTCGCCTCACGCCAATATCAAGGCATCATTCGTTCGGTTTGTTTTGTCCAAAGTAAAGCCGGCGGCAAAAGCCAAATCGAAGGCGAAAAAATAAATTGCCTCTTGTGTCATTCAATTGAAAACGGCGAAATGAACGTCAAAACCGACGAAAAACTTCAATCGCCGCAAGCCTGCGCGAGTTGTCATCAGCAGTTTGAATCGCCCGCAATAATCGCCGAACACACGAAACACGCGCCGCTCGGCGCAGCGAGCAATTGCTTTAGCTGTCATCTGCCCGAAATCGTTTACGGACATTTGCGCTTCGAGCGCACGCACGAAATCAGCGTTCCGAATCCCGAACTGACGGTTTTGAAACAAATCCCGAACGCCTGTAATCAATGCCACGTTGATAAATCGGTCAACTGGGCGATAACTCAAACCAAAACGCTCTGGTCCGGGCGTTTCCGCGACGCGCGAATTTCCGCCGATAAACAATTCGATTACCCGGAAGGCATTCGCGGGCTTCTCGCGGGCGACGCTTTTATACGCGCATTGTCGGCGAACAATCTCGCCAGACACGCCGATTTTCAATGGTCTGCGCCGTATTTACGCGCGGCGTTTGAAAACGAGAAATATCCGCTCGTCAGATATTTTCTAGCCGGAATTTTACCGCCAACCGGCAGCAAATTCGCACATTATAATTATTCCCCGCCAAACTCTTTATCAAACACTCGATTCCCCCCGCAAAATCAAGAAAAAACTAATGATATCGCCGTTTTTTTGCTGAAAAAGCGAAAATCTGAAGATTTTGACTCCGGCGAGTGAAACCGGCAGGTGGTTTTACCATTATTCCTAAGCTATTTAATTTTTTGAGAGTATTTTAATTAAACCTCGTAGACTTCGACGCGATTCCTCTATCCGGCAACAGATGACTTACTATCTGCTGCACGGCATTGATTTAATTATATTTCCCACCGATATATAAAAATTAAATTTAAAGATCATTCTATTTTATTGATTTCGAATCTCGTCGCCACCGCGATATTTTTATCGTCTTTCGCGTTTGTGGAAAAGACACGAGCCGCCGAACGTATATTTAGTAGCATCAATAATATGTTTGACAAGTTTCAACATTGTTGCTATGTTTCTTTGTGTGTTGTTCCCCCTAATTTAGCAAATATCTCTAAAATCCCCAGAGAATCCGCAAGACGACATCGTATAGTTTCTAATCCCAAAAATTCATTACATTCGACTTATTCGTTTGTCAATCAAACACGTATGAAGAACTTTAGCATATACAAGATACGTCCAGTTATTGCTCTGCTTGGCTTGATGGTTATTTTATCTCCGCTTTCATATACATCGAAGACGCACGCCTCCGGTACGATTACTGGACGAGTATTTCAAGATTTTAACGACAATGGAATTTACGATTCTTCGGGCGCGGCTCCGAATTACGCACTAGACGCGGGCGTTGGCAATGTGACTGTAACGGTTTACGATGCGAGCGGAACGGCTCGCGGAACGGCGACAAGCGCGGCGACAACCGGACTTTATTCAATTGCGGCGACCGGCACGGGTCCGTATCGCGTCGAGTTTACGACACTGCCGTCTGGTTATTACTCGTCGGCACATTCGACCGATTCAGCGGCAAACAGATCGACGACGACTGCCGGCTCGACCGTCCAATTTGTCCCTGACGGAATTACGGCGGATGTTAATTTGGCAATCAATCGTCCGGCGGATTACTGTCAGAATAATCCGCTCATTTGTGTGCCGCAGCATATTCAGGGAAATGTTGACGGCGGCGCGCTGGAAACTTTTCCAAATAGCTATAGCGGTGATCTCGACGGCAATATTAACAGCACTTCGGTAACGAGTGCGCCGAGCCGCACGACGACGACGCTCGCGCCGACGGACATCGCCCAAAATAACTCGGTCGGCGCATTATTCGGTGTTGCCTGGGATCGCTATAAGAATATTCTCTATGCTTCGGCATTCATTAAACGTTCAGCCAAACTCGGCTCGTTATCGGGAGAAAGCACCGGCGCGATTTACGTTAAAAGTAATCCGTCGTCAAATACTCCGACACCAACCGTTTTTGCTGATCTTAATAATATTTTCGGTGCGAACACGGCTGGTAGTAATCCGCATCTCGCCGGTTCGACAACGTGGACAGACGATTCTTCGACCAACGCTTCGGTTGGAAAACGCGGCTTAGGCGATTTGAAACTTTCACAGGACGGTTCAAAACTTTATGTCGTTAATTTATTTGACCGAAAACTTTACGTGATTCCGACGAGCGGAACTTTGGACAGCACAACGGTTACACGCTTTGATATTCCGACCGATAATCTGATGACGAACGGCGGAACCTGTCCGACAGCTGATGTCAGACCTTTTGCTTTAGGCAGAGACGCTGCCGATCAAATTTACGTCGGCGCGGTTTGCTCGGCTGAATCGGTCACAACCAACGCCGCCACCTATTTACACGCTTTCGTCTGGAGATTTAGCGGATCGACGTTTACGTTAGTCGCCAACACCACCTTAAATTACACGCGAAAACTTTTTATTGGATCAACCACTTTATACAACAATTATCCCTGGGTGGCAGGCGACAATCCCACTCGACCCGAATTATGGCTGATCGGAATTGAATTCGACCAGGACGGCAGTATGATACTCGGTTTTCGTGATAAAAACGGTGATGAATCCCAGGGATCCGCCGACCGCGGTTACGGCGATCTTTTAAGAGCGACACCAAACGGCTCGACATTCACCGTTGAAAATAACGGCAATTCGGGAACTGTTACCAATCACGCAAATACTTTCGGGTTAGGCGGCGGCGAATATTATCTTAATTATAATGCTGACAATCGGAATGAAGGTTCGCAGGGCGGACTGCTGCAAATCCCTGGATTTCCATACGTTCAAACGACCGCTTACGATGCCGTATCAGCAAATTCGGCAGGAAATTATATGTCGAATTTTTACACCGGCGGTTTGCAAAGATATAACAATGCAAGCGGTAATTATGTCGGCGCATATGACGTATATTTAAATGCTACGACGGACACCTTCAGAAAAGCCAATGGCATTGGCGATATTGAAGCATTGTGCGACAAAGCTCCGGTAGAGATCGGCAACCGCGTCTGGCGCGATGCCAACAATGACGGCATCCAAAATCCCGGCGAAACAGGTATTTCGGGCGTAACCGTCAGGCTTTACGATTCAGCCGGCACTTCAATCGCTAGTGCTATAACCGATGCCAACGGCGAATATTATTTCTCGTCCGCTTCCGGCACTTCGTCTGGAAACACAATTTACGGATTAAATCTGCTGCCTAATACTAATTATTCAATTCGTCTGGATAATCAAACGAATTTCAACTCGGGCAATCCGCTCGCCGGTTTGTCGCTGACCGCTTCGAATGTTTCGAGCCAAGCCGGTTTTGCCGACGGTTCAGACTCGGACGCAGTGAATGTCAGTAATCCGGTCGGTTCACCGACATCCGGCGTGTTTCCGGTCATTTCGGTGACGACCGGCAGTTCAGGACAAAACAATCATACTTACGATTTCGGATTCCGTTTGGGAGTTACAGCAGCCAGTATCAGCGTCAAAGGACGTGTGTTGGACAATCGCTGGAACGGCATCGAAGGGGCGCAGGTCACTTTAATCAGTCAGGACGGCACGGCTCTCACGACGTTGAGCGACCGATCCGGCTTTTTCACCTTCGAGCAGGTCGCCGGACAGACGGCAATCGTGACGGTCGCGGCGAAGGGGCGAACATTTGCCGAGGCGCATCAATTCGTCGGATTGACGGAGGATGTCGAGGGATTATATTTCATCGCCAACGGACCGCCGCGCTGGATCAGACCGGGCATTCGCGGCAGCTTCTGATTAGACGCGGTTAAAGAAATTTGTCAATTTCCGGCTTTACGCAACTTTAATCGCTAAGTTATGATTACAGTCGTGAATCGCCGTTTGCGGATCGTAAATTATTTACGGTTCACGAACGGCGGTTCACGACTTTTTTATTTGGACAATTTAATGGGCGACATCAAAACAATTATCGAGAAGACGCTGGACAATGCCGAAAAACTGAACGGCGAATTGAATTCTTTTTTGAAAATCGAGCGTGAATATGCTTTGAACCGCGCCGCTGAATTAGAGAAAAGTTCGGAGGAATCGCCTCTGAAAGGTTTCGCCGTCGCCGTCAAAGACAACATCTGCACGACTTTTTCGCAAACATCGTGCGGCTCGCGCATTTTGGGAAATTACCGTCCGCAATATAATGCGACCGCCGTGGAAAAATTAATAGACGCGGGCGCGGTCATCGTCGGCAAAACTAATTTGGACGAATTTGCGATGGGTTCGTCGAATGAAAATTCGGCGTTCGGCGCGGTCAAAAATCCCTGGGATTTGGAGAGAGTTCCGGGCGGCAGCTCGGGCGGTTCGGCGGTCGCGGTCGCCTCGGGTGTCGTGCGGGCGAGTCTCGGTTCGGAAACCGGCGGCTCGGTGCGGCAACCGGCTTCGCTCTGCGGAATCGTCGGTTTGAAGCCGACTTACGGCAGAATTTCGCGTTTCGGTCTGGTTGCGTTCGCTTCGTCGTTAGATCAAATCGGGATTTTCGGGCAAACCGGCGAAGATGTCGCAAGAGTTCTAAAAGCAATCGCCGGGCGCGATAAAAACGATTCGACGACCGCCGATGTCGAAGTTCCGAATTATTCGGCGGAATTGGAAAAAGAAATTAAAGGCAAACGCATCGGCGTTCCGCGCGCGTTATTCGGCGAAGGTTTAGACGACGAAGTGCGGAACGCGGTCGAAAAATCAATCGAAAATTTCCAATCGCTCGGCGCGGAAATCGTTGACATCGAACTGCCGAACGCCAAATACGGCATCGCGGTTTATTATATTATCTGCACGGCGGAAGCGTCTTCCAACCTTGCCCGCTTCGACGGCGTGCGCTATGGTTTCCGCGCCGAAGACGCAGGCGGACTGCGCGAAATGTATATGAAAACGCGCGAAGAAGGCTTCGGCGCGGAAGTCAAACGCCGCATAATGCTCGGCACATACGTTTTGTCTTCGGGCTATTACGACGCATATTACGCCAAAGCGCAAAAAGTCCGCACGCTTCTCAAAAACGATTACGCGAATGCGTTCGCGCTCTGCGACGCGATTTTAACGCCGACTTCGCCGACGACCGCCTTTAAGATCGGCGAAAAATCCGACGATCCGCTGGCGATGTATCTGAGCGATATTTACACCGTTTCGGCGAATCTGACCGGAACGCCGGGCATTTCAGTTCCCTGCGGACTCTCCACGGAAAATTTGCCGATTGGCTTACAGCTCATCGGCGATTACTGGTCGGAAGCATTACTGCTCAATCTCGCCAGCGTTTACGAAAAACATTTTCCGCTCGCCGCGCAACCGCAAATTCACGTTTAAATCAATTAAGCCAAAAAAGACTTGGAATTTCCAATCCCAAAATCACCGGCAAAACTCGCCTTCCACCGAAGATATTTACAAAAAATCTCTCATAGATTCGAATAGTTATCAATTTCACATTCATTTTGTTAAATTTGTTTGTTTTATGTTGTTTTAGTTATTTTTTTTTGATATTTTTATAAAGTGTGTGAACCCCATCTAGTTTTCATCGCATACAAATAAAGACTGCACAAATTTCACTAATCATCCAAAAAAAATCACTTTCCGCCGGCAAAATCTAGTGCCGGCATATCAGAAATCTAAAATGAAAACAAAACTAAAACAATTCTCGATTATCAGCTTAACCGTCTTGACACTTCTGACGGTTCTTTGTTCAACCTTTTTAACGACTACCAAAATTGAAGCCAGCGGCACAATCAGCGGTAGGATTTTTCAGGATTTTAACGGCAACGGCAATTACGATTCTTCCGGCGCGTCCCCAAATTTCGCCGTCGATGCGGGCGTTAGCGGCGTGACCGTGACCGTTTACGACGGCGCGGGAACGGCGCGCGGCTCGGCGACGAGCGCGGTGACAACCGGACTTTATTCGATCACGGCGACCGGTACAGGTCCGTATCGAGTGGAATTTACCACGCTGCCGACCGGCTTTTATCCGTCGGCGCACGCGACCGATTCGGTGAGCGGCGGCACGGCAACCGATTCGGGTTCGACGGTGCAGTTTGTCGCTGACGGCAACACTTCAAACGTTAATCTGGCAATCAACAAACCGGAGCTTTACACTAACAACAATCCGCTGCTGATGTCGCCGGTCTATACGAACGGAGACAACACAGGCACAAATAACGCCCTGGTCGCCCTGAATTTCGACCGTTCGGGGTCATTGCAGGTTGTCGCAACGGCTAATCAGATAGGCACGACCTGGGGTGTCGCGTGGCGTAAAAAAGATAAAAAGATATTCGCCGCCGCCGCGCTTAAAAGACACTCCGCATTGGGACCGGGCAAGGACAACGCGCGCGGCACGGCGGACGATTTACGCACGATTTATACGTTGGATTACCCGAATTTAAACGGAGCGGCGATTGTTAATTCGGCGCAGTCAATTGATGTCGGCTCGTTTGCGGGAGTTGATCTGGGAACGAATCCGCGACTCACATCATCACCGGCAAATGATTTAGCCGGAACGACCGCGGCAAATCACGATTACGGCATATTTACGCAGGTCGCCAGAGCCGGGATCGGCGGCATCGCGCTTTCCGAAGACGAAAACACGCTTTATTTCGTCAACCTCAACGCCGCGCAGCCGCAGCTCGTTTCTTTGAATATCACAAACTTAAACAGCGTTTCGTTAATCTCAACGGTCAATATTCCGAATCCGGGATGTCCCGGAACAGATTCCGCCGCGCCCTGGGCGGTTAAGGTAAATTCGGGTAATGTTTATGTGGGAACAGTCTGCACGGCGGATGTTTCGCAAGATTACAATAATTTGCGGGCATATCTTTTACAGTTGAACGGCAATACGTTTACGACGGTTGACCTGGATTCAAGTTCGGCTAACACGTATATTCCCTTGAATTATGACCGCACATACGGTTTTTACCGACCGGCTGCCGGACAGCTCAACGGCAGAGCCGAATGGCGACCCTGGCTGTCGAGTTTTCCGACGGACATTGATTCCAATTATTTTGAAACATACGCGACCCCGATTTTTTCGGATATGGAGTTCGCCGCCGACGGTTCGCTGACCATCGGTTTGATGGATCGCACGGGGCATCAGATCGGTTATAACAATTATTCGGATAATCCGACCGATACGACCTCTTACTTGTATGTGTCAGCCGGCGATAATTTGAAAGTCTGCCGCGCAGGCGGTAGTTTCATACCCGAAAGAGCGGGCGGCTGCAGTCAATCCATTGTTCAACCGAGAGATATTCCTGACGGCACACCCGCGACTCCGTTGGAAATAAACGGTATTCCGAATGAGTTTTACGACGATAATTCATCAGCCAGCAACGGTGCCGGACACGGTGAAATCTTTTTCGGCGGATTAGCGGCAATGCCGGGCAGTAAGTTGGTCGGGACCGCTTTGAATCCGACGGGCGGATTTAACGCCGGCGGCTGGCGTTGGCTTAATACTTCAACCGGCACGGATGATAACGACTACAAGATTTATCAAAATCAAACTGCTACCGGAATTGACGCGACCTTCGGAAAGGCAAACGGATTAGGCGACATTGTTTTGCTCTCCGATGCCGCGCCGATAGAAATCGGCAACCGCATCTGGCGCGATTCCGACGGCGACGGCATTCAAGACCCCGGCGAAGCCGGCATCGCCGGCATCACCGTTCATCTTTATGACGCTGCCGGCAATCTGATTGCGACGGCGGTCACCGATTCCAACGGCGAGTATTATTTCTCGTCCGCTGCGGGAACTTCGACCGGCAGCGGCATTTACAATTTGAATCTGCTGCCCAACACCGATTATTCGATTCGCCTGGACAATCCGGCAAACTATTCGGCGGGCAATCCTTTGAACGGTTTGTTTCTGAGTCCTCCGAACACTTCCTATCAGGCGGGCTTTGCCGACGGTTCGGATTCGGACGGCGTAAATACGCTGAATCCGACGGGTTCGCCGACGGGAACTTTTCCGGTCATCAGTCTGACGACGGGCGGAGCCGGAGCCAACAATCACACGTATGATTTCGGGTTTGCGCTTTCGCCGACCGCCGCGGCGGTTTCGGTGAGCGGGCGCGTGCTGGACAATCACTGGAACGGCATCGAAGGGGCGCAGGTCACTTTAATCAGTCAGGACGGCACGGCTCTCACGACGTTGAGCGACCGATCCGGCTTTTTCACCTTCGAGCAGGTCGCCGGACAGACGGCAATCGTGACGGTCGCGGCGAAGGGGCGAACATTTGCCGAGGCGCATCAATTCGTCGGATTGACGGAGGATGTCGAGGGATTATATTTCATCGCCAACGGACCGCCGCGCTGGATCAGACCGGGCATTCGCGGCGGTTTTTAATCGAGCGCGGTTAGAAGCGTATCGAACGCCGCAGTCAAAGATTTGGCGGCTTGCGGGCTTTACGCTTCCTCAACCGCCAAATTAATCTAGTCCGCCGGTTAACGGCGTTCCATATTTCAATGCGGAAAAGTCCTCTCTCAGCTAAATTTTGTTATCAAACAAATTCAGCTGAGAGAGGACTTTTTAGTGTTAGACACGATTTTAACGTCGCCTTCATCCTTCACCGGCGACGGCATTTAAAGTCGGCGAATAATGTAACGATCCGCCAGCGACATATCTGTCTGATAACTACGCTTTTCAGACAAAACTGAGCCGCGCCAATTCAGACTATTCGCAAACTTTCCACGCCAAATCAGTCGGTTAATTTACAGTTTGTTGCAGATTACCGGTTTGAAGCGGTTTCGTTAAACCCGGCGCGCGTTTGCGAAAAAAACTTTCCGCGCGCGACGCAGACGCAGATTTACGTCGAGATTATTTCAGAGACAAAAGGTTGGAGATTTCCGAATTCGGAATCGGCGGAATAATGGTGTTTTGCGGAATCGTTTTTTCAAAGCGCGTCGCGTCGTCGAGCAACTGTCCGGCTTCCTGAACCGGAACGGGACGCGAGAATAAATAACCTTGTCCGTATTCGCAGCCGAGAACGCGCAGTTGGTGAAGCTGGTGAATCGTTTCGATGCCTTCGGCGACGACATCCAATCTTAAAGTCTTCGCCAGAGCGACTACCGTCCGAACGATTTCGCCGTTTTCCGAACCGTCTTCCATCTGGCTGACGAACGAACGGTCAACTTTGAGAGTGTTGATCGGAAAACGGTGCAGATAACTCAAAGAAGAATAACCCGTGCCGAAATCGTCAATCGAAAGTTGAATGCCGAGTTCGCGGATTTGTTTCATCATCAAAATCACGCTTTCGGCGTTCGTCATAATCGCGCTTTCGGTCAGTTCGAGTTTCAAATGCGTCGGATTTATTTCGGTTTCAACTAAAATCGTTTTGATTTGTTCGACTAAATCCTTTTGAGCGAAGTGTTTGCCGGAGATGTTCACGCTGACGGTCAAATGTCTGTTCGCCGGATTTTTGCGCTGCCATTCGACCAACTGGCTGCACGAAGTTCGCAAAATCCATAAAGTCATCGGCACGATCAAACCGGTTTCCTCGCTGACGGGAATAAATTCGTTCGGCGGCACCAGCCCGCGCGTCGGATGATTCCAGCGCACCAACGATTCAAAACCCGAAAGTTTCATCGTGTCCAGATTGATGATCGGCTGGTAGAACATACAAAGTTGATCTTTCTCGATAGCCGTTCGTAAATCGGTTTCAAGCTGCAGCAGCGTCACGGCGCGCATATGCATATTTTTGTCGAAAACGACGAAATCCTTTTCCTTTTCCTTGGCGTGATACATCGCAATATCGGCATCGCGCAAAATATCTTCGGCGGCTTCGTAATCGTCGCCGCCAATCGCAATGCCGATGCTGAAGCTGGTAAAAACCTGCCGACCGTTGAGCGTAAACGGCGCGGAGACCTTCGTTTTAATCAGCTCGGCGAATTGAATCGCGTCTTCAACCGAGGAAATATTATTGAGGATAAAAGCAAATTCATCGCCGCTGAACCGCGCCACCAAATCTTTGTCGCGGACGCTCATCGCCAGGCGTTTAGCAACGTGCAGAATAAGACGGTCGCCCATCGAATGCCCGAGACTGTCGTTGATCGTTTTGAAACGGTTAATGTCGAGAAACAAAACGGCGAATTTGAAATCTTTTTTGTGCCGGCTTCTCTCCAGCGCGTATTTGAGCGATTCCATAAACAAATTGCGGTTCGGCAAATCGGTCAAAGAATCGTGAAAGGCGGCGTGGCGAAAACGTTCTTTGCTTTCGCGGAGAGCCTGACTGATGCGGTCCTGTTCGGCGATATGGTGCTGGAGTTCTTCGATGTGACGTTCGGCTTGTTCGGCGCGCGCGCGTTCGGCTTGCTCGGCTCGGGCAGAAGTCGTTTTCACGTCGTTAACATAACGACGATATGTAAAATACACAACCCCGGAAACAGCCGCCGCGAGTAAAATTAAAAACATATCGAATTGATGACGAGCCTTGACCGCCAATCCGGCAATCAAAGCCGCGGCGATAAACATTATAAGGGCGTTTGTGCAGTAATCGAACCAAAGTTTCCACATTGTTTGGAAAGGTTTTTCCGCCCTCAACGCCTGATACGTCGAAACACCGATTGAATTACATAAAAATTGCGCTACTGCCATACAAATCAACATACCGGCAAATATGGTAACTGATTCATTGGCGATGACATTTTTAGGTGAAGAAAATATCGTATTTATCGTCAGAGCCGTAAGATAAGTCGAAATTGACACAAACGCGACGTTGAGCATAACCGTCGTATTTTTTATCAAAATTCCTTTACGTCTCAAATTAAGCGAGGTATAGAGGGCTTCCGACATTGCCACAGCGACCGCGCTGCCGCTGCCGTAAACCAGTAAAGAATAAAACACCAAGACATCGGAAACTGAAAGATGAATTTTGGTGCGCGGTAATTGGATGCGAAGAAATGAACTGCAAAAAATCGTAATAGGAGCCAAAAATAAAAAGGCGTAATCGTGTTGTTCGCTCCTGAGTTCTAGGACTGAAACAACGCAAACCGCCACCGCGGCAATTGATACCAACACGAGATAGAGGATGGACAACCCTTTTGTTTTTGCGTTCGGATTACTCATTAAAGCGTCGAGAAGAACAATTTCGGAAGTGCCGGTTGCGGATTATTGATTTGTCTGAGATGCGCCTGCAATCTCAAGCACATTTATTATATGTTAAATCAAGCTAATATTTCAACAAAAAGTTTTAACGATTTGTTTGTTTTCACTAAACTCATCAATAAGAATCATATGATTGCTAATTTTGGATTCGATCCTGTTTTTATTATGAGATTTCTAAACTTATAACTGCGCCAACCATTAAATGCATACTTGATGTACACAGGTTCTTGTGTATATTTCGTAATCTATTGCTAAACGTTGAAACAATTGATTTTTCTCAAAAACCGCGTATTTTATTGAATACTCAATATCCGATTTTCAGCATTTCAAAAAATTTATCAAATTCACTCTGACAGATGCGGTAAGCTTCTATAAATCAAGCACTTAGTTTTTAATTAAAGACCAAAAAACATTTTGGCATACGGGTTGTAATACAGATATGCAAGAGAAGTGAAAACTTCAAAACTTAAAAATTAAACTTGAGGAGAAAAAAATGAAAGGATTATTAATGTCAGACTAAGCAAACGAAAAAAGTTAACATTAGAATAGAAAGTTAACCCAACAGACAGCTTCGATTATTTCAGTCGAAGCTGTTTTTAATTCGGCGGACAATAACTATATCGAAATTTGATTTTATAAAAGACGAGGCAGATACATTTCCGTAAAAAAAGGCGAGAATTAAAAATTCTCGCCTTTTTAATTGAGATTCGCCGCAGAAAAAAAACTATTTCGCAATGCCGACTTCTTTCAGCGCGTAAGCGTAATTAAAGGCTGTTTCTTTCAGCGCATCGTATCTGCCGCTCGAGCCGCCGTGTCCTGCGCCCATGTTGGTTTTCAGCAGAATCGTGTTGCTGCCGGTGTTCATCGCGCGAATTTTCGCCGCCCATTTCGCGCCCTCCCAATACGGAACCTGTGAATCGTTAATCGAAACTTCGATCAGCATATTCGGATAGCTTTGCGCTTTGACGTTGTCATACGGCGAATATTTGAGCATATAATCGAACGCTTCCTTTTCGTTCGGGTTGCCCCATTCGATGTATTCGCTGGTCGTCAAAGGCAAAGTTGCATCAAGCATCGTGTTCATAATGTCCACGAACGGCACCTGCGCGATGACGGCTTTGAACAAATCGGGACGCATATTCGAGACCGCGCCCATCAGGAGTCCGCCCGCGCTGCCGCCTTGAATGACTAATTTGTCCGACGCGGTGTATTTGTTTTTGACGAAATAATCGGCGACATCTATAAAATCGTTGAACGTATTTATTTTCTGATTCATTCGACCGGCTTCGCGCCATTCTTCGCCGAGTTCGCCGCCGCCGCGAATCGAAGCGAGCGCGTAGATCATTCCGCGGTTTAATAAACTGAGCCGCGCGGTCGAAAACGTCGCCGGAATTGACGCGCCGTAGGAGCCGTATGCGTAAAGCAACATCGGCGCGGAGCCGTCCATTTTCACGCCTTTTTTATAAACAATCGCCACCGGAACTTTCACGCCGTCGCGCGCCGAAACCCAAACGCGCTTCATTTCATATTGAGTTTTATCATAGCCCGAAGGAATTTCCTGCTGTTTCAAAAGCTCGCTTTTGCCGGTTTTCAAATCGTAATCAAAAGTCGAAGCGGGTGTCACCATCGAATTGTAGCCGTAGCGAATCTTCGTCGTGTCGTATTCGGGATTCGCGCCGAGGCTCATCGAATAAGCGTCTTCCTGCGTCGGAATTCTGGTTGATCTGTTTGATTTTTTATCAATCACGCGCAGATATTCCAAACCGTTTTCGCGCTCGTAAACGACGGCGTTATTTTTGAAAAAATTGACGCTTTCGATTTTCACTTTCGGATTGGCGGCGATGTATTCCTTCCAATTTTTTTCCGACGGATCATTGACCGGCGCGGTCACGACGCGAAAGTTTTTCGCGCCCTTGTTCGTCGTGATATAAAATTTTCCTTCGTCAAAATCAACGTCGTATTCGTGATCTTTCTCGCGCGGCAGAACGATTTTCCATTCGCCGTTCGGCTGGTCGGCGGGCAGATAGCGCACTTCGCGCATCGTTTTGGCGAACGACGTGACGAACAGCATATTACCGTCGCGCGAACGTCCGATACCGATGTCGTAAAGCTCGTCCGGCTCGATGAAAACATTCGTCGTTTCATCCGTTCCGACCGTGTGTTTCCAGAGTTTATCCGAGCGTTTTGTCGTATTGTCTTCGGTCACGAGAAACAAAGTTTTATTGTCCTTCGCCCATTCGACCGACGTGACGCGCTCGATTTTTTCCGGCAAAACTTTGCCCGTCCGCAAATCCTTAACTTGTAGAGTATATTGACGATATCCGTTCGCGTCCGCCGCAAAAGCTAAATAATTGCCGTCGTCGGAGACATCAAACGAGCCAATGGCGTAAAATTTTAAGCCTTTGGATAATTCGTTCAAATCGAGCAGTAATTGTTCGTCGTCGCCGTTCGCTTTTTTCGAGCGAAAATACGACGGATATTGCTGACCTTCGACGGTTTTCGTGTAATACCACCAATCGCCTTTTCGATACGGCACGCTCGAATCGGTCTGCTTGATGCGCCCGAGCATTTCATCGTAAAGCTCTTTCTGAAACGCTTCGGTGGATTTCATATAAGCGTCGGTGTATGTGTTTTCGGCGACAAGATATTCTTCGACTTCGGGGCGCACCTTATTGGTTTTCGGGTCTTTCGCGCTTCGCAGCCAGCCGTAATCGTCGGTTAAATCGTAGCCGTTAATTTTCGTGGTTTTCGGTTCTTTCTTCGCAACAGGCGGTTTCATATCGGTTTGAGCGACAATTACACAATTGCCGATGACAATAACGATAAACAATCCAAGCACATAAAACAATTCTCTCATTTTAGATAAACTCCTATTCGGCTTTTTCGGGGGTTGAACTTAAATTTCTTACGCGCGAAATCTACACTTTGTTTCGCATTTATCGGCAAAAGATGCCATTAAAACGACAAAAACCGATTTCAACGCCCGCAACATTTACAGATTTTTCCTGCCGCGCTGAAATCAACCGCCGCAAACTTCGCTTCATTCGCCGCCCGAATCGGCTCGCGCTCCATCGAATCGAAATATTCGTTAATCATCTCGACCATTTTCAATTTTTCCAGATTCGGCAAATTCAAAAAGCCGTGAAACACGACCGTGATATTTTCTTCCACAATTATATTTCCTGTTTTGTTTTGATTTGAATCAAATTATCCGATTCATTTCGATTTCAGGCAAGCAAAAGCGGCGAGAAATCTATGTTTCCTTTTGCGGCGTAATTTTTTTCAAAATTTCGGTTAACATTTTTGGCTTCGATTCGTCTATATTAGCGGCAGTCGAAAATTTCAATTGTTTTAATTTTTTTGTGAAAATGCCCGAAAGCGAAATGACCGGCAATTTATTTTTATTTTCAAACGGCGCGGCGAATGCTTCCGCCGCTGAAAATAAAACGGCGGAAGCGCGATTGATCGAGCGCGTCCGCGCGGGCGACGAAGAAGCGTTCAGCGAACTGTATAAACGCTTCGCGCCGTTGGTTCACGGCATCGTTCTGGCTCGCGTGCCGCGCGACGAATGTCAGGACATCGTGCAGGAAGTTTTTTTGAGCGCGTATAAAAATCTGCACGCGCTTCGCAACGAAAACGCGCTCGGCGCGTGGCTGGCAATGATTGCCCGTAATCGCGCGGCGGAATTTTACCGGCAGCGCAAACCGACCGAAGAATTAACCGAAGATTATCGCGGCAAAACATCTGCGAACGCGGAAGCGAAGGAAATTTTAGATGTGATTTGCGCCTTGCCCGACGCTTATCGTGAGACTTTGATTTTGCGGCTCGTCGAAGGAATGAGCGGACAGGAAATCGCCGAACAGACCGGACTAAAAGCCGAATCGGTCAGAGTTAATCTGCATCGCGGAATGAAACTTTTACGCCAAAAACTCGGCATCGCGGAGTAAAAAATGAAAGAAGATTATTTGTGGAACAAAACAGGAAATGATGCGGAAATCGAGCGGCTTGAAAATGCCCTGAAATCGTTTCGCTATCAGGAAGACGCGCCGCCCGCACTGCCCTCGAAAATCGTTCCGTTTAAGGTGAAAAATCGCAGCGGATTTTTCAATCTGATTTTGTCGTTCGGCGCGTTGGCGGCGGTTGCAATCATTTGCTTCGGCGTTTGGCTTTATTTTTCAAAGAAAACAGTCGAAACCGCTAAAGATTTGCCGCAGATTACTGAGCCGGCGATAAATCAAATTTCGCCTTTGACCATCGAAACTAAAATGCCAACCAATCCGCAGGCGAAACAGACGGAAAAAATCGAAACGCCGAAACAACCAATCACGCGGCAATTTGACGCGGTTAAAAAAATTGTTCCGCAAGTCGCTAATCGAAACAATTCGGCGGCGCGAAATTTTGAAGCAAGAGTGCGAAATGAACCAAACGCGCGCAAAATCGAAACGCCGAAACCGGCAGTTAAATTAACCAAAGAAGAAACTTACGCTTACAATCAGCTTTTGCTCGCGCTTTCGATTACCGGCTCGCAATTAAAATTAGTCAAAGACAAAATTGACGCGGCTGAAAACAGCCGCTGAATTTATCAGGAGAACATTATGAAATCATTAAAAATCAACTTGTTGAAATTTATTTTAATTCTGCTCGGTTTGCTGTCGGCAATTTCGGCGAACGCGCAGGACGCGCGATTGCGGTTCGAGCAGTTGAACGGCTTGGAAACGAAGGCGCAGGATGTCGTCGAAATCAACATTGACGGCAAGCTGCTCGAAACGGCGAAGCGCGTGATGGCAAAGGTCAACGATCCCGATTCGCAAAAAGTCGCGCAGGCGATCAGCGGTCTGAAAGGCATCTATGTTCGCGTCTATAATTTCGCTAACGAAAACGAATACAACGTCGCCGATGTTGAACAGATTCGCTCGCAGTTAAATTCGCCCGCGTGGGAACGTCTGGCGAACGTCCGCAGCAAAAAGAATAATCAGAAAGTTGACGTTTATACGATGTTCAACGGCGATCAGATGAGCGGCGTGGCGGTCGTCGTCTCCGACACGAAAAGCATCGCGCTCATTAACGTTATCGGTCCGATTGACCTCGATTTGCTCGCCGAAATGAGCGGCAAAATGAATATTCCGAAAATCGACATCGAACGCGACAATCAAAACAAACCGAAAAACTAAAAGGAGAAACGCGAATGAAACGCAAAAATAAAATTCTAGTTTGTGCTGCTCTCCTGATTTTAACTTTCTGGTTCGACGCGCCGAAAACTTTGGCAGGCGGCGGCGAATATAAATCGGTCGTCAAGCATCTGAAAACGAAATATCAGGCGAAGAAAGTTAAAATTCCGCTCGTGTGGTTGGCACGTTTCGCCGTCAGCGTCACGCGTCCGGCGGGCGTGAAAAGTTTCAGCATCACTTTGTTTGAAGATTTGAAATTTTCGCGCGAAACGCTCGATAAAGAAATGCAGACGGCGATGCGCGATTCGTTCGATGCAAATTGGTCGCCGGTTTTCCGCGTCCGCTCGCGCGACGGGCAACAGGCGTATATGTATATGCGCGACGCGGGCAAAACCTCGATCAAAATCGCGCTCGTGTCGATTGACAAAGATCAGGCTGCCGTCATCCGCGCTACTTTCAGCCCCGAACGCCTCGCCGATTTTATCAACAACCCGAAAATTTTCGGCGTTTCTCTCGAAGATAAAAATTCGCAGACGAAATCCGAATCTTCCGAAACAAAAGAGAATCCGCCAATTCAAAAACAGGCGGACGAAGCGAAAAAAGAAAATTGAGACTGTAAAATTACAAGCTGAAAGCGGGACGAAGATAAATTTTCTTCTGCCCCGCCTTTTTTGTTTTAATCCGTTTGACGTTTACGCCGCTTTAAGTCGCGCAACGGCAAAAGTTTCTGGCGACATTTTTGGACTGCCAAAATATAGACCGTTTTTTTATCATCATCTATTTCGTAAACAATACGAATATTTCGCTTGACGATTAACTGCCGAAGTCCTTGTAAACCGGAAAATCGGCTTTCCAGAGGCGCGCCCATCGCCGGGAACTGCGACAAAAAATCAACCTGACGAATAATTTCAAAAGCGATTTCCTGCGGCAGAATTTCCAATTCATTGAACGCAAAGTTTGTCCATTGAATAAAACTCATTTTCGATTCGGAAAGTTCAAACGCGCCTTTACGTCGTCCTGACTCAAAACTTTTCGTTCGGAAACGTCGCGTTTTGACATTTCGATTATTTCCAAAAGCTCGAGTTCATCGAGACGTTTCAAATCCGCCTCGATTTCTGCATATCGTTCCGTCGTCATTAAAACCGCTGAAGCGCGCCCGCGGTGAGTAACGACAACCGGCTCGTCAAATTCGGATAAACTGCCGATTATTTGTCCCGCCTGCCGCTGCAAATCCGTAACCGGAATTATGTTTTTCATAGTTAGATACATTATAAAGTATGCTTTTAACTTTGTAAATAAAAAAGGCAATCGGAATTAACCTTTTGCCTTTTGTCTTTTTATTTTGCCTCAACGCTTTAGCGTTCACCAATCGGCGTATATTTTTGGTCGCGTTTGCCAATGTATTCGGCGCGCGGTCGAATCAGTTTGTTGTTGGAATATTGTTCTAAAATATGTCCCGTCCAGCCGCTGATGCGCGAGACGGCGAAGATCGGCGTGTATTGGTCAAGCGGAATGCCCATCAAGTAATAAGCCGACGCGGAATAAAAATCGACGTTCGGATACATTCCCTTTTTCTCCAACATCGCTTTTTCGATTTTCTGGGACATATTAAACCACGTCATATCGCCTTTTTTCTCGCCCATCTGTTTTGAGAATTTGCGAAGCCACGTCGCGCGCGGATCTTCGGTTTTGTAAACGGCGTGTCCGATGCCCATAATTTTGCGTTTTTCGGTCAGGGCTTTGTCGAGCCATTCGTCAATTTTGTCTTCCGAACCGATTTCCTTGAGCATTTTCATCACGTTCGTATTCGCGCCGCCGTGCAGCGGTCCGGCTAATGCGGCAACGCCGCCCGTCACCGCGCCATACATATCTTCGAGCGTTCCGGCGATGACGCGCGTCGTAAACGTCGAAGCGTTCAATTCGTGGTCGGCGTGCAGAATCAAGGCGATGTCGAAAATCTTTGCTTCGTCCGTCTCGGGTTTCTTGCCCGTAAACATATAAAGAAAGTTTTCGGCAAGGCTCAATGTTTTGTCCGGCTCGACAACATTCTCGCCGTTGCGAACTCGTTCCCACGCGGCGACGAGCGTTCCGATCTGCGCGGTTAATTTAACGGCGGTTTTGACGGCTGATTCGCGGTCGGTTGCGTGTCCCGCATGGTCGTAAAAACCGAGCGCGGAAACGCTTGTGCGAAGAACGTCCATCGGGTTTGCGTCCTTCGGAAAAGTTTTCATCATTTCGACGATTTCCGACGGAATTTCGGTGTTTGCCTGAAATTGCGCTTTCAAATCTTCAAGCTCGCTTTTGTTCGGCAAACGTCCGTTCCAGAGCAGAAAAACGACTTCTTCAAACGTCGAGTTTTCGGCTAAATCGTGAATGTCATAGCCTTGATAAATTAAAATTCCCTGTTCGCCGTTGACATCGCCAATCGCGCTCTGGGCGGCGACAACTCCGCGCAGTCCGGCGGTCGCGGCGGTTGATTCGGTTGCTGTACTCATTCGTGTCCTGTCCTCGTATTTATTGGATTTTGTGTGATTTAAATTTAACAAATGGTCGGACAACTGACAAGTTATAAGTTTTTGAACTAATTATCGGCTTTGAAAAGAAAAATGAAATTCATTGCCGATTCGGGTAATTTATTTGTGTGATGAAACTTACTTTACTGAAGAGTTAAGCCGTTGACTCTCTTCAAAAATCCAAAGAAGATGCACCTAAGTTATCTGAGCGCGTCTGCATGTTGTAGAGTACTTGATTTGCCTAATAGTGTTTTAACAAAAATTTAAACTCCAGCTAATCCGTGTAAGTTTATTGTTTTGAAAGAAAATCTTTGCTCCTCCTTCGATTCCTACCCGACTGTAATAGAAAATCGTTTACCCTTATCTGCTTCCTTAAGATTGGGTTGATCAAACGCCGCCTCGACATCTTTGACATCTGCTCCAATTTTAAGCACTGAGTTGTCCATCCATTTCGACGAACTTACATCAATTGCAATAACACTGTAATTTCGTCCCTTACTATCGCCCTCAAGCACCAGCACTAACCCGGGATAACGCAAAGTTTTTTGAAATTCGCTGCCGCACCCGTCAACAACGCCTTTTATACTCTGCGACGGCTTGCCGAGTTTTTGCAACACTTTTGCTTCCGATGTATAAACCCGGACTCCTTTTATTCCAAAATCAATATACGTCGGCGCGCCATCATTTTGTTTTGAGTCATTTTCACGGGGGGAATTTACCGCGACGTTTCCGGCATAAATTTCAGTTTCGACTTTCGGCGGAACGGCTTCAGGTGTCAGAGTTGCCGTCGTCGCCAAAGACGACGGCGAATTTACCTGTGTTTGCGCGATCTGACAGCCGAACTGGAAGACTAAAATCAGCCAAGCCGAACAAAAAACCATTATCGTAACAAATTTCGCTTTTAGTTTCTTCATATCTTTATCTGCTTTGTGAAAATGATTGAGATTGTTGTTTTATCAAAAACGCGCCCAAGATATTGAGCGCGTTTTCGTATTGTAAAATTTAAGGTTGTCGTTCATGCGGTTCTTCTCCGCATTTCCACAAAAAATGAATGTCTCCTCCAACATACATTCCCAGTTCGGGGTAAACCATATATCCTTCAGCGTCTTTCGGCAAAGGTTTTTTCGGATTGTCGGCATCAATCACCGCGCAGATGTCATTGGGTGATTCTACTTTTAGGTAATTGTCTCCATACTTGGCGACGATGTCTTTTATTTCTCGCTTGCCGTTATCCCATATCATTATTGACTCGACAACCTTGCCTTTTTTGACGTAACCGAACTCGGTTTTGCCGTTCATTCCGCCGATGTTTTTGTAGCTCATCGTAAACACCGTCTCGTCGGATTGATATTCTTCTTCGATGCCGACGCGCTCGCCTTCCCATTCCGGCTTCCCGAATTTTCGGATGACATCTTCGCGGGTTGATTCGCCGACCTTGATGTCGTGATAAACGCCCGGCTTCCATTGCCGCGCAATTTTCGGCGGCGATGGTGTCGGTGAAGTTGCAAGTTGTGGAGAGTTCACCTGTGTTTGCGCGACCTGACAGCCGAACTGGAAGACTAAAATCAGCCAAGCCGAGCAAAAAACCGTTGCCGGAACAAATTTCGTTTTTGGTTTATTCATATTTTCAATTTCCTTGTAATATACTTCTATTTGTTATTCGTAAGAATTGATTCATTCAAGTATTTGATAGGATTCATCCAATCTTTACTGCGGCTTGCAGGAAGTTGAGTCAGGCTGACACCGAAATGAACGTGGTCTTCCGATGCCGGCTGATCAGTCGCCGCATTGCCCGTCGCTCCCGAATAACCGATTAATTGACTTTCTTTGACCTCAATTTTTCTACCTTTATTTAGTAGAGGGTCAATACTTGGCAACCAGGATTTAAGGTGAGCATAATGCGTGTAAACCACTTGTTTAATCGAACCCGACGGTTCGTGTTTGATCGTTACTATATTTCCATAACCTGAAATATCTTTAGCTGAAACAACTACGCCGTCGCGGTTGGCGTAAACTTCTGACCCTTGCGGTGCGCGAATGTCAATGGCATCGTGTTTGTTGCCGGGTCTCTCTCTAAAGCTGCCTCTGCCGTGAACGCCGGCGCGTAATTGTCCGAAGATGCCTTGCCGCAAACCATAGGCTGGCAGTTTTTTATCTACATCCGCATATATTACCGGCTTGTCAACAAAAATGCCCGGTTTGTTTGTTACTGGATTGACTCCCGCGCAGCTGATGCAAACGGTCGGTTCGGTGCTGTTGTCCAGAATTTGTTTGAGCAGCATAATTTCTCCCATATAGCTGCCCGAAACATTGTCCAGAAAAAAGATGTTGTAGAGCTGGTTACATAAACGGTAGCCGTTCGGTATTCTCACCGTCGTCCACAAACCGCTTCCCATAATTTTCACAAATCGGCTGCCGACATCGCGCTTGCTGTTATTGTCGAGAACATTAAATACTTCCTCGACAATGCCGGGATTGATAAAGGCTATTTCTGCGAGCTTTTGAGCCAATTCCTGTGGTTTTCCGTAATAATCCTTTTGAAGTTCCTTTGCTAGAGGGTTGTCTTAAAACATAATCGGTGATACTCCCCATAAATTTTTTGTGATGCTAACTTTAAATTGAAGCCGCCTTTGAAAGCAGCTTCATAAAATGCTGATTGAGTGACTGAAAACTAACTCTAGACGGCGGGAAAACAATTTTTTGCGGTCGGAAATTGTTTAAAAGTTTGAGAACCGTCGCTCAACGAGAGAATAATACGGATCAGAGCGTTTTTATTAAAGCGTCTATTTACCTCTTTATAATTTTTCGACTTTGATTGAACTTCCCGTTTCCGCATTTAATAATTTTTTCGCCGAATCTTGAAAAGCGACGATTTCTAGAAAACCCGCGCTGCCCCAAATCATAAATAATTCGCCTTTTTCCGCTTCGGCGAAAAACGTCTGCTGTTTGCGGATATTTTTTCCGTTGATTTCAACCGCGAACTCAAAGGGCAAATCACTTTTCCGCACGTTCAAAATTAAATTTCCGAAGTGGTCTGTATGAATAATTTCCGCTTCGATTCGGTCGTCGGAAATTCGGCGCGGCGCGTTTTCCGCAAACGAAACGTAATCTGCGATTTGATTGCCGAATTCGCCCGGTTTTACGCCGCCGGCGAGATGCGCGGCGACGGGCGCGAATACGTCGCGCCCGTGAAAAGTGCGGCTGACCGGATGTTTGAAAAAATCGTCGTTCGTGATTTCAAAAATGCGAAGTTCCTTCGATTCTAAAAACACAAAACTCAGCAAACCGTTATCCGGCGCGATGAAGTAAAAATCTTCGGTTTCGACTAAAATCGCCCGCCGGTTCGAGCCAACGCCCGGATCAACGACGGCGACGAAAATCGTTTTTTTCGGAAAATCTCTGTAACAAGCGCGAAGCACGAACGAAGCGGTGCGAATATTCTGAGCGGCGATGTCGTGCGTGATGTCAACGATTTGCGCCGTTTCGCAGACCGACAAAATCGCGCCCTTCATCGCGCCGACGAAATAATCTTGCGTGCCGAAATCGGTTAAAAGCGCGATTGTCATAAATAAAAAAAATTCCACAAAACCTGCCGCCGAGTCAAAAGGAGAAAAACATCGGCGACGAAATTTTGCGGAATCTAAGATGACGCGGACGGCTTGAGTCTAAACCGCGTCGAAGACTTCCAGGTTTGCTCCGCAAATTCGGCTAAAGCCCGAATTGCGAAACTTTTGTAAAAATCAGCGAATCTGCGTTTCGTAATTCGATCTGATACGAAGCTGCTGGTCGCGGTTCAGACGGACGTGTTTGCCGCGTTCGACGACGACCGCGCCGACTCCGAACGCCGCGCCGACTCCCGCGCCGACCGCCGCGCCGACCGGACCGCCGGCAATCGCCCCGACGACCAAGCCCGTGCCGGTCGTCGCGCCGACCTTGATACTGTCGCTTTTAACCGAGCTTTTGCCTTCGACCGTGCCTTCGGTGTCCACACGCTTGACGTTATCGCCTTTGAGCGGCAAAACTTCGGTCAGAATCGCGTTGAAATTGCTCCAGCGATTGTCCGTCACGATAATGCGGTCGAACGACAGAGCGATTTCCGAGCGGCGTTTGATTCTGCCCGGTTTTTGAACTTTTTGAATTCTGCCTTCGATAATCGCACCGCTGATCTCAGACGGCGAAACGACGCGCGCTTTGAAACGGTCGCCTTCCCGGCTGCGCTCGGTGGTGATGTCGTCGAGCAGCTCGACGATTAATTCGGTGTCGGTCGGAATAACAATCGTCTCCGCGCCGCTCGTAATCGAGTTATTGTTGGTCGTTCGCGTCGTCAGAACCGGCGTTTGATCGATCGCTCTGTTCGCTTCGATTGAAGCGTTTTCGGAAACTGTTTCCGGCGCGGGCGGCGTATTGACCGGCGCGGTTGTCGCGTCATCAGCTTTGGCAGGCGCGTCAATCGCCGGAGTCGCCGGTTCGGGAATTTTTTCTTCGGTAACGGTTTTGGTTTCAACGGTTTCGACCGGCGTTTTAACGTTGATTACGCCGCGTTTCGTTAAGGACATCGGAATCGCCGCATCGAACGAGCGTTTTTCAAAACCGGTGTTGTAACCGCCTTCAAAACCTTGCTGGTAACCGTCCTGATAATCCGCTAATGTTCCGTATTCCTTCGTATAAGCGCGGTCGGCTTTGGCGTAATCTTCGTGCCGTTCGAAGCTTTTCGCCTTGCTGTCAATCGCGTCGCGGTAGCCGGACATATAACCGTCCGAATAGCCTGTGCGATAACCGCGCTGCAAAGCGACGCGCGTGTCCTGGGCAAATATGTTCTGGGTTGTAAAATTTAGAAAAGAAACGGAAAAGAGGGAGAAATTCAGGGCAAAAACTAAAATACTTTTGGCTAACTTCATCTTAATCTCCTTATCAAATAACAAGAAATGGTTTGTCCGCTATGATTTATACAACATAACTTAAGAAATTACAACAAGAATTTTAACCTTTTTCAGTTTCGCTGCTTATTCTTTTAAAAGAAGCGAATTTTTTGCTAATCTGAGAGCAACAAAAAATCTCTGATTTCATCCAAACCAAGCCGGTTTTGAAAGTTTTTAAAGGAGCGATTTAATGAAATTTTTTATATTATTTGTGAGCTTATTTATGGCAATTTCCGTTGTAACGACGAACGCGCAGACGCGCAGGGTTTTTCCGTATCCGTATCAGGTTGACGATTTACCGAACGGATTGCGCGTCGTGACCGTGCCGACCGATTATCCGAATCTGGTTTCACTTTACACGGTCGTCGGCGCGGGTTCGCGCAATGAAATCGAAGACAAAAAAAGCGGCTACGCGCACTTTTTCGAGCATTTAATGTTTCGCGGCTCGGAAAATTATCCGGCGGGACGCTTTGACGAAATTATGAAAAAAGCGGGTGCGTCTTCAAACGCCTACACTTCCGATGATCGCACGGTCTATCACGAAACATTCGCCAAAGAAGATTTAGACGAAATTATGCGGCTCGAAGCCGACCGTTTTCAGCATTTGAAATTTCCCGAAGAAAAATTCAAAACCGAAGCCGGCGCGGTTTTGGGCGAATATAACAAAAACTCGGCGAGTCCGGGCTTTAAGATGTATGAAGTTCTGCGCGAAACGGCGTTTCAGAAACATACCTACAGCCACACGACGATGGGTTATATCGCCGACATCAAAGATTATCCGAATCAATACGATTATGCGTGGCAGTTTTTCAACCGCTTTTATCGTCCCGAAAACACGACGATTATTGTCGTCGGCGATGTTAAACAAACGGAAGTTCTGGCGATGGTCAAAAAATACTACAGCGATTGGAAACGCGGCGATTATAAGCAGACGATTCCGATTGAACCGGCGCAGACCGAAGGGCGAAGCAAACACGTTGATTTTCCGTCGAATACTTTGCCGTTTGTAATGGTCGCGTATCACGCTCCGGCGTTTTCGGAAACGGAAAAAGACAAAGCCGCGCTCGATTTGTTAAGCGCGATTGCGTTCGGCGAAAATTCCGACGTTTATCAAAAGCTCGTTTTAAAGGAACAAAAAGCCGTCTTTGTCGGCGCGGATGCCGAAAATCACATTGACCCCGAACTGTTTAACGTGACGGCGCAGGTTAAGGACGTAAACGATTTGAATTACGTGCGTGACGAAATCATTAAAACTTACAAACGCTTTGCAACCGAATTGATTCCGCAGAAGGAATTAGACGAAACGCGCTCGCGCCAGCGTTACGCATTTTCGATGGCGATGAACAGCAACGACGCGATTGCCGGAACGCTCGCCTCGTTCGTTGCTCTGCGCCGCTCGCCCGACACGATTGACAAAGTTTTCGCGCTTTACGATTCGATTACGCCCGAAGACATCAAAAAATTTGCGGCGAAATATTTTACTGATAACAACCAAACGATTGTCACTTTGGCGACGAAAAAAGAAGGAGCAGAATAATGAATAATGGAAAATGGAAAATGGAAAATTTGCTTTCGATTGCGCTGATATTTTCCTTTGCGTCCGCTTCTTTCGGACAAATTCTTGTGCCTTCAAAAAATATGGACAAAAATTCAAATACGGTTTTCCAACCGAGCCAATCGCCGATTGTTTCGTTTCGCATACAGTTTTTAACCGGCGCGGTTGACGATCCCGACGGCAAGGCAGGCGTGGCTAGTTTGACCGCCGCGATGCTGGCGAACGGCGGAAGCAAGCCGATGACTTACGATGAAATCGTCGGCGAATTTTATCCGATGGCGGCGAGCTTCGGCTGGCAGGTTGACAAGGAAATGACGACGTTCGCCGGACAGACGCATTCGGATAATTTGCCGAAATACTATTCGATTATCAAACAAATGATGCTTGATCCGGGTTTTCGTGAAGACGATTTTACGCGCCTCAAACAGGACGCGATCAATTTTCTGAAAACCGGCTTGCGCGAAGGCAACGACGAAGAACTCGGCAAGGAACGCCTTTACAACATCATTTACAAAGGCACGGCTTACGAAAATCATTCGATGGGCAAAATCTCTTCGCTCGAAAATTTAACCTTGCAGGACGTGAAGGATTTTTATCAAAAAAATTATACGCGCGGCGCATTGGTTTTAGGTTTGTCAGGGAAATTTGACCAAAAGTTTTCCGACCAAATGACGGCGGATTTTCAAAAATTGCCCGAAGGCGGACGCAAAATGCGCAAGCTCGCCGCGCCGAATCTGTCCGACGGAATGAAGATTGACATCGTGCAGCGCGAAACGCGGGCGACGGCGATTTCGATGGGTTTTCCGATTGCCGTCAATCGCTCGTTCGGCAGAGATTATGCCGCGCTCGCGCTCGTCAATGCGTATTTCGGACAGCACCGCTCGTCGAACAGTTATCTCTATGGGCAGCTTCGTGAATTGCGCGGTCTTAATTACGGCGATTATTCATACATCGAATATTTTCCGCGCGGAATGTATCAGTTCGAGCCTGACCCGAATCTCGCCCGCACAATGCAGATTTTTCAAATCTGGATTCGTCCCGTCGAGCCGCAGAACGGCAATTTCACGCTGCGCGCCGCGCTGTATGAATACGACAAATTGGTGAAAAACGGTTTGGATCAAAAGACCTTCGACGAAACGCGCGCGTTTTTGTCGAAATACGTAAACATTTTAACGCAAACCAAAGATGCGGAACTCGGCTACGCGCTCGATTCGAAGTTTTACGGCATTCCGAATTTTAACGAATATATGAAAACGGAATTGGCGAAACTGACTTTGGCGGATGTCAACAAAGCGATCAAAACGTATCTCGCGTCGAACAAAATGCGCGTCGTCGTCGTCACCAAAGACGCGGAAGCGTTGCGAAACCAAATCGTCAACAATACGCCCGGAACGATTTCCTATGCCGCGCCGAAACCGTCGGAGATCACCGATGAGGATCGAGTAATTTCGATTTTCCCGATTCCGGTCAAAGCCGCCGATGTCGTGATTACGCCGATTGAACGCGTATTTGAATAAAATTTCCGGTCGGCGTTAAATAAAAAACACGAAAGAAGCTCGGCGCATATTTCTTTCGTGTTTTTTATTTAACGCCGACCTTAATCTCGCTCGAACTGTTCACTGTTAATTATTCGCTATTCACCGCTAAAAAAAGGATTTCTGATTTTGATAGCGAACAGCGAATAGTTAACAGTGAACAGTAAATTTATTTGCGAATGTCGGCGACTTTGATTTCTGTGAAAAATTTTTTTATTGAATTTTGATATGAATAAAAAGAATGGTAACTGGACGATTAAAAAAACCAGAAAAATTTTCGCCAATGATTATTTCAAAGTTTTTGAAGATTCGGTCATCGAGCCAAACGGCAAAAACGGAACATACGCGACGATTGAGTTCGTTCCGGGCGTGAGCGTTCTGGCGATTGACGACGAGGATTTCGTTTACCTGACCGAACAATTTCGCTATGTTGCCGGACGAAAAACTCTGGAAATAATCGCGGGCGGAGTCGAAGACGAAACGCCGCGGCGGGCGGCAAAACGCGAACTTAAGGAAGAACTCGGCATCCGCGCCAAAGAATTTATCAAGCTCGGCAAAATCCAGCTCGACCATTCGATTATCAAAAGCCAAACGACGCTTTTTCTGGCGCGCAAACTCACATTCGGCGAAACCGAACAAGACGCGGCGGAAGACGTAAAATTAGTCAAAATAAAATTAGCTGAAGCCGTCAAAAAAGTCTTGAGCGGCGAAATAACCCACGCGCCGAGCTGCGTTTTGATTTTAAGAGCGGAAAAGTTTTTAAGTTAAAAACCTCTGCGGAGCTTTCAAAATCGTCGGTAAATTTATTTCTCGGCAAAAGAAAAATAACCAAGCGTCTTGAACATAATTGATGATGTTTTAATTTTTTTTGCGCGAGAGGTAATTAACGATGGGCGGATTTATGGTGATGCAGTCTAACAAGATTTGCACCAAAGAAAACAAAGTGGTCAGCGTTTCCGGCGAAGAAACAACGGTCGTCATTTCGGCTTCGGTCGGCGTGGGCGGCAGAAACTTGACCAACGACGTGATGGAAATTCAGAAGGGTTTGAATAAAGTTCCGCCGGACAAAGGCGGACCGCTGCCGATGCTGGTCGTGGACGGCATCTGCGGACCGAAAACCAACGCCGCCATCCGCAATTTTCAGATGCGTTTTTTCGGCGCGTCCGGCGCGGACGGCAGAATCGATCCGGGCAAACAAACGATTAACAAGTTAAATCAGGTCATCTTCAGCAATTCGCCGAAGCTCGATCTGGTCAACGACGCGGCTCTTTTGGCGAGCTTGACTTCAAACTTCGGATTGGTTCAGCAAGGCGTGCGCGCCGCCAATGCCAATATCTTACGCGCCAAAACCGTCGTTGATGCCGACGACGATACGCCTTCGTTCGGCGGCACGCGGGCTGAAAAAATGGACCGTCTCAACCGGCATTTCAAGATTGATAAATTTCCCAAAAGCCAGCGCAGCCAGGAATTAAACCGCGTCGGAAAGGTTTTCGAATTTATGAACCGAATCGTCAACTTCCCTCTGTTTTTTGACGGCAAAGGATTTTTTGAACTTGATACGAGCGGCGATCCGCGCATCGCCTTTACGTTCGGCAACGGCTTTTTCGCGCCGGGCGAAGTAGCTGACAACGGCGTTCGCAAAGACACTATGCATTTCGGCAAACGCTCGATCAGCACTGTTGGCATTCCCGATTTGGTCGCGTTTATTATGACGCACGAAATGGCGCATTTCATCGGCTTGCCCGACGGAACATTTATTGGCGACAGCGGACGCGGCTGGTTCGACGACGCGATTATGCAGAACCTCAGCCTTCAACAGCGTCTTCAAAGTGCCGATCCGTATGCGACTTTCGCGCACGAATGCCGCACCGGCGACGGCTCGCGCCCTCCCTGGATCGTTTCTTCAAACGGAAGCCGTTGAAAGGGGAAAAGTGAAAAAGGGGAAAAGTGAAAAAGGTTAAAAGCGAAAAAGTTGTTTATTCGGATTATTAAACTTTTCACTTTTTCACTTTTCCCCTTTTTCACTTTTCCCCTTTTTCACTTTTTCACTTTTCCCCTTTTTTCCTTTTAAAAGTTAAAAGCTTTTTCTGAACAAATACGAAGCGCGAATGAAGAACGTGCGGTTGTTGCGCTCGAAGCGCGGCTCGAATTGTCCGGTGTATGGATTGAAACCGTTGTAATTGAAATTGTCGTTGTAACCGGCATAAAGTGCCGTTCCCGGACTCGGATTCCAGCCGAGCAACGCTTGTCCGCTGACGTTTGAAATCAGCGAATTATAATCAACGCGGACGCGGGCGAAGATGAATCTGGTAAATTGATAAGTCGTTCGCAAAGTGGCGATGTTCGCGTCGAACGCCGTTTTTTTCGTGTCGTCGCGGACGAGGCGGCTTTTCGTGTAATCGAACGAAATGTTGAGCGGGTCAACCGGTTTGTATGTAAAACCGGCTTGCAAATCGAATTGCCGACCTCTGCCCGGATCGAGCGGCGGCGCGTCGGGCGGATAATTATTCGCGTCGAACGGATTTAAAGCGCGCAGACGCAGATAATCGAGATACGCCGGACTGTTCAAATAACTCGTATAAGCCGGACTGGCGCGCGGATAGCGCGTTTCCAAACCGCCACCGAAACCGTTGCCGAAATCTAAATCGAACGTGTTCCAACTTTCGCCGACGAAAGCGCGTAACGCGAGCCGTTTATTGACGGTTTTATTGAGATTAAAGTTGATATACGGTTGATATGCCGAGCGTTCGGGCGCGCCGAAAAACGCGCCGTTTTGGATTGTTCCGTTTGCTCTGATCAAACGCCGCGCGCCGAATTCTTCTTCAAAAAGCCGCTCGTAACTGACTCCGACTTCGGAGAAAATCAACAAATTGCCCTGTAGCTGAAAGCGAAAATTCGTGCCGACGAAACCGTCCTGCGAGCGTCCCTTCCAATCGTAATTGAGCCGCGCAAACTGCTGCCAATCAATGCGAATCAATTTCGCCGACGGCTTCGGTTCGGTGCTGAGACGATTGGCGAAAAATACGCTGTTCGTGTTGACGCGGCGCGTAAATCCGGCATCGGCGCGGTAGTAGCGCGAACGTCCGATGGCTTCTAAAAAATAGCCGTGATTTTGCGTCGTGTAATCCAGACTCCAGTAATACCCGACCCCGTTTCCCGTCCGATACGGATTGCGGTTGAGGTTTGGATTATAAAAACCGCGCCGCGAATGCGTGCCGACGGCTTGAAACGTCATCACGGTTTTCGGGTTGAGCTTAAAAGTTCCGTCAAAGCCGCCGGTGAAATTTCTTTGGCGCGGAAAAACGCGCATCGTGCCGAAAAAACCGACGTTGTTTTGCCTGCCGATGTCGTGCTTGACGCGGACGATGCCGAAATACGCGTTTTTACCGAGGAATTCGCGGCTCGGTTTAAATAGCGGATCGTTGCGTTCCTCATTCGAATAATTACCCGGCGCGTTGTCGGACGCGAGCAGAAAACCGAACGAATTTTTCCCGATTTTGCCGGTCAACTTCGTCGCCAAATCCGGGTCAACAATCGTCCGCGAATAAAAAGTTTGCAGCGGCGCATTGAAAATTTCCGTGCCTTCGAGAAAGAACGGTCGTTTTTCCTCGAAGAAAATCGGGAAACGCTGATTGGCGGTGACGACGGCGGCATCGGCTTCGATTTCGGCGAAATCGGGATTATACGCCGCGTCGAGCGTCACGTTCGGCGTGATGTTTAATTTGAAATTAACGCCGATGTCGTTGTGAACGCCTTCGTTCAGAAAACCGCCGCTGTCGAGCAGCGCGCCCGGCGGCAGATTGGCGACGGTGGATTGAAAAATCGTGCGCCGGCGATTGCCGCTTTCGGAGACAGTGACGCTCGGCGCGATTTCGAGCGTGCGTTCCGCCTTGATGCCTTCCATCGGCGCGAGCTTGCCGTGTTTGACCAGAAAGCCGGAAATGTTGCGGTCGTCGGGCAGCCATTGGTCGAGTTCGTCGTTGAAACGGTCAATGTTGCGCGCCGCGTTAAAACCCCAGAGCTTTCCTTTTCCGGCGGTATAACGAAGCGATTTGAACGGAATTTTTACTTCGACCGACCAGCCCCAATCTTCGATTACGCCTTTGGATTCCATCACGATGTCCACCGAATAATCCGCGCCGTCGCCTTCGGTGAATATTCCGTCCTGTTGAATGCCGAGCGGGTTAAAACCGAGAACGTAGGCGCGGCGTTGGTCGTTGTATGTGTCGAGCCAGACGCGCACGTTGTCTTCGCCGAAAACGTTATCGCGCTTGGCGACGGTGGCGCGAATTTTATCTTTTTCGTCGAAACAGCGAAACGCGATATAGAGATTTTTTTCGTCGTAACCGAGCATCACTTCGGTCGGTTTGGAAGGCGCGATGTTGATGCCCGGACTCGTTTGATAAAAGTCATTCAAAACCTGCGCGGATTTCCACGCTTCGTCGTCGAGCTTGCCGTCAATTACAGGCGGCGCGGCGAATTTGGCGACCCTGACCGGCTTGGATTTTTCCGGCGGAAGAACGACTTTTTCGCCGGTTTTAGTTTCCTGTCCGGTTTTCGCTTCGGCTCGTTTATTCTTTGCTTCGACGCTTTTTTCGTTCACTTTGTCGGAAGCGTCCGCGTCGGTTACATTCCCGGTTTGAGCATGTAAATAAAGCGCAAAAAATAATAGCAATAAAAAAGCAAACGGTTTTTTCATAAAATACCTGTTGCGGTAAAAATGATTTATAAAATTTTATAAATTGGGGATTTATGGAAAGCAATTAGCTTTCCTTCGATTTTAACGGAAAACAAATTTGAAGGTTTCAAAAAAATCCGTGAGGGGAAAATTTTTCTATTTGATTCGCTGAACGCTTTCTAATAGAAAATTTATAACAGATAATTTTTTTCCGATTTTGGGAAAAATCAATTTCCGCCGAGTTGATCTGACGGATTCAAAGTCCAAAATTTCAGACGGTCAAATTTGAAATCTTGAATTTCAAATCGTCAAAAAGTTTACGACACGGAGTATTTAATTCGCTTTCACCGCGCTCGCCGGGCGCACGAAAATCTCGCCGTCGGCTGACTGCAAAAAATAATTTGTGCCGCCGGCGCCGATGAGCCATTTTTTATCGCCTTTCTGCGTCGGATTTAATCCTTCAAAGTTTATTTCCCGGTTCGACGTAAAAACGCCATTCGCATTTTCGGGCAAGTCAAGAACAATCGTTCCGTTCGAGCTTTCCGCCAGAAGCCGTTTGAACGCGCCTTCGAGAAACATCGAACCGTCGAGCGTTCTGGATTCGACTTCGCCGCGAAAGCCGATGATGCGAACGCGCGAATCTTTGCCGCTGACGGTCAAAAATCCGTCGCCGTCGCGGACATTGATCGCCGCGTCCGCGCCGTTCAAATTAATCGTGCCGGACACGCCTTCGAGCCGTATCTCGCCGGTCGTCGTGATTTTCAAATTAGACTTTTTCGGCACGAAAATTTCGAGGCGCAGACGGCTCGTCTCGTTAAAAAGCTCTATATTCTGCGCCGTGTTATCGTCGCTGCCCGTTGATTTAATCGTGACGTTCGCCCCGTCCTGCGTCGCCTTGACATCGAGCGGCGCGGCGTTGCGAATTCTCGAAAAGCGCGTCAGAGAATATTGCACTTCCGGTTTATCCCAACCGCGCACGGCGACGGCGCAAATTGGCGCGTCAACCGTCACGGTCGGCGTTCCGCTGACGTTAAAATTTTCGCTTTTGTTTTCGATATTCGGCGAACCGGCAGTCCAGTTGACGTTTGCCAGCTGCGCCATCGCCCGCCCGTAATTCGCCTGCGCCTGTTTCATCTCCGCCTGCATCTGCGCGGTCTTCATTGTAACTTTCGTCTGTCTGAGTTGGGCTTCGATTTGCCGACGCATTTCGGGTGTCAGATTACCGAGTTCTTTCCGGGCTTCCTGCAATGCCCGTTCGACTTCGCGTTGTATTTCGGCATCGAGATTCTCATTATCAACGACGGGGGCGGGCGGCGCAGGCGGCGCGGGCGGCATTTTCGGAGCTTTCGGCGGCTTCGGCGGCTTCGGCGGCTTCACTTTGGCGTTGTCATTGGCGTTGTCATTGGCGTTGTCATTATCGTTATCATTGTCATCCCAATTTTCATCGTCGCTTTCGCGCTTCATATTGAGAAGGTTCGTCGCCGGACTCATAGTTTTTCCGTCGTTTTTGCGCTTGACCGATAAACCGCCGTTGACGCTGTTGAGCCGAATCTGCACGTCGCCGCCGCCGATTTTGCCGTATAAATCGCGTCCGACATATTCGCCCTTGCGAACCGGCAAATTGAAATCGTTGCTGATCGAGCCGTTGACCGAATCGGCTTTGACGGTCGCGCTCGCGTCCGACGGAATCGTTAAATTCACCGTTCCGTTGACGGTTTCGAGCGTGATTTTGCTGCCCGTCTGCAATTGGTCGAAATCGGCTTCGAGCGTTCCGTTGACGGTCGAAAGATTCGCCGCGCCGCGCAGATTAAAGGCTTTGACCTGACCGTTGACCGTTGAGGCTTTGGTCGTGTTCGACGCATTGGAGATTGTCACCGAACCGTTAACCGTTTCGATTTCGTCGAGCGCGGCGGTGCGCGGCACGGTTAATTTATATTCGACTTGCAAATTGTTGTAGCTGCGCCGTTCGCCGCCGCCGCGCCGTTTCCAATCGCCGTAATCGGTTTCAACCGTGAAAGAATTTTGCGTTGCGTCAATTCTGACTTCGAGTTCCGCCAAATCTTCTTTGCGGTCGGCGGTTTTGACGTATTCGAATTTGATTTCGTTTTTGTCCCAAGTTTCGACGACAATCGAGCCGTTAACGTTTGAAACATTTATTCTGCCGTTGGCGTTAAACGGATAAGTTTGCTCGAAACGCTCGGTTTCGTCCGCTGTCCAATAGATATTTTTCGCGCTTTCATTTATAAAATTATTGCTTTTCAACTGCGGCGAATCGCTGTTTGACGAAAACAGCAAACCGGCAAAAATTATCGAGTATAACCAGGACATATAAAATTTGATTCTCCTTGATTGGAATAAATTCGGAAATGAATTTCCTTTTCTGTATTGAGAACACCGCGCGAATCGGATTTATGACAAACTTTTTAATTTTTGTATTTTTTTTTGCCGCTGTGATAAAATTTTTCGAGTCCGAAAGTTTCCCCGCGCATTGAACTTGTAAAATAAATCAATCGAACAGTTTACGTTTTTGAAACATCTGATGAATTTACTTTGAAGCGTTGATTTGATAATTTTAAATATTTGATTGAGGGCATTTTTTGGAGAAGTAATGAACTTAAAACAAACACGACTGCATATTTTGCACCAGCCGCAGAACTTGAGCGGAAAAGCTAAAACAGGCGTTTCTCTCCATTGTCATACCGAAAATTCAAAGGAAATGCTGGATTTTGTTCCGCATTACGCCGAAAAACTTCCGATTATCAAGTATTTTTGGAGAAAGGAAAACAGAAGCCACCTGGAACGCAGAGGCAAGGAAATTGAATTCGACGGCGCGTATTGGCAGCCGCCTCTGACCGCGCGGGAAGTTTTCGACATCGAAAAAAATCAGATTAACGAAGCCGGACTCGACGCGATCACCTCGATTACCGATCACGACTGCATCGAAGCGAATCTGCAAATCAATCAAACGACGGCGAACGAACACGCGCCGATTTCGATGGAATGGACCGTGCCGTTTGAATACGGCTTTTTCCACGTCGGCGTTCATAATTTACCGAAAGACCGCGCCGTCGAATTGTCGAAAACGCTGCTCGATTTTACTTTTGAACGGGAAAATCACAACGCCGCGCGACTGAACGAGGTTTTTGCGATGCTTCACGCTTTGCCGGAAGTTTTGATCGTTTTGAATCATCCGCTCTGGGACATCGAAATCGTCGGTAAAGAAAAGCACCGCGTGCTGCTCGAAAATTTTTTGAAGGAACACGGTCGCTGGATTCACGCTTTTGAAATCAACGGTTTTCGCTCGTGGTCGGAAAACAAAGCCGTCATCGAAATGGCGGAAGCGTTGGGTTTTCCGATTGTCACCGGCGGCGACCGGCACGGCTGCCAGCCGAACACGGTTATCAATCTGACGAACGCGAAAACTTTCGCCGAATTCGTCGAAGAAATTCGCGTTGACAAACGCAGCGAAGTCGTTTTAATGCCCGAATACAAACAGCCGCTGCATTCGCGCCAGCTGCAATCGTTCGGCGAGATTTTGCAAACTTATCCTGAATTTCCCGAAGGTCGCCGCCGCTGGTTCGACCGCGTTTATTACGATTACGACGGACTCGGTTTGCGAAAAGTTTCGGTTCACTGGGAATTCGGCGGACCGCGCTGGCTGCAGTGGGCGACCTGGACGCTCGTCAAATCGGGCAGTCCGCGCTGGCGACCGTTTTTCCGCCGGGCGATGAAGCCCGAAGACCGCGTGCCGCGAGACGCTTCCGAAACGAGATTCGAAATTCCCGATCTGCAGGAAATCGCCGCCAGTTTGCGAACCGAACAAACGCAGGCGAGCTGATTTTTTTCGAGTAAAAGGTTCAAAGTTCAAGGTTCAAAGTTTAAGCCGTTGATTCGACCTTGAACTTTGAACCTTGAACTTTGAACCTTTATTTGCCCGTGAATAAACCTTTGCGCGTCGCTTTTTTCCCCGATTCGTTTCTGGAAATCAACGGCGCGGCGATGACAAGTCAAAGATTGGTCGGATACGCCCGCGAGAAAGGCTATCCTTTTTTGTGCGTCCACGCCGGACCGAAAACCGAAATTACTCAAAATGGAAGCGTTACCCGTCTTTCGCTCAAACGTTCGCCCTTAGCGATTAAAATGGACGAAGATTTGGCTTACGATCCGCTTTTTCAGCGTTACGCAACGCGCGTTTTGCGCGAACTGGTCAAATTTCAGCCGGACGTTCTGCATATCACCGGATTGAACGATGTCAGCATCGTCGGCGCGTATCTCGGCTGGAAATTGCAGATTCCGATTCTCGGCTCTTGGCACACGAACATACACGAATTCGCCGCGCATCGTCTTGCGAAAATCTTCAGTTTTCTGCCCGCTTCTCCGGTTGCCGGAACGACGAAATTTATCGAGCGCAAAATTCTCGACGGTTCGCTTCTTTACTATAAAATCCCGAAGGTCGTGCTTGCGCCGAATCAGGAATTGGTTGATTTATTCGCCGAACGAACCAAACGAAAGGCTTTTATAATGGCGCGCGGCGTGGACACGGATTTGTTTTCTCCGGTCAAAAGAACGGTTAAAGACAATATTTTTCGCTTCGGTTTCGTCGGCAGACTGCGCGCCGAAAAAAACGTCAGGCGATTAATTGATTTGGAAAAAAAATTGCTCGCGGCGGGCAAAACCGATTTTAAATTTTTGATTGTCGGCGAAGGCAGTGAACGCGCGTTTTTAGAAAGAAATATACGACACGCCGCATTTACGGGCTTTCTCGACGGTGAGCGTTTAGCCGAAGCGTATGCTAATATGGACGTTTTCGCGTTTCCGTCGGAAACGGAAACTTTCGGCAACGTCGTGCAGGAAGCCAACGCCGCGGGCGTTCCAGCAATCGTTACCAATCAGGGCGGACCGAAATTTGTCGTCCGTCATAATGAAACCGGTTTTATCGCCGAAAATTTCGATCAATTTGCCGAGTTTTCAATCAAGCTGTTCGACGACCGGGAAAAATTAAATGCAATGAAAAAGGCTTCGCGCGAATTCGCTCTGTCGCGTTCGTGGGACGCGGTTTTCGAGAAGGTTTATCAAGCCTATGACGAATGTTATCTAATTCAGCAGGCTGAATTAGATTCCAAAAAAAACGTCGCCGCTTCTTCGATATGAATGAAATGACTTTTGACGCAACCACGCCGCCCGAGGCTTCGACCGAAACGATTACCGAGGCTCTGCTGAGCGTTTGGCATCATCCGGCGCAGCTTTTCCGGCAATGGAATTATAAAGGCGCGATTTTAAGCGGCGGTTTGCGCGCGCCGATTTTTTTGATTACGTATCTAATCGGACGCGAAAGCCTGAAGCTCGCGCTCGGCGCGGCACTCGCGCAATTCATTTTTCGCTTTTTATTCGCCGGTGTCGGCGGCGCGTTGATTCAGGCGTTTCGCCGCGTCGAACCGGCGTGGAAGGCTTTAATGGCGATTCTTTTAATCGTTCCTGTCATCAGCCACATTTTTGAATTTTTCGTCCAAATCGGCTTCGCGCATTTCACGCAAACCGCCGACCACACCGACGAAGCGATTACGCGCTCGATTTGCATTTCGATTTTGTCCGCGCTGTTCAGCCTTTTTATAATGCGCCGCAACGTGATGATCGTCGGCGATGCGGACAGCAAATCTATCTGGAGCGATTTAGCCAGATTTCCCGTTTTGATTTTCGATTTCGTGATGTTCGTGCCGTTCGAGATTATCCGAATGTTTCGCCGCGCCGAATATCTGCGAGTGGTTTTGAGCGTCGTCACGGTCGGGCTTTTTTCCGAATTTTTAGGCTGGGCAATTACGAATAAACCTTTCTGGACTTACAATAAAGGCAAAATGACCATCGCGTCCTTTTGGGGCGTTGACGGTTTAATTCTGCTGGCAATCAGCTTTCTGCTCGCATTTCTTATTCTGCGTCGTCAAACAAAATTTGCGAAAGAATCTTAAGTGTTTCTATGAATCCGAACGCGCCGCGAGTCGCGCTTTTTGCCGACACATTTTATGAAACCAACGGCGCGGCGAATTTTCTGCGGCGGCTCGTTGATTTCACGCAAAAAAGAAACTACGAATTCTTGTGCGTCCGTTCGAGCGGCGAGACCAAATTTTACAAAGACGGCAGCGTTTCGTTTCTCGATTTGAAGCGCGGCAAACTTTCGATTCCGCTCGACGGCGCGTTAAAATTCGATCCGTTTTTGTGGAAGCGCAAACCGCTCGTCGGCGACGTTTTGCGGCGATTCGCGCCGAACGTCATTCACGTGACCGGCTTAAACGATATCAGTCAGTTCGGATATTTTTTCGCGCACTTCAAAAAACTTCCCGCTGTCGCCACCTGGCACACGAACGCGCACGAATACGCCGGAAAACGCCTTTCCGATATTCTGCCATTTTGCTCGAAAACCGCGAAAGCGAAAATTTGTCAAAAGGTTGAGAATTTAACGTTCAAAGGCTTAATGAAACTTTATTTTCTGGCGCAGATGCAGCTTGCGCCGAACGAAGAGTTAGTCTGTGAAATCGGCAGGCTTACCAATCGTCCGTCGTTTCTGCTCGGACGCGGCGTTGATACGGATTTTCTTTCACCGGCGAAACGCCGCCGTGAAAACACGCACGAAATCAACATCGGTTTCGTCGGCAGATTGCGACCGGAAAAAAACGTCAGATTTTTAGCCGCAATCGAAACGGCGTTGAAAAAAGCCGGTGTCGAAAACTATCAATTCACAATCGTCGGCGAAGGCGGCGAGCGCGCCTGGCTCGAAAAAAATCTCGAAAAAAAACATCTGATCGGCGAGATTTTCGGCGAAGAATTGGCGCGAACTTACGCCGACTTTGACTTGTTCGTCTTCCCTTCCAAAACCGACGCTTTCGGCAACGTCGTTTTAGAAGCGATGGCGGCGGGCGTTCCGTCAATCGTAATGCGCGAAGGCGGACCGAAGTTTTTAATCGAAAACGGCACCGACGGTTTTATCGCCGAAGATGAAACGAAATTTATCGAAACCGTCATCAATCTCGCTAAAAATCCGGCTCAGTTAAAAACTCTCGGCAACGCCGCGCGTCGCTCCGCGCAGAATCATTCGTGGGACTGTGTTTTTGAAAAGATGTTTGAATACTATAAAATGTGTATGAACTTTAAAAAAGGCATTCGCGCCTGAGTTAATTCGCAGCACGATTTATTTATTCCAGCCGCCCAAAAATTAAGGAAAAAACTCTGCCGGTTAATATATGCAAGTTTTAGAAACATTCAGATCAAACGGCGCGTTTCCTTCGATGCTCAAGCGCTATACGCTCGAAGAGTTTTACGCGCTGCCCGCACCGGAAGACCGCTCGCACAAATGTCTTTCCGAAGGCACGCGCACTTATGACCGCACGTGACCGCACGACGAAAGCCGATACTTATCCGGCGTTGGGCGCAAAAGAACTCTGGCTGATTGATTCGGACAACGAAACAATCGAAATCAGAAACGCCGACGCGCGGGACGGAATTTTGTTCTGGCAAAAGCGGATTTACGCGAAAGGCGAAACGGCTGAATCTAAAGTTTTGGAAAATTGGAAAATCGCGGTCGGCGAAGGGTTCGCCAAATAACTTTTTTTGTGCCAATCAAATCAGTTCACATCACCAATTATTACCACAAGAATTCCGGCGGCATCAGCACGAGTTATAACAACCTGCTCGCCGCCGCCGAGCGACACCGGCGTTTCGTTCGCCTGATCGTGCCGGGCGAAACCGAAGCGGTTGAAGAAGTCAACGAATTCGCCAAAATCTATTACGTTCCCGCCAAACAATCGCCCGTTTTCGATAAGCGTTACCGCGTGATGATGCCCTGGGATTATATGCCCGGCAGCTCGATTATCAGAAAAATTCTGCTCGAAGAAATGCCGGATTTGATCGAAGTTACCGACAAATATACGCTCTCGATGCTCGGCGCGATGATTCGCATCGGCAAATTCAAACAGATTAATCGCCCTTTGCTCGTGCATTTTTCGTGCGAGCGAATGGACGACAATATCGCTTCGTTTATGACAAAACGAGCGTTCGGCAGATGGCTTTCGCGCCGCGTCGTCGGCAATTATCTGATGCCGTCGTTCGATTTTCATATTGCGAATTCGCCATACACGGCGGAAGAATTTTATAAAGCGGTCGAGAAACGGGAAAATCCGCGCCGTTCGGACAAGTTTTTCAACTGGTGCTGGCGTTTTTTCAAATCGCCGCGCGTGCCGTTTGAAGAAAGAATTTTCGTTTGCCCGCGCGGTGTCAACGCCGTGCAATTTTCACCCGACCGCCAATCCGATGCGGTTAAAAAAGCGATGCGCGAACAAGCCGAAATTCCCGACGACGCAATCGTTTTGCTTTACGCCGGACGCATTTCGCCGGAAAAAAACATCGAGCTTTTAGTGCCGTTGATGGAAATTCTGGCGAAGGATTCGGAACGAGATTTTCGCCTTTTAGTCGCCGGCGCGGGACCGCAAGCCGAATGGCTAAAGGAAGAAACCGCCAAAAAGATTCCGCATCGAATCATTCAACTCGGACATTTAGATAAAGAAACTTTGTCGGATTATTATGCGAACGCCGACGTTTTCGTGCATCCGAATCCGCGCGAGCCGTTCGGCATCGCGCCGCTCGAAGCGATGGCTTCCGGCACGCCGACCGTCGCGCCGAACGCGGGCGGCTTGCTGTCTTACGCGACAAACGAAAACGCCTGGTTGGTTGAACCGACGGCGGAAAATTTCGCCGCCGCCGTGCGCGAAATCGTGAATGATAAAGCATTGCGAAATCGCAAAATCGAACGCGCTTTTGAAGCTGTTAATGAAAACACGCGCGAACGCTCGACTGATTTTCTGCTGGCGACTTATGACCGTTTGTACGCCGATTTTCAAATGCGCAAAGAATTATTTACCGACCAGGAAAAGGCGGGAAAGTTTGATTTTGTGAAATTATTGAACAGCGAGTTCTGAAAAATTTGCAGCCATCTCAAAGATAAATTTCGATGGTTCAGAGGCGCGCCTACTGCCCGACGATCCGTTGTCATTATGACGAACGGCGGGCAGTAGGCGCGCCTCTGAACCGGATAATTGTCTATTTTTGAGATAGCTTCTAGATGTTTGTTACAAGAAGTCTGTAGAATTACCGCGAATTTATTCTAAAACTTCGTCTTTGACGAAACTGTTCAATCTTTTTCTTCGCGATTTGCGCCACGTTGACAATCCTTCCCGCGTCAGGCTGAAAAGAGTTTTGCGGTTTTCAAATAATAATTTCAGCCACGCGCGCTTGTTCATCTGCGGAAAATAAATTCCGCGAAAGAAAAATCTGGCGACCAGATGGCTGATGCGGTACTGAATCGGCTGGTCTTGAATCGCTTCGAGCGCGCGGGCGTTTCTTTCGGGGCTGTAGGAATTCGACCACGCTTGAATCGTTTCGACGCGCGCTTCTTCGACCGTCATTTTCGAAGGCGTGTGCGCCATCACGAACGGCGCGAATTCGAGCCAGTGCAGCGGTCTGTGCAGTCTGCCTTCGGCTTGCAGACGATCATAAAGCGGTGTCGCCGGAAACGGCGTGAGCTGTCCGAAAACCGGCAAACCGGGCGACCAGCTTTCGATTTGTTCGACCGTGCGCGCCGCCACGCCCGGCGTGTCGTTATCCATTCCGAAAATAAACGAAGTGATCGCGTAGATATTGCGCTTTGCCAGGCGGTCGAGAACTTCTTTGTAATCGGCGGGCTTCGAGAAATTTTTATTGACCGAAGCCATATTTTGCGGATCAATAGATTCCATTCCGATAAAAATCCATTTGCCGCCCGCTTCGCTGATTAAATCAACGAGTTCTTCGTCCGCCAGAAGATTCGCGCTGATTTGCGCGACCCACGGCAACTGCGCGTTTGCCGCGATGATTTCCTTCAACAAGCCTTTCAGACGTTTTTTATTGATGGCGAGATTGTCGTCTATAAAGAAAACGGCGATTTGTCCTCTTTCCGCTTTGGCGCGTTTTTTCAGACGAAGCAGTTCTTCAACCACCGATTCGTTCGTGCGAAAGCGAATCGAATCGCCGAAAAATCCGGTAACGGTGCAGAATTCGCAGCCGTATGGACAGCCGCGTCCGGTTTCAATCGGCACGACGAAAAATTTTCCCCAGCCCGCGCCCATTTTCGATAACGTCGAACGCATAAATTTCGGCACGAGACTGAACTGGTCTAAATCCAGAGTTTCCCAGGGGATATGCGGATAAGGCTGTAAACTCGGTTTTACGTCGTTGCCTTTCGCGTCGTGTTTGGGCTGATAAATTTCCTTCAGACAATCGTTTGCCGCGTCTTCGACGATTAGATGCCACGTTTCATCGGCTTCGCCGAGCGCGACCGCGTCGGCGTGGCGCACGCCGCCGTTTCTGCCGAGAGCTTCGTCCGGGCATTCGGTAACGTGCGGTCCGCCCATCACGACTTTAATTCCCGCGTCGCGCAGCGCGTCGGCAACTTTATAAGCCCGCGCGACCATTCTGGTCATCGAGCCGATGCCGACGAGACCGATGTTTTCGTTTCGGCAGAATTCGACCAGTTCTTTGCGGCTCAACGCTTTGGCGTTGCCGTCAATTAAAATTACTTCGTGCGGTTTCGGCGTTAAGGCTTGTAACAGAAACATCCAGAGGTGCGGCATAAAATTGCGCGTCACGCCGTTGTCGGGGTTGTAAAGTAAAATTTTCATGTATCGAGTCTCCCGTTTTATCAAGTAAAAAGCCCAACCGTTAGCGGCTGGGCTTTTTGAGCAAAGCGCGGACGGTAAAATCTGTTATTGTTTAATCAGCCGGTTTTGACGGAACTGGTTTTAAGATTCGCCCTTAACGCCTTCCGCTAACCGATTTATAAACAATTTTAATGATCGCCCGCTTGATTAATATGTCTTTTAGATTATAAACGATAATCAGCGCGGCGAATAGCCGCCGCTGAGACTTTTAAGCGATAACTGTCAATTTATCGCAGTCCAATGCGCGAATGAACGAGACGGCGCACGCGGTCGGCGAATAAAACGTCAATCGTTTTCGTGTCGAAGACGGTCATCACTTCGCCCGTACCGAACGACGAATGAGCCATAATTTGTCCGGCGCGATACGTTAGAGACTGACTGTATGGCTCGCCCGTTTTCGCTCGCAAGCCCTGCATTTTCGACAAAAGCGCGTTCGGTTTGTATGTTCCCAAGAGTCCGCATTTTGAACAATTCACTCTCGAAACCGCTCCGGTTTTGGTCACGGATTTAACGATATGTCCCAACTGATCTTCGCAGACGGTACAAAACTTTTCGACGTTTTCACCGACGGTGTATGTTTGTTTTTTCATTTTGACGCTCCTTATTTTCTGACAATTAATTATTCCGAATAAAAACAGACGATTTTTTGCCGTAAATCATCTTCCGGCACGGCGCGAGCGAAACGAGCGCACCGCGCTGTTTCGTCTTAAATTGCCCGCCGCTGATTTGGCATAAGCACCGGCAAACAATTCCGTTCCGCCGAAGTCAGGCAGAACGATTCTTTTTACTTTCTGCTCGGTCAAACGTTCGATGCCGCGCAGAGCGAATTCTTCGACGGGCGTAACCAGCGTAATCGCCTGCCCGCGGTTGCCCGCGCGTCCGGTGCGCCCGACGCGATGCACGTAATCTTCCGGCGCGTCCGGCACGTCGTAATTGATGACGTGCGAAACCAAATCAATATCAATGCCGCGCGAAGCGATGTCGGTCGCCACTAAAACACGCGTTTTGCCGAGCCGGAAATCGCGCAGGGCGGTTTCGCGTTGCGCCTGTGTGCGGTCGGCGTGGATGCGGTTCGCCGACATCTCGCGGGCAATCAAAATATGCGCGAGCCGTTCCGCGCCGCGCCGCGTTTTGGTAAAAACGATAACGCGCTCGAAATTATTTGTTTCGAGCAAATCGAGCAGCAGAGCCGTTTTCGACGCGGTGGCAACCGAATAAGCGATTTGCTCGATGGTTTCCGCAGCGCAATTCTGACGGCTGACCTCGACAATCTCCGGTTCGTTCATAATCGTCCACGCCAATTCTCTGATCGCCAAAGACATCGTTGCCGAAAAAAGCAAAGTTTGTCTCGCTTCGGGAACTTTCGACAGAATTTTGCGGACGGCGGGCAGAAAACCCATATCGAGCATTCGGTCGGCTTCGTCCAAAATTAAAAATTCGATTTTCGATAAGTTGACGGTTCCGCGTTCGACGTGATCGAGCAGTCGTCCCGGCGTAGCGATCAAGACGCTCGCGCCGCGCCGCAAAGCGTCGCACTGCGTTTTCACGCTCGCGCCGCCGATCAAGCTGACGCAGGATAATTTCTTCGGAGCAAATTGTTTATAAGCGGCTTCGATTTGCGAAACCAGTTCGCGCGTCGGCGCGATGATTAAAACCTGCGCGGTTTGTTTCGCCTGCGGAATTAATTTTTGTATTACGGGCAGCAGAAACGCGGCGGTTTTGCCCGTTCCCGTTTCGGCGCAGCCGATCAAATCCGCGCCCTTTAAGATCACCGGAATCGCCTTTTCCTGAATCGGGGTCGGTTCGGTATAGTTGAGAGATTGACATTTGCGCGCAAGCGCGTCGTTTAGTCCTAATTCGTTAAATTTCATTTAGTTCCTTACTGTCGAGGCGAACTGAATTGAGAAAATCAGTCAGCCTGAAAAATAAAAAAAATGCCTCCGGCTTGTATTTTAGCCAGAGGCACTTCTGTAATAAGAGTCGCTGGTTATTATAACCGACCGTTACCAACGATTGGTGCGACCGCCGCCGCCGCCGCCGCCGTAACCGCCGCGTCCGCCGCCGCCGCCGCCACGATTACCGCCGCCGCCGCCGCTTTCGCGTTGTCGGGCTTCGTTGACGGTCAAGCTGCGACCGTTAATTTCTTTGCCGTTAAGGGCGGCAATCGCCGCTTCGCCTTCTTCTTTGGAAGACATTTCGACAAAACCGAAACCGCGCGAGCGACCCGTGTCGCGGTCGTTGATGATATTCGCCGATTCAACCGTTCCCGATTGACCGAACATTTCTTCCAAATCGCCAGCCGAAGTTTGGAAATCGAGATTTCCGACGTAAAGTTTCATTGACATAAAAATACACCTTTCCCTTTTTTAGGGATAAAAAGAAGTTTTGAAATCGAATTGGCTTCGGAGAAACGGTTTGCAGCGAAGGATTGGATTCGGATGTTCTCTCTTTAAAGTAGAACAACTTCTGTAGTTATAACCGACCCGCTCCCGAACTATCCAAAACGCCGTCAAAATAAAACTTTCTTCAGACGGGCGCATCACCGTTGATGCAAGAGAGAAGGATTAACAGTTTCTATTATGCACTATTTAAGGGCAATATTGCAAATTGGTTCTTCGTTTAACGATTTGCGGGCAAATGTTAATCACTCTTCGGAAGCGACGCGGCAGCGACTGGAGCGAGAAGCATACTGTCTTGCAATAAGTATCGCTTCGAGGCGAAAATGCGCTTATTATTCCGCAATTTGAATTTAATTAAGCGGTTTGTTCGCGCCGTCGCGCTCATCGCAAGCAAGTTGCCTCTCGCTCCAATCCGCTCTAAAAATTTCTTCTCCGTCCCGAAGTGAGATATAATTCATATTTTTCGGTGATTTAATATGCTCGAATTAGTTTTAGCCAACTTAAAAACCCGTCCGTTTCGCACTTTGATCAGCATTGTCGGCGTAGCTTTGGGCGTTGTTTTGATAATGCTTTTTACCGGTTTGGCGCGCGGAATGTCCGAAGATATGGCAAAACGCGCGGCAAACTGGAAGGCGGAAATCGTTTTCACCCGTCCGGGCGCGATGGATTTGACGAGTTCAAACGCCTCGGTTTCGACGACTTACGCCGGGAAATTGCTGGAAATCGAAGGTGTAAAAGCAACCGTTCCCGTCATTCGTTATATCACGCCCGATTCGACCGGACGCTGGGGTTTGCGCCAGCTCGACGGCGTAGATTGGCAGCCGTTTGCCGAGATGAACGAAATCAAGCTCGATCAAGGGCGCGCTCCGACGGCAGTTGATGAAGTCGTCATTGACGAGCGGCAGGCGTTGGACGACAAATTAAAGGTTGGCGATACGATGCAGCTTTTCGGCGGCAAAACTTATAAAATTACGGGCGTTTTCGCGCCGCCGTCGGGGGCGCGCATCAAAATGTCGCTCGCCGCGATGCAGGACGCGCTGCAAACCAATAAATGCACGTATATTCTTGTCAAGCTCAAAGACGGCGCGGATGTCGAAGCGGTCGCCGCCCGCATCAATCAAGCGTTGCCCGGCAATAAAATCAATTTAACGCGCGATCTGGTGATTGACGCGCAAGACCGCATTCCCGGCTTGAAAACGTTCCTGCGCGTGCTGGTCGCGCTCGGCGCATTCGTCAGCATCGTTTTCGTTTTGCTTTCGATGTATACGACGATTACCGAACGGCGCAAGGAAATCGGCATTTTGAAATCTCTGGGCGCGTCGAAATCGTTCATCGTCAGCGTTATCGAAGGCGAAGCGTTTCTCATCGGCGTTTTAGGCGTTCTGCTCGGCGTGTTTGTTTCGATTCTCGCTTCCTACGTCATTCAGGCAAATTTCGATTTACAATTTGAATTCAGCCGCGAATGGATTTTAACCGCGATTGCGATTGCAGTGGCGGGCAGCTTAATCGGCGCGCTTTATCCGGCGTGGCGCGCGTCCGGCATTGATCCGGTCGAAGTAATGGTCAACGAATAATTCGTTTCGACGCGAATTGAAAAATTCTTTTTTACCTGACAAACTTATAAGCCGGAAGCTGAAATCAGCTGAAAATTTTCAGCCAGCCGAATCTGTTTTCGGCAAATAATCGAATAAAAAAGACGAGCGGCGATATAACACAGATTGCTTTAGCCGGAAATCCGGAATCTTTTGCCAATAAATATATTCGCCGGTAGATCGAAGGTTGAATGAATTTCCTCAATCTTCAATTAACAGAAAATTCATAGGGAGAAAAAATTATGAAAAAAGATTTCAATTCCGACGTTGAAGAAATCAATCTCGAATCAAGCATCGAGAAATTAACTTCACGACGGAAATTCATCAAATATTCGAGTGCCGCCGCTTTAACCGCGTTTGCGTTCGGCGCGCTCGATCCGCAGATGCTTTCGGCAAAAACGGCTTTTCTCGGCTTGCCGATTGATGACGACAAATCCGGTTCGGTTGATTTGGGCAAAGGCGACACGGGCATTTTGAATTACGCCTACGCGCTCGAACAGCTCGAAGCGGCTTTTTACACGCAGGTCATTTCAACGCCGTATTCGGGAATGTCTTCCGCCGAACGCGCAATTTTAACCGACATCCGCGACCACGAAATCGCCCACCGCGAGCTTTTTAAAACCGCGCTCGGCAAAAAAGCGATTCCGGGTTTACAGGTCAATTTCACTTCGATCAATTTCGGCAGCCGCGACAGTGTTCTCGGCACGGCGAAGACGTTTGAAGATTTGGGCGTGGCGGCTTATAACGGCGCGGGACAGCTTTTGAAGGACGTTAATTTTCTGCTTTTGGCGGGAAAAATCGTTTCGGTCGAAGCGCGTCACGCGGCGACGATACGCGATTTGCTCAGCCCGATGTCGGCATCGTTCTCGGGCGACGACGCGGTTGATTCCAACGGCTTGGACAAAGCCTTAGCCCCGGCACAGGTTTTAGCCGCCGCCGCGCCGTTTATCAAAACGCCGGTCACCGCTAAAAAATTACCGACCGCGAAATCGTAGAAAGAAGGAGGAATGAGAAAATGAGTTTAAAAAACACAATTTTACAGTCAATCACGCCGGATTTTATCGGCGAACTGACCGGCAAACGCGAGAATCTCGCTAAAGCAACCAAAATGACCGGCGTTTTGGCGACCGCGCCGGTTGCGCTCGGCGCGCTTGCCGGCGTGACTTACGGAGCGCAGGGCAAACTGCCCGGAAAAATCGCCGACGTGCTGAATTTCGCTTTGACGCTCGAATATCTCGAAGACGAATTTTACAGCACCGCGCTCGGCAGTTCGGGTTTGATTCCGAGCAACACGCGCAGCGTCTTCGCGCAAATCAGCAAACACGAAACGGCGCACGTCGCGCTTTTGAAAACGGTTCTCGGCAGCAAAGCCGTCCCGAAACCGAATTTCGATTTCACGGCGGGCGGCGCGTTCGGCGACGTTTTTCGCAATTATCAAACGTTTCTGGCGGTTTCGCAGGCGTTTGAAGACACGGGCGTGCGCGCTTATAAAGGTCAGGCGGGAAACTTGAAGGACAACGCCAAAATTCTAACGACCGCGCTGCAAATTCATTCGGTCGAAGCCAGACACGCGGCGGAAGTTCGTCGTCTGCGCGGCGAAAAAGGCTGGATTTCCGGCGATTCGCGCGGAACGCTGCCCGCGCCGACGCAAGCCGTCTATAACGGCGAAAACAACACGACGCAGGGCGGCGCGAATCTTTCGGGATTGGCGGGACTTTCCAACGACGCGATTACCGAAGCCTTCGACGAGCCTTTGAGCAAAGAACAGGTTTTGGCGATTGCCGGTTTATTTATCAGAAAGTAGGAAAATAATTTCGCAAAAAATTTTACGCGGGTTAAATTTAAATTTGCCCGCGTAATTTTTTTTCGCTAAACTTAACCTCAGTTAAAAATTTTTAACCGAAGTTCATTTTTATACAAAACCCGAAAAAAACGATGAGCGGTAAAATCAAAAACGGAAAAAAACTAACCGTTTCCAAAGAAGATTATCTGAAGGCGATCTGGACTTTGTCCGAGCGCGTTGACGAACGAAAATCCGAAGCCGGAACGAACGATCTGGCGGAAATGTTGGCGGTCAGCCCGCCTGCCGTTTCAAGAATGCTCAAACGAATGGAGCGCGAATCTTTGGTCGCGCACACGCCGTATTACGGCGTTCGCCTGACTGACAAAGGACGCAAAGCCGCCGTTAAAGTTGTGCGCCGTCACCGTCTGCTCGAATTGTTTCTGGCAAAAATTCTGAAATACGATCACGACGCGGCGCACGTCGAAGCCGAGCGGCTCGAACATCATATTTCCGAAGAATTTGAAATGAAGATTGATGCGCTTTTGAAGTTTCCGAAAAAATGTCCGCACGGCAGTCCGATTCCGAGCCGCGAAGGAATTTTTAACAACTGAATTTATGGACAATCTCGCCGAAACAAATTTAGTCAACGGCTGGCGCAGGCATTCGTCGCAGCCGAGTTTGCCCGAAGCGCACGCAACCGTTCCGATCAAAAAGGGCATTGGCTTCTGGCGCAAGCTGTTCGCTTTTTCCGGTCCCGGCTACTTAATCGCGGTCGGTTATATGGACCCCGGAAATTGGGCAACCGATTTGGCGGGCGGCTCGCGTTTTAATTACGCGCTGCTGTCGGTGATTATGATTTCCAATTTGATGGCGATACTTCTTCAAAGTCTCGCGCTGCGTTTGGGAATCGTCACGGGGCGCGATTTGGCGCAGGCGTGCCGCGATCATTTTTCGCCGAAGGTTTCATTCGTTTTGTGGATTTTGTGCGAAACAGCGATTGTCGCCTGCGATTTGGCGGAGGTTATCGGCTCGGCAATCGCGCTCAATTTGTTGTTCGGCATTCCGCTCGTTTGGGGCGTTTTGCTGACGGCGTTCGACATAATGATTTTGCTGCTTTTGCAAAATCGCGGTTTCCGCTGGCTCGAATCGGTGATTGTCACGCTCGTTCTGACCATCGGCGTTTGTTTCGTCGCGGAAATAATTTTTTCGCGTCCCGACATCAGCGGAATTTTAACCGGTTTCATTCCGACTCCGCAGATTATCACGAATCCCGAAATGCTGTATATCGCCATCGGCATTTTGGGCGCGACCGTGATGCCGCATAATCTTTATCTGCATTCGTCAATCGCGCAGACACGCGCCTACGAGCGCACAAACGAAGGCAAGCGCGAAGCGATTAAATTTGCGACGATTGATTCGACCGTCGCCTTAATGTTCGCCCTCTTTATCAATGCCGCGATTTTGATCGTCGCCGCCGCGACGTTTTACAAAACCGGCAACACGCAGGTCGCGGAAATCGGCGACGCATACAAACTTCTTTCGCCGCTTTTAGGCATTTCGGGCGCAAGCACTCTGTTCGCCGTCGCGCTGCTCGCGTCGGGACAAAATTCGACTTTGACCGGCACGCTCGCCGGACAAATCGTGATGGAAGGTTTTTTGAATATTCGTCTGCGCCCGTGGCTTCGCCGTTTAATCACGCGCTCGATTGCGATTGTTCCGGCTGTTTTGGTCGCGTTTTTCTACGGCGAATCCGGCACGGCGCGGCTGCTCGTGCTGAGTCAGGTCGTTTTAAGTATGCAGTTGAGCTTCGCGGTTTTCCCGCTCGTAATGTTCACGAGCGACCGATTGAAAATGGGCGAATTCGTTAATCCTTTATGGAAGAAAATTCTCGGTTACACAATCGCCGTCGTCATCGCCGCGCTTAATTTTTGGCTGCTCGCGCAGATTTTCAAAGAAGTTTTCGGCGTTTAATTTCATACGGTCAAACCAAAATATTAACTATCAGTTATCAGCTGTCAGCTAACAACTATTAAAAAAGTAAATTACCTGTTTTTAATAGTTGTTAGCTGACAGCTGATAATTGACAGCTTGAAAATAAAAACCCAGCCGCGGTCAAAAGTTTTTGCAAACAGTCTCAACTTTTATCTTCTCCGATCAATTCACCGATTTCCTTTTGCAAACTTTGCCGCTGAACCAACAGGCGTAAAAATAACGCGCGTTGGCGAAAAAGCAGCCACGCGGCTCTGAGCCAGACGCGCAAATCAATCAATGTTTCCCACGAACGCAGAGCGATATAGCCGCACAAAATCATCAGCGGAATCGAAAGCAAAGCGATTTGCCAATTGAAAAAATAAAGCGCGAACGCCGCCGAAATAATCCACGTTAACGGCACGAACAGACAGGCGGCGAGAATTTTCGAGGACGAGCCGGCTGCGTCGGTGCCGTGCGTTTTGAACATTTGCGCGAGCAGATTTGAAAACAAAAACGCGGACGAATGCGTCACCGCGCCGAGAGCGGCGAGCGGCGCGAACAGAATCAAAAACAAAACGCGCAAAATCAAATATCGAAAAACATAGCGCGCCGGATGCTGCAAAACCGAAAAACTTTCGACCGTCACGTCGCTCGTTTCAAGCTGCGCTTCATACGCCTTAATTTTTTCGTCGAGGCGGCGCATTTTTTCCGGTTCGTTGCGCTCCAGCAATTTGTATTTCGCCGCCAGATTTTGCAGACGCTCGAACGACTGCAAAAGCGTTTCCTTAAAAATCAAATTTTCGTAAACCGACGAAAACAGAGCTTCGGCTTTCAAAACCGCGTCGAATTCCGTCTGCGATTCGATATTTAAGGTAACTTTACGCAACTCATTTTCGATTTTTGCCGTTAATTCTAAAACCTTTTCGCGCGGCGGCTCGCCGTTCTCGTCGAGCGCGGTCGGCTCGACTTCAAAAACTTTGCCGTAACGAATCAAAGCCTCGCTGCGAAACGCCGTCTTGGAAGTGTAAAAAAGACCGACAGACATAATTTTCAGATTTTGGATTTTGGATTTTGGATTTTGGATTTCTTCTGAATTGAGAATTTGAGACTTGGAATCGGAAATCGAAAATCGAGAATCCGGCATTTCCCCGACCGCGCCGAGCGCGATGCGCGCCGCGCCGGTTTTGATCGGCTGCAATTTCGTTTCGTCGTGCGAGATGCCTTCGGGAAAAATGGCGATGCAGCGTCCGCGTCTGAGAAATTCAAAACAATTCTCGAACGTCGCCGTGTTTTTCGTCATCTCGCCCGCCGCGTCGCTGCGGCGATAGACGGGCAGAATCTCAAAAGTGTCGAGCAGAAATCGGGCGATTAGATTGGAAAAAAGCGTTGATTTGCCTAAAAAAGAAACGCGGCGGGCGAGCGAAACGAAAACGAGCGCGGGATCAACCAGACCGTTCGGATGATTGAGGACGAAAATAATCGCGCCCGCTTTCGGCACATTTTCGACGTTGACCGTTTCGATGCGGCGAAAAAATAAACGTAAGGCGATGCTGATAAAAGCGTGAATCAGCTGGCGAATGAACGACGCGCCTTTGCCGAGATAGATCATCTGCCAGAGCCGCAGATTTTTTACTTGTCCCGCTTTCGGCAACGATGCGTTTTGTATGTCGGAACTTTTCAATTTCCTGAATGAAATTAACAGGGATGAAGAGGATAAACAGGACTTTAAAACTTTTTGGTTTTAATCTTAATCCTTGTTTATCCTCTTCATCCCTGTTAATTTTTATTTCGTTTTTATTCTTCGTCTTTGTCTTCAATCTCGTCGGCAAATTCTTCGTCGTCTTCGCCGCCGACTTCGCCGAATTCCCAGCCGTCGTAAGTTTCGATTGAAAATTCCGTGGCGAGATTGGCAAACTCGACGTTGCGCTCGGCGAGCGATTCGGGCGTGTGCGTTTCGACCTTGTCTATGTGCAAAAGATATTCGCCGGTTGATTCGTCGGTCTGTTCGTCGCCGAGTTCAAAAACGTCAACGAAATCATAGCCGTCGGCTTCGAGCTTTAAGCCGAGCTTTTCGAGCTTGTCAACGTCGGTGTCAACGAAATAATAGCTGAACAGCATCGGCTCGCTTAAGTCCCAATTGTCTTCGCGTTTCGCGTCGTCGAAGATTTCCCTGATGCCTTCGAGCTGCGATGCGGTATCTTTAAATTCCATAATTTTCGCTCCTTTTATTCTTCGTCGTCGGCGATATGCGCGATGCTCGACGTAACCGGTTGGCTGCTGTCTTCAAACGCGCCCACGCCGCTCGTCGGCATTTGATTTTCGCGGTTTTCGGTCGAATGATCCTGCCCGGTTTTCTTTCCCACATCGTCGCTGCCGTCAATTTTGTCAACGTCTTCGTCGGAAACCGTGCCGTCGCCGTGCGCTTTGTTGCTGCCCGTCAGCGTCGTGTCCTTCGGATTGTCATTGTAAAGATCGTCTCTGTCCTGTTGCGCCATTTTGTTTTTCTCCCTTGCGATTAAATTTTGTAAATTCATTATCGCATTTATTCGGTTAATTTTCCCTTGCCGTTTCAAAATTTTAGCGGCGCGTCAGTTGTCTTTGCCGATGCGCGGACTGCTGACGCGCTTGAATTTGTCCCGCCTAAAATCAACCTTCGTCCGCGTTTTTATTTGATGAAATAGCCGGAAACGCGCCATTCGCCGTCCGTGTCTTTTAACGGCACGACGGTTTCCGTGCCGTTTCGTTTTTTCTCGAACTGGGTTTCATATTCGATGATGACATATTCGCCGTCGGGCGCGCCGGGCAATTCGGTCGCATATGTTTTCGATTTCAGTTTGCGCGAAACGGCTTTGCCGATTGGCGAATGTGCCGAGTCGAGAGCCTTTTTCCAATCTTCGGCGGTCAGCGCGGTTTTGAACATAGACGCGGCTTGATTCCAGCTTTCGCTTTCTTCGTCTTTATCAATCAGCGCGAGCCATTTTTCGGCGGCTTCGACAGCGGCTTGCTCGGCGGTTTCGTTCGTTGTTTCGTCCATTTTTTGAGTCTCCTTTTTATCGGATCGCATATGCGGAAACAGAATCACGTCGCGGATCGAATGTTTGTTCGTCAGAAGCATTACCAATCTATCAATCCCGATGCCGATGCCGGCGGCGGGCGGCATTCCGTAAGCGAGCGCGCGAATATAATCTTCGTCCAAAACCATCGCTTCCGCGTCGCCGGCTTCGCGCGTCCGCATCTGGTCAATGAACCGCTCGTATTGTTCCTGCGGGTCATTGAGTTCCGAAAAACCGTTGGCGCATTCCATTCCGTTGATAAACAATTCAAACCGCTCGGCAATCTGCGGATTCTCCGGCGACGCTTTCGACAAAGGCGAAATTGATTTCGGGTAATCAATGATGAAAGTTGGTTGGATTAGATTTTCTTCAATTAAGAATTCAAATGTTTCAACCAAAAGTCCAGCGTGTCTACTTTCAGAATGAATTCTCGTAAACCTGTCATCTGATGATTCCACAATTTCAATACTCTTTTCCCACGACTCTTTGATTTTTTTATCAACAGCAACTTTATTATTTGAATTTATAAAGTGTTTGTGTGGAAGCATTTTTAGTGCGACTTGTCGTGCGAAAGTCCATGTTAAATCTGTCAAGTTATAATCATTGAGCCACTCTTTTGAAAACTTTACCCCTTTATATTCGACGAAATCGCCATATTCATCAAGAATATGGTTCGATATTGCATCCTTCATCGAAACTCTTTGAAACTGTTCAAAATTTATCGTCTCAGTAACAGTTTCATAATCAATTTTTCTCATTATATTCTCGTCAGTTGTTTCAGGTTCATAAGTTTTAATAAGTGAGTCATATTTCACTTGCAAACTTCCGCCCGTCGCTTTCTGCACCGATTCTTTTATCATCGCCTCGCTGAAATCCATCATTCCGTTCACGTCCATATAGGCGCAGTAAAATTCGAGCATCGTGAATTCGGGATTGTGCTTCATCGAAAGACCTTCGTTGCGAAAATTGCGGTTGAGTTCGTAAACTTTTTCAAAACCGCCGACGGTCAGCCTTTTTAAGTAAAGCTCCGGCGCGATGCGGGCATAAAGCGGAATGCCGAGAGCTTTGTGAAAGGTTTCAAACGGTTCAGCCGCCGCGCCCGTCGCCTTCGGCGTGAGCATCGGCGTTTCGACTTCGATAAAATCGTGCGCGTCCAGAAATGCGCGCATTCCGCTGATGAGCTTGGCGCGGCGTTCAAAAACTTCGCGCGTCGTTAATTGCTTAACGCCGGTACGCTTTTCTTCTTCGATTTCTTCGTCGGTTTTATTCCGCAAACTCGATGCAATCAAATCTGCATAACGATAACGCCGCGCAATTTCCGCGTCGGCGATGCCGTGCATTTTGTCGGGCATCGGCAACAGCGATTTTGAAAGAAATTGGAACGTCTCGACGTGAACGCTCAATTCGCCCGTGTTCGTCAAAAACAAAAATCCTTCCGCGCCGATGAAATCGCCGTGGTCGAACAATTTAAATGCTTCCCACGCCGCGTCTTCGCCCGCAACCGGCTGCAAGGTATCGTTGCTGACGATTTTCGCGTCGTCGCGGCGGACGTAAATCTGCAAACGGTTTACGCCGTCCGACAGATGCACGAACGCCGCTTTGCCCATCACGCGCGGCGGCACGGCTAATCTGCCCGAAATTCTGACGCTGCCGAACTGTTTTAATTTTTCGTTCAACTGTGCCTTCAATTCCTGATCCGGCTTTTCGCCTTCGCCGAGTTGAGTTTTGTGTGCTTCAAATTCCTCCGCGATTTCCGCGACGGGTTTGTAGCCCGAGATATTGGAAATCGTGTCTTCCGCGCCGGTAATTTTCGTGCGTTCAAATTTATTCGGATAAACATTGCCGATTAATTCGCGCAGTTTTTCCAAGTGTTCTTTTCTGGCTTCGGTTTGATCGTTCGGCTCGACGATTTCGTTAAATTCAGCGATTTTCATAATTTATAAACGGTTTTACGGGTAGGAAAATTATAGTTGAGCGATACGCATTCGGCAATTTTCGATTTTTGCTATTTTGCTGTTTCAAATGTGGAAAGCCACAGCCGAGCGTCGTTGCCCGCCGCGTTAAATTACAAATTCGCGCCGCCTATAATGCCATTTATCAACTTTTTGCGAGAGAAGGAAAACCAAATTATGAAAATCAAAACTTACCTGTTCCGTTTATTCATCGGTCTGACGGCATTTTTTTTCAGCATCGGCGTTTTCGCGTTCGGACGCTATTTATTTACTGCCGCGCCGCCAGCCGCCGTCGCCGCGCCGCCTGTTTATATGGGACAGTCCGAATTAAGCAAGTATCACGATTTCATGAAGGCAGAACCAATCGTCGAAGAACCGACCGCCGAGGAAAAAGCGGCGGAAAAGGAAGCGGCGGCGAAATTTGATGCCGAAGGTTCATATTATTTTAACAGCGACGCGCCGAAAGGCTTTGAAGATTTTGAAAACTTTACCGTCAACAACAAAGATTACAGTTCCGAGGATGAAGAAGAATACGGCAAATTGATTGCGCCGCAAGGGTTTGTGCAGGCTAAAAATGAGTTTAATTTCAAGCGCATCAGCATCGGCGACGCGCAAATCCAATTTGAAACCGAATCGGTCAAAGGCATCACCTACACATTCACCGGACATTTTATCGAAACGGGAAACTTTAATTATCTCGACGCGGAAAAAGCCGCCAAAGTTCTCGAAGGTCGGCTCGTCAAAAAACGGCGCGGCGTGAAAATCGCCGAAACTGACGCGGGTTTCAGATGGATATTAGAAATGTCCTGCGGCTGTTGAACAACAAAATAAATGCGAAGTTGTCGTGACTTGCGAACTTCGCCGCGCGTCTGATTTTTCCGTCGTCAACTCATTTATGCTAATCTGATTTAGCATTAAATTATGAGTTTTTCAACCGGAACTTCGACGGATTTGGCGCGTCTGGCGGAAGAAATAAAACGCGGCTCGCGCATCATTTCGCTGAGCGGTTTGACTTCCGTCGCCGCGAAATGTTTTGTTCTATCGGAATTAAAAAAAACAATTGATAAAACTTTTGTCGTTATCGCCGATTCAAACAAAGACGCTGACGATTGGGAATGCGATTTGGAGTTTTTCCGGTCACAAATCGCCAATCAGCAATCAAATACTGCTGTGCTTCCCTCGTTTGAATCCGACGTTTACGCGAACGTCTCGCCGCACGCCGAGACGCAGGAAAAACGCGCGTTGGCATTATGGAATTTAACGCGCGAAAAGCCGGATTTTTTAGTCGTTTCGGCGAAATCTTTGATAACGAAAACGCTCGCGCCGAACGAAATAAAATCGCTCGGCGCAACATTAAAACGCGATGAAGATTTCGCGCCCGAAGCGTTGATCGAAAAATTAATCGCCGCCGGTTACAGGCGCGAAGAACCGCTCAAAAACGTCGGTGAATTTTCGGTGCGCGGCGGCATTTTAGATGTCTGGTCGCCCGATGCCGAAATGCCTGTCCGCATTGAATTTTTCGGCGACACGGTTGATTCGATTCGCGCCTTCGACGCGGAAACGCAGCTTTCGACCGAGCAACTTAAAGAAACTTCAATCGCGCCGATGCGCGAATTTGCGGCGACGGCGCAGGATTTCCGCGATTGGTCGTTTTTCGCCCGCGAACGATTTTCCGGTGAAAAATTTGCCCGCGCTTTGAAAGACCGAACACAATTTACCGACGAGGGCGAAGATTTTTCCGGCTGGGAATTTTTGTTTCCGCTCCACGCGCCGCGTGAAAAAAGCGTGTTCGATTTTCTCGACGATTTCGTTTTAATCGTTGACGAACCGGCAATTATCGAACACACCCTGGAAACGTTTTATGAAACGCTTCAATCGCGTTTCGACGAAATTACCGAAACAGGCGAAATCGGTTTGGAGCCGCACGAACTTTTTTTGAGCGGCGAAGAATTGCGCGAAAAATTTGACCGAAATCGCCGCGTCGAACTCCGCGCGCTCGGCAGAACGGCGGCGGCGACTGACGAGCAGTTTGCACTCGAAACCGAAGTTCAAATTCCAGAATCCAGATTCCGGAATCCGAAATCCAACGCGCCGCTTTTTCTCTTTCCAACGGCGGAAAAATCAATCGAAATTGAAATTCAATCGCGCTCGACAAGAAAATATCACGGCAATGTGCGCGAATTCGCGGAACAGTTCAAGGTTCAAGGTTCAAGGTTCAAGGTTCAAGATTCAAGGTCTGAAAACGATTCGCAGACGGCGATTGACGATTCGCCGATTTTTGTTTTGCAGTCGCACGGTTTAGCCGAACGGCTGCGCGAGATTTTGCGCGATTACGACGTTTCGATTGCCGAAGAATCCCTGCGCGTCGGCGATTTGTCGGGCGGTTTTGAAATTCCCGCGCTCGATTTAATCGTTTTCACCGAAAACGATATTTTCGGCGAAACGACGCAAGCCGAATATCAAAAAACAAAAGACAAAAAACAACGAACGAAGAAATCAAATCTCGGCGCGTTCATTTCCGATTTCAGAGATTTGAAAACGGGCGATTTCGTCGTTCACGTTGATCACGGCATCGGGCGTTTTGAAAGTTTGCAGACGATCAATTCGCAGGGCGCAGAACGCGAGTTTATGCTGCTGATCTACGCCGACAACGCCAAACTTTTCGTTCCCGTCGAGCGGCTCGATCTGGTTTCGCGCTTTTCGTCGGGCGAAGCAACGCAGCCGACTCTGGAACGGCTCGGCGGCATCGGCTGGCAGAAAACCAAGGCGAAAGCCAAACGCGCGATGCGCGATATGGCGGACGAGCTTTTGAAACTCTATGCCGAACGCAAGTTAGTCGAAGGCTTCGCGTTTTCCGGCGATACGCCGTGGCAGGAAGAATTTGAAGACGCTTTTCCGTATCAATTGACCGTTGACCAAGCGACGGCGATTGATGATTTGAAGGAAGATATGCAAACGCCTGTGCCGATGGATCGTTTAATCGTCGGCGATGTCGGTTACGGCAAAACCGAAGTGGCGATGCGCGGCGCGTTCAAAGCCGTGATGGACAACAAACAGGTTGCCATTCTCGCGCCGACGACCGTGCTTGCCTACCAGCATTTTGAAACCTTCAAACAACGCTTCGCCGCGTTTCCCGTCAAAATCGAACTGCTGTCGCGCTTTCGTTCCGCCAAAGAACAAAAAGAAGTGACGAAAGCGACCGAAGACGGCAAAGTTGATATTTTAATCGGCACGCACCGCATTTTGTCGGCGGACGTAAAATTGCCGAAATTAGGTTTGGTCGTCGTTGACGAAGAACAGCGTTTCGGCGTGGCGCATAAAGAGCGTTTGAAGCAATTGAAAAAGCGCGTTGACGTTTTAACTTTATCGGCAACGCCGATTCCGCGCACTCTGAATATGTCGCTTTTGGGAATGCGCGATATGTCGGTCATCGAAACGCCGCCGCGCGACAGATTGGCGATTAACACGCAGGTCGTCCAATTTAGCGAAGGTGTCATCAAGTCGGCGATTGAACTCGAACTCGCCCGCAACGGACAGGTTTTTTTCATTCACAACCGCGTCGAATCAATTGAGTCAATCGCCGCGCACATTAAAAAAATCGTGCCGAACGCCCGCATTATCGTCGCGCACGGGCAGATGAACGAAAAGGAAATGGAAACGGCGGTGCTTGATTTCGTCGGGTATAAATACGACGTTCTGGTCGCCACAACGATTATCGAAAACGGCATAGACATTCCGCGCGCCAACACGATTATCATCAACCGCGCCGACAATTACGGCTTGTCGCAGCTTTACCAACTGCGCGGTCGCGTCGGTCGCTCGAACCGCCGCGCTTACGCATACCTTTTGATTCCGGGCGAATTGGAATTAACGCCGATTGCCAAGCGTCGTTTGTCGGCGATTCGTGAATTTTCCGATTTGGGCGCGGGCTTTCGCATCGCCGCACTCGATTTGGAATTGCGCGGCGCGGGCAATATTTTGGGCGGTCAGCAATCGGGTCAATTAGACGCGCTCGGTTTCGACCTTTACACGAAAATGCTCGAGCGCACGATTGCCGAATTGAAGGGCGAGGAAATCGTCGAAGAATCGAGTGTGTCGTTGAATTTAGGCGCGGACGTTTCGATTCCAAACGATTACATACAGGAAACCGCCCAGCGTCTGAGAACTTATAAACGCGTCTCGAGTGCCGATTCGGAAGCCGCATTGCTGCAAATCTACGCGGAGATCGGCGACCGTTACGGCAAAATTCCGCCGTCGGTCGAAAATCTTTTCGATTACGCGCGTTTGAGAAAAACGGCGGAACAAATGCGCGTCGTTTCGGTTGATAAAACGCGCGACGGCTTCGCCCTCAAACTAGGCGAAAACGCCAAAGTCGCACCTGAAAAACTGATGCAGTTGTTAACGGAAAATCCTGATTCTTCATTCGCGCCGAGCGGCGTTTTGAAAGTTGCCACGAACGCGGAAAATTTGATTGACGCGGCGCGCGAAGTGTTGGAAAAAATTCACGCCTAGCGGGATTTTTAGCCACAAATAACACGAATGGACACGAATAAAATTAAAAAATAATTCGTGTCCATTCGTGTTATTTGTGGCTAAAAAAATCTCAGTTAGGAATCCTGCGGTTTTCCGCTTTGTTTTTCGGTTGCCGCCGCCGGAGTTTTCACAGGTGTCGGCGGCGTGGGTTTCGGCGTTGCCTTCGGCGCGGTCGGCACAGGCGTTTTCGCCGGAACAGTCGGCGGATTATTATTGGCGGGCAGCAAAATCGGCGGCGCGGTGTTGGCGTTCGCCGGCGCGGGCGACGGTTTGCCCGTCGGCGTTGCCGCCGGTTTCGCGTTCGCCGGAGCGACGTTGGCATTCGTCGGCACGGGAACTAAAACCGTTCCGTCCTGCATAAAAATGCTGTTCGGATTGTTCGGATCAATATATTGCCCGCCCGGCTGGGTCGGCGGCGCGCCCGGCGGCGGTCCATAGCCGCTCCAATAGTTCTTGCCGTCGCCGTAACCGTCACTGGTCGGACTCGCGCCCGATGGCGGCGCGACGAGCATCATATTTGAATTCGCGGTAAATTGCGGCGGCATCGTCATCATATTCGCCGCGCCGAATTCGTTCATTCCGGTCGCCGGATTGAGCGGCTGAACCGGCTGTCCGTTCGCATCGGTTTGCAGCTGCGTCGTCGGATTCGTCTGCTTGCTCGATGTCAAATAAATCAGCCCGATAGCGAGCAGAGAAATTCCAGCCAGAACGACGAAAGCCGTTTTCCAGAGATTGTTTTTGGCGTTGTCGGAAATATCTTCGCCACGCGAAAGCGGAACGGCGTTACTGTAAACGGCGGCGGCGCGGCTTAAATCGCCGGTAAATTCACGCGCCGTTTGATAACGCATTTCCGGGTTTTTTGCTAATGCTTTGAGAATCACGGGTTCGACCTCAAAAGGCAGATCGCTGCGAAAAGTCGAAAGCGGCGCGGGCGGATTTTCGGCTTGTTTAATTAAAAGCGCGGTCGGCGTTTCCGCCGTAAAAGGCACTTCGCCCGCGAGCATTTCGTAAACAATCACGCCGAGCGCGTAAACGTCGGCGCGTTCATCAATGTCGGCGACCGAAGCGTTTTGTTCGGGCGCGCGGTATTCGAGAACGTCCGTGTAATTTTCATCGTTTGCCGTCGCCGCGCCGAAGTCTAAAACTTTAACCGTTTCTTCGCCGTTTGCCGCTTTGACCAGAAGAATATTTTCGGCGTTTAAGTTGCCGTGTCTGATGCCGTAAGCGTGCGCGGCGGCGAGCGCGGCGGCGATTTGATCGGCGATTCGCAAAGCGCGTTCGAGCGCGAATTTGCCTTCGTCGCGCAGCTTTTCCTTTAACGTCGCGCCGTCCGCGCCGTCTAAAACGATGTAAACCGCGCCGGTTTTTTCCGAGCCGAAATCGGTGACGTTCAAAATATTCGGATGCGAAATATGCGAAACCGCACGGGCTTCGGCGGAAAATTGTTTGACGATCTGGTCGTCAACCGCCAGCGCGGGCGCGAGAATTTTGACCGTCACGGGCTTGTCCATCGAAACGTGCGTCGCGCGGTAAGTTTTTCCGAAATTGTTGTCGCGCAAAATTGAATCAATCCGATATTTTTCCGCTAAAGTTTGTCCGATAAAATTGTCTGACATTTTTGTATAAGCTCAATAATTTTTCGTAAATAAAAAGTTTCGATGTCGAAAACCGTTGATAAGTTTAATGATAAATGATTAAAATCTGACGGTAAAATCTAAATAAGACGATGCTATTTTGATTTAATTAATTGAGCAAGATAATTTTCTAAGAAAAGTTAGTCACGAATTACACGAATAGACACGAATTATTTATTAAATTTATTCGTGCTAATTCGTGTTATTCGCGGCTAAAAATTTTAAGTTTATTTTGCACAATTACTTAGATTCAATTTTTGAATTCGATTAAATCCCAAAGATTGCCGTATAAATCTTCAAAAACGGCGACCGTTCCGTAATCTTCCGTTTTCGGTTCTCTGACAAATTTCACGCCTTTCGCCTTATAGTTTCCAAAATCGCGCTCGAAATCGTCGGTTTTCAAAAACAGAAAAACGCGTCCGCCGGTCTGATTTCCGATGCGACTTTGCTGCTCGTCGCCGACCGCTTTCGCCAGCAATAAACAGCATTCTTCCGCGCCGTACGGGGCAACCAAAACCCAACGTTTCGTTTCGTTCTGCGGCGTGTCTTCCAGCAGAACGAAGTTTAATTTCTCCGTGTAAAATTCGATGGCTTCGTCATAATCTTCAACGACCAGAGCGATATGCGCGATTGTCTGTTTCATAATTTTCAGCTGGAGCGCAGACGACTCGTCCGCATTCGAGCGCGGCAGCGCGAGACAATTCGTTATCATCGAGCCGCGCGGCAGCAATCAAATACCTTCGCTTCGCTCGTTGGCGGACGAGCCGTCCACGCTCCGTTTGCAAAAAAAGACGGTCGGAAGCTCAAAAAAACTTCGACCGTCTTTTTTACGAAAAAGCGTGTTTGATTATTATCTCAAAACAACGAACACGATTACGAGCGCGAACAAAACGAGCGATTCGATCAAAGCCAGACCGATAATCATCATCGTCTGCACGGTTCCCGCCGCGCCCGGATTGCGCGCCGCCCCTTCGACCGCCGCCGCGCCGATTTTACCTTGTCCGAGTCCGCCCAAACCGGCGGCGATGCCGAAACCGATGCCGGCGGCAATCGCTTTGTACGCCGCGACCGTGTTCGCATTATCACCGCCCGTCGCGCCGGTTTGCGCCAACGCCGGAATCGCCATCAAAGACAACGCCAGAAACGAAAAGAAAATATACTTAAATTTATTCATTTTTATCTCCAAATTTTATTTTTTTTGTCTAAATCACGAAGATTTTTCCGTCTGATTCGAGCTTATAAAACTTGCGGCTGGTTATAATTTCGCCGCGCTTCCGGTATGCGCTCGATTTCTACTCTCATTGGAGTCGAGGCTCCTGTCGCGTGCGGGCATCTTCCTTACTATAAATTGCAAATTTTCAAACTTTTTTCGAACTTAAAATCTTCAAAAAACTTTTTGTAGTGAGCGGTAAGCGGTGAGCAGTTTTTTTTGATTTTACTATTCACTGCTTACCGCTCACTTTTAACTTCAAGCCGTCGCAACGGCTTCGCCGGTTGCTTCAGAATGCGCGCCGCTCTGTCCGTGCGCGTGGTCGTCGTGCGGCGCGTGCGAAACTTCGCTTAAATAAATCATTGAAAGCAAAGTGAATACGAGCGTCTGCACGAACGCGACGAAAACCGCTAAAGGCATTAAAACGACGGGCAGAAAAAAAGTCGTAAACGGCGGTGCAAGTCCGGCAATCTGACCGGAAATCTGTTCGTCCGCAAACATATTGGCGAACAGCCGCAAGCCGAGCGTTAGGGGTCGAATCATATTACTGACCAGCTCGATGCCGAAAATCAGCGGTGTGATAGTGAAAGTCATCAGCAGCGGCAATTTCGGTCCCGCGAAATGTCGCAAATGGTTGAGCGGTCCGTTTTCTCTGATGCCGACGTAATTGTAATAAACGAACGACGCGATGCCGAGTGCGAACGTCACATTGACGTTTGCCGTCGGCGACATAAACAGCGGGAAAAGTCCCATCAGATTGGAAATCAAAACTAAAACCGCGAACGTCGCCACGACCGGAAAATATTTGTAACCGTGTTCGCCGACGACATCCACGATCATATTTTTCAAAGCCAAAAATCCGGCTTCGAGCGTCAACTGTCCCGATTTCGGATCGTCTTCGCTCAGTTTGCCTCTGAAAATCCAAATCACGACGAGCGTTAAGATACAGGCGATAATGAACATTACCGTATACCACGGAATCGCGTTTTCCGCCGTGTAAGGTCCGAAAACATCTTCGGGTTTCGCCGCTATTCCGAAAAAATTAAATACCGCGTGCCACGCCGGAAGCGTGACGGCTTGCTGAAAATGCAAAACCGGCTCGCCCAGATAATGATTCAAAAACTCGACAATCAGCGGCGTATGCTCGCCGCCGCCTTCTGCAAATAAAAACATTTTTATAATTTCCCGCTCTTAAAAAATGATGAAAATATTAAAATCAAACCTTCGATAACAATCGCCAGAGCGAAGCTCGATAATCCTAAAACGACCGCTAAAACCGGCACAATTTTGGTTAAAAAAATAATTACCAAAATCGCGCCGAGCGTTAGATATCGCCCGAAATAACGAATCGCCAGAAATTGCGGTCGCTCGCCGCGCTCTGCAAAATTATCAAAAACTTTTTTAAGCGAAACTTTCAGCCAGTAATAATTGACGATTGCCAATGTTCCGCCGAAAAGAACGCCCAAACCGAATTGCCAGGTATCTATTACAAAACCGGCGACTGCCGCGATTATCGTGACCGCGCCGAGCGTCCATAAAATCCGCCGGTGCGAAATCGAGATTGTTTCCGTCGGCGCGGCTTCTATATGGTCGGCTGGCTCGCTCATTGCGAAACTTAGATTTTACAAAGGATTGAGGAAAAAGGCAAAACAAAGTGAAAAAGGTTAAAAGTGAAAAGGTGAAAAAGCCCGTAATATTTCTCGCTAATCGACTTTTTCACTCTTTCACTTTTTAAAAATTTGCGAATTGATTTTGAAGAATTGATAAAATCCGATAATTGCGCCGAGAATGATGCCGACGACGATGCCCCACGGCGACGAACCGAAGATTCGGTCGGCGAGCCATCCGATAATGAGCATTACAATTACCGCGCCGAAAAGCGAAATTGCCGCGCCGTATGCCAAGCCGCTGCCGCGCGCCGTTTCCGCGGTTGATTCGCCCGGCGCGGTTGGCGATTGTAAAGTTTCCGGCGCGGAAGAATCGTTCCGGTCAATTTCCGTATATATTTCTTCCGCCGACGGTGTTTCTTCGATTCGGTTTCCGATTGGCGGCGCATCGCCTGTCAATTTTTTGTCGAAGGCAGTTTCGTCATTTGCGGTTTCATTGTCCGAAACAAGTTCGTTTGTTTGCGTCACGCCCGACGCGGACTCAATTGGCGATGCGTCTTTGATTGAAATTTCGTCTGCTTCAGCGTCGGAAATTTGTTCGGGTTCCGTTTCAAAAGTCGGCGCGGCGATTTGCATTTCGGGAAGTTCGAGCAGGTTATCGTCGGCTTCGACGCTTTTCCTTAACGAACGATTACTGAAATTATGACGCGGCGCGTTGCCGGACGAACCGAGTTCGAGCAAATCGTTTTCGTCTTCGAAGAAGTTTATCTTCGCCGCCGTTTTTTGTTCCGGTATCGATGCCGATTTGGATGATTTCGATGATGACTTTGATTTCGATTTCTTTTTCATTGCCGATTTTCTCCCGCGCTACATAAACTTTTGACGCTCTTATTAAACGCGATTTTTTTAAAAGTCGCAAAGTATAACCGCGCAAATTTACAAAAATCGCCGCGCGAATTGAAAAATCATTCCGCGCGGCGATTGAAATTAAATTGTGAAAATATTTTGAATATCCTTTTATTGACCGAGCAAATTGGCAAATAATTTATTCTGCACGTCGGCGTTGCTTAAAAGGCGGTTGTGCGTATCGCAAATAAACGAAGTGTCCTGCGCGCGCAAGGCTTCTTTATAGCCGTCAATCTGTTCCTTCGCGCCCGGCAGGCTCGAAGTCAGAAGCGAACGCTGGGCGACTACGCCGTCGCCTTTCGAGAAAAGCAAATCTTCGACTTCCTTTCCGGTTATCTTCGTGCCGTCGGACTGCTTGAATCCGTCCGCGCTGGTGATCGTCTGCCAGTCGCCTTTTTTGTCGCGGCGAATGATAATCGCGTCGAGCGTCGGTTTGCAGTCCGCGCCGATAATATACATCGAAACCGGCGTTTTCGCCGTAATATTTGCGTCCAGAGCTTCGTGAAAACGCCTGGCGCGGTTCAGCACGACGCGAAAATAAGCCTTTGCCTGACTTTGTTCCTGAATAGTAAATTCTTTGGCGAATCTCGGATCATTATATGCCGCCCAATCGTATTTTTCCCACGTCGCCGGACTGTAAATATCTATTTTCAGCGGCTTTAAATTTTCGTCAAACGCGCGCAGCGTTCCGCCGTGCGGCAAAAGCTGGTAAATCGAAGGAATCGTGAACATATCGAATTTTGTGATGCTCTGGATAAACGGCAGATTGACGCGCGAAATACTGTAACCGTTCAAAAGCCCGCTCAGAGACGGCACCGAGCCTTCGTTCGGCGTGCCGACGAGAAATATTTTGCTGATTGATTTTCCGCCCGCCCAATTCGGCACGATGCGGCGCGTTCCCGAAGACAAATCTGCGTCGCCATACATCGCCGCGTAACGCGCGATTAAGCCGCCCATCGAATGCGCGACGATGTTAAATTTCAAGTTCGGTCGGTTGAGTTTGATCTTGAGCTGGTTGATTTTCTGAATCAGAAGCCGCGCCGTTTCCACATTATCGCGCCGCCAGTCGTATGGAAATACGTAATAAGTGTCCTGATAACCGGTTTCGGTCGGCGTGTCCCAATTTCCCTCCTCGTAACCGCCGGGCAGTTTCAGAGACGTGGCGATGCTTTGATAAATTTCGGTTTCCGGCAGAAATCTCAGATATTTGATGTTTCGCAAAATATCGCCCGCCACCAAATCGTCTTTGTTCGCCGCTAGATTCGTCGAAATCGGCAGCCGCAAGTCGTCGGTTTTCGAGCGCGATAAATTAAACCAAACCGTTTCGTCGGTCGTTTTATTGATCAGCTCCGAGCCGATCAAACCCGGAATGATAATAATCGGCGGCTTGCCGGTTTTTTCAGATTGCGGCGGCGGCGCGGGCGTTGACAACGGCAAAGGAGTCGGCGTTTGTGCGAACGACGCTTGACTGAAAACCAGAATCGAAAAAATTAACGAAAAAGCTGAATACCGAAACACTTTTAAATCGAAAAAAGTAAACATAACTTATCTAATTTATCAAAATTTGGGGCGAAAAATTAGAAAAAATCTTTCTCAAAAAAAATTAAAAACTATCATTAAACAAGCCCCTCTCAAAACGAGACGGACTTTTGACTAATTTACATAGTGCGGTCAGAGACCGTTTGCTTGAGCGGTAAAGAATAATTTTTAGGCTCGTCTTGATAAATCTTTTCCGCAAAGAACTTTTTACGAATGCTTAGTTGTCAAAGTTTCGGTTTCGGTTGCCGATTTCAAATCATATTCGATGCCGCGCCAGACGATTTTTCTCGACGCGGCGGCGCGCACGCAGTTGTAAAAATAAAGAACCGGTGTCAGCGTCCAGAGAGTTATTTGCGGCAGAAATTGTTCGCTCAATTCCGGTTCGTAATCCTTCAAAGCTAATTTCACGGCGCGCAGCCGCAGCCACGCTTTCAGCGTTCCGAACGCGAAATTCGCCGCGACGAAAATCGCCGCCAGCGCGAGATGCCAGCCCGCCAAGAAAAATAAAAGCGCAACGCCCGACCAAAAAACCGCGACGAACAAAAACGAGCCGGCGAACGACGCTCGCCAGAGATTCGGCGCGTAAACGCGCGTGATTTTCATCTGGCGCGTCGTAAATTCGAGCAATTGGCGAAAATCACACGCTTCGACGGTCGCCGTCAGACACTGCGGCACAAAAACAACCGGCAAATTCGCCTGTTTCAATGCCCGCGTAATCGTGAAATCGTCGGACACCGTTCCGCGCCACTTTTCACGAATTTCCAAACGCTCGAACGTCTCGCGCCGCATCGCCGTCGAGCCGCCCCAACAGAAATTGCTTTTTCGATTTGCTCCCAACGCGGAAGCGATTGAAGCGTTCCAAACGGCGCGAATGTGCGCGGCAACAGTTCCTTTTTTCGTTTGCACGAACCAGCGGTAGCCGGTCGCGCAGCCGACGTTTTTATCTTTCAAAGGCGCGATTAAATTTCGCAGCCAATCGGCGTTCGGACGCGCGTCGGAATCGACGAAAACAAAAATTTCCGATGCGTCGGAAACGCGCAAAACGGCTTCGCGCAGGTTTTCGATTTTCTGGCTCGCGTTTGAAGCCTTCGGCGCGACGATTAACTTCGCTCGAATCGAATCGTTTTCGGAAATCAACTGTTCGATAATCGGCACCGCCGCGTCGCGCCAATCGTCAACCGCGAAAATTATTTCAAAGGCGGGAAATTTTTGGCGGAAAAGCGCGCCTAAATTTATTTTCAAATCTTCGTCCAAGCCGCGGCACGGCGCGATGATTGAACAAAACGGCGTGAAATCGGATGGAGATTTGGCGAGTTCGCTTTTGAAAAAGGCGAGATAATTGACTCCGCCGCGCAACGATTTATAACTCAAAAAAGTGAGAACGGCGGCGAAAAAATAAAAAACGAAAATCATTTCGACAGTAATAAAAGTTTCAGCTGTTCGACGGTTTTGTCGGTCGCGCCGCGGTTCGTCTGCGCGACGCGAAAGGCGTTGGCGGCGAGCTTTTCGCGCCGTTCTTCGTCGTTGATTAATTCGACGAAAACTTCGGCGAGCTTGCTGGAGATTTCTTTTTCGGCGAGCTTTGGCAGTTGAATCAAAGCGTTTTGCGCTAAAAATTCTTTGACCGCCGCTTCAAAATTCATCGTGTAAAATCCGCAGACAATCGCTTTGCGCGTCGTCGCCGGTTCTAAAACGCTCTGCCCGCCGTGCGGAATCAAGCTGCCGCCGACAAAAACAATTTCCGCCAAAGGCAATGCCGCGCGCAGCTCGCCGATGCTGTCGAGCAGAATTATTTCGGCGTGGTCGTCGTTCAGAAATTGCGCGTCGCTGCGCTTCGCAAATGTAAAATCGGTCGCTTTGATTAAATTCTCGACTTCGGCGAAGCGTTCGGGATGGCGCGGCGCGAGCATCAAACGCGGCTTTTTTTTCGCCCGCGCGCTTTGATGAACTTTTTTAAATGCTTCGAGAATCAAAGATTCTTCGGGCGCGTGCGTGCTGGCGGCGACGATCAGCGGCGCGTCTTTGGTGGGGGCGAAACGCGCTCGAAATTCTCCGGTTAATCTGCTTTCATCGTCGTCGAATTCCTGATCGAATTTAAGATTACCGGTCACGCGAACCTTCGTGCCGCGCGTGCCGAGTCCGAGGATACGTTTCGCGTCCTTCTGATTTTGCATCAGCATCAAATCGAAATAATGCAGCACACGCTGCATCGTGCGCCTGATTATCGCATAGCGATTCGCCGATTTTTCCGAGAGGCGACCGTTCACCAGAACGACCTTCGCGCCCGCTTTTCCCGCTTCGCGGATGAAATTAAACCAGATTTCGGTTTCCATCAATAAAACGATTTCCGGCTTGATTTTATCGAGCGCGCGGCGCACGGAAAATTTCCAGTCGAATGGAAAATAAAAAACCAGTGCCGCGTCCGCTATGAAAACTTTTTTGGCGAGCGTTTGTCCGGTCAGGGTCGTCGTCGAAACGACGAGCGAATGGTCGGGGAAATCTTCTCTGAGCCGTTTCACCAGCGGACGCGCCGCGTTCGTTTCGCCGACTGAAACACAGTGCAGCCAGATGATTGGTTTTCCGAGCGCGTCGAAATCCGGCAAACGTCCGAGCCGTTGGCGAAATCCCGCCGCGTATTTTCGTCGAAAAATGAGACGCGGCAGCATAATGAAAAAGCCGACGGTCAGGAGAAAACTGTATAGGAGAAACATATTTCAGGGTTCAAGGTTCGAGGTTCAAGGTTTGTTCGAAAAATCTTGAACCTCGAACTTCGAACCTTAAACCCTGAACTTATTTAACTCTTTCCATATACCGCGCTTCGGACGGATTGACGCGAATTTTTTCGCCCGATTCGATGAACGGCGGAACTTGAACGGTGACACCGTTTTCCAGTTTGGCGGGTTTGTTCGTGTTGGTGACGGTCGCGCCCTTCAAGCCCGGCTCGGTGTATTCGACCGTTAATTCCATCGAAGCGGGCAAAGATACGCCAATCGGCGTTCCGTCATAAAACTCGACCTCAATTTTCAGTCCCACCATCAGCCATTGCGCCGCGTCGCCGAGTTCGTCTTCGGTCAGCGAAATCTGCTCGTAATTGTCCGTGTTCATAAAATGATGATGCGAGCCGTCCGAATAGAGATATTCCATCGCCTGCTGGTCGAGAACCACGCGGTCGAGCGTATCGTTCGAGCGAAAGCGGTGTTCAAACGAATTTCCGGTCAAAAGATTGCGAAGCCGCGTCTGCACCATTGCGCGCAGATTGCCCGGCGTGTGATGGCGAAATTCCATCACCTTGCTCGGCGCGCCTTCAAACAAAATAACCATTCCCTTTCGAATGTCATTGGCTTGTAATGCCATAAAATTTTTATCAATCTCCAGCTATTAAATTTTGATTAAGATAAAACGGATTTTTTCCGTCTGCGTTTACAAAGTTTTAAGTTTATTGCCGAACCGCTTGAAATGTCTAGCCGCGCGTTTATTTAACCGACACGCTCAAATCGAATTTTCCCTTCCAGGCATCGGCTTTGCGGCATTCGACGACCTTAATTCGATAATCGCCGGCGGCGGTCGGATTTATCTCGCGGCGGTTGTTGCACGAAGCGTCCGCGTCGCCGGACGGCTCGCCGTTCGGATTTGTAATTTCGACCGTTATGTAATGCGTCGAATCGTTCGACTTCGCCTGTACGATTAGCAAAGTCTGCCCGTTTTTGACGTTGATGACGAACGTTTTTGAATCGTCGTAACTGTTCAAATTGCCGCTCGCATTTGCCGAAGTTTGATCCGGTTTGAATGTTATTCGCTCGTCGTTCGTCGGAACGCTAGTTTGGTTTTCCGATTTGAACGGCAAAGGCGGCGGTTCGTCGCCTTCCTTCGGCGGTTCGCGTCCGATTGAAGCGAAAATTTCGATAATTTTGTCGTGCATCGCCTTCGCGTCCGCGTCGCTCGCGTCGAGCTTTAAGCCGCGCCGGAAATCGCCGAGCGCGGAGCGATACTGCGCGGCATCGGTCAGGGCGAACGCGCGTTTGAAATAGGCTTGCGCCAACGCCTTTTTATCCTTCGGATTTTTCTGCGCCTTTTCGATTGCCGCGTTCAATTCGCCGACATCAACCGCTCTTGCCATCGGCGATTCGGTCGAAGTTTTATTCGACGGCATCGAATTCGGTTTATTCGCGTCGTCGGAATGACTCGAAACGATTACGGAATTATCCGATTTGACGATTGCCTGATTAGCGTTCGCAGTCGAATTGGTCTGCTGCGCCGAAGTTCCGCAATTTACCGCCGTCAAAGCCGCCGCGATTAAGAGCGCGATTTTTAATTTTTTCATATAAATATCTTTATTCCGGTATTAAACTCATTATAGTTCATCAGTTGATTTTCCGCGCAACGGACGCGTTTTTCAAGTTTTCCAAAACCTTTAAAAACATTGTAAGATAAGCCGTAAAAGCAATGCTGAAACTGGAAAATTACATCGGCGGCGAACTGCTCGCGCCCGCTTCGGACGAATATCTCGACAATTTCAATCCGGCGACGGGCGCGGTTTATTCGCTGATTCCCGATTCGGACGAGCGCGATGTCGAAGCGGCGGTCGAAGCGGCGAAAAAAGCGTTTCCCGCGTGGTCGAAAATGTCTGCGGAAACGCGCCACGACTATTTAATAAAAATTTCAAATCTGCTTGAGCGCGATTTGGATTTTTTAGCGGAAGCCGAAAGCGTTGACAACGGCAAACCGAAAACGCTTGCGAAACAAGTCGAAATTCCGCGCGCCGTTTCCAATTTCAAATTTTACGCCACCGCTGCAATGCACACGCACACGGAAGCTCACGAAACCGTCGGACAGGCGATCAATTACACTCTGCGCCAGCCGCTCGGCGTGGTCGGCTGTATTTCGCCGTGGAATTTGCCGCTTTATTTGTTCAGTTGGAAAATCGCGCCCGCGCTCGCCGCCGGTTGCTGCGTGGTCGCCAAGCCTTCGGAAATTACGCCGATGACCGCATACCTTTTATCGAAACTCTGCATCGAAGCCGGACTGCCCGGCGGCGTTCTAAACATCGTTCACGGACTCGGCGCGAAAGCCGGAAACGCCATCGTCGCGCACAGAGACGTTAAAGCGATTTCGTTCACCGGCGGCACGGCAACCGGCGCGCAGATCGCATCAATCGCCGCGCCGCTGTTCAAAAAACTTTCGTTGGAATTGGGCGGCAAAAATCCGAACATCATTTTCGCCGACTGCAATTACGACGAAATGCTCGAAACGACTGTGCGCTCGTCGTTTTCAAATCAAGGGCAAATTTGTCTCTGCGGTTCGCGTATTTTCATCGAACGCCCGATTTACGAACGATTCAAAACGGATTTTGTCGAACGGGTAAAAAAATTAAAAATCGGCGATCCGCTCGACGAAAAAACAAACGTCGGCGCGGTCGTTTCCAAACAGCATTTGGAAAAAGTTCTTTCGTATATCGAACTTGCAAAAGAAGAAGGCGGCAAAATTTTAACCGGCGGAAATTCGCTTGATTTATCAAACGAAAATTATAAATTGGACGAAAGCAATCCAAAATCCAAAATCCAAAATCCAAAATTAGCGGGTTGGTTTATCGAGCCGACGGTGATCGAAGATTTGGCGCACGACTGCCGCACCAATCAGGAAGAAATTTTCGGCGCGGTCGTCACGATTCAGCCGTTCGACAGTGAAGAGGAAGTTTTAAATTATGCGAACAGCGTCCGCTACGGTTTATCTTCAACCATCTGGACGGAAAATCTCTCACGCGCCCATCGCGTCGCGGAAAAAATCGAATCGGGAATCGTCTGGATCAACTGCTGGCTGCTTAGAGATTTGCGAACGCCGTTCGGCGGTGTCAAAGATTCCGGCGTGGGACGCGAAGGCGGATTTGAAGCGTTAAAATTTTTTACCGAAGAAAAAAATATCTGCATCAAAGTAAATTATTAGATGGAGAAAGTAGCTTTCGATATAATTTGTTTGAGAAAAAAGTTATGACGATTACGATTGATCTGCCAACGGATATTGAAACCGCTTTACGAAAAAAGGCTTTGGCTGACGGAAAGGATTTCCAAATTTTTATTTTAGACACGTTAAAAACACAAGCCTTAAAGCCGTCGCTTGATGAAATTCTCGCACCTGTTCGACAGGAATTTGATGAAAGCGGAATGAGCGAGGACGATTTAAATGTGTTCATTGACGATTTGCGCGAAAAAGTTTGGCAGGAAAAGCGGCAAAAATAGATGGCAAACGAAAAGGCAAGAGTCGTTTTTGATTGCAATATTTTCCTGCAAGCATTTCTTTCGACCAAAGGCGCGGCAAGCAAATGTCTAAAATTGATTGATGATGAAATGGTTGCGTCTTACATCAGCCGCGATATTTTCAACGAAGTAAAAGACGTTTTGAGTCGGACTGAATTTCAAGTCAAATTTCCTCACGCGACATCCGGGAATCTTACGATTTTTCTCGAATACATCAGAGAAAAATTTCTTTTTGTCGCTTTGGTCAGTGGTCATTTTGAATTGGCTCGTGACAAAAAAGATGAACCTTATTTGAATTTAGCGGTAGAAGTAAAAGCAGATTTTATCGTCACCTGGGACAGAGACCTACTTAATTTGATGACTGAAATTTCAGTCAATGGAAAGGAATTTAAACAAAAATCAAGACCTTTGAAAATAGTCGAACCGATGGAGTTTTTAGAAAAAATGCAGAAAAAAGATTCATCATTGAAATCTTAAAACATTAAAAAGTTTATGAAAAAAATATTTTACGCAGCCTTTTGTTTTTTATTACTATTTACCGCCGCAAACTCGCAGACGAAGCCGCCGCAGGAAACTGCGCTCGAACGCTTTATGCGCTACGCGAAAATTGATACGCAGTCGGCGGAAGATCAGACGACCGTGCCAAGCACGAAAAAGCAATTTAATCTGGCGAATCTGCTCGCCGACGAATTGAAAAAACTCGACGTGCAGAATGTGCGCGTCAGCGAATTTGCGATTGTTTACGGGATGATTCCGGGAAATCTGCCCGACAATTCCAAAGCTCCGACGATTGGTTTTATTTCGCATATGGACACTTCGCCCGCCGTTTCGGGCGAAAACGTCAACGTCATCGTTCATAAAAATTATCAGGGCGGCGACATCATTTTGCCGAACGATAAAACGCAGATTATCACGGCGGCGAAAAATCCCGACTTAAAAAATCTGATCGGCGACGACATTATCACCGCCGACGGCACGACGCTTTTGGGTTCGGATGATAAAGCGGGCGTTTCGGAAATTATGACGATGATTGACGTTTTGCGTCAAAATCCGAACATCAAGCACGGCAATATCGCCGTCGCGTTTACGCCCGATGAAGAAGTTGGCGGCGGAATTGATAAATTCGATGTCGCCGGATTCGGCGCGAAATTCGCGTATACGGTTGACGGCGAAGCCCTCGGCGAAGTGGACAACGAAACGTGGAGCGCGCGCACGGCAACCGTCACGTTTCACGGCAAATCAACGCATCCGGGAACGGCAAAAGGCGTAATGATAAATTCGCTGTATGCCGCCGCCGATTTTCTCACGCATTTTCCGCCGGATATGCTGCCCGAAACGACCGAGGGACGCGTCGGCTTCGTGCATCCGTATGCGAGTTCGCTCGACACGGAAACTTCCGTCGTGAAAATTTTGCTGCGCGATTATGAAATATCGGGACTCGAAGCGAAGGAAGCGATTTTGAAAAAAATGGTTGCCGACACGCAGGCGAAATTTCCGGCGGTGAAAATTGATATGAACGTCAAGCTCGGCTATTTGAATATGAAGGAAGTTTTGAAAAATTTCCCGCAAATTACCGACTATGCGCTCGAAGCCGCCACGCGCGCCGGACTGAAACCGAAAATTACCGCCGCGCGCGGCGGCACGGACGGATCGAATCTGACGTTCAGAAATTTGCCGACACCCGACCTTTTCACGGGCGGTCATAATTTTCACGGCAAACTCGAATGGAATTCGCGCAAAGGCTTTGAAAAAACGACCGAAACACTCGTTAATTTAGTGCAAATTTGGGTTGAAAAATCCAAATAAAACTTTTAGTCACGAATGAAACGAATAACACGAATAAAATCTTTAAAAATATTCGTGCTATTTCGTGTCATTCGTGACTAAAAGTTTTCGCGTTCTTTTGCTTTTATATATCTTCAGAATTTAGATTCATCGAAAAATAATGCGCTTCGATAATCATCCGTTTGTTCAGATAAAAACGGTGCGCGTCGAATCTTTTGACGTGCGAAACGAGTCGCCGTTGGTTGCAGTTTTCAGCCTCTGCAAAATCAGCCAGCCAGTCGAACAATTTTCCGTTGTAGCCTTTCGAGCGTTCGCCGCTCTTTGTGGCGAGGTCTTCGATCTCCAAATATTTTCCGCCCGAAAGCCATTCGGCGATTCTGAAACCGCCGACGGCTTTGACTTCATCGTCGAATAAATATGCGAGTTGAAAATTATAATTTTCAATTTGTCTTTTGACCCGCGGCATAAAATATTCAAACGCGATATGCGGGCGCAGTTCGCTCATCACGGCATAACAGCTTTGAATTTCTTCGTCCGTTTTCGCACTTCCGATTTTCATTTTTTCACCCGTTTGTAATTCAAAACGTGCGGCGGAATTTCGATGTTAGCTTTTAATTTTTCGTCGGCAATCGGTTCGCCAACCGTTAAACTTAAAGGTAAAACGCCCGCCCAAACATTTATCGCGTAATCTTCCGCGTCATCAACCGGATCGCCCGTACGAATTTTTGCCGACGCTTCCGTGATCGGTAATTTCAAAACGGTCGTTCCTTTCAATTCATTCGGCGACGGCGGGCGAATTTCGTTCCATCGATGCGGAATAATGTGTTCGGTCAAGGCTTCGAGAGCGTCGTTTTTTTCCTGTTCGCCTTTGATGATTTCGGCTTTTCCGAAAATGACGACCGAGCGATAATTCATCGAATGATGAAACGCCGAGCGCGCCAGAACCAAGCCGTCGATTAAAGTGACGGTGACGCAAACCTCAATGCCGCCCGTCAGATTTTTCATCATCCGGCTCGCTGCCGAACCGTGAATTAGCAGATCATCGCCGCGCCGCGCAAAGCCAGTCGGAATGACGAAAGGCTTGCCGTCAACCGCAAATCCGACGTGGCAGACAAACGCTTCGTCGAGAATTTTATTAATCGTTTCGCGTTCATAATCGCTGCGTTTCGGCAGTCGTTTTATTTTCGCGCGTTCGGTGCGAATAATTTTTTCACTCATATTTTAGTTTGATTTTAACAACAACTAATCTAACGGCAAGAGCCGGATTTCGGAAAATTTCATCAGCCGTCCGAATTCAACGTTCGATTGTTTCAAATTATCGAAGCAAAAAATTCTTACGCGGCGGCGCGGCGCACGATGGCAGAGATTTTGACAAAAAAAATTTAAAACGATATGAGATAACCGACAAATAATTTTGATGAATTTTAATCGCGCCTTCCGAATAAATGTACAAATTCGGCTATAATCAATTTCAATCTGCAGGAGAAAAATTTATGCCTAATGAAACTCAACCCGTCAGAATCGAAACCGGCGAAGAAGTGGCGTTTGAGTTGATGAAAGTTATCGCCGAAAAGGAAAACCGGCAGCTCGCCGCCGAAGAAATTCGTGATTACTATCTGGATTTGTTCGTTGAATGGGCGGCGGTTTATGACGGCGAGCGAGCCGCCGAATAAACGATGAGCGAAAATATTTTTAATTCTTCGAAAGCACCCGAACCGGTCGGGCTTTACCCGCACGCGCGGCGCGTCGGCAATCTTTTATTTTTATCGGGCGTTGGACCGCGCGAAAAAGGAGCGCAAAAAATTCCCGGCGTTGAGTTAAACGATGTCGGCGAAATCGTTTCCTACGACATCGAAACGCAGTGCCGTTCGGTGTTTCAAAACGTGCGTTATATTCTGGAAGACGCTGGTTCGGCGTGGGAAAATATCGTTGACGTAACGGTTTTTTTGACGAATATGAAAAATGATTTTCAAACGTATAACCGAATTTACGCCGAATATTTCAAAAGTAATTTACCCTGCCGCACGACAATGGAAATAAACTGTTTGCCGACACCGATTGCGATTGAATTGAAGGTGATTGCGACGGTTGATTAAAAAATTAATGAAATTGTTTCAAAATCCATTCGAAAATCAAGAAGACGCTGACGCAATCGCGGCGCACCGTGAACAGATGCTGCTTCCGCTCTGCATCGTCGGCGTGTGTTGTTTTGTGCCGTTTTTTATCTTCGATTTCTTTCGCGGCAATTACGTTTTGAGCGCGGCGATTCTCGGTCTGACGCTCGTCTTCGTCGTCAACGGGTTGGCGATTCGCCGCCGCCGCAAAGTTCCGATTCCGTTCGTAATTCTAATAGTTCCCGCCGCGATTTCAATCGCGCTGTCCATCATTTATCAAGGCGCGTTCGGCACGTATTGGAGCTATCCGCTGCTGGTGTTTTTCTACTTCGTTTTGTCGCGCCGCGCGGCTAATTTGTGTGCCGCGCTGCTGCTCGTCGCCGTTACGCTGATCGTTTATAAATACATCGGTTCGGACGTAACGATTCGCTTTGCCGCTTCGCTCGCGCTGCTGATCGTGATGACGAATATCATCGTCGGAGCGATTGACAATCTGCACCGGCAGCTTCTCGAACAAGCCATCAAAGATCCTCTGACCGGCGCATTCAATCGTCGCTATATGGTCACGCGCCTGACCGAGGCGGCGGCGCAGAAACAGCGCAATCACACGATTGCTTCGGTGCTGGCTCTGGATATAGATTTCTTTAAAAGAATCAACGACGAACTCGGACACGCGGCGGGCGACGCGGTTTTGATCGGCATCGTCGAGATAATCGTCGGGCGCGTGCGGCTGTCGGATAAATTGTTTCGCGTCGGCGGCGAAGAATTTTTGTTGTTTCTGCCGGAAACAAATGAAACGAACGCGGTAATCGTCGCCGAACATCTGCGCGTTTTGATCAGCGAAGCGGATTTGCTCGCCGACAGAAAAATTACGGTCAGCGTCGGCATCAGCGAACTGCGCGCGAGCGAGCCGCTCGAAGCGTGGATTAAATCAGCCGACGACGCTTTGTATAAGGCAAAGGAAACGGGACGCAACCGCGTCGTTTGCCGCCCGCCCGCCGAACCAACCGGAGAAGAAATTATTGTTTCCGAAAAATTATAACCGGAAATGGAAAAATACGTCGCATTTCTGCGCGGCATCAACGTCGGCGGAAAAAACAAAATCAAAATGGAAATTCTGCGCGAAGTTTTTTCCGCGCTTCAATTTCAAAACGTCAAAACTTACATCAACAGCGGCAACGTCATTTTTGAAACTGCCGAAACCGACGATTTAATGCTTGCCGCGAAAATCGAAACGGCGATTGAAAAAGAATTTGCGCTCAAAATAAAAGTGCTGGTCCGTCAGATTTTCGAAATCGAAAATATCATTAAAGACAATCCGTTCGCCGGACAATTTGAGAACGATAAGGATTTGCACGTCTTTTTTCTCGACGAAGAAATGCCCGCCGACAAACGCGAAATGCTGCTTGCCAACAACAACGAAAATGAAATGTTTGCCGTCAGAAACCGCGAAATTTTTTGCCTTTTGCGCGTCAGCGTTCTGGACAGTTTGATGGGCAAAGATTATATCGGCAAAAAGCTGAAAGTTTCAGCGACGGCGCGAAATTGGCGAACTGTCAATAAAGTTTCGGAATTAATGCAGATTAATTGACCGAATTCACATTTTTATTCTTCGGATTCAAGTTGTGCCAGCAGTTCTTTCAATTCATCGAATAAAGGTTTGTAAGAATATCTAAATGTAATTTCTACTGTTTTAGCAATTAGTATTTGACCGACAATCAGAGCAAAAATTAAATCAAGCAGCCAAAGCTCGTCAAATGTCAGCCAAAATTTGTCATCAATGAAAGGATCGAGAAAAATTTTAAGATCGTGCAATACGTAAAAAATGGCGAGTATTCCAAGCTGTATACAAACATACATTGCAATTTTCGTTCGCCGAAAATAAACTTCCATCGTTGAAATTTTCGCATTCAAGGACTCTTTTATGCTTCCTGTTTCAGCCATTTCGTGTTTGTAAATTTTGCTCAGTTTGCGAAGTTCGGGAACGTACCAAATTAGGAGTATGAGCATAATCAGCGCAAAGAAAATAAGTTTCGGATAAAAAAACACGGGAATTGAATACAAAACGATGGCGGCAATTTGCGACCAAATATCAATTTTGACTTTTCGGCGCAATTTATCGTGCCAGATATTCAATGATTTTTGCAGTTCGGTAAAATCAATCGTCGGCGCAGTTTGTTCGCTCTGCCACAATTTTTTCAATTCTTCTTCGTTCATTTCGATAATTTCTCCGTCAATTGTATTTTCAGGCGCATCAATCTTGTCGCAACATTTGTTTTGCTGATGCCGAGAATTTCCGCCGTTTCGTCGTAAGATTTTTCGTCCAGATAGAGACTGACGATGGCGCGGTCAATCGGTTTCAATTCGCGGATGGCAGCGTAGAGTTTTTGCAAATTCTCATCTTTTTCGTTGTCCAAAACCGGCGCGCTGAAAATTTTTCCGTCGAGCGGTTCAAAGCGTTTTTTATGGCGGACGATTTTCGCCCGAAAACCGAGCGCGGTGTTGATGCAAACCTGATAAAGCCACGTCGAAAGCTGCGCCTCGCCGCGAAAATTCTTCGCCGAACGCCAAATCTGGACGAGCATTTCCTGAAAAAGCTCTTCATATTCGTTCTGATCGAACGTATAAACACGGCAGAGTTTGTGCATCGCACCCGCGTTCTGTGTGATGATTTTTTCAAAGTCCGTTTCCATCGTCTAAGTTAGTTACGCGAGTCGGCGAAAAATCACAAAAAAATTATTTTTCAAAGTTTTGAAATAAAAGTGTGATTTTATTTGCGCCGCTGAAACTAATATATTGAATTTGAAAAAGTTCGCACTAAAACAACATCGAGGAAAATATTATTATGAAGAAAAAACTGTTGTCATTATTCGCCGTCATCGCCGCTTTGTTCGTCGTAATGTCCGAGACAAAAGCGCAAACCTCCAAAACTCAAATTGCCGATTCGGGCATTTTATATAAAATTACCGGCAAAAATTTGAAAAAGCCTTCTTACTTGCTCGGCACGTTTCATCTGATTTGCGAGAAAGATTTATTTCCGCGGGAGACGATTAAAAGTTACGTTGATCAAACCGAAAAACTGATGCTCGAAATTGATTTGAGCGATCCGTCGGTGACGCAGAAAACTATACAGAAATTAACGCTTGCCGACGGTAAAACCGCCAAAGATTTTATGAAAGCCGAAGATTACGCTAAAGTTGACGCGCTTTTTAAAGATTACGTCGGCGTGTCGTATGACAATTTTCAGAAATTCGCGCCTTTCTTGGCGACGACGGTTTTGATGACCAGCCCGAAAATTATCGGCTGTCAGGCAACGCCCGGTTACGACAAACTGCTCGCGGACACGGCGACCGCCAATAAAATGCCGATTGTCGGACTCGAAACAATCGAAGACGAACTTGCCGCGATCAACGTGCAGCCGCTCGACAAACAATTTGAAGCATTGACCAAAGTCGCCGCCGACCCGGAGAAATTTGCGGCGGATTTTAAGAATTTGTATCGCGTTTATTTGACGCGAAATTCCGGCGAGCTTTATAAAATAATGGAAGTTCAATTCAAAGACGCGCCGGATTCGCAGGAAAAACTGCTCGACGAACGAAATGCCAAATGGCTTCCGGTCATCGAAAAAAATATCGCCGCAACGTCCGCTTTCATCGCCGTCGGCGGCGGACATCTCGGCGGCGAAAAAGGCGTTATCAATCTGCTTCGCAAAAAAGGCTATACGCTGACACCAATCAAGCTTTAGTTTTTCAGGATTGAAAATATTTCGCGGGCGATGAAGTTTGCAAACTTCGTCGCCTTTAACTTTTTCCGCGCGAAGATTTTATTTGCTTCTTAATTTCCACTAAAATGATTTTTCAAAAGATAAATACTATCATCCCGGAACTTTCAAAATGCAGATTATAGATGTCACAAACGACGAGAAAATGATTCGCCGAATCGCCGAAGTTTTGCTCGACGGCTTTGCGACTTCGGAAACAAATCCGTGGGAAAATTTAGACGAAGCGATTGAAGAAGTCAAAGATTCTTTGAGCGCAGATCGAATCAGCCGCGCCGCGCTTAACGATGAAGGAAAAATCACAGGTTGGATCGGCGCGATTCACGAATACGCGCTCGTTTGGGAGCTTCACCCGCTCGTCGTCCGCGCGGATTTGCAAAATCGAGGAATCGGAACGGCGTTAATCAAGGATTTGGAACAACAGGTAAAATCGCGCGGCGGTTTGACCGTGCGGCTCGGAACCGATGACGAAAATAATCGAACGAGCATCGGCGGCGTTGAACTTTATCCGAATGTTTCAGAAAAACTTTCCACGATTAAAAATCTGCGAAGACATCCGTTCGAGTTTTATCGAAAATCGGGCTACGAAATCTGCGGCGTGATTCCCGATGCAAATGGTTTTGGAAAGCCTGATATTTTGATGTGCAAACGTGTATAAAAAAATTTGCCGTGTTTAATTTACGAAACATTACCGATTGTCCGGCTTATCAATTTTGATCTTTCGGGAAATCTATGAACAAAAAATATGTTCTCGCGCTTGACCAGGGAACGACTAGTTCAAGGGCAATCGTTTTCGACGAAACGGGTTCGATTATTTCGACGGCGCAGAAGGAATTTTCGCAAAAGTTTCCGCAGCCGGGCTGGGTCGAACACGATGCTTCGGAGATTTGGAGCGTGCAAATCGGCGTAGCGGCGGAAGCCGTCGCCAAAGGCAAAATCGCGCCGCAAAGCATCGCGGCGATTGGCATCACGAACCAGCGCGAAACGACCGTTTTGTGGGAACGCGAAAACGGAAAGCCGATTTACAACGCCATTGTCTGGCAGGATCGGCGGACGACCGATTTTTGCGACGCGCTCAAGCGCGACGGCAAAGACAAACTTATAAAAGAAAAAACCGGCTTAATCGTTGATTCATATTTTTCCGCGACGAAGATCAAATGGATTCTCGATAACGTCAACGGCGCGCGCGGAAAAGCCGAAAAAGGCGAGCTTTGTTTCGGCACGATTGACACGTGGCTTCTGTGGAATTTAACCGGCGGCGAAGTTCACGCAACCGACGTTTCAAACGCTTCGCGGACGATGCTCTGCAATATTCAAACGCTTCGGTGGGACGACGAATTATTAAATCTGTTCGATATTCCAAAAAATATTCTGCCCGAAATTCGCAGCAGCAGCGAGATTTACGGTTACGCGAATAATGTAATTTCCGACGCGCGAATTCCGATTGCGGGGATCGCGGGCGACCAGCAATCCGCGCTTTTCGGGCAAATGTGTACGCAAACCGGAATGGTCAAAAACACTTACGGAACAGGTTGTTTTATGCTGATGAACACGGGCGCGCGAATAATCGAATCGAAAAATAATTTGCTGACGACCGTCGCGTGGCAAATCAACGGCGCGACGAATTACGCGCTCGAAGGCAGCGTTTTTATCGGCGGCGCGGTCGTGCAATGGCTCAGAGACGGTTTGGGAATTATCGAAAATTCCGGCGATGCGGAAACACTCGCGGCACAGGTTTCCGACAGCGGCGGCGTTTACATCGTGCCGGCGTTCACGGGTCTAGGAACGCCGCACTGGAATGGCAACGCGCGCGGCACGATTGTCGGTCTGACGCGCGGATCAACCGCCGCGCATCTTGCCCGCGCCGCGCTCGACAGCATCGCTTTTCAATCAATGGACGTTCTCAAAGCGATGGAAGCCGATGCGGGCATTTCGATCAAAGAACTGCGCGTTGACGGCGGCGCGACCGTTAACGATTTGCTGATGCAGTTTCAAGCCGACGTTTTGAACACAAACGTCGTGCGCCCCGCCATCATCGAAACGACGGCTCTCGGCGCGGCATATCTCGCCGGACTCGCCGTTAAATTCTGGCAAAGCATTGACGAAATTCAATCGCAATGGCAAATCAACCGAATCTTTGCGCCGCAAATTGACCGGAAAAAAAGAGAAAAATTGACAAACAATTGGCAGCGCGCCGTTAACGCCGCGAAAACGTGGGCGGAAAATTAAAATTTGGAAAAACATCCGTTGGAGCTTTACCGTAGATCAGGCGGCGAAATCTGCGGCGAAATTTCCGATGCGAGCTGATTCGGCAAAATTTGATATAATGATGTGCCAGCGAGCCTGAAAAATTGGAATAATGACGATGTAAATTAAACAAAAACTCAAGATGAAACTTGTAAAATTTTTGCCGGTAGAAAATATTATTTATAAAACTCCGCTCACGGAAGACGAAGTTATTAAAGCCGTTGCGGAAAAGACCGAACCGTCGAAGTTCAGATTTTTTTCGAGCAATTCCTCTAAAACATACGAAGGAAAAATCGAAGGCAAAACCTTCGACATCAGCCGCATTATTAATTACAGAAATTCGTTTCTTCCGCAAATCAGCGGAGCCGTCAGCCGCGAACCGGACGGCACGGCGATAAAAATCAAAATGCAGCTTCATCCGGTAGTTTTCGTCTTTATTTTTATCTTTATCGGAATTGCCGGTTTAATCTTTTTCCCCGTGCTGTTTTTTTTGATTGCCAAAGGAGAATTTAAAATCGAACTGCTGCTCGGACTTGTATTTATGATTTTTCCATACGCGTTGACGATGGGCGGCTTTAAGTTTGAAAGCGTGAAATCGAAAGAAAGTTTAAGAGAATTATTCAAAGCAAAAATTATCAGCGATTAACTTAAAAATCTAAATAAAAGGGTGAAAATTTATGCCTGTCAAAAGACCTTTTAATTTTAAAAAATGGATTGACGAACATCGTCATTTGTTAAAGCCGCCGGTCGGCAATCAATGCGTTTACGAAGACGCGGAATTTATCGTGATGGTCGTCGGCGGACCGAATTCGCGCAAGGATTATCATTACGACGAAGGCGAAGAATTTTTCTTTCAGCTCGAAGGCGATATTCTCGTCAAAATTCAGGAAGACGGAAAGGCGGTGGATGTTCCGGTTAAAGAAGGCGAAATTTTCCTGCTGCCGCCGCGCATTCCGCACAATCCGGTGCGCGGAGCGAACACCGTCGGAATGGTCATCGAAAGGAAAAGACGCGATGGTGAACGCGACGGGCTTTTATGGTTTTGCGAAAACTGTAATGAAAAACTTTACGAGGAGTATTTTGATCTCGAAGACATCACGACGCAGTTTCAAGTGGTGTTCAAAAAGTTCTACGGCGACGAAAATTTGCGAACGTGCAAGAATTGCGGCAGCGTGATGCAGCCTCCGCCGGTTGTGAGCTAATGAAGCACGAAGTAAAAAAATGGATTGAATCAGAATTAGGCAGGATGACATTTGAGAATATTTGCCGACTTTATTCATCCGATAAAAATATCAAAACTGTCGCCGAACCGCCGTTTCTACGCTCTCTTCAAGTTATAAATAAAGACAGGAAATTTCTCATTCGTTGGAATAGATATGAAATCGGGACAGACCGTATTGGCAAAACTATTGGCTGTGATTATTTCGTCTTAAAAGGAAGTTGTGAAATAAAATTGATCGGTAAAACAATTGAGTTACAAGCTGATGAGTATTTTGAATTTCCAAAATGTAAATATAAATTTCGAGTTGCCGGTGATGAAGGTTTTGAATATATTGCCGTTTATAAATTAACTGATTAGCTTCCAATTCCTACTGCAAATAATTCCAATGATTTCATATAAAACATAAAATGAGTTTTCATCCTAAAAATTTTTGACATACATATACTCTAAATATACACTGTAAAGATGTTCGTTTGGGACGAGTCGAAAAGGCAGAAAGTTATTGAAGAACACAAAGTTGATTTTGCTTTGATAACAGATGTTTTCGATGATGATTTTGGAGTTTATTTTGAGGATTTCACGCATTCGACCGATACGGAAACACGGTTTAACCTGATTGGTTTTTCGTCTCAATACGGACTTATTTACGTTACATTTACTTACGAAAATGAAAATGTTCGTTTGATTACAGCGTGGAAAGCTGAAAAATGGATGGTGAAAGAATATGAGCAATACAAAAAATAAAGATTATGAATATCTGGAAATTTCCGAAGAAGCCGCTAAAAGAGGTTTGAAACGAATTACGCGACCGGCTTTTTTAGGCGAGCCGAAGAAAAAAGAAACCAAGAAAACCATCACGATTATGCTTGATGCCGATATTATCGAGCATTTCAAAAAACAAACCGAAGGGACGACGACAGGCTATCAAACCTTGATAAATCAAACTCTGCGCGAAACAATCAACGGCTCGAAGTCCGCTAAAAATGCCGATGAATTGATTGAAAAACTTTTGCGCGACAAAAGCGCTTTGAGCCGTCTAAAAGCCGAATTGGAAACTGTATAATTTGCTTAAACTAAAAAATGGCAACGCTTTATAAAATGATGTGTTTTCGTTTGTCGGCTTTGCTGTTTGTCATTTGTGTTTTTGCTTTTGAAGCGAGCAGTCAGCAATTGCCTGACCTGGCGGAGAAAATTCGGGCGGATTATAAGATTCCCGAACTCGGCTACGCGGTCGTTTCGGCGGACGCGGTGCTTGAAATAAACGTTTCGGGTTACAAGAAAATCGGCGCGCCGCGACGGGCGGAATTGTCGGACAAATTTCATCTCGGCTCGAATACGAAAGCGATTACGGGTTTTATTGCCGCAATGCTCGTCAAACAAAATAAAATCAGTTGGCAGACAAAATTTTTCGATTTGTTTCCCGAATTGAAATTGCAAAGCAGGCGCGTTTATTTTGAAATGACTTTGCAGGATTTGTTAACCTTTCGAGCCGTTTTGCCGCCTTACACTTATACGAATCCGCGCCCGAAAAAATTCGGCGGCGGCGACGCGCAGCAGAGATTGCAATTGGCGAAATGGTTTTTGCGGCAAAAACCGAACGAGGCGAAGGAAGAATTGAAACTGACCAATGCCGGATACGTTCTCGCCGGATTGATGCTCGAAAAGGATTCGGGAAAAACTTACAAAGAGTCGGTCGGGGATTTGGGGAAAGAATTGAAGATAAATTTCAGTTTCGATTATCCGAATCAGGCTGACGAAAATCAGACCTGGGGACACGACGCGAATTTAAAGCCGCTCGCGCCGCAGAAAAATTACAAACTCAACTGGCTGTTGGCAGCGGGAAATATCAGCGTCGATTTGCCCGATTATGCAAAATTTATTCAAATGCAGCTTCGCGGATTAAACGGTAAATCCGAGCTGATGAACGAAGAAGAATTTAATTTTCTGCATTACGGCAAATCCGAATTTGCGGTTGGCTGGTTTTGGAAAATCGACGATAATAAACGCCGGGTTTCATACAACACGGGCAACGCCGGAGCATTTATCACGAAGGTTTATGTAATTCCCGAAATCGACCGCGCATATATAATCTTTGCCAATTCCGCAACCGAAAAAACTTCGGACGGCATCAAAATACTGCTCGGCGAAATGATAAAAAAATACGGCGGATAAAACTGAACCGGCTTAAATTTATGAAAAAACAAATCACGATTCCGTTTCAGGTGACGACCTGGGACGCAAAACCTTTTGACGAGGCGACGGAAAACCCGGCACTTTCGCGCATTCTCGTCAAAAAAGTTTTCGACGGCGAAGACTGCAAAGGCGAAAGCGCGGGCGAACTTTTGATGTGCGCTTCCGAAGGCGGCGCGGCGGGCTATACGATTATGGACAGATTTTTTGTCGAAATCGAAGGGCGCAAAGGTTCGTTCGTCGCCATACACGGCGGAATGACCGATGAAATGAAAGCGGCGGGAAAAATCGTTCCGGGTTCGGGAACAAACGATTTAAAAGGCATTTCGGGAACGCTCGAATTCAAATCCGACGCGGGCGGCAAACGGATTATTCTCGATTATTCATTGGGCGATTAATGCTGAAAATTGACGTTCACACGCACATTTTGCCCGAACATATTCCGAACTGGAAGGAAAAATTCGGCTACGGCGGATTTATCAAACTCGAACATCACAAGCCTTGCTGCGCGAGAATGATGAAAGACGACGGGCATTTTTTTCGGGAAATCGAAGATAACTGCTGGTCGCCAGAAAAACGCATCGAAGAATCAAATTCGTTCGGCGTTGACGTGCAGGTTCTTTCGACCGTTCCGGTGATGTTTTCGTATTGGGCGAACGCGGCGGATTGCGCGGAAGTTTCGAGAGTTCTGAATGACGGAATCGCGGAAATTGTCGAAAAATATCCAAAAAGATTTGTCGGTCTCGGAACTGTTCCGATGCAGGAGGCGAAATTCGCCGTCAAGGAACTCGAACGCTGTCAAACAATCGGTTTGAAGGGCGTGCAAATCGGCTCAAATATCAATCAAAAAAATCTCGGCGAGGCGGAATTTTTCGATTTTTTTGCGGCGTGCGAAAAACTTTCGATGGCGGTTTTCGTTCATCCGTGGGAAATGATGGGCGAAAAGGAAATGCAGAAATACTGGCTGCCGTGGCTCGTCGGAATGCCGGCGGAAACTTCGAGAGCGATTTGCAGTTTGATATTTTCGGGCGTGCTGGAAAAGTTAAAAAACTTAAGAATCTGCTTCGCGCACGGCGGCGGTTCGTTTCCCTATACTTTGGGCAGAATCGAACACGGTTTTGAAGTTCGACCCGATTTGGTCGCAGTTGATAACGATGTCAATCCGCGCGAATACTTGGGCAAATTCTGGCTCGACTCGCTCGTTCACAACGAATTGATGCTCGAATATTTAGTTAAACTTTTCGGCGCGGAAAAAATCGCGCTCGGCACGGATTATCCGTTTCCGCTCGGCGAATTAGAATCTGGAAGATTAATCGAAACATCGAAATTTGACGACGCGGCGAAAGCGGAAATGCTTCACGGCGCGGCTTTGAAATGGTTAGACTTAGATGAAAATTTGTTTTTATAAAAAACTCAGCCGCCGCGCTGTTCACAGTTAAATGCGGATAAGGAAAATGATTAAAAATCATCTGTTTTTTATCTGAATGAATCAGTGAACATCGGCGGCTAAATTTCGGCTTTTGAATTTTAATATCCGGCTTGCTTTGAAATTGTTTGCGTTAAAAATTTTAAGTAGTATTAAAGTTATTCTGAAGAAAAATTTATTATGAAAGCGATTGTTAAAAGCAAAGCGGAAGAAGGACTTTGGCTCGAAGACGTTCCTGAACCGAAAATCGGGATTAATGACGTGTTAATTAAAGTGCTGAAAACCGGAATCTGCGGCACGGACGTTCACATCTGGAACTGGGATGCGTGGGCGCAGCAGACGATTAAAATTCCGACTGTTTTGGGACACGAAATCGTCGGCGAAATCGTCGAAGTCGGCTCGAACGTCAGCGATTTTTTCGCCGGCGACATCGTTTCGGTCGAAGGTCATCTGGTCTGCGGTCGCTGCCGCAATTGTCTCGCCGGACGCAGATTTAAATGCGCGAACACGCTCGGTGTCGGAGTCAATACGGACGGCGGATTTGCCGAATATATGAGCGTTCCAATGACGAATATCTGGAAGCACAACGCGGATATCAACACGGAAGTCGCGGCGATTTTCGATCCGTTCGGCAACGCCGTTCATACCGCGCTCGCATTTGAAGTTTTCGGCGAAGACGTGCTTATTACCGGCGCGGGACCAATCGGCATTATGGCGGCGGCGGTCGCCAAACACGCGGGCGCGAGGCACGTCGTCATCACAGACGTGAATCCGCAGCGTCTCGAACTGGCGCGTAAATTCGATGTCACGATGGCGGTTGACGTTCGGACGACTTCGCTCGCCGACGTGCAGAAGCAGCTCGGAATGAAGGAAGGTTTCGATGTGGGAATGGAAATGAGCGGCAACGCGTCGGCGTTCCGCGAGATGCTGACGAATATGACGCACGGCGGCAACATTGCCTTCTTAGGAATTCCGCCCGAAGAATTCTCTATAAATTGGAAAACCGTTATCTTCAATATGCTGACCGTCAAAGGCATTTACGGGCGCGAAATGTATGAGACGTGGTATCAAATGAACGTCCTCGTCGAAGGCGGCTTGGACATCTCGCCCGTCATCACACACCGTTTTTCGTATGAAGATTTTGTCAAAGGTTTTGAAGTGATGAAAGAAGGCAACAGCGGCAAGGTGATTTTGGATTGGAGCGAAAGCTAAATTATCTTTATCAACGATTTGATTGGTGATTTCACCGGCGAGTTCCGAATTTGAGGCTGTCAACAGACGAATAAAACAATAATGAAAAGACTGATAACTTTGCTAATGATGCTGACAGTGAGCGGTTGTCAGATGTTAAGCGAACTCGGCGGCAAGCCGCTGCCCGTCGAAATAGCCGGGATTGGTGCGCTGTCGTCTTTGAAAGACCGTGAACTGGACGAAAAACAGTTGACGGCGGTTGTTAAAACGGTCGTTGAAAAAAACGCGGTCAGCGAAGAAGATGCGGCGGCGGCGGCGGCGATTTATGAAAGGCAGATGCCGCGATTTCTGGATGCCTGCGCTTCTTCACAACAAACAGACGGTGTTATCAGCAGAGCGGATGTCGAAAGTTATCTGGCTTTAATTTTAAGGCATCAAGATTTACAAGCCAAAATCGGAGCAATAACCACCGATGCCGTTGTCAAAACAATAGCGGAAAAAACTAATTTTTCAGGCGAAGATTTAGCAATCGGTCCGGCGGGTTATCTACAGGCAACCTACTATAATGCTTACAGCCGAACGACGGCAAAAAATGATGAAAAATCACGCGTGGAAAAGTACGTTGCTATCGGGACTGCGAATATGTTGGCATCACTGACGGCATCTGAGCGGGCGGCGCAGGAAATCGTTAATGACAAACGCAAAAATGTAAACGATCCACAGAAAAAACAGGCGGCGGAGTTTTTGCGGGATTTGAAAATATATAATGACGCTCTGCCTGATAAAGAAAAAATCTTGGATGACGGCGGCAGATTGTTAAACTTTCAGAAAGCGAGCGACTCGCAAACAACTCGGATGATAGATATTGTCCTCAATAATACGGCAACAATTAATGAGAATAAAGAAGAAGTTATCAAGGCAGTTAACAGAGTAAACAAGAAGACATTCTCAGTTTATTCACTTTTGTACGATGACACATTCTCACTACTAAGACCAAGGTGACGGAAATTTTGTTTCTTCGTTAAATTTTTGAGCGAGTAAATATTGCCCGCAAAACTTCCGTCAGGTTGAGTTTTAGTTTTTACACGGAATTTATAAAATATCCTGATGTATTCCAAAATCGGATTTTTGTTGACCAACGACAAAATTTCGGCGAAATGATTTTTCGTGAACGCCGCGCTCATCACGGCATTGTTTTCTGCGTTTAGACGACGAAAGAGCAGCAAACAGAATTCAGATTTTGGAAAAATTACTCGGAAATTACGCCGACAAATTGCCGGAGCAATTTGTTACCGTAACCGAAACAAAAGTGAGAATCGCGGGAACGTAAATTCGATAAAGATTTTAAGTAAGGTTTTAAAGTGATGAAAGAACGAAATTCGGGTTAAAGTGATTTTGGATTGGAGCGGGATTTAATGAATGAATTATTAGTTTGGACGCTTGAAAAAGCGCGGCGGCAAACTTTGAATCTGGTTGAAGACTTACGCGAAGAACAAATGCACGTCCAAACCGCAGCGGGTGAAAATCATCCGGCTTGGATTTTGGGGCATATTCTTTTGGGCGACGTTTATCTTTTGCATCTGCTCAAAATTCAAAATCTTTCAAAAGATTTTTCCGAACTTTTGAACAAATTCGGTCCCGCTTCAAAGCCGGTTTCCAGTGCCGGATTTTATGATTCAAAACAGATTTTGGTCGAAAAACTGATGCAAACAAATTTGCTCAGACTCGAATCGATTCGCCAGATGAATCGGGAAGATTTGGCGCAGCCAACGCCGGACGTGACGCTCGCACAGACGCAGCCGACTGTCGAACATCATCTTTTCGCGCTGGCAATTCACGAAGGGCATCACGGCGGTCAGCTGTCGGTGTGGCGCAAATCACAAGGCTTGAAATCTATAAAGTGGGCGTTTGCGCCGTAAAAATTTTGCCATAAATTTGAAAAAATTATGTATTCAAAAATTCAAAATCAATTAGAAAATACAATCAACGAAATCAGAGAAGCGGGACTTTACAAAAACGAGCGCGTCATTGAAAGTCCGCAGGAAGCGCATATTAAGGTCGCAAACGGCGAAGTTTTGAATATGTGCGCGAATAATTATCTCGGTTTGAGCGATCATCCGGCGATTGTCGCGGCAGCGCATCAGGCTCTTGATGATTGGGGTTACGGGCTGTCGAGCGTCCGGTTTATCTGCGGCACGCAGACGATTCACAAGGAACTCGAACGAAAAATCAGCGAGTTTTTGGGAATGGAAGACACGATTCTTTATACGTCGTGTTTCGACGCGAACGGCGGACTTTTTGAAACGATTTTGGCGGAAGAAGACGCGATCATTTCCGACGAACTCAATCACGCGAGCATCATCGACGGCGTTCGCCTGAGCAAAGCGCAGCGTTACCGTTACAAAAACGGCAATATGAACGACCTCGAAGCGAAATTGAAAGAAGCGGCGGCGGCGCGGACAAAAATGATTGCGACCGACGGCGTTTTTTCGATGGACGGATTTATCGCCAAGCTCGACGAGATTTGCGATCTGGCGGAGAAATACGACGCGCTGGTGATGGTTGACGATTCGCACGCCGTCGGATTCGTCGGAAAAACGGGACGCGGAACGCCCGAATATCACAATGTTACGAACAGAATCGACATTATCACGGGAACTCTGGGTAAAGCATTGGGCGGTGCAAGCGGCGGTTATACTTCCGCGAAAAAGGAAATTATCGAGCTTTTGCGCCAGCGTTCGCGCCCGTATCTGTTTTCAAATTCGGTTGCGCCGTCAATCGTCGGCGCGTCGATCAAAGCGATTGATTTGTTGACCGAATCAACCGCGCTGCGCGATAAATTAACGGAAAATACAAAATTCTTTCGCGCCGAGCTTTCAAAAATCGGACTCGAAATTCTTCCGGGCGAACATCCGATTGTTCCCGTGATGTTCGGCGAAGCGATGCCGGCGGTCAAGATGGCTGAATCGCTTTTACAGAAAGGCGTTTATGTTATTCCGTTTTCTTTTCCGGTTGTGCCGAAGGGAAAGGCGCGAATCCGCACACAAGTTTCGGCGGCGCATTCGATAGAAGATTTGCAGTTCGCGGTTGAAAAATTTGCAGAGGCGAAGGCGGAAGTCGGCATTTAAAGTAATTGCCTGCGAAATGCATAAAAAATGTTAAAGGATTTTCTTTTTATCTGCTTTGCGGGCAAAATTTCATCAACTATTTTTCAATATCTTTCGATTTGCTCCAACGCGTCCAATTTGTATCGTTTCCGATTGTCGTATTTTTGAAATCGACTTTGATACCGTTGAGAGATTTTGCCAGTTTAACCAAATCGGCACGATTGTAAAAGTCTGCCCAGATTAGATTTATCGGATATTTTCCTGCCCATTCGTTTTTTATCCAACCGAGTGCAATCGGGTTCGTCATATCCGCCAGTTCGCTGAGCGAGCGCGGGTGAATTTTGGAGAAAAAGCCTTCGCTGATTAATTTTCCGCCGTCGTCGGGCGTAACCGATGAACGAACCGCGTAAAATTTATCGGTGTATTCTTTATCTTTGGCGTTTTCCAAAACTTTGAGCGTGCCGCTTTTGAAAGCGTCTGGCTCCCAACCTTCAACCCAGGTATTTTCTTCCTTTCGCTTCCAGATTAAATTATCATCGGGCGCGTCGTCCGTATCAAAAAGCGCGATTACCCGATTATTATTTCTCAGTTGCCAAATCTCATTTAATTTACTTTTCGGGCTGAAATTCTTTCCGTTGATTAATTTGCCTTCGAGTTTTGTTTTAACGAGATTGATTAGTTCCGTCCAGTTCGCCTTCGTCAAACCTTCGATTTCGCCCTGCTTTCTGCCTTGTTCAATTTGATATTGGCGGTCCCAAAAATGATTGAAGCCGAGCAGAACTAATTCGTGCGGATTTTTGTCGGTAAATGCTTTTACGTCGTCGAGAATTGAAGCAATCGAAGCCCCGTAAAGTCCGTGACACGTCATCAAAACGCCTTTACTATCAACGCAAACACGAATGTCGAGATAACGAATTCCGTCGCTTAACATTTCCGCCGTCGTGCGTTCCTGCGTTTTTGCCCAATCGGCAAACATCGGACCGAACGATAGAAACCGCTTGATTTTTTTATTGTCAGGCGAAGAAAATCCGTCGTCCGCGCCGAGTTTGATGCCGTTGTTTTTTGATGTTTCGATGGCAAAAGTTCCCGCATCGTGCGCTCCGGGCAGAGCGATCATATTTAATTGTTTATCGCCTAAAATTGCGGCGTTGTCGGTCATCCAGGTTGCTTGCCCGTAGAGGTTCGAGCAGGATATAAACGTCATTACCGGTAGAAAAAGACAAAAAGCGATTTTAGACAGCATAATTTTATTTGGGGCAAGTGTAAAAATAATATGCCGCGTGTTCAAAAAAGCCAAGTTAAGAGCATAATTTTCTTTTTGTAATCAAGTGATTTTTAACCCGGACGAATTTGAATTTCCATAATTTGAGGTGAAAATCCGGGTCATTGCGCGATGCGATTTCAACATATCCGTAGTTAAAAATTCAAAAAGGCAAATGAAAGTTGATCGAAGTCTCGAAAACTCTCATTTGCCTTTTTGTTCAAAGTTTAAGAACCAGTAATTTTTCTATCTGCCGCCGGTAGTTTTTCTGTTTTTTTAAGGAATTGTTTTCTTGAACGGTCATTGATATTTCTATTCCGCTCTCCTCTGTCAGTAATTTGCTGAGAAACCGGCGATTTTGGTAGCGGTTAAAAATCAATTTCGGCGTGTCTTTGGAAAGCTCGCCTCTGTTTGAAATTAACATCGTCCGAAGATTATTTTTTTTCGCCGTCAGCAAGCGAAAGCGCAACGTTATCCGTCGAAATTTTGCTGACCTTGATATGATATTTGCCCGCCGGATAAGATTTTTGATTGATGTTGAAATCGAACGAGACGTTGACCGAATACCGTCTCGTCATCTTTTGGGCGTTAGCGAAAACGACCGAAAAAAACAAACATCAAACTTAAAAACGCGCTGACTTAAACTAATTTTTTTCATTATGACCTCCGTTGTTTTGGATAAATGAAATTTGCGAAAACTTTTACGTCCTCACGCATTTAAGGCGCGATTTGCGTTCAGGCGGCATCAAACTATTTTTCGGCGGCTCAAATTATTTTTCGGGCTTCAGCCGATGCTTTCAAAATTTACGCCAATCCGTTAAATTCAAGTTCAATGAAAAATCAAACATCAGAATTTGAAGCGACCGGGACTTTTGCCGACGCGCTCGACGCGCAGGATTCGTTAAAACATTTCCGCGAAAAATTTTACGTCCCGAAACAATCGAACGGCGAAGACGTTTTGTATTTCACCGGAAATTCGCTCGGGCTTCAGCCGAAAACGACGCGTGAATATATCGAGCAGGAATTAAAGGATTGGGAAACGCTCGGTGTCGAAGGACATTTTGCGGCGAAAAATCCCTGGATGCCGTATCACGAATTGCTTGCGGAACAAACGGCGCGCGTCGTCGGCGCGAAACCGGTTGAAACGGTTGTGATGAATTCTTTAACGGTCAATCTGCATCTTTTGATGGTTTCGTTTTATCGCCCCGAGGCGGCACGAAATAAAATCGTGATTGAAAAAGGCGCGTTTCCGTCCGACCAGTATGCCGTTAAATCGCAAATCGAATTTCACCGCAAGTCAGAATCGGCGGTAGTAACGGACGGCTCTGACAGACTTATCGAGCTTACGCCGCGCGAAAATGAAAATTGTTTGCGAACCGAAGACATTGAAAAAACTTTGCGCGAAAACGCTTCTCAAATCGCGCTCGTTTTGCTCGGCGGCGTGAATTATTACACAGGGCAAAAATTCGATATGCGGCGCGTCACGGAAATCGGACACGAAATCGGCGCAGTCGTCGGTTTCGATCTGGCGCACGCGGCGGGCAATGTCGAATTAAATTTGCACGATTGGAACGTTGATTTTGCGGCGTGGTGTTCGTATAAGTATCTGAACGCCGGTCCGGGCGGCATCGGCGGTGTTTTTGTACACGAAAGACATTCGGAAAATTTCGCTCTGCCGCGCTTTGCAGGCTGGTGGGGACACGACAAAAAAACACGCTTTTTGATGGGCGACGAATTTGTTCCGATCAAAGGCACGGAAGGCTGGCAGCTGTCGAATCCGCCGATTTTTCAGATGGCGGCACTGCGCGCCGCGCTCGAAATTTTTGAAGAAGCCGGAATGCAGAATCTGCGCGAAAAGAGCATTAGATTGACCGGTTATTTAGAATTTTTATTGAACGAAATCAGCGATGAACGAATTCAAATTATCACGCCTGCCAACGAAAAGATGCGCGGCTGCCAACTTTCGATTCGCGTTAAAAACGCCGGCAAAAATTTGTTCAAAGCGATTTCCGCGCGGGGCGCAATCGCCGATTGGCGCGAGCCGGACGTGATTCGCGTCGCGCCCGTGCCGCTTTACAATTCGTTCGCCGACGTTTGGAAATTTGTAGAGATTTTAAAGGACTGTTTGCAGGAAAACTGATACTGAAACTTTCCGCAATCAAAAATCGAAACTAAAGGAGGTTATGCCGAATATTTTCAAAGCGAAATCCGGTTTAAGTACGCAAAGAAATTTGCCGCCGCGAGCGCGTTTGAATCAATATGATGAGCCGAAAGATAAAATCGTTTTGTTCTTAGCAAATTACCTTGAATGGTTTCACGGAAGCGGCGATCAATTGGTCGCCTTTTTCGTCTTCGAGTTGCAGAAGGTGAATGCTTCTCTCCTCGGCTAATTTTTTAATCGCTGATAAGTCGCCGTGTTTTTCTATCGTCGAGAGTTTGCGCCGGCTCATCGTGTTCGTGCCGCTTGCCACCGCGTCGAGCCATTCAATCGCCCATTGCATTTCTGTTTCGGATTTCGCGCTTTTCATTTTTCTTTCGCTCCTCAAATTGTTTTATTATTTTATCAGAACGCGAATATCGGGCGCGAAAATTTTCCGAAGATTTTTTATGACAAAACAAAAAGTTATTATCATCGGCGCGGGATTATCAGGTTCTCTGCTGGCGATTTATCTGGCAAAAAAAAATATCGAAGTTGAAATCTACGAAGCGCACGATGATATGAGAAAGAAAAAAATGTCCGCCGGGCGTTCGATTAATCTCGCGCTGTCAAATCGCGGAATCGCCGCTTTACGCGAAGTCGGACTCGACGAATATATGCTCGCCGAAGCCGTGCCGATGTTCGGGCGAATGATTCACGCCGTTGACGGCGCGCAAAAATTTCTTCCGTATTCGGGCAGACAAGGCGAATTTATCAATTCGATTTCGCGCGGCGGTTTGAACGTCGCTTTGATAAACGAAGCCGAAAAATATGACGGCGTGAAATTTTATTTTAATTGGCGATGCGTTGACATTGACCGTGATAAAGATGAAGTTTTTGTTGCGAATTCTGAAACCCGGGAACGGAGGCAAGTAAAAAGCGATACGATTTTTGCGGCGGACGGCGCGGGTTCGGCGGTTCGGCAAGATATGCTTCATAAAGTTTCGCGTTTCGATTTTTCGCAAAAATGGTTGGAACACGGTTACAAGGAACTGCACATTCCGCCCGGCGAAAACGGCACGTTTCAGATGGAGAAGAACGCTCTGCACATCTGGGCGCGCGGCGCGTTTATGATGATCGCCCTGCCGAATTTTGACGCGAGTTTTACCTGCACGCTTTTCCTCGCGCACACAGGCGAAAACAGCTTTGAAAATTTGAACGACGAAAATTCTCTGCTCGCATTTTTCCGAAAAAATTTTGCCGATGCGATTTCCCTGATGCCGAATTTAGTCGAAGATTTTTTTGCGAACCCGACCGCCAATCTCGGCACAATTAAATGTTTTCCCTGGCACGTCGGCGGAAAATCCCTCCTGTTCGGCGACGCGGCGCACGCGGTCGTTCCCTTCTACGGACAAGGAATGAACGCTTCGTTTGAAGATTGCCGGATTTTGAATCAATTAATTGAAAAATACGACGCGCATTGGGAACGGATTTTCGACGAATTTACAAACGTCAGAAAACCAAACACCGACGCGATTGCGGAAATGGCGGAAGAAAATTTCTACGAAATGCGCGATGCCGTCGCCGATCCGATTTTTCAGCGCAAACGCGAACTCGAAACAAAATTAGAACAAAACTTTCCCGATTATTTTTCCAAATACTCGATGGTCACGTTCCGCGAAGATTTACCTTATTCGGAAGCCAAACGGCAAGGCAACGCGCAGGATAAATTGTTGATGGAGATTTGCGCGAAGATTGATGACGTTGGCGAATTGGATTTAAATGACGTTCTGAAAAAAATAAACTATCTGAAATCATAAGCGTCAAAACTTACGGTTTTTACTTTAGTTTTAATTCACGGAAAGATAAAAAATTCACGAAAGTATCTGCCAAGAATTCTAATTATTTGATTTTCTTCCAAACCAAATCGTTATTTTCCCGGCGGTCGCGTATTTCAACAACTTCGCCTTGGGCATCGCGGATGAAAATCATTTCGCCCCGAATCGTGCCTTTGACGGAATAGGTATTCACGTCCGCCGGAAGCAATTCCTGCTTGTTTCTGCCCGTGCGCTGTATCATTAATTTGCCGTCTTCAACCATCGCTTTATAAATCACGCCCGGAGTCAGTTTATATTCTCCGACGAGCGATTGATAATTTTTCGCGTCAATCTTGACGGGCGGACGTTCGCTCGGTCGAACAATAATTTGCTCGGCGACTAATTGCCACTGTCCGTTTCGTTTGAAATAAGTATCGGTGACGAGATAGAGCGGTGCCAATCTTTGACCGAAGACGAACTCTTCCTCGTGCGACTCCCACACGACAATCGCCGCATCGCCCTTAATACGAAATTGAAAATTTTCCGCTTTGATTGAACCCGAGCAGCCTTTCGGCAACGGCTTGAGCGAATCGAGCAAATCTTTTTTCGATAAAACCTTGAAATTTTCGTCCGTGTAAATGACATCATCGGCGACGTATTTTTCCCACGTCGCCCTGTCGCCGACGGGAATGGCATCCATCAACTTTTGAATGAGCGCGCCAAGTTCCTTCTGCGTTGCGGCATCGGACGAATCCGTAGCGCTTTGTCCGAAAACGCCGGAAATACAGACTATAACTAAAAGTGTCGCAAGATAAAGTTTCATAGATTTTTAATCCGCAATGAATTATGATCTATCGGATTTTATGCCGAATCTCCGGCTTAATTCAAGTTAAAGAGAAATTAGGCAACATTTCATTAGCATCAAGAATTCCCGTGCTGTAAGATAAAAATTGAATCATAATTTGTTCAATCGATGAAGCCGGATTTTACTCTGAAATTAGTGAAGGACGCGAACGATTTGCAGCATTTTGCCGACGTTCTTTCTTCGCTGTCCTTTTTCGCTCTCGACATCGAAACCGTTGACTGGTGGAATCGGCATCAGGAGCGTGTCGCCCTCGTGCAGTTCGCGTATCGCTCGGCGGATAAAATGCGCGTCGTCATCGTTGACGCGCTCGCCGAAATTGATCTGAAAGTTTTGCGCGCACCGCTCGAAAAGTCTTCGATTATCAAAACCATTCACAACGCCGCTTTCGATGCCGCACGGCTGGCAAAGCATTACAATTTCACAGTTGCGCCGGTCTTCGACACGATGCTCGCCGCCAGGCGTTCGGGCGAGCGACGCTATTCTCTGAAAGCGCAGGCGGAAACGCATTTGGGTTTGCGGCTCGACAAAGCGGCGCAAACAAGTGATTGGAGCCGCCGTCCGCTCGATAACCGGCAGCTTTATTACGCCGCGCTCGATCCGCTGGCAACGCTACTGCTTTATGAACAGCAGCAGGCGCGAAATTTGCGCGGCGATTATCTATCAAAAGCTCGGATTGATTCCGCTCAAAATTCGCTTCCGCTCGAAGAATCTCGGATGGTCGAACCGGAAGCCGTCGCCGTTTCGCTCGTCGAATCGACGGCAAAATCAGATGAGCTGACCGCAGAAGCGACGGCGATTCTCGGCATCGTCACGGAGTTGCCAAGCCGCTATAATCCTGACGGACTGGCGGCATCAATCGGAGCGGCGCGAGTCGGGTTGGCGGGCTGGATTATTGATAAACGGCTCGGGCGAGATGCCGAACCGGACGAGGAAACGGTTAAAGCCGCGATTGCCGATTTATGCGAGCGAAAGTTAATCGGCATAACTGAATCGAGACGAATGGAAGCGACGGAAAAGGGTCGTAAGTTTTGGCAAAAAATGAAGTCCGTGTCATAGGACGAAAATCGGCGCGCCGCTAAACCCGCTCACAAGCGTCTGTTTCTTAAAACTGAAAAGTCAGAAGAAAATATTTTCGGTAAACATTCGGTCGGCTTCGGCTTTTGAAATTCTTCAATCAGCCGGAGGCGAACGGATTTGACAAAATCAAATTGAGAAATAAATCTATTTTTATGAATAACGAATTGGAAAAATGTTTCGCCTTTATTCTCGAGCTTGAAAAACTAAAAGCCGTCGAAAGAAAAATCAAGCCGATCGGGCTGAGCCGTTATGAAAATTCCGCCGAACACAGTTGGCAGCTTTCGGCGGCGGCTCTAATTTTGGCGGGCTTTTCCAACGAACCGATCAACCTGGAAAGGGTCGTCAAAATGCTTATCGTCCACGACATCTGCGAAATTGACGCGAACGATGTATTTTTCTTTGACGAAACGGGTAGAAATGATGCCAAGGAAAAGGAACAAAAGGCGGCGGAAAGAATCTTCGGGATGCTGCCGGAGGAAAACGGCACAGAATTATTTGAATTTTGGAACGAGTTTGAAAACGGGCAAACGGCTGAGGCAAAATTCGCGCGCGCGGTTGACCGCGCAATGCCGGTTTTACAGAACCTCTATAACAACAAACAAAGCTGGACCGAAAATAACGTAACCAAAGAACAAATCCTGTCTAAAACCGCATATATCGGTGAAGGCAGTGAAAAGATTTGGGAAGCGATTGCGGAGAAGATAAATCGCGCCTTTGAATAAAAATCTTAAATGCCGGAGAACTGCAATCAGTTAAAAGAGGCGAACAAAATTATTTGCCGCCTATTGCTTTCCAAATTATTTTTGAGATAGCTTTTATTTCAGGTTAATTATTTAACATCGTTTCGTTGGCGGAAAGATTTTATAGATTTTTTTCGTTCGGGTTTTCAAAACTTGTCAATCAAACGGCAAGCGCGAATTTTCAAAAACAAATTATCCAAAATGTTTAAAAACTTAAAAATTGTCTTTCGTTCAATTTTTCTCGCGGCGTTTTTTTCGGCTGATGTTGCGGCGCAAACGTCTTTGAAGGCGGCGTTTAAAGATTATTTTTTAATCGGCGCGTCGCTCAACCGGGCGCAGATTTTTGAAAAAGACGCGGTTGGCGCGAATATTGTGAAAACGCAATTTAGTACGATTTCGCCCGAGAATATTTTGAAATGGGGATCAGTTCATCCGCAGGCGGACAAATACGATTTCGATGCCGCCGACCGCTATGTCGAATTCGGCGAGCGCAATAAAATGTTTATCGTCGGACACACGCTCATCTGGCACAATCAAACGCCCGAATGGGTTTTCAAAAACGCGGCGGGCAAACAAATCAGCCGCGCCGCGCTGCTCGAACGAATGCGCGAACATATCGAAACTGTCGTCGGTCGTTATAAAGGCAGAATAAACGGCTGGGATGTCGTCAACGAAGCATTGAACGACGACGGCACGCTGCGGCAAACGCCCTGGCTGAAAATTATCGGCAAAGATTATATCGCCAAAGCGTTTCAATATGCTCACGAAGCCGATCCGAACACAGAGCTTTATTATAACGATTATTCGCTCGAAAACGAGGCGAAACGAAGGGGCGCGATTAAATTAGTTAGAGAACTGCTCGCGCTGAAAATTCCGGTCAAAGCCGTCGGGCTGCAAGGTCACGACAACTTCGATTTTCCGACCGTCGAACAACAGACCGCAACGATTGAGGAGTTTGCCGGACTCGGCATCAAAGTAAATGTCAGCGAGCTGGACGTAAGCGTTTTGCCCGACCCGAAAAATTTCAACGGCGCGGAAGTCAAGCAAGATTTCAAATCCGAAGCGCGGCTTAACCCGTATGTCAAAGGCTTGCCGACCGCCGCGCAGCAAAAACTGGCGAACCGCTACGTCGAACTTTTCCGCGTTTTTCTCGCGCATCACCGCGACATCGAGCGCATAACATTCTGGAACGTAACCGACGGCGATTCGTGGCTCAATAATTTTCCGGTGCGCGGCAGAACTAATTACCCGCTGCTTTTTGACCGCGACGGAAAAACCAAATCGGCATTCGACGCGGTAATTCAAAGCGCGTTGAATTTCAAAGACGATTAAATAAACTAATGCGGAAATCGGATGCGATTTATATGCGTGAAAGCGTGAAAATTTAGTCGAACCTTTATGACAAAGTTAATGAAAATCGCGTTGTTCGCCGCCGCCCTGGTGAATTTTTTCGGTGCGATTTTATTCGTGCCGTCAATTACTTTTTTCCGCGATTTTTACGGATTGCCGAACAACGCGCATCCTCTGTATCTGTGGATTATCGCCAGTTGGATTTTCTTTTTCGGGCTGTGCTATTTGTGGCTCGCAATTACCGGCAGACGCGAGTCTTTGTTTCTCGTGATCGCCGCCGCCGGGAAAATCTCGTTTTCTATTTTAATGATTGCTTACTGTTTTTTGGGCGAAATTCACTTCCTTACCGCCGCCGGCAGTTTGCTCGATTTATTTTTCGGTTTGTTTTTTCTCGCCTATCTTTGGAAGACGAAAAATGCCGCCGTTCAATCCTAAAAGTCGGTCGGGAAACTTTTTTTCCATACCACCGATAACTCTTTTAATAAAACGCCGTTTTTCTTTCGGATAAAATATACCGACGAATAATCCGGCGGAATTTTCAGGCAGATTTTTAACTTTTAGAAATAAGGCGGTAATTTTTATGGGCAATCCTTTCATATCAGGTTTACAAACCAACAAATTCAATCCGGCGATTGCAACGACAACCAAGCCTTTGTTTGCGCCGGAAGCAAAACCGGTTCAGACTTTGAGCGGCAGCGCGAGCCGTCTCGGCGATTATAATTTGAGCGGCGCGATGTCGAAAAACCGGTTTGCCGGAACGAGCGCGAATCCGATTCTGAATTTCGGAACGCAAAATCCGGGCGTTGCAAACGGCGCGCTGCCGGCGGTTATGCCGCTTAAAACACCGTCGGCGAACTCGCCGGTTGACTTGAATTTTGCCGAAAGCAAAAGCGTCAGCGATGTTGCCTACGACGGCAAACAAGGCGAAGTTTATAAATTCCCGGACGGAACTTACTGGCGCGTTGACCGCGCCGAAGAAAAAGATTCGGGCTTTAAGGCGGTCGTAATGCGGCGCGTCGTCTCCGGCGGCAACGCCGGCTGGATTGACGATCCGTCAGACAACCGCGCGGTTGTCGGCTTTGCCGGGACAAACGGCATTGACGATATTGACGACGATATTAAACAGGGCATCGGAATGACACCGGAACAATACGACCAGGCTTTAGCTTTTACGCAGAGCGTTCAGCAGGAAGCGGCGGCAAACGGCGAAACGGTTAATTTGACCGGACATTCGCTCGGCGGCGGTCTGGCGACTTATTGTTCGATTCAGACGGGGCTGCACGCGACGGCGATTAATTCTGCGCCTTTAACAAAAAACAAAGTTCCCGACGGCGTTAATTACGACGGACAGATTACGCAATATCATTCCAAAGGGGAGATTTTGACCGATTTGGACAACCTCAATCCGACCGATACGCGTCCCGGAAAAGACGTTGAAGTCAAAGCCGCGCACGATGAAATTTCGCACTGGTGGGCGTTGCTCAGTTTCGGCGGAACCGAAGGCGCGAATTTCGTGATTTCCATATTGAATCATATGCTCGGCAATACCGCACCGGAAGTTGCCGAACCGGAAAAAGTTTAGTCGTCAAAAGGCAGAGATTTTCTTGTCCAACTTCGCAAAAAGTCGTCCGAAATATTTCGGACGACTTTTTGTTTTTAATTCTCAAATTAATTTGCCCGACGCGGTTCGAGTTGGTTTCGTTCGATTGAACGGATAAAATCAAACGAATGTTGATAGCGAAAATTTTCGATAAATTTTCAAACAGCATTTAAAATCAAACGCCGACTGTAAAAAATTTATGGACATCAATTTGAAAAATAACAAAGCGTTCGTTTGCGGCAGCACGCAGGGCATCGGGCGCGCCGTCGCTCTGGAGTTGGCAAATCTGGGGGCGGAAATCGTTTTGCTGGCGCGCAACGAAGAATCTTTAGAACAAGTCAAAAACGAATTAAACGCAGCGCAAAATCAGCGGCACGATTTTATCGTCGCCGATTTTTCAAAGCCCGAAGAATTGCGAACGCGCATCGCCGAATATTTAGAAATCAACGAATCGCCCATCCATATTTTAATCAACAACACCGGCGGACCGCCCGCCGGACGCGCGGTTGACGCAAAGCCGGAGGAATTTTTCAGCGCGTTTCAGGCGCACCTGATTTGCAATCAGATTCTCGTTCAATCGCTTATCGAAAAAATGAAACGGGAAAAATACGGGCGCATTATTAACATCATTTCGACCTCGGTCAAACAGCCGATTCCGAATCTCGGCGTGTCGAATACAATTCGCGGCGCGGTCGCGTCGTGGGCGAAAACTCTGGCAGGCGAACTCGGCGAATTCGGCATTACGGTGAACAATGTTTTGCCCGGCTCGACGTGGACGCAGCGCATCGAAGCAATCATCGAAAACAGAGCGCAAGCGTCGGGCAAGACACGCGAAGAAATCCAAAAAATAATGGAAGCCGAAATTCCCGCGCGGCGTTTTGCCGAAGCGGCGGAGGTGGCAAACGTCGTCGCGTTTCTGGCAAGTCCGGCGGCTTCGTATATCAACGGCATAAATTTGCCGGTTGACGGCGGCAGGACAACTTCCCTCTAACGCGGCGAATCTTTATCGTAAAAGTTTTGCAAATCGAATTCAAAAAACTTCGTTGGAGAAAAGCGTTATGGAATTTATTTCCGATTCCGAATCGGCGGCAAATAAATCCGCGGCGGCGCGGGCGATTTTATTTGCCGGATTAACGGCGGGCGTTTTGGATTTAATGTCGGCGTTCGTCGTGACCGCGTTTCGCAACGGCAAATATGAGCAGATGCTGCAAAGCATCGCCAGCGGTTATCTCGGTAAGCCGGGCTTTGAGGGCGGCGCGACGACGGCAGCGTTCGGCGTATTGACGCATTTTTTCATCGCCTTCATTTGGACGATTATTTTTTACGCGGCGAGCCGGCGAATAAAATTTCTGACCGCGCAGCCGGTCATTTCCGGCATCGTTTACGGCATCTTTGTTTACGTGTTGATGTATCACGTCATTGTGCCGCTTTCCGCCGCGCCGTTTACGATGCCGCGTTCGCCGGAAATGATCGCGCTCAATGTTCTGATACATATTTTCTGCATCGGTTTGCCAATCGCGCTGATCGTCCGCCGCTCTGCGAAATGATAAAATCGGAAAATGAATTTTTTCTTTCAGGCGAATCGTCGTAAATACGAGATTGATCTGGCAAAGCCGCTCGACGTTTCGATTCCGCTTCGTTTCGACGGCGACCAGCCGAATGCCTACGCGGTCGAAAAAGCGACGGCGCAGGCGTGCGAAGCGGGCGCGTTGATCGGCGACACGCGACGCGGCGGAAGCTGTAATTTTGAACAGATAAAATTGATTCCGCATTGTAACGGCACGCACACCGAATGCGTCGGACACATCACGAACGAGCGAATTTCCGTCGGCGATTGTTTGCGCGACGCTTTTATTTTGGCGCAATTGATTTCCGTAGTTCCCGAAAAAGCGTCGGAAACGAACGAAACTTATGCGGTCGAATTAGAAGAAAATGATTTGTTGATTACGCAAACGGCGATTGAAAACGTTTTGAAAAATTCCGGATTCCAAAATCCAAATTCCGAATCTGACGAAACGGACAAAAACTTTCCGAAAGGCTTGCTCGTCCGCACTTTGCCGAATGATAAAGGCAAGCTGACACGAACCTATTTAGAAAAAACACCGCCGTTTTTCTCGACCGAAGCGATGCGTTTGCTGCGCGCAGAAAATATCGAACATCTGCTCGTTGATCTGCCTTCGATTGACCGGATTTTCGACGGAGGCAAGTTGTCAAATCATCGAATTTTCTGGAACGTCGCGCCGGGCGCGTTTGAATTGAACGGGCAAAGTTCGATTCGCCGCACGATTACCGAATTAATTTACGCGCCCGACGAAATCGCCGATGGCGATTATCTACTGAATTTGCAGATCGCGCCGTTCGCTTCGGACGCGAGTCCGAGCCGCCCGATTTTATACGAGATTTCCGCCGCTTAAATCTAAAATGTTATGATTGTCGAAATCTAATTTGTTAAAAACAACTTTGCGAATAAATTATGAGCGAACTTTCCAGATTCGGTGTGAGTGCCGAAGAAGAGCTTTTACAAAACTTCGACCGTTTAATTGCGTCGCAGGGTTACGCGAACCGTTCGGAGGCGTTGCGCGATTTGATGCGCGACGCGCTCGTTAAATCTAAGATTGATGACGCGCCGGAAACCGGCGAAGTTTTGGGCAGCCTGACCTTGGTTTACGATCATCACGCCAATGATTTGTCGGATAAAATGAACGCTCTGCAACACGAATTTTTTAGTTTTATCGTGTCGGTTCTGCACGTGCATATTAACCACGACGATTGTATGGAAGTCATCGTTTTGCGCGGCGAAATCAGACAGGTTCGCTCGCTTGCCGACTCGCTTTTGAGCTTAAAAGGCGTAAAGCACGGCAAACTTTTCGTCACCTTACCGGCGCGCGAAATTGTCACCGATAAAAAAGCCGCACACGCGCATTCGCACGCGCATCCGCACAAACATTGATTTTGATCAATTAGTTTTTGTTAATCGAATTTGAAAAGGAGTTTTTGAGATGAATCGTTGGGTCGGTCGTTGGGAAGATTATTGAGAACTCGCTTTGACGGGCGGTCCGCCCGTGCGCGGGAAAAAATTAGAGGCGTGGCGCGTTCCGCCCGTTTGGAAAAATCTGCAATCGGGCGAAACTGCGGCTGCGCCGGAAAACTCGAAGGTTTTAGCCACACAAAAAACGCTTTTGAACGCGACACTCGGCGCAATCGAAGCGGTTTATGAAGACGTGCGAAACGGCTTGCGCGAAACCGTCGGCGTTGAATGCGTTTTGGAAATCGAAGAGCGTTGTTCAGTCGTTTTAATTTTGCCCGAAAACGCCGATGCCGGACAAATCGCCGAGGCGATTGATTTGGAAAATATCGAAGCGTGGCGCGACGAACAAAATCGGGTTCACGTCGGCATCAGCCCCTGGTTTTCGACCAAAGACGTTGACCAAACAGTGCTTGCGCCGGTCAAAGTCATACACGTTCTGCTCGGCATACACGCGACCGACACGGAACAGCCGAAATCTTTCGGACAAAAAATTCTCTCCTCGATGGCGGAAATTATGTCTCTGCAAAAGAAAAATGACCGTTGATTTCGAGTTTTAATTGAAAATATTTTAGCCACGAATAACACGAATGGACACGAATTATTTTATTTAATTTATTCGTGTCCATTCGTGTTATTCGTGGTTAATTTTTCCCGAAATCTATTTTACAAAACTGCTTAGTTCACGTCGCCGAATTGATTTTGCAAAATCGCCGCGACGGAAATCGCCGCCGTTTCAGCCCGCAAAATTCTGCCGCCGAGCGTGACGATTTGAAATCCAAGCGCGCGCGCCGCCTCGATTTCCGACGTTTCCCAACCGCCTTCCGCGCCGACGATTGCCGTCATTCGCGCCGTCTTTTCGATTGCGGAAAACGCCGCGCCGCCGCGTTCGGCGAATAAAATTTTCGCGCCCGTGACGGTTTCGATAAAGTCATCAAAATTCGTCGGCGTTTCAATTCGCATCAATCGGGCGCGCCCCGCTTGTTTGGCAGCTTCGAGCGCGATTTTGCGCCACCTGACGAGTCGTTTTTCCGTTTCCTTTAATTTCACGTCAGCGCGAATCGTGGCAAGCGGCACGAGCGTCGCCACGCCTAATTCGACTGATTTTTGAACGATCAAATCAATTTTTTCACCTTTCAAAAGCGCGACTGCCAGAGTTAAATCGAGCGGCGATTCGGGCGCGGCGGGCGCGATTTTTTCGATTATTTCAAGCAGCGTTTTCTGTTTTTCAATTTTCCGAACCGCGCATCGAAATTCTTTTCCCCCGCCGTCGAAAATTTGCACGCTCGCGCCTTCCCGCAGACGCAAAACGTCGCGCAGATGGCGCGTTTCTTCCGCGTCGAGCGTAACGATATTATTTTCGATCTGCGCGGTCGCGGCATAAAAACGGCGCATAAAATTTTGGCGAATTTTAATTAAAAATCACCGGGTCAGCGTTGACACCAAAGTCCTTCGGGCTTTGCATAATCGCGCCGACAGCGATAAATTGCAGGGCAAAATTATATTCCGCGTCGGTTATTTTTCCCTTGTCGTGCAAAAACCAAATTGTACGAATTTGGCGCGGATTGACGTTTTGCGTTTGCTTGGCAAGAGCTTCGAGCGTGCTTTGCAAAGACCGCGGCTGGTTTGCCGCGCCGCGTTCGTAAGCGGCGATAATCAGCAGATTATCGTCGGCTAAATTATTGTCGAGCGTAATTTTCAGATCGTTTAAGATCGGCAGCATCTGGTTGGCGACGGCGAGCGGATCGCCGCGCGAATTGCCGATTTTCGTCAACGCGGCGGCGGCTAAAAATTGTCCCTTCAAATCCTTCGATGCGGCGAGCGTCTGAAATTGCGCGGCGTTTTTTTTTACCGCTTTTAAGTTTTCCGCCAGTGCGCCCGAGCCTTTAAATTGACTGATTTTTGAATTAATCGCTTCGGTCTGTTTGCTGGTCAAAAACGGGCGCGGATCGTTTTTGGCGATGCGCTTGAGAAAAGCCAACGCAAACTGTTCGATTTTTTCCGCGTCGCTCGAAGTTTTCGGCGGCGAAGTAACGTCGGTTGTGTCAGGCGTTGGCGCAGCCGAATTGCCCGAATTAATTGGCGTATCCGCCGCTCGCGGTGTCGGCGTTTCAGCGGGCGTGTCGTCGCGCTTCGACGAATTGCCGCGCGGCGTGTAAACCGGATAATCACCAGTATCGGCGGTTTGTCTTTCTTTTTTGGCGAAAACAAAAAGCAAGCCGCCGACAACGATTAAAACGATAAGTCCGAAAATCGGCGCGAGCCAGAAAAACGCGTTCGGAATTCCGCCTGCATCGGCGGCAATCGAAGTGCCTGGCGAAACGACGGGCGCGGCGGGCGCGGAAATTTGATTGGAAGTTTCGACGGCGGAAAAATCGTTCGTCCGATTAACCGAAGCGGCGTTCGCGTCGCCTGCGAAATTTGCTTCGCCGGAAACGATTTCGATTTTTATTTCAACGCCGCCGCCGAGCATTAAAACGTCGCCGTCGCGGATGATCGCGGCTTCCCGAAGCGGCGCGCCGTTCAGCGTCGAACCGTTGCTCGAATTCGCATCGGAAACGTAAAACGCGTCGTCGAAACGCTCGATGCGGACGTGTTCGCGCGAAAGGCGATTGTCCAGAATGCACAAATCGTTCGACGAATGTCTGCCGATGACAAAAAACTCATCGTTCACCGCCGCGCGCCGCGCGTCGCCGTTTTCGTCGGTAAATTTGAGCCATAATTCAGTCATCAGTCAGTGGTGAGCAATGTGCGGTGAGCGGTAAGCAGTAGAAATCGAAAAAACTGCTCACCGTTCACCGCTCACTTCGTATAAGTCGAAAGCGGCTGTAGATTTACGCCGAAATCCTGCGGGTTTTCGCCGATGATCGCGGCGGCGAAAAACTTCGGCACGTATTTGGCGTTTTCGTTGCTGAATTGTTTCGCCGCGCCGCCTTCCATTTTGTTTTGATTCGCCAACAGCGTCCAGAAATTGCGGTCCTGGTTGGCAACCGCCGCCGACACTTTATCCAGGTTTTTACTCAAATTTCCCTGTCCGCTGTTGTAGCTGGCGATTGATAAAGGAACGCTGTCAGCCGCCGTGCCGAACCGTCCCATCAGCGATTTGATGTATCGCACCGCGCCTTTCGCCGCCGGTTCGGGTTCGCATCGCCGGTCGGCGGGCAAACCGTAATCGGGCGCGCTCGACGCGAGAAATTGAAACATTCCTTTGGCGTGCTGCGGACTTTCCAGACACGGGCAATGTTCCGATTCGATCATTGCGATGTAAATGCCGATTTGCGGGTCAACGCTTTCGCTGTTGAATGCGCGAATGATAAACGGCGCGTTTTTCGTCGCGCGTTCTAAAACCGTATTAAAATCGCTTTTCACCCAGCCGCCCTGCGAGCAGTTATCGTTTCTCGCCTTTTTTAGCCTGTCAACATATCCGTTAAGAAATCTCCTGATTTCCTGCACGGCTTCGGGCGGAACCGCGTCGCTTTTTTGATTGCCGATAATACGGGCGATTTTTTCCGATCTGGCGGCGATATAATGATTCTTCTCATCATCCGACATATCCTGATATTTTTTTCCGCCCGGAACGACGACGTTCGTGTCTTTAGTCAAAGAAACGGACGAATTATCCGATGCCGTATTTACAATCGCTGAATTCGACGCAACGGTTTTTTCCGGCTTCGGAGTTTTTTCAGGTTTTTCAGTGTTTTTATCCTTTTTATCGTCGAAAGAATCGTCGGAGGTGCCGAAATTATCGCTGTTGTTCGATTTATAAACGATTTCCGAATCGCCGCCGACTGCCTTCATCGCAATAAAAAGTCCGGCGATGCCGATGACGAAAAGCGCGCCGAGCGTCACCAGAACCGGAATCAACATTGCCGAATTCGACGGCGCGGCGGAAGTGGCGACGCTCGTTTTTTTCGGCTGATTTGAAATCGCTGACGGCGGCGCGCTTTTTTCGTCAGCGATTTTGACGGTTATCTGCGTTTGATTGCCGATTTTTATCCGGTCGCCGTTTTTCAGAATCGTGCCGCTGCCGCCGACTCGCTCGCCGTTGACGAAACTGCCGTTCGTCGAATTTTCGTCAACAATCCAAATCCGGTCGCCGTCGCGATAAACGCTCGCGTGCAGACGCGAAAGTCCTTCATCGTCAAGACGATAATCAGCCTGGTCGGTGCGTCCGAAAGTCGTCCGCTCATGCTCGATTGCAATTTCCTTCGAGCCGTCGGGAGTAGCATATGTTAGAAAAATTTCAGCCATTTTTACCGCGAAAAAATCAATTTTACGCCAAATAACGAACGCCGTAAAAGCGCGATTCTTGCATTTTTACTGGAAGATGTCTCGATGAATAGTTTAGAAGCCGTGTTCAAACTCTTGAAAACGAAAGAAACTATTCACGAATCACACGAAAAGACACTAAAAATATTCGTTCGAATAATTTTCGTGCCGATTTAGTGTTGATTCGTGTCTTTTCGTGGCTAGTTTCCTCTCTTCTCCGAGAGTCGTTACTCTGAACACGCTAATTGCCGATCAGATTTTTGTAAAGCTCGGAAATTGGTTTATCCCGCTTGAGACCATATTTTTGCGGATTTTCGGCGACGATGCCCGCCGCGAAAAATTTGGCGATTTGCTCGCGCTGTTTCTGGTCTTTGACGTTTTTCCAAAAATCGGCGCGGTTGGCGGGCAGCGTCGCCTTCCAGATGTTCGCTTCCTGCGGCGATTTTCCGAATGCCGCGACGCTGTAAACGACATCGCCTTCAAACACTTCGAGAACGAGCGACTTTAAATACTGCGAAGCGACTTTCGCCGCGCAGTTTTGCGACGGATCGGATAAAGTTTCCGCGCCGCACGAACCGTTCAAGCTGTTTTCGGCGGCGAAATTCTGGCTCATCTGCCACAAACCTTCGTCCGCGCCCTGCTTCTGCGGTTTAAATTGACTGCGGCTCATCGCCAGAACGAAGCCGAGCGACGGGTCTAAATTTTTCTCCTGCACGAACGCCACGCCGATTACGTCTTTGTAAGCCGCCGCCCGCGTGAAATAATTCTCCGATGCGGCGAATTCGTCGGTGCGCTTTTGCACTTCCTTCAGAAAATCAGGATCGGAAACATTGTAATTGGCGTTCGCCGGAAAATCCTTTGCCAGAAACGCGCGCGCTAAATCCTTTGTTTCGATCAGCGACGGTCTTTGGTTTTTCGGCGGTGTCGGTGTCGGAACTTCGGCGATGTCCGTCGGTGTCGGGGTCGGCGTGGCGATTTCCCTGGTCTCGATTTGCACGGCGACATCGTTCGGCAGCTCGATTTTATTTCCTTCCTGATCTTCGAGAACGACCTTTAATGAATGCAAATCGCCGTCGGCGAGTTCGGGATGCTCGTTCGGGTCAATCGTTGATTTGAACGGTTGTTCGGTCGTGCTGTCAAATTCGATTCCGTTCAACAAAAAGATGGCGCGGCTCGCGCATTCGGCGTTTTCGGATTCGACTTCGATGTCGGTTTTCTTCTTGAGCGTGTCGCCGTATTCGGGTCTGACGATGCGGGCTTTGGCTTCGCATTTGGTCGTTCCCATCGACGAATAAACAACCGCGCCGATGACGCAGGCGACTGCCAAACCGACCGCCGTGCCGGCGATGCCGAGCATCAGAGGCATCCGCGATTTGGAGGCGGTTTTTTCGTCTTCGACGATTTCCGCGTCCTGCTCTTTTTCCGCCGCGTCCGCTTCGCTTTCAGAATCGTTTTCCGCGTTGCCGATGCCTGCCGCGTTCGCGCCGTCGCCCGACGGAACGGAATTATTCGGCGCGGTTTGGCTTTCATCAACGACGACGAACGAAACTTTGCTTGTGCCGCCGAGCGCGATTTCGTCGCCGTCGTTTAATTTGCGCTCGCCTTTGAATGCTTCTCCGTTCAAAGTCGTGCCGTTGCTGCTGCCGAGATCAATCAGCCAATAATCGCCGCCGCGAAATTCGACTTCGGCGTGATAACGCGAAACGTTCGAATCGGCAGAAAACGACACGGCGTTGTCCGTCGCGCGTCCGAGTGTGGTTACGCTTTCGCCGAGCGTCATTTCTCTGTCATCGTATTTTAATTGCGCGTTTGCCATCGTAAAATTTATTTTTTCTGCTTATTCAAAACGAAGGTTTCGATAATTTCCTCGTTGTCGTTCGGATTGGTATTGATAATGCGGACGGCGAACGGCGTGTCGCCCGCCTGTGAAATTAAATCCTGCCCCGAATCTTCGATTAAATCAACGAGCGTTTTCGATTCGATCTTGCCCGCCGTCATCAGATTAACCAGACTGACACGCGTGTTCTTCACATCATCAGGCAATCCGATTAATTGATCGCGCGTGAAAATCAAAGTGAAAAATTCTTGCGGCGCGTCCGCATACGGCGCGAGCGCGAGCGCGCAATCGCGCGGCGCGGCAATCATTTCCTTCGGGCAGCCGCTCGGGATAATATATTCGTAATTGGCTGTAACCAAATTACTTCCGCCGTTGGCGAGCTTGGTCGGAAAAATAATTTCGCCGCTCTCTTCGGGTGCTTTCTGGCGGATGACATAAAGATAACCGCGCTGGTTCGCCGAAATCGAAAGCCGCAGCCGGTCTTCGGGCGTAAACGTCGCCTGCGGATTAAATTCCGATTCGCTGCCGTCTTTATTGACCAGCAGAAGTTTTAGCTGAACGGCGAGCAGCGGAACTTGAATTTTTCTGACAATCGTTTTGGCAATCGGCGCGCGCGTTTGAATTGGTTTATTGGCGACGGCAACCGGCTTTCGATAATTTTTACGGCTCTTTTTTTCGACGCGCGTAATCGAGACGGTTTTTACATAATCAATTTTGCGCGCGGCGGGCTTGGCTTTCGGACGAATCACGGTTCGCGCCTTTTGCTTGACGATCAAAACTTCGTCAGCCTGCGCGAACGAATTGCCTACGCCGCCGAAAACAATTATTAAAACCGGCGCGAGCAAAATTAATTTTCCGTTCAAACCTCTTCGGCTCATAAATTCTTAAAAGCAATAAAAGCGTCGCTTGAATCATTTTCTTGACGCGAATTTTTAAATTATTTGCCTTGCGTCTCCAAAACATCGGCGGCGCGACGGTCATCGGCGGAGACGGCGCATCGAAAACCGATCACCGCCGCGACGAGTTTTTCGTCGTCTTCGCCCGAAGCGATGTCTGGCGAAACGTAGATTCTTTTCGACGTTTTCAGGCTGTCGCTCGATTTCGAAGCGAAATGTCCGCCGCGCGCGACGCGGTTTTTCTCGCCGAATTCAGCGTTTCGGCTCGGGCTGTTCGGATACGGCTGAAAAAATGCGTCAACCCATTCGAGAACATTGCCCGCCATATCCATCGCGCCGATTGGACTCGCGCCCGACGGAAATTTGCCGACATCGGAAATCTTTCCCGTCCCGAAAGCGGCATCGTTTTTCTGAAAAGTATCGCCCCACGGAAATTCGCGTTTCTTGCCGGTCGCCGCGTCCCAGGAGGCGGCTTTTTCCCATTCTTCTTCGGTCGGCAGACGCTTGCCAGCCCAATCCGCGAAAGCCTTCGCGTCGGCAAACGAAACGCCGACGACGGGAGCGTTCGGGCGGCTGAGAAAATAATTTTTTTCGAAATGCGGATTCTGCGGATACGCCTTGCCGGTCGCGTCGCAGAATTTTTTATAATCGGCGTTTGTAACCTCAGTCCGGTCAATATAATAAGCGGGCAAATCAACGCTGTGCGCCGGTTTCGATTCGTCCGCGCCCGCATCGTCGCCCATCGAAAATTCGCCCGCCGGAACTAAAAGCATCGTGCCTTTGTATTCGATTGTCTTCGGCAAATTTGTCGCATCGGTCGAAGCGTTCGAGACGGTCGGCGCGACCGGCGCGGTTGTTTCAAAAGTTTCGCCCGGCTGCGGCTGCGTTATGACCGGCTCGTCTTGCTTCGTCGCCGCCGTCTCCGGTTTGTTCAAAAACAAAAAGTAAATACCGACCAAAAAAACCGCGGCGGCGAAAAACATTGCACACAGCCCGCCAAGAATGTATATAATTTTCGAGCCGCCGGAATTGTTCGCCGGTTTGACCGGTTCAGCAATTGGCGGCGCGACAGGCAAATCGACGGCGGAAGCGGCATAATTTGCGGGCGGCGCATTTTCCGAGAAATTAAAATTCGGCGTGGTTTTGTCGAATTCGCCGGAATTTTTCGACGCGGGCTGATTGAAATTTTCAAGGTCCTTGAGATTGAAATATCCGGTTCGGCGCGCCACGTCGTCGAGATTTTCGCCTTCGGATTTGCGAAAAACCGGCGTGGGCATCGACCAATCATTCGCCTTTTTTTCGCGCGGCACGTTGATATGAGGCATTGACATTCCCCAATCGTTATTTGCGTTTGACGGCAACGCGTTCGTTTCGGGCGATTTCGTTTCCCAATCGTCGCGTTTCTTTTCCGCCGGTTGCAGCGTGATGTGCTGTGCGGCATCAGCCATCGGCGGCGGTATTTCCAAATCCGATTGGCGATTTTCCGGTGCTGGAATAGTGACGTTCGGCGCGGTCATTCCCCAATTGTCAGACGGCGCATTCGCCGTCGGCTCTGAATAATCATTCGGTCGAAAATCGTTCGCAATATTGATGTTCGGCGTTGTTTTATCAAAATCCGCAGACGGCTGACCGCCGTGCTGATTCGCAGGTAAACTAAAATTCGGATTCGACATTCCCCAATCGTCGGCGGGCGCATTCGCCGCAGGCTTGGCGTAATCGTTCTGCCAAACGTCGTTCGGAGCATTGACGTTCGGCGCAGGCTTATCGAAATCCGACGCGGGCGGCGGTTGATTATAGAGTTGATTTTCGGGCGGATTGACGTTCGGGATCGTCATTCCCCAATCGTCGGCGGACGGCGCGGCGGGCGCGGGATTTTTGAAGGGCGCAAATTCGTCCGCGCCTTTTTCATTTTTCAACCGCATATGGGGCATCGTCATTCCCCAGTCGTCGTCTGGTTTATCACTCATCGCTTCTCCTCGAAGTCTCAAGTCTCAAGTTTCAGGGCTCAAGTCAACGCGATTGTCCGACTTGAGTCCTGAGACTTGAGACTTGAGACTTATTTTTGCAAATCCAACATATCCATTCGGGTAATTATACCCGTAATACGCTTGAAATCTTCAATTAAAACGGCGGGAGATTTTTTCAATTTTTGCTTTATTTCGTTAAAATTCGCGTCCACTTCGACAATCGGAAAACTTTCGTCCATCACGTCCGCAACCTTCGCTTCGAGCAGCTCGCGGTTTTCGAGCAATTTCGTTAAAACGCGGCTTTCACGAATCGAACCGATTGATTGATTATTTTCCAAAACCGGAATCTGCGTTACGCCGATTTCGTTCATCATTTCCAGAGCTTTGCCGACGTTTTCGTCGGGCGCGACGAAGACGAGCGCGTGCGGCGCGCCGGAATTTTTCGTTTCGTTAATCAATCCGGCGGTGATCCGCTGCGGTTCGAGCAGAAGTTTTTCCTTCATCCATTCGTCCGAATGAAACTTCGTCAAATAATGCTCGCCCGTGTCGCAGACGATAAACACGACCAAACTGTTTTCGTCCAAATCTTTGGCGACGCGCAGCGCGGCGGCGAAAATTGTGCCGGTCGAGCCGCCGCAGAAAATCCCCTCTTTGCGCGATAACTGCCGAGCCATTTCAAACGATTCGCGGTCGGTGATGTTAATAATTTCGTCAATCGTTTTCATATCGGCGTTGCCGACCGGCAAAGACTGTCCGATGCCTTCGACCAGATAAGGTGTGGCTTCAGGAACGCGACCGGATTCTTTGTAACTTTTGAAAATCGAGCCGTAAGGGTCTGCGCCGATGATTTGAATATTAGGGTTTTTCTCCTTCAAATATCGCCCCGTGCCGCTGATCGTGCCGCCCGTGCCGATTGAGGCGACGAAATGCGTAATTTTGCCGTCGGTATCGTTCCAGATTTCCGGTCCGGTCGTGCGGTAGTGAGCCGCCGGATTTGCCGGATGATTATACTGGTCGGGATAAAAGGAATTCGGCAGCTCCGACGCGATTCTTCTGGCGGTTTCAACGTAATGATCGGGCGTTCCGGGTTTCGCCGCCGCCGGACAAATCACGACATCCGCGCCGAGTGCCTTCAGATAGCGCGATTTTTCGACCGACGCTTTTTCCGTCAAAACGAACACGCATTTATAACCTTTGACCGCCGCGGCGAGCGCGAGACCGATGCCCGTATTTCCGCTTGTCGCTTCGACAATCGTGCCGCCTTTTTTCAAAACTCCTTCTCGTTCCGCCGCTTCGATCATCGAAATGCCGATGCGGTCTTTGACCGAAAATCCGGGATTGAGATTTTCCATCTTGGCGAACATTTGCGCTTTAATGCCGTTCTTTTTGGCGAGATGATTGATTTTAACGAGCGGCGTATTGCCGATCAGATGTATGATGTCGTTATAGAATTTCATTCGTTCTCCGCAGTAAAATAGTTTATCAAGGCGTGTTTAAAATATCCGCAACAATTTTAGCCTGTGTCGGCGGCTCTGCAAAATTGAAACGAAAGAAAATCTACGCGCAATAGCTTTGATTCAATAATTAAGGAATCGTTCAGGCGAAGCGCGGACGCTTTCGTTTGCCGACGGGCTGTAACAAAATTTTTTAAATGCCTTGGTGGGGGTTGAAAATATTACCGTTTTGTTTCTATTGTATTTGGTGACGAAGCGGAGTGGCTATGCAGTCTTAGGTTAGTAAAGAAACGGAGATTAATGATCTTATAGTCGCTTCTCTAGACTAAAAACTAAACCCTAGTCCCAACTTTATCCGACGAGGGTTATCTGCTGATATAGATTGTCCGAAAAATGGCGAAGATTGGACACCGACGAATCTAGTGAAATTAGTATGATTAAAAACATTTTCTGCATTAATTTCCAATTTTAATGTTCGTCCATTCAAATTTTCGTATTCTACACTGCTCGACGACTTGACGGTTTTCTTTTCTAAACTAAACTGCCAGCTTAATCCCATATCGGTTTGACTTTGCCATTTTCCCCTTCGGCTATTTCTCAATACGCCGAGCGGACGATCATTGAAAACTGTATCGCCGTTGGTATCCAGACCTGTCGTAATTGTGTAGGGTAAAGGCGAACCGGCATAAAGGTTTGCTGAAAATTTAACGCCTCTCAGATTCGGAACAGCCCATAAAAAAGAACTATAGATTTTGTGCCTCTGATCGTTGCTTGAAACGGCTCGGTCGAGTTGGAGATTATAATTGTTTGACGGCAAGCTCAGGATTCCGCCAGTATCCGATACACGCTTTGATAATTGATAGTTAATCTCAAACATCGCCGATCTGACGGGAGCAGCTTTAAAGTCAAATTTAAGACTGTTGCCAACGAAAAAGGCTGAAGATTCTAACTGGCTGATAACTCCCAAAACAGAATTTGGTCTAACGAAATTAATCGGAGCATTTATATCACGACTGCGAAATTGATGAATAACCTTTTGATAAGTGTATTGAACGCTGACTGAAGTATTTTTTGATATTTGCCGCTGAATTCCGAATTGCCCTAAAACGACATAAGGATTCTTCAAATCAGCGGATTTTTGCCAATAGCTTTTTGGCAGTATTTGATTTATTCCGCTTAAAAATGGATTCGGAAAACTCGGATTTATGATAATAATTTCACTTGGTTGATCTTCATTCTGACTTAAAATGGCGGCAACGGTATTGGATTCGAGCCAGTTATAAAAAATTCCTATTCCTCCCCGAAAAGCGGTTTTGCCGTTCTGAGCCGGAGACCAGGCAAATCCTATTCGCGGCGAAAAATTATTACTGTCTTTCAAATTGTTTTGCCATTCATAACGCAGCCCTAAGCTCAACATCAAACTTTTGCTTAATCTAAAATCATCTTGTATAAAAGCACCGAATCGAACATTTGAAAATTCGACATTTCGATTGCCGGTTTTTTGTGTGAAGATTGTCGGTGTGTTCGACAAAAAATCGTTTAAATCAGAGAAAATAAACGTGCCGTTTTCATTCTCCGATGAAACCGTATTTTGGCTTTCGTATTCTAAAACTCCGCCGATCTTCAGCGCGTGATTTCCGATGCCCCAAAGTAAATTATCTGCCAGAGATAAATTTTGCTGTTTGTTGACAGCATTATTTCCCGCTCCGCCCTTACTAAATGCGTCTAAAACAATAATAGCCGTTTCGTTATTTACGGGAATTGTCCTCGATGTTTCATTTCCGTATTGAAAACGAAATTCATTGTAAAATCTTTTTCCGACGTTCCCGATCTGCGAGTATCTGATTTGATTTTCTTGTGAATCCGAACTAAAAGCTCTTTCGGGCAATGCAAATTCACCGATTCCCAGATTTCGGGATTTGTTTCTATTATAAGAATAAACCAAATTAATTGTTTGAAATTCAGAAAGATTATGCTTGATTTTGCCCGTAAAAAATGACTGAGTTGATGTGCTTTTTAATGAATTATCAATGTCCCGGTTTGGCAGTTTCGCTATAACAACTGCGGTGTTATAGGAGTTAGTGATGCCGGCACTGATTGAAAACGATGTTTTATCTTTCCTGACAGGACCAATTAAAAACAGCTCGACCGACTTGTTTTGTTCAGGATAACGAAAACGTGAAAAAGGCTCGCGGGCATTCAAAGCGGCATCATTAAAATCAAAATTAAGATAGCCGAAAAACTTGTTTAATGCTTTTGTAGTGATTTCAATGATTGATATGCCGATTTTATGGTATTCCGCGTCGAAAGAACTCTGACTTACCTTGATCGAAGCGATCTCCGACTTTCGAGGCAAGCCTTTGCTGCTAAAGCCGTCAACCAGAAATTCTGCATCGTCACCGAATTTTTGTTTGAGTGCTTTTTTCATCAGTTCAGGATCATCAGGCAGCGCATCAATTTCCGCCTTAGTTAAAAAATTCGTAAAAGCTCCGTTTTTCGGATCAAGCGTTTTATCTCGATTTGAGCGGGTAACATTAACATTCTCGACGGTTTCGGCAATTTCTAATTTGATGGTTCGTTGAATATTTCCGGCATTTATCTCAATTTCCTCATAATATGTTTTGAATCCGGGTGCTTCGATTTCTAAAATGTATTGACCCGGTTTGATATTGGAAAAAACTAATTTTCGCGGTTCGGAAATTTTAATTTCCTTTACAATAATATCTTCCCTTTTTATACGTGCGACAGCATTTGAAATAGCGGCAAGATTTCGATCAATAATGTTTAATTCCAGACTTGAAGTCTGAAACGCAAAAGCCGCCTCACAGCAACAAACCAGAAGTGTTATGAGAAATAAAACTTTCATTATTTATCACTTTTTAAGTCAAAGAAATTAGGCTTCAATTCCAAATTGAGATTTAGAATTTTGATCGCTCTTTCTTCAACTACTTCGCCGTTTTCCTGCACGATTATTTTATGGGCATAGAGCAAGCCGTTTTCTTCCTTGTAATCCGAATAAAAAAACTTTTGTTCAAAGTCTTTCTCTTGAACCTCGTCGTAAAATTTAACCGTCGTCATCAAAAGTAGATGAGAGTTTTGGTCAAAAAAAAGTTTTATTTTGTAAGTATCGGACAGAGCGGTTTCAATGACATCGGCTTTCTGTTCACTGGCTTTCGCTACTCCGACCCAATTAAATTTTGAATCATCGCCAAAATTCAAAATAAACTGAAAGGAGTTTGAAAATACTTTATATTTGAATTTCGGGATTCTTTGTTTTTCAACTTTTCCGGCTATCTCTGAATTAGGATTCGGGATTGATTCAATTTCGGAGAAGCCTGCACTATCATCGAATTTAACTCCGTTTCGCTCCGATAGCCGGCTGCCATTGAAGGTTTGCTCAGTCAGACCTTGCTGTTTATTACTGCGATTGTCAGATAAACTTTTATATTTAACTTTGTCGGGAAATTCGAGCCATAACTTGGATTTAGATGTATAGGTATATCCTTCAATAAGCCCGATGAATTTATTTTTTTGCCTGGGAACGCTGAAATTACTATCGAATTCTGTGTAAATATTTTTGACATTCGCCGGTTGTTTCAGGACGGCACTTCTCGCCTTCTCAATTATTGATTTGGCTTTTGCCTCGCTTTCCTGAGCTTTAACGCTTAAACATAGAAAAGATAGTATCGTAACTAAAAATAGAATTTGTTTTTTCATAAAATGCCTCTAAATCTTCAATGCTTTCAAAGCCGCCGATTCTTACGTTTTTTACCGTACCGCTCTCCAGTAAAAAGTGAGTCGGAGTGCAAGTGATTCTTTTCTCGGAAAACACATCCGCGTTTTGATCGAGAAAGATCGGAAACTGTAAATTGAAGTTTTCAGTAAATTTTCCAATCTCTTCTTTGGAATCAGCGGCGATGCCAATTATCTTCAAATCCTTATTGATTCGATTGGAATTATCAGACAACAGTTTCATTTCGTCCTGACAAGCACCGCAATTGGTTCTCATAAAAATTAATAAAACACTTCCGTCTGCAATAGTCGGATATGCGTCTTTTCCGTTAAAATCAACCAAATCAAATTTTGGCAGTGGCTTTTCTAATAAAAACTTTTCCATCCGCGCCTGATTGCAACCTTCATTCACTAAATTTTGTTTCGAGGATTTTACATAAAACCAACCGATCAAGGCTATAAAAACAATCAGACTAAACAGTAGAATTAAAATAGGTGATTTGGGATTTTTTAATATCTTCATACAATAGAAGCAGGCAGGGAGATTTTTCCCTGCCCGAATCAGTTAAAACGCGCTTTCATCAAGTGCAATTTCTTGGGCTGCTTTTTTCTTGTTAAAAGCCTGCATTGATCCATCGGAGCATACATACCAACAGTAAGATGCTCCCTCGTCAATATTGCGGCAGGTTCCGTGAGTAGAATTATTAACAGTCCCTTCACACGCCGCGAAAACGCCCATAGTTGTGGCAATCACAATTAATAAAGATAAAATTAGTGTTTTCAGTTTCATCGCAAATAATCTCCTTAATTTTTAAAGCTGTATTCTAGAAATGATTTTTTAATTTAAGTTTGAGAGTAGTTCTTCTAATTACGAGAACTCCGAATCTACAAGAGAACTTTTAATCACAAACTCAAACTTAGAATGCCATTTCATCCATCGCCAATTCCTCTTCTGCCGCTTTGCCCTTTTTAACTCTCGAATAACTACCGTCTCCGCAGAGGTAATAACAATAGCCGCTGCTTTGATCAACTAAGCCGCAAGCATTAGAACCTGAGCCGATTGTTGAAGCGCATCCGGCAGCGACACTGATAGCCAGCAGGCTCAGCATTAAGGAAGATACAGCTATCCTTTTCAAATTTTTCATAAAATTCTCCTGTTATTTAATGATAAGAATTGAAGATAACGGACAACTCAACACAAGCATCATTACAATTCTCACGGGTTTATTGAGCTTAAGCTGTGTTTTGCGGTATGATACAAGTGTTGTTTGCGAGTATCTGTTGTCTCAAACACAGCAGAAGCAACCGAAACAATCGAGCCTCAGAGTTATCGAAACTAGCTTTGAGGCTTTATCGTTTTTCAGAACCAAATTGATAGAAACAAAACGGCTTTATTTCTATGCTCCGATAAAATCTTGACAAATTGGCAAATTCTTACGAAAGAAAAGGCAACTCGAATTGAAAGTGGTAATCGCAAAGATTATTAAACTTTTGATTGAGTTTCGTTATATTAAGTAAGTATTTAAGCCTTGTTGAGACTTAATCGTCGTGATTTTTCAATTTGGGGTTGTGACAGTATTATTATTTAAATTATTTTCGAGAGTTTGTCAACGGTACTTTGATCAGTTTCAAAAATTTGCAGGACGCATTTTTTTCAATGACCTTAAAATAGGAAAAGGCGATTGAAATTCAATCGCCTTTTATTTTGAAAAAAGTTCGTCGAAATTAACGGCGACCTTTTAAAAGCAAGCCGATGACCAAACCGGCGGCGGCTGAAATTAACAAAGCCTTGCCGGGTTTCTGACGCGCGAATTCCTTCGCGTTTTCGACCAGTTCCTTCGGGTCTTTGCTTTGCAGCTCCTTAAATTTTTCGTTCGCCGCCGTGAATTTTTCGCTCGCGTAATCCTTCGCCTTCACCGCCGCGTCCTGAAATTTCTGACCGTATTCCTGCGCCTGTCCCTTAAAATCGTCCATATAATCGTTGGCTGTTTTGTCTTCGCCGTTGTAGATGTCGGTTTTTACCAAACCTTGTTCCGCTGCTGTTTCTGCCATTTTCCTTTATCTCCTTTTTTTGTTTGAAATCTCCAACCGAACGAGTCGAATTTTAGCTGGTCGGTTGCGGCTTTGATGTTCCCGTTCGTTGAAAAGTTGATACGAAAATATTTTTCACAAAGTTCTTGTTAATTCTTTCACAATATCTTGACAAATGAATTTTGAAATGAGAAAGTAAGTGCTTACTTACTTACGTTTTCAACGGAGCAATTTATTGATTAAAGAATTAGAGATAAACGAAACCTTCACGAACCGTATGACGGGCGACGAGCGGCGCAAGCAGATTTTGCGCGTGGCGATTCAGCTTTTTTCACAACGCGGTTTCAGCGGCACGACGACCAGGGAAATCTCCCGCGCGGCGGGCGTTTCCGAAGCGATAATTTTTCGCCATTTCGCCAATAAAGAAGAGCTCTATTCGGCGATTCTTGACACGAAGGCGTGCAGCCGTCGGTTTCAGCATCCGTTTGAAGAACTCGATGCGAAAACAGAGGCGAAAGACGATTTCGGCGTTTTTTACACGATGTCTCTGAACGCGCTCAATCACCATTCGGAAGACGGCGATTTTTTGCGTTTGATGCTGCATTCCGCGCTCGAAGAACACGATTTAGCGAGAATGTTTTTCGATACTTTTATCGAAGACGTTTACAATTATCTAGGCGCGTATATCAGCCGGAGACAGGCGGACGGCGCATTTCGCCAAGTCGAGCCGCGCATTGTCGTCCGCGCATTTATCGGAATGTTCGTTCATCATTCTTTAAACAATATTCTGTGGGACAAGGAACAAAAATTACTAAAGATTTCCAACGAGGAAGCCGCGCGCGATTTCGCGGAAATTCTGCTCGGCGGAATCAAAAAATAATAAGCGCGAAGCAGCGGTTTTCGCACCAAAGATGAAAGTTTATAAATTTATATTTTTCGCAATTTTAATCGCGTCGGCGAGCCAGATTTTTACGGCGTGCGGCGGCTCGAAGGCGGCGAACGCTAATGCGACGAACGCCAATTCGCAGCCGACAACCGTTGAAACGACGACGACACCGGCGATTGTCAAAAATTTGCCGACGTATTTTGAAGCGACCGGAACGCTGGCGAGCGACGCGACGACCGATGTCGCGCCGACGGTCGCCGGCAAAATCACTTCGGTTAATTTCGACATCGGCAGTTACGTCAATAAAGGCGACGTGCTGGCGCGGCTCGATTCGCGCGACGCGCAGATTCGGCTCGAACAGGCGAACGCTTCGGTTTTGCAGGCGCAGTCGAACGTTATTCAGGCGCAGCAAAACGTTCAGCAGGCGCAGACGAATGTTGATCAGGTCAGGGCGCAGCTCGGTTTGCCGGTCGGGAAAAATTTCAGCGTCAACGAAGTGGCGGAAGTTAAAACGGCGAAAGCCGCGCTCGAATTGGCGGAAAAGGAATTTGTCAGAAACGAGCGTCTGCTCGAATCGGGCGACGTTTCGCGTTCGATTTACGATCAGCGCAAAGCGCAGCGCGAACAAGCCGCCGCGCAGTTTCAGACGGCGGTGAACACGGCGAATCAACGCTTCGAAGCGATTAAAACCGCCGAGTCGCAGGTAAAATCGGCGCAGGCGGCGGTCAACACGGCAAAAGCGGCGGAAGATGCGACGCGCACGCAGATTTCTTCGGCGCAGAAAGCCGTCAGCGACGCGACGATTTCCGCGCCCTTCAGCGGCTTCGTTGCCGAACGCAACGCCGATGTCGGCGAATTCGTTTCGACGAATCAAAAGGTGGCGACGATTGTCCGCACGTCGGTTCTGCGTCTGCGGATTGACATTCCCGAACAGCAAATCGGACAAGTCAAAAACGGTCAGTCAATTTCTTTGCAGACGAGCGCGTTTCCCGACAGAAGTTTCAGCGGCACGATTTTTAGAATTTCGCCGAGCCTGAACGCCACATCGAGAACTCTGTCGGTCGAAGCCGAAGTCGAAAACGGCGAAGGGCTTCTAAAACCGGGACAATTCGCCACGGTTCGCGTCGCGCAGTCCCAACCGAAACCGGCGGTAATGATTCCGGCGGCGGCGGTCAAAGTTGACGGCGAAACGAACAAAGTTTACGTCGTCAAAGACGGACGCGCCGAAGAGCGCATCGTCAAAACCGGAACTTTGGAAAATAATTTAATCGAAATCCAGAACGGAATTCAGGAAAACGAAAATGTCGCCGTCAGCAACATCGCGCAGTTATCCGACGGCGTTTCGGTAAGACAGTGAGGAGTCTCAAGTCTTTTGAGACTTCTGAGACTTTTGAGACTTGAGTCTTGAGACTTTAAAAGAATTATGCAGTGGTTAGCAGAAATTTGTGTTAAGCGTCCGGTGTTTGCGACGATGTTGGTTTTATCTTTGGTGACGGTCGGCGCGTTCGCGTTTTTTAGCCTGGGCGTTGATCTTTTTCCGAAGATTGATTTTCCGACGATTACGGTGACGGTCGTTAATCCGGGCGCGTCGCCGCAGGAAATCGAAACCGAAGTAACGGAAAAAATCGAGGAAGCCGTCAACACGATCAGCGGCATAGACGAGTTGCGCTCGACTTCGATTGAAGGCGCGTCGCAGGTGTTCGTCGTTTTCGTTCTCGAAAAAGATGTCAACGTTGCCGCGCAGGAAGTCGAGAACCGCGTGCAGACGGTGATTCCCGATTTGCCGGAAACCGCCGAACAGCCGACGGTGCAAAAATTGGACACCGATGCCGCGCCGGTTCTGCGAATCGTCGTGTCCGCGCCGGCTGGCTTGCGCGAAGTAACGCAAATCGCCAAAGACAAAGTTAAAGAGCGCATCGAATCGGTCAACGGTGTTGGTCAGGTGCAGATTATCGGCGGGCGCGAGCGGCAAATTAACGTCTGGGTTGACCCGGACAAAATGCGTTCCTACAACATCACGGCGGCGGAAGTTTCCAACGCTTTGCGAATTCAAAATATCGAGTTTCCGAGTGGCAGATTGGATCAGGGCGCGTCTGAAGCGAGCGTCAGAACGCTCGGCAAAATTCGCAAGCCCGAAGAATTCGCCGATGTCGTCGTCGCCACGCGCGGCGATTATGCGGTGAAGGTTAAAGACATCGGTTACGTCGAAGACGGCGGCGAAGAGCTGCGCACCGAGGCGCGCCTGAACGGTCAGCCCGCCGTGACCCTGGTCGTCTCGAAACAATCGGGACAAAATACGGTCGCCGTCGCGCAGGAAGTAAAATCGCGTCTCAAGGAAATCGAGCCGACGCTGCCGAAGGATTACCGCATTCAAATCATCGGCGACAACTCGATTTTTATCGAAAATTCGCTGCATTCAATCGAAGAACATTTAATCGTCGGCGGCATTCTGGCGGCGGTCGTCGTGTTTCTGTTTTTGTGGAGTTTCCGTTCGACGATCATCGCCGCGCTCGCTATTCCGACTTCGATTATCTCGACGTTCGCGCTGATGTATGCGATGGGTTACACGCTCAATTCGATTACGATGCTGTCGTTGACTTTGATGGTCGGCATCGTGATTGACGACGCGATTGTCGTTTTGGAAAACATCTATCGCTTCGTCGAAGAAAAAGGAATGCATCCGTATCAGGCGGCGATTGAAGGCACGCGCGAAATCGGTTTGGCGGTTCTCGCCACGACGCTTTCGTTGATGGCGGTGTTCGTTCCAATCGGTTTTATGCAGGGCATCGTCGGGCGTTTTATGTCGTCGTTCGGCTTGACGGCTTCGTTCGCCATCGGCGTTTCGTTGATCGTTTCGTTCACTTTAACGCCGATGCTCGCGGCGCGCTTGATCAAACCGAATAAAACGGAAGAGCCGTCGGAATTTGATTTTGAAAACGATCAGCAAGCGCAGCAAGTTCGCGGCGACGGAATGATCGAAACGCGCGAGTCGCCGATTAACGACAAAAAACATTCCGCCGACAGCGCGAAGGATTCGAGATTTTACCGCTATATTGACGGAACTTATACGTGGCTTTTGAGATTTTCGATGGCGCACCGCTGGCTGATCGTTGTGCTGTGCGCGCTGGTTTTTCTGAGCATCGTTCCGCTGTTTATGTTCGTCGGCAAAAACTTTCTGCCGGTGGACGATCAATCGCAGTTTGAAATTTCGGTGCGCGCGCCGGAAGGTTATTCGCTGGCTTCGACATCGCAGCTTTTCGAGCGCATCGCCACCGACGTTCGCAAGCTGCCGGGTGTCTCCGACACGTTGACGACCATCGGCGGCGGACAGCAGAACATCGTCAACAACGGCACGATTTACGTACGCCTGAGCGATGTCGGCGACCGTGATAAATCGCAGGAAGAATTGATGGTTGACGCGCGCGACGTTTTGAAAAATTATCCGAAGGACTTAAGAACCGGCGTGCAGCAGGTACAGGCGTTCTCCGGCGGCGGTTTTCGCAACGCGAACGTGCAGTTTTTGATTTCCGGTCCCGACTTAAAGGTTCTCGAAGAAGCGTCGGCAAAGCTGCTCGAAAAAATGCAACATATTCCCGACGCGGTTGACGTTGATTCGACTTTGATCAGCGGCAAGCCCGAAGTGCAGCTCCAGGTTGACCGCCAGCGCGCCGCCGATTTGGGCGTTCGCATCGGCGACGTTTCGCAGGCTTTGAACACTTTAGTTGCCGGAACCGAAGCGACGACTTTTAACGAAGGCACGGATCAATACGAAGTGCGCGTGCGCGCAATTAATAATTTCCGCACCGACATCGAAGGCTTGAAACGCTTAATCGTTCCGTCGAGCAAACCGGGCATCGGCTACGTTCCGCTCGACCAATTGGTCAAGGTCAAGGAAGGCACCGGACCGAGCGCGGTTGACCGCTTAAACCGTCAGCGGCAGGTGACGCTTTTGGCGAACACGAAACCGGGCGGCTCGGCGACTAATATCACGTCGGCACTGGATCAATATGTCAAGGAATTAAATCTGCCCGCCGGTTATTCGACCGGCTACGTCGGACAATCGAAGGAACTCGGCAAATCTCTGTTTTACTTTCTGCTCGCCATCGTTTTGTCGTTCATCTTTATGTATATCGTTCTGGCGGCGCAGTTCGAATCGTTTATCCATCCGGTGACGATTTTGCTGACGCTGCCGCTCTCGATTCCGTTCGGCATCCTGAGTTTGTTGTTGACCGGACAGACGGTCAATATCTTTTCGGGTTTAGGATTGTTGTTGTTATTCGGCGTGGTGAAAAAGAACGCGATTTTGCAGATTGACCATACGAACCATCTGCGCTCGACCGGAATGTCGCGTTACGACGCGATTATTCAGGCGAACCGCGACCGTCTGCGACCGATTTTAATGACGACCATCGCGCTCGTCGCCGGAATGCTGCCGCTCGTCGTTTCGAGCGGCGCGGGCGCGGGAACGAATCGTTCAATCGGCGTGCTGGTCGTCGGCGGTCAGAGTTTGTGTCTGCTTCTGACTCTGCTCGCCGTGCCGGTTTTTTATTCGCTGTTCGACGACGCGACGCAGTGGCGACTGTTCAGCCGCGTCAGCAATTTTTCATCGAAAGCATTCGGCGGCTTGAAGCGTAAATTTACGACGGCGACCGGCTCGCTGTTTACAAAAAACTGATGGCTTTGGCGATTAAAATTGCGCTTCTTTTTGCCGGTTTGTTTCTGCTGAACGGAATGCTGACCGGCATCTGGAAATACGCGAAAACGATGGCGAGCGAAACGCATCAGGCACCGGTTTACGTTGACATCGCGCATCGCGCGTCGTTCTTTTATAGTTTCGCGTCGTTGGTCATCGCTAAATTAATCGAATTTAGCCCGTTCAGCGAAACCGTCAAAGTTTTGATTGTCGCCGCGCCGCTCGCTTATTTCGCGCTGACAATCATCGGTTATATGAAAGAAGGTTTTTTGAACCGCACGGAGAATTTATTTTCCGAGAGAAATTTCATCACGACGTGGTTTATGTACGGCTTGATTGCCGCTGAGGTCGGCGGCTTAATTTTAATTTTATACGGATTTGTTGACACGCAATTTTTTCGTTAAGACCGAAAGAGTTTTTATGAAGCGATTTATTTTTAATTTTTCATACGTTTTAATTTTAGCAATTTTTAGTTTCGGCGCGGCGCGGGCGCAGTCAATTTTGCCGAACCCGAAGGTTTCGCCGAAGCCGTCGCCCACGCCGGTTGCGTCGCCCGCGCCCGCGCCGGACGACGCGCAGAATGTCCAGCCGGAAAATCTGCGCGGCGTTCCGGCAATCGCGCCGAATTATCAGCAGGACGATTTGAGCTTGCCCGATCTGGGGCGCGTCGGCGTTGATATGATGAATCAAAAAACGCTGACTCTGCGCGAGGCGATCAGTTTGGCACTCGAAAACAACAAGGACATCGAAGTAACGCGCCAGAACGTCCGCAGCGCGGAATTCGATTTGCGCGGCGCGCGCGCGTTTTACGAGCCGCGCTTTGCCGGACAAACTTATTACGAACGCGCCAAAATTCCCGTCTTCAGCTTTTTCGGCGGCGGACCCGACGGTTCTCTGACGACTTCGGGCATCGGCGGCAACCTCGGCATTACGGGCAACGTCGCGCGCGGCGGCGGCGCGTTCAACCTGACGACCGACAGCTCGCGCGCGACGACGAACAATTTATTTTCGCTCGTCAATCCGACTTACACGCAGAATCTGGGCATTCAATACACGCAGCCGCTGCTGCGCGGTTTTAGATTTAACGAAGGCAAACGCAACATCGAAATCGCCAAGCGTAATTTGAGTTTGACCGATACGCAGTTTCGCCAGCGTTCGATTGAAACCATCGCCAACGTCCAGCGCGCGTATTGGGATTTAACCTACGCGCTCAGAAATTTGCAGGTGCAGCGCGATTCGGTCAAAGACGCGAAAGACCAGCTCGAACACAATAAGCGGCTAGTCAACGAAGGACAGCTCGCCCCGATTGATATTGTCGCCGCCGAAACGCAGGTCGCCAATTTCGAGCAAGCCGTTTATGACGCGCTCAACGGAGTCGCCATCGCGGAAAATAATTTGAAAAATCTGATCGCGCAAAACAAAGACGACGCGATTTGGGCGCAGGCGATTACGCCGACCGATCCGGTTGATCTGGACGCGCCGCCGACCACTCTGCCCGAAGCGTTAACGGCGGCTCTGGCAAATCGTCCCGAACTCGAACTCAATCAAACGCAGCGCGACATCAACCAGATTGACCAGAGATTTTACCGCGAACAAAACAAGCCGCAGGTTGATTTGCTTGCCAGCTATACGACGACCGGCGCAGCGGGCGCGTTCAACGCGGGCGCGATCAATCCAATCGGCTTGACCAGCACCACGCCGACGCTTAATCAAACCATCGCCAACGTCAACGCTCTGACGGCGCAGATTAATCCGACATTGCCGCAGATCACGCCGGTTCCCGCCAGCACGACGACGCAAACTTTGCCCGGCAATCTGACCGGCGGCTTCGGTTCGGCAATCAGCAATCTTTTTCTGAATCGTTACCCGACTTATCGGCTCGGCGTGCAGTTCGATTTGCCGCTTTTCGGCAACAAAGCGAACAAGGCAAATCTCGGCAAATCAATCGTCGAAGGCGAAAAATTAAACACGCAGCGCGAACAAATCGAACAGAATATCCAAGTTGATGTACGAAACGCTTTGCAAACGGTTCGCACCGCCGAAGCCAGATTGCGAAGCGCGGCGATTGCCCGCGAAAATTCCGCCAAACAATACGAATCCGAACAAAGAAAACTCGATGCCGGACAATCGGACATTTACAGAGTTCTCGACCGCCAGACGGCTTTGACGACGGCGCGCAGCAACGAGCTGCGGGCGCAAACCGAACTCAATAAAGCCATCGCCGATTTGCAGAGAGCGACGGGAAATTCGCTCAAGGCAAATAATGTCGAAGCGCGTTTGCGGAAATAATTTCAACTGAAAACTTTTCGAAATCCGAAGTTCGCTTGTGCATAAAATTCAAAAGCCAACTTCGGATTTTCTTTATTTTAAATTTAGAAAAAACGGCGCACACCGCGCCGCGATTTTTTCCCGAAAATCTGCGAAAATATATTTATAATGGCAAAATCTCCAACGACAATTTACGTCTGTTCGAACTGCGGCGGACAACAACGCAAATGGCTCGGTCGCTGTCCCGACTGCGGCGAATACAACACGCTCGTCGAAGAAAGATTTCGTCCGACCGCCCAAGCCGTCGGCAAAGCGTCTGCGGTCGCAACCCAAAGGCTTTCGACCAATTCGTTTCGCGAAATCAAACCGATTTCCTACACCGAAATCGAATCGCAGGACGATATGCGAACCTCGAGCGGAATCGCCGAATTCGATAGAGTTTTAGGCGGCGGAATCGTCGCCGGTTCGCTCGTTTTAATCGGCGGATCTCCGGGAATCGGCAAATCAACCCTAGTGCTGGATATGGCTGATAAACTCAGTCAAAACGGCGGTCAAGTTCTTTACATTTCGGGCGAAGAAAGTGAGCGGCAAATCAAAATGCGCGGCGAAAGATTAGGCATCAACGCCGAAAATCTTTTCCTTTTGCCCGAAACAAATCTAGAAAATATTCTGGCGGAAACCGATAGATTAAAACCCGATTACGTTATCGTTGATTCGATTCAAACCGTCTTTTCAGAAAAAATTGAATCTGCGCCCGGCAGCGTTTCGCAGGTGCGCGAAGTCGCCGGACAATTGATGATTTTCGCCAAAGCGACTTCCACGCCGGTTTTTTTAATCGGACACGTTACCAAAGAAGGCTCGATTGCCGGACCGAAAGCACTCGAACACATCGTTGACACGGTTTTATATTTTGAAGGCGACCGTCATCACAATCACCGCATCATCCGCGCGACGAAAAACCGTTTCGGCGCGGCAAACGAAATTGGCATTTTCGAGATGACCGGCGAAGGTTTGAAAGCCGTCGGCAACCCGTCGGAAGTTTTTTTGCAGGAACGACCCGAAGGCGCGAGCGGTTCAATCGTGACCGTTTGTATGGAAGGCACGCGCCCGATGCTCGTCGAAGTTCAGGCTCTCGTGACCGGAACAAAATTCGGCACGGGACGCAGAATGGCGCAGGGTTTCGATTACAACCGCACTTCCCTTTTAATCGCCGTTTTAGAAAAGCGCGTCGGCTTTCAATTAGCCAACGACGACGTTTTCATCAACGTCGCCGGCGGCTTGGAAATTGACGAACCGGCGGCGGATTTAGGCGTGATTGCGGCAATCGCTTCGAGCTTCAGAAATTTGCAAATCCCGCCCGACACGGCAGTTTTTGGCGAAGTCGGCTTAACCGGCGAAGTGCGCGGCGTTCTTCAAGCCGAAGCCAGAGCCAGAGAAGCGCAAACGCTCGGTTTCAAAAAATTAATCCTGCCCGCGTCAAACAAAAAAGGTTTGGAAAAACTTTTGGGAATGCGCGTCGTCGGCGTGAAAAATTTGGAAGAAGCGTTGGATGAATTATTTTAGAAAAAGAAAGAATTACTTAATCAAACTGATTTCGATGAAATATTTTCACAAGAAGAAAGCATTTACGAAACACTATAATTTTAAATTTTTTAACTTTTTAATCTGGATTTCCTTGTTCTTATCGATGGTTGCCGGTGTTACGTCTTGCGGTCAAATGGCGGAAAGCCACTCCGTTATAAACACGAATACTGAACAGCTTAAAATCGCGAACTCTGAAAAAACGAAAGCCCAAACTGAAAAGATAGAAGTCGGAAATAAAAATAACTCCAATGATTCAAAAAACGCTGAATTTTCAGCAGATGATTCGATTAAGCAAATAGATTTCAAGAATTTTTCATATCCTTGGGGCAGCAAAATAGCCCGCCTCAAAGATACGATTATTTTGAAAGACGGTAAAGACAAAACCATTAAAAAGGATGGAAAACCGGTTACAATTTTACCGCCTCATACACAGGAGAGTTATTTTCGGGTAGATGATGTTGAATATACAATTAATGATATTTATTACGGTGATGTTAACTCGGATAATGTAACCGATGCTTTCATCTCGATCAGCACATTTACTTATTCCGGCAAATCTTATCGTAGTGACACAACCTGTTTCTACATTTACACAATGAAAGGAAACAAACCCAAATTAATCTGGCAAAATAACTATGGAGAACGTAAATATACAACGACGAGAAAAATAGAATTTAACAAGGCTGAAAACGAAATAATTTTTGAAATGTATTTTCCATATAGTCCGAATGGCAAATTTGTCGGGCAGCTTTACAGAGAAACCTATTCAGAGTCGTATGACAGGTTGATTTACAAATGGAAAAACAACACTTTCCATTTAATTTCCACTCAAAACATCCCATATACGAAACTGCAAATTGAAAATTTGGGAGTATTGGGATTGGGTTCTGAATAACCCGCAGGATTAAGCCGTAAAAGATTACATTCTTCAGTCAAAATTAGTAAGTTAAGAAGAACGGAAAACAATTATGAAAAGAATCGAACCAAAAGCCCGACAAGAATTATTTTGGGATTATCCGCGACCGCCAAAGTTAAGCCGCTAATTTGTGCTGACGCGGTTCGGGAACTTCGTCACCGAATTCGCGGGCGGATTCGAGCCAGAGTTCAACGGCATCGCCAATGTTTTTGACGGCTTCTATTTGCGTCTTTCCGTGCGCCGCGCAGCCGGCAAGTTCGGGAACTTCGGCGACGAAAATTTTATCGCCGTCATCCCAGTAAATCACGATTTCGTATTTTGGGGTTTGTCCGTTTTTCATAAATTGTATTTCTTCAAAATGTCTCTAACTTGTCTTATTTGATAAGATTTTGCTTTATTGCCGTCGCGTTGCAAATTTGGTTTTTCCGGTAAGCCTTCTTTTCTATAACTGTGATGACTTCCTTTTATGCTTTCAACAAATCCAAGCGTGAGCATTAAGTTTCGTAAATCATCAAAGCTGATATTCGCATCAGATTTGCCATCTAAAATCTTTTGTCGAATTTTATCAAACTTGCTCGTAACTTTTGAAAGATTAGCATTTTTCGTTTTGAATTACTATGATTTTGAAATGAAAAGAATCGAACCCAAAGCCGGACAGGAATCGGTCTGGGATTATCCGCGACCGCCGAAACTTGAATTGAGAAATAAACATCTCAAAATCATTTTCAACGGCGAAACGATTACCGAAACGATTGGCGCGTTTCGCGTTTTGGAAACTTCGCATCCGCCGGTTTTTTATTTTCCGCCGACGGATGTGCGAATGGAATTTTTAACGAAAAATTCTGATTCGAGCTTTTGCGAATGGAAAGGTCGCGCCGGTTATTATGATTTGCGCGTCGGCGAAAAATCGGTCAAAAACGCGGCGTGGTTTTATGCGAATCCGTCTAAAAATTTTGCGGACATAAAAAATTATCTCGCCTTTTATCCGTCGAAAATGGACGCTTGTTTTGTTAATGATGAATTGGTTCAATCGCAGGCGGGCGATTTTTACGGCGGTTGGATTACATCTGATATTGTCGGACCGTTTAAGGGCGGCGCGGGAACCTGTGGCTGGTAGTTTTAGAAAGCCTGAAAACGCGGCGCGAATAAATTAAAATGCTCGCCGAAATTTATCCGTAAAAGGCTGAAAACTTCCCTGTTTTCAGCCTTTTTTATATTCGGCTCGAAGTGTTAAAATCCATCTGAAACTATGAAAAAAACCTTCTCCGAAAAGCGCGTCGGCGAGCTTTGTTCAAAATTAGACGACGCTGATTTTGAACCGCGCGTTGAAGATTTCGCGCGCCGCACGCCGGTTCACGTCGTTTACGGCGGCGCGAATCTCTTTAAATCGGACACGCCCACAAAACTCGGCAAAATCGCGCTTCGCTCAATCGAAACTTACGCGCCGGATTTTGCGGAATTCGCCCGCGCGATGTGGCTCAAAGGCGCGGACGCTTTGCCCGTTTACGACGACGCGATTCGGGAATTGGAGTTTCAGGCGGCGGACGACGAAGCGAAATTAAAAATCGAAAACTTTGCGGCGTGGTTCGCGTGGACGATTTACAACCGCGCGTTTGAAAAATTACAGCGCGAGCCGGTTGAAGATTTTCGGATTGATTTTGAAGACGGTTATGGTTTTCGCCTTGATGCGGAAGAAGACGCGCACTGCATTTCCGCCTCAAGCGAGTTGGCGAAAAGTTTCCGCGAAAATACGATTACGCCGTTCTGCGGTTTTCGCATTAAATCTTTTCAGAAGGAAACCCGCCAACGCGCCGTGCGAACTTTGGATTTATTTCTGACGAATCTTTTAGAAAAATGCGAAGGCGCGCTGCCGGAAAATTTCGTCGTGACTTTGCCGAAAATAACGCGCCGCGCGGAAGTGGAAATTTTAGACGAACTGTTAAGCGAATTTGAAAATAGAAACGGTTTTGAAAACGGCGCGATAAAAATCGAGATAATGATCGAAACGCCGCAGTCAATTATTAACGAGCGCGGCGCAATTGCTCTGCGCGGATTAGTCGAAGCCGGACGCGGGCGCGTCAATTCGGCGCACCTCGGCGCGTTCGATTACACGGCGAGCTTCGGGATTTCCAGCGCGCATCAACATCTGCGGCACGAAGCGTGTAATTTCGCCAGACAAATGATGCAATCCGCGCTCGCGCCGTTAAACGTAAGACTCGCCGATTCGGTAACTGTTGAGATGCCGGTTGCCGTTTACAAAGGCGAAAATTTAACGCCGGACGAAGCGCGGGAAAATCGGCGCGTCGTTCACAAAGCGTGGCGGTTGCATTTTAATAATATTACGCATTCGCTCGTCAACGGTTTTTATCAAAGCTGGGATTTGCATCCGGCGCAGCTCGCGGCGCGTTACGCCGCCGTTTACGCTTTTTTTCTCGAATCGAAAACGGAACAGGCAAAGCGTCTGAAAAATTTTATGGGAAAAGCGGCGCAGGCGAATTTGACGGGAAATATTTTCGACGACGCGGCGAGCGCGAACGGGCTTTTGAATTTTTTCAACCGCGCTTTGAACTGCGGCGCGATGACCGAAACGGAAATTTCCGACGCGACCGGCTTAACGATTGACGAATTGAAGCAAGCGTCGTTTGCCAAAATTATGGAACGCAGACAAAAGAAAAACGGATTTGCGGGTTAGATGACTTCGGCGTATTTCCGTGTTTGAAATACAAATTACATTTCGGATTTGCCGACCGTTGCCAGAATTTCGTCGAGCTTTTGGTCGCGCTGTTGATGAGGATCGGTCAGCGTCGGCACGTCTTTTTTAGCAGCGTTTTTTGGCAATGCGAACGGGTCAACCTGTAGCGGCAAGCCTTGTTTTTCGAGCGCGTAGGAAATTATTTTGGCGATTAATTCCTGCTCGAATTGCGTGATGTCGAGAAATCTTGTGCCGATGCCGTTGTCGGCAAATTTATACAGAGCTTTGCAGGACAGCGGCAGATAATTTTTGTTCGGAAGCTGCAAAAAAAGACGAAATTCGTCGCCGACGTAGATGCTTTCGTCCCATTCGGTCAGACAGCCGCCGATGCTTACCTGACTAACTAAAGTTTCGACCGCTTCGCCGTATTTCGTAAAGCGAATCGCCGGAATATCGAGCGAAAATCTGATGTGTCGTCTTTGTTCGATGCCCATTTAAGAAATGTCTCTGCGGAAGTTTCGTCGGTTTTGCGTCTGACCTTTCGTTATTCTACCGATTTCAGACGGATAAATGCAATGAATTATTTTAAAAGCGAAAACGCCCGCCGATTTTGAGCGGGCATTTTCTGATTTTCGACGGCGATTTCCGGCTTAATTATTAGCCGCGCCGGTTTTGGCGCAGAATTCGTTGAAAGCCGCCATCAAGCCCTGCGCGATTTGCTGCGGATGACGACCTTCGAGGTCTTTGCGCTCGAACATTCCGACGAGCTTTCCGTTCTTCAAAAATCCGATTGCCGGCGACGACGGATTGTAGCCGGTAAAATAATCGCGGGCGACATCGGTCGCGTCAATGTCCGCGCCGGCGAAAACCGTGATCGTTTTGTCGGGCTTCGCGTCCGAATGTTCCAACGCCATCGCAATGCCCGGACGAACGCCGCCCGCCGCGCAACCGCACACCGAATTGACGACGACCATCACTGTGCCGTCCGTGTTTTCGACCGCATCTTTGACCGCTTCCGGCGTTTTCGTTTCTTCAATTCCGAGCCGCGCCAACTCCTGGCGCATTCCGTGGATCATTATTTCTGAATATGGCATAATTTTTTGTTTCAATTTTAAGATTTCAAATTCCAAATTTTGGAAACTTGATTTTTAAATAAAGTATCCGTTTTTAAGTCCGATTAGTCAAGTTTTGCGGCTCTTAAAACGCGACGGTCGGCGCGGCGATAAAAATATAGACTCAATTTTTCAAACAAATCGTGACCGCTAAACCTTTCGGAATTCTATTTTTAGCCGAAACTTTTCCTTCGCAGGCTTCGACGCAGGTTTTGACGATTGCCAAGCCTAATCCCGTGCCGCCGGTTTGCCGGGCGCGGTCGGCTTCGACGCGGTAAAACGGATCGAAAAGTTTTTCCAGAGAGTCTTCGGGAACGCCCGCGCCGTTGTCGGAGATTTCGATTCGAGTTTGATCATTGCCGTTTGTCGCCGAAACGCAGATTTCGCCCGCGTCGCCCGCGTAGCGAATCGCGTTGCGGACGACGTTGCCGACGGCGCGCATCAAGAGTTCGGGCTGCGCCAACGCTTCGACGTTTTCGTCAATCGAGATTTTGACATCGGCGTTTTTCGTCGCCCGTTCGCGCTCAACGATTGATTCGACGAGCGGGCGCAAGCGAACTTTTTCGAGAGTGATTTCGGTCGTTTTAATTCCGGCTTTTGAATACGCGAGCAGTTCGCTGACGAGCTTCGACATCAGCAGGACTTCTTCCTTCACGTCTTCGACATACGCGCGGTTCGCTTCGTCCACGCGATCTTCTAAAATCTGGAGCGCGAAATTCATCCGCGCGAGCGGTGAATTAAGCTCGTGCGAAATGTCGCCCAAAAATCTTTTCTGCCCGCCGACAAATCCGGCGAGCCGCGCGGCGAGATGATTGATCGCCGTTCCGAGTCGTCCGATTTCGTCGGTGCGTTTTTCACTGACGCGTGTGTCGAATCGTTCTTCGGCGATTTGTTCGGTCGCAGTCGTAATTTGACCGACCGCTTTTGTGATGCTGCGAACGAACGGAAACCAGAAAAGAATCGAAACGGCGACGATGATGCCGGTCAAAATCAGCCACGGAGTCGGGTTGTAAAATAAACCGTAACCGTAAAACGAATCGGAAACGGCAATCAAACGGGCGCGGGTTATTTCCGACTTATCTTTATCAAATAAACCGATGCGCGCGTCGAACCAGTAAAGCGTCGGGTCGCTCGTTCGCGTGTAAATCGAAGGCGGCATCATCGGCGGAGGAAGTCCGCGCGGCGGCATTTGTTCGCCTGTCCGACGCGGTTCGCGCGGTGCGGGCAGCGAATTTCCGTCGCCCGCAGGCATCGGCGGCAGCGCGTTTTCACGAACGATTTCTTCGAGAACCGTCGGCGGCAAATTGATTTCCCGTCCGCCCAATTGATTGCCCTGACTGTCGAACAAAAAAAACTCTACGCCTTTATATTTTTCCGCGTATCTTTTAAGAATTTCATCACGTTCGCCGCGCGTTTTTTCGTCCGATTCGTTCGAGATCTGGCGCGTCACGAATTCGATGTTATTGCCGAAACCGCCGGAAAAATCCGAGCCGGGACGAAAGCGAAAATTGAAATTAAAAAACACGAACAGAATCGCGCCGACGAGCAGCAGATTAAGAAAAAACCAGAGAATGATTCGTTTGAAAAGTGAAAATTTAAGGGTCGGCATTTAATCCTCGCCGTCGCCGCGCGGCACGAACATATAGCCGACCGAGCGAATGGTTTTGATGTATCGCGGATTTTTCGAATCGTCGCCCAATTTGCGTCTGAGGCTCGAAATATGCACGTCAATCGAGCGGTCGAAAACGTCGTATTCGCGTCCGGCGGTTTCGTCGAGAAGTTTATCGCGGTCAAGCACGCGACCTTTGGCGCGGGCGAGACACAAAAGCAAATCGAATTCGAGCGCGGTTAAATTGAGCGGCTCGTCGTTCTGCCGAACTTCGCGCGTCGCCTGGTTAATCGAAACGTCGCCGACGACTATTTCGTCAATTTGATTTTCCAAATTCGCCGCCGACATCTGCGAGCGGCGCGTGACGGCGCGCACGCGGGCAAGCAGTTCCCTGGTCGAAAAAGTTTTCGGCAGATAATCGTCCGCGCCGATTTCCAGACCGACGATCCGGTCCGATTCGTCGCCGAGCGCGGTCAGCATCAAAACCGGCACGTTTGAAAATTGACGAAGGCGTTTCAAAACTTCAAAGCCGTCCATCTGCGGCATCATTACATCTAAAATCACTGCGCCGAAATCGTCAATTTTGGCGCGCTCCAGACCGCTCAAACCATCATTGGCGGATTCCACTTCAAAACCGAACGGGGCGAGATAATCCTTTACGAGACGGCAGAGTTTTACATCGTCGTCAATCATCAAAATCCGGTTGTGGTTCGCTCTTTCCGTCATTTCGATTTACAGTTTAACCGAAAAACGAGGACGCGCAAGCAACTTTACAAACGCTTAACAATTTTCCCGTTTCCACACATAAAATCTTTACAAACGGCGGTTAAACTCGAAAATTGGAAATCGTCATAAAGAAAATTTGAGAGATGTTTCTTTTGCCGCGAAGAATTGAGGAAAAGGCGTAAAAGATAGTTGGGAATCTTGATCTGTTTTTCGGGTCTTTGCGGGACGATTTCCGCCAAAAAAAGAATTTATAAATCCTAAGGAGAATTTCAATGAAAAATTATCTAAAAATATTCGCGCCCGTCGCGTTGGCGATTATCGTCGGCTCGCTGACGTTCGCCTTCGCGCAAACCGGCAAAAGCGAATTCGGAGAAACGAAAACCGGCGACCAGCGAGAGCGTCGGATGCCGCCGCCGGACGGAATGCGTCCGGGCGGAGGCGGTCTGCCGCCGCACATTCTCGAACAGCTTAATCTGACCGACGCGCAGAAGCAGCAGATTCAAACAATCGAGACGGCTTCGCGCGATGCGTCGAAGGAAAACTTCGATAAAATGCGCGGCTACGACGAACAGTTAAGAAAATCAGTCGAAAGCGGCGCGTTCAACGAAGAACAAGCCCGCCAGATTCTGAACTCCAAAGCGCAAACGATGGTCGAAATGGAACTCGTTCATCTTCGCTCGGAAGCGTCAATTTTCAAAATTTTGACGACCGATCAGAAAGCGCAGCTCGAACAATTAAAGCAGCAGCGTCCGGGACCGCCGCGCGGCGATGTTCCGCCGCAGGCTCCGCCGCAAAACTAAAAGCGGCGGTTAAAGTTGAATCATTTGACCGATGAAAAATCGCCGGCGCGTCGCCAAATCATCAAGGGTCTCAGATAATTTGCAGGTTATCGAAAACTTCAAACGCCGAAAGGCATTCAAGGGTCGGCAACGCGCCCGCGATTTTTTGAAGATCAAATAATATTGGAGCGTGGACGGAAGCGTCCGCATTCAAGCGTGACAGCGCGAGATAAATCGTTACCGTTAAGTTGCGCGACCGCAACGCTCGCAACATCGCTTTCGCTCTGTTGGGGGACAAGATGTCCGCGCTCCAATTTTTGCTCCAATTTTTTGAGGATAAAAATTATGGAAAAAATAAATTTAATCAGCCGTCGCGATTTGTTGGTGAAAGGATTTAAAACTGCTGCCGCCGTCGGTCTCGGCGCGGTCGCGCTCGGCGCGTTTGGCGATTTCAGCCCTTTGTCTTCCAAGGCTTTAGCCAATCTTTCGGCTGACGATCTCAATTTTACATCGTCCGATCCGTGCGTTCTGACTTGTTCGGCGACGCTTGGACCGTGCTATTACAGCACCAATCTCGTGCGCCGCGATATTACCGAAGCCGCTGCTTCGGGCAAAGTTGGTTTGCCGACCCGTTTAGGTTTTCGCATCGTCAACGCCGATACTTGCGAGCCGGTCACGAACGCTTCGATTGACATCTGGCACACGGACAATCAGGGCATTTATTCCGCGCCGATCAGCGCGTTTTGTAACGGTTCGGGGACGGCGGGACAAACCGCGCAGAGCCAGCGTTTCGGGCGCGGCATTCAAAACACCGATTCAAACGGCTGGGCTTACTTCGATTCGTTTTTTCCCGGCTGGTATTCGTCGCGCGTCACGCATATTCACGCAACAATTCGCGTCGGCACGACGGCGATGGTCACGACGCAGTTTTTCTTTCTTGACCGCGTCGCCGAATTTATTTACCGCTCGCATCCGAACTATTCAAATCGTCCGAACCGCGACACGACGAATTTGACCGATAACGTCATCGGCGGTCAGGGCTTGGCGCGCGTTCTGCCGTATGTGATGAGTACGCGGCTCGTCAACGGAAAATATCTGGAAGCGGTGAAAACCATCGGCATCCGCACGACGGCGACGACCTGCAACGCTTAAAAACATTCAAAGAAAAAACAAATGAGCAAACTGATGCCCGACAATTATTTAATTTCGTACCGATTGTCACTATTCGCTTTTTTAGCGATTCTGGCAGCAATCGCTTGCGCGCCGCAAACGACTTTGGCGCACCAACAGCCGACGACGATTGTGCTGCTCGACGTAAATCCCGATAAAGTCAGTATGGAACTGCAAATTCCTCTGAACGAATTGGAACTCGCGTTCGGTCGCGATGTTTCGCAAAACACAGACCATTTAATCGAAAGATTGTCGCCGCAAATCAAAGATTATCTGCTCGCGCACGTTCATCCCGCAACCTTAGAAAATCAGCTCTGGTCGCTCGCGGTCACGAATATGGAACTCGGAAAAGCCGAACAAACGCAGAGCGGTCCATATCAGGAAATTAAAATTTTCCTCGATTTAACGCCGCCAAACGGTGCAACCACCAGACAGTTTGTCTTGAATTACGACGTGATAATGCATCAGGTCGTCACACATAAAGCTTTAGTCGGCATTCGACAAGATTGGGAATCGGGCAAAATCGGCGAACAGCCGGCGACCGTCGGCATTATCGCGGTTGATACGGCGACGACAAAAATTTTTCCGCTCGAAATCAATTTGCAAAAAGGCAGTTCGTGGGAAGGCTTCAAAGGTATGGTCGCCCTGGGTATGCGTCACATCTTAGACGGAACGGATCATTTGCTGTTTTTGCTGGTTTTGTTGTTGCCCGCGACGCTGCTCGTTGACGGCAGGCGTTGGGGAAATTTCGGCGGCGCGAAATTGAGCGTTGCGCGGCTTTTGAAAATCGTCACGGCGTTCACTGTCGGACATTCGATAACGCTTTTGCTCGGCGCGGCGGGCGTTTTGCAAATGTCGCAAAAACCAATCGAAATTTTAATCGCCGTTTCGATTTTAGTTTCCGCCGTTCACGCCGTGCGCCCGATTTTTGCCGGCAAGGAAATGTTCATCGCCGCCGGTTTCGGTTTGATTCACGGTTTGGCTTTCGCCGCATTTTTGTCGGCAATGAACTTGCATTCGAGCGCGTTCGCATTGAGCGTTTTCGGCTTTAACGTCGGCATCGAGCTGATGCAGATTTTCATTATCGCCGTCGTCACGCCGTGGATTATTTTGCTGAGTTTGACACCCGTCTACAAATGGTTCAGGATCGCGGGCGCGATGTTGGCGGCGGGCGCGGCGACGGCGTGGATCACGGAGCGCGTGTCCGGCGAGCCGAATAAAATCGGCAGTTCACTGCAACATATCTCCGAATACGCGCCCTTCGGTATTTTGATATTGGCGTTAGTTGCGCTGCTGGCATTTGGTTTAACCAGAAACAAAGCATTCCGCAGCAAGATCACGGCATATTAATTAGCGAATTTAAAAAACTTATTTCGCAGAATTGTCTGCGGAACATTATTCTCTAACGAAAATGTAAAAGACTATTCATTAAAAACAGCAACAAAATTCGGAAGATTAAAAATATGAAAAAGAATAATGTAAAGAATTCGACGGATCTGAAACGAACGATTATTTCCCGCCTGTCAAACGAGAAAATTTTGTTTATAGTTTTCGCCGGCTTATCTTTAGCAATCGGATTTTACTATACGCTTACCCAGTTTACGACTTATGCGAGTTCCAGAGAAGCAGCGGTGACGGAAGTCAAAAATCCGGTTCCGGCGGATAATTTGCCTGACTCGGGCGAAGCGTCATCTTCGGTTTCCGATGTGGTGACAAAAGCCCTCGCTTTTAAGGCTTCGCTGACAGCTTCGCAACAATCTACATTACAGCAAACTTATACGACGACTCTGGCGCGTCGCTGGTCGAATCTGCCGTGCGGCTCGAATTGCCGTAACGGAATTCAGTTCAGCACTCTGACGAGCAGTCAACTGGCTCTCGCCCTGCAGGTCATTCAGGCGGCGGCGGGAACGGCGGCGAACGAAGGCTACGCCGAGTTTAACGGCATCAGAGCCGCCGACGATTATCTAAATGCGAACGGCGGCGGCAGCGGTTACAGCAGCGGAATTTATTTTATCGCGTTTTTGAACGCGCCGACGACGAGCGGCGGCTGGATGCTGCAATTCGGCGGACATCATTACGGCGCGAATATCGCATACAACAACGGTCACGTCGTCGGAGCAACGCCGCAGTTTGAAGGCGTTGAGCCGTCAACCGCGTTCACGGTCAACGGCACGACTTATCAGCCGCTCGCGCAGGAACACGACGCGATGGCGAATATGCTCGCTTCGCTGACGACGACCCAGTTAGCGACCGCCAAGATTTCCGCCACCTACAGCGACGTAACGCTCGCGCCGGGCGAATCGAACGGCGGCAACGGAACCTTTCCGGCGACTAAAGTCGGACAACCGGGAACTTCTTTAACCGACGCGCAAAAATTGCTCGTGCTTGAAGCGATGAAGCCCTGGCTCAAAGACGCGGACGATACCGTCGCCGCAAATCTGCTTTCCATTTATCAAAGCGAATTGAACAATACATATATCGCCTACACCGGCAACGGCACGAGCGGCGATGCGAGCAGCTTTCTGAACACGAATACGAATTATGTCAGAATAGACGGCACGAGCGTCTGGATTGAATTTATCTGTCAAACCGGCGTGGTTTTTCGCACTCAGATTCATTATCACAGCGTCTGGCGCGACCACACGCGCGATTACGGCGCGGATTTGAGTTTGACGACCGCTCTCGATTCGACAAACAGCGCGACAAAAACGCTTTTCGATTTCGACGGCGATAAAAAATCCGACGTTTCGGTATTCCGTCCGTCAAGCGGCATCTGGTATATCCAACAATCAACCAGCGGTTTCACCGGCACGCAGTTCGGCGCATCCACCGACGTAATCGTGCCGGGCGACTTTGACGGCGACGGCAAAACCGACATCGCCGTTTATCGTCCGTCCGAAGGCGCGTGGTATATTCAACGCTCGAATTTAGGATTCACGAGCGTCCAATTCGGCTTGTCAACCGACACGCCCGTTCCCGCCGATTTTGACAACGACGGGAAAACCGATGTTGCCGTCTTTCGTCCGTCAACGGGTTTCTGGTATATCCAACAATCAACCAACGGATTTACAGGAGTTCAGTTCGGCGCGTCGGGCGATAAACCGGCGGCAGCTGATTACGACGGCGACGGGAAAGCCGATGTCGCGGTTTATCGTCCGTCAACGGGCATTTGGTACATCCAGCAATCAACCGGCGGATTTACGAGCTTACAGTTCGGCACGTCCGCCGACACAATCGTTCCGGTTGATTACGACGGCGACGGTAAAACAGACATCGCCGTTTTCCGTCCGTCAAGCGGCATTTGGTATATCCAACAAAGCACCGCCGGATTTACGAGCATTCAATTCGGACAAGCGAGCGATAAACCGACTCCGGCGGATTACGACGGCGACGGCAAGGCTGATGTCGCGGTGTTTCGAGACGGAATCTGGTATCTGAATCGCTCGACCGCCGGATTTACAAGCGTGCAGTTCGGCATCGCGTCCGATGCGCCGATTCCGAATGCTTTTATCCGTTAGAAGAAATGAAATCAATAAACGAATTTATGCAGACGGCAAAACTCGCTTTTGCGACACGGCGTTGAATGCTTGCCAAACTTGATGTTAAAGGAGAAAAAAGGATGAAGAACTTAAATGTTTTGGGTAAAACGCTCGCGCGCTTGACGATATTTTCGGCGATGCTGATTCTGCTTTCGAACGCGGCGACGGCGCAAATCAAACTGCGAAACGCGCTCGATTTTGACGGCGACCAAAAAGCCGATCTGGGAGTTTTCAGAAACACCGACAGCTCCTGGTATATCTTGAAAAGCGGCACGAACAGCCTGAGCGGTTCGCAGTTCGGCACGTCGGATTACGACACGCTCGCGCCCGGCGATTACGACGGCGATGGCAAGGGCGATCTCGCCGTCTGGCGTTATTCAAACGGCGCGTTTTTCTATCTGGCGAGCAGTTCGAACACGCTGCAAACCAAACAGTTCGGCGCGGTCGGCGACGAAGTTATTGCGCGCGATTTTGACGGCGACGGCAAAACCGATTTCGCCGTCGTCAGAAGAACAAGCGGCTCGATGTATTGGTATATTTACAACAGCTCGACCGGCGGATTTAGCGGCACGCAATTCGGTTTGTCAACCGATTTGACCGCGCCGGGCGATTACGACGGCGACGGCAAATTCGACATCGCCGTCACGCGAAGCAGCGGCACGGGCGGCGCAACGACGTTTTATATTCTTGGCAGCACCGCCGGATTTTACGGCGTTCCATTCGGCATCGGCGGCGATTTGGTCGTGCCGGGCGATTACGACGGCGACGGCAAAACCGATTTGACCGCCGTGCGAAAATCCGACGGCGCGTTGAACTGGTATATTCTGCAAAGCTCCGACAATCAATTAAGAGCGGTAAATTTCGGACTCGCGGAAACCGATTTGCCCGCGCAGAACGATTACGACGGCGACGGCAAAACCGACATCGCCGTCTGGCGCGAAACGAGCGGCGTTTTCTACGCGCAGAAAAGTTTTGATAATTCGCTTCTCGGAGCGCAGCTCGGCTACACTTCCGATACGCCGATTGCCTCGTATGACACGCACTAAATTCGTGAAAAACTAAAAAAGAGCGGTGAAAAATTTAAGAATTATTTTTCACCGCTCTTTTTATATTTTAAGCTATTCCCTTTTAGTTAATCACTGATAAAGACTTTCGCGCCGACCTCAACCGCGTTGAAAATTTCCTTCATTTCTTCGTCGCGCACGGCGACGCAGCCCTTCGTCCAATTGGTTTCTGCGCCACCGCCGTGAATATAAATCTCACCGCCGAGCGCGGTTTTTTGCGGCGGCATTCGTTTTTCTTCGACCGCCTTCATAATCGCTTCGTATTCTTCGGAAGAAATGATCTTCTCGCGCAAGCCGCGCTTTGCCGCTTCCGCGTTCGGATAGCTCAAGCCGATTGACAGATAAAATTTGCTTTGATCGTTTTTGGCGAAAACGTAGAATTCGCCGATTGGCGTTTTGCCGTCGCCTTCGACGCGCTTGTCGCCTTCCGCGTCGAAGCCGAGACTGATTTTGTAAGTTTTAATTAATTTTTTGCCGTCGAAAACTTTCAGCAGACGCGATTTCTTTTTAATGACGAGACGCGGATTTTCGAGCGGCATAAATTTTTTGCTGTCAGATTTTTTCGCAACCAAAACTATCAACTGTCAACTATCAACTATTCACTAATAAAAAAGGGACAGACCGATAAATACTAAATATCAAATAAAGATTCTCAATCGCTTTTAGTCGTGTCAATTAACAGAAAATCGGTTAAAATAAATGCATTATGGACAATTCCTTTGACGAAAAGCAAAAGCGTCTGCGCGAATTTTTCGAGCTTGATGAGAACGCCGAATTGATTCCGAACGAAGCGGGCGCAGCGTTTGCGGTGCCGCCGAAAATCGCTGAACATCTACAGCGATTCAATATCGAATGGCACATTATCCCGACCGCCGAAGCCGTGCATATCGACACGGAAGAATATCGCAGAAAACTTTACCCGACGCTCCGGTTCGACGCGGCAAACCGCGATTATCAGAAAACCGAATCATACCGCGCGATTATGGAAGGACACCGCCGCCATCAAGGGCGCGTGATCGGCATAGAATCAACGATGAAGCCGAAATATCTGCCCGACAACCGCCAGTTTTACGGCACGCCCTACGGTTTCGAGCCGAAAGCCGATCCGTTCGCCGTTTATTTCGGACAAGCCAAAATCGTTTCCGGCACGCGCTATTCGCATAATTACACGTCGCTCAGAAATCTCGTTAATTTAATCACCGACGATTGGAAAAATCGCGGATTAATGCCCGACGGTTATCGCTTAACGATTTGCCCGCCGGTCGTTTTCAATCTCATCGGCGCGGCTTTTCATCCCGAATGGAGTCAAACCGAATCGCTCGAACTCGGCTTTTACCGCGACCAGAGCGGCAATGCCAAATGCTACGCCGTCGGCTCGAACGCCCCCGAAGATTTTTCATTTATCAGCGAAGTCGAAAGCGATGCCGATTGGACGCTTTTAGGTTTTCGCTGCGCCCTTGTGCCTGATGAGTGAGTAGTAAGCAGTGAGCGGTAAGCAGTTTTTGTTTTAAAGTTGCTGACTTCCAAACTTAATTTCTGCTCACTGCTCACCGCTTACTGTTTACCCTTATGCAACCACTTGCCAATCAAATCAGACCGAACACGCTCGACGAATATGTCGGTCAGGCGCATCTCGTCGGCGCGGGCAAACCTTTGCGGCTGGCGATTGAACAGCGGCACGTTTTTTCTTTCGTTTTGTGGGGAACGCCCGGCACGGGAAAAACGACGCTCGCCCGAATTTACGCCAACGCCGTCAACGCCGATTTTTACGAACTCTCCGCCGTTTCCGCCGGCAAGGAAGACATTCGCAAAATCGTCAAACTGCCGCGAATGATGAATCAGCCGCGCATTTTATTCCTCGACGAAATTCACCGCTTCAACAAAGCGCAGCAGGATTTTCTGCTGCCGTTCGTCGAAAACGGCGAGCTGGTTTTGATCGGCGCGACGACCGAAAATCCGAGCTTTGAAATTATTCCCGCGCTGCTTTCCAGATTGCGCGTCTTCGTTCTCGAAGAATTTTCCGACGCGGAAATGGCACGAATTATTGACCGCGGCGGTTTCGATTTAGACGCGGAAGCGAAAGATTGGCTGGTGGCGATGGCGAACGGCGACGCGCGGCAGGCATTGACGATGATCGAAAACACGGCGCGGCTTTACGATCAAAAAATCACGCTCGAAAACTTAAAAAACACGCTGCAATCGAAATTCCTGCGCTACGACAAACAGGGCGAAGAACATTTTAACGTCATCAGCGCGTTCATCAAATCAATGCGCGCCTCGCAGCCTGACGCGGCGATGTATTACCTGGCGAGAATGATTGCGGGCGGCGAAGACCCAAAATTCATCGCGCGGCGAATGGTCATTTTCGCCTCCGAAGACATCGGACTCGCCCAGCCGACCGCGCTGGTCGTCGCCAACGCCGTTTTCCGCGCCGTCGAAACCGTCGGGCTGCCCGAAGCCGGAATCAATCTCGCGCACGGAGTCGCCTATTTAGCCAACTGCAAAAAAGACCGCAGCGCATACGACGCATACAAATCCGCGCTTCAAGATGCTGAGAAACTCGGCAATCTGCCCGTCCCGACGATGCTCAAAAACGCGCCGACGAAATTGATGAAAGATTTGAAATATGGTGAAGATTACGAACTGTATTCAAAGGAAAATTATTTGCCGAAAAAGTTAAAAGGAAAGAAATATTTCAAATAATCGGCGGAGCGACGGCTTGTCATCGCCCGTCGTTATTGGTTTTCAAGATTGATTTTGGTGAATAATTTTTAACGTGGATTTTCGCGCTCCCGCGCTCAACGGGCGAGGACGAGCCGTCGCCCCTACATTACCGAAATCTTTCTCGCCTCGTCGCCGTCGCCTTCGATCAAAACTCGAATGATTTTGTTTGGAAAATTTATTTCCTTTAATCTTTCCGACCACTCGGCGATGACGATTGCGTTTTCGTCTTCTAAAATTTCATTCAAACCGACTGCCGCGCCGACATCTTCAACGCTGTCGAGCCGCCAGAAATCTATGTGGTAAACGTCAAAATTTTCAGCGCGATACAAATTAACGAGCGCAAAGGACGGCGATGTAACTTCATCAATATTGAAATCGAGCGCGCGCAGAATGCCCTTCGTCAAAAGCGTTTTGCCCGCGCCCAAGTTTCCGCTCAAAAGAATGATTTCGCCGCCGCCGAGCGTCGCGCCGATTCGCTCGCCGAGCGCAAATGTTTCATCGGGCGAATTGGAAATGAAACTTTCAATTTTTAATTTTTCAGCCTGCACGTTTCCCATTTATTTTACGGTTTCCAGCGAAGCGAAAGCCTCTGTCAAACATTCGCGCACGTCCGAGGCAAGCATCGTTCTTTTGCCGAATTTTTTCGCCGCAATGTCGCCCGCCAGACTCGAAATATAAACCGCCGCGACGATTGTTTCAAAAATATCAACTTTTAACTGCCCAGCTTGCGCGACAAAGCCCGTGATAATTCCCGTCAAAGTGTCGCCGTTGCCCGCCTTGCCCAAACCGGAATTGCCCGTCGGATTTATCACCACCGTTCCGTTCGGCGCGGCGATTAAAACGCGCTCGCCCTTTAAAACTAAAATTACTCGATGTTTTTCCGCAAAATCGCGCGCGGCTTGCACGCGGTCTTTAATCGCGTCTTTATTCTTCGTTCCCAACAGCCGCAAAAATTCGCCTTCGTGCGGCGTTAAAATCAAAGGCAAATCGTCCGACCCCTGCAAATCAAACGGCGACAAAGCGTTCAGCGCGTCGGCATCAATCACGACGGGCGTTTTTCTTTTCGTGACGACTTCGCGGACGAAATCCTTCGTCGTTTTTTCCGTCGAACTCAAACCGCAGCCGATGCCGACGACATCAATTTTTGCGAGCAGTTTGTCGACTTCCGCGAACGCCTTTTTCGCCACCGCGCCGTTGCGCGTTTCGGACAAACCGCGCGTGATAATTTCTTCTAAAACCTTCGCCTGAATTGTCGTTTGTGCCGATTCGCTCGTCGCAATCGTCGTCAGTCCAACACCCGAAAGCATCGCCGCGTTTCCCGCCAAAATCGCCGCGCCCGCATATTCACGCGAACCGACAACGAGCAGCGCGTGTCCGCGTTTATTTTTGTAAGAATCGTTTGTATATTTGGTTTTTTCGACCCAGTTTTGCGCGTCTGATTTTTCGGCGACAAAAATGCGCGACGGTGAACTATCAATCAATTCCTGCGGCGAACCGATATTCGCCACGACGAGTTCGCCATTAAAATTCGACGCGGGCGGCAAAACGTTGGCGAGTTTCGGCGCGGTGAAAGTTATCGTTAAATCTGCCTGAAAATTCTCTCCAACCGGATTGCTGGAATCGGCATTTATGCCCGACGGAATATCTAAAGATACTAAATAGGAGATTTTACCTTCATTCTTCAATCCGGCGTATCTGTTGGCGAGTTCAGCCATTTGCCCATCAAGTTTTTTTGACAAGCCGGTTCCAAATAGAGCATCAACCACAATGGTATTTGAATAAAAACCCGAACGAAATATCGACGTAACTTCGTTTATCCACTTCCTCTCAAAATACTCAAAAAATCCGAAGCTAACCTTTTCTTTCAATTTCTCCTCTTCGTAGTTCTTTTGGCAAATTTCAAAATTAGTTTTGGCATCGCCTTTCGTTTCTTCAACTTTTCCAAAAAAAAATATTTGAACTTTCGCCTCTTGATTCCATAAAATTCTTCCGAGAGCCGCGCCGTCGCCGCCGTTGTTGCCTTTGCCGCAGAGAATTAAAAATAATTTTCCCGCAACCGAGCCGCCGAGTTTTTCGGTGATAACACGAGCGGCAGCGTGCGCGGCGTTTTCCATTAAAAGAAGCGAGGGAATGCCGTATTTCTCCGTCGTCAAACGGTCAACTTCGCGCATTTCGGCGGCGGTCAAAACTTTTTGCATACATCAACAATTTGACATAGAAAGGGAAAAAGGGGAAAAGATGAAAAGGGAAAAAGTAATTTGTAGAAGTTTAGCAAAGTTCATCGCTGGCTGGCTGATTGCACTCAAAAAAAAAGCCGCATTCGTTTTTATAAATGCGGTTCAGGATTTCTATTTTCGGAGATTATGAATGAACCTAACGGAAAGCAACGAACGAGCCTTTTGCCTGCCACTGCGCTTGACCACCTTTTTATCTTCCGTTATTTAATACAAAGTTTGATTGCCGAAATCTTTCCAGAAACCGACGGAGAAAACTTTAATTTTCCGCACCGTCTATTTTTTGCGAGAGAAAAAATCTCATATAGTTTCGCTCTGATGCCGTTCTTCTTCGGTGACAATTTGCACATCGAACATCGCATTTTTCAATTTCGGTCTTAATTTTTTCCCAGCCGCAATTATGACCAATCATTTCCGCTACGGCAGAAATTTTCTTTGTGTTTTCACGATGATCGAATTCAAGGACAACCGGGTCTGACTCTCCACAATCAATACACGGATGAGTGTGTAGATGGTTTAAGACCTTTAGCATTTTTTCCTGCCGCTTATTTTTTGTAAGGAGCGTGTGATGCTTTGTATAATGAGCGTGATTTTCATAATAACGAGTCATATTATGAATTCTCGTGCAGGGACGACACCAAGGATGCCGTTTATTTTTCGCGCGCCAACGAAATGAGAATTCAGATATTTGCTTTTCCAGGCGGCATTTCGTACAAATTTTAGTTTCCAAATCAAGTTGAATCTCGTTGAGAAAATGCCCCCGGCAGGGATCGAACCTGCGACCTAGAACTTAGGAGGTTCTCGCTCTATCCAACTGAGCTACGGGAGCGCAAAGTCAATTTTGGATTTTGGATTGCGGATTGCGGATTGTCAAGCGTTTATGAATCGTATTTGATTAAAGAACGAACGTCGTAACCGTCGAATTTGGCGCGACCGTTTAAGAAATTCAGTTCGCACAAAAAAAGCAGTCCGACGATTTCGCCGCCGAGTTGTTCGACCAAATCAACGACCGCTTTCGCCGTTCCGCCGGTCGCCAGCAAATCGTCAACGACGAGAACTTTATGCCCCGTCCCAACCGCGTCCTTGTGCATTTCGAGCGTGTCCGTGCCGTATTCCAGTTCGTAGGAGACGGAAACTTTTTCGGCGGGCAGTTTTTTCGGTTTTCTGACCGGCACAAAACCCGCGCCCAAGTGATAGGCAAGCGGCGCGGCGAAAATAAATCCGCGCGATTCAACGCCGATGACCGTATCAATCTGCTCGCCTTTAAATTCGTCGGCGAGCGCGTTAATCGTTTGCTTTAATCCGTCCGCGTCTTTCAAAAGCGTCGTGATGTCGTAAAAATTGATGCCTTCCTTCGGAAAATCAGGCACTTCGCGTATCAGTTTTTTTAAATGATCCATTTTTTTCAGTCGGCAGTGAGCGGTGAGCAGTGAGCGATTATAATTACCGCTCACTGCTCACCGCTCACTTAAAACTATTTCTCAATCCTAAACGTCGGATATAAATTGCTCGGTTCTAAAACTATTTCTTCGAGATGTTCGACCTTTGAAAAAGTCGGTCCGGTCGTTAAATCGTGCTTGAAATTTTCGACCGCTTTTTCATCGCCTTCGGCAAGCGATTCGACGCGCCCGTCGGCTAAATTTCTGACATAGCCGCGCACCTGATGACGCGCGGCGGCGCGCTGCGTGAAAAATCGAAATCCAACGCCCTGCACCAAACCGCTGATAATAAATTTTCGGGCAACCATAATCAATTACAAATTACGAATTTCAAATTACGAATTTTACGTTGCGAGATTTTAATAAAACAACTCGTAATTCGTAATTCGTAATTAATCTAACCGAGCGCGTCCAGACAATCTATCAAACTGCGCTGGCGGCAAGTGTAAACGGGCATTCCGCGCATTGTAAATTTGCTGGCGGGCGTTTGCCGCAATTCTTCGGCGAGCGCGAGAAAATCCTTCGGTTCGTCGGTTTCAAACGAGAGAATAAATTCCTGTTCGCTGAAGCCGAAGGCGTGCGTCAGATGAATTTTGATATTCTCGAATTTTTTGCCGACCATAAAATTTTCTTCGACCAGCGCGTCGCGCTCTTCGCCGGTTTTGTTGTTCCAATCGCTGTGTTTGGCGCACGGATAAACGAAATGATATTTTTTCGCGCCCGCCTTGACGTGATAGCGGTCTTCCGCGTCGTTCGTTTCGCTCGCCGCGAGAAACATCATTTTCTTCGTCACCGAAAGATAATTGTCGGTCGTTTCGATAAAGCTACCGAAATCCGTGCGGTACAGTTTCGCCGTCATTTCCTGTATCAAATCGAGCGAGTTGCCGATGCGCCAGAGCATCAAATCCGCCTTTGAATCGAAGCCGACCAGCGAATAACTGTAAAGCAGAAGGTCGTCGTCGAAGCTCTCGAAAATTTGTTGAAATTCCGTTTTAAATTCCTTTTTCGCCGCCGCACCGAGCTTGCGCCAATCCGGGTTGACGCGCAGAAACATAAAATTGACGAACTGTTTTTCGATTAAAGGAAATTTCTGCGGCGCGCGGTTGTCCGCCACAAGGCGCAAACCGCCCGGCTCGGAAACTTCTTTTTCTGAATCTATTAACTGCATTTTGCGTCTTGATTTTCGATTTTGCGAAAAGGCATTCGGAGTCGGCTGAAACGATAAAATTTAACCCGTTTATTGTGCCAATTTTTGCGTTCAATGTCCAAAGCGCAACGTAAATCAGAATTTTAATTTGCGCGAATTTGCTTCGTTTTTTTCGCAATTAAAAATCTTCGATTAAATGATTGAGCGGCGAATTTCCCGCGCCCAAAACGGGCGCGCGGCGAATCGCTTCGGTCACGAAACGCTTCGCCGTTTCGACCGCTTCGACTAAATTTTTGCCGAGCGCGAGGTTCGCCGCAATCGCCGCCGAGAGCGTGCAGCCCGTGCCGTGCGTCGCGCGGGTTTCGATAAAATCCGCTTCAAAAATATGCAAATCATTGCCGGTAAATAAAAAATCCCGCGCCTTTCCGGTTTCATTCGAGCCTTGCGCCCGGCGATTTGCTCCTTCGTAAAAATGCCCGCCTTTGATTAAGACATTTTTCGCGCCAAGATTTCGCATCACTTTCGCCGCGCGTTCGATGTCCGTTCTGCTTTCGATTTTTATTTTTGTAATTCTTTCCGCTTCGGGCAGATTCGGCGTAACGATGGCGGCGAGCGGGAAAAGTTTTTCAATCAAAATTTTCAACGCCGCATCCTCAATCAAATCGAAACCCGAAGTCGAACGAATGACCGGATCAACGACAAAATTCGGCAGATTATTTTCCTTGACGAGCCGCGCCACGTCTTCGATAATCTCGCCGGTCGGCAACATTCCTGTTTTCAAAGCCGCAATCTCAAAATCTTCGATCACCGGCTCGATTTGACGGCGCACGGTTTCCGCCGTTTGATGCGCCGCGCCGAAAACGCCGGTGGTATTTTGAAACGTTATCGACGTGACGGCAGCGGCGGCGAAACAACCGAACGCCGAAAACGTTCTGGTGTCCGCGACGATGCCCGCGCCGCCCGACGGATCAAGTCCGGCGACGGTCAGACAGACTTTCGGATTCAGATTTTTCGGGTTATTTATCATTTTCCGTCCTCCGAAAATTTGAAAAATCGCGGCGGATTTTTTTCAAATTTTCCGCGTCATTCAAAAATCTAATCGCCGCAAACCCGCTCGCGCCCGTCTGCAAAACGTCGCGCCAATTTGTTTCGTCAATTCCGCCGAGCGCGATAACCGGAAACGGATTTAATCGTTCGCAAATCGTTTTCAACATTTCGATTCCCTGCGCCGCGCCTTTGCCGGGCGAGTGAAAAATCGGGCTGAACGCGACAAAATCCGCGCCGTTCGCGCGGGCTTTCTCCGCTGCTTCGAGCGTATGCGCCGACGCGCCGACGATAAAATTTTTTGGAAACGCTTGTCTGATAACGTCGGCGGAAATCGAGTTTGAAGTCAGATGAACGCCGTCCGCACCGGCGGCGAGCGCGATGTCGGCGCGGTCGTTGATTAAAATTTTAGTTTCCGATTGACCAGCGATTTTTGCGGCTTCGAGCGCGATTTCAAAAACGAACCGCGCCGCTAAGTTTTTTTCTCTGATTTGGATGAGCGAGATTTTTGTTTGAACGGCAGTTTCGATTAATTTCAAAACAGCGGATTTTTTCGTCTTGAAATTTAAGTCGCTCGTCGTTCCGTCGGTGATTAAATAAGTCAGAAAGGTTGCGGACGCGTTATTTTTTTTCACTTTCGGCTCGTCATTTTTTCGGCGGGGGTTCTTTGCCTTCGAGCATTTTAACTGCCCGCTCGAAATGCGCGATTTCCCAAAACGCGATAAACAAATTGAGCAGTCCGAGTCCGCTGATCGCGCCGCGAAACCAGTTTGATGCAATTGTTTTTTGCAGAATCGGCAAATTCGCCTTCGCCGAAACGAACGCCAACAGAAAATTGTCGCCCCAATCGCCGAGACCGCTAACGCTGACCCACGGCAGAACGGTCAGAACGATGCCCGCTTCGAGACACAAGATAACAAAAAAAATGACGGTCAGTTTCGCAACCATAAATTGCTGTTTTTCCTATATTTGCCAAGTTTGATTTACTTCGTTTTATTTAGCAAATATCTAACTGGATAATTATAATAGTTATCTTGGGTTTTGTTAAGTTATTCACAGTTGGCATACAAACCGCACACAAAGATTTATTCATTTTCTTTAATCAATTCCGGCGAATTGTTTTCAGGTATCTTTACGAATTTGCTAATTTTAGACGAGTCTTTTTCTCAGAATGGTAAGTTGAAACCATTTTAATAACGCGGCGATAATGTTAGAGAAAACGCTCGTTTTTGAGACAAATTTTTGATTTTTTATCATAACAGTCACAAACTTAATAAAATTACTTTTAATAAAAGAGTTTGCTTGTCACGAACGCCCTTCATTTTTTTGATTGACTGAGAGCCGACTATTCATTTATTTTCTATAAATATATGTAGTAACGCGCTCATAAGGAGACTAATTATGCTTTCATTACCTTTTCAAAAATCAAATACGTTTCGTATATTGTTTTTTTCAATAACCGTCCTGATTATCAATATCTGTGGCGGGCGGGCAGTGATTGGCAAAGTTCGTCTGGACAGCACTTTTGTTCCCGTCTTGGGTATGCGTACCTACGGATTGAGTTCCGCTCTGGTTCTGCCCGACGGGAAGCTGGTTGTTGTCCGTTTATCAAGCCAGGATATTCTGGGCGACGAGCAATACAAAGTGACGAGACTCAATGCGGACGGCAGCGTTGACCGGATTTTCGATTCCGTCGTGTTGAGCCGCGGCGACGCGCAGCTTTCCTTACAGTCAAACGGCAAGATTCTGGTTCGTTTTTCCAATATTATTACCAACGGACAAAATCGCGGCGGCTTAGTTCGATTGAACGCCGACGGAACGCTGGATACGTCTTTTAATCCCGTCGGGATATTGTATGCCGGAGGTTGCGCTATTCAACCGGACGGCAAGATTATTGTCGGCACGCTTTATTATGATCAGAATGATGGTCTTAATCGCGGTGGAACATTTCGCTTAAACGCGGACGGAAGCCGCGACCAATCCTTTACACCTTTCACCTACTTCAATGCCCCACCGCCGACAGTCGTCACGCTTCAGCCCGATGGTAAAATTCTCGTCGGCTTCGGTCAGTATTCGTCTGCCAGAATCGAAAGACTCAACGCCGATGGAACAAGAGACGTTGCTTTCAGCAATAATCTTCCATCTTCCTCCGGCTCAGGGGCGTTATATTCTACGACTTCAATAATCATCCAATCGGACGGCAGCATTATCGTCGGCGGCGCGGGCGTTATGCGGCTGTATAGTAACGGGATGCGCGATTTTGACTTTCCGGCTTATGCAACTTACAGCAGTTATAATGTTTACGGAATGATCCTCCAACCCGACGGAAAAATTTTGATCGGCGGCACCGGCGGGTATAATTTCAGCAACATCCCGCCGCCATTGAAAAAACGCCTGACCAGAATCAACGCCGACGGAACGCAGGATATGACTTTCGATGCCATGACCAGCGAAAGCTTCGGTTATGACGCGCTGATTCCGCTGGCACTTCGACCGGACGGGCGCATTCTCGTGAGCTATGGTTTCTCGAACACCAGCGTCGCCCGCGAGGGTTTTATGACCTTGAATGCAAACGGAACGCTCGACCAGAGTTTTTCGCCCGATTTAGGCTTGGTCAGCGGAACGGTCACGCACTTAAAGGCGCAACCCGACGGAAAAATTTTAATGGCGGGCTTTTTCGTGCGGGTTAATGATTTTCCTACCCTCTCATTCGCCCGTCTGAATCCGGACGGAAGCACCGACACCGATTTCAGCTTTACCGCACCGATTACTAACACGGCTCAAGGGGTCAGTTTCATATATGCGGCAATCGCTTTTCAAGCCGACGGAAAAATTTTAATCGGCGGAAATTTCAGATTTAACAATCAGGAAAACTACGGGGTCTTTCGGCTTAATCAAAATGGAAGCCTCGATTCGTCATTTACGCCGCTGACTTTTACTTATCCAACAACCTATCAATTTGCCCAAGTCAACTCCTTAGCCGTGCAAGCCGACGGAAAAATTTTGGTGGGCGGAAATTTTCAAAACTACGGAAACTCCGGGCGCAATTATCTGGTGCGGCTGAATACGGACGGCTCGGTTGACGCTTCGTATGACGCAACGGCTACCATCATCGGTCAAATGTTTGTTCAGCCCGGCGGAAAAATACTCGTTTCCGGCACGCTAACGGTCAACGGTATCACTAAAACGAATCCGCGCCTGAACACGGACGGCACGATTGACCCGACCTTTAATATGCCGACCGATGTCGGTTCGATCTTCGCCGTCGCGCCGGACGGCAAAGTGGCGACCGCCGGTTCGTTTCCATACGGTAAAACTTCGGTATACTATGTTTTCCGCCTGAACGCGGACGGCAGCCGTGATCCATCTTTCGTCCCGCAACGATTTTTCGAGAGCATCTACAATATTGTTTTCCAAAACGATGGACGGATCATTGTCAGTGTAGCCTCCTCATTAGTCCGACTGGACGGATCGAACAGAGTCCAGACGTTGCTGCAAAACGTCTTTAATGTCAGAGCATTACTCGTCACATCGGATGATAAACTAATTGTCGGCGGACAGTTTAGTGCAGTGGCGGGGGCGAGAAGAACCGGCATTGCCCGGATTTTGCTGAATGCCAACGACGTTGATTTCGACGGCGACGGGCGAGCGGACGTTTCCGTGTTTCGTCCGTCAGACGGCATCTGGTATCTGCTTAATTCGCAATCGGGTTTTGATGAGCGGCAATTTGGAGCCGCGGGCGATAAGCTGGTTCCCGCTGATTATGACAGCGACGGCAAAACCGATGTCGCCGTATATCGTGACGGTATTTGGTATCTACAACGCTCAACGTTAGGGTTTACTGCCGTGCAGTTCGGCGAACCGACAGATATTCCTGTTCCCGCCGACTTTGACGCGGACGGTAAAGATGACATTGCCGTTTATCGCCCGTCAAACGGCACTTGGTTTATTCAAAAAAGTCAGCTCGGATTTACCGCCGTTCAGTTCGGTTTGAGCGAAGACAAACCCGTCGCGGCAGATTTTGACGGCGACGGCAAGGCTGATTACGCGGTGTTTCGACCGTCAACCGGCACTTGGTATGTGCAGCAAAGTCGTGATGGATTTACCGGGTTACAGTTTGGTTCGACAGAGGACAAGGTGGTAGCCGCCGATTACGACGGTGATGGAAAGGCGGACTTCGGAGTGTTTCGCCCGTCAAACGGATTCTGGTATATACAACGTTCACAACTAGGATTTACGAGTATTCAATTTGGAATTTCAACCGACATTCCTGTTCCAGCGGATTATGATGGCGACGGAAAAACCGACATCGGAGTCTATCGCAATGACACTTGGTTGATTCAACGTTCGACATCCGGTTTTACCGGAGTTCAGTTTGGAGGAACAGGTGATAAACCTATACCGACTAGTTATGTTTGTTGAATAAATATACAGAACAAAAAATTAGCAGTCTCTCGCCATAAAAACTACAGGCTTTGACACTAAAAGTGTTTCATAAAGGCACGGGTATTTATTAGTCTTATTTTTTTAAAATGTGCGAATAAAAAATGACGGTCAGTTTCGCAACCATACCGTCAAATTATTTCTTTAATTTTCCGCAGATAAACAACCGGAATTCGTTTTACGAAGCCGAATTGTATGACTGAATTCCGTGCAGCCGCTGGCTGACATCGCGGTATTCGACGTTTTCGGCGTAAAGTCTTTGAAAATAACCCGCCGATTTTTCTGTTTCGCCGCAGGCTTCAAGCGCGTTGCCGAGTTCGTAATAGAGCGCGTGCTTTTCTTCGTCATTTAAATCGGCGACCTGCAAACCGCGTTCATACCACATCACCGCCAGCGCGGGCATTTTCTTTTCCATAAAACAATGCCCCAAAAGATTTGCACAGCGGAAAAAACGGCGCGTTCCGTCGTTGACTTCGACCAGATTAGCCGCGTCTTGAAATCCCTTGATGGCTTTCTCCATCAAGCCCATTTCCCTGTAAGCGGTGGCGAAATGATAATGCGTTTCGTATGTATCGTCGCTTTCCGACAATTCTTCTTCAAAGCCGATTTCATTTTTCAGCTCTTCGATGTCCTCGTATTTTTTCGACTTTGAAACGATTTGCGGTTCCGGCGCGGCTTCGACGACGGTTTGTACGTCTTCGACGATCGGTTCGTCTTCAATGACCGGCTCGACCTCGTAAATTTCCGGTTCGGCAAAATCGTTCTGCGCCGTCGCTTCATAAATATCGTCGTCGAATTTGTTTTCTTCGCTCTGCGCCGAAGCGTCGTTTAATTGCCGCCGAATTTGTTCGAGTTCGCTGCGCCGTCCGAATTGCGCTTCGAGTTCGTCGAGCGTTTTTAGGGCTAAATCGCAATATCCTTGCGAGACGTAAAATTCGACGCTTTCGAGTTCTTTTTGCAGACGGTGCGCGTCAGCCGGTCTTAAATCTTCATCCGCCGGAGGCGCGCCGGTGTCTTCAAATTGTTCAGCCGCCTGCTCGAAAAATTCCGCGCCGCCGTTTGTTTGAAAATCGGTTTCGACGACGGTCGCTTCTTCGACCGGAGCGGCGTAGAAAGCAAAACCGTTCGCTGCGTCAGCCGCTTCGCCTGGCTCGAAATCGTTTTGACGCGCGCCGTTCGTTTCAAATCCATAAGGAGTTTGCACTTCGGCGAAATCGTATTCGGCGAGCCGTTCGGTCTGAGGTTCGATTGTTTCCGGCGGCACGATTTCAAACGTCTGGAACGGAGTAACTTCTTCGCTATACGAGCCGTTGCCGTTCGCATTTAATTCCGCGGGCAAATCAGGCTCGAAGCCGTAGAGCGTTCCGAGTTCCTGCAGCCGCCGCACGAATTCGGTTTCCTGCGGCGCGATTAAAACAAGCTGCGAAAGCGCGTAACGTTCGTCTTCGACCGAGCCGACCGCGTTCGCCGCTTCCGCCAATCTCTGCAAAGATTCTTTGATCGCGTTTTCGTTGCGCTGCCAGCTGTAAAAACGAACGACGAGCCGCAAAGCTTCGAGCTGTTCGGGATTTCTCGTTAAGATTTCGTTCGTCCACTGCAAAAGGTCTTCGCCGCGACCGCCGACTATCAGATGTTCGGAGGCGAGCGAAAGAATGCGCGTCGCCGCGTCCGAATCGCCGTTTTTCAAATAAAGTTTAACGAGATCAAGAAATTTCGGGAAATTGCCCGGCTCCTGCTCGACCAATCTGATCGTCATCTGTTCGGCTTGCGCCGCATCGTTCATTTCCAGATAACAATCCGCCAAAAGATTGAGAACGTCGCGGTTGTTCGGCTGTTCGCGCAAAACTTTTTCGAGCGTTTCCGCCGCGTCCGGCGCGTCGCCCAGGCTGATTTGCGCTTTGACTAATCCCTTCAAAGCCCGCAAATCGTTTTTCTTCGTTTCTAAAGCTCTCGAAAATGCCGTCACCGCCGCTTCAAACTTTTCCTGTTTGACGAATCGAAAACCGGCTTCGGTAAAGGCGTGCGCGGCTTCGTCAAATTGTTCTTCCTGCCAGCACGATTCGGCGATTTTCAGATAAATGTCGGTGTTGTGCGGGTCGAGTTCGGCGATCTGCTTCCAGATGGCGAGAGCTTCGATTTTTTGTCCTTTGGTTTGATAATGTTCGGCGAGCGCGGTGTAATGGCGGCGGGCTTCGGCAATCGAGCCTTTCGATTGATAAAGCTGCGCCAATTTCGCCGAAATTTCCATCGAAGCCGGTTCGATGCGCGAAATTTTGTTGTAAATCGCAATGGCTTTCTGCGAAAAGCCCTGCATATTGTAATACTCGGCGACCTGCGTAAAACAACCAACCGCTTCCTTCGATTCGGAGTTTTTCGCGTATAAATCGCCGAGCGTGTTTAACGTGCTGAAATCCTTCGGGTCGTGTTCGACGACTTGCTGATATTCGTTGATTGCCGCGCGAATTTTGCCTTGCGACAGAAATCGCTCGGCATTTCGCATCGCTTTTATTTTATCAAAGCTCATTGTGAATCAAATGCCAAATACAGTTAGTTTTGTTCGTAAAATAATGCCGGAAAAGCTGTCGGAGAGGACGGATAGAGCGCAGATTAAATTTCTTGCTTAATCTCCAAAATAAAATTAGCACGAGAGCGGAATTTATGTCAACGATTTTTAACAACTTTGATAATGTTTTATCAAATATTTATTCGGTCGCGGCGGTTTTGATTTTTTCGGCTTATTTTTTTAGTCTTAAAGTTTGGCTTTTTAAGAGATTTTTATGCAGGCACTAATTTTAGCCGGCGGTAAAGGCACGCGGCTTCGACCGCTGACGGTGTACACGCCGAAACCGATTGTTCCGGTTCTCAATCGCCCGTTTTTGTTGTATCAAATCGAAATTTTGCGGCGCGCCGGAATCAAGGACATCACGCTTTCGCTCAACTATCAGCCCGACAAAATCGAGCTGCTTTTAGACGACGGCGCGGATTACGGCGTGAATTTGCGCTATATTACCGAACCGTCGCCGATGGGAACCGGCGGCGCGTATAAATTTGCCGAAGACGCGATTCGAGAAACGACCGTCGTTTTCAACGGCGACGTATTGACTGATTTGGACGTTTTCAAGGTCATCGGATTTCATCAGCAAAACAAAGCCGAAGCGACGATTGTTTTAACGCCGGTCGAAAATCCGGCGGCTTACGGTCTGGTCGAAACCGAAGAAAACAAAAGAGTTTCGCGTTTTCTGGAGAAGCCAAAGTCCGAAGAAATTGTTGGTCTGACGACCAAAAACATCAACGCCGGAATTTACATATTAGAACCGAGCGTTCTGGATTTGATTCCGGCGGGTGAAAATTCGTCGTTTGAATATAATATTTTCCCGGAGCTTCTGCGACAAAACCGCGATTTTTTCGCGTTCGTGATGGACAAAAATTACTGGCGCGACATCGGCACGCCGGAAAGCTATTTGGCGGCGCATCTGGATTTTTTGAGCGGACAAATAAAAGGCTTTGAAGCGAAAAAACCGTCAAAAGCCGACGTGGCGACGACGGCGATTGTTGACAAAACTTCAATCATCGGCGACGACTGCGTGATCAAACCGAACGCCAGAATTATCAACTCGGTCATTGGCGCAGGCGTTCACGTCGAAGAAAAAGCCGTCATCGAAAACTCGGTCGTCTGGGCGCACACCCGAATTTCAAGCCAGGCGACAATCAAAAACGCGGTCATCGGACGCAGCTGTCATATCGGCAGAAATGTCTCGATCAGCGACGGTGCGGTTCTCGGCGATAAAACTTCGCTGACCGACTACACCAAAATTTAAGATCAATTACGAATTTCAAATTACGAATTACGAATGTCAGATTACGAGTTGAAAACGTCTTTATTGATTGAAAATCGTCAAAAACAAATATTCGTAATTCGTAATTTGAAATTCGTAATTTAAAAGCTATGCCCGAACTGCCCGAAGTCGAACTCGTCGCGCAATCTTTGGATAAACTCGTCAAAAATCGGCGCATCGTCGTCGCCGAGCTGTTGCGCGAACGGCTTGCGCCGTCTCATTCGCCCGCCGATTTTGCCGAAAAATTGGCGAATGCGAGGATCAATTTCGTCCGGCGGCGCGGCAAACATATATTGTTCGATTTGGACAACGGAAACACTTTGATCGCGCATTTGCGGATGAGCGGGCGGTTTATGCTTCTGCCCTTGGCGCGCGAAAATCCGAAATACACGCACGCCGCTTTTTATTTTACGGACGAAACGCGTCTTGTTTTTCAGGATCAAAGACATTTCGGCTTGATGAAAATCGTGGCGACCGATGATTTGCACGAAACGAAAGAATTAAAAAAGCTCGCGCCCGAACCGTTTTCCGACGAATTCGATAAAAAATATTTTCGCGCGATTTTAAAGACATCGAAGAAAAACCTGAAAGAATTTCTGCTCGACCAAACAAAGGTTACAGGTCTCGGCAACATCTACGCTTCGGAAGCGTTGTTTCTCGCCCGGATCAATCCGCAAACGTCGGCAAACGAAATTTCAACGAAAAAAGCCGACGTTCTTTTTGAAAAAATTCGCGCCGTTTTGCACGAATCAATCGCGCACGGTTCGACCCTGAATGTTGACCCGGAAAACATTGACGGCAGTTATTACGGCGGCGGATTCTCAATCGGCTGGCGCGTTTACGACCGCGAAAACGAGCCGTGCGTAAATTGCCAAACGCCGATTCAAAGATTAAAACAGGGCGGACGCTCGACGTATTTCTGCCCGAAATGTCAAAAGTAAACCGAACATTTGCCGCCTTGACAGTTTTCGGGGAAAAACGCATCATTTTATATATGTTTCGTGGTGAGTTACGGCGACTTGCGACCACGTTAAATAAACAGCTAAACAGCACAACGAAAAGATTTTAAGAAAAATCTCGCGCTGTTCGGTCAGCCGGGATTTTTTGTTTTGCTTGTTGTCGGCAGCTTCGATTTTTTCCTGTCTTTAAATCGAAGCTGCCGACGGCAGGCAATCAATTTATAAAAATGCGTTTTGGCTTTTTATTGTTCGGTTCTTAACGAAAAACTAAACACTAAAAACCCGAAAACTAAAAACAAATGAAGGATTTCAGAGAATTACTCGAAAGCGACGGCGTTTACGTTTTTGACGGCGCAATCGGGACGAGATTTTACGACAAAGGGATTTACATCAACCGCTCTTACGACGAACTGAATTTGACCGCGCCCGACCTGGTGCGCGAGGTGCATAGCGAATACGTCAAAGCCGGCGCGGACATTATCGAAACGAACACTTTCGGGGCGACGCGCCACCGGCTTCAGCAATACAGTCTCGAAAATAAACTGCGCGAAATCAATGTTGCCGGAGTGAAATTAGCACGCGAAGCGGCGGGCGAAAATGCCTTCGTCGCCGGTGCAGTCGGACCGCTCGATTTGCGAATCGAACCGTATGGTCCGACTTCGTTCGACGAAGCCAAAGAAATGTTCGCCGAACAAGTCGCCGCGCTCGTCGAGGGCGGCGTTGATTTATTCGTTCTCGAAACTTTTTCCGATTTATCCGAAATCGAACAAGCGATTCGCGCCGTCAGGGAGCGAAGCGATTTGCCAATCGTCGCGCAGATTACGATCACCACCGAAGGCAAAACCATTTTCGGCGCGGACGCGGAAACTTTTACGAGAAAATTAGACGAACTCGGCGCGGATGTCATCGGTTTGAATTGCGGCGTTGGACCGACGCACATTCTGACCGCGCTCGAAAAAATGCGCGGCGCAACGACGAAAAAACTTTCCGCGCAGCCGAACGCCGGGTTGCCGCGCGATGTGCAGGGCAGACAATTTTATATGTGTTCGCCCGATTATATGTCGAAGTTTGCCAAGCGTTTTATCAAGGCGGGCGCGACGTTTATCGGCGGCTGTTGCGGCACGACTCCGCAGCACATTAAATTAATCGCCGATTCGGTGCGCGCCGTTTCGCCGCGCCGTCTCAAATCCGATTCAAAAACTATTGAAAGCGCGAAAGTAATAGATTTGAAGCCGTTTGACGTGCAGGTCGTTCCGCAGGAAAACCGCTCGAATTGGGCGCGAAAAATCGCTCGCGGCGAGTTCGTCACGTCGGTTGAAGTTTTGCCGCCGAAAGGCTGCGACGCGGCGAAAACGCTCGAATCTATCAAACTCTTGAAAATTAACGGCGTTGACGCGGTGAATATCCCCGACGGTCCGCGAGCGCAAACGCGAATGTCGGCGCAGGCGACGGCGATTCTGGTCGAGCGCGAAATCGGCATCGAAGCCGTTCTGCATTATTGCTGCCGCGATAGAAATCTTTTGGGAATGATGTCGGATTTGCTCGGCGCGGCGGCTCTCGGCGTGCATAATCTTTTAATTATCACGGGCGATCCACCGAAAATGGGACCGTTCCCGGACGCAACCGCCGTGTTTGATATTGATTCAATCGGCTTGACGAATATGGTCAACAAGCTCAATCACGGGCTTGATTTAGGCAACAATCCGATTGGCTGCCCGACGCAATTTTCAATCGGTGTCGGTGTCAATCCGGGCGCGGTCAACGTCGAAGAAGAAATTCGCCGCTTTGAATGGAAGGTCGAAGCGGGTGCGGAATACGCCATCACGCAGCCGGTTTACGATACGAAACAGCTCAGAGATTTCTTAAAAAGAATCGAACATTGCCGCATTCCGATTGTCGCCGGAATTTTCCCGTTCGTTTCGATTCGCAACGCCGAATTTATGCACAACGAAGTTCCGGGCGTGGTCGTTACCGAAGAAATTCTCGATAGAATGCGGCGGGCTTCGGATGTTTCCAAAGAAGCTGCCCGCGACGAAGGTTTGCAAATCGCCCGCGAATCGCTCACGGAAATCCGCGATTTGATTCAGGGCGTGCAAGTTTCCGCGCCGTTCGGCAACGTCAAATACGCGCTGCAAGTGTTTGATGTGTTGGACGAATTCAAGGAAAAAAGCGCGGCGATTTCGTAAATAAACCGGCGAAAATTTTATTCTGCTTTGTCATCTACTAAACTTAAGGCTTCAAATTAGAATGCTAAAGTTGATCAAATAAACAAGGGAGAATAAGATTATGAAAAAATTTCAATTTTACGGGCTAATCGCATCGTGTTTTTCAATTCTTTTGGTTGCGTCGAATTTATACGCGCAAACGGAAACGTTTACGGGAACGGTTCTGTATTACGGCAGCGGGCTGAACACGCAAACCACGACGCGCGACTTCACTTTGAACATCAACAATCAAACTTCCAATCAGCAGGCGCAGAGTTTTCTAAATACTTTGCAGGAAGGCAAGCAGGACGATTTGCTGAACGCGATAAAAAAAGAAGATTTAGGCAGATTTTCGGTCGGCGCGAAGGTCGGCGTTCCCGTCAATGTCGTGCGCGAAAGCACGGTTGACGGCAAGCGTCGAATTTTTATCGTTTTTGAACGCTGGACGCAGTTTGCCGAATTGCGCGGCGGCTATCGTTCTTTGGATTATCCGTTCGGCGTAATCGAATTATTCATTGATCCGCAAACCGGCAAAGGCGAAGGAACTTACATCGCGGCGGCACAAATTAAAATGGATTTCAATAAAAAATCGCAGCAGTATCAAGTCGAAATCGAAAACTTTGCGACTTATCCGGCGCGGCTTTTGGGCGTTGTCCAAAGCAATCGAGACAAAAGAAACCAAATAAAGATCAGCCAGTGAAAACTGATTGCCGTCGAAGAAAACAGAGCCAAAAAAGGGAAAAAGTCCGTAAAAACTTTTCCCTTTTTCGTTTATTTCAAATATAAATTTTATGCTTATTTATCAATCGCTTCGCTCTACGCGGCAACCGTAGATTCATCGGACGACTGGACGTATTTATCTAATACTTTCGCAATCGCTTCACGCGAAACCGCACCGACGATTCTTTCCTGTTCCTGCCCACCTTTGAAAACGATTAAGGTCGGAATGCCGCGAATGCCGAAACGCTGCGGCACGTTCATATTTTCGTCCACGTTCATTTTGTAAACGCCCGCTGTGTCTTTATATTCTTCGCCGATGGCGGCGACCGACGGCGCGATCATCCGGCACGGTCCGCACCATTCCGCCCAGAAATCAACCAGCACGGGTTTGTCCGCGCCCAGCACATCCGATTCAAAATTACTATCCGTCGCTTCCTTTACAAATTCGCTCATTTTTTCTCCTTATGATAATTTCCTGTTTATTATTTGATTAAACCGCAAAACATTGTCATTCGGCAAATTCACGACTCAATATATGAGTAATTGTAACAAGTTTTGTTACAATTTGCAATCTTTTATTGTCTGTTTTCTGGCACGTTTCGTGCAACAGACTAAATAGTGTTTAATCACTGAAACAAAATCATACAGGAGTAAAGTTATGGCAGACAAAAAAATTCAAGAGCAGGCGGAAGAAAGCAATACGATCAAAGACCCGGAAAATTGGACGACCGGCGACGAAGCGATGACCGGCGCGCAGAAATCTTATCTTTCGACTTTGAGCGAGGAAGCGGGCGTAGAATTTGACGAAAATCTCACCAAAGCCGAAGCCTCAATGCGAATTGATGAACTTCAGCAAAAAACCGGACGCGGCGCGGGCAAATAAGTGAAAAACTAAAAGCGAATAGTGAAAAGTGAAAAGCGCAAAGTGAGCTAAAAACTAACTCACTTTGCGCTTAAAACAAATTTCCACTGAGCGTTTTATTACTTTTAGTTTTTCACTTTTAGTTTTTCACTAATTTTAATGTTGCTTTCAGGCTAATATCCGCGCCCGCCAGAACCTGCGAAACGGGACAAGTTTTTTTCGTCTGTTCGGCGATTTTCTGAAATTCTTCGTCTTCGATGCCTTCGACCGTCGCTTCCGTGACCAAATCAATATTCGGAATCACAAACCCGTCGCCCTGTTTTTCGATTTTGACATTGGCGGTCGTGTGAATATTCGTCGGCGTGTAACCGGCGCGTCCGAGATTGCCGGACAAAGCCATCGTGTAACAACCGGCGTGCGCCGCCGCGATTAATTCTTCAGGATTGGTCGCTTTCGTGTCGTCGCCGAAGCGCGATTGAAACGAATACGCGCTTTCGAATGCGCCGCTGCCGAGCTTTAGATTTCCCTTGCCGTCCATAATTCCGCCGTCCCAATCGGCTTCCGCTTTTCTTGTAAAATGCATATATTTGTTCTCCGTAAAATAGATTTTTATTTTATCAAACTTCGCTTCGCTACGCCTTTTCGCTGATCATTTTCGTCAAAGTTATCTGCGGCGGTTCGGCGGCAAATCGTTCGACGGCGGCAGAAAATTCTCTGAAAAAATCGGTGGCGAAATGCCCGTCAATGGCGGCTTGATTTTTCCAGGTTTCGTGCCATATAAAAACCGTCGGGTCGTCAATTGCCTGATGAATGTCATAATTCACGCAGCCGTCTTCGGCGCGCGAATTCGCGACAATTTTCAACGCCGCCTGTTTTATTTCTTGAACCGCGTCGTCCTTCGCCTTCAAACGCGCAATCAGCACAATTCTTTCTTCGTTGTTCATAGATTTATTTTCGATTTTAATTTTTAGATGCCATTAAATTTTTCGATTTTTTCGCCGTCGAGCGTTACATAATTTTTCATCACGTCCGCTGTCAGACACGAATGCACGGGCAGAACGCCGACAAAATCGCCGATTTTAATTTGCTCGATCATTTCAAACGGCGCGTAGATTACGCCGTGTTCCTGTGAAAGCGAATTGACAAACGCGCCCGTTTCCGCTGTGTCCCAACCCTTATCTTCGAGCCTGACGACTTTGCCGAAACTCCGTTTTCCGCCCGGCAAAAGCAGTGCGTCTTTTGAAAAATGAACCGCGCCGCCGTAAATGACAATTTCGTTTCGTTCGGGATACTTCGCAACAACCGGACACGCCATTGCGACGGCGATTTGTTCGACCGCGCACGAACCGATTTCGCACTGCACGACATCATAAAAGACAAAATTTCCCGCTCTGATTTCGTCCACGCCGTCGAAATTTTCCATTAGGCTGCACGTCGGCGTGTCGCCGTAGGAAACAATCAAATCAGGAAACTTTTCGGCGTATTTTATTTTCAAAGGCAACACCGAATCAACGCTTTTTTGGTAAATTTCGGCAATCGCCGCCGTGTCCGATTTCACGCCGTAACTGTGTCCGGCGTGCGTCAAAAATCCTTTGAAGTTGATTTTTTTGAAACGATTTATTTCGGAAATAATTTTGTCAATTAATTCAAAATCGTCGGCATTTACGCCGGTTCGATGATCGCCGCTGTCAACTTCGACGAACACATTGACCGGAAACTTCAATTCGTTTGCCAATTTTTCAATCGTTTCGGGCGCGACGATTAACAAATTAAGCGTGATTCTTTCCGCCAGCGAATTTATCCGTTCAATTTCGTGAACGTTGACCGGAAACGCGACTGTAATATCTTTCCAATCGTCTTCCGAAAAATATTCCGCCATTCGCAGCGACGAAACCGTGATTTTTTCCACGCCGAACGGTCTGAACCAACGCCCGATTTCGCGTGATTGGTGAGTTTTGAAATGCGGGCGCAAAGCAACATTATTTTTTTGCGCCTTTGCCGCCATTTGTTCGATGTTTTTCAGACATTTGTTTTTATCCAAAAGCAAAGTCGGCTCGATTAGTTGAAGCATATTGAAGTGTGAAGCGGGAACGCCGAATCTAAAATAATTATTTTAGATTCGGCGTTCCCGCTTCCGCCTTTATCTGTTCACCGTCGCCATCATCGCTTCGGGATAACGAAGTCCCGAAACCGCGTCTTTCGGAAAAACATCATCAATTTGCGCGAGTTCCGTTTGACTTAAAACGATTTCCGCCGCGCCCGCGTTCTGTTCCAAATATTTACGCCGCTTCGTTCCCGGAATCGGCACGATGTCCTGACCTTGCGCGAGAACCCACGCGAGCGCGAGCTGCGATGCCGTGACGTTTTTCGATTCGGCGATTTCTCCGATTTTTTCCACGAGCCGCAAATTCTTTTCAAAATTTTCGCCCTGAAAGCGCGGACTCGTGCGGCGATAATCGTCTTCGGGAATATCTTCAAATTTTTTGAATTCGCCGGAAAGAAAACCGCGTCCGAGCGGCGAATAAGCGACAAAACCGATATTCAATTCGCGGCACGCCGCCAACACATCGTTATCTTCCGGGTCGCGCGTCCACAAAGAATATTCCGACTGCAAAGCCGTGATCGGATGGATCTTTGAAGCCTTTCGCAAAGTTTCCGCGCCCGCTTCAGAAAGTCCGATGTAACGAATTTTTCCTTCTTCGATTAATTTCGCCAGCGCGCCGACGGTTTCTTCAATCGGCGTATTCGGGTCAATGCGGTGCTGATAATAAAGATCAATCGTTTCGATTCCGAGCCGCTTCAGACTTCCCTCGACCGCCCGGCGAACCGTTTCCGGCGAGCCGTCAATGATGCGCTTATTCGCATCGTTCGGGTCGGGATAAATGCCGAATTTCGTCGCAATCACAAATTCGTCGCGCTTGCCTTTGACGGCTTTGCCGACTAATTCTTCATTGGTATAAGGTCCATACATTTCGGCTGTGTCGAGAAAATTTACGCCCAATTCCAAAGCGCGGTGAATCGTTTTAACGGATTCCTCGTCGTCGCGCCCCGAATAAAAAGCCGACATTCCCATACAACCCAAACCGATTTCCGAAACTTCCAAATCTTTTCCCAATAATCGTTTTTTCATAATTTTAATTTTATCAAATTTTTGATTCTCTCTTGCAGCCGATCAGATCAGTAAAATTCACCCTGCGTTCTCTGCAACTTAAGTAATTTTCTACCGCACAGAATGCAAAGTTTTTCGCAAAAACTCGCTAAGATTTTGCGCTTTCCGACTTGTTCTTTTCCGCCAAAATCACCGTTCGTATTTTCCTCAGCGAATGCAGCCAGCGGTCGTAATTTTCCGCTTTGTTGACGATATATCCGGCGACTTCCGCGTGCGGCAGAATCAAAAATTGTTCGCTTTCCAAACCTTTAACAACCGCGTCAGCGCACGCCTCAACCGAAATCGAATCGGCGAACAGAAAATTTTCCGCTTCGCCTTCCGCGCTCGCAATCAGCTGCGTCCGTACGCCTTGCGGACACAAGCAAAAAATTTTAATTCCCGCGTCGTGAAATTCGATGGAAAGCGATTCGGCATACGCGACCGCCGCGTGTTTCGTTACAGCATACGGCGCGGCGTACGGATGCGTGAGCAATCCCGCCGCCGAAGCCGTAATCAAAAAATATCCTTCGCCGCGCGCGAGCATCGAAGGAAACGCGGCGCGGGCAAGATACAAATGCGACAAAACATTGACCTCGTAAATTTTCTGCCAGACCGCGTTTGAAACTTCCAGATTTCCTTCCGCGCCGCCGATGCCCGCATTTGAACAAACGAAATCTATGCGACCGCATTCGTTCAAAATCTCATCAACGACCGCTTTGCAATTCGCTTCGTCGGCGACATCGAGCCGCAACGCTTTGCCGTCAATGTCGGCGGCGACTCGTTCGGCGTTTTCAAAATCCAAATCCGCCACGAAAATTTTCGCCGCGCCGTCCGCCGCGAATCTTTCACACAACGCTTTCCCGATGCCGTTCGCGCCGCCGGTGACGAGAATTATTTTATCTTTAACATTCATAAATTTTTAGCCGCGAACAAATGTGAAATTTCACGAAAGAATTTTTTTAGCCACAGATGCACACGGATAAATACTGATTTAAGAAAGATAAAGACAAATTAATTTTTACTTCTGATTACAGCTGCCGGAAAGACAAAAACAGTTTTGATTTATCTTTTTCTTATCTGTGTGCATCCGTGTGCATCTGTGGCTGATTTCCTCGATTTTCTTGTCTTTTTCCGAGTCTTTTCGCGGCTGAATCTCAAACTTTCAAAACAATCTTTCCGCGAGTTTTGCCTGCTTTGCTCAATTCGTGCGCTTGTTTGATTTCCGACAGCGGCAGCACTTTATCAACGTGCGTTTTCAGTTTTCCGCCGGCGGCGAATTCGGCGAATTCCGCCAGTTGTTCAGCATTCGCTTCGGCATTGACCATCGCCGCCTTGACACCGAATTTCTCCGCCGTTTCCGGTGACGGCGGCTGAACGAGCGTGACGAGAAATCCGCCCTTTTTCAGCGTTTGAAACGAGCGTTCCTGCGTCTCGCCGCCGATTGTATCCAACACGACATCGGCATCTTCGGCAACATCTTCAAACTTTTCCTTCGTGTAATCAATAAACTCGTCCGCGCCCAAACTTTTCACGAAATCTTCGTTTTTGCCCGAAGCCGTGCCGATGACATACGCGCCTTTGGCTTTGGCGAGTTGGACAGCCATCGAACCGACTCCGCCCGCCGCCGCGTGAATCAAAATTTTCTGTCCTTTCTGCAAATTCGCCAGACCGAAAATCGCCTGATGCGCCGTCAGCGCGCCGACCGGAATCGCCGAAGCGTTTTCGTAATCAACGTTTTCCGGTTTTTTGGCGATTCCAGATTCTTTGACCGCCGCGTATTCGGCATAGCCGCCGGTGTGCGATTCGAGATAGCCGAAAACCTGGTCGCCCTTTTTGAAATTTTGAACATCCGCGCCCGTTTCTTCGATTGTTCCGGCGATTTCACAGCCCAAAATCGCGGGCAGTTCGATGCCGAACATATCGCCCATCCCGTCGCGGATTTTCCAGTCAACCGGATTGACCGCCGACGCGATGACTTTTATCAAAACTTCATTCGCTTTCGGCGCGGGCTTTTCCGTTTCTTCGTATTTCAAAACGTTTTCGTCGCCGTATTCATTAATTATTACTGCTTTCATTTTCTATTCCTTTTTCTAAATTTTCAGTTTTATTTGATCCGTTTGAAAACGTATTTGATTGCCAAAAATTCCTCTTCGCCCGGAAAAATCATATATTGCTCGTTGGTGTTTTCGTCTTTTCCGAACGTGATAACGCGGCGTTGTTTGGTCAGCAAACCGGCGTGTTTTTCATCCCACATCGGCGGCGCGACAAAATTTTCGAGATAAACGGTGATCGAATTGTTTGCCATCTTGTTTTCGACGCTCGCCTCGTTCATCGAAATCGGAAAGCGCGTATCGAAAACCGAATATTCCCAGCGTTTGTTCGTGCGGTTGTAGTTCAGGTAAGACATTCTCGTGAACGGATTCGGATCGTCAGCGTTTACCGGAGTCATCGTTTCCTGCAAAAAATTTCCCATCATTTTTCTTTCCAACTGAAAAGTATTGTCCGACAAAATTTCGCGCCCGCCGATTTTATAGACGATCATTTTGACCGACCATTTGCCGACGAGCGGCTTGACCGAATCGTATTCGGGACCTTGTTTGAGAATCATTTCCATCGCCAGCGGACTGCTTTTATCCGTCTGCTGGGCGTTTGCCGCAAAGACGAAAAAAACCATACCGGCGATTAACGAAAAAACTATTTTTATTTTCCTTGTCATAACTTCCCTCTGATATTTTTTGCTGATTTATTTATTTGTCAAAACGACCTTGCCCGTCGTTTTTCTGTCTTCCATCGCTTTGTGCGCGTCCGCCGCCTGTTCGAGCGAAAATTCCGTCACCGAAATTTGCAAACGACTTTCGGCGACATACGTCATCAATTCTTTCGTAAATTTCGACATATTTTGCGGCGTTTCGAGATTCAGATTGTAACCTTTAACGGTCTGCATTTTGCCCAAAAGACTGAGCGCGGAAATCTGAAAATCTTCGCCCGAAGCCGCGCCGTAAATGTGCATCACGCCTTTGGTCGCCAAAACTTTGAAATTTGAACGCCCGAGTTCGCCGCCGACCATTTCGATAATCACGTCCGCGCCTTTGTTTTCCGTCGCCCGCAAAACTTCGTCAGTCCAGTCGGATTCAGTGTAGTTAACAGCGAAATCCGCGCCGAGTTTGGTAACAAGTTCGAGTTTCTGCTCGCTCGAAGCCGTGCCGATGACCTTCGCGCCTTTTATTTTCGCCAACTGCACGAGCAAGCTGCCGACACCGCCCGCCGCCGCGTGAATTAAGATCGTCTGTCCTGATTTCAAATCCTCAAGCAGCCCGAGCGCGGTCAAACCCTGCACAAGCAGAGCCGTCGCTTCGTTAAACCCAAGCTTTTCGGGAATCGGCACGACGGTTTGCGCGTTTGCCACAGCATATTCCGCATAACCGCCGCCGCGAATCGTCGCCAAAACGCGCTGTCCGATTTGTAAATGATTGACGTTTTCGCCGACCGCTTCAATCGTTCCCGCCACTTCAAAACCGAGCGTGAACGGCAAGTTGGGCTTAAACAGATATTTGTTTTCCCGCAGCCTCGTGTCGGCGTAATTGATGCCCGCCGCCGCCGTTTTAATTAAAACTTCGCCTTCTTTCGGAGCCGGTTTTTCAATTTCATCAACCGACAATTTATCCGTTCCGCCAAATTCGTGTATTCTGATTGCTTTCATAATTTTTATTTTTAATTAACCGCAGATGAACGCAGATGGACGCGGATAAGAACTTTAAAATGACGAACCAATTTCCAACTTCCCTAAAAATCTGCGTTCATCTGCGTTCATCTGCGGTTAAGTTTTACACCAAAATATTCTTTAAATTTGCTGACTGAAATACCCGCTTTACTTCAACACGCGGCTTGCCGAAGTTTATCAATAGACAAAGCGGCAATTTCGTCGCCTGCAAATAGTTCAAACATTGAGCAAGATGAATCTCGTCAATATTTTTGATTGTTTTCAACTCGACCAAAATTTTATCTTCGATTAACAAATCCGCGATAAATTCGCCCACAATACTGTTTTTGTAATAAACTTTTACCGGATACTGCTGTTCTACAGCAAGTCGTTTTTCACGGATTTCCAACGCCAGCGCATTTTCATAAACCTTTTCCAAAAATCCGTTTCCCAAAGCATTTCCGACCGCATAAGAACACCCGATAATAGTTTCGCTGATTTTATTAAGTTCGTCTTCATCCATAAAAATCAAAAAATATCTGCGTTTATCCGCGTCCATCTGCGGTTAATTTCTTTTCATTAAAAAGTTCCGCGATAATTTCATACGAACGCAGACGCTTTTCCTGATCGTAAATCATCGCGTTGACCATAATTTCGTCGGCTTTCGTTTCCTTCAAATACGCTTCCAACTTTTGCCTGACCGTTTCGCGGCTGCCGATAATCGAGCCACCAGTGCGCGAAGCGACCAATGCTTTTTCGCGCTCGTTCCAAACCGCGTTCATATCCGCAATTGGCGGCGGAATTTTGCCCGGCATATTTCTGACTAAATTTAAAAAAGATTGATATTGTGAAGTTGCCAGAAATTCTGCTTCCTCGTCGGTTTCCGCCGCGATAATATTCAGCGCGATCATCGCATACGGCTTTTGCAAATTTTCGGAAGGCTGGAAAACCTTGCGGTAAAGTTCCAGCGAAGGCAAAGCATATTCGGGCGAAAAATGCGCGGCGAATCCGAACGGCAAGCCTAAAACTCCGGCTAAATGCGCTGAAAAACCGCTCGAACTCAAAAGCCAAATCGGGACGCTCAAACCCGCGCCCGGAACGGCTTGAACCAACTGTCCCGAAACTTTTTCACGAAAGAAAAATCGCAGTTCTTCAAGCTGTTCGGGAAATTCTTCGCCGTCGTTATTTAACGTTCGCCGCAACGCCAAAGTCGCCGGTCGGTCGGTTCCCGGAGCGCGTCCCAAACCCAAATCAATTCGTCCGGGATAAAGACTTTCGAGCGTTCCGAATTGTTCGGCGATGACAACAGGAGCGTGATTGGAAAGCATAATTCCGCCCGAGCCGACGCGAATTTTTTTCGTGTTTCCGGCGACGAATCCGATGACCAACGAAGTCGCCGCGCTCGCAATGCCGGGCATATTATGATGTTCGGCGAGCCAGAATCTTTTGTAACCCAACGCTTCGGTACGCTGCGCCAGATTCAAGGTTCTGTTAAAAGCATCACCCGCCGTTTCGCCTTCAAAAATCGGCGACAAATCCAAAACCGAAAACGGAATTTTTGTCATACTAATCATAATTCCTCTCCTTTTTGCTAACCGCAGATGAACGCAGATTTTTATAATTATCTGCGTTTATTCGCGTCCATCTGCGGTTAAATATTTCACTACCAAGGCACAACGCCCTGGTCGTCAAAATAGCCACCTGTTGCGCCGCTCTCGGGCAGCATCGCCAGATCGAAAATAATTGACGCGCCTTGCTCGACAGTTTTCGGTCCGCTGTTGTTGTTTAAATCCGTCGCCGTGTATCCGGGATCGGCTGAATTTACCTTAATTTTCGCGTCTCTTAACTGGTGCGCGAGAATGACCGTAAACATATTCAGCGCGGCTTTCGACGAGTTGTAAGCAATCGGTTTGACGGCGGAAAAATCCCAATTCGGATCGCTGTTTTGCGTCAACGAACCGAGACCGCTCGAAACATTAACAATGCGCCCGCCGTCCGATTTTTTTAACAGCGGCAGAAACGCCTGCGTGACGGCAATCACGCCGAAAAAGTTCGTGTCGAAAGTTTGACGAATTTTTTCAAGATTAAATTCGCCCGGCTCGACTCCGTATTCGACGGCGATTCCGGCATTGTTCACTAAAATATCGAGTTTGCCGTAATTTTCTTCGACATATTTCGCCGCCGCTTCGAGCGTTTTTTCGTTCGTGACATCAATCAAAACGAATTCGACATCTGAATTTTCCGACTGTAATTTTTCAGCCGCTTCCCGTCCGCGTTTTTCGTCGCGCGCGCCAATCAGAACTTTCACGTTTTGATTCGCCAACTGCCGCGCCGTTTCAAATCCCAAACCTTTATTCGCGCCCGTAATCAGCGCAATTTTCTTTTCAATCATTTTATTTTTCCTCTTTTTGAATCCGCGTTATCCGCGTTCATCCGCGGCAAAATTTCTTACGCGTTTTTCGCTTTTCTCAAATCAATCGCGCGTCCATATTGCTTCGGCACATAATCAATTTCCGCGCCAAGTTCACGCGCCGCCTGAAACGGAAAATACGGATCGCGCAAAAATTCACGCGCCATCAAAATCGCATCGGCTTCGCCTTTTTGCAAAATTTCTTCAGCCTGTTTCGCGCCGGTAATTAAACCGACCGCGCCCGTCGGAATCGAAACTTGTCGGCGAATTTCCGCCGCAAACGAAACCTGATAATTCGGCTCGACGGGAATTTTCGCGTCCGAAACGTTGCCGCCGCTCGAACAATCAATTAAATCAATGCCGACTTTTTTCAACGCTTTGCAAAGCGCGATTGACTGCGCCAAATCCCAACCGTTTTCCGTCCAGTCGGTCGCTGAAATGCGTACGAAAACGGGCAGCTTTTGCGAAATCGTTCGACGAATTTCTTCGGCGGTTTCGAGCAAAAAACGCATTCGATTTTCCAAACTTCCGCCATATTCATCCGCGCGTTTATTTGAAAGCGGCGATAAAAATTCGTGAAACAAATAACCGTGCGCGGCGTGGATTTCGACGACTTCAAACCCGGCGGCAACGGCGCGTTTCGCCGCCATGACAAAATCGTTTTTGACCTTTTCAATGTCTGCCTTCGCCATCTCGCGCGGCATCGGATAATCGTCGGCAAATGCCAACGCCGACGGCGCGATTGTCTCCCAGCCGCCATTATTTTCGTCAATTTTCTTGCCGCCGTTCCAAGGCTCGCCCGTCGAAGTCTTGCGTCCGGCGTGAGCTAATTGGATTCCGGCAATCGCGCCGTTTTCCTTGATAAATTTCGTGATCTTTTTATAACTTTCGGCGTGCGCGTCCGACCAGATTCCGGCATCCGACGGCGAAATTCTGCCGTCGGGCGCAACGGCGGTCGCTTCCTGAATTACAAGTCCCGCGCCGCCGACCGCGCGGCTTCCCAAATGAACCAGATGCCAGTCGGTCGGCAAGCCGTCCGCGCTCGAATACTGGCACATCGGCGAAACCCAGAGACGGTTGCGAAATTCGATTTCGCGCAATTTATATTTTTCAAACAATTTACTGCTCATAACTTCCCTTTGCTCGATAAACTTAACCCGAAATTCAAAATCCGAAATTCAAAATCGAACTACGTCATTTGTTTCCAGTCATCGCCGCCGGCTTCCCGCCATCTTTCACGAATCGCTTCAAATTCTTCGTTTGGCAAATTTCCTTCGGCGACGTATTTCGCGTTTTCCTGCCAGCGTTTCGGTTTTGTCGTGCCGACGATCATCGTGTCAATGCCGGAAATCGAAAGCGTGAAACGCAGCGCGGTTGCCGTCGCCGCTTCGAGATGTTTATTCAAAAAATCAAATTTCAATTTTTGAATTCGCTCCCAGTATTCGTGATGATACGAATCTTTCGGTTTCTCCGAATTTCTCCAGACGGCGTTGGCAATCGGACGTTTGGCGATAACGCCCAAATTCTTTTCGACGGCGAGCGGAATATTGCCGTCAATCGGCGATTGGTCGGCGATGGAAACCGACGTTTGCAGGCTGTCAAAAACATTCATTTCAATTGCCGCCCGCGCGTCTTCGTTGTCGCCCGAATAACCGATGTAGCGCGTGTAACCTTTTTCCTGCGCTCTTTGAAGTCCTTCAATCGCGTCGCCGCGCTTTAAGATTTCGCTGTCGCAACTGTGCAGCTGCGCGAGGTCGAGATAATCGGTTTTTAAATTTCTCAGAGACGTTTCAATCGTTTCCAAAATCCCCTTTTTCGACCAGTCAAAACGCGTAAACGCATCGAGCGCGCCGCATTTGGTCAACAGATAAAAATCCTTGCGCCGCCTTGAAACCGCTTCGCCGATTAATTTTTCGCTCGTTTTATAAGCCGCCGCCGTGTCAATCACATTCAGTCCGGCATCGAGCGCGGAGTTTAATAATTCATTAACGTCTTCCTGCGTCTGGTTCGGGTTATAGCCGATTTCCGCGCCGCCGAAGCCAAGCACAGAAAATTCCATATCAGTTTTGCCGAATTTTCTCTTTTCCATTTTTAAATAATTGTTAACTGAAAATCATTGCCAGATAGTCCAGTAAAATATTGATTGCTTAATCTGAATAATATGAAGAATTGATCTTCATTTGCCGTGCCGGAATTAAACAGCTCAACTTTTTTATTATCCAATGTTTTCACATACGCAAAATATTCTTCGCTTCTTCCGACCCGTCTCTTTTCAAACTCTACTGTCTCGGCTAAAGCATCAAATTTGTAAATTTGATGCTTAGTATTTAATTTAAAGAAACCTTTATGGTTAAGGATTAATTCTCTGGTTTTCCTATTTATAAATATTTCATTGTTCGTTGCTGCCAATAAGCTGATAAGAACGAAAGCGATTGATAAAGCTCCTAAAATCCCGACAACAATTCCATCAAAACTAAAAGCATTCCACGTCCAAATCAAAACAAATAATAGAACTATTAAAATCCATAACTTACTTGAACTTTCCCGGATTATTAATTTGTCTTCTATTTCTTCAAAATTTAACAAACAAATTATTTCCTATTTCTGGTCTAATTATTTGTAATTATCACGATTTATTCTCTTCGCAAATTTAAGTCGGCAACGGCAATAAAATCTGCGTTTGTCTGCGAAAATCTGCGGTTAATTTCCTCACAAATCGAAAATAAAACAGGTCGTCGTCCCGTGCGCGTAAAGTTTGCCGTTTGCGTCAATTAATCTGCCTTCGGCGGAAGCGATTTGTCTGCCGACATTGACAATTTCGCCAACGGCTTTGAGCGTTCCGGTTCGTTCAAAAATCGGACGCACGAAATTGACTTTTATCTCAACGCTCGTCGAACCTTTGCCCGCATCCAAAGTCGAATGAATCGCGCACGCCATCGCCGAATCGAGCAGCGTCGTGATAAATCCGCCGTGAATCGTGCCGAGCGGATTGTAGAATTTCGGATGCGGTTTACCTTCAAAAACAGCGCGACCGTCGCCGATTTCGTTCAGCAAAAACTCAAAACTTTCGCCAATCGGCGGCGCGGGCAGTTCACGCGCAATCATTTTTCGGAATATATCGAGCGGCTTTTCCTGCCGCCAAATTTCCATCGATATCAAACCGTAATTAACTGGTGCCAATTCGCTCATTATTTACTTAATTCCACCTCGATTTTTTTCGTCAAACGCGCGTCGTCGGGTTTTACGTCCGGCGCGATGCGCGAAACGACCACGCCGTTTTTGCCGACTAAAAATTTTTCAAAATTCCACAAAACATCGCTTTCGTTCAAATGCTTATGTCCGTATTTAATCAAGCCGTTCAGCCATCCGTCGCCGTTGCTGACATCGGTTTCCGGCTGCGCGTCAATCAGAAATTGATACAGCGGATGCCGTTCGTCACCGTTGATGTGAATTTTTGAAAAAAGCGGAAATTTCACGTCGTAATTCGTCGAACAAAAATCCTTGATTTCCGATTCGGAAAGCGGTTCCTGTCCCATAAAATCGTTCGACGGAAAACCTAAAATTTCAAAGCCCTCGTCGCCGTAATTTTCGTAAAGTTTTTCCAAGCCTTCATATTGCGGCGTTAATCCGCATTTCGACGCGACGTTGACGACGAGCAAAACTTTGTTTTTGTATTCGCTCAAATCTGCTTCTTCGCCGTCAATGGTTTTTACCGGAATTTCATAAATTTCGTCTGCCATACTTTTCTCCCGTTTTAATTATTTGATAATTTATTTTCCACCGTCTTTTGAAATTTTTCGGCTTCGTCAACGGCTAAGTAAATTGTTTTGAAGTTTTTCTCGATACCGTAAAATCCGGTAAAAATTGCATCTTCGCGCAAAATTATTCTGACGTTCGGCGCGGTCAATTTGCCCGCCGCGACCGCCTTTAACGCGCCCGCCGATTTTTCAAAATCCCGGTTGAAGGCTTCGATTTTTTCAATCTTTTCGTATTCGATTTTCGCGTCGCCGATAATGCCGCAGCGAACGAAAATTTCGTTCGCGCCGAGCGCAATCGGACGCAGCAGAACGGCTTTGAGATGCGCGAAAATCTGAAAAACGAAATAGACGCTCAAAGCGGTTAAAATCCAGGCGGCGGCAATTAAATTCTGACTCATCAACACGAAATGAATAACGATTGTTTCCGCCAAAACCAGAAAAATAAAAATCGAAAGCAGCGCGGCGATTCCTTTTTCACGATGATAGGAAAACGAATTTTCACGCGGCGCGGCTTTTCGCCATTTGAAAAAAGCGTAATAAAAAACGCCGATTTCAAAAGCCAACGCTTTTCCCAAAACTGGCGAAGGAAATTCGGCGGCGAGCGTTTCGCGTAGATTTTCCATCTGGTCGAAACCTTTGTTTTTGAGCGATTGATAAGTTTTTCGCGCCTTAAAAATCGTATAGCCCGCAAAACTCAAAACGCCGAATTCGAGCATCGGGAAAACAACGATTTTCAAAATTTTCAAGACAAAAGTTTCCGACGGCACAAGCCACGCGGCGAAAAACAAACCGAAAACAAAAACCGGAATCGCCGCCAATTTCGAGACAGAAGTTCGGCGGATAAAAAACAAATACGCGAGCGGCAAACTGAGCGTCAAATCAACGACGACGGCGTTGGCAATCTGCGGGCGTTCGATCAGCGCGGTGCGCGAAATAAAAAGCATTGTCATCACGATGGCAAATAAAAAAATCGCCTTCGTCGCGTTCGCCAAAAACCGGAAATTTATCGCATTCATTTTTCACCTCCGACGCTTGTGTCCGACGCGCCGGTTTCAACGTTTTCGATTCGTTTGGCTCGTTTTCATTTTCTTTCTACGCCGCGCCGAGCGATTTAATATCAATCACGAAACGATAGCGCACATCGCCTTTAATCGTGCGTTCATAGGCGTTTTCGATGTCTTGAATGTTAATCATTTCGATGTCGGACGTAATGCCTTTTTCCGCGCAGAAATCGAGCATTTCCTGCGTTTCCTGAATGCCGCCGATGCCCGAACCGGCGAGCGAGCGATTGTTGACGATCAAAGAAAAAGCGTGAACTGCCGCGGGTTTTTCCGGCGCGCCGACCAGACACAGCGTGCCGTTTAATTTCAAACAATTTAAATAAACGCTCAAATCGTGATCGGCGGAAACGCAGTCGAGAATAAAATCGAACTGCCTGGCGAGCGATTTCATCGTTTCCGCTTCTTTTGAAACGACGAAATGGTGCGCGCCCAATTTTTTCGCGTCCGCTTCCTTCGACGGCGAAGTCGAAAAAACCGTCACATCCGCGCCCATCGCCGCGGCGAATTTTACGCCCATATGTCCGAGTCCGCCAAGCCCGACGATGCCGACTTTACTTTTTTCGCCGACGTTAAATTTTCTGAGCGGCGAATACGTCGTAATGCCCGCGCACAAAAGCGGCGCGATGGCGGCGAGATTTTCCGTATCGGAAATTTTCAGCGCGTAGTTTTCCTTGACGACGATCTGATTTGAATAGCCGCCGAAAGTCGGCGTTTTTTTGTCCATCTCGGTCGAGTTATAAGTTTGCGCGCAATGCACCTGACAAAATTGTTCGACATCCGCCTGGCAGTTTTCGCACGTTCCGCACGAATCAACGAAACAGCCGACACCGGCAAAATCGCCCTCCTTAAATTTCGTTACATTCGCGCCGACGCGGGCGACGCGCCCGACGATTTCGTGACCGGGAACCATCGGAAAAGTCGAATTTCCCCATTCGTTTCTCGACTGATGAATGTCCGTATGACACACGCCGCAAAACTCGATTTCGATTAAAATATCGTTCGCGCCGACCTCGCGGCGTTCAAATTGAAACGGCTCAAATTTCGCATCCGCCGCCTGTGTCGCATAACCTTTTGTTTGTAGCATTTATCTCCTCTTTGATTTTTTCGTCTGAAGTTTTTCAGATTAAATCTAATTTTTCGTCTTCGGTTCAGCTTTAATTTTTATTTCAATTTTTCACGCATAAAATCTTCGAGCGTAATTTTTCCGGCAAGCTGATTGTCGGTTTCAAATTTGGTATGTCCGGCATTAATTCCGTCGAACATTTCCGCCAGCGATTCGGCGTTTTTCGGCGAATTTTGATGGCTTAAAATTCCGACCCACTGCTCGCGCGGAACGGCGACGGCTTTGACTTCTCTGCCCAAAACTTTGCTGATCGCTTCGGCGGTTTCTTCGGGCGAAGTCCAAAATCCGGCGAGTTCTTTGATTTCTTTGCCCGTCGTTTTTTCCTGCATCGCTTCGGCGGCGACGCGCCCGATGTCGGCGGCGGCAACCTGCGGAACTTTGCGGTCGAGCGGCTCGAAAAAACCCGGCAAAACCCCTTCGGTTTTCGCCGCGTCCAAAACCGCGTCCCAGTTTTCCATAAAACTTCCGGCGCGGACAAAAGTGATCGGAACATCCGAATTTTCAAACGCTTTTTCGAGCAGATGCGTCGTCAAAATATTGCCCGTGCCGCTCGAAAGCTGTGCGCCGAACGATGAAAGCGCGACGATTTTTTCAAGCGACGAATTTGCAATTGCCGTCTGAAAAGCCTTAATAACTTTGTCGGTTTCAACAAATTGATCTTCTGCTTGATACGACGGCGGATTCATTAAATACAAAACCGTCGCGCCTTTTAACGCTTCGGTCAAAGCGTCCGCGTTTTGCAAATCGGCGATTGCGACTTCCGCGCCCAAACTTTTGAAACTCGCGCCTTTTTCTTCACTGCGAACAATCACGCGCACCGGCAAACCTTTGTCCAATAATGTTTTAGCGACCGCCGAACCAGTGTGTCCCGTCGCACCTGAAACTACATACATAAATTTTGCTTCCCTTTTTAATCTCTTTCTTTTCTAACCACCATCAGACCGTCGCGCACCGCCAGAAGAATATTGGAAACGCGATTATCGGCTTGAATTTTTTTATTGAATTCGCGCAAAGCGACGGTGTTTTCGTCGCCGTGTTCCGCGTCTAAAACTTTGCCGCCGCGCAGCACATTATCGGCGATAATAATTCCGCCGACGCGCAGTTTCGGAAAAACCAAATCGTAATATTTCGCATACGCCGGCTTGTCGGCATCTATAAAAACCAGATCGAAAGTTTCGTTCAAATTCGGAATGATTTCCGAAGCGTTGCCGAGACGACTTTCGATTTTTGAAAACTCGCTCGTTCGCGCCCAAAAGCCTTTGGCGATTTCGTTCGTTTCCGGTTCGATGTCGAGCGTGATAATTTTGCCGTCGTCCGTTAAACCTTCCGCCAGACAAAGCGCGGAATAGCCCATAAAAGTTCCGATTTCCAAAATGCGGCGCGGGCGAATCATCTGCGCGAACATTGCCAGCAGACGACCTTGATAAAAGCCCGAAAGCATCGTTTTATCGGCGCGTTCCGCATCGGTTTTTTCGCGCAGCTCACGCAAAATTTCGCCTTCTTCGGAAGTAAAATTTTCCGCGTAATCCTGGATGTTTTTATCTATCACAAAAGTCAAAGCCGTTCGGCTATTTTCGCCGCCGCCTCGTTCGAGGTCATTACGGGAAAGATTTCAAAATCAACAATGTCCGCCCAATTTGCCGTTTATTCTTCAATTAAATTTTCATTTTCCGCTTCCATTAACTGAAAGCATTTTTCAAACTTCTCATCAACCCAACCCGCAACATAATTCAACCCGGCGGGCGCAAGTCTGCCTTTATCCGGAAAACGCCGGTAAATAAAAGCCGCGCCGGTAAAATTTTCAATTACCATAAACAGCATAAATTTGGATTTAGGAAACGCCGTCAACCTTCGATTCAAAACGCAGGCTGATAAGCTCGTTTTCCTGATCGGTGATTTGCAGCGCGTCTTCGCTGCCGTCGGTGTCGTATTGAACGGCGATGCCGACGACGTTGGTGATCGTATCGTGCATTTTTTCCGCGTCCGCTTTCGAGCGGTCAATGCGGACGACGACGACATCGTTCGCGTCGCCGTTTTTGTTCATTTGTGCGGCTTCAAAATGCGCTTCCGAGCGTTCTTCTTCGGTGTTGCCGCCGCGCCGGAAAACGTCGAAACGCGCGCGGCGGTTATTGTTTCTCATCGAGAAATCCTCTAAAAATTTTTCCCAATTTTTCGGTTCGATTTGTTTGATTTCACTCATAATTTTTTCTTTTTCAATGTTGATTTTCAGGCAATCTTCACGACGATTTTGCCGAAGTGCGCGCCGCTTTCCATATATTTGAGCGCGTCTTTGACTTCATCAAAACCGAAGGTTCGATCTATGATCGGCTTCAGATGAGTATGCTGGCAGAAAACGCGGTTCATATCTTCAAACATCTGGCGCGAGCCGACAAAGATGCCTTGCAGACGAACCGACTTCATTAAAACCGGAGTCGGATTGAAATCGCCCTGCCCGGACAAAACGCCGATAACGGCGACGTGTCCGCCGGTTTTGACGGCGTTGACCGATTTTTGCATCGTTCCCGCGCCGCCGACTTCGACAATCGTGTCAACGCCGCGCTTTTCGGTTAATTCCAAAACCCGTTTGTCCCAATCCGTCGTCGTTTTATAGTTGATAAAATCGGTCGCGCCTAATTCTCCGGCGCGTTTTAATTTATCGTCGCTCGACGAAGTAATAATGATCCGGCAGCCGAGAACGCTCGCCAATTGCAAAGCGAAAATCGAAACGCCGCCCGTGCCTTGCAGCAAAATCGTGTCGTCGGGTTTGATGCCGCACGACTCGTAAAGCGCGTGAAACGCCGTTACCGCCGCGCACGGCAGCGTCGCCGCTTCTTCAAAAGAAAAATGGTCGGGAATGCAAACCAAACCGTTTTGGTCGAACGTGCCGAATTCGCGCAAAACGCCGTCCAAATCGCCGCCGAGCGCGGTGCGCCCTTTATTCGCGTCAATCGCGCCGTCAATCCAGCCCTGCATAAAAATCGGCATCACGCGGTCGCCGATTTTAAATTTCGTCGCGCCGTCGCCAATTTCGACGACTTCGCCCGCGCCGTCGGAAAACGGCACGAGCGGACGCTTCAGGCGCGGATTATATGCGCCTTTAATCATCATCAAATCACGGTAATTCAAAGACGCGGCGTGAAATTTTACTTTGACTTCATTCGCCTTCGGCGACGGTTCATCGCGCTCGGCGAGCGTCAAATTTTCTACGCCGAATTCGTTTATTTCGTATGCCTTCATAATTCTTAAAGTTTAAAAGTGAAAAAGCAGAAATGTGAAAAAGTCGGTGCGACGAAAATTGACGTTTTTGTTTCGAATAAAACTTTTAAACTTTTTCACATTTCCGCTTTTTCACTCTTTCATACTACTTCGTTCCTTTCAGATTCAGCCGAATTACCACGTCGTCGCGGATTAAATCGTCGGTTTTGCCCGCATAAACGATGCCGAAATCTTTGCGGTTGATGGAAAATTCCGATTCGACCGCGACATCTGCGTCGCCGACGGTGATTTTTGACGGAAATGTAATTGATTTTGTCTGACCGTGCAGAGTGAAATCGCCCGTTATCGTATAATTTCCCGCGCCTTTCGCCGCGTCAGGGACAATTTTCGTCGAAACGAAGGTCGCTTTCGGAAATTTTTCGACATCGAAGAAGTCCGCCGATTTCAGATGCTGAACCAACTGGTCCGGGTCGGTGTAGATCGAAGCGGTGTCAATATCAACCGCGACTTTGCTTTCTTCCGGCTTCTTGTTGACCACATCAATCGTGCCGGTAAAAGTTTTAAAACCGCCGTCATGCTTGCCGGTAACTTTCGAGCCGGTGAATTCGACCTTGGAATTATCGCCGTTGATTTTATAAGCCGTCCCTTTTGTTTCAAACGTCGTCGAAGGCGCGGTCACGGTTGAATTGCTCGCCGCGTTCGTCGGCGCGGTCGCGTTTGTCGTTGAATTGGTCGTCGTCGCCTTCGGTTTGTTCGCCGCCGGATCTTCGCACGCCGTTAAAAATATTGCCAAAGATAAAATGCCCAAAGCTAATTTTTTCATAAATTTACTCTCCAGATTTATTGTTAAAAATCGGAGCGCGGGCATCCTGCCCGCAATGAGCTTCGTTTTGACGCGAACAAAAATTTTGGTTAAATTCACGTTTTGAAACAAAACGAATACTTTTCGCGCTTTCGCGCTCATAGTGGGCAAGATGCCCGCGCTCCGACTGTCTGACATCATCAATTTTTAGAAACCGTTCGCGTATTTGAATTTGACCATTCGGACAGCAAATTTTCAAATTCGCTTTGCAAAGATTTTTCTTTGTCCTGTAAATACCAACGCTGAATTTTTTCCATTATGGCGGGTTTTTCCAGGTTTTGATTTTTCAACTCGTAAAACAAATCCATCGCTGCCGCCGCACGCGGTCCCCAAGTGCCGATTTCTTTGAGCGTCGTTGCGTCGAGCGCGATTAATTTCGGAATCGAACGCGAGTTATTGGTCAGATATGCGTCCATCAATTCCAAATTTTCGTCGCGCAAAACGTAGCGCGTTTCGATTGAATCAGACGCGGCGGCGATTTTTTCAATCGTCGGAATGTTCTGCGCCGCGTCGCCGCACCAGCCTTCGGTAATAATCAGCCAGATCATTTTCCGCCGGTTATTTTTCGCTTTTTCGACGAGCGAATCGTTTAATTTTACCGTTTTTTCAAGCCGATGCATTCGCTGGCGGTTTAATTTTCCGTAATTAAACATCGCTTCGGATTGATTCGCTCCGGTCGTTTTGCCGTCGAGCAAAAGGTCGTCAATCAGCTTGACGTATTCGGCAAAGGTCATTGATTTTTCGAGATATTCCTTCATAATTTTTCGGCTTTCAATCGCTCGATTTCCCTCTTCAATTCTTCAATCTGTTCGTTCAAAGGCGCGACTATTTGTCTGATTTGCTCAATCGTGTAACGCGGCGTGATGTGTTGCGGGCAATTCCAATTAAACGCTTTGACGCGCAAAATAACGGCTCGTTCGATTTTCGCTTCGTAATTTTCATCGCGCAGCTTTTCGATTAATTCGGGCGCGTCCGCCGCGTCTCTGACTTCGGCTTCGGCAAAAATTTTCAAACGGCGGCGATTCGCATAATCCATCAAAAATAGAGCGACGCGGTTATTTCCCGACAAATTCCCGACGCTGATATATTGCAGATTGCCGCGAAAATCGGCGAATCCGAGCGTCTGTTCGTCTAGAATTTTCAGAAAACCGGCGCGCCCGCCGCGAAATTGAACATACGGCTGATTTTGTTCGCCGATGGTCGCCATATAAAAACCGTCGCAGCGTTCGATAAAATCAATCTCCGCGTCGGACAGCGCGATTTTTTCGGCGCGTTCGTCTTCGATTCGTTCAAACCGCCGACGCGAACCGTATCGCTCCTGCGCTCTTTTTACGTCCGGCGTAAACGCGATGTCGTAAAAATTATTCGCCATTTGAATAAATTTAAAAATCTACTGCACCAATTTTAATAAAATATTGCTGAAACGCAGAAACCACAGATAAACGCCGATCATTTCGGAAGATAAATTCCAAAAAATCGTTTTCGCTTTTTCATCTCTGAAAAAGCAATTTTTGTTTGCGTCTATCTGCGATTTTCCCGCATCTTCCCTTGTTCGCATTTTTCTTCCCTCTGTTCGTTAAAATCAAATTCTTTGAATTAATTCTTCTTTCGGAAAACGCACTTTCGGCAAATTTACAAGCCAATCCGCTTCGGCGTTTCGATAACCGACGGCGCATAAAACGACCGCCGAATAATCCTCTAAACCGAGAATTTCGTTGAATTGCGCCGCGTCGAAACCTTCAATCGGGGTCGCGTCAATTTCCAGAAGCGCGGCAGTCTCCAACAAAAATCCGAGCGCGATGTAAGCCTGGCGCGAATTCCACGTTTCGATATAATTGCTGTCAACCGCTCTTTTCGCCGCGCCCTTCATCGTGTTTTCATAATCGCTCAAATTTTCGCGCGACGTGCCGCGCACTTCTATAATGCGCTCAACATAATGTTCGATGTCGGCATCGCTCAAGGTTTTTCTATAAGCGACGACGACCAGATGCGAGCTGTCCGTAATCTGCGGCTGATTCCACGCCGCCGGTTTTAATTTCTCTTTCATCGCCTGATCGGTAACGACGATAAATTTATACGGCTGGATTCCGAAACTCGACGGCGCGAGCGTCAGCGAATTTTCCAGAATTTCCCAATCCGCGTCGGAAATTTTTCGCGCCGCATCATAATTTTTTGTCGCATAACGCCAGTTTAATTGTTCGATAATTGCCTTTCCGTGTAATGAATTGCTTGCCATTTTTATAAATTTTCTCCGTGTTTGATTTAACGCTTTTGTAACAACTTTAGCTACAAATGCGAATAAAAAAATTAACTCAAAACTTTTTTGCCGCCGCAGCCGACTTTTTCGACTGCTTCCAAGACGCTCTGCAAAGAAAACTGCGCCAGCCTCGCTTCGACGACATCGTTGATTTCCGATTGCAATTTCTCCAAAACGCATCGGATATTTTTGCCAATCGAACAATCTTCGTTCGTTTCGCGGCGCAGAGCAAATGTGTTTCCGCACGAAACGGCTTTGTGAACGTCCGCCAGATTTATCTGTTTGGGACATTTTGCCAATCGCGTTCCGCCGTTCGCGCCGGTTTGTGAAACGACTAATTTCGCTTCGCTCAAATCGCCCAAAATCCGCCTGATAACGACCGGATTGGTTTTGACGCTTACGGCGATATAATCCGACTTCACATTGTTGCCTTCGCCCGCTTTGGCGAGAACCGTCAAAATGTGAACTGCGATTGCAAATTGACTGTTAGCTGCCATAACTGTAACAAGTTTAGTTACAAATTCAATCGCTGTCAAGCGCAAAGTTTGAATTTGTGAAAATCATTTTACGATTCGACGATTCTAATATTTCGCCGCGCTAATTCGGCGACGAATTTCTCAGCGTCAATCGCCAATTCCTGCGGAGTCGCGCCGCGCATTTTGACCGCGCCGCTTGCCGCCGTCTGCGCGATGATCGAAGCGGGAAAAGCGGTCGTCCGCATCATCGCGCTCAATTTCGTTGTCTCATCAAATTTATCAACGATGTCGTAGCGAAGCGTTTTCGTTTTGCCGTCCTTTAAGCCGGCAAAATCGAGGCGAATCAAAACATAATCGGGTTCGTCCGCCGGAAGATTTTTTTGCAGAACCGCGCCCAAAATTTTGCGCGGCGTAACCTTCGCATAATCGGCGACGATTTCATCGCTCGAACATAAACCCAAATCAATCATCGTTTTGAATTTATCGCAGTGTCCGGCGTAGCGAATCGTTTTGTAATCGAGTTCTTTGATTTTCCCGAAAAAAGTGTCGGGCAAGGTTGAAGTTCCGCCGGAAGTTTGAAACGCTTCGAGCGCGGGAAAATTGTCGAATTCTAAAGTTTCGAGTTCGGTCATCGAATCAACTTCCACAATTTTGCCGTCGCGGACGACGCGCGCCGGTTCGACGTATTCGTTGATTAAGCCTTCGACCGAGAAAACGAGTTGATAATCGAGCGGCGGCTGCGGATTTTGCGGCAAACCGCCGACGCGGATGTGAATTTCGGCGATTTCGTCAAATTGATTCGCGCCGCGCATCGCCAGAATCGAAACCATTCCGGGCGCGAGTCCGCAATCGGGAACGATATTGATTCCAGCGTTTTTCGCCTCCGCGTCGAGTGCGAGCTGCGCGTCAACGATGTAATTATTGCCGCCCAAATCGCAAAAATTCGTCTTCGTTTCAATCGCGGCTTTTGAAAGCTCGACGTTATACCAGTAATTAACGCACGAAATCGCCGCGTCGTGTCCGCGCATCAGCGCAACCGAATCGGCGTAATTTGAAACGTCAATTTGTTTGATTTTGAGCTTGGGACTGTCAATGTCGGCGGCGATTTTTTCAGCCTTGCCGAAATCCGCGTCGGCGACGGTAACGCTTTCGACTTGCGGCGAATTGTTAACCAAATCGAACGTCGCGCCGTATCCCATTCGCCCCGCGCCGAGAACAAGAATATTCATAGACAGTAAGCAGTAAGCGGTAAGCAGTAAGCGGTGAGCAGTAAATATTCTACGAAAAACCGTTTACTGCTCACCGCTGACCGCTCACTAAATTCACCATTCCTCGTGCGCGTCGGGTTGTTCAGCGGCGATGATTGCGGCGGCATATTCCCAGACTTTTTTCTTCCAAAGGCGAAGCGAATCGGTTAATTGAAAAGCGACCTGCGGATGCGCGACGTTGCGCTCAAGTCGTATGACCTGCGCCGTGACGCTTATTTCGTCTTCGGCGTTTTCCGTGACGGTCAGATTGACCTTACTGCCGACCGACGGCAGTGTGCGCGGCAAGAATATCAACGCTCCCTGCTGTCCGACGTTTTCCGTCAAGCCTTCCTGCACAACTTCCCGCCCGTGTTCGTCCTTCCACGTTATCCGCACGGGAAATGAAATGTTGTAACGCTGACCTTGGCGACGTTCCTGCATAAATAATTGAAAATCCTCCGGAGTATTTATTACTCGTCGTTTGAAATATAGCGAAATGCCCGCTTGAAGTCTAATCAAAATTCGATTTATCGGCGCGTTTCCGGTTGAATTCGCCCGCGTCCGGCGCAACCGATTTTTATGCGATTAGACAGGGCGGCATTAAAATGGTAGTCTTAACAATGTTTTTTTGAAAAACTCTTCGCGGAGTAATCCGTGTCCTTCGTTTGAGTCGTCGGGAAACGCAGTTTGTAAAAGACTCAGGTGGAAGAAACAAACCAACAATAAGGAGCAATTCACAATGAAAAATTTAGCCGGAGGAACTATGTTCCTCGGCACGACCGCGTTGTTAGCAGGATTTTTATTCTACTTTCAGCCGACGGTCGAAGCCGTTACTTTTGCGAATATATCGCAAAAGGATTTAATCGAACTTAATCAGGAAACCGCATCAAATCAATTATTTAACCAGCAAGATATTCAAACGAATCAGCAAGAACCGCAAATTATTCAGCCTCAAGTTTCCGAACCAGCCGCGAATTCCGAACCGATCAATAGTTTAGCTTTGGAAGCAAATGCTTTTAGAGCGACGGCTTATTGTTTAAAGGGCAGAACCGCGATTGGCGGAGGCGTTCGGCGCGGCGTGGTCGCCGCCGATCCGCGCGTTTTGCCATTGGGAACGCAAATTCAGCTCGACGCGGGTTCTTACAGCGGAACTTACATGGTCGCCGACACGGGCGGCGCGGTCAAAGGTCGCAAATTAGATATTTGGGTGCCGAGCTGTTCGGAAGCCAATCGTTTCGGTCGCCGAACCGTGATGGTCAGCCGGCTCGGAAAAAACAAAAAAGCATAATTTAATAACCATTTAACAAAAACCGATTTTTTCAAAAAACAAATTAAAAACGCTTCTTCGATTTGAAGAAGCGTTTCTTTTTTGCGTAAACACTCGGAACGATTTTTGAAACATAAATTCTTCCCGCGCTTCATTCGATTTTCGGCAGGACATAGACGACTTCGGAAATCTCCGCCAGATTGGCGATTTTGCCGATTTCGATTTCTCCGACGACTGCATCTTTGCCTTTTTCGACGGAAATCTCGAAGCCTCGATTTTTAAGTTTCTCCAACGCTTCGGGCGTTTTCGCCGAAAGAATAATTTGAACCAGAGCCTTGCCATCGGCGACAAATTTCGTCTCGTTCGCGGTCGGCGCGGCTTTGCCCGTTTGCCAACGCTCGACTAATTCATAAACCCAAACGTGCAGTTTTTCGGCGAGCGTTTTTTGCTTTATGGCTTCGGGCGTTAGCTTTGCTTCTTCCGTTTCGGACGGCACACGCGTTTCGCCGACGGTGACATTCACATTTCCCGCCTTTTCGGGATCGAAAAAATTATAAACGATCAAGCCCGTGACCTTTACGGGTTTGCCCGAAAGCATCGTCGGCGCGAAAGTTGCGTTACGCGCCGCTTGTTCCGCCGCCTGGCGCAGCAAAGGATGACCGGACAATGCCGCGACGGAAACCACTCTGCCGCTTTCGTCGGTCGTGACCTGCACGCTGACCGCGCCGCTCGCACGAATCGCTCTGGCAGCGGGCGGATACGGCGGTTTCGGCAGGCTTGTCGCCTTGCCGTTCAAAACTCCGCTTGAAATTTGCCTTGCCGGTGCCATAGGTGACGGCGGGGGCGGCGCAATTTTATATGCAACACCGTTTCCTGAACCGCTTCCTGAACCACTTCCCATTCCTGTTCCATTACCTGAGCCGCGCCCACTGGCAGAACTAGTTTTCTTGGTAGTTCGACGACCGGCGACGGTTTGGGAAGCTCCCGATACACCACCGCTAATTGAAAACGATTGTTGCCTATTACCCGCTCCGAGCCGAAAATTTAGAGTTTCAGCATCGTCATCGCCCAAAGTCGTCGCTCGATTCATTCCCGCCGGAAACTCGACCGGAACTTCGACCTTGATGGGTTTTCCGCCCTGCGTTTTAACGATTTCTTCGACCGCGACGAACGATGTAAACTGCGTCAGCAGACGATATTCGAGTCCGAGGCTGGCGACTGTGTTTTGAACGTCGGGTTTGGCGTTTCCGTTCTGCACGCCCCGGTAATCCTGCTTCATCAGATCGTCAATTCTGGTGCGCGCCCAGAGCGTCGCCAACACGTCGTTCGCGTCTTCGGATTCGGGCAGATTGACGGCAATTTCACGAACCGTTTCCTGACCGCCGATTTTCCCGCGTAGTTTGATCGTGCCGCTCGCCGCTTTCGTGTAGCGTCCGTGAACGATGACGGGTTTCGCGCTGAATAAATCATTGATGCGGTTCGGATAAACGTCGGCGACGGGCAAGCCGTTCCAGTCAATCGAAACGTCGGTTAAAAGCGGCGTTCTGACGCGCTCGTAAAATCGTTTCGCCGCCTTTGAGCCGTCGTCTTCGAGCGCGACGTATTCGGCTTCGCCGCGTCCTTCTTCGGCGATTTTGTCGAGCAGAAAACGGTTGACCGAATTGCCGATGCCGAACGAAAACACTCTGGCGTTCGGGTGTTTTTGAACTTCGGAAATGATTTCCAAATCGTTGCCGACTTCGCCGTCGGTCATAAAACAAACGATGCGAACGTGATCCTGCGCGTCCGAAGGTTCGAGCGCGGCTTTGATCGCCGACATCATTTCCGTGCCGCCCGCGCCGCGCCTTGATTCGAGAAATTGTTTCGCGCGTTCCAGATTCGCCTGCGTCGCCGGAACGGGCGCGTCGAATAAAATCGAAGTGTCGCCCGCGAAAGTTATCAAATTAAAAGTGTCGTTCGGATAAAGATTTTCGAGCGACAGACGCATCGCTTCTTTGGCTTTTTCAATCGGAAAACCGGACATCGAACCGCTCGTGTCGAGAACGAAAACAATCTCCTTCGGCGTTACGTCTTCGGCGGCAAATTTGTCGGGCGGCTGTAAAACCAGAGTGAAAAATCCGCCGCGCTCGTCGCAGTGCGTCAGCACGGCATCTTCGATTCGTTTTCCGCTCACGTCATAGCGCAAAACGAAATCCTTGTTCGGAATCGTCGCTTCGTCTTTGAGTTTGATGTCGAATTGATTCGGGCTTCGATTGGCTATTTCGATTTCGTGCGAATCGGAACGCGCCGCTTCGATTGGCACGCCCGCGTTGATATTGACTTCAATCGAGATGTCGTGTCCGCCGCGCGTTTTCGCCAGCGGCGTGGTAATTTTGGCGGCTTCAGCGACGTTCATCGAATTCGGAACGTAGCGCGGCGCGACGGTCATCGGAAAAACGAATTCGTATGCGCCGTCTTCGTATTTCAAAGTTTCGACGTAGCTGATTTCGACGACGATTTTCTCGTTCGGCAGAATATTGGCGATTGATTGCGTGAAAATATTCGGGCGTTCCTGATCGAGCAGGCTCGCCGTTTTACCTTCGTTTTTCGCCGCTTCGTAAACTTGTCTGGCTTCTTCGCGCCGCAAAATTTTTCCGCGAACCGTTCGACCGCCGACGTTCATCGTCAAATCGTCCACGGCAGCGTTTTGCGAAAGCGGAAATTGATAAACGGCTTCAATCGTTTGCGCGAATTTGTTTTCAAATTCCTGCGTCACGGTGACGCGCGCCAGAAATCCGCTGATGTCGGTTTTGACCGAAGTGTGTTTGAGCGGACACGCGCCAATCGCGCCGCGTCTGCCGACGGCGAGCAGCGTTCCTTCGGTTGTTTCCTGAGCGAAGGCGCACATCGCGCAGAGGAATATCACCAGCAAAATCGTGATTTTTTGCATAAATTTCTCCTAAAATTTTTCGTTCTTAATCGGAAAAAATCCGCGCGTCTTTTCTGCTTAGACACCGCAACTCGAAAAATAGTTCCCTGAAGCGGGAAAAATTTTTGACGGACGGAGTTTCGCGCAAAAATCGGCAATATCAACATTTTGCAAGGCTTTTAACTGTTCACTATCAATTATTCGAAGCCATCTCAAAAATAATTTTCGACGGTTTAGAGTCGGACTACTGCCCGACGGTCAGTATCAATCGCCGCGACCGTCGGGCAGTAGCCCGACTCTAAACCGGATGATTTTATATTTTTGAGATGGCTTCTCGCTGTTCAATGAAAAACAAGAAAGCCTTTTTATCAGTTACCGGTTAATAATTGATAATGAAAAATTATTTGAATCGCAACGACACTTTACCAAATGTCTACGTCGGATAATATTTGGAAATTAAATTTATGTGGTAAAAAAGTCGAGAATTTATCTTTTGCAACTCGCTGCGATCAGGTGGTCGCGCTTTGGAAAATGAAGAATGATTCCGAGAATGCCGAGCGCGAACCACACGAAAAAATATTGATAGGAAAACGCGAACGCCAAAACCAAACCGAGCAGCGAATCGGCTTCGCACAAAGCGCAGGCGACGATTAAACCGGTCTGAATATATTGCGGTCTCTGATCGGCGATTGCCTGCGCGACGGCGCGTTTTTCGACGACGAAAGACAAAATCAAATTAACGATTGCCAGTATTGCAAAAGCGATGATAATCGGCGGATTTTCGCCTAGAAACGGTTTTGAAAAATCGAAACTGAAAACTTCCGGTCGGGTGATAAAAACGACGACTAAAAACATCGCTTGCGAAAACAAGAGAATGAACCAGATGACTGATAAAACGCGATATTGTTGTTCGACACTCGGATTCGGATTTTGCATAATTTTTACGGTTTCAAGAATTAGAATATTTGATATTTGTGGAAACCATTTTTTTTATTTTAACCGAACAGCAAAACATAAAAATTTAAATTGAAAAATCAATTCGCCGCCGCCAATTCTTCTTCTAAAAGCTGGCGTTCGTACAAATCGGCATATTCGCCGTCGAGCCGGATTAATTCGTCATGCGTTCCGCGCTCGACGATGCGCCCGTCTTCGAGAACGCAAATCAAATCCGCGTCGCGCACGGTCGAGGTGCGGTGTGAAACGATAAGCGTCGTCCGATTCTGTCGCACGTCGCGCAAGCCGCTTAAAATTCTTTCTTCGGTGTATGTGTCAACCGCCGATAAGGAATCGTCGAGAATCAGGATACGCGGATTTTTCATCACCGCGCGGGCAATCGCCGTCCGCTGTTTTTGCCCACCCGATAAAGTGATACCGCGCTCGCCGACGAGCTGTGCGTATTTATACGGAAAATCTTCGATGTCGCTTGCCAGACTCGCAATTTCCGCCGACCGTCTGATTTCCGATTTGAGACTTAGAACTTCCGTCTGTTCGCTGTTAAAGCCCGGCATTTCCGTCTGCGCGTCCGGGTTGCCGACGGCTTCGCGCAGAGCGAAATTTTCGGTTTGCAATTCTTCCTTTTCGATGCCGAACGCGATATTTTCCGACAAAGTATCGCTGAACAAAAAAGTTTCCTGCGGCACAACGCCGACGGCGCGGCGCAGCTGGGCGAGCGGAAATTCTCTGACCGGAACGTCGTCAATCAAAACCGCGCCGTCGGGCGCGTCGAGCAGGCGCGGAATCAAACTGATTAAAGTTGATTTGCCGCTGCCGGTTTTGCCGACGAGCGCGACGGTTTCGCCCGTCTGAATTTTCAAATTAATATCGCTCAAAATCGGCGTTCCGTTATAGGCGAAATTCAAATTGCGAAATTCGATTTTGCCTTTAATCGGCGGCTGCGTTTTTGCGTCGGGCGCATCTTTAATCGCCGGTTCACTTTCCAAAATTTCGTTAAATCGTTTAAGCGAAGCCGTGCCGCGCTGGTATAAATTGACGACGTAGCCGAGCGCAATCAGATACCAGACCATTCTTTGCAAATAAAGAATAAACGAAGTGAATTCGCCCGCCGAAATCTCGCCGCGCACCGCCATCGGAACGCCGACGGCGACGATAATGACGAAACCCAAACCGATAAAAAAGAACAGCAGCGGGCGCATCGCCGCGCCGAATTTGACGAGCGAGATATTGCGCTTCGCGTATTCGCGGTTTAATTCCTGAAATTTTTCAATCTCCGACCCTTCCTGCGCGTAGGCGCGCACGACGCGCACGCCGTTTAAATTCTCCTGCGCCCGCGCCGTGATATTGGAGAAAAATTCCTGAATCTTTTCAAACCGCGTGTGAACCTGCCCGCCGATATATTTTACCGTCAGAGAAACGAACGGCATCGGAATCAGCAAAAGCAGAGTTAATTTCACATTGATTCGCAAAAGAATCGGCAGCACGATGGCGAGCGCGAAAATCGCCTGAAACGAATATAAAATCATCGGTCCGACGATTTGCCTGACCGCTGATAAATCGTTCGTCGCCCGCGCCATCAGATCGCCGACGCGCGTATTTTGAAAATATTCGAGCGGCTGATCAACGAGCGCGGCGTAAAAATCGCGGCGCATATCATATTCGATATGCCGCGAAGCGTTTATCAAAAGCCTTCGCTGCCAGAACAGAAAAATGCCGCTGATAAAATTTACGCCCAAAATGACGAGCGGATAAAAAATGATTTTGTTCCACGTCACGTCCGCGCTCAAATCGTCAATCGCGCGCCCGACTAAATAAGGAATAAGCAGCCCGAACGACATCGAGACGAGAATAAATAAAATTCCCGTCAAAATATGATATTTGTAAGGCAAAAAATAGCGCGCGAATTTTTTAATTTCTTCCATAATTCGATTAGCGGTGAGCGGTAAATTCGATAATACATTTACCGCTTACCGCTTACCATTTACCACTAAAAAGCCGTTTGAAATTCTTTCATTGTAACTTTGCGAAAATCCTTCGGCAGTTCAAAATTTTTCGCGTCCGGCTGAAGGTTGAAATTCTTTAATTCAACGGTCAGCGTCAGATTTTTTTGTTCGCCGTTTACCGCGTAAAACTCCTGCTTGACGGGCAGACCGATTCGTTCATCAACCCAAACTATAATTTCCGAAGCGTTTGAATCATTGAAACGGACGCGAAACTTCGTCAAATTGTTTTCCGCGCCGAGCGTCTCGAACCGCGCGCCCGTTTTTTGATTCGTTAATTCGGCGGTTAAAAAATTAAACGGCGCGTTCGTTTCCTCACCGAAAGCGTTTATCGAAGCATCGCTTTCGACGTAAATTTTCCGGCGCGGATCAAGCAAAAAAATTTGATTCGCGTCAATTTGCAAAATGCTTCGCTCCTCTGACGCTTTTTGATAATCGAAAGTCGTCAAACGCCGTTTACCGCTGCGCGCCGTGAAAAACTTATCTTCGATGCCGTTTGCCGTCACGACGATTTCCGTTTGAAAATTCTCCGGCTCTTTAGTCGAAAACGGAACCACGCTTTTCGTTTCAGCGGCAGTCACCGGCGCGTTCGGCGGCGCGTCAATTTGCGTGCGGCACGAAGCGCACGATGACGCAGACAGCGCAACCGAGATGAAAATAAATTTTAGCAAATTTGACGAACGCATCGGCGAAGTGAGATTTTATCACATTCGGAAAGATTGTTAATTTCGAGATGAACCGTAAACTCTTACAATTTTTTTACGTCGCGGGCGGCATCGCCGTTTTACCAATCGTGCCGTTTCTTTACTGGCAAGGTCGGCGCGTCCGAAAACGCGTCGGACGGCTTCCCGACGCGGCGGGCGCGACCGTCGGACAATTCGGAAACTTTGCAGAAACGGTAAATTTGCTCGCCGTCGGCGAATCAACCGTCGCCGGTGTCGGCGCGGCGAATCACCGGGACGCGCTCGCCGGACAACTCGCCAGCTATTTGAGTTGGGAAATCGAAAAATCCGTGCGCTGGCACGTCGTCGGCGAAAGCGGCATCACCGTCGGCGAAACTTTGCAGCGACTCGTTCCCGCGTTGCCTACCGCGCCGATGGATTTCGTCGTCGTCGCGCTCGGCGGCAACGATACGTTCAAAGTCAGCAGCCCGAACCGCTGGCGCAACGGAATGACAAAGCTCGTCGAAATTTTGCGCGAAAAATATCCGCACGCCGTAATTTTGCTCGCCAATACGCCGCGCGTCATAGATTTTACGGCGTTGCCCGCGACTCTTAAATTTTTTCTCTGGCGCGTCTCGAAACTGCATCACGAGAACGCCATACAAATCGCCTCTGAATACGAAAATGTTTTTTATTACGACGAAGCCGGCACGGTCGGCGAAGGTTTTTTCAGCGACGGCATTCACCCGTCGGCGCACGGCTACGCGCTCTGGGCGGAAGCGATGATCAAGTTTTTAATGCGAAAAATGCGATGACTCTCGAAGAAATTTTCAAAGAAATTTCCGACGCGCTCGATGCTCGCAACGAATGGCTTTTGATTGACGCGGACGGAAGAAGTTTTGCGCTCAAACGCGCGGAAATCGAACTCGAAAACGCGCGCGGGAAAATTCTTCTCGGATTTTTAAACGATCAGGGTTTTCAAACCTGGCGCGTCGTCAAACATCAAAAAGCGGCGAAAAAATTAACGCTCGATTTGACGCGCAACTTCGAGCGCGAGAAAACGCGGATTAATTTCGCGCCGCGCGTTTCAAACGCGGAATTGAGCGATTCAATCGAGCTGGCGCGGCTCGAAAAAGCGAATCAAATCGCCCGCCTGATAATCGCGGAAACGCCGCGCGCTAAACTCGTCCGCGCCGCGCTCAACGAAGAAAACGGACGTTTTGCCGAAATCTTTTTCGACGACCAAGCGCGAAAAAAACAAATCTTCGCGCTCGCCGATGTCACCGAATCCGTCGCGCCCGAAACGCTTTTGACGTTCGCCGTTCTGCGGCTTGCCCGACTTGAAAACCGCCGCCGTCCGATCAATGAAATTTGGATTTTGGCGGAGAAAAAATCGTTCAAAAATCTGCGCCGCCTGCACGCTTTGCTGGCGAAGAATTGCCGGGAAAAAATTTGCGTCAAAGAAATTTTCCGACCGCCCGCGAAAAACGGCGAAACAACAATTAAGAGTTACGAACCGCTTTCGATTTCGCAACTCTGGCGCGAAAAACCGTCGAAAATCGCTTTGCCGGAAAACGCGCAGACGAGTCGCACCGCCGCCGAAATAATCAAACTCGCGCCCGGCGCGATTGATTCGATTTTTACCAAACACGGCGAAACCCTGCGTTTTCGAGGCTTGCCGTTCGCCCGCGTTCGCTGTGTCAGCGACGCAGAAAAATGCTGGTTCGGCATTAACCGCGACCGCCGAATCTTAAACGAAAAGACGCGCGAAGAATTTTTCGATCTTTTGGAAAATTTAAAGATTTACCGCCGCTTCGATGCGAAAAACAAACGCCACGAGTTTTTCCGGCGCGCGCCCGAAGCGTGGCTTGAAGCCGCCTTAAGACGCGACATCAACCGGCTCGACGGCAATCTGATTTTGTCGCCGCTTTATAATCAGTTTCGCGCCGGCGGCGATAAAATTGATTTGCTCGCGCTGCGCCGCGACGGGCGTTTAATCGTCGTCGAATTAAAAGTCGAACCCGACCGCGAAATGATTTTTCAGGCAATTGATTACTGGCGCAAAATCGAATTGCAGCGGCACGGCGGAATTCTGCGAAAAACGAAAATTTTCGGCGAGATTGAAATATCCGAGAAACCGGCAATCGTTTACCTCGCCGCGCCGACGCTCGCGTTTCACCGCGATTTTGAATTTTTATCGAAAACAATCGCGCCCGAGATCGAAATTTATCGTTTCGACTTAAACGAAAACTGGCGCGAAAATTTAAAGATTATGCGCGTGGAGAAAAAGTAGATTTTTCGACGAAAACAAAATTAAAAACTTCAGCCACGAATGACACAAATGAACACGAATAAATTTAAATAAAATAATTCGTGTCCATTTGTGTCATTCGTGGCTAAATTCTGTTAAAAACAATTTCGCACGATTACCTAAACATTTCAATAAAAATATTTCTAAATGCTTATTTCGGCGCGGAATTTCTGCCCGTTCTGGTCACGGCGGTGCGTTTTTCATCTCCCGCGCCGTCGGCGACGACGACTTTGATTTGCCGGAAACTGCCGTCCGCGTCCGCGTTGGTCGGCGCATAGGAAACTAAATATTGCGTTCGCAGCTCGCCGGAAATTTCCCCGGCGATTTGCGGCAGCTTATCAATCGAATCGGGAAAATAAACTTTGCCGCCGGTTTCCTGCGCCAAACGATTCAAGAAATTTTCGGCTTTTTGTTGGCGGCTGATGCCGTCCGCTTCCGCGTCTTTGCTCAAATTGTTGACGAACCCGACGGCGTAAATCTGCACATTCGATTCGCGCAGCAATTTGAAAAGCTCCTGTTCGTTATGCGTGCTTCCGCGGTCGTCGCCGTCGGAAACCAAGATCAGAGTTCTGAGTTTTACGTCGTCTTTTTTTCGGGTGTTTTGATATGCTTCAACCTGTTTCGCCGTTTGATAAATCGCGTCAATAATCGCCGTTTGTCCGCCTTCGACAAACAGATTATCGAGCGCGCTGCCGAGCGCGGTTTTATTCGCCGTAAAATCCTGCGCGACCTCGATTTTATCTTTGCCGACAAAGCGCACAATCATCGTTTCGTCTTTCGGGCGATTCGTGCCGACGATGATTTTTCCGGCTTCGATGACCTTGGCGAGCTGCGAGCGAAGCGAGCGCGAATTGTCTATGACGAGCGCGTTAATGACCGGCACTTCGGCGGTCGTAAATGCGGTAATCGGCTGCAACACGTTGTCCTCGTAAACTTCAAACTGCGCCTGGTTTAACTTGCCGACCGGACGATTTTTGTCGTTGACGACGCGCACGTTCAGGCTGACTTCCGCCGTGTCAACACGCAAAACTTCTTCGTCTTCAATCGGCGTTTTTTCGTTCGGCGGCGCGGCTGATTTTTCCGTCGAAGCTGAATTTACGTTCGGCGTTTCATTCTTAACCGACGGCGCGCTTGCCTTGATCGGCAGCGCGTCGGCTTGTTTTTTTTGAGGTTCTTTTTCCTTCGGACTTTCCTTAATTTTCGCCCTCTCCCGCGCTTTTTCCGCCGGTTGCGGCTTCTGCTTGTCCTGCGGTTGCGGCGTTTCCTGCGGCTTTTGATTTTCCTTGGGTTTTGCAGGTTTCTCTACTTCCGCCGTTTTCTGAGGTTTCGGAATATTTTGCGCGTTCGGTTCGACGTTCTCAGCCGTTTTCGGTTCGATTTTTACGGACGATTTTTCGGCTTTGCCTAAAATCCGCAGCGTGTCTTTGCGAATCCAGCCTTTGTTTTGGCTGCTTTCTACGGAAACGAAATAAAAACCGTTCGTGTCCTGTTTTTTCTCTAAAATAATTTTTTCGCCGTTCTGCACGGTCTGAATTTTTTCCGCGCTCGCGTCCGGCGATTTTCGCAAAAAAGTCCACGTCACGGCGACTTCCGCCTGCGTCTGCGCGAAAACCGCCGGAGCAATTAATAATACAAAAATATTTGCGATTAACAATTTTGCAAATTTCATATTTCATTCCAAAAAAAAACAAAAATTTCGCCCGTTTCGCCCGTATTATTTTAAGGCGAAGGAATCGAAAAATTTATTCGCGTCCGCGCCGTCAATTTCCGCTTCGGGCAGCACGGCGAGAATCAGATAAAATCGTCGTTTGTCGAAAAACATTCGCAGACGCTGCACGCGATATTTCAGTTTCACCTGGCTCTCGCGCCCCATAAAACGGCTTTCCGGCACCCTGATATGAACTTCGCTTCCCTCGTTGCCGGCGATGTTTATTTTTTCTTCCTTGAGCAGCTCGCCCATATTGGCTTTGATAAAATCTTTGCGGACTTTTTTGAAATGCGCTTTTTTCAAAGAATCCCACAAAATTTTTCCCTTCGGCGTGTCGCGGTAGATGACCGAGAAAAAACCTTCCGCGTCGTTAAACGAATAACTGCCCATCAAGCTCGCCGACTCCCGTGCTTCTTCGTCGGGACTCAGAACGCCGGGCGATAAAATGCTCCACGCGCCGTCTTGCGGGCTGAAAGTTTGCCACGTTCGAGCGACATCCTGCTGCGCCGTCGCGCCGTAATTCAAAGCGGTTAACAAAACGCCGATTTGTAAAATTTTAAAAAGCTTTATTCTCGACATAATTCGTTTCAGGCGAAAAATTTACAACTGTTTGGCGCGAAATTTTCCGCGCGCGCGGACGACGACATCGGGACGGCTGACGCTGACGCTGATGTTGCGGGTTTCTGCGTCGGTCGGCGCGCCCTTTTTTGAACGATAACCGAGCCGGTATTGCTGGCGGAGTTCGGCGGCAACCTGTCTGAAAACGCCGCCGAGCTTCGGCGTGTCGCTCAGGTAAAATCTTCCGGCAGTCGCTTCCGACATCGCCTTTAACGAATCAATCGCTTCGAGGTCGGCGTTTTTCTCCAACGCTTCAAGGTCTGCGTCGGTCGCTGTTCCCGCCGGCGCGGGAATAAAAATCGTGTATGTTTTCTTCTTTTTCGCCGGTTTTGGCGTGTCATTTTTTTCAGCCGCTTTTTCCGCTTTTTTTTCAGATTTTTTGGCTTCCTTTTCTTCTTTGACCGCGCCGGTCGGGTCAATCGAGATTTTGTTAATGCCCGCGCCGGTTTTGTAAAAAACCGTGTAAATCAAAACGTCGGATTCTTCGAGCCGACTCAATAATTTATTTTTGGTCGTAAAACCGCCCGAATCTTTGCCGTCCGAAAGCAAAACGATCACTTTGCGCCCCTCGACATTATTGAAAGAATCCTGCGCGATTTGTTCGACGGCGCGAAACATTAAAGTTCCGTCTTTGGCGGCGGTCTGCGTTTTGTCGAGCGAATCCTTTAAAACTTTGCGGTCGGCGGTGAACGGATTGAGAATTTTTATTTCCGCATCGAACGTGGCGATTAAACATTTGTCGTTCGGATTTAACAAATCAATAAAATCCTTCGCGGCTGATTTTATATCGTCTAAAGTAAATTCGGTGCTGCCGCTCGTATCGAGCAGCAGAGCGATATTTAAAGGTTCTTCAAAGGTCGAAAAGAACGCGATTTTCTGCTCAACGCCGTCTTCGTAAACGGTGAAATCTTTTTTCTTTAAATCGGAAATATAACGCCCGTCGCGGTCGCTGACGGCAACCGGCACGCTGACGAGCGTGCGGTCGAATTTGTCGGATTTTTCCGAATCGTTAACCTGCGCCCGCAAGCCGCCGGGCAGAAACAAAATCATCAAAGAAAACGCGGCGAAAATGATTTTCATAATTTTTCGATTTGAATCGTTCGATGTCAATTTTCGAGCTTCGGGACGCATCAATTTTTTAAATTATAAAAATTTTTATCAAACGCGGCAACGGTTTTGATCGAAAGATTTAATCCTTACGCTTCAGCCGATACACGCCGACGGCTAAACGCTCGGCGAAATTTTCGGCGACGAGCGCGTGGTTCGCCTTGCCCGCTTCCTTGCGCGTCAAGCCGACGGCTCTGGCGAATTCTCCGATCAGAGTCATTTCACTCATCTGCAAAAATGCGCGGGCGAGTTCTTTAACCGCTTCTTCGCGCCCGACTTTTTTCGCCGTTTCTTTCGGGAATCTGGCTTCGGTCAGCGTCCAGATATACGTAAAAGTCGGATGATACAGACATTCCTGCGGCACCACTTTCATCGCTTTCTGCAGCTCGTCGAGAGCTTTGGTTAATCGTTGGCGCGTTTCGATTTTCGCCGCCTGCCGCAAATCGGACGTTCCCATTTCCCATTCCTTTCGCAAAACCTTCAAAACCTTATTCGCATCTTCGCTCAAAACGGATTTTTCCTGCGCCTTCGGTACGCCCCAGACGACATTAAAATATGGGACGAGGCGCGGCGCAACGAACATCGCGCGGCTTTTGCAAAGTTTTGAATAATAAATTTTCCCGCGCTGCATCACTTCGTCTTTGAGCGTCCACGCGAGACTCATCTCGAAATCCTTCTGCACGTTACGCGGCGAATGCGCGTCGCGCCGACCGCAGACGGCGATGTAAACCGACGGCAAATTCGTCCGCGAATCGGTCAATGCCAGACAAAAGCCTAAATCTTCGACTAACGCTTCGACCTGCGCGGCGGTTTCAACTTTTGAAATTTCCTCGCGCCGCCATTTTTTATCGCGTATTTGTTCAATTTCTTCGGGCAGTTCGGCAATTTTCTTCACAGTGTCTAAATTTTAGCGCAAACGAAATTTATCGGAAACCGCCTGCGCACCGTTTGAAAAATATTTCGCTATTTTCGTCATTATTATTAATAGCTTCAAACTTTTCGATTTTTTCGCGCATCTATCTATCTGAATTCTGAGAAAAACTAAAGGATTTTCAAAAAATGAAATTAGCGAAGATTGTTTTGTTCGGTTTGTTTGTTTTGTGCGTTTCGACAATTGGCGCGGCGGCGCAAACGTCAAACATCGTCAAAAAGGATTTGAGTCAGACGGAAACTGACCGCATTATTAAAACGTTTACGCAGAAGGAAAAAGAATCGCGCGAAGCCCTGCGGAGCTATGTCTTTTACCGCAACGTGAACATTCAAACGCTCGGTATGGGCGGACAGGTCAGCGGCGTTTTCCGGCGCGATTCTTTTTTGACTTTAAGCCCGGAGGGAGCGCGTTTCGAGAAGGTTTTATTCGCGCCGGTCGCCACCACGCCGCCCGGCTTTATCTCGCCCGAAGATTTAGAGGATTTAAGCGGCGTGAACCCGTTCGCTTTAGATCCTTTCACCGCGCCGCTTTACAATTTTACATACGTCGGTACGGAGAAAATTGACGAACTCGACTTATACGTTTTCGACGTGTCGCCGAAAGTCGCGCCCGACGCGAAAAAAACCAAGCAGCGTTTTTTCACCGGCAGAGTTTGGGTTGACCAACAGGATTTGCAAATTGTTAAAACTAAAGGCAAAGGCATTCCCGAAACCAAAAATAATAAATTTCCGGTCATCGAAACGTGGCGCGAAAACATCGCCGGCAAATATTGGTTTCCATCATATTCCTCGTCGGACGACGAACTGGTTTTCGATAGCGGCGAAGTGATCCGGCTCAAAGTCAGAATCACTTACAAAGATTATTCCGAAGGCAAGAGCGACGTGCGAATTCTGGACGAAGACCAACCGGTCAAAGAAGACGCGAAACCCGCCGCTTCGCCCGCGCCGACACCGAAAAAACCGTAATTTAGTGAGCAGTAAGCAGTGAGCAGTAAGTAGTAAGCAGTAAGCAGTGAGCGGTGAGCAGTGAGCAGTTTTACTGCTCACTGCTCACCGCTCACTTTTATAATCTCCTCCGCGATTGCCGTTCTGACCTCGATCAACAAATTCGTCAAATCGGTTTCCGCCGATAAATTTTTCGTTTCAATCGGCGGCAACAAAATCATTTCCAAGGTCGCGGCGCGCGCGGCGTTTTGGCGTTTGCCCATTGCGTAATCGGTATTTTTCATCACGACCGGAATAATCGGGAAACCCGTTCCGACGGCGAGATGAAACGCGCCTTTTTTGAACGGTAAAAGCTCGTTCGGCATTGCCCGCGTGCCTTCGGCGAAAACGCCGAACGAGATGCCCATCCGCATTTTATTTGCCGCGTTTTCCATCGTTTTAATCGCCGATTCGGTATTTGAACGGTCAATGGCAATGACGTTGACATACTGCATAAACTTTCCGGCGACCAGCCAATCGAGCATTTCCTTTTTGGCAATCACGCCCATTTTTTTGCCCGTGTAAGCGAACATCATCGCCGTGTCGAGATAAGAGCGGTGATTCGAAATGAAAACATACGATTGATTCGGGACGAGATTTTCCTGTCCGCGCACACGGATTTTCATTCCCGACCAGCGCAGCCACGCCCGCGCGCCCCATGCCGCAAACGGGTAAGCATATTCTTTGTCGCCCCTGAGGCGCGCCAGCAGCATAATCGGCGGCATCAAAAACAAAAAGAAAAATCCCAAAATCGAAAGCGAAAAATAATAGCGCAGTTTGCCAATTAGTTTGGATCGCTTTTCTGAGTTAAAATTTTCAGGAAAAACAATTTTTTCATTGTTAATTAACGCTTCGGAAAAGGTTTGTAAAAAATGTTCAGACATAATTTTGCCGTGAAAGTTTACGGTTTGTTTATTGTGCTGTGCCTCGCTGTTTTCGCGCAAGCACAGACGAAAAGCGGTGAAATTCCAACGCCGAAAACGATTCTCGGATTTCAGCCGACGACCGATAAAACCATCGCCGATTGGTCGCAAATCGTCAACTATTTTCAGAAGTTAGACGCGGCGAGCGATAAGGTCAAAGTGCAGGAAATCGGCACAACGACGCTCGGCAAACCGCTTGTCGTCGCGTTTATTTCTGCCGCCGAAAATATCAAAAATCTTGAAAAGTATAAGCGAATAAATCAAGAGTTGGCTGATCCACGAAAAATTCCTGATGACGGTGATATTGATTTCAAGGAACATTTATTCAGAGAAGGCAAAACGATTGTTTCGATTTCGTGTTCGATTCATTCGACCGAAATCGTCGCCTCGCAAATGTCTATGAATCTCGCCTATCAATTGGCGACGGCGAACGACGACGAAACGAAGGAGATTTTACAAAACACGATTTTGCTTTTGATTCCGTCGTCGAACCCGGACGGCGTGGACATCGTGGCTGATTGGTATCGGAAGACTTTGGGAACGCCTTCGGAGGGATCTTCGCCGCCGGAAATTTATCATCACTACGCCGGACACGACAACAACCGCGACTGGTTTATGCTGAACTTGAAGGAAACGCAGGCGATTACGAAATTGTTTTGGCAGGAATGGTTTCCGCAAATAGTTTACGACGTTCACCAGATGGGACAGAACGGCGCGCGGTTTGTCATTCCGCCTTTTTTCGATCCGCCGAATCCGAATATCCCACCGCTCGTTCTGCGCGAAGTCGGTTTGCTGGGCTATAAAATCGCCGCCGATCTGCAAGCCGCGAATTTCGCGGGCGTGGCGACCAATACGACGTTCGATACGTGGTGGCATGGCGGCTTTCGCTCCGCTCCGTATTTCCATAATTCAATCGGCATTTTATCCGAAGCGGCGAGCGCGAATTTGATGTCACCGGTTTATGTAACCGACGAAAAAATGAAACAAGTGCGCGCCGCCAGAGGTTTGAGTTCGCCGCTGCAAACGGCGACGAATTACCCGCAAATCTGGCAACCGAAATTTTGGAGCGCGGGCGACATCGCCGCGTTGGAAATGTCGGCTTCGCGCTCGGTTCTGCAAATGGCGGCGAAGTTTCGCAAAAATTATTTGCAAAATTTTTATGAATTGAACCGCACAGCGATCCAGACTAATTCGAATCCGAATCAGCCGCTCGCGTATGTGATTTTCGCCGGTCAGGGACGCGAAGAAACCGTTTCGCGCTTCATCGAAATTCTGCTCGCCCAGGGCATCGAAGTTTATCGGATGACGCGCGAATTAAAAACTTCGATTCCGTTTACGCAGGCGATTCATACCGAAGTTCCGCTCAACAGTTTTCTGATTTTTCTCAATCAGCCCCAGCGCAACAACGTCGAGGCTTTGTTCGGCAAACAGACGTATCCAAACCGCGTTGACGCGGCGGGCAACGTTGACGTACCGTATGATGTCGCGGGCTGGACGCTGCCGCTTCAGATGGGCGTGGAGACCTATGCGGTTTCGCAAATCGTCGAATACCCGAACAGCGCGCGCGGACTCGAGCTGATGACCGACATCAATCAAGTTCGCCGCACTTTAAATTTAGAACCGTCGAAGGAGGCATTTGCGAAGCTGCCGAATCCGCTCAAAACAAACCCGAAAATCGGACTTTACAAAGGCTTTACCGCTTCGTCGGACGAAGGTTGGACGCGTTTTGTGTTCGACACATTTCAAATTTCATACACGTCCGTCACCGACGCTGATTTTCGCTCGAACAATTTAAATTACGACGCGCTGATTTTGCCTTCGGACGGCGAAAACGAAATCGTCAAAGGTTTGAAGGAAGAAGATTATCCAAAGGAATTCACCGGCGGCATCGGCGAAACGGGCGTTGAAAATCTCAAAAAATTCGTCGAAAACGGCGGCAAATTAATTTGCTTTGATGAAAGCTGTGAAATGATTATCAAACGATTCGATCTGCCGGTAAAAAACGTTTTGGATAATTTGAAGCGGAGCGATTTTTATTGTCCGGGTTCGATTTTATCGCTCGACGTTGACAAAACCAGCCCGCTGACAAAATCTTTCGGCAAACACGCCGCCGCATATTTTATCAACAGCTCGGCGTTTGAAATCACCGACGCGAACCGCGTTAAATCCGTTGCGACTTACGCCAAATCGAATGCGCTTTTGTCCGGCTGGCTTTTGGGCGAAAAATATCTGAACGGCAAAACCGCGCTCGCCGAAACCGATTTCGGCAAAGGCAAAATCATACTTTTCGCTTTTCGCCCGCAGCATCGCGGACAAACCTTCGGCACGTTTCCGTTTATTTTTAACGCGCTCGAAAAACAATAGAGTAAATTAGCCGCGAATAGCACGAATAACACGAATTAACTTTTTATGAAAATCATTCGTGTTATTCGTGTTATTCGTGGCAAAATAATTTTATGAAAGCAGAAATGCAGTGCGTCAGAAGCAATCTCGGTTTGGTGTGCATCACCAATTCCGAAGAAGTTCGCTATAAAACCGTGACGCGCAAACGGCTTCTGTCGTTTGACGAGCCGACGCAGAGAGAAATGCTGCGCGTCGTTTACAGGGAAAATATCAACCGCATCAACCGCGCGATTGATTTTTGCCAAGCGAACGGCATCAATCTGTATCGTCTGACTTCGGGGCTTTTTCCGTTTTCCGACGAAGCCATCGGCGCGGAAATTTTAGAAGAATTCGTCGCCGCCTTAACCGAAACCGGCAACCGCGCCGTCGCCAACGATTTGCGAATCGTGATGCATCCCGATCAGTTTGTCGTTTTGAGTTCCGATTCGGATTCGGTCGTCAAAAACAGCGTCAAGATTTTGAAGATGCACGCCAAAACTCTCGACTTGCTAAACCAGCCGCGCGACGAACGGGCAACGATGAATATACACGGCGGCAAAGCCGACAGAATTGATAAATTAATCGCGTCAATCGAAAAATTGCCATTTGAGATTCGCTCGCGCATCTCGTTTGAAAACGACGAATATTCTTACAGCGCGGCGCAGATTTTGGAAGTTTGCCGCCGCGCCAGCGTGAGAATGGTTTTCGACGCGCATCATCACGTCTGCCGCGAAAAACTCGACAGCTACGAAGACGAATCAATCGCCGAAATGTTCTGGGCGGCGCGGACGACCTGGGCGAAACCTGAAAATCAGCTCGTGCATATTTCCAACGGACGCGAACGCTTTCAAGACCGCGCGCATCACGATTTAATTGTGACGATGCCGTCGGTTTTCCGTTACGCGGAATGGATTGAAGTCGAAGCCAAACACAAGGAAATCGCCATCGAAAAATTAAAAAACGAATGGCTCAACGCGAATTAATCAACGCCGTTTTCCTTTAAATAAAGCCGCGCTTTTTTCAACGCTTTTTCGACCTGTTCGGGTGCGGTGCCGCCGATGACGTTTTTCGTCCGCAAAGTGTTTTCTAAAGATAAAGCCCCATAAACATCCGCTTCGATTTGCGCGGAAAATTTTTGCATCTCGCTTAATTCCAAATCGTTTAATTCGACGTTCAATTCAATCGCGCGCAGCACGATGCGTCCGGCGATGTCGTGCGCGGCGCGAAACGGAATATTTTTCCCGGATAAATAATCGGCAAGCTCGGTCGCGTTCAGATAACCGGCGGACGCGGCTTTTCGAGTTGTATCGGCGCGAACGCGCACATTTCCGAGAACAATCGCGGCGATTTGCAAACAATCGCGCGTCGTCTGAAAAACGTCGAAGACGGCTTCCTTGTCTTCCTGCATATCTTTATTGTAGGCGAGCGGCAAGCCTTTCAGAACGGTCAGCAAACCGATTAAATGTCCGTAAACTCTGCCCGCTTTTCCGCGCACGAGTTCCATCGAATCGGGATTTTTTTTCTGCGGCATCAGACTCGATCCGGTCGCCACCGCATCGCTCAATTCAAAAAATCCGAACTCGGTCGTCGCGTATAAAATTACGTCTTCGGCAAGCCGCGAAAGATGCGTCATAATCAAAGACGCGGCTGCCGCGAACTCGACGGCGAAATCGCGGTCACTCACCGCGTCGAGACTGTTCTGCGAAACCGCTTCAAATTCCAAATCTGCGGCAATTTTTTCGCGGTCAACCGGATACGCAGTTCCGGCAAGCGCGGCTGAACCGAGCGGCAAAACATTAACGCGCTTTCGCACATCGGTCAGACGCTCCGCGTCGCGTTTGAGCATCTCAAAATATGCAAGGCACCAGTGCGCGAACAAAACCGGCTGCGCTCTTTGCAAATGCGTATAACCGGGCAAAATCGCCGCCGCGTTCGCGTCAGCCAAGTCAAGCAAAGCCGCCTGCGCGTTTTGCAAATCGCGCAGCAGTTCGTCAATTTTCCCCCGCAGCCAGATTCTTAAGGCGGTCGCCACCTGATCGTTGCGGCTTCGACCCGTGTGTAGTTTTCTACCCGCGTCGCCGATGATTTCGACCAGGCGCGATTCGATAAACGAATGAACGTCTTCAACGGTTAAGTCGTCGAGAAAATCCGTTTCCCGCAAATTTATTTCCAGAATTTTTTGCAAACCGCTCTGAATTTTTTCGGCTTCTGCGCCGGTCAAAACACCGGCGCGGCGCAAGCCTTCGCAATGCGCTGCGGAGCCGCGCACGTCCGCCGACAGAAGCTCGTAATCGAAATTGAAAGAACGGTTAAATTTGACGAAGTTGTCGTCCGCTCTGCCGGTGAATCTGCCGCCCCATAAATTTTTTGATTCGTTCATTTGACTTTTTCCAACCGCATTTCTAATCTATGCATCTATGCAACGGTTATGCAATTTTAATGCATAACCGTTGAGCGGCGCAAACGCGGAACAATCGAATAATTTTAGACGGTAAAATGTTAAAGGAAAAGCGGCAGCAAAAAATTAGAAATTTGATACAAAGCCGAGATATTGCGAGCCAGAGCAATTTGACCGCGCTTTTATCGAAAGCCGGTTTTACGGTCAATCAATCGAGCGTGTCACGCGATTTGGACGATCTCGGCGTAATCAAATCAAAAGGTTTTTATGCACTGCCGCAAAAACCGCGGGAAGCGCAAAATTTAGGGCTTTCAAGTTTGGAAACGGCAGGCGAAAGTCTTGTCGTCGCCAAATGTGAAGCGGGTTTGGCATCGGCAATTTGCGTCAAAATAGACAACTCGAAAATTAATGAAATCGTCGGCACAATCGCCGGCGAAGACACGATTTTCGTCGCCGTTAAAAATGCCAAAACGCAAAAGGCGGCGATGAAAAAAATTTGGGAATTGTTTGAGAGATAGCATTTAGTTCTTGGTTTCTAATTCTCGTCTAGCTAAAAACCAAAAACTAAAAACCGAAAACCGAATGGAAAAGAAAATCAACAAAATCGTTTTAGCATATTCCGGCGGACTCGACACGTCGGCGATGCTTTTGTGGCTGAAAGAAACCTACGGCTGCGAAGTCGTTTGTTTCTGCGCCGATGTCGGGCAGGGCGAAGAACTCGACGGATTGGAAGATAAGGCTTTGAAAACCGGCGCGTCGAAACTTTATGTCGAAGATTTGCGCGAAGAATTCGTCAAAGATTTCGTTTGGACGGCGGTCAAGGCGAATGCTCTTTACGAAGGCGTATATCTTTTGGGGACTTCGCTGGCGCGCCCGGTGATTGCGAAAAAGCAAATCGAAATCGCGCAAAATGAAGGCGCGGACGCGGTGGCGCACGGCGCAACCGGGAAAGGCAACGATCAGGTGCGTTTCGAACTGACTTATTACGCGCTTCAGCCGGACATCAAGGTCGTTGCGCCGTGGCGGCATTGGGATTTCAAAGGTCGCGCCGATTTAATCGCCTATTGCGCGAAATACGGCATCAACGTCACGGCGACTGCTGAAAAGCCTTATTCGATGGACCGAAATTTGATGCACGTTTCCTACGAAGGCGGCATTTTAGAAGACCCCTGGGCTGCGCCGCCCGACGATATTTTTTTGCTGACGAAATCGCCGGAAAAAGCAAAAACGGAAGCCGAAGAAATGATTCTGACGTTTGAAAAGGGAGAGCCGGTCTCCATTAACGGCGAACGACACGGCGCGGTCGATATGCTTTCCAAGCTGAATTTTATCGGCGGCGAACACGGCATCGGGCGCGTTGATCTGGTCGAAAACCGTTTCGTCGGAATGAAATCGCGCGGCGTTTATGAAACGCCCGGCGTGACGATTTTGCAGGCGGCACACCGCGCTCTCGAATCAATAACGATGGATCGTGAAGTGATGCGCCTGCGCGATTCGCTCGGCGTAAAGTTTGCCGAATCAATTTATTACGGCTTCTGGTTCGCGCCCGAATTTGAAATTTTGCGTTCGATGATTGACCGGACGCAGGAAACCGTTTCGGGCGACGTTCGCATAAAATTGTATAAAGGAAACGTCACGATTTTAGGGCGCAAATCGCCGAATTCGCTGTATAAAGAACGAATTGTCACTTTTGAAGACGACGCAGGCGCGTATAACCAACTCGACGCGGAAGGATTTATCCGCTTGCAGTCATTAAGATTGAGATTGCGAAAGATGGATTAAGAAAATTGGAACCACAGATTTTCACAGATGAACACGGATAATTTTTATGGATGGGGAAGATAAATCTGATTTGATTAAATCGCTTTTTGAAACTGATGATTCAATGAGTGAGATTAATAAAATTACTGAAGTCATTATCGGTTCGGCGTATAAGGTTGCAAATGCTTTGGGTTGCGGGTTTTTAGAAAAGGTTTATGAAAATGCTTTGGCTTACGAAATTCGTAAACATAATTTCGAAGTTAAACAACAAGAATCCATTAAAGTTTATTACGAAAATGAAGAGGTTGGATTTTACGAAGCCGACTTGTGGATTCAAAACAAAGTTTTAGTTGAACTGAAAGCCGTGAAAAATCTGGATGACGTTCACAAAGCGCAATGTCTGAATTATTTAAAGGCAACGAAGGTAAAAATCCGTCTTTTGATAAATTTCGGAAATCCTAAAGTTGAGGTAAAAAGAATTGCTTTATAGGAAAAATGAAACCACAGATTTTCACAGATGAACACAGATTTTTATCGGTATTTTATCTGCCTTCTTCTGTGAATAAGCGAAGCGGGACGGTTTCATAAAAATTATTTTGTCCATTTGCTTATCTGTATTTATGTTCTATCTGTATTTTTATTTATGTTCTAACTGTATTTTTGTTTTATCAGTTTTTTGTATTTATCCGTGTTCATCTGTGAAAATCTGTGGTTTCAAAAAAAGGTATTAAGATGAAAATTTTAGAAGCAGACAAAATCGGTTCGGCAACTTCGCCGTTAAATTTGACCCGGAAAGTTTCCGTCATTGACGAAAACAGCACGCCGAAAGTCGGTGATGTGGTCGTTGTGCGGGCGTTAAGCGAGAGCGTAACTTACGGCAATCTCGAATTGCCGACCGGTCGGCTTGCGAAGATCAATAAAAATGATGTTCTGCTCGGCGTGTTGGGCAAACGCCGCGCGCTGAAAGGTTTTGTCGGCGATGTTCCCGGCTCGATCAAAGCGGGCGATAAACTGCATCTTTTGAATATGGGCGGCGTAATCGGCGTATGCCTTGGTCATCATTCTTCGCTGTCGGACGCAATCGAAGTCGAAGTTCTCGGCATCGGCGTTGACGATTCGGAATTTGGGAATGCGGATTTCGGATTTGAAAGCGAAAACCAAAAGCCGAAAATTTTGAACATCGCCGACAACGCTTTGCAGCCGACGAATTTTCTCGAAAAATCCGCTCCTGTGATAATCGTCGCGGGAACTTGTATGAATTCGGGCAAAACGGTTGCCGCGACGGAAATTATCAAACAAGCCGCTCACGCCGGATTAAAAGTGGCGGGCGCGAAAATGTCGGGCGTGGCGGCTCTGCGCGATACGCTGAATATGCAGGATTGCGGCGCGACGGCGACGGCGAGTTTTTTAGACTGCGGTTTGCCTTCGACGGTTGATTACGGCGATTTATCGCCCGTTGCGAAAGCGATTTTAAATCATCTCAACGGGTCACAGCCCGACTTAATCGTCGTCGAACTCGGCGACGGAATCGTCGGCGGCTACGCGGTTGATTCGCTTTTGAAGGACGCGGAGATTAAAAACGCGACGCAGTCTTTCGTTTTTTGCGCGGGCGATTATGTCGGCGTAGTCGGCGGCATTCAGATTTTGAAAAATCTCGGCATCGAAATCGATGTCGTCGCCGGTTCGGTGACGGATTCGCAAATGGGCGAGGATTTCGTCCAAAACGAATTCGGCATCAACGCGGGCAATGCGCGGCGCGATGGTCGGCGGCTGTTTGAATTGGTAAATATGGCGAAGAAAAAGGAACTGGTTTTTGCGTAATTGAACGATGTATTTTATTCCAAATCTTTGAACAAAATGTCGAATTAAATTGCTGATAAACATTTTTTCGCGCTCCCGCGCTCAGCGGGCGAGGACAAGCCGTCGCCCCTACAAAATATTTTCAAATGGATAAAATAAAAATTGCAATCTTCGGCGGTTCGGGCTATGGCGGCAGTGAACTTTTGCGTATTCTGCTGTTTCACCCAAACGCGGAAATCATTCTGGTGACGGCAAACGAACACGCCGGAAAGGCGGTTGGCGAAGTGCATAGAAATCTGTTCGGCTTGACGGAATTGATGTTTGAAAAATCGCCCGAAGATTTATCAACGCTCAAAAATATTGATGTCGCGTTTTTCGCGCTTCCGCACGGGCAGGCTTTAAATTTGATTCCGCAGTTACCGGAAAATGTGAAGGCAATTGATCTTTCCGGCGATTTCAGAATTGACGACGCGGGCGTTTTCAAGCAATTTTACAAGCTCGAAAAAGCGGATTTGCAAGGCGAATTCGTTTACGGTTTGACGGAAACGAACCGCGAAAAAATCAAATCGGCAAAATACGTTGCCAATCCCGGCTGTTTTGCGACGGCGACTTTGCTTGCGCTCGCGCCGGTGGTGAAAAGCGGATTGCAGACGGGGAAAATTATCGTTGACGCGAAAACGGGTTCGAGCGGTTCGGGCGCAAAGGCGGCGGCGAATACGCATCATCCGCAGCGTATGAATTCGTTCTACGCCTACAAACCTTTTACGCATCAGCACGTCCCGGAAATTTCTCAGCATTTGAAAACAGTCGGAAATTTCGAAAACGAGTTGGTTTTTATGACACATTCGCTTCCCGTTGCGCGCGGAATTTTCGCGTCGGTTTATTTAGAAACGACGAATCTTTTGACGAACGAAGATTTGAAAAATTTGTATCAGCTGTTTTACAAAGATTCTTTTTTCGTGCGCTTTGTCGAAACTTCGCCGGATATAAATTGGGTCAAAACAACGAATTTTTGCGACCTCGCCGCCAATTCAAACGGCAAACAAATCGCCGTTTTCAGCGCGATTGATAATCTCGTCAAAGGCGCGTCCGGGCAAGCCGTCCAAAATATGAACTTGATGTTCGGGCTGGACGAAACAACCGGATTGAAATTGATTGGGACAAATCCTTGATAATTGATAACTGATAACTGATAACTGATAATTGGTATTATGATTACAGAATTTGAAAACGGACACGCTGTATTAAACGACGCGACCAGACAAAAATTAAAGGATTTGAGCAAGGCTTTTTTGCGGCTGCATAAAATTTTGCTCGAGGCGGCGAAAGCCGAGTATGAAACGGCGCACGGCAAAATCGCCAACGCAAACGTTTATTTGCAGTTGGTGATTGATGATCCGCATTTCGCGTGGCTGCGAAAAATGTCTTTGCTGATCGCTTTGATTGACGAAGCGACTTCCCTGCGCCGTCCCGCCAGTCAGACGGATGCGGACGCGCTGCTCGGCGAAGCAAAAAGTTTGCTTAATTTTGAAGATGCGGACGCGGATTTTAATGATAAATTTCAAACCGCTTTACGGAAAAATTCCGATGCCGTTCTGGTTCACAACGACGCGCTTAATTTGCTGAAATAATTTCGATGAAAAAATATTTTTTGCTGTTCTTTTTTGCCGTTTCACTTTTCTCATACGCCCCTGGGCAGGAAGAAAAATACGAGCGCGCGAAATTATGGCAGACGGAAATTGACGCGCTCGCGGAAATTGACCGACGGCAAACGCCGCCGAAAGATGCGGTGTTATTTGTCGGCAGCTCTTCGATTCGCCGTTGGGATAATTTGCGAAACGATTTTTCAGGTTTTAACGTGATAAATCGCGGATTCGGCGGCTCGCATCTGGAAGATGTCAACTTCTATTTCGACCGCGTGGTTGTGCCGTTTCAGGCGAAAAAGATTTTTCTGTATGCTGGCGAAAATGACATCAACGACGGTAAAACGCCCGAACGGGTTTTAGCGGATTTCAGAAAGTTCGTCGCGCTCGTCCGTAAAAAATCGCTGCAGTCGAAAGTGTTTTTTATCTCGCTCAAACCGTCGCCGTCGCGCTGGAATTTGCGCGAACAATTTCAGAAAACAAATGCGCTCGTCAAAGCCGAGTGCGAAAAATCCAAAAATACGAAATTCATAGACGTTTGGGCGGCAATGCTCAATGAAAAAGGCGAACCGAAAACGGAAATTTTCATCGAAGACAAACTCCATATGAATCAGAAAGGCTACGACATCTGGCGCGCGGTTTTGGTTAAATATTTAAAGTGGACGCAGAAGAAATAAAAATTCGTTTCGCAACCGCAGACGATGCCGCGCTGCTTGCCCGAATCGGTTTGCAGGCGTTTGACGAAGCGTTCGCCGCTCACCCGAAAAATCATCCCGCCGATATGAAACTTTACACGGATGAATATTTCAGCGCGGCGCATATCGAAAGCGAATTGCGCGACGAAAAAATTTTGTATATCGTCGCCGAATGCGCCGTAGAAACTGCCGGTTACGCTAAAATCCAATTCGATTCGCGCGAAGATTGCGTCGCCGACGGAAAGGCAATCGAAATGTGCCGTTTATACGCGCTCGACAAATTTATCGGCAAAGGCATCGGCAAAATCCTGATGCTGAAATTTCTGGAGATCGCGCAGGAAAAAAATTGTGAAATTGCGTGGCTCGGCGTGTGGGAATTTAATTTTCGGGCGCAGGAATTTTACAAAAAATTTGGTTTTGAAAAATGCGGTGAACACGTCTTTCAACTCGGAAACGACCCGCAGATTGATTGGGTGATGCAGAGGAAGATTTAGCCGCGAACAAACACGAAATTCCACGAAAAAGAATTTATGAAACCACAGATTTACGCAGATACACACAGATTAAGAAAATGTAAAATCATATTAGTTTTATCCGTGTCTATCTGTGAGCATCTGTGGTTAAACTTCTTCGGTTTTCTTTCGTGAATTTTCGTGTTTGTTCGCGGCTAAAAGCAAAATTTAATGGAAAAAAGAAAATATTTTCAACTTTCGACCAGCCGCATTGAAGCCTTCAGCGATGGCGTTTTTGCGATTGCGATTACTTTACTCGTTTTAGAAATAAAAGTGCCGCATCTCGAAGGCGCGGAGCAAAGTTTGGGCGCGGCACTGCTGCATTTGTGGAGTTCTTATTTCGGTTACGTTTTCAGCTTTATAATGATCGGAATTTACTGGGTCAATCATCATTTCATTTTCCATCTCTACAAACGCACCGACCATTATTTTTTGCTTTTGAACGTTTTGTTTCTGATGTTCATTTCGTTTCTGCCGTTTCCGACGGCGGTGCTGGCAGAGTATATTGACAAGGAAGATCCGAGCCGGCAGACGGCGATTGTTTTTTACACTTTCGGACTGTTTCTGCCCGCGCTCGGCTGGTGTCTGATGTGGCTTTACGCGAGCTATAAACATCGTTTGATCGAAAAAAATCTCGCGCCGAAATTCGTTTCGCGGATGAATTGGCAATACATTTTATCGCTCGTTCTATACGGTTCGGGAATGGCGGTCGCCGCGTGGAACGGCACAGCCGGATTGATTTTTTGCGTTTGTTTCACAGGGCTTTATTTGGTTGAGCCGAGAAAATCCGAATATGTTGGCGAGGAAAAAAATGATTGATAATTTTGCGGCAATAAAAGAAGCGGAAGAAAAATTTCAACTGGCGACCTACGCCAAAATGGATGTCGCGGTCGAAACCGGCAAAGGCTGTTGGGTGGAAACGAGCGACGGCGAAAGGTTTCTGGATTTATACGGCGGACACGCCGTCTGCGCAACCGGACACGCTCATCCGCACGTTGTCGCCGCGTTAAAAAATCAAGCCGAAAAGGTTTTGTTTTATTCAAATCTGGTTTATTCGGAAATTCGCGCCCGCGCCGCTGAAAAATTAGTTTCGCTCGCGCCGGAAAGTTTGACGAAAGCGTTTTTTTGCAATTCGGGAACGGAGGCGAATGAAAACGCGATGCGAATGGCGCGAATGGCGACGAAGCGCGAAAAAGTCATCACGTTTTCCGGCGGCTTTCACGGACGCACGGCGGACGCGATTTCGGCGACTTTTTTGGGCAAATACCGCGAAATCGGCAAGCCGAACGTTCCCGGTCACGTCTGCGCCGAATTCGGCGACATCGAATCGGTGCGCGAACTGGCGGACGACGAAACGGCGGCGATTATGCTCGAACCGATTCAATCAATGGCGGGCGTGACCGAAGCCGAACCGAAATTTTTCCGAGAGCTGCGCCGAATCTGCGACGATCACGGAATAATTTTAATTTTTGACGAAGTGCAAACCGGCATCGGACGCACGGGAAACTGGTTTTTCGGCGGTTCGGATCTCGCCGATTCGGTCGAACCGGACATTATTTCCTTAGCGAAAAGTTTAGGCAGCGGCATTCCCGTCGGCGCGTGTCTGGTCAACGAAAAAATATCGAGCGCGATTAAAACAAACGATTTGGGAACGACCTTCGGCGGCGGAATGCTGGCAATGGCGGCGGTTGTCGCCACGCTCGAAGCGATTGAAAATGATCGAATGATTAATAATGCGCGGACAATCGAAAACTATCTGCGCGAACGCCTTTCCGAAATTCCGAACGTCGTCGAGCTGCACGGCAAAGGCTGTCTTTTGGGAATCGAATTTTATGAAAATTGCAAATCAATTTACGCGAAACTCTTGGAAAAAAGAATTATCACCGGAACTTCGAGCAATCCGAATGTCTTGCGTCTGCTTCCGCCTTTGTGCGTCAAAACCGATGAAGTTGATTTACTGATTGAAGCGTTGAAATAAAAAATCTTCTGAAAATTTTTAGTATGAAACTTTCGCACTTGAAATTTAATTGCCGCCGAAAATTTCAACCGCGCAGCACGTAACAAATAATATTTCCGATAAAAATGACAAATGATGAAAAACAATCTCACACAATTTGCCGTCGTCCGCGAAGACCCGCAAATTGAATTAAAAATCGTTGAAGAATTCGGCTTTGAACGCGCTGCGCTGATCGGTTCGGGCGGCTGCACGGCGTTTTGTTTGAAGGCTTTGAAGCCGGCAATGAAAATTACTCTGATCGAACCGAACCGGGCGCAAATCGAACTCATTAAGGAAAAAATTTCAGTCCTCAAAACCAAAAATCAAAATCTGATTTTCGAGCGTTTCGGTATCGGCGGACGCAATCCGAACAGTTTAATCGAAGGCGGAAATTTTGAATCTTTGTTTCGAAGCTTTCGGCTTTTCATCAACGAATTTATCGCTTCCGAAGATGAAATGATTGGAGCTTTTCAAAATAATTCAACAAATTTTTGGCGCGAAGTTTTCACGAATCGTTACTGGACGACGGCGTTCGATTTATTTTTTTCCGACTCGCTTTTGACGGCGATGTTTACGACGGCAGCGATTCAGCACGCGCCCGCTAATTCTTATCCGCGATATTTTCAGAATGTTTTGGAAAAAGGTTTGACGAGAAACGATGCAACGACAAACTATTTTCTGCACCATATTTTTTTGGGCTTTTATTTTAATCAGCCGGACGCTTTGCCGTTTTATTTGAACTGCCTGCCGGAAAATCTCGACTTTTGTTTTTTTCAAGATTCCACGCAAAATTATCACGGGTTTGACGGCGCGCAGCTCGTTCATTTCTCGAACATTTTCGATTGGTGCGCCGAAACGGAAGTGGAGAAAATTGCCCGCCACGCCGCCGAAAGTTTGGGCAAAAATAGCGTCGTCGTTTATCGTCAACTGAACAACCAAAAAAATTATCGCCCGCTTTTCGGCGAAAAATTTCGCTGGTTAGACACCTTTGAACTTTTGGAAAAAGACCGCAGTTTATTTTATGAAAACATCGAAATCGGAGAAAAAATTTTATGACTCTGCAAAATTTAATCGAACGGGTTTTAAAGGATATTGATTACGCCGAAAATCCGTATTTTGTGAATTTGCGCGCCAACACTTTTGAAAAAGCGGATTTTATCGAAACGCAGATTCAATTTTATTACGCCGTTATTTTTTTCAGCCGTCCGATGGCGGCACTCGCGGCAAAAATTCCCGCGCCCGAATTGCGGCTGGAAGTTTTGCGAAACATCTGGGAGGAACACGGCGAAGGCACGCTCGCACAGGCGCACGGCAAAACTTTTCTCGAATTCCTAAGGCGGCTCGGCGGCGTTTCGGAAGATCAGGTTCACTTGCGCGGGCTGTGGGCGGACGTGCGGATTTTCAACACGACGCTTTCGGGCGCGGCGGTTTTGGACGATTTTATCGTCGCCGTCGGAATGCTCGGAATGATTGAACGAATGTTTTCCGACATTTCCGCGTGGATCGGTCAAAGCGTCGTCGCCAACGGCTGGCTTTCGGAAAACCAAATGATTCATTACGCTTTGCATCAGGAACTCGACATCAAACACTCGGACGATTTTTTCGCCATCATCGAAACGCCGTTTGCGAAATTGGCTGAAAGCCGTTATTTAATCGAACAGGGCTTGCGGCTCGGCGCGACGGTTTTTAATAATCTTTACTTCGGTTTGTGGCGCAGCCGGCAAACGCGCTGGATTTTGGAAAAACCGTTTGTGACATCGCAAGCCGCCGACTATATTCCGTGATGGAAATTAAAGTTTTAACCCGCGAAGATTGGGCGGAATTCAGTCCGCGATTACAGGCGTTTGAAAACGTCGCCGAATATCCATACGGCGCGGATTTTTTCAAACTCGATCACGGCACGAATTATTTCGCGTTTTTCGAGCGGCTTGGCGAACCGTTTTTTCACGTCGCGCTCGACGGAGAAAAAATCGCCGCCTGCGCCGCCGGAGTTTTGCGAACCGTCGAAATCGAAGGCGAACAAACTAAAATCTGGTATCTGTGCGATTTAAAGGTCGCCCGCGAATACGCTTCACAAAAAATTCCGGCGAAACTTTTCAGAAAAAATCTTTTCTCGAATTATTTAAAGTGTCCGCGCGGCTATGCGGTTTCGATGAATCCTGCGAAAGGGAAAAATCGCGTCGTCAAACTCATCGAACGCTTTCGATGGGTTCCGATTCGCTGCGCGGCGCAGTTAAATTTTTACAGCTTCGACGAATCGCAGGCGCGAAATTTTCATCCGAACCTCAAATCCGAACTCGGCGAAATTTCATATCTTTCGCTCAGAGGCGTAAAGGATTTAATGATGAAAAGCACCGGCGCGCGCCTGCCGCTTTTTCACATTCAACACGGCGTTTGCGCAACACCAACGGCGCAAACTCCTGAAATGCCCGGAACTTATATGATCTGCGCGTCGGAAAATTCCGCTCTCGACGCGCTGCTCAAAGATCATTTTCCAGTGTCCGCGACAGCCAGCGTTTTGGCGCATCGAATAAATCCGAAAAACTGGAATTTCATTTTAACCAGCGATATTTAATTTTTTTTGTAATCTGAAAAATACTACTTGACCTATAACGATATATCGTGATACAAATAGTTATAACACAACGAAATGATAAGTTTCATTGTAAAATTTTAGAAAAGAGGTAAAAATAAATGTTTGGAAAACATCAATTCAGGTTCGGGCGCGGCGGATGCGGTCCCGGTTTCAGAGGTGAATTTATGCGAATGCGGCGCGGTGATATTAAGTTTCTGCTTTTGGAAATTTTAAAGGACAATCCGAAACACGGTTACGAAATTATCAGCGATCTCGAATCGAGAAGCGGCGGCTATCGCCCAAGCGCGGGTTCGGTTTATCCGACTTTGCAGATGCTTGAAGAAGGCGGTTATCTGACCGGCGAACAAGTTGAAGGTAAAAAGATTTACACGATTACCGACGAAGGTTTGAAGCTGTTGGAAGAACGCGGCAAAACGGAAAATCCGTTCGCGGCGAATCCGAAAATGGCGCAAGCCTTCGAGGTTAGAAAATCGTTGATGAAATTTGGCTCGGCGGTGATGGACGGCGTGCGCAACGGCGACGAAGAAACCGTCAAACGCATTACGGAAATCGTCAACAAAGCCAGAAAAGACGTTTACTCGATTTTGGCTGACAGCTAATTATCAACAATCGAATCGTTAAAATCGAAAAAGGGAAGGTCAATCGCCTTCCCTTTTTTTCATTTAAATTTATATCGCGCCGAACGTTTTCATTCGGTCGTATTAAATGCTAATTCGGCTGGAACCAAGTTCGGCTCGATTGAATCATTGAATTCGCTTTTAATCGAAATTGACGTTGCCGCGACAAAAGCGTAGGCGTTTTCGCCGTGCTGCGAAACATCGAGTCCGGCGATTTCGTGTTCTTCGCTGACGCGCAACCCTAAAACCGCGTCAACGAATTTTAAGATTAAAAACGACGCGACGACCGCGAACAAAACGGTCAGTGCGACGGCGATTAATTGATTGACAAGCTGCATCGAATTGCCGTCTATCAAACCGACCGGCAGAGCGTTGCCGTCAGCATCTTTGAAAATGGGATTAATCGCTTTGGCGGCTAAAACTCCGGTCATCAAAGCTCCGAAAATTCCGGCGATGCCGTGAATGCCGAAAACGTCGAGCGTGTCGTCGTAACCGAAGAATGTTTTTAATTTACTGACGGCAAAATAACAAATCATTCCCGCACCCAAACCGATGAATAAAGCTGACATCGGCGAAACAAAACCGGCGGCGGGCGTGATGCCGACCAAACCGGCGACCGCGCCGGAAATCGCGCCGACCACCGACGGTTTGCCGTGTTTGAGCCATTCGATTGCCGTCCACGAAAGCATCGCCGCCGCCGCCGCGAAATGCGTCGTGACGAACGCGCTTGTCGCCAGCGAGCCGGACGACAACGCGCTGCCCGCGTTAAATCCGAACCAGCCGACCCAGACGAGACTCGCGCCGATCACGCTTAGAACCGTGTGATGCGGAATGTTGTCGGCGTTCAGACGCTTGCCGATAAACAAAGCGCAGACGAGCGCGGAAATGCCCGAGGAAATATGCACGACCGTGCCGCCCGCAAAATCAAGAACCGGAAGCGCGCCGCCGAGCGCGGCGTTGAAAAATCCGCCTTTGCCCCAAACCATATGCGCAAGAGGCAAATAAACGGTGATCGTCCAGAGCGTCGTAAAGGCAAGCATCGCGCTGAATTTGATGCGTTCGGCAAATGCGCCCGTGATTAAAGCAGGCGTGATAATCGCAAACATTAACTGATAAATCATAAACGTCTGCTGCGGAATCGTCGCCGCGTAATCGGCGTTCGGCTCGCTGCCGACATTGTTCAGAAACAAATATTGCAGCCCGCCGATGAACGAATTGCCTTCGGAAAACGCGAGACTGTAGCCGCAAATCGCCCAGATAATCGTCACCACGCCGACCAGAATAAAGCTCTGCAAAACGGTCGAAAGGACGTTTTTCTGACGCACCAGCCCGCCGTAAAAAAGCGCGAGTCCGGGAATCGTCATCATTAAAACCAGCGCGGCGCACGTCAGCATCCAACCGTTGTCGGCGTTGCTCTGCGCGGCGTTGGCGGCGGTTTCCAGTTTTTCAAGCCGCGTCGAGATTTCGCTCTGCTGCGCGAAACCGATAGCCGGCATTAAAAGTAAAGTTAAAAATGCGTATAATTTTAATTTCAATTTTTTACTCCTCGTTATTTGAACAAAGTCGTGATGTCATACCTCTAACAATTTATATGCCGTTTTATTAATTTGTTATAAATAAATCATTTAAGAGAAATAGTTAGTTTCCGCGCACAACAATTTCCTACATTTTTGAAGATTACCGGGATTATGATTACAATAATGTCAGGTTGAGACGCTAAAATATGAATTTTCCTACCTTCCAAACGCTTTCCGAACTGAAAAACATTTCGACGCGGCTCGCCGAAAGCAAAAATCCGACGACTATTTTCGCGGAAATTTTGCAGGTAATTGCCAAACATTTTCATCTCTCTAAAAGTTTTATCGCCCTTTATAAATCGGATGTTGATAAACTTCAGCTTGCTTCGAGCGACGGCTTTACGGCGACCGAATTCAGGCGTTTTAATAATCATCTCGAAAACTCCGTTCTGCAAAAAGCATTTGTTGAGGGCAAAAGTTTGATTGATTCAACAAAGGGCAATAAAACGACAATTTTGTCGAATTTTCCGTGGATTTCAGAAACAAAGAAAGTTTTTGTCGTCAGCGTTCCGGTAAAAACCAAAGACGAGCAAATCGGAATGATTGGCGGTTTCGGCTCAATGGCTGCGAAAACCGACTTTAAGGAGATAGAAATTTTCCTGCAGATCGTCGCGGGAATGATCGCGCAGTCAATCCGCGTCGAGCGCGTTTTCAGCGGCGAAAACGAAAAGCTTTTAGCGGAAAATTTAGAGCTTCTGAACGAATTACGCGAACGCTACGATTTCGGTCATATCGTCGGCAGTTCAAATGAGATGCGCCGCGTTTATCAACAGGTTTCGCAGGTCGCACGGACAAACGCGACGGTTCTTCTGCGCGGCGAATCGGGAACGGGTAAGGAATTAATCGCCAATGCGATTCATTACAATTCGCTGCGCGCGAAAAAGGCTTTAATCAAAATCAACTGCGCCGCGCTGCCGGAAACCTTGATCGAATCGGAGCTTTTCGGTTATGAACGCGGCGCGTTTACGGGCGCGCAAACGCGCAAAAAAGGACGCTTTGAAATCGCCGACGGCGGCACGATTTTCCTCGACGAAATCGGTGATTTGCCGCCCTTGACACAGATCAAACTTCTGCGCGTTTTGCAGGAGCGCGAATTCGAGCGACTCGGCGGCACGGAAACGATTAAGACGAATGTGCGCCTGATTGCCGCGACGAATAAAAATCTCGAAGCAGCGATGGCGGACGGTTTGTTCAGGGAAGATTTATATTACCGCTTAAATGTTTTCACGATTTTTCTGCCGCCGCTTCATGAACGCAAATCAGATATTTTGCTCCTCGCCGAAACGTTCGTCGAAAAATATGCCCGCGAACACGGCAAAACGATCAAACGCATTTCAACGCCGGCGATTGATATGCTTTCGAGCTATCATTATCCGGGCAACGTGCGCGAACTCGAAAACGTCATCGAACGCGCCGTTCTTGTCTGCGAAGGCGAAGTCGTTCACGGTCATCACCTGCCGCCGACTTTGCAAATGGCGGATACGACCGATACGGTAACGCAAATTTCGCTGGCGACGGCGGTCGAAACTTTCGAGCGCGATTTGATTCAGGACACGCTCAAAACCACGCGCGGCAACCGCGCCAAAGCCGCCAAGCTGCTCAATACGACCGAGCGGATTCTTTGTTATAAAATCAAAAATTACAAAATCGAACCGCGCCGTTTTAAGTAACCGGCGGCATTCATCAGAAATGCTTGCGTCAAACGCAATACGCGAAATTTGAAATGAAATTAACAGGGATGAAGAGGACGCAAAGGATATTTTTTGATTTAATTGATGCTGTCAAATATTCTCAAAAAGTTCCTTTTATCCTCTTCATCCCTGTTAATTTTTTCTATTTTCTAAATTCTCGAAGCGCGAATAATATCGGCGAAAACTCCGGCGGCGGTGACATCTGCGCCCGCGCCCGCGCCTTTGACGACGAGCGGCAATTCGGCATAACGATTCGTGTAAAAAACAACGGCGTTATCTTTGCCGGAGAGATTGGCGAAGTTATGATTTCGGTCAATGCTCTGCAAGCCGACCGACGCTTTGCCGTTGTCAAAACCGGCGATATATTTCAGCGTCAAATTTTTCGCGCGCGCCGCGTCGAGCAGATTTTTGAAAAAATTTTCGTGGCGTTCCATCTCGGCGTAGAAATCTTCGACCGTTCCCTGCAAACACGATTCGGGCAAAAATCCTTCGTTTTCGATGTCCGCCATCTCTAACGGACAACCGGCTTCGCGGGCGAGAATCAAAATTTTTCGGGCGACATCCGTTCCGCTTAAATCGAGTCGCGGATCGGGTTCGGTGTAGCCTTCCGTTTGCGCCTGTCTGACGATTGACGAAAAAGATTTCGAGCCGTCGTAATTGTTAAAAACAAAATTCAGCGTGCCGGACAAAACGGCTTCGATACGTTTTATTTTATCGCCGCTGCGCGTCAAATCGTTCAAAGTATTAATGACCGGAAGTCCCGCGCCGACGTTTGTTTCAAACAAAAAATTGGCGTTAAATTCACGCGCCAGACGCTTTAATTCCGCATAATTTTCATACTCGCCCGACGCGGCGATTTTATTACAGGCAATCACGGCGACGGCTTTTTGAAGAAGCTTCGCGTAACTTTCGACGACTTCGCTGTTCGCCGTTACATCAACAAAAATCGAATTGCGAAGATTTTTTTCGACGATTAAATCGGCGATTAATTTGCTGGTCGAATTTGTTTCAATTCCGTCATTCGTCATTCGTAATTCGTAATTTCCCAAATCAATTCCCTCTTCGTCGAACAAAATTTTGCGGCTGTTCGCCAGACCGACGACGCGCGTGTTGAGACGCAGATTCGTCCGTAAAAATTCGCTTTGTTGATTAATCTGCGCGAGCAGTTTTTTGCCGACCGTGCCGATGCCGACGATAAACAGATTGATTTGTTTGCTGCCGTCGGAAAAAAATTCTTCGTGCAAAGTGTTGACCGCTTTGCGAACGTCTTTCGAGGCGATGACGGTCGAGATGTTTCGTTCGGACGAGCCTTGCGCGATGGCGTGTATATTAACGCCCTGCAAGCCGAGCGCGGCGAACATTTTCCCCGAAATGCCGGTGTGCGATTTCATATTGTCGCCGACGAGCGCGAGAATCGAAAAATCGCTTTCGACGCGCAGCGGCTCGATTCGCCCGACCTCGATTTCGTATGCGAATTCTTCGTCCACGGCGCGTTTGGCAACGTCGGCGAATTTTTCTTCTACGCCCACGCAGATCGAATGTTCCGAAGAGCTTTGCGTAATCAAAATAACGTTAATTTTCGCTTTGGAAAGCGCGTCGAAAAGACGTTTTGAAAAACCCGGAATGCCAACCATTCCCGAACCTTCCAAACTCAAAACCGAGATGCGGTCAATGCTCGTAATGCCGCGAATAATTCCCTTTTCGTCGCTCGATTCGGTTTCGATGAGCGTTCCGAAATCGTCGGGGGCGAACGTGTTTTTAATCAAAATCGGAATATTTTTTTGCAAAACCGGCTGAATCGTCGGCGGATAAATAACCTTCGCGCCGAAGTGCGAAAGCTCCATCGCCTCGCGGTAAGAGATGCGCGGAATTTGTTTGATGTTTTTGACGACGCGCGGATCGGCGGTCATCATTCCGGACACGTCCGTCCAAATTTCCAAAACTTCCGCGTCCAACGCCGCCGCCAAAATCGCGCCCGTGTAATCCGAACCGCCGCGCCCGAGAGTGGTCGTCGTGCCGTCCGCGTCCGACGCGATAAAGCCCTGAAAGACGTAAATTTTCGCCTTTTGCGTTTGAAAATAATCGCGGATTTGCCGGTTTGTCGCGGCGAAATCAACCGCCGCGCTCGTAAAATTTGAATCGGTGCGAACGAGTTGCCGCGAATCGGTCCAGACGTTTTCAATGTCGAGCCGGTTCAGTCTGGCGGCGAAAAGTTTCGTCGAGAGAATCTCGCCAAAACTGATGATGCGGTCGAGCGTCCGCGGCGAAAGCTCGCGCAGCAGAAAAACGCCTTCGCAAATCTTTTGGAGTTCGTTGACGCGGTTTTCAATAAAATCGAACACGCCGTTTTGCGGATCGTCGGCGAGCAGAAGCCGCGCCGCGTCCGTGTGTTTATCGGCGAGTTCTTTGATTAAAGCGCGAAACTTTTCGTCGCCGCTTTCCGCCGCTTTGCCGATCTCGATTAAAGCGTCGGTTACGCCCTTCATCGCCGACAAAACGACTGCACACGCATCGGTTTCAGCCGCGCGCCTGACAATTTCGACAACTCTTTCGATATTTTCGGCACTTCCGACCGAAGAACCGCCGAACTTTAAAACTTTCATAATATAGATTTTGCTATACGAATTTGCTCAACAGCAATTTTTTCAAAGAATCGTAATCGGCTTCGATTTCCAAGCGATGCGCGGGCTTTGCGAATAAATCTTTAATCGCTTCGGGCATCGCGCCGAAAGTTCCGATGATTTGTTCGACCGAATCGAATTTTACGGGATGCGCCGTTTCGAGGAAAAAACCTTTGCCGTGCGGATTTTTTTCGAGATATGCACGAAGCGCGTAAAAGCCGACCGCGCCGTGCGGGTCGAGAATGTAATCGTATCGTTCGTAAACTTCGCGCATCGTCGCGGCGGTCAATTCGTCGGACACGCTTGTTGCCTCCATTTTTTCCTTTAAATTCAAATAATTCTGCCCGAATATTTCTAAAATCCGCACGAAGTTTGAAGGATTCGCTACATCCATCGCATTCGAGAGCGTCGAAACCGAAGATTTTATATTCATTTCTCCGCTCGATAAAAATTTCGGAATCACGTCGTTGGCGTTCGTCGCGGCGATAAATTTTTCGCACGGCAAACCGGAAACGTGCGCCAAAATTCCGGCGCAAATGTTGCCGAAATTTCCGCTCGGCACGCAAATCACCGGATTTTGGATTTTGGATTTTGGATTTTGGATTTCGTCCGCTTCATTTTCCATTTTCCATTTTCCATCTTCCATTTTCCTGCGCCACTGCCGGTAAGCATAAAAATAATAAAACTGCTGCGGCAGCCAGCGGGCGACGTTGATTGAGTTGGCGGACGTTAGGAAAACTTCGCGCTTTAAATTTTCATCGGCGAGCGCGGTTTTGGCGAGCGTCTGGCAATCGTCGAACGTGCCGACGACTTCGAGCGCGTGAATATTTTCGCCTAATGTCGTGAGCTGTAATTCCTGCACTTTCGAGACTTTCCCTTTTGGATAAAGAATCACGACTTCCACGCCTTCGACTCGGAAAAAACCGTTAGCGACCGCGCCGCCCGTATCGCCGGACGTGGCGACGATGACGATTGTTTTTTTCTTTTTATCGCCGGAAAAATATTGCAGACAGCGGCTCATAAACCGCGCGCCAACATCTTTAAAGGCGAGCGTCGCGCCGTGAAAAAGTTCGAGCGCGGAAATTTTTTCAGAGATTTCCACCAGCGGAAAATCGAAATCAACGGTTTCCGCGCAGATTTTCAGAAGCGTCGCGTCATCAATTTCCGCGCCCGTGTAAGGCTTGATAATTTCAAAGGCGATCTGCGCCTTCGACTTTTCGGAAAAGTCTTCCCAAAATTCGCCGGAAAGCACCGGAATCGTTTCGGGAAAATATAACCCTTGATCGGCGGGTTGACCGTTCAGGACGGCTTCGCGGAACGAAACGCGCGATGTTTTTCGGTTTGTGCTAAAGTATTGCATTTGCGGCTTGCCTCGCGCCCTCGCTTTACCGGCGCGGGCTTCCGCTTTGAATGATAATAAAAGTTTTCGATTTTGCGAAATATGAAGGAAATTTCCGTTCTCGCGCCCGCAACCGTCGCCAATGTCGTTTGCGGATTCGATTGTCTGGGCTTCGCGCTCGAAAAACCGTGCGACGAAATGCGCGTGCGCCTCATTGATGAAAAAATAGTCAGGATCAAGCATCTCGACAAATACGATTTGCCCGTCGAAACGGAAAAAAACGTCGCCGGAAAAGCCGTTTTGATGATGCTCGAAGCGATTGACGACCGCATCGGTTTTGAAATCGAAATAACGAAAAACATCAAACCCGGCAGCGGCATCGGTTCAAGTTCGGCGAGCGCAGTCGGCGCGGTCGCGGCGGCGAACAAATTATTAAACGAAAGATTTTCGCCGCTCGAACTCGCCGAATTTGCGCTCGCGGGCGAATTCGTCGCGTCGCAATCGCGCCACGCCGATAACGTCGCGCCGTGTTTGTTCGGCGGTTTTACGCTCGTCCGTTCGTGCGATCCGCTCGACATCGTTCAACTCGATTTTCCGAAGATGTTTGCGACCGTTATTCATCCGCACATCGAAATCAAAACCGCTGAAGCGCGTCGAATTTTGCCAATCGAAATTCCGCTCAAAACTGCGATCAAACAATGGAGCAATGTCGGCGCGTTGATTTCGGCGTTGGCGAAAGGCGATTATGAACTGATTGCGCGCAGCCTGGAGGATTTTATCGTTGAGCCGGTCAGAAAAAATTTGATTCCGAAGTTCGATGAAGTTAAATCGGAAAGTTTGCGCGCGGGCGCACTCGGCGGCGGCATTTCCGGTTCGGGTCCAAGCGTTTTTATGTTGAGCGAAACATTGAAAACCGGTGAAAAAATCGCCGAAGCGATGCGCGGCGTTTATGAAAAAACCCGGATTGATTTTGACGTTTATGTGTCGGAAATAAGGCGCGAAGGCGTGAAATTTCTAAGTTAAAAAGAAAAGGATTAAAGGACAACTGCACAAAAATTAAAGAGCCGAAAGTTAAAAATCAAAACTTTCCGCTGTCAGCTTTCAACAATTAACTAATTTTTAAGGTGAACCCTTTTTTATAGTTGACAGCTAATAGCTAAGAGCTGAGAACGAGAAGGTAAATTTTCAACAGTCTTTGATATTTATTTAAGGTTAGCAAAAGCAAAATGATAAATTTCGCGTAAAATTGATTTTATGGACAAACTGGTTTTTCTTTTCGACGTTGATAACACATTGCTCGACAACGACCGCGTGGCGAATAATTTGCGCGATTTTTTGTGCAAGGAAGTCGGCGAAAAGCGCGGCAGTCGTTACTGGGAAATTTTTGAGGAGATAAGAAGCGAACTCGGTTACGCCGATTATCTCGGCGCGCTCCAGCGTTACCGCATCGAAAATCCATACGATTCGCACGTTCTCGCCGTCTCGACTTTCTTGATTAATTATCCGTTCGCCAACCGCCTTTTTCCGAATTCGCTCGATGTCATCGAACATTGTCAGAAGTTCGGCACGGTCGTCATTTTGAGCGACGGCGACGTAGTTTTTCAGCCGCGTAAAATCGAGCGTTCCGGTCTTTACGAAGCGGTCGCAGGCAACATTTTGATTTACATTCACAAAGAGACGGAATTAAAGGATGTCGAGCGGCGTTATCCGGCGGAACATTACGTTTTGATTGACGATAAACTCAGAATTCTCGCCGCGATTAAAAAAGTCTGGGGCGACAAAGTGACGACCGTTTTCCCGCGTCAAGGTCATTACGCCTTCGACGAAAAGGAAATCTCAAAATATCCGGCGGCGGACATTACAATCGAACGAATCGGCAAGTTGCCCGATATTAATTTTGAAAACTTGCCTTGACGATTATCCAACTCAAAATCGAAAAATTATGACCGAACAAAATCTTGCCACCGAAGATTACAAACAACTTTTACAAACTTTAAAGGAACGCATCGCCGCGGCGCGAATCAAAGTCGCGCTGGCGGTAAATAGTGAACTCGTTACGCTTTACTGGCAAATCGGGCGCGAAATTCTCCAGCGTCAGAAGGCGCAAGGCTGGGGCGCGAAAATCGTCGAACAATTATCGAAGGATTTGCGCTCGGCGTTTCCCGAGATGAAAAGTTTTTCTTCGCGCAACTTAAAATATATGCGAGCTTTTGCTGAAGCATATCCGAAGGAAGAATTTGTGCAACAAGCTGTTGCACAAATTCCCTGGGGACACAATGTGCGGATTTTAGACAAAACCAAAACGCTGGAAGAGCGCGAATTTTACGTTCGCAAAACGATTGAAAACGGTTGGAGCCGAAATGTTTTAATTTGGCAAATCGAAAGCAAACTTTTCGAGCGTCAGGGAAAAGCCGTTACTAATTTTGAATTGACTTTGCCGAAACCGCAGTCGGAGCTTGCCGTCCAGCTTTTGAAGGATCCGTATAATTTCGATTTTCTCAATTTGCACGACGCGGCAGTCGAGCGCGATCTGGAAAACGCGCTGCTTGGAAATATTCGTAAATTTTTGCTTGAATTAGGTGTCGGTTTCGCGTTTGTCGGCAGTCAATATCATCTGGAGATCGGCGGTCAGGATTTTTATATAGACCTTTTGTTTTATCATCTGAAATTGCGCTGTTTTGTCGTTATTGATTTGAAGACGAGCGAGTTTAAACCGGAATTTGCCGGAAAAATGAATTTTTATCTTTCGGCGGTTGACGATTTGCTCAGACACGAAAAAGACGAACCGAGCATCGGCTTGATTTTATGCAAAACGAAAAATAAAATCATCGCCGAATACGCCCTGCGCGATCTGAAAAAACCGATTGGCGTGTCGGAAATGCAGATATTAGAATCGCTGCCTGAAAAAATGGAAGGTTTGCTGCCGACGATTGAAAAATTAGAAGAGGAATTAAATACTAATTTTGATGAATAGAAATTTTCTAAAAACATCCGACTTTTCGCGCGGCGAACTCGAAGGAATAATCGAATCGGCTTTGAAAATTAAAAGCGGCGAAACGACGGAAAAAATTCTTTCGGGAAAATCCGTCGCGCTCGTGTTTTTTAATCCTTCCCTAAGAACGAGAGCTTCGATGCAGATCGGCGTTTACGAACTCGGCGGTAATGCGGTTATTTTAGAGCCGGGCGGAACTTCGTGGACGCTCGAACATCGCGCGGGCGCGGTGATGGACGCGGACAAGACCGAACATTTGAAGGAATTTGTCGGCGTTTTGGAACGCTATGTCGCGGCAATCGGCGTGCGGACTTTTGCGGAACTGAAGAATTGGGATTTGGAGAGAACTGATCCGATTTTGGCGGCTTTTGAAAGATATTCGTCGAAACCGGTCATCAATCTCGAATCGGCGATGCATCATCCGTGTCAGGCAATGGCGGATATGTTGACGATTCGGGAACGATTCGGACAGAAGAGGAAAAAGGTTTTGCTGACATGGGCGTGGCATCCGAAACCTCTGCCGATGGCGGTGCCGAATTCGTTCGCGCTCGCCGCGGCGCAGTTCGGACACGATTTGCGCGTCGCTTTCCCAAAAGGTTACGAATTGGACGCGGAATTGATTGCCGAAATCGAAAATCAAGCGAAGGAGAACGGCGGCAGTTTGGAAATCGTCAACGATGTGAACGAAGCGTTTGAAGATGTCGAAGTCGTTTACGCGAAGAGTTGGGGCGCGTCGCAATTTTACGGCGCGACGGAAAAAGACATCGAATTTCGCGCTTCGTTAAGAAACGATTGGATCGTTGACGAAGCAAAAATGCAAAAGACGAACGACGCGATTTTTATGCACTGTCTGCCGGTGCGCCGCAACGTCATCGTCACCGACGCGGTGATTGATTCGGCAAATTCGGTCGTCATTGACGAAGCCGAAAATCGTTTGCACGTTCAAAAAGCTTTGATGTCGAAATTGCTGCCGAAAGTTTAGAAGTTATGATATAAATTTGATTGCTTGATTTATTTTTGAAACGGAGTTTTTTCCGATGAAAATTTGTCCGACCTGTCATCAAACCGCCGCCGACAACATTCGATTTTGCGGCAGAGACGGAACGCCGCTGATTGACGCGCCCGCGTCGTCAGTGCCAAATAATTATCCGTCGCCGGTGCCGCCGCCGTCAGTTCAGCCGTCGTCCGCCCAACAGCCGCCACAATCGTCGCCGCATCCAAACCGACCGCATCAGCCGCCTGACGCGAACGCGCCGATTGAGCGCATCACCTGTCAATGGTGTCACGCGATGAACGAAAAAACGGCGGTGTCGTGCCGTGCCTGCGGCGCGCCGCTCGACATCAAAAATTTGGTCAGCGAATCCGGCTGGCGCGAAGCTCCGCGCATCAAGGATATGACCGAAATTCGTTTCGGCGGCAGCACCTGTCAGGTCGAAGGCGAAATCGTGCCGGTCGCCGAAATCAATCTCGCGCCGCACGATTCGATATTTTTCGAGCATCACGTTCTGCTCTGGAAAGACGACGCGACGGCGATGAGTGTAATGACTCTGCAAGGCGGAATCAAACGCGCGCTCGCCGGAATGCCGTTTGTGATTTCGATTGCCAATGGTCCGGGAAGAGTCGCTTTTTCGCGTGACGCAACCGGAGAACTGGTCGTTTTGCCGCTGCATCCGGGAATGGAACTCGACGTGCGCGAACACGCTTTTCTGCTCGCCTCGCACCACATCAATTATTCGTTTCTCCGCATCAAAGGCTTGCGAAATATCTTGTTCGGCGGTCAGGGAATGTTTATGGACAGATTTGTGACCGGCGGCGAACAGGGCTTGCTCGTTCTGCACGGCTACGGCAATGTTTTCGAGCGCACTCTAAAAGCGGGCGAAAGCATAATGCTTGAGCCGGGCGCATTTTTGTATAAAGATTCGACCGTGACGATGGATGTCGAATTTCAGCAGTTGACGACCGGTTGGTTCGGCGGCACGGGAATGAGTCTGGCGCGAATGACCGGACCCGGACGAGTCGGCATTCAATCAATGTATGTGCATCACAACACCGATTGATTTGCACGAAAATTTCAGAATGAATTATGTCAAACATTCCGCTTGAGCGTTCTTATATTTGCGATTGGTGCGGCGCGGCGAACGATCCGGCGCGGCTTTCCTGCGCGGGTTGCGGCGTTTCGATTGACGTGCGAAAAATCGTTTCAAAATCCGGTTGGATTGAAATGCCGGGACGAAAGGATATGTCGAAAATTCAGTTCGGCAATTCGTTTCTGCAAATCGAAGGCGAATACGTTCCGGTCGCCGATTTCGGACTCGCGGCGGGCGACGGAGTTTATTTTACGCATCACGTTCTGCTTTGGTCTGATCCGCAGATCAAAATCAGCACGATGTCGCTCAAGGGAGTGTGGAAACGGCTTTTCGCGGGAATGCCTCTGATTATGACGCAAGCCGACGGTCCCGGACACATCGCGTTTTCGCGCGACGCGCCGGGCGAAATGATCGCGCTGCCGATTCAGCCCGGACAAGGCGTTGATGTGCGCGAGCATATTTTTTTAGCCGCGACGCACGACGTTGTTTACGATTGGTTTTCGACGAACATCTGGTTCACAACCGGAAGCGGCGACGACAGTGAAACGCATTATCCGGTCGGAATGTTTATGGACCGATTTTTTGCGCCCGATAAACCCGGCTTGCTGCTGCTGCACGCGCACGGCAACGCCTTTATACGCCACTTGCGGCAGGGCGAATCAATTCTCGTCAAGCCGACTTCGATGCTGTTCAAAGATCCGTCCGTGCAGATGCAGCTGCACATCGAATATCCGAACGCGGGCGGCGGCGTTTGGAGTTTTTGGAATTCGTGGACGCATCGTCACATCTGGCTGCGGCTGTTCGGTCCCGGTCGCGTCGCCGTCCAGTCGGCTTATGAAAAAATGGAAGAAAACGGGCGCAGCATTTATAATCATTCGGGCGCGTCCGAAGTGCGCTGGTGAAAGCGATTGCAATCGCCCGCGTAAAATTTTATGAATCAGGAAAGATTGGAACTGCTGCGCGAAGCCCTGCCTTATATTCAAAAATTTAAAGGCAAAACTTTCGTCGTCAAATTTTCCGGCAAAGTTACCGAAGATAAAGAGAATCTCGCATCGCTGGCGGAAGAATTAGCACTTCTTCATCAAGTCGGCATCAAGGTTTGCGTGATTCACGGTGGCGGTAAACAGCTTTCCGAACTGGCGCAGAAACTCGGCATCGCGCAGACCGTAATTGACGGTCGGCGCGTGACCAACGACGAAACTCTCGATTTGGCGAAGATGATTTTCGCCGGAAAAATCAACACCGAAATTCTCGCCGCACTGCGCCGTCGCGGAACTCCGGCGGTCGGACTTTCGGGCATTGACGGCAATATCGTTCACGCCGAAAAGCGTCCGCCGAGAGAGATTTTAAATCGCAAAACCGGAATCAGCGAAACCATAGATTTCGGCAACGTCGGCGACGTTCTGCAAATCAACGCGCATCTTTTGACGCTTTTGCTCGAAAGCGATTATATGCCGGTTGTGTCTTCTTTAGGCGCGGACGGCGAAGGGCAAATTTTCAACATCAACGCCGACACCATCGCCTCGGAAATCGCCGCGCAATTAAAGGCGGAAAAGCTCGTTCTGCTGTCGGATGTCAACGGCATTTATTTGGACGCGGATAAACCGGAAACGAAAATTTCGCGCATCACCGTCGCCGATGCCGAAGCGTTAATCGAAAGCGGCGCGGCGACCGGCGGAATGATTCCGAAGCTGCAAAGCCTCGTCGAGCTTCTCCGGCGCGGCGTAAAATCGGCGCACATCATCGGCGGCGCGCAACGCAACGCGCTGCTCTCGGAAGTTTTCACCGACTCAGGCACAGGAACGATGGTTACTTTGGAAAATCTATAATAGTCTTACGAGCGGATTAGATTGTTATGAAAAGCATCGGACACTCTATTTGCGCTGGTCAAAACACTCTGTCTTAGATATTAGTTTCGGTCGGCTTGGCAAACGTCGAACAACTCGCGCTCAACAACACGAACACTAAAATTATTAATTGCCTTTTTGCCATTTCTTCGGGAGTGTCTTCGTACGCTCTTTACTGATTTCATCATATTTGTCCAAAGTCTTCAGATAGATACTTCTTGAATCTTTGGGCAGACCGACAGAGAAAGCGATCAGCGGTCCTTTGTTGCCGTTCGCCTCGAACCCGATGCTCCGGTGATTCATCGCAAAGACTTTCGTGTTCCGCTCCTCTTCCGTGATTGTGTCCACGCTGCGCGAATCGCCGCGTTCCAATGCGGTCGAACCGTGCGGCTCGATGTATTCAATCGGCGTTTGATTATTTTTCTCGTCAACGTAGTAGAAAACGTAATCGTAAATCGCTTCCGGTTCGGGCGTGTTGACCTTCAAGAATCCATCTTTCGGGATCAAATAACGCACTGTGCCGTCCGGCAAGATTTCCGGCTTAATGCCGTCCGGCTGATTGTAAAGAACGATCACGCCGCCGGTGAAACCGGTCAGAATCATATATTCGATCTTGATCGGCTTGGCAAACGTCGAACAACTCGCGCTCAACAACACGAATGCCAGAATAATTGTTCGTTTTAATATATTTCTCATATTTTGAATTATCCTCACGGTTTCGGGGTCGGCATCGGCAAAGGAGCCGGAATCGGCTGTCCCCATTTCGGTTCGCCCGAATCCTTTTTAACGGGCGGCAAATCCAGATAGTATTGATTATGAGATTCAGGCGAAACAGTTATATTGCTCGTCTCGTTGCCGATAAAAATGCCTGTAAACGCGCCGTCTTCAACAACCACCGTTGTGTCAATATCTATCATCGGCAACTGTTTGTCGCCCTCAATACCGCGACTCATATCCGACATGATTACCGGACCGTCGCCATCGCGTATCTGCCAAACGCCGAGCATTACGCTTCGACCGTTTTTATCAACGATGTAAGTTTCGACGGCGGGAAAATTGATCGCCGGTGATATTTCCGTAAACGCGCATCAAAATATTTTTCGGATGGTCTTTGAACGGCGTGTAATCAAAGTTGATATTCGGATGCAGATTAATATCCGCTGCCAGCATACTGGTTTCCCCAAACAATCTGAAAGCGCGGTCGTTGCCGAAAAAATGATATTTCAGGCGGTCGGGGCTATTCGTTATCTTGTCTGACTCCGGCAGATCGAAATCGGTCGAAAATTCTTCGTTTTTTAGTTGTCCCGGCGAATGCACTTTTCTGTGATAATACTGAATCGGCGTTTTATATACAAAGCCGCCGACCGCCAGATTTACCGGCGGCAAAGGAATGGCTAAGGTCGAAGTGGTCGGAGCGGAAACTTCCGTCGTCGTCGGGGAAAATTCCGTCGTCGCCCGTTTTCGCACCTTAGTTCAATCGTATGTTCTCGTGCCGGGCGTGGCGGTAACGGTTGAAAAACATTGCAGTCTGTAACTGGCATCTGGATCAGTTCCAAATCGGCGTTCTTTACCAGCCTGATTATCACCGCCTGATAAGTTAAATGGACCGAACCAATCAAACGGCGCGAAAGTAGTTACAAAAACACGAAAGGTAAAATTATACCAATAATCGTCGCTGCCCGATAATTTTGCCGAACTCGTCCGAATGACCGAATTTACCTTTTTAGCTTTTTTAGCTGGCGGATTCTTTAAAAAGTAACCGGCTGCCATCAAATTTTGGACGATCCGATTACCGGCAAACTCATTTATTTGAATCGGATTCGCTTCCGTGCCGAGAGCCATCCACGTATCGGGATCCATTCTGCCGGTCGGTATCAAACCTTTATTTTTTTGCACGTAAGCGATTGCTTTTAAAGTCGCCCGGTCGTAATTATTGTTTATTTTAAGATCGGCGGTCGGGATATTTGGATGTGATTTTAGAAATGTTCTTAATAAAACGACGGTATGCGCCGTATCGCCTAGATCAAGCAGCGCGGGTTGCAATTTCGTCAGGAGATTGCTGTTCATAAATGTATAGATATTTACGGCTTTGAGTTATGCACCCAAGCGGAAATGAGTCACGGGTTAAAAGGCGGAGTATCGTCCGAGAGTCGCGGTCTACGGGAACGTTGGGGTAAAGTTCGCCTCTGCAATGAAAATCTAATTTAATATAGTTATGCCGGAGTGCTTATGTCAAGAGAATAATCGTCTCGTCCTCCGGCTGCGAAATCCGCTTTTCAACCGACGATAATTATTTGAATGCGAAAACGGCGAATGCCGCGATGACTTAAAATATTGCCCGGCTCGGATGACCGTTGATCGAATCGGGTAAATTTCAAGCGGCAAGAACGAATGGGAAATGCGGAAATTTTATCGAAATCAAACGGTTTCTTTGTTATTATCTACAATTATGACTCCGCGTTTTTTTCTACCCGCTTTTTTTGTTTTCGTCGCTTTCGTTTCAAACATTTCAGCCTTCGGCGAGCCGTTTTATCGAATGCTCAATCAAGAGCCTGTAATTCGCATCGGTTTGACGACGAACACGCAGAACGTTTCGATTACGACGACCGACTCGACGCTCGTCGCGGTGAGCGTCGGCGAGCCGAATAAAATTCTGGAAGCGAATAAAATCACAGTCGCGGCGCGGTCGTATCGTCCGCCCGAATACGAAATTTATCATTTTGAAATTCCGAATCTTGCCACTCAAATTGAAGCCGACGATCTTGCCAAGCAAATCCGCGAAGCGATGAACGAAAAAGCGGAAGTGAAATTTGACGCGGCGAAAAGCGCGTTTCGCGTTATCGTCGGCGATACCTTTGCGACCGTCGAAGAAGCGAACGAATTCAAAGCCGAATTGAGCGACAAAGGTTTTGAAGACGCGCAGATGATAACGGAAAAATTCGTGCAGCCGTCGGCGGACGCGCTTAATCTTTCCAAACAAATCGCGCAAAATTCCAAATCGGAAGTTCGCAGTCTGATGACCGCCGCGCCGAAGGATTCAACTCCGAACGGCGTGAAACAGATCGTTTCGACGAACCCGATTGCCGACGCGGTCGATCCGAATTTGCGTGAAGTCATCGTGTCCGGCGGCAGCGCAACTTCGCGTTTTACTTCTCTAAAACCCGTCGCGTTCGGCTCATTGAGCGAACGCGCCACGCCCGTCCGATTCAACGGCAAGGCATATCGCGGGCGCATCGAAGTTTTCGTCAATTCGCGCGGCAGCTTGTCGGTCGTCAACGCCGTATCTCTGGAAGATTATCTTTTGGGCGTTGTGCCGAACGAACTCGGCTTGCCCGCCATCGAAGCGGAAAAGGCGCAGGCGGTTGCCGCCCGAACTTACGCCGTCGCCAACATTAATCAATTCGGAATGCAGGGATTCGATATTTTGCCGACGATTCGCTCGCAGGTTTATCAGGGCTTCGCGTCGGAAACGAAAATGGGAACGCAAGCCGTTCTGGAGACGCGCGGCATCGTGGCGACTTACAAAGGCAAACCGATCAACGCGCTTTACACTTCGACGTGCGGCGGGCGCACGGAAAATTCGGAAAATGTTTTTGAATTTGCCGAACCGTATCTGCGCGGCGTGGAATGTTCTCTGGAAGGTCATCGGCAATTCGAGCCGTTTTTGATAAAAACCGTCCGCGTTCCCGCCAAACTGCGCGACGAAAAAAACCTCGAACTCGCCAGACTGATGTCTTTGTTCGCCGTCAACGGTTTTCAGCTTTCGACCAATCAATTAACCGACGATTGGTTTGAAAGCGCGCCGACCGAGAGCGAGATGTCGAACTGGCTTAATCAATTAGCGACGAAGTTCGGCAAAACTTTTCCGAACGTCAACAAAGACACGGCGAAACCACCGGAACTCGCCAGAATTTTAGCGCAGATGATTTACGGCGACGCATATGCCGACACGCTTCTCTCGGAAGCCGACATCAATTACCAGCTCGCGTTCGACGATGCGGCGGAAATTCCGAAAGACCGCCGCGCCGACCTCGCCATACTTTTCCGCGACGGATATTTCGCGCTTTATCCCGATTTGACTTTGAAGCCGAACAAGGCATTTTCACGCGCCAAAATGCTGCGATTAATTGAGCAGATTTACCAGAAAAAGAAATGGATGCCCGCGCTGCAAACCGGCGTGGCGCAATCGAGCGCGGACGGGAAATTGATTTTGAAAACCGGCAAAACGAGCAAAACTTTAACCGTTCGTCCCGACGTTTTTCTGCTGCGTCAATTCGGCGACCAACTCTATCAAGTAAAAGAAACCGCGCTCGTCGGCGGCGAAGCGGTTTCGTTCCAAACAAATTCTCTCGGCGAAGTCGTCTATCTCGAAATCAAGCCGACCGACCAACCGGCGACCGCCGAGCGTATGTCGAGCTTTACCAACTGGAACGTCAATCTTTCGCCGTCCGCCGTCCAATCGCGTCTTTCCAGATACGTGCGCGGCATCGGCTCATTGATTGATGTCCGCGTCGTTCAAAAAGGCTTTTCGCGCCGCGCCGTTGATTTGGAAATCATCGGCACAAACGGCACGTTTCATCTCAAAGGCGGCAAAATCCGTTCCGCCTTAAAACTCAACGAACAGCTTTTCGTCATCAACAAACGCTACGATTCAAACAACCGCGCCGTCTCTTATTCTTTCACGGGACGCGGCTGGGGACACGGCGTTGGAATGTGCCAATACGGAGCCTACGGTTTAGCGAAAATGGGCGTGAAATATGACGAAATTATCAAACATTACTACACGGGCGTTGATTTGACGAAGGCTTATTAATTTAAAAGAATAAGTGTGAGGAAATTTTAATATGCTAACAACAGTTGAAGCTGAAATTGACGTGAACGGTAATGTGCGATTTCTTGAACCGTTAAAAATCACTAAGAAAAGTCGGGCTATTGTAATCTTGCTTGACGACGAAAACTTAAACAACGGCGAAACGAATGATGCAGACGCAAGACTTGCCGAGGAACAATTCGCACGGCATTTCGGAGCGATAAAATGCGGCGATGCAAAATCTGCCGATCAGGAAAGTTTTATCAAATTGCTGGATTCGTAAGTTATTCTATCGAAAAGCCGAAATGTCCATATCGTATTTTTCCTTCACATAATCTTCCTGCGCGACGTTCAAATTTTTCAGATTCGCCAGACGACGTTCGGCTTTTTTGATAAGGGTTTGGGTGCGCGCCGCCATTTGTTTGAGCATATTTCTGCCTTCGAGCATTTCGGCGTTGAATTTTTCGCGTAAGATGTAAACTTCGGAGAGTTCGAGAACTAATAATTCTTCGCGCAATTCTTTTAAGCGATTTTTGATTTGATACGTCTGGCGAATCGCGCGGACGAGATTGTCGCCGATTGCATCGCCGGTAATCAAATCGGGCGAATCGCGGAAATCTTCGACTAATTTGTTGAGACGGTTCTGGTCGCCAGCCGAATACGCTTCGTTTAATTTCGCCATCAAATCGTGGCGTTTTTCTTTCTCCTGCGCGTCTAAAGCCAAATCGGGATGAATGATTTTCGCCAAATTGTGATAAGCCTTTTTCGCTTCGGCGTTCGGTTTAATTTTGAACGAACAATTTTCCGCGCTTTCGGCGTTGGCGGCGGATTCTTCGGCGCGTCGTCTTAATTCTTCGGCGCGTTTTTTGATTTCCTCATCGTCGGGAACGAGCTTCACTTCTTCTTCGGCGATCTGCGCTTCGATTTCGTCCAGATCGGCGTAAAGCCGCCCGACTTCCATCGTGTAATTCGCTTCAAATTGTTCGAGTTCGGCGCGCAAATCGGTCATCGCTTCTTCACGAAACGCGAGCTTGTCTTTGAGGCGTTCGAGGACTTTGCGCTTTTTATTTAATTCGATTTCTTCGGGTGCTAAAGTTTGCATAAAAAACAATTTGAATTCACAGATTAACACAAATTCGCGCTTGATAAACAGCATCTTTGCGCGCTGAGATTTGCGCCGCGCGATGCGCCGCCGGTCGAACGAATAATGCCTTTTAGCCAATCAGAACCGTTATTCGAAATGTTGTTTCAAGAAAATTCGCGGCAAGCATTTGAATCGGTCAAACTGAACGAATCGATCTTTTCAATTTGACGTATATTGTTTCTTTTCCTCTTCGCCCGCACTATTGTTGATGCTGCGTAAATGATTATTTATCAACTATTTACGAAGAATCTTCACGATGGCACGTCGCTTGTAAATATAAAACTCGCGGAAAGCATTTTTCGTCAACCGACAAGAAAATTTATTAGTTAGGGAAAAATAAATGAAACGAAAACGAATCGCATCAGTTTTATCTACCGTCGTCATCGCCTCGCAGATGTTAGTCTCAACATCCTGGGCGCAGACAACAACGCCTGACCGAACCACGCAAAAATCTTCTGAAACGACTTTTGAAAATAATTTGACCTTAAAATATTTGCAGGACGCGGCACAGATGTCCGGCGGCGAAGTCGTGTTTGACGCAAACATCGCGCGACAAGCCGACAAGCTCGCCAACGCTTTGGCGGCGACCAACGGCGGCGCGATTATCATTGACCGTAACAATACGAACGGCTCTGCGGTCGTCGAAAATCTCGCCAACCGCTTGAATTCAGGCGCGGCGAAAAATCTGCGCGGCAGACGAATTTTGAAATTGAGCTTGGGCGAAATTTTTAACGGTTCCGAAAATGCCGAACAAGTTTCGACGCGCTTGCGGGAAGCGTTGGCGCAAGTCGAGAAAACAAAAGGCAATGCTTTTTTATACGTCGAGGACACGGCGGTTTTCGCCAAATACAATCCTTTATTCGGCGAAGCGGTCGCCGGACAGCTGCGCGCGTTAATTTCAAAAGAAAAAATTCGAGTCATCAGCTCCGCCGTCGCGCAGAATTTTAACGAGCAAATTTCAGCCGACGCGGATTTGAAAAATCATTTTCGCCGAGTCGAAATCAACACCGAAGACGCGGACGATTTCGTCGGCGATAAACTGTCGCCCGATCTGCGCGAGCTGGTCGGCAAAGCGAAAAAAGACGAAACGGTCGAAGTTATTTTGCAGTCGGACGACATTCAAAATCCCGCATTGCTGGCGGTTTTGGAACGCAATAACGTCAATATCAAAGAACGAATCGAAAATCTCAACGTTTTAATCGTTGATTTGCCGGTTGCCGCCGCCGAACAAGTCGCGGCGTTGCAGGGCGCGAAACATCTTTCGCTGAACAAGGAAGTCGAAAGCCTCGGACATATCGCCGTCACGACCGGAATGGCGGCGATGCGTATGCAGCCGGGCAATTTCTCGCTCGACGGCACGGGCATCGGCATCGCCATTTTGGATTCGGGAATTTACGAAAATCACAAATCCTTTAAAGATGCGGGCGATCATAGTCGAATTGCCAAAACCGTTGATTTTACGGGCGATTCGGGCGGAACGAATGATTTATACGGACACGGCTCGCACGTTGCCGCGCTTGCCGCCGGAAGTCAGGGCGACGGCGATCTAATTAATTACGTCGGTGTCGCCACAAACGCCAAAATTATCAATGTCCGCGTTTTGAAAAGCGACGGAACGGGAACGTCGGCAAAACTTCTGCAGGCGATTGACTGGGTTTTAGCCAACCGCACCGTTAATAATATTCGCGTCGTTAATATGAGTCTCGGCACACCCGCCATCGAATCCTACCGCAACGATCCGCTCTGCCGCGCCGTGCGAAAAATGGTTGATGCTGGCATCGTCGTGGTCGCCGCCGCCGGAAACAACGGCAAAAACGCCGCCGGACAAAAACTTTACGGCACGATTCATTCGCCGGGCAACGAGCCTTCGGCGATTACCGTCGGCGCGGTCAACACGTTCGGCACGGATGCCCGTTCGGACGACGGCATCGCCACTTACAGCTCGCGCGGTCCGACGCGCTCATATTACACCGACACGCTCGGCGTAAAAAAATACGATCACGTCGTCAAACCCGATCTGGTCGCGCCCGGCAATAAAATTATCTCGGCAGCCAGCGACAAAAATAATATTCTTAAAGATTATCCGAATCTGCGCGCCGCCGTCGCCGGAAACGATAAAGAAGAATTAATGATGACGCTTTCGGGAACTTCGATGGCAACGCCGCTCGTCGCCGGAACCGCCGCCCTGATGCTGCAGGCGAATCCGAAGCTCACGCCGAATATGGTCAAAATGATTTTGGAATATACGGCGCAGCCGCTCGCAGGCTTTAACATTCTCGAACAGGGCGCGGGCGAACTCAACGTCGAGGGCGCGGTTCGTCTCTCGAAGTCAATCAAGCAAACCCTGACCAATTCAACGCCGCTCGGAACACAGATGCTGACGACGAGCTTTCTGCCCGTATCGCAGTCGCTGATTGCCGGTCAAAACGTAAACTGGTCGCAAGGCGTTGTCTTCGATAAAGGTTTCGGGACGGGAACGAAGTTAATTACCGACTATCAAAAGGTTTACGGCTTGGGATTATATCTGAGCGACGGCTTATATATGAGCGATGGCTTATATATGAGCGACGGTTTGTATATGAGCGACGGTTTATATGTGAGCGATGGCTTGTATATGAGCGACGGCTTGTATATGAGCGACCACAATGTGTTTCTGGATTACAGCAATACCTTCGGAAACGGGTTGTATTTAAGCGACGGTTTATATATGAGCGACGGCTTGCTGGTGAGCGACGGTTTATACGTCAGCGACGGGCTGTATGTCAGCGACAATGTTTCCGGCAGCTCGATTCAAGTCAGCGGAGACAATACCGAATCAATGCATTAATCAGCTCGAACAGCCGGGTAAATGCGGGTTTTGAGTGCAAACTTTAGCCGGTTTGTATTGGCAAAAATAACACGCTGAAACGTGAACTCAAAACCTTAAAGTTATTTCGCAAAAGCTATTTAAAACTTGATTTGAGGAAAAATCACGCCGTCCGAATTCGCTTCGGCGGCGTGATTTTTCCTGTTGAAATTAAACATTATTTAACATATACTAACAAAAGCTAGGATCAGCCGTTTTTTATTCATCTCAAATCCGCGTTTCCATAAAATTCTTCTCTAATCAATTGATGAGCAATCGGAAGGCAAGCGAAAATTTCAGCTCCGACCTGTATCAGGCGGTTATCACGCTGTGCGCCTCGGCGGTTTGCGTTCTATCAATTTTGACCTTCAAGACCGCAAGCGTTAATACGGAATTTTTCATCATTTCGATTGTCGGAGTTTTCTTAAGTCCATATTTACAAATTCAACTGCCGCGCACGAAAATTCACCTGACGGTTTCGGAAATCCTCGTCTTTTTTATTCTGCTGACATACGGAAGCGGCGCGGCGGTTATCGTCGGAGCGTTGGAAATGCTTTATATGTCAATCATTTCCTACCGCAAAAAAGAAATAAAAACCAGGCAAACTATTCTGTTTAATGTCGCAATCGTCGTCGTCTCGACGTTTCTGACGGCTTCGGCTCTCAATCTCGGCTTCGTTCCCGATGAAGTCATCGCCGATAAATCAATCGCCGGTTTCGGTGTGATGCTGATGTTTATGGCGGTCGTTCAATTCTTCGGCAATTCAATCGGCGTTTCCTTCCGGCAAGCATTAAAATCCGAAAAACCGTTCAGAGTTTTTTGGGAAGTTTGGTTTAAATACTGCGTCAACGTATTGGTGATGTTTATTGCCGCTGCGATGATTACGGGACTTTTAGTCAAATCTCACACCGAATTTAACAGTCAATTGTTTCTACTGACGGGCGGCGTGGCGGTAGTGATTTATATAACTTACCGGCGGTATATTGACGATATAAAAATAACTTCCGCCAAAGCCGAACAAGCCGAGCGAATGCGCGCCGAACAAGCCGAGCAAGCCGAACGCGCGCGCGCCGAACAAGCCGAACGTCACATCGAAGAACTCCAGCATCACATCGCCGAACAAGACCGCACCAGCCAGGCTCTGCGGGAAAGCAAAGAGCGTTTTCGCCACGCCGCCTTTCACGATTCCTTGACCGATTTGCCGAACCGCAACTTTTTTATCGAGACGTTAAAGAGCTGTCTGGAAAAAAGCAGGATTGACAAAAATTTCAAGTTTGCGGTGCTTTTCCTCGACATCAACCGGTTCAAAACGATTAACGACAGCCTCGGGCATTCGACGGGCGACCGTCTTATTCTGCACGTCGCCAAACGTTTGGCGACGGCGGTGCGGGAAAATGATTTGGTGGCGCGGTTCAGCGGCGACGAATTCGCTTTTATTCTCAACGACATCGAGCATCTCGACAACGCCAGGTATTTCGCCGAGCGCATCGAAGAGAAAATTTCAGAGCCTTTTTCATTGAGCGGCAGACAAATATTTATCAGTTTCAGCATCGGCATCGCCATCGGCAACGACGAATACGAAGCCGCCCAGGATATTCTGCGCGATGCCGATATTGCGATGTATCACGCGAAAGACAGCGAAAAAGCCTTTGTCGTTTTCGACAAAAATATGCACACCCGCGCGGTTTCGCTTTTGCAGCTCGAAACCGATTTGCGAATGGCTATCGAACGCGGCGAACTGATTATGTATTATCAACCGATCATTAATCTGGACACGATGCGGCTTGCCGGTTTTGAATCGTTGATTCGCTGGAATCATCCGACGCGCGGACTGGTGCCGCCGAACGAATTTATTCCCGTCAGCGAAGCGACCGGCTTTATCATTCCGCTGACGCTCTGGATTTTAGAAACGTCGTGCCGACAGACGGTCGAATGGCAAAACAAGAACGCCGCCAATAAAAATTTGATCGTCAGCGTCAATCTTTCGGGCAAACATTTCGCGCAGAAAAATCTCGTCGGGCAGATACGGGAAATTATTCAAAAAACCGGCATTAATCCGGCGTGCGTCAAACTGGAGTTGACTGAAAGCGCGGTGATGGAAAACGTCGAAAGCGTGATTTTGATGATGAAGCAAATCCGCGAACTCGGCATTCAGCTTTCGATTGACGATTTCGGCACCGGTTATTCTTCTTTGAGTTATCTGCACCGTTTTCCGATTAACACTCTAAAGGTTGACCGTTCGTTTGTCAGCGCGATAAAAAACACTTCCGAAAACGGCGAAATCGTCCGTACAGTCGTGACGTTAGCCAAAACGCTCGGTCTCAACGTGGTCGCCGAAGGTATCGAAACGATTCATCAACTTCAACAATTGCGCGTTCTCGGCTGCGAATACGGACAGGGTTATTTGTTCTCGCGCCCGATTGCCGCCGAAGAAGCCGAAAAGCTGCTTGAAGACAAATCGCGTTTTGAAGACGCGCTGATAAACAATCCGATACAGAATGTCGAAATTAATTTGCAGTTACCAAATTTTACTGCTCATTAAACTGCGCCGTAAACCTTTATTCACCTTGCCGATAAAAAAGCCCGCTTCAAAAGATGCGGGCTTTTTTATCGGTTTTTGGCAAATTAGCCAAAACTCAGTATTTCTCGGTTTTCAAATCGCCGAAGTATTTTCATATAAAAATCGGAGCGAAATAATTTAATTTCCGCTCCGATTCGCGTGCCGGGCGATTTTACTCGCTTGGATTTTTTACGCGCAAGGTCGGAAATCCCTTGATATATGAATAACCGGTATCTGCATCGCGCGCTTGATTTTGCATTGCCGGATAGTTAGCCGTGCGCGGCGTGTTGCCCGCGTTCGGCGTTTGCAAATACGGAAAACGCGTCAGAAAACCTTCAAAGTTATCGCTGACACCGTCGCTGAAAGCGTTGTTCGGCGAAACATTGAAGGCGGGCGTGAACGGCGTTCCGCCCAGAAGGGCGCGCACTTCGATGTCCACCACGTCATCGCTGACGCGTCGACCGTTCGGAAATCCGCCGATGTCGCCGCCGAGCAATCCTAAACGGCTGTAGCCGGTCATACCGGGCGCGACCGGAGCGATTGCCGTATTCAGACGCAGATATTCGTGCGGCTGACCGTCAGACAGAAACGTCGTATAATTCGGCAGTCCCGGAACCGAACCAGCTGCAATGCCGGTGGCGAAAATCGCCACCAAATCATTGCGCGGCGCGGGCGGAAGATTAATCAAAGGAAGACCGCCGCCGCCGAAGATTCCGAAAGCACCTATCGCATAGCGAATGATTTTCGGAAATTCCGGATCCTGAATAGCCGGCGCGGCAACCGAATCGCCGGTCGGCGCAAGCGAGTTGAAGGCATCTTTCAAACCGAGCGGAATCACGACTTCGTTAACCAGCGGATTGCCGAGACGCGAAACCTGCACGTAGAATCCTGTTTCGCTGCGCGCTCCGTTCGACTGAATCACGCGCGTTGAAACGCGACTGGCGGTTGAATATACGCCGATGACCGCGTTCGGGTCGGTCGGTCCGGTCGGCACGGCACCGTTGCGCGTCAGACTCTGAATCGGAACTTCGATGGCAATCGAACTGACGTTAAAGTTTTTTAAAGTATCCACGCCGCCGGTCGGACCGATTGAACGGAAACCGATGGCATCGAACACGCCGAGGTCAATGAAGAAGCCTTCATCGCGCTGACCGCAGAAAACCTTTCCGCCATTTGCTCCCAAGCTGTAAACTGCCGGCGCGCCCAAATTAGTTTCGTAATTCGGAGTCGTGCGCGGTCCAATATTTGACGGCGGCGTGCGCAGTCCGCTGGCAATAACTTGTCCGCCGGAACCCGTTGTACTGTCAATACGACGCACCGAGTAAATCTGCGGCATATTGTAATCCGTATCGGTCAGGCTGGTGATCGGTCCGTCGATGTTGACCGTATTCATACCCAAAACGGTTCTCGAATTAAGTATCTGGGTAGCAAATTGAAATTGATAAGTGATGTCGGGAACACCGTCGCCGGTGTTGTCAATTTTAATTTCATACAACACCGTGTCGTCGAACCGGTAGAACTGCGGTCCGCCCGACGGGTCCTGAATCGGGATAAAATTGGCGAGAATCGTGACAAATCCAGAGCGTCCGGTTTCGCTGCTGCGAAACGCGTAAACGTCCGTGTTGTCGGCATACCGATCCATACTGGTTAAAGGTGCTTCGGCGTGGCTCGAAGCGAACGCATTCAATCCCGAAAGGCTCAGACACACCGCCAGAACAAAGAAAATGCGCGCCATTTTCAAACTTTTCTCATAAAAAATCGTTTTCATTTTTTTAATCTCCCTCAATAACTTTCAATTGAATCGCCGGTTCGTTTTAACCGTCTGAAAACAGCAGACAAACAATTCAATTAAAAATTTTAATTTAACACAAATGATTAGCAATCCGATGATTGCCCTAATTCAGAACAAAGCTACGTCTCAACTGCTGTCGAAACTTCGTCTTTAGCAAAGAAATCTATTGTTCGGATTGTAAAGAGCGACCTGGGCATTATCGTTGCTTTGCGTTCCTACTAACGAATTGAGACAGTCTCAATTCGTTATTTTTATCTAATTGCGTTTGTTCTAAGATAACTGTTGCGATTAGTTATTCGCGCGGTATGCGGAAACAGATGCAATCCGAAATAATTATTTGCAGGAATTCTTTAAAATTTAAACGAGCCGGCATTCAAACCGGAACAGCGGCGATTGGTAAGCGTTTCTTAAATTTTTCACGCGCGAAATTATTCATCTTCGCATACAGTTATTTGCCACATTTATCGTATTCTCGGAAAGATGCCGGTAAGAATTTTATTTTGTAATTTAGATGCGTGTCGATTTTTGATTCCCGCAACAGCTTCGCCGCAGACCGTCTCAATCTTTCAATGCTTCTGCCCGTTTTGCTAAACTCGAACTTATGAAAATGCTTTTGTTTTTAATTTGTCTGGTGTTCTCGCCGTCGAAAAATGCCGCTGAAAGCATAACTTTTGAAACGGTCAAACAGTTTCCGCGCAAAGTTGCCATTCTCATCAACCGCGACACCGTCAGCAGCGGCGAATTGTTCGTATTGATGGCGCGGCAGAGCCGAAAAGTGACGGTTTACGGCGAAAACTCGGCGGGAATGATTGATTACGGAGATGTTCTAAGCTACGAAACCGTTTCTCCCTCCATCAAACCGGGAGTTCCGTTCACGCGTTTTAACTGGTTGGACGAAGGTGTTTCGGTTGATAAGCAAGGCTTGTTGCCGGACCGAATAATTCCCGAAAAGGTAAAAAACTGGATTCGTTTCGCATATTTAAGCGAAGTTAAAACTAAACCGCAATAACTATTTTACAAGGCGGGTCTTAAAATCGAAAAGTCTTGTCAAATTTGGCACGGCTCTTCATTTTGGCTGAATAATCTGATATTTTGGTGAAGCAGGCAAAAATTATGAAATTTAATTATATAGAAGAAATCAGTGCTTTCCGTCCCCGGCAGCGAAAATGTTTCTATGAACTGCTTGCCAGCTTTTTAACTGTCTCAATGCGCGGCATATTGTTTTCCGAGGGCATTCCCGATGAAGAACGAATTGACCGCGCCAAAGGAATTAACGAAATCGCGCACCGCATCACTTATAAGGTTTTTAGTCTGGATAATAATCCTTCAGCGAAAACGACGGAGGCGGAAATTTGGACAATAATCAAGAAGATTCTCGAAAAGCATCCGGTCGAGGCTGATTTGGAGTATGCTCTTAACTTAGCTTATAACTATGTAATCGAAAACCACAGCGACGATCTGTAATCGGTTAAGGGCGGTTTCAGCCGAAATATCTTTTACTTTTTCATACCGCCGTCCTACTCGAATGGAAATCCTATATGCCTCGCGCCTTTATTTTCGCCTTCGTGTTTAATTCCTCAATCCAAATAAATGTATTCAAAAACCGGAGATGTGATTTTTTCATTTAATGGCGAATCAGCGCAAAAACTAAAATCCGTTCGCGTCGGAACAATAGATTTTCTTTTTGTGAGGTTTAATTTTATGCCGGGAATTGATATTGACATCGTCAGCGACGGACCGGACGACAGCGGTTCGCATCTAAGTCAAAGTGTATTGCAGGGACTGCGGGCTTCGCTGCCCAATGCAATCGTCGCTCGTAACGTATTGGATATGATTATGCAGATGCTGTCTCGTCTCAGTCGGGCAGCGGCTGATTCGCGCAGCCTTCGTCGGATTCGCATCTATGGTCACGGAACGCCCGGGCAATGCTTTATCGGCAGCGGGCGAAATTACCCGACCGAAGAGCAGACGCTTGGCGCAAACGATCAAGGCTTAATGTTTAACGCAACTGATTTGAGACGTATCCGTGGGTTGTTTGATTCTGACGCGTTGGTAACCGTTCACGGCTGCAACTTTGCTCAAGGCAAAATAGGAATCACCGCCCTGCGCGAACTTTCGTCGCTTTGGAGCGTTCGCGTAATGGCGAGTGCCGCCGCTCAGTGGTCTTCCAGCGCAGGCAATTCAACGGTTACGCAACTTCAGCCGCCGATTCTGACCGCGCACAACATCTCGCCGCACGCCGTTCCGGAAACGCCGTTGCCCAATCCGTGGAGCTACTGAACTTTTTAGCCAAAATAAAATTGAACAAAGCGCGGTTTTGCTTTGAAGTTTCAATAACTGAAATAACCCGACGAAAGATAATCTTTGTTTGATCGTAAAATAATATCTTTCAAATCGTCGCGCATTAAAATTCCAGCCGCAATCGCATTAAAAAAGTGCCGGGACGCTGAAAAACTATTTTCTCCGCGAAAAATAATAATCCTTGAAACCATCGTAATCTTTGAGATCATCGGGAAAAAGTATGGCTCACAAAATATAAAAAAGGATGATGTAGAGAATGGCAAAAAAAAATAAGAGATAAAGTTCCATGCAGATATAATCTTCGCGGCGATGCCTGTTTTCAATATTTTTTATAGAGAATTGTTTGAATCGCATATTTCGCGGCGTTAAGCCCTTAAAAAGCAGAATGAAACACCGGATTAGTGAAATCCCGGTGTTTCGTTCTGCTTTTTGTTATTTATTGTTAAGAGTTCCGGCACGCGGAACTTAAAAGAATCTTTAATTATTGTATATAATACCTTTAACTGAATACCAAATAACCGAAGATACAAAAAGTGAGCAAAAGCAGCCAAATTAGTCTTGCTTTGGTTGAATCGAAAGACTAACTTCTGCTAGACTGCTTTTGCTTAAAACACATATTCAGTTGTCAAATAGCTGAACGGAAAGCCTTCGGTAGTAGCCGAGGGCTTTTCTCGTTTTAGAATTGTTTCCAGATGGCGAACGCCGCGCAGAGAATCGCAAAGATGCCGACGTTCAATCTTATGACGATGCGGATCAGCCGATTTCTCTCGCGCAGAGCTTCGAGCCGCTCAAATCTTTCGATCCGCGCGTCGAGAGCGTTCAAGATGATTTTCGATGTCTCTGATCGGCATAAATAATTTTCAGAACAATCTCTCAATTCACAACTGACAAAAGCTGACGAAACTAATTTCAAGATGCGGATTCCGCACTTTGATTTTTGTCCCGCGATGAAACAAAAGCTCCGGGCTTCTCAAATCTCAAAACTGTGCGGCGACGGCGAACAGAGCGCACAAAACGCCGATAATAATTGAAATGTCCGTTCGTCGGACCCGCTCGGCGCGGATGTCCCGTTGAGCCGCGTTCCACTCGTCGCGCTCGATGCGGGCATTCGCTTCCGCTAAAAATAATCTTTCGCCGTTGATTAGCATTTTTAGAAATGCGCCGGTTAGGACAGTATCAAAAGTATCAAAAGGTCAAATTTATCCAATCCGTCTTGTCGGCAAATTCCAGATGTCGAATCGGAAAAGCCCGTTCGTCGTGCCGACAAAGTTGATGCCAGTCTCTCCTTCGCCGATAAACTGCACTTGCGTCGGTTGCTCGAACTGATAACGACGATGGAATGCTGAAAAGATATAAACCTGTCCGCCTGCGACATCTTCAAAGGTGTAATAACCTTGCTGATTTGTGTAAACCTGCCTTTGATTACCCGTTTGGTCGGTCATTGTAACCAAAACTCGATAAATGCCGCGTCCATTCGATTCGGTGACTCGTCCGCTCGCTGTCGTTCCGGCTGCCGTCGGTGCTTGAAGTTCTGCCGCGCCGATGTCCACTGCTGAGCCACTTTTGCGAGGGAAGCCTGCGCCGCGCTGGTCGGTCGTTAATGGAATCGGGGGATTGTTCGCGCCGCACGTTTGCGTGACGACGCAGTTGTTTCCCGCGTCTCGAGCCGGACTGTTCATCTGCGGCAATCTAATATCAGTCTCCCCGCCGTTATCAGAAAGCGCGGCAAGACCGCCGCCCGGCACATTGATAATGTCGTTGTTGGCTGTTGAAAAGCCGGTGCTGCCGGTCGTATCTCGCACCAAATTGTTGCCGTTCGAGGTGAATGTGCCGGTTACGTCTTGATTTGGTCCGCCCGACGAGTTCGCGGCGATCAGCGTGTTGCGGAGATTGCACGTGCCGGTAACAAATATGCCCCCCGCAGACGATGAAGAGGTATTATTGTTGGTATTGCCGGTGACGGTCACGTTATTCATATTTAACGTCGCACCATTGTTATTAATAGCCCCGCCGCCGGACGTCGCACTGCCTGTGATGGCATTGTCGTGGATAGTCGTGTTGGCGATTGTCATCGTTCCAACGTTGTTAATGCCCGCGCCCACACTTGATGCGGTATTGTCATCAACCAGTGAGTTGAAAATTATCATCGTTGCGGAATTGTAAACTCCGCCGCCGGCACCAGCGGAATTGCCCGTAATGTGCATCCGGTCGAGCGTGACCGCGCCGGTAGAATTATTAATACCGCTCTGATTGCCGCCCGTGACGGTCATTCCCGAAAGCGTTATCGTCGCGTTGTTTGTAATAAGAAAAATCGTAAACGAGTTCGTATTCGAGGCATCGCGCCGCACGGTCAGCAGACGCGCTCCCGTGCCGTTGACCGTCAGATTTTTGTTGATCGTCAGTCCTACATCAAGCGTAATAGTTTGCGCTGAATCAAACAGCGGCGAAGCAAAGAGAATCGTATCGCCTGCCGCCGCCCCTCCAATCGCGCCGCGCAAACTGCAATCGCCGACGTTACCGTTCGTGCAGGCATTTCTCGCCCCGTCGTCAGTCAGATTGTCAACGCGCCTTGTCGCCGCGCGTCCTTGAAAAACAAACACTCCGAAAGTCAACAGAACTCCCGCCAATAACCTAATCGGTAATTTCATATTTATATAAGTCTAAAAGTCCATTGCTTTTTTTTCGCTCGCCCGGGCGGTTCGCGTTTATTTTTATTTTTCCGCCTCGCCTCGCTCTCGAATGATTTTCAATTCCTCGAATCGGTGCGGATAATTTTCAGAACAATCTCTCAATTCAGCACTGACAAAAAACTGACGAAACCACTCTCCATCTTCGATTTTACTTTCGCCGGACTGCCCGTTATCACATCTTTTATTAAAATTATTCTTGAGACTTTTCGTCCTTCAAATCTTGAGGCGTATCTTTGAATTCGCTCTCATCTGCCGTGTTTGAAACTTCGCCGATTTCCGACAAGTTTTCAGAAGAGGCATCAGAATCAATTTTGTAAATCGGCTTACCGCTTTCATCTGCGTCGGGAATTTTGTCGAACTCTTTCTTTTTGTCTTTATCTTCGATAATCATTTTTTCTCCTTTTTCGCAGGTCTGCCCATTTCCGGTTTTTTAAAGTTTTTCAAATCACTTTCAGGTATAAGCCAAACACTTCCTGCAATAGTTTCTTCCAGCTTAGCATTCGGCAAAAGTCCAGCTCTGATCCAACCCTTCACCGTGTAGGAATTAACATCAAAATTTTTGGCTACGTCTGACGCTTTAAGATATTTTTTACTCATTTTTTAAAAAATAGTATTACACCTTGTAATGATTTGCAATTAGAATAATTCTCTAATATATATTACAGCCTGTAAAATATAACTTGACTTTAAGTTTTACAGGCTGTAATATATTTTATAGATTGAATAAATCATTCACTCCAATAACACGAAGGAGAAAATATTAATGATAAAAATCGAAAATCAAGACCGATTCGCCAAAGTCATCGCCGACTCAATCGCAAAAGTCGAACTGACAACGACGAATCCGCAAACCAAAAAACGTTGGATTAACGCCATCGCCAAGGCAACCGTCGAGATTGAACAAAACGGAGTCTTTATGACATGGCAGGAAGAGAATCATTCGCTTCTGATTTGGAGCCAAAAGAGCAATCAAATCTACACGGCGAACGGAGTCTGCCAGTGCCGCGCGTTCGATGAAGGTCAGGCGTGTTTTCACCGGGCGGCGGCTCGTCTGGTTCGTCTGTATATGGAATTGGAAACGGAAGCAATGAGACCGGCGGCGAAACGCGCAGAGCTGACTTACTTGAAACCGACGACAACGGTGAAAACGATGCGCGTCGGCGGAATCAGAATCAACTAAATACGAAAGGCTTTGATAACGGCAAATTATCAAAGCCTCTCATTCCCAAATTCAAATTAAATTCAGGAGCTATTAACAATGAAAAATATACAGCAAAAACAACCCGAATTCCAAAAAGCCGATCTTGATCGCGTGATGAAGCGCGTAAGGCGGCTCAAAGGATTCTTTGAAACCGTCCCGGCGAACAGTCAGGAAAAAATCTTAGCGATGCTCGCCTCGGAGATTAAACACGTCGAAGATGAAGCGATTCGACTCTGGCTCGGTCGTTTCCGCGACATTCTCAGCACGATTCACAGGGAGGTGTGGGCAAATGTCTAAATTAAATACAACGACCCCAACTGAAAAACAAAAAGTCGTCCGTAACAGCGCGTTCTATCTAAATAAATTTACCGAAATGTTTCTAAAATTCGATAAGTTGAATTTCGAGAGACGAAAAAGATTTTTGAATCTTATCCGCGAACAAAGAAAACTTTCAAGTGCCGAAGAATGGATTGATGTCAATATCATTCTCGAAACCCCGTTTCTCGAAAAACATATTCAATTAACCGTCGCGGAAGTCCGCGAGAAATACGGCATCACGCAAAAGCCGACCGCCGCCGATTTCCGCCGCATCTGCGAGGGCGAGCGAATTTTGATTGTCAACGACGTGCCGAACAAGAAAACCGAGATTCTCGAACGATACCCGCTCTACGTCAACGCTCCGCTCGGTCAAACATTTCTCGCCTTCGACGGCAGATTAAAAGGCAAAGAACTTCTTCGCTCGCAATTTCAACTGCTCGGCAATCATTTCTTACACCAAGACGAAATGCCGCCGATTGCGGAAGCCTTTGACGAATGCGAAAAGATTTCCGACATCAGACGCGACGAAGCGATGATGTTCGCCATTCAGATTGTTGATTTTAAGCCGGAGGTAGAAAAATGAAAAGCAAAACGAGATTGGCGACCGAAGCGGAAGTTAGAGAAATCATCGTCCGTTTATGGCGATTATTTACCGAGTCCAAAGAAAGCCGCGAGACGGTCTTGGAAGTTTTCGATGGCGCGGAAAAGTATTTTCCGCATAAGCCGCACATCGTCAAATGGTTTGCGGGTATGAAAGAAGCGTTTTTGAAAGCGGAGGTGGAAAATGCCGAAAAAAATTAAAATCAAAAATTCATTGCCGCATTTAATTGAAGCGGTCACAAACCACAAAGATTGTCCCGAATGGTTGAAAGGCAAAATCTACAACACGCTTAATGACAACTCGAACATTCCGGCGGACTGCGCGGAAATGTATGCGGTAATGTTGAAATACTCGCGGCTTCCGAAAGATGCCGAATCATTAAATTATGAGGTGATTCAATGAATAATCTAAGGCAAATCGGCGTGGAAACATTTCCACGCCTCGCTCAATTCCGAACCGTGCGCGGTCTTTTTGGAAATGATTCAGAAGTTTTCTGCGCTTTTCCAATCTATGATAATGCGCTCAAGCATCTCGGAATTTTGTCCGGCGATATTCTGATTGTGAAGGTCTGCAAAAACTTCAACGAAGCGAACCTTTACGTCTGGACAACTCCGCACGGGAAAATGGCAAGATTCGGCGAAACGACTTTAGCGGAGATTGTTTTGAGCAACGGGAGAAATCAGCGCGAGACTTTCTTTCGGTCCGAAGTGGAAATGCTCGGCGTGGTCGTGCGGGTTGAGAGGGATTTGAATATCAGGCGGTAAATAAAAATGCGCTTCCGAATTTTGATATATTCCGAAGCGCAAACCCTTTTTTTATCGCTTATCAATTATTATCCGGCTTAGTAAAACTTTTCGGGAAATTCTTTTATTTTCGGCGCAAATTCGCGTCCTTTACCGTCCACCGAACGCGCCGTGAAACTGAGTCCGTCGAGGTCTTCGGTTATTGACAAAACCTGCGGCTCAAATTGATAATTTTTTGCCGAGACTGTTAACACATATGTTTGTCCGACTTCCACGTTGGCAAAAAGAAAATAGCCGAGCGTCGTCGTCCGCGTCGCGCGCACACTGCCCGAAGCGTCGGTCAGCGTGACCGTCGCGTTCCGCACGCCTCTGCCGTCGGGCGCGCGAACTCTGCCCGACACAACGGCGAACGCCGCCGTCGGCGCGCCGATGGTAATCGTCCCGCCCGTGTAACTCGGCTGCGTGAGCGGCGTGTTCGGGTCGGTTCCTGATGCCTTCCGCCGGGCGGGCGTGTCGGTAAATGTAATCGGGGTCGTTCCGGCAGGCGCGTTCGCCGCCACCGTGAACGTCACGTTCACCAGAATGATGTTGTTGCCCGCCGCAATCGTCCCGCCCGGGAACGAGGTCACCGAGAAACCGATCTGACCCGGATTGTTGGCGTTGAAGACGACATCGCCGCCGCCGTTGCCGATTGCCACCTGCGGATTGGTCAGCCTGGTTGAATCGTAGGCGATGCTGAAGGTGTAACCGGCTTCGTTGCCGACCGTATCGACGCGAATCGGCACCGTCAGAGTTTGCCCGGCACCGGTGTTCTGATTATCGATGCGAAACGCCGCCGGTGCCGCCGATGCTTTCTCGATTGATCGGTCAATCACGCGCGACGACGGCAGGCTGTCGAGCGATTTTCCGTTGAGCGGCGAGGCGTTGAACAAAGCGTCGAGTGCTTTGTTTTCCGAGGTGAACTCTGCCGCTGCCGGACGCGCCGCCGGACCGCCCGCCAGCTGATTAGAATCGGTGCCGACCGCATAGCGGCGCGCCTGCTGCACGTCCTCGCCGTCCACGAAGCCGTCGCCCATCGTCGAGCGCGGCGAGCAGTCGGCGCGTTGGAATTCGTTGCTCTGATAAGGCAAGCCGGTGCCGACGGCGAACAGGCGAATCTGCTGGATGTCGTCCGAATCCACGAACCCGTCGCCGTTCGGACGCAGCTGGACATCGCCCTCATAAGTTGGTGAGAGCGGCGCATCCCCTAATAGTCTGACGACACCGAACACGCCGCCCGCGTCACCAACGACTACTGCTCTGCCTTGCGCGTCGAGAGCGATGCCGTAAGCCGTATCATTTCCGCCGTTGCTTTCGTCTAAAATAACTTTGCCTCCGCTGCCGTATGAATCAGGCGAATCCCAAAACGAATTGTCGAGCGAACCGTCCGTGTTATAACGCACAACGGCGAAATGCGAATTCGTGCCGACGATACTCGAACCCGCTGCGACGATTTTGCCGTTGGATTGAATTTTCACCGCGTTGCAGTTATCAAAACTCGTGCCGACGGCGGTAGTTACTTTTCCGCCCGTGCCGAATGAAGCGTCGAGCGCGCCGTTCACGTTGTAGCGCACAATCGCAAAATCATAATTCGAGCCGTTGTTGCTGCTGCCCGCTAAAACGATTTTGCCGTCCGGTTGAATCGCCACCGCTCTGCCGTCTCCGCCAACTCCGGCACCGACGGGCGTAGTCACTTTTCCGCCCGTGCCGAAAGATGTGTCGAGCGTTCCGTTGGTGTTGTAACGCGCGGCGGCAAAATCCTTGCTCGTCAAACCGGTAACGACAATCCTGCCGTCTGATTGAATCGCCACGGCGTTTGCGACATCGAAACTTGTTCCGAACGAAGTTAAAACTTTGCCCGTGCCGTTAAATGAAGTGTCGAGCGAGCCGTTGGTGTTATAACGAACAACGGCGAAATCCACGTCGTTGCTGGAGACGTGGGCATAACCGGCGACGACGATTTTCCCGTCCGTCTGAATCGCCGCCGCATTGCCGCTGCCGTCGCCGCCCGTTCCGAGCGCGGTCGCTTGCAGCGTGTCGAGCGTGCCGTTGGCGTTATAACGAATGAAGGCGAGATTTCCGCTTGAGCCGCCGCTGAAGTCCGCGCCGGCGACGACGATTTTGCCGTCGGTTTGAATGACGACGGCTTTGCCGACAATCGAACTGTCGGTTACTTTTCCGTTGTTGCCGAACGAAGCGTCGAACGAGCCGTCCGTGTTAAAGCGTATCAAACCGAGAGCATCGAGCGCGGTGCTGGCGGAAGAATTGAATCTGCCGCCCGCGACGACGATTTTGCCGTCGGTTTGAATCGCCGCCGCTTTAGCGTTTGCCGTTCTGTCCTCGCTGATATCGTCAACTCTTTTGCCGCCGACACCGAAAGTCGTATCGAGCGAGCCGTTCGAGTTGTAGCGGACGAGAGCGAAATCCGCCGGAGTTAAAAAAGTATCTGTCGGCGCGGAATATCCGGCGACGATTACCTTGCCCGCCTGAAACGCCAGCGCATTGCCTACGTCCGCGCCCGCGCCAATCGGAGTAATCGCTATTCCGTCGCCGTTGAAAGCCGTGTCGAGCGAACCGTTCAAAAAATATTTCGCAACCGCAAAATCTGTGCGAGAATCTTTTTGGAAACCGCCACTGTAACCGCCGACGATAATTCTGCTCGGATTTACACCCTGATATTGAATTTGTATTCCTGTGGCTACGTCATCGAGTCCGCTGATTGTAGTAATCAATTTGCCGTCACCATCAAACGACGTATCGAGCGAGCCGTCGAGGTTGTAACGAGCTATTGCAAAATCCACTCCTGGGTTGATAGTCCTGCCCGCGACAACAATCTTGTTGGACATAGCACCGCCTTGAATAGCTACTGCGTATGCGACATCGTTTCCGTTTATCGAAGTAATTAATTTACCGTCGCGGTCAAAAGAAGTGTCGAGAGTGCCGTTTGTGTTATAACGAACCACTGCGAAAGCCGTGTAGTCGGTAGTGGTGTTGATGGCGTAACCAGCGACGATGATCTTGCCGTCCGATTGAATTGCGATTGCGTAGCCAACATCCTGCCTGGAAATATCGGTACTCACTTTTCCGTCGCCGCCGAAAGAAGTGTCGAGCGAGCCGTTCGTGTTGTAACGAACGACGGCAAAATCAGGTTTGCCAGTGCTAGGATCATTTGTGTAGCCCGCGACGACGATTTTGCCATCTGTTTGAATCGCTATGGCGTTAGCGTGGTCATCGGTGTGGTTGAAATCCGTCCTCACTCTGCCGTCGCCGTTGAACGAAGGGTCAAGCGAGCCGTCGGAATTAAAGCGCAACACGGCAAAATTATCGCCTTCGTTATAAGCGTCAGTGTAACCGGCGACAACTATTTTGCCGTCCGCTTGAATCGCCACCGCAGTAGCATAACTAGGGTAATTTGTGGAATAAATTATCACAAACGCTTTGCCGTCGAAGTCGAAGGAATCGTCGAGCGAGCCGTCCGTGTTGTAACGCGCAACCGCAAATTCAGACTTTCCGGCGACATTGACGCTGCTTCCGGCAACGACATATTTGCCGTCCGACTGCACCGCCATCGCGTTTCCTTCGTCGTTTACGCCACTGCCGAAGCCGCCGCGAAACTTGCCCGTCCCGGCAAAAGTCGGATCAATGTCACCCGGTGCGGCGCGGACGACGGCGGAGATTCCGAAAACCGAGACGAGCGCAATCCATTTGAGAACGCTTCTAAAATTATTTGCTTTCATAACCAAACTCCCTTTGCTTTCTTTCTCAAAAAATCGCGCGCTTAAATTTATCGGGCGACGAACGACGCTTTCGGCAAAATCGGCGTTATGATAAAATCGCCGCTAACGCATTTTTTGTTCTAACTTAATAAATCTGCGCGGGCGAAGTCTTGAATTTGCGGTGAATTTTCGATGAGTAATTGATGAGGACTTTTATGCGGCAGACGGAAACAAAGTGTTTTTATGAATTCGGGGCGTTTCGTCTCGACCCGCAGGAGAAGATTTTGACGACGGGCAGAATCTTTATTTTGGCGAGTTCGGTATCAGCCGAGTAACGAAAGTCTTTCATCTCTTCGCCCCTTTCTGCTACCCTGTGCGAATGAAAATCCTATTTATCTCGCACATTTGTTTCTATTTTTGCTTTAATTTATTCAGTTCACCGCATTGATTATTTTCAACCTTTCTTTTCAGAATTGGCTAAAGGATATTAACAGCGCGCGCGGCAAGCAGTGCCAGCACGGTTAGTGAAATCAGAGACTGGATCATCATCAGCAGTTTCGCCCAGCGCGTCAACACCGGTGCGTCAGTCGGTGAAAATGCCGTGCTGGTGTTAAACGCGAGGAATAAATAATCAATAAAATTCGGTGACCAGTAGCTTTCCCCGGCTTCTGACTTCTCACCGGGCGACATCGTCATTTGCGGAAATAAAAAAGCACCGTCAACGTGTTCGGCTTGTTTGTCGCGACCGTGCGGACCGCCCGCGTCAAGCCGCCAATACCAGAGCGCGAAAACCAGAATGTTCGTGACCCAAATGGAAGCGGCTGAAGTCAGCAACTCCGCCGGCGTTTCCTTGTGCTGTGGTAGTCCGGCGATCAGCAGAATCACCGAGCCGATTAATGTCAGAGTGACGATACCGTTGACGATAAAGCCGAATATTCGGTTAAAGTGATGAAAATGCTTGAAATTCGAGATCACGGTCGGAATTAAAAGCACAATCAGCAAAACCAACAACAACCAACGCGGTCCGACGACGAGCGTTGCCGGCAGTGCCGCATATAAACCACCGACGACCAGCACAGCGATCAGCGCGTGCCAGCGCGGTTCGGGATCCCAGCGGTCGGGCGTTTCGTCTGACATATCTTTTGTTTTTTATACTATACGGCTTCAATCCGCACCGCGTCTTTCTGCTGTTTCGCTCGCTCGATCTGCTCGACCAGTTTTTCGGGACGCGTAGATTGTTCTAAAATCCGCACCGTCGGGTCGTCGTCAATCTCAATCTCCAGATGCTCGGAGATTCGTTTGAGCATTTGCAGAATTTTGGTGTTTTCCTGTTCGGTCAAAAGATTAATCTGCAAATCAAGATGATTGTTTCGCTCGGTCAGCCGCGTTTCCTGATTTTGACTGATGAGAATAAAGGTTGAAAGAAAAATTGCTTCGAGCGAGACGACGAGCGTCAGAAACGTGTAAGGAAATTCGTCAAAATGGCGCACGTTCGGCAAGGCGTTGAGAATAATCCAACCGCCGAACCAGACGACGTGAACCCAGACGAAAGTCATACTGCCGCAGAAATCGGCGATTATTTTGGCAAGCCGCTCGGTGGCGGATAGATTCTTTTTGGCGGCGGCTTCGAGTTGCAGAATCGTATCAACGTTGATCTGCGTTAATTCCTCGACCGTTGATGCTGTGTGATAATCGTTTGGATTATTATTGGAATCGGATTTTTCGACCATAACTTTATTTATAGTGGCTTCTCTAACAATATAATTTACTGAACTTTATTTTTCAGTCATCGCCGGAGGGCAAAACCCGTCGAGTATCAAGAACTTTTTATTTGTAGATAATAAATAACCGAAGTTTTCAGTCAATATCGTTGATTAGATTGCGGAAATGAAAAAACGGATGCCTTTGCAATCAACATTTTTTATCTAAAATATCTTACGAAAACCCTATTCACCTTCACGCCTATTTTCGCCTTCGTGTTTAATTAATTGAAATTTGATAAACAAAACCTCTCACCTCTTTGTCATCATCGAAGGGAATGTATTCGTATAAGAAAAATCTGATAGAACTCGGCTTTATTTCTCCAAGATTTACTTTGAAAAGATTGAAAAAATATTCTTTGATATTTCTCGCATTTTCTCCGTCAATATAAAATTCTGTTTCCGTTTCTTTTATTAAATCAGAGGCAATTTTTCTTGTTTCTTTCGCCTGTAAATTTCCTTGATTGTCATAAAAACCGGCTATTATGGCGTGGCTCGCATTTGCGGTAAAATTGGGTTTTGTCATTTCACAGTTTATATTCATAATTCCCAAATCTTACTACTTTTCCCTTATAAAAATAATTCTTTTTAACATTCTTAATTTTCTGCTATCCTGTGCGAATGAAAATCCTATTCCCGAAAATGATTTGAAGAATTTTAAGAAGCCGGAAATGGCGCGAGGCGAAGAAAGGTGAGATACGATTGGGTAAAATAAAAAGTTCAGTGCAAGCAAGTCTAAAATGACAACCTCACAAATAGAAACATCAAAAGGGAAAATTGAGTATAATTTGCTTGGAATCGGTAAGCCAATTTTAATAGTTGTCGGCGGACATACAAATTGCAGAGAAACTATTTTTCACAAAGGTTTAGACTCAAACAAATTTTGCTTTCTTACACCTTCCAGACCGGGTTATGGTTTAACGCCCTTGACCGACCAAAATAAAACCCCAAAGGGAACTTCAGATTTATTTGTTGCACTTTTAGATGAATTAAATATTCAAAAAACAATCGTTGTCGGTATATCTGCCGGAGGATTGACTGCTTTAGAGATTGCCGCCAACTATCCGAACCGCGTTGAAAATTTGATATTAATGTCTGCCCTGACGAAAAATTGGTTTGATAAAACTGATAAAGTTTATAAAAGCGCAAAAAAGATTTTTGCACCCGGAATAGAACCTTACACTTGGTTTTTTTATAGATTATTCTTCAAACTCTTTCCAAAAATTATGACGAAAATTATGTTCAAGGAGTTATCAACATACCGCCCCGTTGAATTTACTGAAGACGAGTTTCAAGAACTAAAGCAAATGACTTTAATAATGCGTTCTTATAAAGGTTTTGACAATGACTTAGACCAGATTATTGACCAGGAAATTTTAGAGAGAATAGAATGTCCGACGCTCATCTTGCATAGTGAAAATGACAACGCTGTGGACATATCCCATCCCCGGAACGCGAAAAACAATATTAAAGACTCCAAATTAGTAACTTTCAATAATCGTTGGGGTCATTTATTATGGCTTGGAGCAGACTATGATCCAATATTAGACGAACTCAAACAACAAATTGATTAATAAAAGAGCTTTCTGAAATCAACGGCAGGCTAACAAATCAATAGACGTAACTGCGAAACCCTTCACCTTATTCTCTCTTTCTGCTATCTTACCCCTATGAAAGTTCTGCTCGTTTTCGCGCTTATTTTCGCTCTCCAAAATAAAAAATTAAAATTTGACCTCAAAAGATAGAATTTACTGCGTATATTCGTGACAGGTAATTTTTATACAAAATTACCTGTCTTTGATAAATACCGCAACGCGAAATATTTGACGGTGAACAAGTTTGATTTTACCCGCGAACGAAACCGAACCGACGCGGTTAGATTTGATTAAACCGTTCAAGAAGGATTAAAAAATTTGCAATGAAAAATAATATTAAATTAGTGATCGGAACAATTATTTCCATTCTATTTCTAACATTTGCGGCGATCAGTTTCGCTCAGATGCCCGAGGTAAAAAAGAGCGACGATGCCGCGCTCTACCAGCAGACGCTCGATAAACTGGCGAAAACCGACGCTGCATTCGCCGCGAAAAAGGCGACGCTCGATCAAATTGCCGAGCGCGAAAAAAAGGCAACGCAGCCGAATAAAAAAGCGGTCTGCGCTGCGCTGGCTGACGCTAATGCGCTGCTTCACAACCGGATCGCCGACTACAATTATCTCGTCGAGTTGCAAACGCATCATAAATTTCAGGAACATCAATCGAAAATCGATATGTTGGTTTACAAAAACGGCGAGGATATTAGAGGCAATCAGGAAATTTTCACAAAAACCGCCGCCGATAATAGTTGTCAATTATCCGACAAAACGAGCGGCGGCGCGGAAAATAAATATCTGGTGTCGAACCCTTTCGATTTTTCGTTTGATACGACGCCAGCGGGCGGAAATTTATCCGCTCAAAATGAATCAACGGCAAAATTTGCCGAGCTGATGGATAATCTTAAAGATTTCGATAACGGCGTACCGATTTCCGACATCATCAAAGCTGCCGCCGATTTGACCGTGCAGGGCTACGCGGACGCGGCTCTCAAAAGTTTGAACGAATTTATCAAAAAACATCCAGACAACGCCGACGCTTACGCGCAAAAAGCGTTTGCCGAATACGAAATTCAATCTTCGTCAGCCGGCGATCAACAGTTTGATGAGGCAGCCGGCGACGCTCAACAAACCATTAAAATCGATCAGCAAAACGCCTTTGCCTATTACATTACCAGCGAAATCGAAAACGACGAACTGAATTTCGACGAATCTATTAAAGATGAGAAAAAAGCTCTCGAACTCGCTGACCGAGCTGTCAAAGCCAATCCGCGCAGTGCCGGAGCTTATTACCAGCGAGGCGTGATTAACCAGTTTAAGAAAACGGACATCGCCGATTTCACTAAAGCAGTCGAACTCGATCCGCAATTTGCCGCCGCTTATTTTCAGCGCGGAGCAAGCCTCGACGCAAACAACGATCATTACGCGGCTCTCGCCGATCTTAATAAAACGATTGCGCTCTCGCCGAAATTTTTCACGGCTTATATGCTGCGGGGCGCGGTTTATTATCATTTGGGAGAAATTGATAAAGCGGTCGCCGACATTCGCCGCGCCGTCGAGTTAAATCCGAATAATATCGAAGCACCGCAGCGTCTCAAATTTTACGCCGCGCCGCCTCCGGCGACCGAACTGACGGAACGCTTTAATTTTTTTCAGGCGGAATTTAACAAAGAAGGCGAAAAATACAATCGCGCCGTCGCCAAATATCAGGAGACGGTGAAAAATCCGGCTGAAAAAACGGCAGTCTGCGCGTCTTTAAATGCTCTCGATGCGGAGTTTCAAGTCTTGAAAAAATCCGCCGCCAAGATGTATTTCGTCAACCAGTATACCGACCTCGCCGAGTTCAAAGAGGCTCCGACCTACGTTAAAACCATTGCCGATTATATCGAAACGACTCAAAAAAATATCAAATCGGAAGCCGCCGCCCACCAATGCGTTTTGCCGGTTCACTAAAATTTATGGCGGTTTCCATTTAAGTTAAAAAGCCCGCTCATTTTACCGGAAGCGGGCTTTTACATTTCTTAAGTCTTTTTAGTTATCTTCTTCATTGAATTTCAATGGCTCTCCGGCAAAGCCCGCGCCGACTCCGACGCTGTCAATTTGCGCCCACGCCTTTCTTTCGCGCAGGTCGAACTTTGCCAACTGATACCGGGCGCAGCGGTCTAAATCGGCGGCAATCAATTCGTCTTCTGCCAGTAGCCGGTCCGACAAGTTTTTGCCGCCGTCTCTGGCGATCAATGCCCACTCCAACAACAGATCAGGATTGCTGACGAAATTGCTCGAAGTTTTCGCCTTCGACGCTCCCGCCATTGCACCATTGCGCCAGGTATGCAAAGTCTTCGTCATCAATATCCTCGAAGCGAATTTCTTCCGCCGTGGTTGGATTCTCCACAATGCGCGGAATCAGGCAGGCTTTTTTCACCACTTCGGCTTGAAATTTCAGCAAATCGGCGACTTCTTCCGGCGGCAGCTCATTGCTTCTGACTTCCGTCGCGCCGCGCGATTCGGCGGCAATCATTACTTCCAGCAGACTCTGCGGCATTCGCCCGCTCGCCGCGAAGGTTCTCAGATTCGGACGGCGCACAGTAAAGACGAAGCCGGACGGTAATGTTAATTGATATGTTTTGATGTCTTCGATGGATCGGTTTTTGTAAGCCGCCGCGTCGAATTGTTTACCAAGGATTGTTTTCGGTTTTGGTCGTGTTTTTTGCATAATTTTAATTAGTTTTTAAGAAATAAATTCCGCCTCCAATTCGCGGTTAAAAAAGAAGCATCGCTCCTCGTTGGTTTTGCTATCCAGAATGTCCGCCGCGCGAGCAATATCGGCGGCTTCGTAAAAGTCTTGGGTGACCGATTTGATTGCCGCGCTGTGTCCATACCAGCCATCGCTCTCTTGCCATCGCTCAAAGGCGAAGCGTTCGGCGTTTTTCGCCGCCTCTTCGATTGAGTGCGCCGGGATCAGCGCGGGCAGCATTTCCGCCCAACTGATCGTTTGATTAAATGCGCCTGCGCGCGGCTGAAAAGCCATTACCGAAACGATGTAGATTTTCATTTTTTTGCTCCTTTCCCTGGTTAAAAATCATTGACTATCTGACCGAATAACTGTCTTAAATCGCCGTTGTGTCTGACATTGGTCTTGATTGTGTCAACAACAAACTCCGAACGTCTGCCGTGATAGTCCGTTAAATTTATTTCGTGCCGGACCACTTCAACGGCTCGTCTTTCTTCCGGTTGATTGGCGGTGACATCGTGTTCTTTGACCTGATCGCCGTAGCTCGAATAATATGCACCGCCGTTGCGCGAGCCGCCGCTTGAGCCGGTCGCGCCGCTTTGACCGCCGGCAGTTCCCGAACTGCTCCCGGAAATGCCGTTCGTGCTTTGCGCCGTCGCTTGTTTCGAGGCTGCCGGGTTGCCCGCAATTAGTCTTCCGGCGATTGCCGAGGTTACTGCAATCGCGCCGAAAATTCCCGCCGCAATTAGAAATTGATGCGGCGAGCCGCCGACCAGAATCGCGCCGAATCCGGTCGTTGCGAGAGCCGCCGCCGCCAGGCACATAATTGCGTAAGTCGTGGCGACTTGGGCGATTTGGGCAAGCAGTCCGGCGAACAGCTTTCTCAAACTCTGTCCGCCCGCGTCCCCGGTCAAAACCCAGTTGGCGACCATATTGCCGAAGCCTTGGGCGAGTCCCGAAAAAGCGTCTAAACCCAATTTGCCGATTGAACCGAAAAGCTGCTCGAATGAAAAATGCAGTTGCCCGTTCGCGTCCTTGACGGTTGCAACACCTTCCAAATAGCCGCCGATGCCTTCGGCGATGGTTGAAAAGAAAGAACCGCCCTGCGCCTGCGTTTGCGCCTGCTGAATAGGTGGATTCGCCTGATTATTAATGTTCTCCTGATCGGTGTCGTGAATCTGATTGATCGTATCGAGACGGGCATTGTAAAGGTCGTTGATTTCCTTGACCTTTTCTTTTTCTTTGTCCTTATCGGCAATCGAATTGAGCGCGGCTTGCCGTTCGCGCTCATTCTGCGCTTTCGCGCCGTCGCGGCGGCGGTCGTATTCTTTTATGTCGAAGTCGCGCAGATTGATGAGCGCGTCAATCCGGGTTCTAATGTCTATCGCGTTGCCTAAATTGCGCTCTAAATTATTTCTTTCCTGTTCTTTCTGCGCGTCGAGTTCTTCGGCTGTGCGGCGGCGACCTCAAGACGCAACTGCTTCAAATCTTCGAGATATTTTTTTGATTTAAGATAAGCGCCGGTTTCGGCTTGCGTTTGTTTCGTTCTGATTTCCGATGTAACGCGGGCGATTTCCTCTTCGATTTCGATGGTGTCCGTGCCGTGCTGTTTGGCAAATTCGAGACGGTCATCTAACAAGATTTTCTCTTTGTTCAAAAGTTCGATGGCGGCATCTTCGCTGCGCTTGTCGAATTCATCCTGAGAGATTTGTTTTTTGCTAATAATTGTTCGTTGAGAGCCTGTTCTTCGTCGGCGGCTTGTTTGGCGCGGTCAAGAATGCGCGCACTTGCTTCGTCGTTTTGTTTGACGAGTTTTTCGTTTGCCGCTTTGTCATCTTCAACTCTCTTTTTAGCAAGTTCTTCGGCATCGTCAACCGAAGTTTTTTTGTTGCGCCGGTCGGCATCGAGTTTTTTCAGGTAGTCGAGATTATTTTGACCGCCGTAACGCGAAGCGTCGAGAAACAAGCTGTCCTTCGTGCCTGCGCCGTGTTCGGCGTGAATGTTCGGTCCGGTTGATGTTATGCCTTTGAATGCGCCGACGACGCGCTCATCAATTACGCGAAAGCCTTTTTCGAGAAACGCGGCAATGACGTTGAACGACTCCAAATCAGTTTTGCCTTTGACGGCTAAATCACCGGCTAGCCCGAGCGGATGCAAGGAACCTTTGTTGACCGCTTTGCCGACCGTGCGGCTGACTTGAAAACCGAATTCTTCGGCAATTCCCCGAAACTGCTTATCAAAACTGTCTTTGACTTCCTTTTTCGGCTTACTTAAATCTTTGGTAAATTCCGATGTATCGAATGTCGGTTTAACGACCGGCTTGAGAACAACGTCATCAATATTTGGCGGCAGGGCTAATTTAGACGGGTCAAACGTGAATGTTTCCGGTCGGTAAATCGAACCGATCAAACCGCCGACCGCGCCGCCGTTCTCGGAGAAAAAGTTTAAGAATCCGTCTTTGCTTTTGAAATATTCTTTGGTTTGCCGCGCCGCTTCGTCTACCGCGCCCGTAATGCCTTTGAAGACGATTGATCCGAATCCATCCACAAAACGACGCGCTAAAATTCCGCCCGCTTCTTCCCAGCCGCCGCCCTGCGATTTGATTTCCGTCAAAGTGTCGGACAGATATTTTCCGACCGCCTGCCCCCAGCCGCGCACGGTTTCCTGATTTTCGGTGAAGAATTTCGAGACTTCCTTCATTCCGTCGGTCAGCTGAGGCACAAACTGGTTGCCGAACTGCACGGCGAGAGCCGTCGCTTGAGCCTTCAAAGTCCCGAGAGACTTTTCAAATTCACCGGCGTTCTTCGCGTCCTCGTCGGAGAGAACCGCGCCGAGTTGTTTGGCGCGGGCAATTAGTTCGGGCAGATTGCCGTTAAAATCGTGAAGAAACGGCAGCAGCTCGCCGCCCGCTTTGCCGAATGCCGCCATTGCCGCCGCGCCCTGCTGGGCTGCCGGTAACTGCAAGATGTTTTTAATAACGGTCGCTAGTGTGCCGTCTAAATCTTCAAGTGCCTTTTTCGGCGAAGCGATGCCGAGCCGCTGCAAAGATTCGGCGGCTTTGTCGCTGCCCTGTTCGGCTTGCACGATTTGGCGCGAGAACTTGAGAACCGCGCCTTCTAAAGCCTCGAAGGATTGACCTGAAACGTTCGCTTGAAACTTGAGAGCGGAAAGCGTTTGGATTGAAAGCCCGGTTTTGTCCGAAGCGTCGCCGATGGAATCGCCGTATTCGGCGGCGGAGGCGGCGAGAGAAAATAATCCGACGGCGGCGGTTGAAGCGGCGGCGGCGATTCCGGCGATTGCCGCGCCCGCGATAGGCAAAGCGGTTGATAAAGCGGCGGTTTTTTCTGCCGAGAGTCCGAGACTTTGAGCAAAATCGGTGAAAGTGTTTTTACTATTGCCTTCAATCGCATCGAGTTCGGATTTGACGGTTTTGCGAAAATCGGATATTTCCGACTTCGCTTGCGACGAATCCGCTTTAAATTTTAGTAATAGACTTAGTCCGTCCGATACTCCAGCCATAAAATTCTCTCCAAAAAAAATGCGCCCGCCGATTCATTCTCGAATCTGACGGGCGCGGCATTTGATAATGCGGAAATCCCTGTAAATTTTAGCGGCTTGCGGCATCGAAACGGACGCGGAAAAGCCTTTTAACTGTCAGGAATATTTTACTTCAATTTCGGCGCGGATGAAAGGATTTTATTGCGTAAATTCAGTCGAGTGGGTTTGTATCAGACCAATTCTAAATGATTGTATTTTTAACCATCAAAATTGATTCGGATTGCATCTATAATATCTAAAATATGGGAAATCAGTAGTGATTGAGTTTTTATCTTATGAAGACCGTTGGCTGCGACATCTCCGTTTTACCGAGCTGTGCCGACGAAAACTCATTGATTTCAGATGAATCCGAATCATATAATAATCCGAATCTTAGACTGGATTGTCTCTAATCCGAATCAAAAACACTTCGCTACTGTCAGAAGTTGTAAAAACAGGAGTAAATAATGAATATAGCCCAAATGTTCAAGCGCGTGTTAATTTTCGCGCAATTAATAATTGTCACGTCCGCGGCGGTTCAGGCGATTCACGCTCAGGCAAGCAGCGTTGATCCGTCGTTCAACGCCGTCGTTTCGACCAATAAATTTTACAACAACGTTCTGGTCGAACCGAGTTTCAAACTTCAGCCCGACGGAAAGGTAATCGTCTATGGAAGTTTTCTGGTCGTAAACGGCGTTGTCAAGGTCGGCGTGGCGCGTTTGAACGCCGACGGCAATCTGGACAATTCGTTTAACTGCACAAGCTGTAAATCAGGCGTGGGAAGCGTTTTGATTCAGCCGGACGGCAAAATTATTTTTGCCGATTCGCAAGTCAAACGCTTGAACGCCGACGGCAGCCTGGACGGCACGTTTAATTATGAATTGAATACCGCGAACGGCGTGGAAGCGTTACAGCCCGACGGTAAAATCATCGTTTCAAGTTCAGGTTATTCGGGTCCTAATTATTTCAGTTCTATTTATCGTTTGAACGCTGACGGTTCGCCCGATTCGACATTTACGACAATCAATTTAGCCGGCGGGCGTATGTCGTATCAAACCATCGGCAAAGTCGTCGTCGCGTCGAACGGAAAAATTTATCTCACGACCAACATCTGCTGCACCGGCTCCGGCGGCGCGACCATTACCCGCTATAATTCTGATGGCACGCGCGATACGACGTATGAATCGCCGACCTTCTCCGGCAGTTTCGGTGTATTTATCTCTGATTTCGAGCTTGCGCCGGACGGCAGTTTAGTTGCCGTCGGCACTTTCGAGAAGGTCAACGGTCTTGATCGAATCAATGTTGTAAAAATACTGTCGGCAGGAAATGTTGATTTGTCTTTTGCACCGGGTAATGTTTACGATACGGCGGAAAAAGCGAGAGGCATTGAAATTTTCTCGAACGGGCAAATTTTGATCAGCACGACTGGAATCGGTAATATGAACAGTCTTGTTCGTCTCAATACCGACGGCAGCAGGGACAACACATTTATCAAGCCGAATAATTTTCTGTTCGTTATAGACTTTGTTATTGACAGCGCGGATAACGTATTTGCTTACGGCGATTTTAATGAAAACAATCAAATCGTCAAAAAATTCGCGCGGCTGAATATGAACGGCGGATTGATTTCTTCATTTTCCGCATACTTCGGCATCGGCGGCTCAATTTCGACTTTGGCTCTGCAATCGGACGGCAAGGTTTTGATTGCCGGCAGCTTTATTCAAATCGGCGCGGTCGTTCGCAACAATATCGCGCGTCTGAACGCCGACGGGAGTCTCGATCCGAATTTTGATCCGGGAAGCGGATTGACCGGAACCATCAATAAAATATTCGTTCAATCCGACGGCAAGATTTTGGTCGGCGGAAATTTTTCGGCTTACAACGGAACGGCGCGCGCCGGACTGATTAGACTCAACACAGACGGCAGCTTGGACAACTCGTTCAACGTCGGATTCACTAACAATCCGACGATCTATGCCATTACTCAACAAGCCGACGGTAAAATTCTTTTCGGCGGAAGTTTCGATAGCGTCAACGGACAAACGCGCGCCGGAATCGCGCGCGTCAACGCGGACGGCAGTTTAGACACGGGCTTCAATCCGATTTTCGGCAGCCCGATTATCTACGCCATCAATGTTTTATCCGACACCAAGATTTTGGTCGGCGGAAGTTTCAATGGAGTAAACGGTTTCAACCGTAACAGTTTGGTCAAGTTAAATACTGATGGAACGCTCGATACTGCATTTACCGCCAATAATATCGGTGTCAAAGATATACAAATCACGGTGGACGGAAAATATCTCGTCTTGGGAAATACGATCAACAGACTCAACACCGACGGTTCGGTTGATTCGTCTTTCCAGCCGCCGACTTTTAATTCGAGTACTTCGAGTTTTTTATATCTGGATGCGCTTCTGGCGCAGCCTGACGGCAGCATTCTCGTCGGCGGAAATTTTACTACTGTCAACGGAGTCGCGCGGCTGAGACTGGCGCGGTTGAAATCCGACGGAACGCTCGATTTGCTCTTCAATCAAGGCGGAGCAAACGACCGCGTTCGCGCGCTTGTTCGACAGCCGGACGGCAAAGTTCTGGCCGGCGGCGACTTTTCGATTATTCTTAATACGGTGCGCCTCGGCGTGGCGCGATTGGTGGTGAACCAAGTCGTGCCGCGCGTAACACTGTTCGATTTCGACGGCGATGGACGCGCCGACGTTTCGCTGTTCCGTCCGTCGAACGGTGTCTGGTATGTTTTGCCGAGTCAGAGCAATTCGTTCTACGGTCAGCAATTCGGTATCTCGACTGATAAGCTCGCGCCCGCCGATTACGACGGCGACGGCAAAACCGACCTCGCCGTGTTTCGTGAGAACATCAACGGTCAAAACGGCAAAACATATTTCTACATCTTGAACAGCTCAAACGGCGCGTTTCGGCAGATTCAGTTCGGAGCGGACGGCGATTTGCCGATGAGCGGCGATTGGGACGGTGACGGGACGGCGGATGTCGCGGTTTATCGTGACGGTTCGCGCACCGGCACTGGGCAGAGTTATTTTTATTATCACCCGTCCTCGCAAACCGGTGTGGGTTACAAACAGATTCAGTGGGGATCAACCGGCGACGTGCCGGTGGCGGGCGATTTCGACGGCGATGGCAAACGCGATGCGGCGATCTTCCGACCGTCTTTGGCGCAATGGTATATTCTTCGCAGCGCGACCAATCAGGTGTTAGGCGTGCAGTTCGGATTGGCGAGCGATATTCTGACACCGGCGGATTACAATGGCGACGGCAAAACCGACTTCGGCGTGTTCCGTCCGTCGAACGGTTATTGGTATTACTCATCCTCGCAAACAAATCCGTCAACTGATTTCACGGGCATTCAGTTTGGCACGAATGGCGATGTTCCCGCTCCTGCTGATTACGATGGTGACGGGAAGGCGGATGTGGCGGTGTTTCGTCCGTCGTCGGGCATCTGGTATGTGAATCGAACGACGCAGGGATTTTACGGCGTGCAGTTCGGAGCGAGTCAGGACAAGCCCGCGCCGAATGCATATATTCGTTAGAATATGTTAATTGAATAGTCGAGAAAAAAGCCTTTAGCATTAACTACTAAAGGCTTTTTTCTTTTGCAGGAAAAGAGGAATTCGGTTGTCGTTCAGGCGGCAGTTTCCGCACTTTCGCGCGCGCCTCTGCCGGATATTTCTCAACCAGAAGCCCGAGCATTCCGAGTTCGATGCGCCGGTCATTTTCCGATTTTCGGACGTTTCTGTTTTCGCTCTCTCTCATACGTTTAGCAGTTCGGGATTGTGTTTGAAATATATCTCTGCGGCTTGCCGCACGCGCTCGTCGGCGCGGCGTTCGTATTCGTCAAACTCGGCGCGTTTGTGCGGCGGTATCTCCGGCGTGATGTCTTCGCCGCTCGCCCGCCTCTTCCATTGGTCGAGCGTTAGAAACGGCGCGTTATTTGTTTCTTCGGCTTGAGCGCGCAGCGCGTCGGAAATCTTTTTGATTCGTGATTTCAAATTCATTTTTATTCTCCTCTTTAGGCATTCCATTGTTCGGGAAAACGGTCTCTGGTCGTGCGGTCGCAAAGCCGAAGAATAAACTTCTGCTTTTCAATCGGCTTGCGGCATTGCGGGCAAACGTCCGGCACCTCGGCACTTTGCAGACGCGCCTCGCCGGTTGCGGATTTGGCGGACAAATCGGCTCGCCAGAGTTCATATCTATTTGTATCGGGGCAAAGGCAAAGATTACCGCCGTTGTTCATTACCGATTCTATTTTTTTGATGCGGCTCTTGATGTTCATTGATTTTGCTCCCCCAAAGATTCTGCAAACTCGTCGCCCGGTTCGATCAACTGATATTGCGGAAGTATCAGTTCGGTTTCGATGTTGTTGTTAAAATTGAACGTTATCCGCCGCTGCGTTTGAATCTTGCCGCAATCAGCGCACGTCTTCGGCGCGGGCAGTTCATCCGTCTCGCTCCTCGGCTCGACTTTGATAATGATCTCTTTATTGCAGCGGCAAGTGTCCGCGTCTAACTGCAATTCGCTTTCGATTTTCTTTATTCTATTTTTAATATTCATTGCTTTGTTCCCCGCCGGCAGTCATCGAAGAAATCCGCGTAGGTGGCGGGAATTCGCTCGCCCTGCCGGTCAATCAGTTTTATTTCACAGTGCCGCGCCGCGTTCTCGACAAAATCCTTCAATGTTTGCGGCTTGACCGGCAGCAGACAGTCCGGGCAAATGTCATTGACACTTTCTGTGTGCGGACCGAGTGTTGCGAAATACGGCGTGCCGCACTCGCAAAACTTGTTCCCGCCGCTGCCGGTCTGTTTTTCTAATTTCAACAATCTGTTTTTGATGTTCATTATTTCGCGCCCTCCGGTTTTGGAATCGTCGAGGAAATGAAATCCACGATGATCAGCGTTTTGTTGATCGGCTTGCCGCACACATCGCAAGTATCGGGAATCGGCGGCGGTTTACCTGCCAACAGTTCAGGGCAAATTGCCGGTTTGCCGTCTTCCCAATAAACCGACTCGCAGCGCGGATTGCCGTGACAAATGCAGAAGTCGGAAACCTTCGCGCGCCGCTCGACTTTTTCAATTCTTGTTTTCAAATTCACGTTCAATAACCTCCAATCTTTCTAAAATATCCATCGTTTCTAAATCCTTGCGGCTCGCTTCGATGATGATTTGCGCTGCCCGAACTTCGACCGACGGGTTCTCGCAATTCAAGTTTCTCTCCAGCGTCGAGATCGCCGTCGAATGAAGCGATTGCAGGCGCACCATATTCTGCTCGAAGATTCGCCGTTTGGCGGCTTTGTATTCCTTTTGAAATTCATCGTCAGCCAGATAGCGGTAAAGCGTCGCCACAGACAACTTCACTAGCTCGGCGGCTTCAACAATCGTATGTGTTTCGAGCAGCGCGGCAATCGCTTTTTCATAATTTTTGTTCGTCATTCTTTTTTATTTCTCTCAAAAACTATCAAAACCTCTCATTTTGTCCGTTCAGCCGGACATCAGCACGGCTTTCAGACTTCGATTTTCAGGCTGTTTCTCGGCTTCATAGTTTCTGATTCGTTCGCGCAAATGTTCGATTTCCACGTTGAAAAACTTTTGACCGTCGGCGAGCGCGGCATCGCGGTTCGTGTGCAAATCGGCGACGGCGACGATCTTCAAACCGAACGCGCATAAGAAATCATCGGTCCGACGAAAGCCAGTTGACGCGCGAACTTCGCGGCTCGCCTCGTCGAAGAAGTGATAAATGATTGCCGGATCATAATTCGTGCCGTCCGCCGTCTTGATTTCCGGTTCGACGTGCGCGTTCCTCGGCATTGCCTTGATGCCTTTTGCCTTGCGGTCAATCTCGAAATTTTCGTTAAATGTTTTTGTGTTCATAATTTTTATCGCTTCGTTTCTGGAAATATCCGCCGAATCATCTTGTTATTTATCGCCCCCAGCCGGTGAAATAGTCCGGCAAATTTGAAAGGGAGCAAAAGAGCGGGCGCGGCGGGGTTAGTTAAATTTGGGTTGCAACCGATTAAACAAATTCCGTCGTTTCTCTTTCACGCTTCATCCTTTTTCAAACCCTTCCTCCAGCATATCCGCGAACCAATCACGGACAATCTCATTCAAAACTTCAAACGGCGGCTCGATAGTTTTTCCGTCGGATAAAATCGCCGCGCGTTCTTTCGCTTCATCAACGAACATCTGCAAATCGGACGGCGATAGATATTTCTGCAAAAGGCTTTGCTGCAGCGTGCAAAGAATTTCTTTTCTTTGGTTATCAAATTTAAACCGCTCGGTGTTCGATAATCCGAACGCTTCAAAGCTGTCGGCTGATACTTCAAATTTCACGCCCTCGGCAATCAGGCGATTGATTTCGGCGGTCAAGGTCGGCGCATTTCGAGTTTTGTCAGCTTTTGTCAGTTCCTGATTTAGACATTTTTCATTTTTTTGAGATTTGCTTATTTCAGTCTCGAACGCATTATTTTTCAAAGAATCTCTAAATTCATCACTGACAATCACTGACAAAAGTCTCTTGTTTGGACTTTTGTCAGTGATTGTCAGTGATGAATCCAGACATACTTCCGAATTTTCGGTTTTCGCCAACACGCTCTTCAAACGATTTGTCCATTTACTCGTCATCTTCACCTCCGGCTTTTTTCGGCGTGAGCGACGGATGGTAGAAATATCTAACCCTCGGTCTGCCGCCGCCGTTTGTTGACTGTTCCAGTAAGTATCCGTAGTCAATCAAGAGAGCCAAAACGTCGCGGATCGTATCGGGCGTTTTTAATCCGCTCCATTGTTTGCGCGAAACTTCGCGCGCCGTGAACGCCTGATGCAAATCGCCTTTTCTGATTTTGCCGAGCAGAGTTTGGGCGAGCGAAAAAATCTGGTTCTCGCCGAGCGCGAACACGCGGTGAGCGTGCGAAGTCAGAACTTCAGTGTAGGCAATCGCCTTTAATGCTGTCGCTTCGGAAATTTCATCGGGGAAATAAGCGTCGTTGATGTGTTCGAGACAGTGGAAAATCAATGCGACAGCAAAACAGCTTTTCGGCAATTTATAGAGATACGACGAAAACGGTTCGTCTTCGACTTGCAGGCTTTCCGCCTGAGCTTCGATGTCGTCGCGCCATTCGTTGATGATACTCTGCGCCGCTCTGTCGAATTTAAGAAGATGAAAGTGATCGCCGTTGGCGGCAATCACTTGCCCTTTGAAATCGTAATCGGCGAGCGTTTTGCAGATCGCATTGACGCGCTCGAAACCATCGCGCATCGCGTGATATTCGGATTCGGTCGGGTTCGTGCTCCGTTTGTTGGCATCAGGATAGGCGAACAAAAATCTCTGCGGCAGTCCGTCGGCATTATCTTGGGAGTAAGCCTCGGAAATATATCTGAGCAGCTTTGACGGCTGAATGCCGCCGATGATCGACAGAGTGCCGCTTTGGATTTCCGTTTCGCCGTCGCCTTTTCTGGCAATCGAATAAGGAATCGCGCCTTTCCACAGTTCAAGAAAAAACGCGCGGGCGTTGAGATCATAATCGGCTTCGAGCGATTTCATCCAGCCGGTCAATTCATCACGGAACTGCAAAAAACCGTTCGGGTTTTTGGAAAGAATTTCGCCGAGCTTCGGAGTCGTTACGTCGTTTATCTCAAAACGCCGCAACGAGACTTCCGCCGGTTTATTAAGATTCGCCAAGCCGTTGCGATAGGCTTCCGCTGTTTTGCTTTTCTTCTTCAGGGCGGTGATGTCCTTTTGGTAAAACTCCGCGTCAACATCGAATACTTGTTTTTGTTCGACGTAAACTTTTCGCGCCTCCGCTTGTAATGCGAGAATCGGCTTTCTGGTTTCGTCGAGCGCGGGCGTTTTCTTGCTTGACGGCAACCCGACGCAGCCACCGTAGAGATTCGGCACGACGAACCAATCTGAATTGACGAGCGGCTTGACGCGGAGCTTCGAGCCGATGATGGAACCGATCATCACGATTGCCGACAGCACTAAAAAGTCGAACGGGCAGCCGATGACTTTGGAAGCCGGTCGCAACCAGTTGATTAAAACTTTCGGCAGAAGATCGTCGCTGACGGTCAACACCTTTTTCAGCGTCAAGTCGAGCGGCTTCGGCGCATTCCATTCGGTCGGAAGTTCATTTGTTGTTAGTGGAGCGTTGGTTATCGCCGGAAAATTGTCTTTGAGTTTTTTGTCCTGATGTCGTGTGCCGTAACCCTCGGCATATAACGCTTTGCTCGCTGCTGAGTAGGCGCCGCCGTGTTCAAGCGCGGCGTAAACTTGCGACGGATTATAGCCGCGCCGCGATTCAAAATCCGAGCCGGTCGTAAAGACATAGAAAACTCGCCGTTCCGTGCAAAAGTTCGCTGACGATTTCTGATCGGTTTTGCCCGGACGGGTGAAAACCATTCGACTGCCGCTGCGCCGATGGAAACGCCAACCGTGTCTTTCGAGCAGAGCCGGAACATCGCTGCGTTCGTTAAAATCTTCAAAGGTTGATTTGCCTTCGGTTGAAGTATTCGTCGGACCGACTGTTGTCTTTTCAGCTTCGATTTCCTTGACCGGCATCTGGTCGAACGAGCGCGCGATTGCCATAATCGTTTCGCGCTCTTCGCCGGTGATGGTCGGAATGTTTGTAAATGAATTTTGAATCCACTCGTAGCCATTCGTCGGCGCGGCGGCGATGTAGCCGCCTTCGCCGCGCGTTTCGATTAAGTCTCTAACCTTTTTGCCGTTCGCCTTTTCTTCCTCGGTCGCCGGGCGCGACGCGAGTTTTCGATTGCCCTGAATCGCGTCAGCCGGCGCGCGGTAAATAATATGAAAACCGCCGTTGACCGTTCGGGCAATGATAAGGTTCGGAAACAGTTCGGGCAGATGTTCTTTGATTAAATCGCAGAAATCCTTCATCAATTCGCCCGTCAAATCGAATTTGCAGTCAACGTCAACGATTTCGAGATTCTGCGAAACTTTGCCCGCGATGACGGCGATACCGACCGCCTCGGGCATCGCGCCGGAAAACCAATGATTGATTTGGGCAGTGGTCGCTTTTACGTTTTGGAACTCCGCCCACGATTTGACGGTCGGGCGTTTCTCGCTGTTGATCGGAAGCGGGCTGAAACCCGCCTCCGCATAATTGATCGCCGCTTTTTGGAGTTGCGTTTGGTTTATCATATTCAGCCTTTTTCACCTCTGAAATAATTGCGGCGAATTTTCGCTTCGGTGTATTTGTCCAAAATCACGCCGACCGCGGCATAAGTTTTCAAACATTCGCCGCACAGCGAAACGGTCGCCTGAAACTCGACTGCCGGGTTCAGCTTACCGTCGCAGTTGGCGCAGAGTTTTTCGGTTATCGTTCGCACGGATTTAAGCGACGGTAGGCGCGAAAGTTTCGACGCTTCGAACAGATCGCGGCGGCTGGTTTGCGGGGCGCGAATGTTCGCACCCTCCGGTTCAAAGATGGGCAATTCAAATTTTGTCGTTATCGGGCTGCTACCTCCCGATTTTGATTTCTCGCGGCGCGGGCGACGTTCGGATGCTCGCGCACGATAAATTCGACTTTTTGCTGACAATCCTGACAGAACCCATCAACGGCAAACTTCATATAATCCGATTTACATTTCTGACATTTCATTGATTGACCGAAGTGAGCGGAAAGACTATAATTTGAAGCGTCAAAACTTTTATTTTTGCCGCCCGCAAAATAATTTTGATACGAGCCGGTGTTTGCAGTACCGGTTTTTTTTGTGTGCATATATACTCTCTTAATTTTTGGCAAATGCCATCTATTCACGATCATTGAATCGCTACGTTATTTTTAATTGTTTGTGTTTTTCGGAAGAGAAACTTTCGGCTTCGAGCGCGAGTTCGAATTGTGTTTTGCGTTTGCCATCGCTAATGAACTTTAAAAGTTCGGAACGTCGGAAATAGAGGTCTTTGCCCTGCTTGAAATGGGGAATTTTTCGTTGGTGGCAGAGCGAGTAGATCGTCGGCACAGCTTTGCCGGTGATACGGCTTGCGAACTCCGCTCCGCGTCCGATCTCATCGACTTCCGGTTGCGGTTGAAAATGAAAATTTGAAAAGAATTCTGAAAGCTCAGCGCGAACGGCTGAACGAATTTCGTCGGTCGTTGGAATTTGTAAATTTTGCATAATCCTTGTGACAACTTAATTGTTGTATTGTGATTATGCGTGTTGCTTTGTGGCTTGTGTTGAAGGCAAAGCCGGATAGAAAAAATATTATTTTATCCGACGTTGCCTCACCAGGTTCGTAAGTTCGCTAGAAGTTATTGCTCCCTCATATTCAATTGGTTCACAGAAATGTTTAAGTGGCTTAAATAAGACTTCAATAATAATGTTTGCGACATCCTTTGGAAGCGATGAGGAACTAAAAAAATCCGGCAGTATATCGCTCGCCTTTGATTTCTTGATCTCTAGCTACTTTTAAATATTTGTTAATAGTTGCGTATTCCATTTTGAAATACCACTCAAGAAAGGCATTCACAAATACTCTCCATTGAGGATGTAGGGAAGCACACTCAATTTCGTCATAAACAAACACTCTGCCCTTAGTTGATTTCAAAAAATCAACTACCGTCGAAATGTTTAAGGGCGAATCAATATAACCATATTTCTGTAATTCAACTGGGCAATCTTCCAAATATTTTGAGTTATAACTCGAAGGTAGTTGAGTTAAAAAATTTTCGATAACGGCAACTCTTTCCTCTAAATCGTGGCTTTGGTTTATATATTTTGAATGCAATCTATCCCACGCTACATATAAATACGCGTTTTCGGCTTTTATCTTTAAACTTTTAATTTGATAAGCGAGCGCGAATTCCACTGGGACTTCTTGATTCGTAGCTCCCTTATATAGTGCCTTACCGATAGCTTTTAGGTTGGCTTCAGCACTCCTAATAAATTTGATAGAAATCTCCCACCCTATGCGGTCATCGCCGCGAATGCTCTTATCTTCGTTTATTTTTTTCCACTTTATTAGTTGCTGCCAATGGTGAATCGCATAAACAATAACGGGATGACCTATGAGTGTGGCATCACTTCGGACGGATTCGAGAATATCTATGACTTCAACGAGAGTGCGATTTCCTTTCTGTATTTTTATATACGCGAGAGGGCGGGTTTCGCTAGCTTTTGAATGTCGATCATCAATCTGAACGGTCGCTTTGAGTGCCTCTCCAGCATCGAACAGAACAGTTCCAGGATAAATCCAGTAATTTTTTAGTAGTTGTGTTTTTTCGGTAAAAGATAATTGTTTGGATTTTTGCCAAATCGTTTCTTTGTCATTTGTATCAAAATTGATTGACAGGTGAATGTTATTTTTTCCTAAAAGTTCTTCAAGTTCCTTGTAATTTTCTGCCGACATAATAATCTATTTCAAACTAATCTTATTCGCCGCCTCCTTTCTTTTCTGATCCACTAGATGCGCGTAAATCTTGGTTTGCCGAACGTCGGAATGCGCGAGCAATCCCGACACGGTATAAAAATCAACGCCGCCGGTAATCAATCCCGTCGCATAGCTTCTGCGGAAAACGTGAAAGGTGACTTTCCGAGCGATGCCCGCTGCCGTTGTCCAGCGGTCAATGTGAACGCTCGTCATTCCGTCGTATTTCAAATCCTTGAAAACTTTTTCATTCGGCTCGCCCGTTTCGCCGAGCAGTTCGTGCGCTTCGATTGAAATCGGCAGATTGAGCGGTTCGCCCGTTTTTTTTATTCTGATATGGAGCGTCGTATCGTTTTCCGCATCACGGCGGACGTTCGCCCAGGTTAGATTTTGAATATCGGAAAAGCGCAGACCGCTCAGAACCGAAAAAAGCGCGGCGCGGCGCAGAACATCGGGCAGGTCGCCGGGCGTTTGCGCGAGCGCGCGAATCTCGTCGAGCGTCAAGAATTCGCGCTGCGGTGTCGTCAGTTTAATCGGCACAATCCTTGCCGCCGGATTATCGCTGATGAAATTGCGCTCACGGGCTTCCTTGACCGCCGACAAAAAACGGTCGAAATATTCTTTGGCGGTGTTTGAAGCGAGTCGCGGCTTATCTTTGGCGCGGCGGAGCGTGGCGGCGGAATCAAGTCTTTGGCATTCGTGCCGTTCGGCTTCGCTCAATAGATAATGGCGAAATCGTTTGATAAAGGATTCGTCTAATTGAGCGAATGTGCAGGAATTGCCGGAGAAATTCTCAAAGTGTTTGAGAACCGCTTTCCAGCGGCGATATGCTGATCCGCTCAAATGTCGTTTTTCCGAAACGAGGCGGCGAAAGAATTCAATGAAGTCGGCGTTACGACGGCGCGGCGACACGAAGTTATGCGGATTTGCCTATAAATAGAGCTGGCGTTTCGAGCGAAGATTCTCCGCTAGAAGGCGCGTCTCACGGTTGAAATCGCGTTCGGCTTCGGTTCGCAGTTTCTCGTAGACATAAAGCCGTAAAAATTCGCGCCGCGTCCGTTTACCGTCGGCGATGACCGGCGGATAGAAATCAAGATAAAGCGACCGCTTGCCGTTTATCAGTTTCTTTTCGCGTAAGGTTACTTTCATTTTCACCTTCGATTTTACGCGAGGTACAGCGGAGATACAAAAATAATCAAAACAAATCAAAAGAGATATAACTATCTATAAATGCAAAACTCGTAGAATGCAGAAAACACCGGCATTTCACTACTCGGTGTTTCGTTCTGCTTTTTGTTATTTATTGTTAAGAGTTCCGGCACGCGGAACTTAAATTTTAAGTTTTATCAGCCTTCGACTTCGGCAAGTTTGCTGACCGAATTTTTCTCGACCTCGGCGATGATTGCCAGATTATCCGATTCGACTTTCGATAAGCTGTCGTCTTTGAATTCCGGGTTCGGCTGATACCAACTTTGCGCGGCGAAGTATTTTTGCAGTTCCGGGTCTTTGAAAACTCTGCCGTGACGGGCATAGATTTCGTTTCGCAGAACGCGCAAATCTTCGACGAACAAGCCTTCGACCATTTCGTTCGTAATCGGCTCGGTCGTGATTCGATTGCGAAGTTTCGCTTCTTCCTGTTCAATTAATTTGACGTTTTGTTGTTCAATCGGATTGAGTTTGACCTGCGATTGATCTTTTAAAGGTTTATACCAATCCTGCCATTCGTAAACGGCGCGAAAGCCGGGCGTGGTAAATTTGCGACCGGCACGCGCCCAAAATTCATTGCGAATAAATCGCAAATCGTTCATCGAAAGATTTTTCAATAAATCTTCGGTCAGCAGCGCGTTCTGAAATTTTTCCATATCGCCGACCGAAAGCTGTACGTTGCGGTCTTCGTTGCGTTTGGCGTTTAATTTTTCAAGATTTTTGCGCTCGGTTTCGGTCAGCATCGTCGGCGAATAATTTACGTTCGACTGATACCAGTAGCGTTCCTCGAAATACTTTTGCAGCCACGGCTCAGTGTCGAAACGCTTGCCGTGAACGGCTTCGACTTCGGCGATCATCACGCGCCAGTCCGAAGGCGAATCGGCGTAAAGATTATCGTCGGGAATTTCCTTATTTTGCCAGTAACGCAAATCGCCCGGCTTGACGTTCGTGTGCCGCGCCGCTTCGGTCAAACGAATTTCGTCCAAATTATCGCGTTCCACTTTCGTCAAAACCGCGTTCGTAAAAGTTTCCTTCGGTTTATACCAGGTTTGTTTCTCCAGATAATCCTGAATCGAACGCTCTTTGAAAATGCGCCCGCGCTTGCCGAAAACTACGCCGCGCAGCAACGCGAGTTCGTCAACCGTTCCGTCGCTGCTCAACTTGCCGACTTGCGCTTTGGTAATTTTACGTTTCGCAAAATCAAATTTGTCCCAGCCTTTGCGGTTGAAAGTTTTCCAACCCTGCGCCCGTTCCGCATTCAAATCGTCCTGCGCGAAAACGAACGCGCCGAGCGATAACACAAAAACGAGCGAAATTATTATTCTTTTCGTCATTAAGATTTTCCTCTCATTCAACTAAACGATTAATTTCCGACTATTCACGCTGTCAATTTTCCATTCGCCGTTTTCCCTGACCATTTTCAGCGGCAGAGTTTGCGAAAAACCCACGTCTTTCGGTCTGGTTGATTTCAGCAAAACTTTAAGCGTCGCCGTGTCGCCGTTGATGACGGCTTTGGTCGTCGAAACTTGCCAGGTTTCGTCAATATCCTGCGCGTCAATAATATAATCCGCGTCGTATTCTTCATAAGCCTTCGAATAAAGCCATTTGCCGAGCCGTTTGGAAACCGCTTTCAAAACGATGCTCTTTTGTTTGTGCGGGTCGCCGTTTTCGCGCGCAAGCTCTTTCACATACCATTGATAAAAACTTTTCGCCGCCGCTTCGGGCGTGTCCGCCGCCTTCGCAAGGGACGCGCCGACACTTCCGATAAAAATTAAAAGCAGCGCGCATTTTAAGAATTTAGTAGTTATTTTCAAAATTTAAACTCTCCAAAAAAAAATTTACTTCTCGACGATTTCAAAGCTCGTCTCGATTTCCGCCGTCGGTCGCACCGTCGCGGCAACCGAGCAGTATTTTGTGTCCGAAAGCTCAATCGCCTGGCGCACGGCGTGTTCGGAAACGTCGCGTCCATATACGATATGGTGAATTTGAAATTTCAAAAACGCGCGCGGATATTCGGCGCGCCGCTCGCCTTTTATCTCGACTCGATAATCAACGACATTTTGCCGTTTTTTTTCTAAAATCGAAACAATGTCGGCGGCGGTGCAGGCGGCGACCGCAACGAGCAGCAGTTCGAGCGGCGACGCGGCGGATTTTCTATCCGCTTTCGTATCAATCGCTTGCGCGTGTCCGCTCGGTGTCGTGCCGATAAAAAATTCGTCGCCCGCATATTGAACTGTCGCTTGATAAATTTGGTTTGCCATCGAATAAAACCGGACGACGCGAAAAAACGCCAGCCGGAAGTGTAACACAGATTTGTTTCGGCGAATACAGAAATTTACGGCTTTGACAAACCTTTTGGCACTGAAAATGCTTCTAACTTTTGGCAAACGTCAGTTTGAGATTCCCGAGTCGGAAATATCAGAACGGAGAAGAAGAAAATGAGAAAATTTAAAAGCGCGTTTTTAGTTTATTTATTTATCGGTTTAGCTGTCTTCGGTTTCGCTTCCGCTTCGGAAGCCGTCGCTCAGGGCAGCCGCAGCGAAAGCGTTTCGCGCAGCGCGGCGCGGAATTTGAATTCGAGAATTGACGATTTCAGATACAGTCTCGACAACGAGCTTGGCAAAAATACGGTTTCGCGCGATGAAGAATCGCAATTCAACAATGATTTCGATAATTTCGCCAACAGCGTGCGGCAGTTCGGCGACAAGCTCGACCGGCGGCGCGAAAACGCCGACGATGTGCGCGATATTTTATCGGCGGCAAAACCCGTCAACGATTTCGTTTACGCCAAACGTTTCGGCAACGCGGCGCAAAAAGATTGGACGAACGTCCGCAATCAGCTCGATAAATTAGCCGCCAATTATAACGTCGCGTGGAATTGGAACGGCACGAATCCGGCGTATCCGGCGGATAGAAACAATCCGAGTAACGATCAGAACGATAATTACCCGCCGACCGCACCGCGTTCCGGCTCTAATTCATACAGCTACAATTTGACCGGCACCTACAAACTCGACGAATCGAGAAGCGAAGACGCGCACGAAATCGCCGACCGCGCCATCAAAAACGGCAACGTGCGGGATGCGGACAACGCTCAGAATGATTTGGAAGACAAATTAGAATCGCCGCCGCAAGTGGTCATCGAGGCGCGCGGCACTCAAGTCACGCTCGAATCTTCAAACGCTCCGCAAGTGACGTTTACGGCTGACGGACGCGATAAAAGCGAAACCTTGTCGAACGGCAAAACGCTGCGCGTCCGCGCGACCTTGCGCGGGCAGGAATTGACCGTTTCGAGTTTGGGCGGCGATACGGATTACACGGTCACTTTCGCTTCGATTGACGGCGGCAAAGCTCTGCGCGTCACGCGCCGCGTGACGACCGATTATCTGCAACAGACGGTTTTTATCGAAAGCGTTTATCAGAAAACCGATTCAATCGCGCGGTTCGGCGCGAATCCGAACGACGATAACAACGGCGATTATTCGAGCAACGATTCGCAAAACGGGCGCGGCAATTCTCCGACGACGACCAACGGTCGCACCGGCGATTTTATCGTGCCGAACGGAACGATTTTAGTCGGTTTGCTCGAAAGCGACATTGACACGAAGGTTTCGCAAAACAACGACCGCTTTACCTTAAACGTCCAATCGCCGAACGATTTTCGCGGCGCGATTATCGAAGGTTATATTTCGGGCGTAAATCGTTCGGGCAAGGTGTCGGGCAATTCAAAAGTTACGTTTAATTTCGAGCATATTCGTCTCGCCAACGGCGAAACTTACGAATTCGCGGGCTTTCTGCAATCGGTGACGGACGAAACCGGCAAGATCGTCAAAGTTGACACCGAAGGCGCGGCGAAAGGCGACAGCCAAACCAAAGAAACCGTTAAACGCGGCGGCATCGGCGCGGGCATCGGCGCGGTGATCGGCGCAATCGCCGGCGGCGCGAAGGGCGCGGCAATCGGCGCAATCATCGGCGGCGGCGCGGGCGCAGGCTCGGTCGTCGTGCAGGGCAAAGACGATCTGACGCTCAAATCCGGCTCGTCCGTTACCGTGCAGTCTTCCGCGCCGAGTCGTTAATTCGGACAAATCGAAAAATATAAAAAGCGCGGCAAATTGGTTTGCCGCGCTTTTTATATTTTTCCGCCAACTCAAACTTTATTAAATCAATTCTCCGAACGCTTTTCCAGACGGATTTTAACTGCTATCTTTGAAAGCGAAATAACCTTTTTTCAGCGCGGCGGAAAAGGTTTTGTTCGATACGAGACGGAAATATTTCGATACGGGCGCGTAAAATAAATTCAGCGAGCTAATTAAGGAGAAAATATGAATCGAGGAATCAGCGGCATTTTCGCAATTATTATCGGGATTTTTTTGTTAGTCGAAGGCGTTTGGGGCGAATTCAGCGACGTTGTTTTCGGCGCACTGACGACGAACCGCGTTCACGCGACCATTCACATTCTGCTCGGCATCATCGGAATTTACACGGGCTTGAAAGGCGGCTCGCGCGCATTTTTGACGTTTCTCGGAATTTTGCTGATCGTCGTCGGAATTTTATATTTCGTTCCGGTCGCGGGCGGCTTGATTGTCAGCATCCTAAACGTCAGCACGACGGTCGCTTATTTTAATATCGCGGTCGGCATTGTCTCGCTGATTGTCGCCTACCTGCCGAACCGGACGATTGCGACGGAGAGATAATTTTCGATTGACGCGCGACGCGGTAAAGGCGTAAAAAATCAAGGCGGCTTTGCATTTAATTTACAAAGCCGCCTTGATTTTTGAACAAATCCCGCTAAATTTTTAGTAAATTCGCATTAATTTTTTATTCGACCGTAACCGATTTAGCCAGATTGCGCGGCTGGTCAACGTCGCAGCCGCGGCGGACGGCGATGTAATAGGCGAGCAGTTGCAGCGGCACGATTGAAAGAATCGGCGCGAGCAGATCCGAAGATTCGGGAACTTCGATAACGTGGTCGGAGACGAGCGAACTCATTTCGTCGCCTTCGGTTAGAATCGAAAGAATAATGCCGTCGCGCGATTTTACTTCGACGATGTTGGAATGCGTTTTTTCATAGCGCAATTCTGATGCTTCGTTGCCCGTTTCGCGCGTGTTGACGATGACGACCGGCAATTTTTCGTCAATCAAAGCGTTCGGTCCGTGTTTCATCTCCCCAGCCGGATAGCCTTCGGCGTGAATGTATGAAATCTCTTTTAACTTTAACGCGCCTTCGAGCGCGACGGGAAAATTGATGCCGCGTCCCAAATACAGAAAATCCTGCGAGCGGAAAAATTCGCGCGACAATTCTTCAATCGAATCGGCATCGCTTAACAAATGCTCGATTTTCAAAGGCAGTTCGGCTAAATCCTGCGCGTGTTTTTTCGCGTCGTCTTCCGACAGATTTCCGCGCAGTTGTCCCAAATAAAGCGCGAACAAGTAGAGCGCGATCATCTGCGACGTGAATGCTTTGGTCGAAGCCACGCCGATTTCCGGTCCGGCGTGCGTCAAAATCGTGCCGTCGGCTTCGCGGTGAATCATCGAACCCTGCACGTTGCACACCGCGAGAACTTTGCAGCCCGATGCTCTGGCTTCGCGCATCGCGGCAATCGTGTCGGCGGTCTCCCCCGATTGGGAAATGACGATCAGCAAATCGGTTTCATTCAAAACCGGCGCGCGATAGCGAAATTCCGAGGCGTAATCAACTTCGACCGAAACGCGCGCCATTTGTTCGAGCATATATTTGCCGGCGATTCCGGCGTGCCAGCTCGTGCCGCAGGCGGCGATTTTAATTGACGTAACGGCTTGAAAATCCGCTTCGGAAATGTCCATCTGGTCGAGATAAACTTTGCCCGTGTCCAAAGATACTCGACCGCGCACGGTATCGCGGACGGCGCGCGGCTGCTCGTAAATTTCCTTGAGCATAAAATGCTTGAAGCCGCCTTTTTCTGCCATTATCGGGTCCCAGGTGATGCGCTGTTGTTTCGGTTCGACCACATTGCCGTCAAAATCGGTGACGCGCACCGATTCTTTCGTCAGCACGGCGATTTCCCTTTCGCCTAAGTAAAAAACGTCGCGCGTGTGCTGCAAAATCGCCGGAATATCCGACGCGACGAAAAATTCGCCGTCGCCCAGACCGATGACGACCGGCGGACCTTCGCGCACCGCGATAATTTTGTCGGGTTCGTCCGCCGAGATAATCGAAAGCGCGAAAATGCCGCGTAAATCTTTCACGGTTTTACGAACGGCTTCTTCAAAATCGGCGGTTTCCTTCAAATATTCTTCAATCAGATGCGCGACGATTTCCGTGTCGGTTTCGGTTTTAAATTCGTGACCTTTGCGCTTTAAATCTTCTTTGAGCGACAGATAATTTTCGATAATGCCGTTATGCACGACGACGATTCTGCCTGTGCAGTCGCGGTGCGGATGCGCGTTTTCCTCGGTCGGTCGCCCGTGCGTCGCCCAGCGCGTATGCCCGATGCCGTAATTTCCGTCGAGCGGATTGAGCCGAATGCATTCTTCGAGATTGCGAAGTTTGCCTTCGGCGCGGCGCAATTCCAGATGCTTCGCGTCGTCCACGACGGCGATGCCCGCCGAATCGTAGCCGCGATATTCCAATTTTCTCAAGCCGTCAATGATGAGCGGCACAACTTGTTTATTTCCCACGTATCCAACGATTCCACACATAATTTTATATTAAATAGAATGATAAATTTGCCAGGCGACAACTAAAATCGCTTCTTCGTTCAGACCTTCAAAAGCAGCTTTGCGAAGTTCATCTGTATAAATCGAAATAGCAGAAAAATTTTCTTGAAAGTTAATAGGCGCGTCCGTGTAAATTAAATTGATGCGATCAGAGATTATTTGTCCGAGCTGTGAAAGATAGCTGCCGTCGAGTCCGCGAACGATTGTGCAGCCGCCAAAGGCTGATGAAAATTCTTCGGCAAAAATACGCAATAAATCTTGATAAACCAAATTGGGCAGATCGGGCAGATAAATTTCAATCCTTGTTTTTGCGGATAGAGGCAATGAATTTCTCCTTTCTTTTATCGAACTCTTTCATACGTTTTAGAGATTCTTCGGCTGAAAGTTTCGCTCTTTCGGGGCGTTCGATTTTTATTTCTTTAATGATGTTCGCTTTTTTAGTCATGTTTCTCCGCCTTCGGCGAAATTAATTTTAGCATGAGTTTATTCTTTGGCGGAACTCGTTTCTTCATTCAAAGTTTTGATCGCTCTGGCGGGCGCGCCGACGACGAGTTTGTTCGGTTCGACATCTTTGGTCACGACCGAACCCGCACCGGTAATTGAATTATTGCCGACGCGCACCGGCGCGACGAGCATTGTGTCAGAACCGATTCTGACGTTGTCTTCGATAATTGTCGCGTGTTTGTTCACGCCGTCATAATTGCAGGTGATCGTTCCCGCGCCGATGTTGGTTTTTTCGCCGACGGTCGCGTCGCCCAAATACGTTAAATGATTCGCCTTCGAGCCGCGACCGAGAATCGTTTTTTTCAGCTCGACGAAGTTACCGACTTTTGCCGATTCTTCCATTTTCGCGCGTCCGCGCAGGTGCGCCATCGGTCCGATTGTGCAGTTGTCGGCAACCTCCGAATCGGCGATAACGCAGTTGTCCAAAATTTCGACGTTGCGCCCGATACGCGAATTCGTAATGCGCGTTCCCTGTCGAATCTCGCAACCGTCGCCGACGATGCTCGCGCCTTCGATTTGAACGTTCGGATGAATTACCGTGTCGCGCCCGATGTTCGCCTGACCGCTGACGTATGAGTTTTTTGGGTCAATGAAAGTTACGCCGTAATCCTCCATCATTTTCTTGATCGTGCGGCGGCAGACGGTGCGTTCCAAATCGGCGAGTTCGACGCGGTTGTTGATGCCGGAAACTTCGCGCGCGTCCGTATGCGGAAAAAGCGCGACGGCTTCGTCCGCTTCGCGCAGCAGCGCGGGAACGTCGGTTAAGTAATATTCGCCCTGCACGTTGTTGTTACGCACTTTGGAAAGCGCGTCGAAAAGTTTCCGCGTGTTAAAACAGTAAATTCCCGAATTGATTTCGTTGATTTTTCTTTCCGCTTCGCTCGCGTCTTTTTGTTCGACGATTTTCTCGAAAAATCCCGCGTCGTCGCGCACGATGCGCCCGTAGCCGTACGGGTCTTCCAGCTTGACGGTTAAAATCGTGCAAGCCGCGCCTTTGCCGCGATGATTATAATGCTGTTGGATAAGCGCGGCGAGCGTGTCGGCGCGAATCATCGGCACGTCGCCCGACAAAACGAGCAAGGTGGAATCTTCGTCTTCGAGAAATTCGCGCGCCGAATTAACTGCGTGTCCCGTCCCGAGCTGTTCCTTCTGCCAGACGAACGCCGAATGTTCATCGTCCAATTCTTCTAAAACGGCGCGGCGCACGTCTTCGCCCTGATGACCGATGACGACGTAGATTTTGCGCGGCGCGAGCGCGGTCGCCGTCAAACAAACGTGATTGATCAGCGGACGACCGTCGAGCCTGTGCAGAACCTTCGCCAGATTCGAGCGCATCCGCGTGCCGAGTCCGGCGGCGAGAATCAAAACGTCGAGCGGTTTTTGTTCATTGGAAGCGTTATCCATATCTTTTTTAGTGAGCGGTGAGCGGTAAGAAGTGAGCGATAAGCAGTGAGCGGTGAGCAGCAAGCTGAATGAAATTTAAACTTACAAATTAACCGAAAAATTGCTCGCCGCTAAATGTATTTACTGCTTACTCCTCATCGCTAAATATATTTACTGCTTACCGCTCACCGTTTACTGCTTACTGCTCACTGCTCACTGCTTACCGTTTACTGCTTACTTTTTACTACTCACTGCTTACAAAATTCGTCTGCGCGGCGCACAGCAGCACGACGCGCGCCAGTTTTTCCGGATGATGGCGCACCTTGTCGCTGCCGTCTAACAGATTACCATAAACGATTTGCGCGCCCTGCACGCTGGTCGGCGAAATCGAATCGCCGATGCCGATTTGCCTTGCGCCTTCAAATTCGTAGCGTTTTAATTGCTCTTCGCTGATCGGATGATTGTTGACGACGACGCAGTCGAAATTAATTTCCGGCGCGTATTCGCGGAAAATGTCGAGATGACGCTTCGCCGAAAAACCGTCGGTCTCCCCGGGCTGCGTCATCAGATTGCAGATAAAAATTTTCGCCGCCGGCGCGTCGCTAATCGCTTCCGCCACGCCTTCAACCAGAATCGGCGGCAGAAGGCTCGTGAACAGCGAACCGGGACCGACGGTAATAATGTCCGCATCGCTGATCGCGGCTAAAGTTTCGGGCAGAGGCTGACAGTTCGCCGGTTCGAGCCGCAGACGTTTTATTTTTATTCCGACGCGTCCGATGTTCGTTTCGCCGCGCACCGTCGAGCCGTCTTCGAGTTCCGCCGTCAGGCGCACGTCGGCGACGGTCGCCGGATAAATATGTCCTTTGCTCGCCAGAATTTCCGACGAAAGCCGCACGGCTTCGGCGAAATCGCCGGTGATTTCCGACATCGCCGCTAAGAAAAGATTGCCGAAACTATGCCCGCCGAGTTCGCCGTCGCCGCGAAAACGGTGCTGGAAAAGTTTCGATAAAAGCAAGGAGTCTTCCGAAAGCGCGACCATACAGTTGCGTATATCGCCCGGCGGCAGCATCTGCAATTCTTCGCGCAGCCGTCCGGAACTGCCGCCGTCGTCGGAGACGGCGACGATGGCTGATAGATTTTTAAGCTGAAAATCGGCGTTTTCGTCCGCCGCGACAAATTTTTTGAGTCCGGCGAGCAGCGTCGAAAGTCCGTTTCCGCCGCCGATGGCGACCAGATTCAGCCCAAGCGAATTGTTTGAGAATAAATGATTTTTCATCTTTTTAGCGGGAGAGCCGAACGGGCAAGATGTCTTTTAATCGGTAGAATTTTTTGAATCGAATTCGATTTGTTTTCGTTGGTTGGCGCGTTAAATGGGCAAGCGCGATTTACATTTCCCCCTTTCTCGAAAAAAAGTTTATCATTTTTTCTTTTCGGCAGGCAATAACTCTTTATGACGGAACTGATAATTTAAGGCTTTGGTCGAATCGAAAAATTATGGCAAAAAATTACTTGAAGCCGACCGACTGGTTATGCTAGATTAAAAAAGTGGCTGTTTGCCGGGTTTGGCGCAGCCCGCCGCAAAGAGTTTTTTATAAGTCGAATAATTTTTAAAAAAACTCACAACCCCCAGCCTTTTTTTTAATTTACCAATTAACCCTAGAGAGAAAGTCAAATGGCAGATACGCCCGTTGTTATACAAGAACATCAGTTCAACAAGTTAAAATCCATTCTGGCGCGAATTTGCGTCGAATGCATTGCCCGCGTCGTTTTACTGGTTGACCGCGACGGTCAGCCGCTTGCTTCGCACGGCGATGTCAGCGATTTGGACACGACCTCGTTTTCCAGCCTCGCGGCGGGAAACGTTGCCGCCACGACCAGTATGGCGCGGCTGATCGGCGAGGACGTTTTTCCGGCGGTCGTTCACGAAGGCGAGCGCGAAAACATCTATATCGCCGTCATCGGCAGAAGCCTTCTGGTCGTCGTTTTCGACGACCGCTCGACCGTCAGTCTTGTAAAAATCCGTTCTAAACGGGCGAGCTACGAAGTCGCCGCGCTTCTGGACGAAATCGCCAGAGATTCGGAGCTGCAAAGACACAGTGAAAATTCATTTTTCGCCGAAATCACCGACGACGATATTGACAGTCTTTTTAGTTAGTGGAAAATGGAAAATGGAAAGCGGAAAATTATTTTCTTCATTTTTCATTTTCCACTTTCCACTTTCCATTAAAATCTTATGACATTTATTAACTACGCATCGCGCGAAATTAACTGCAAAATTGTTTATTATGGTCCCGGATTGTGCGGGAAAACAACGAATCTGCAATACATCTACGATTCGACCGCGCCGCAAGCCAAAGGCAAATTGATTTCCTTAGCGACCGAAACCGACCGCACTCTGTTTTTCGATTTTATGCCGCTCGAACTCGGCACGGTGCGCGGCTTCAAAACGCGCTTTCATCTTTACACCGTTCCCGGACAGGTTTATTACGACGCTTCGCGCAAGCTGATTTTAAAGGGCGTGGACGGCGTGGTTTTCGTTGCCGATTCGCAGGAAGAGCGAATGGACGCGAACATCGAATCGCTTTACAATCTCGAAGAAAATCTACAATCACAAGGCTACGATTTGATGCAGATTCCATACGTTCTGCAATTAAACAAACGCGATCTGCCGAACGTCAGCGCGAAGGACGAACTCGTCGCCGAACTCAACCGCAAGGACGAGCCGGTTTTTGAAGCGACCGCTTCGCAGGGTGTCGGCGTTTTCGACACGCTCAAAGCCGTCGCCAAACAGGTTTTGACCGAACTCAGAAAAGGTTAAAAATTTTTTGCCCCGGCAAAATTGAAAGCCGAAAATATAAATAAAGGACGCGAGAATAAATTCGCGTCCTTTATTTATATTCATTAGTGCCGGAAACGGCGTATTTGCGGAGCGCGGACGGCTCGTCCGCCCCTCGAGCGCAGTAGCGCGAAACCAACCATTGCCCTCAAGTCGCGCGTCGGCAATCGAACAACGTCGCTCGCGCTCCGTTGGCGGACGAGCCGTCCGCGCTCCGACCGGTGAAATTTACTGTTGATGCGCATAATTTACACTCGCGTCAAAAATTTATTGCTTCTCGCGCACGTCGGGCGTGCGCTGATACGTGCCGACGATTTCGCCTTTGGCGACGACGTGATTTTTCAACGCGTCGAGCAGAGCCTGACGATTGAAACCGCCCGGTAACTTTAAAGTTGTGTCGAGCGCGAAAATCTGAAAATGATAATTATGCGGCGGATCGGCGCGCGGTGGTTTCGGTCCGTAATAACCGATTTTACCGGTGATATTTCCGCCCTGCAGCGCGCCGTTCGCCGTCTCTGTTTTCATTACATTTTCCGGCAAGCTCGTCGTGCCGACGGGAATATTCGCCATCAGCCAATGCGTGACCGGCTTCAAATTCGCATCCGGGTCTTCCATCATCAGCACCAGAGATTTCGCGTTTGAAGGAACATTCGACCACGAAAGCGCGGGCGAAACGCCTTCAAAATAATTTGAAAATTTATCGGGAATCGTTCCCATATTCGTAAACGATGAAGACGTAACCTGAATCGTCGCTTTCGCGCCTCCGGTTTCCGGCAAATTCATCGAAATATTGTCGCGCGACATAATCGGCGGCATCGTTTTTTGGTTGTAACTGACGCGGTAAATAATATTGTTCGTGTCGTCGGTGACGAGCAAGGAACCGTCTTTGAGCATCGCAGTTCCGGCGGGACGCGCGAAATGCGCGTCTTTGCCGTCGGGCGCGCCGCCTTTGACGAGAAAGCCGGTCAAAAACGGTTCGAAAGATTTCGGATTGCCCGTTTTGTCGAAGCGAATTCGGACGACTTCATAACCGCTCGGCGGATTGCGATTCCAGCTGCCGCGCATTGCTATGAAAGCATCGTTTTTATATTCGGACGGAAATTGCGTTCCCGTGTAAAAAGTCATCTGCATCGGCGCGGCGTGCGGCGTGTAAAGCAAAACCGGGTTGACCGATTGCTTCGCCCAATCTTCATTCGTCAAACCCAATTCCTTCGGCACGGTGTTGTGCGGATTTAATTTCGCGTTCGCGTAAACATACGCCCAGCCGTATTTTTTGCCTTCGACGATTTCGTTCAGTTCTTCTTCCTGGTCGTTGTCGCCCAAAAGGTCTATGCCGTGATCCATTCCGAAAAGTTTTTTGGAAACCGGCTGCCAGCCGAAACCGATTGTATTGCGAAGACCGGACGCGAAAATTTTGCGATTTTGTCCGTTCAAATCGGTCGTCAAAATCGTCGCGTTCTCCGGCGTAGATTCGTCGCAGGCGTTACAGGTCGAACCGACCGTGATATAAAGTTTGCCGTCGCGCGCCGCAATCGTCCGGTTCGGATGCTGTCCGGCTTCGGGCAAATCATTGATTATCATTTTCGGCTCGCTCAAAGTTCCGTCGGCGTTGATGTCGGCGACGAAAACTTCCTTGACGGTCGTAAAATACATCTTTCCGGCATCAATATAAACACCGTGCAGTTGCTTTTTCTCCGCAACGACTTTTTGAACGTCGGCTACGCCGTCGCCGTTCGTATCTTTGAGCATCGTCAAAGTTCCCGCGTCGCGCTGCGAAACATAAACCGTGCCGTCGGGCGCGACGGCGAGCATTCGCGGATTTTCGATTTCCGCAAATTTCGCAATCGAAAAACCGTTCGGCAGTTTTAGAGATTTAATCCGCTCATTCGTCGGCGCAATCGTCGCCGTGTCGTTGTAATTGCCCTCGATAGTCCGCAGCTCGCGCGTCTTCTGCGCTGCAACAAAAATCGCGCTCAAACTCAAAAGAATGAACGCGAAACAAAAAATACGAAAAATTGTTTTCATACTTGAACCCCTTGATAAATTGACTATAGAAACCTTATCTTTAAAATTATAGCATTATCGAGATTCGACCGGAACTATTTTTCGGTTTTAATTTCAATTTTTGCCGACGCGGTTACTTACGCTCTCGTCAAACTACGATATTTAATCCGGTGCGGCTGGTCGGCATCAACGCCCAAACGCCGCCGTTTGTCGGCTTCGTATTCGGAATAATTGCCGTCGAAAAATTCGACTTTCGAGTCGCCTTCAAACGCTAAAATGTGCGTGGCGATTCTGTCTAGAAACCAGCGGTCGTGGCTGATGACGACGGCGCAGCCCGCGAAATTTTCCAGGGCTTCTTCGAGCGCGCGCATCGTGTTCACGTCCAAATCGTTCGTCGGCTCGTCGAGCAGTAAAACATTCGCGCCGGTCTTGAGCATTTTCGCCAGATGAACGCGGTTGCGCTCGCCGCCGGAGAGTTGTCCGACGCGCTTTTGCTGATCCGCGCCGGAGAAATTGAAGCGCGAAACGTAAGCTCGCGAATTAACTTCGCGTTTTCCGAGCTGGACTAAATCAAGCCCGTCGGAGATTTCTTCCCAGATGGTTTTCTCGCTGTTCAAAGAATCGCGCGATTGGTCAACGTAGCCGAGTTTGACGTTTTCGCCGACGCGAAAATCGCCTGTGTCGGGCTTTTCCTGTTCGGTAATCAAGCGAAACAAAGTCGTTTTGCCCGCGCCGTTCGCGCCGATTACGCCGACGATGCCGCCGCGCGGCAAACTGAATTCGAGATTTTCAAAAAGCAGTTTGTCGTCGTAACCTTTCGCCACCTGATGCGCTTCGACGACAATATCGCCGAGCCGCTCGCCGACGGGAATGTAAATCTCCAAATCCTCGTTCCGTTTTTCCGATTCTTGCGAAGCTAATTCTTCATATTGATTAATTCGCGCCTTCGATTTCGCGTGGCGACCTTTCGGCGACATACGAATCCATTCCAATTCTCTTTCGAGCGTTTTCTGTCGCTTGTCTTCGGTTTTTTCTTCGCCCTTCAAGCGATTTTGTTTTTGCTCGAGCCACGACGAATAATTTCCCTTCCACGGAATGCCTTCGCCGCGATCAAGTTCTAAAATCCAGCCCGCGACGTTATCGAGAAAATAACGGTCGTGCGTCACGGCGATGACCGTTCCTTCATACTTTTGCAAATGCTGTTCGAGCCACGCGACCGTTTCCGCATCCAGATGATTGGTCGGTTCATCAAGCAGCAACACGTCGGGTTTTTGCAGCAAAAGGCGGCACAGCGCGACACGACGTTTTTCGCCGCCCGAAAGATTAACAACCAGCGTATCCGGCGGCGGACAACGCAGCGCGTCCATCGCCATTTCTAATCTACTGTCTAAATCCCAAGCGTCCGAAGCGTCTAATTTTTCCTGCACTTCGCCCTGCCGCGCCAGGAGTTCGTCCATCTCTGTATCCGACATCGGCTCGGCGAATTTCAAATTTATCTCATCGTATTCCTGCAAAAGATTGACGGTTTCCTGCACGGCTTCCTCGACCGTTTGCCGCACGGTTTTTGCGTCGTCGAGTTTCGGTTCCTGTTCCAAATAGCCGACCGTGTAGCCTTTGGAAAAAACGACTTCGCCGTTAAATTCCTTATCCGCGCCCGCGATGATTTTCAAAAGCGAAGATTTCCCCGAACCGTTCAGTCCGAGAACGCCGATTTTCGCGCCGTAAAAAAACGATAAATAAATGTCCTTCAAGACCGGCTTTTTGTCGTAAAACTTGCTGACCTTGACCATTGAAAAAATAATTTTGTTTGGTTCGTTATTATTGCTCATAAAATTTGTTTGAAAACGGTTATTTTATCATTTCCGGCGACGATTAAAAACCCGCGTCTTTGAAACTGTTCGCCGCGCGACTTATACTGTTAGCTTTGCAAAATGGACAATCAATTAATCCTAACTTTCGCCATCCTGATCGTCGCTCTCGTTCTTTTTCTGACGGACAAATTGCCCGCCGATCTGGTCGCGCTGCTCGTCGTCGTCGCGCTCGGCGTGAGCGGAATTCTGACACCGCAGGAAGCGTTTTCCGGTTTTTCGCGCTCCGCCGTGATTACGATTATGGCGATTTTTATCTTAGCCGAAGCGTTGCAGCGCACCGGCGTAACCGAACAGGTCGGCAATATTTTGTTGAAGGTCGGCGGCAAAAGCGAATTGCGGCTGGTCATTGTCGTGATGATTGCGGGCGCGTTTCTTTCGTTGTTTATGAACAACATCGCGGCGGCGGCGGTTTTGCTGCCGGCGGCTTCGGGCGCGGCGAAAAAGGCTTCGGTCAATATCTCGAAACTTTTGATGCCGCTCGCCTTCGGCACGATTCTGGGCGGAATGGCGACGCTTTTGACGACCTCGAATATTATTATCAATTCGATTCTGCACGACAGTAACATCGAAGGTTTCAGTCTATATGATTTCGCGCCGGTCGGCGTTCCGATGGTCATCGCGGGCGTTTTATACGTCGCGTTTATCGGGAGAAAATTTTTGCCCGGCGAATCGGTGATCGAACGAACGCTCGCGCCGAACAAGGAAGAACAGAGCGATTTAATTGCCGCCTATCATCTCGGCGAAAATCTTTTTCGCGCCCGCGTGCCGGAAAAATCTTCGCTGATTGACAAGCCGCTTTCGGAAAGTCATCTGCGCGAAGATTTCGGCGTGAGCGTCGTCGCCATCGAGCGCAAAAACAAAAAACTGTTTGCGCTGTCGCCGGAGACCGAAATAAAGGACGGCGACACATTGATTTTGGAAGGCGACGAAACGGATTTCCGCAAACGCGATGTCGAGCCGTTTATGGAATTTTTGCCCGCGTCCGAATGGCACGAAAGCGATTTGCAGTCGCGCGCCGTCGAAGTCGTCGAAGCGATGCTCGCGCCGCGCTCGCGGCTGATTGACGAAACTCTGCGGTCGGCGCATTTCCGGGAAAAATACGGAATGTCCGTGCTGGCAATCTGGCGCGGCGATCAGGAAATCGTTCACGATTTAGCCGAAGTTCCGCTTGTCTTCGGCGACGCGCTTTTATTGCAGGGAACACGCGCCAAAATTAATGTGCTGGCGAACGACCCGGAAATTATTTTGCTGATGTCGAAAGAGGAAACGGAAATCACCGTTCCCGACAAAGGACGCGCCGCTTTGATGATTTTCGTAGCGACGCTCGCATTCGCCGTCGCCGTGCCGGATTTGACCGGCGCGATTATGCTCGGCGGCGCGCTGGCGATGATGCTGACCAGAATTTTGACGACCGAACAGGCGTATTCGTCAATTAGTTGGAGTAGCGTTTTTCTCGTCGCCGGAATGCTGCCGATGGGCATTGCCCTAACGAAAACGAACGCCGCCGGATTGATGGCGAACGAAATCGTCGCGGTTTTGGGCGGATACGGCGCGCTCGCTTTGCTCGCCGCGCTTTTTATCTTGACGACTCTTTTGACGCAAGCCGTTAACGGCGCGGTCGTCGCCGCCGTCGTTGCGCCGGTCGCCGTCAGCGTCGCCCAACAAACGAACATCAATCCGCGCGCGCTCGTAATGGGCATCGCGCTCGCCACCTCGATGGCGTTCATCACGCCGCTCGGTCATCCGGTCAATGTTCTGGTGATGAGTCCGGGCGGCTACAGCTTCCGCGATTATATGCGCGTCGGCATTCCGCTCTCGATTATTTTATTTGTCGTCGTGATGATTTTTCTGCCGCTGTTCTGGCGTTTGTAAATTTATCGTTTGACGAATCAGAGTTGTCGAAATCTGAATTTTCAAAGCATCGCTTTTATTCGCTGCCGATAACTTTTCTGTTCACCGCGAATTTTTCGATTCTATCTGTTTTCACTTCAAAACCGATTCCGGCTTTTTCCGGCGCGCTGATCGTTCCGTTCGATGTTACTTCGACCGCCGGTTCGATAATGTCTTGCGCCCAATATCTTTTGCTGGCGGAAACGTCGCCGGGCAGCGTGTAACCTTTCAAAGTCGAAATCGCAATATTATGCGCGCGTCCGATTCCGCTTTCCAACATTCCGCCGCACCAGACGGGAATTTCGTTTTCGCGGCAGATTCGTTCGATTTCTTTCGACTGCGTGTGTCCGCCGACGCGACCGTTCTTGATATTGATGATTTTGCCGGATTGCAGCTCAATCGCTTGGCGCGCGTCGTCGGGCGAGCGAATCGGTTCGTCGAGGCAAATCGGCGTTTTGATTTCCTTTTGCAGTTTGGCGTGGTCAACGATGTCGTCGAACGGCAGCGGCTGTTCGAGCATCATCAAATCGAATTCATCGAGGCTTTTCAATTTATCAATATCGGCGAGCGTGTAAGCCGAATTCGCGTCGCCCATCAGCAAAATATTTCCAAATTTCTCGCGCACGGCTTTGATAATTTCGTAATCCCAATGCGGCGCGATTTTGATTTTGATGCGCTTGTAACCGGCATTTAATTCCGTTTCGATTTTCTCGAAAAGCTGACTGACTGAATCTTGAATGCCGATGGAAACGCCGCATTCGATTTCCGTTTTTACGCCGCCGAGATGCCGCCACAGAGGAACGTTTAAATTCTTCGCTTCCAAATCCCAACAAGCCGTTTCAATCGCCGCCTTCGCCATCCGGTTGCCGCGAAATCTTTTCATCAAATCCCAAACGTTTGCCGCCGATTCGACTTCTTTGCCGACGACGGCGGGCGCGAGAATTTGTTCTAAAACCGTCCACGCGCTGCCTGTCCATTCTTCGCAATACGAAGGCGTTTCGCCGCACGTCGCTTCGCCCCAACCCGCATTTCCTTCGCCGTCTTCGACGCGCGTTAAGATAATTTTTCTTTCATAAGTGCGCCCGAAGCTCGTTTCAAAAAAATGCACGAGCGGCATTTTCATTTCGATGAGTTCGATTTTCGAGATTTTCATAGATTTTTCAGCCACGAATAACGCCAATGAACACGAATAAATTTAAGTAAAATAATTCGCGTTATTCGTGTCATTCGTGGCTGACTTCTTCGCCTAATTTTTCAAAAGCCGCGTCTGTAAATTTGAAATGACGTTCGGATTCGTCCGTCGCCGCGCCGAGTTTTTTGTAAAATCGAATCGCGTTTTCGTTCCAGTCAAGTACCAAAAAATCAATGCGCCGGAAGTTTCTCGAGGCGGCGGTGTTGGCGAGTTTACGTAAAAACGCTTCGCCGATTTTAAGGCGGCGAAATTCGGGTTTGACGTATAAATCTTCGAGATAAAATCCGCGCTGCCCGCGAAAGCTGGCGAAATTTTCGTAAAATAAAGCGTAGCCGATTGCTTCGTTTTCATTGAAAGCCATCAAACCTTCGACGCAAGCGTCTGCGCCGAACATCGCTTCGCGCAGAGAATTTTCCGTCACCTCGCAAAACTCCGAAAGATTTTCAAACGCGGCAAACTCTCGAATCAAAGCGATGATTGCCGGAACGTCTTTTTCAACGGCGATTTCAATTTGAAAGTCCATTTATTGATTCCACACAATTTGGCTTTTCAAACGTCTGTTGGATTTTTCCTTGCCGAGCGTTTCAAAAACCGCGAGCATCGAGGGTCCGACGGCTAAACCGGTTAGAAGCGTGCGCGCGCCGTTCATAATTACGCCGAGCTTTGCGCCCTTTTCTTCGGTGAATTGTTTGACGACCGCTTCGATTTCGTCGTGCGTGAACGATTGCATCGGCTCGAATTTTTCGGCGAGTGCGGGCAGCCACGATTTTAAATCGGGAAACTTCGTCAAGTTTTTGGCAATCGCCGCCGGATCGAAATCGAAATCTTCCGAGAAAAACGCGCGTCCCTGACCGGAAAAATCTTTGAGCGTGAAAAATCTCTGGCGAATTAAATCAACCGTATTTTCAAACCATTGTTTGTCGTCGTCTTCGTATTCGTCGCGCCATAATTTTGCCGCTTTTAATTCGGTTTTGACGAACGGAAGCAATTCCGCGAGCGGCATCGTGCGGACGTATTCGGCGTTCATCCAAATTGCTTTGTCGTCCGTCCAATGTTTCGGATCGTTGGCATCGAAGTTGAAAACGGCGTTGTTTTTATGGATGTGGTCGAGCGAAAATTTTTCGATGAGTTCGTCCATCGTGTAAATTTCGCGTTCTTCGCCCGCCGACCAGCCAAGCAGAACTAAAAAGTTGCGAAACGCGGCGGCTAAAAATCCCGCGTCGCGGTAGGTCGTCATCGAAACGACTTCGCCGTGTTTGCGCTTTGATAATTTACCTTTGTTCGGCGCGAGAATCAGCGGCAGATGCGCGAAAACGGGCGGTTTTTCGCTCAACGCTTCGTAAATCAGGATTTGTTTGTGCGTGTTCGTCAAATGGTCTTGCCCGCGGATGACGTGCGTGATCTTCATTTCGATGTCGTCGCAGACGACCGCCAGATTGTAGAGCGGATGCCCGTCGGAACGCAATAAAACCAAATCTTCGGTTTCCGAGTATTCGCGTTCGTTCAAACCGTAAACTGCGTCTTCAAAACTCGTTTTTCCGGTTTCGGCGACTTTCAGGCGAATCGCAAACGGCTCGCCGTTCGCCGCGCGTCCGTCGGATTCTTCGTTCGATAAATTGCGATATTCGTTGTCGCGCAGGTTTTTATCTTCGCGGGCGCGTTCCTGAATGGCGGCTTTGACATCGCCGGTGTGTTCGATTTTCGGCGTAAAATCCCGATACGCTTTGCCTTCTTCCAATAATTTCAGCGCGGCGGCGCGATGTTTGTCGGCGTTGTTCGATTGATAAACGATTTCTTCATCGGGCGCGAAGCCGAGCCATTCCAATCCCTGCAAAATTGACTGCGTTGATTCTTCGGTCGAACGTGCCAGATCGGTGTCTTCGATTCTAAGCAGAAAAGTTCCGCCGACGTGTTTTGCATACAAATAATTGAAAAGCGCGGTTCGCGCCGAACCGATATGTAAATAACCCGTCGGCGACGGGGCAAATCTAACTCTGATTGTCATAAATTTAAGTAGCCTTTTGTTCGTTCAATTCACCGATTCGATTCGTCAAATCTTCCAGTCGTTTCAAAACTTCCTTTCGGAAATTGTCTTCGGAGGTCGGCGTATTGCCGATGACGAGAAAGCTGCCGTTTGAATCGAGCTTGCAGGTTTTAATCTCGCTCGCGTCGTCCAAACCTTCGCGGTGCGCGATGGTGTCTAAATCTTCTTTGGTCAAAAGTTCACTTTTCACGGCATCTTCGTGAATTTTGCTGTCGGAAATCAGCGTTTGGCAATCGCCTTCGATAAACCGCTCGAATCGCCGGCTTTTATATTTAAAAAACGCTATTGCGTAATTTATTCCGAGCAGAGCCGCCGCGCCGACGATGCCGCCGACCAGCGAGTTGTCTTCGCCGATAATCGCGTTCTGCACCGTGTTAGAAAGCGACAGAATGACGACCAGATCAAACGGGTTAAGCTGTCCGAGTTCGCGCTTGCCGAACACGCGCAGCAAAAAAATCAATGCGGCGTAAACAATCATCGGACGCAGGATTTTTTCAATCCACGTCGCCGTTTCGTCGAGTGTGAACATATGCGACCACGCCGAGCCTTCAAAAAACGCCAGATGAAAATCAATAAACATTTGCCGGAATACCTCGAATCATTAAAATTGAAAAACCACTTCGAGTTTATTCCGAAATCAGAAATTCAAAAAGGCTATTTCAGCCGCAAACCGAAATAGCCTCGCAAAATTTTCTGGCGGAGATGACAGGATTCGAACCTGTGGAAGACTTTTGATCCTCAACAATTTAGCAAACTGCCGCTTTCAGCCACTCAGCCACATCTCCGATATGCTCCTCATCCTGAAAAGCATTTTTAATTTTAGCCGACGAGCCAACTTTGTCAAGCCGCCTCGCATCTATCGAATACATACGATTCGTGTCGGGCTTGACACATTTGGCTAAAGAGCAGAAAATACGAGACGTGCAGGAATTTTCCCGCTTCTCGGTAAGAAGATAAGTTTCAACACTCCGGTAAATAGGTTCTCCCAAAAACTTGTTACAATTTGGAGGTTGCTTGTTTCAAATGGTTTCTTCTGTCGTTCCAATAAAAAATTTTACAAGACGCGCTTTATTGGTCATCGCCGTCGTTTTCGCGGTTTCTGTCGCCGCGCTCGAGACACAGGCGAAAGTCGTCATCGTTGAAAAAACCAATCTCGGCATAATTAAAGGAGTCGTGCGCGACGAAGCGGGCAACGCGATTAGCGACGCGACCGTCTCCATTTTCCGTTTCGGCACTTCCAGTTTGCTAAAACAAGCACGCTCGGCGGCGGACGGCAGCTTTTTGACGAAAATTTTGCCCGGAACTTACACGGTTCTGGCAGTCGCGGAAGGTTTTAATTCGATCACGCTGGCGGCGGTCGAAGTCAATCGTTCGGCGGAATTGGTTTACGGCTTTAAATTAGAGCGTGCGGGCAGCGGCAATACCTTGCCCGAAAAACGCGCTGACCGTAGTAGTTTGAAATGGGTTGTTCGTTCTGCCGCATCGCGCCGCTCGATTTACCAAAATACCGAAGGCGATGCGCCCGTTGACGAATCGCAAACCGCGCAAACCGAGGACGCGGCGGAACAAAATGAAGAAACAAATTCAAATCGCCGCCGCCAAACCGTCGCCGAAACATATTTCGCCAGTTCGGACGGCGAAAACTTTGCCGGATTAAATTTCGCCACGCTGCAACCGATTAACGACGACGCGGAAATTATTTTCGTCGGTCAAACCGGCGGCAAATTCGCGCCGCAAAGATTGGAAACCAAATTTAAATTCAGGGCAGGCGACAATCATCAAATTCAAATCACCGGCGCGGCGGCGCGGCTCGGTAAAATCACCCTGAAAAATGAACGGGAAACGCTCGGACAAGTTTCTTTTCAGGCTCTGGACGAATGGAAAACGCGCGGCGGCGTGATTCTGGTATTCGGTCTCGACTATGCCAAATTTGTCGGCGGCGGCGACGATTCCGCGCTTCGTCCGCGCTTCGGCGTGCAGTTCGACATTGATTCTAAAACTCGTTTTCGTTCTTCTTATACGACCGCAACTGAAGACCGCACCTGGCAGTCGGTCGCCGAACTCGAAGATACGCCCGTTCTTTTCCGTGAGCCGGTTTCGATGCAGGAATTCGTCGTCGAAAACGACAAACCGCGAATGGCGAAAAACACGCGCCTCGAATTCGGCATCGAGCGCGTTCTCGACAATAAATCAAGCATCGAAGCAAACGTCTTTCTCGACACGGCGAGCAATCGCGGCATCGGTTTAACGAATATGCCGTTTAATGCGCTTGACGGCGAAAATCTCGCCGGATTTGTTGCTAACCAGCAAGGCAAAGCCGCCGGTTTGCGCGTCGTTTACACGCGCCGCCTGAACAGCCGTTTCACCGCGTCCGCCGGTTATGCCGTCGGTAACGGTCAGAAATTATCAAGCAAAGCGATTTCCAATCCGGCGAATATTTTTGAAAACGATTTGTTTCAGACCTTCTACGGACAATTCGATGCCGATTTTAAAACCGGAACGGAAGTAAAAACGATTTTCCGGCTTTCGCCGCAGGCAACGGTTTTTGCGATTGATCCGTTTCAGGGCAGAATGGCGATTTACGACCCGAGCCTAAGCGTTTTGGTGACGCAATCACTGCCGAATCTCGGTTTGCCGTTTCGCGCCAAAGCGATTATTGACGCGCGCAATTTGTTCGACTACCAAGTCGGAGTCGGCGGCGAAGAAAGCAGCCTGACCTTGAACTCGCAACGCAGAGCCTTGCGCGGCGGAATCTTGGTAAGCTTCTAATTCGACTGAAAAATTAATGAGTTTCAAGAATCCGAAGCCGCTTGGTTTCGGATTTTTTATTTCCGAAATCTCGGATTGCCAAGCGAAAATTTGAATGAATTTTTCGGGTGTTTCGTTGTTTAGCTAAACAAAAGACGTTTGTTTAGCGTAAATTGGCGCAAAGTATAGACGCTGAAACACTTGGAACGCATTTTGCTTCCAAAACTCTTTTGGAGAAATCCGCCTTTTCCGATGAAGGGAAAAATCCTGACAAGTTGGAGTTTGATTTGGCTTTTGGTGACGGTTTTATTCGTCGCCGGCGGCGCGCTCAACCTTTCACAGCGCGCGACGCACGCGCTTCCGCCGACCGACGGCGTGATCTGGGCGCAGAAGGCGGACGGCATCTACGCCGAAAAAGTTTTGCCGAATCTTGCCGCTTCACGCGCCGGCATCGCGGTTGGTGATAAGCTCATCGGTATTTCGCTCGACGAAAAGCAATTCGACGAAGTCGCCGCGCCGTCGGACGTGCAGCTTTACCTCGAAACGGCGGGCGTGAAAGGCAATCTGACTTATTTTTACCAGAGACCTTCCTATTCGTTCAGCAACAATTTTTACTACGCCGATTTAAAGAATATAGATTCGTTTCCGCGCTGGACGGCTTCTTTGATTTTTCTCGCCATCGTCGGCTTGGTCTGGCTCGGAGTCGGCATTTTCGTTCTCTTTAAACAAGGCAGTAGTTCGCCGTTCGTCATCCATTTCGCGCTCGTTTGTTTGGCAGCTTTTATTTTCCACGTTTACAGTCCGATTGGACTCGGCGAAGATTTCGACGACGCGATCAGATTGCTCGACGACGGCGCGTTCGCCTTTTTCGTGCCGCTTTTTCTGCATTTCTGTCTGCGTTATCCGGTCAGAAGCGAGATTTTCGACCGTTCGCGCTGGAAAACAATTGCGCTCTACGTTCCGGCAATCGTTTTCACCGCCGCCAATTTCTTTTTCTCGCTCGTTCCGCTTTTTTCAATCGGTGAAAAAAACGTCGCCGCGTTAATCAATTTTATTGATAAAACGGACTTTTTCCCGAATCTCAATCTAGCCTTAAACATACATTTTATCGTCGGCGTGTCCGGCGGCGCGAGTGTCTTACTCTGGCGATTTTTCAAAAACAAACAGCATCCGTTTGTGCGGCAACGCATTAAATGGGCGGTTTCGGGAACGATTGCCGCGATTACGCCGATTATTCTTTTTCAAATCGCCAGGCGTTTCGCGCCGTCTCTGAGCGAAGATTCTTTGAGCGCGGCTTTGACGACTCTGCCGCTTGCTTTAATTCCGCTTAGTTTCGGTCATTCGGTCGTGCGCTATCGCTTGATGGACGTTGATGTCGTCGTGCGCCGCGCGCTCGTTTACGCGATGACGACGGTGGCAATTGCGATGATGATCGGCGCGGTCGCGCTCGGACTCGTTTTTCTCGCCGTCGGCGACGATTTATCGGTCACGGAAATCACCCTGAGGGCATTGATCGCCGTTATCGCAATGGCTGGAATCGTGCTTTTGTCCGAGCCTCTGAAGAAATTTTTGCAGGAACGCGCTGACCGATTCTTTTACGGCGAACGGTATGATTTGCGAAACGGTCTGCTCGATTTCGGGCGAACGCTGTCGGCGACGACCGCACTCGAACCGCTTCTGAACGCTTTGACCGAACGGTTGCGGCAAGTTCTCGATGTCGAAAAAGTTGCGGTTTTTGTCGAGGACGAAACACTGCCCGAACATTATAAAATCGCCAAATCAATCGGCATCGGCGAAACGTATAAAATACCGAGCGATTTCCGGCAGATGATTCGCCAGAAATCCGCCGCGCGCGGCATCGTTCGCGCCGACGAACTCGAAATTAACGAGGAAGAAGCGATTGACGAAACTCCGTCCGAAGAAAATCAGCCGCGAAACTTAAAGGAAAAAATCGAAAATTTCAACAAAAACCGGCGGCAGGTTCAGCGGCAGGAGCTGCATTATTTCGTGCCGTGCGTGGCGCGCGGCAAAATGGTTGCGATTCTCGGTTTGGGACGCGCTTCGGACGGCTCGCTTTTATCGTCGGAAGATTTGGAAATTCTGCAAACCATTTCCGGTTACGTCGCCGTCGCGGTTGAAAACAGTCTGCTTTATCAGGAACAGGAAAAACGCGCCCGTGAACTCGCTTCTTTAAAGGAATTTAACGAATCAATCGTCGAATCGGTCAACGTCGGCTTGCTCGCGGTTGATGAAAAAGGCTGTATCACGCGCTGCAATTCGACGTTCGAGGAATTGCTCGACATTAGCCGCGATGAAACAATCGGCAAATACATCGAAGACGTTTTTGACGAATCGTTCGCGCTCAATCTCGAAAATATTTTAGGCAAAACGCGCTGGCATCTGACGGAAATTCGCAACGCCTACAAAATGCTGACGACCAACCGGCAGGGCAAAACTTTGATCTTAAACGTCGCCGTCGCGCCGCTGCGCTCGATTTCCAACAGTCAGACCGGCGCAATTATCGTTCTCGAAAACGTCACGTCGCGCATCAAGCTCGAAGAATCTTTGCAGCAAAGCGAAAAACTTTCATCAATCGGTCTGCTCGCCGCCGGTGTCGCGCACGAAGTCAACACGCCTTTGACCGGCGTGTCATCCTATACGCAAATGCTGCTCGGAATGATTCCCGAAACCGATCCGAAACACGCGCTGCTGCAAAAAGTTCAAAAACAGACTGACCGCGCTTCAAACATCGTCGGCAATTTGTTGAACTTTTCACGTACCGGCGGCTCGTCGGATTTCAACGAAATCAACGTCAACAAACTGCTCGACGACACATTACAACTACTCGAACCGCAGCTTCGCAAAACGCAGATTGAAATCGTCAAAAATTATTCCGAAACGCCGCCCGTCATCATCGGCAACGCCGGAAAATTGCAGCAGGTTTTCACTAATTTGATTATCAACGCCCGCGACGCGATGATCGGCGGCGGCGAGATCGTTTTGACGACCAATTTCGATATTGAGAACGAAATCGTCGTCACGGTCGCCGATACGGGCAGCGGCATCGAGCCGGAAAACTTAAACAAAATCTACGATCCGTTTTTCACCACCAAAGGCGTTGGCAGCGGCACGGGTCTCGGTCTCGCGGTTTCCTACGGCATCGTGCAGGAACACGCCGGAACAATCGTCGCTTCAAGCGAAATCGGCTCAGGAACGACATTCAGATTAGCCTTTCCAATCGCTCAAAAACCGCAACGTCAACGCGCCGTCAGCTAGAAATTTCTCCGCCAACCGATGCATCCGTTTGTCGTTTACAATCAAAATATAATTTCATTTGAAGAAGCTCGGCTGTCGGCGATTTCCAACGCCGCACTTTACGGAAAAGGCGTTTTCACAACCGTTGCGATTTATAATCAAAAACCTTTTCTGTGGGAAAAACACTGGCGCAGATTATTTGCAAACGCGAAAAAAATCAGCATAAAATTTTCGGAATCAAACGAAAAAACGATTCAACACGCGCTGTCTGAAATCATAAAAGCGAACAATGTAAAAAGCGGACGGGCGCGAATCACGATTTTCGATTCGACGACGAGTTCGATCTGGCATTCGAATTCAAACGCCGACCCGAACTGCCTCATTCAAACGGCAGATTTTCGTTTGGTTAAGAAGAATTTCAGATTAATTGTTTCCCCGTTTCGACTCAACTCGACCTCGCCGCTTGCAAATGTAAAATCCTGTAACTACCTCGAAAATACGTTGGCTCTGGAAAAAGCGCTCGCCGAAAATTTCGATGAAGCGATTCGCCTGAACGAGCGCGGCGAAATCGTTTCGGCGTGTCTGGCAAACGTCTTTTGGAAAAAAGGCAAAATGATTTTCACGCCGCGAATCGAAACAGGTTGTCTCGAAGGCACGACACGCGAATTTATTTTAGAGAATTTCGCGGTCGAAGAAGTCGTGGCGGAATTAAACAATTTGAAAAACGCCGACGCGATTTTTCTGACTTCAGCCGGAATCGGCATTGTCAAAGTTAAAATCTTCGATTATTGAAGTATTAAGTCCGCCCGCTCGACTAATGTCACCGATTTCTAAAATCGGACAGCCCTTGCCACGCATCGTTTTAGCAATGGTCAGAATACCTGAATTGTTTGGTAAGTTCCGATTTGGTCAAGCCGGTTTTGTGTAAGCGATTTCCACCCATCGCAGACCATTCCAAGAGAGCGTTCTCGAACAAATATACTCTTCCGATGTGCCGCACGCACCGCTCACGGTAACCAAATCTACTTTGCCATCGCCATCGGTGTCTGCCCAATTACCAATTCCATCTTTTTCTGCCCACATCTGAACACTAAATGGTAGAGAATAAATGGAAGGTTTTTCTAATTTTTTCGCCCTCATTTGTTTCCGTTTTTCATCTGTAGGAACAATGGCGAAAGCATTAGAACTGATGTATTTTGATTCTGGATAAGTTACGCAGAGTTTGACCTTTTCAACGGCATCGGAAGCGACCGTTTCAGAAATGATTTCCAATTTCCAATAAGTCAGTTTGGCATTGTATGTTGCTTTGGCTGAAGCTATGTAGCCGGCGCAGTTTAAAATATCTACATTTATTTTACTGCCGTTTTCAGGCTCGTCGAATTCCTCATCTTTTGACTTTTCGTCTCGATCCCAAAGTGCCAACGACTCGACTTTGTTATCTGTAAGGTCAATTGATCCTCTCAAGACAACTTGGGCTAGATCATCTGTGTTACCATCTTTTGAAGTCGTGCCAAACAGAAATCCATATGCCAAAAAAGATAAAACTGCGGCGATCACTATCCAAAAGAAAACCGTTTTATTCATAACTCTCCTTTCTTTATCATTTCCCTTCCAATTCTGTCAGACGTTCTCCGCCAGAAAAAATTATATGTAAGTGATTAGCATGTGCATCTGGAGCATCGTCTTCGCCCATTTTCACAACGTATCCTCTGAATTCCTGATCTTTGAATATGTCAGGATCATTAAAATAAATAGTGCTGCCGGAATATAGCCTTTTCACAGTTCGGATGACCTCAATCGTCCACGCCCGATGATATGGCGGTATATCCTTATAAGTAAATCCTCTTTCGCTAATTTTACCGTCATTGCGAATCGGACTCATATCGAAGGCTTTACCATCATTATGAGTTTTGTGTGCTGAAGTAACTAATCCGCCGGCGCGACTGATGTCGCCGATTTCCAGAATCGGACAGCCTTTGCCGCGCATCGTTTTAGCGATGGTCAAAATTGCTTGAATTGTTTGATAAGTTCCGATTTGGTCGAGTCCGTCGGCATCTACGTCATTTCGATTAAAAGAGATGAATCCGTCGCCTTCGACCGGCAATTCCCAGCAGATTTCCTTTTTGCCGTTTTCCGGCATTTCAAAATCGAATAACTTTCAATAAGTGCGCGGATCATAATTTGTCAGTTTTACATCCTGGCTGATGGCGGCAAAAGCTCGTCTTGCGGCAATGCCGAAATTTTTCTTGTCTTCGTCCCAGTACGGTTGGTCAGCGTCAAGGTGGCTGTAAATCGCACTTAATAAGGCTCGCCCTTCCTTGTATAACCCCAGCATTTGCAGCTCGCCGTCGGGCATGCTTTTAATCATATAGTAGCCCGTCCACATTTGCTCACTTCCCTTTAACAGATCGAAAGCGGTAGAAACGAGCAGCATTGAACTGAAAACTTGACGAGCTAAATCTATCCCCAAGCTTTCTTCATCGAGTCCTGAAAATTTATAATATTGCGCGATAACGGCTTGCGCGAGCGGTTTGTAATCGGTCGGCATTCGACACCTCCATAGTGTGATAATTAATAGAAATAAATTATGGGGGTGATTTGATGACGGAAAGGTGAAATGTTTTTGCGGAAATACTGCGGAAATTTATTTTTATTCGAGAAGTTTATAGATATAATGCAGGCTGCGCGGCTGAAATCAAATTCTGAAAAAAGTCTTTTGGCAGGCGCGTTCGGCTTTCTCGAATTAAAAATCGCCGTCAGTTAAATCAAACCAACGGCGATGCGCGATTCACGATTTGCGATTCACGATTTATTTTTCGGCTTTCGCAAAATAGCCGTTGCGGTGCGTGAGCGTTACTTTCTGTTTCGACAATTCGGGGTTGACGACCTGGATTTCGATTTTGCGGTAGGAGCCGTCGCGCTTTTGATTGGAAGGCTCGTAAGCGATCAGGTATTGCGAGCGCATTTCGATTTGAATTTGCGTAAAGGCTTTGCGAAGCTCGGATTCGTCGCGCGGGAAAAAGGCGTGTCCGCCGGTGCGTTCGGAAATTTTGTTCAGAACGCCTTTGTCCACGCCGTCGTAAAAATTATCGCCGATGCCGACCGCGTAAATCACCGCTTCGCTTTTCAAAGCCGCCTGCACCGCGTCGTCCAGTTTTTTGCTGCCGTAGGTGTTCACGCCGTCGGTTAAAAGAATAATCGCACGGCGCGTTTTGTCGGGCGACGGCTTTAAAACTTCTTCGCCCGTGACCCAAATCGCGTCCCAAATTGCGGTCGAGCCTTGCGTCATCTGGTTCGTGCTGGAAATCGGCGGCGTTCCGCCCGCGACCACGCCGCCGCCGATATAACCCGAAGGCGGCACGAATTCGACGCGGTCAACGGCGCGATTAAGTCGTCCCAGATTGTTCGTCATTCCCTGTTCGAGCGTCGTTTCGCCGGTAAACGAAACTATCGAAACTTCGTCTTTTTCCGGTCTGATGACCGATTGCAAGAACGATTTGGCGGCTGCCTTCTCTTCGGGCAGAGTGCGTTCCTGCGACGCGCTCGTGTCAATCAAAATCGCTAAACTGAGCGGCAGATCAACCTGCTTGGCGAACGCCGTAATTTCCTGCGGCTGCCCGTCTTCGATCAGTTTGACATCGCTTTGTTTCAAATCAGTCAAAAGCCGCCGGTTGCGGTCCTGCGCGGTGAACAGCACGTTGACCACATCGGTATCAATTTTGATAACTTCGTCTTCTTCGTTTGTCGGCGGCGGCGACGGCGAAACGGTCGGTGTCGGCGACGCGCTTTTTTGCGTTGCCGGATTCGTCTGCTGCGCGTTCGAGTGATTCAAACCGGCAGATAAAGACGCGCCGATAAAGAGCGAAACGATTGATAATAAAACAAAATTTTTCCAGCGCATAATTTTTACTTCTTAATTAAATTTTTTGCCTTTCGATTTTTATGAATTTTGCGTTTTTTTTGATTTATTTCGATTAAAACCGAAAGCCGTCTTTTTCCGGTTCGATTTCTTTTGAAAGTTCAACGAACTCGGCGGGTTTAAATTATCCCGAATCGAGCGATAGCTTTTCTTTGTTCTGATCCGGTAATCGTCGTCTTTGCTTTTGTCGGTAAAACGAACTTCGATTTTGCGTTCCTTGCCGTCGTAAGTCTGATTCGTGGGGCGATACGTAATGATATATTGCGAGCGCAATTCTTCAGATATTTTCGTAAACGAGCGTTCGAGCGCGAGCATATCGCCGGTAAAAAACGCTTCGCCGCCGGTTTGCTCGCACAGATCGGTCAGATATTTATCGCCTTTGTCTTTGACCGTTCCCGCGTCAACGCCCGGCACGGTTCCCAAAAATCCGGCTTTCGTCGAGATGCCGAAAATCGTCGTTTCCGTGCGTTGCGCGATGTCAACCGCATCCTGCAATTCGGCTTTGCTAAAAGTGTCGTCGCCGTCGGTGATTAAAACGATGACGCGGCGACCGGGCGCGTTGCGAAGTTTTTCGTCGGTAAATTCCCAAATCGCGTCATACAGCGCGGTTTGCGAACCGACTTTTTTTACGGCATCAACTGATTCATTGAGTTTGTCTAGCTTGTCGGTAAAATCCTGCCGCAAAGTTACTTCATTGTCGAAGGTCATAAACGCGGCTTTGTCTTTGCGAAGGCGTGTCACGGTGTAAATAAAATTTTTCGCCGCTTCTTTTGAAAAATTGAGCTTACCGCGTGTTGATTCGGAAGTATCCATCAGAACGCCGACGTAAACCGGCGGATTCGTATTTTCGTCCGAGAAAAATGTAACTTCCTGCTGCACGCCATCCTCAAAAACCGCGAAATCGCCGCGCTTTAGACCGGAAATCAAATCCTTCTTTTTCTTCTTGTCGCTGACCGTGACCGGCAGGCGCACCTCGAAGGTTTTCACCGTATCGGAATTATCGCCGACCGGCGGCGTTGGTGTCGGGCGCGGAGTTTGCGCCGCCGCCGCCGAACCGAGCGCGGACAGTAAAAAAGTAAAATATAAAAAGCGAAACAAATTTTTCATACTTGATTTATAAAGTTGTTTTGTTGAACGGCAACCGTCAAATTCGATGCCGAACGGCAAACGTCTGTTGCCTAAAGTTAAACGAACATTATAGCAGCAATCGTTCGGTCGAGGCTTTTTGAGAGACTATTCGGCTTTTCGATACGGGCAGTGACGGCATTCATTTTTACAGCAATAACCGCGCTTGCGTAAAAAATCGGCGGTCAAAACCATCAAACCGTTTTCAAAATAAAAATCAACGTCTTCGACGAGTTTCGGCTGTTTCGCATCTTTATTTTCAAGTTTTTCCATAGTCAGAACCGCCTGCGTAAGCGGGCAGCTTGGGCTTTGCATAAAATTTAAGAAATTTGCCGACGAGGTTGTCGCATTGTAAATTGTCAATTATTTAACGGAATTTTACCCTAAGAATTAATGGATAACTGATAACTGATAATTGACAGTTCGGTTTGCGAATCTTCGGTTTTTCAATTTTTGTGCGGGAACCGACGGCTTAACTTCTTAACTCTCGATTAAAAGATAGCGTTTACCAAACCGCCGTTCAATCCGCCCGCTAACGCAGGCGGTTCTGACAATAAACAGCCAAAAATTCGACGTTGCCGTCCGCGCCTTGAATCGGCGATCCGATTACGCCGGCATTTTCCAAATCAATCGCCGCCGCAAATTCGTTTATCTCCGTAATGATTCGCTCGCGCTTTTCCGCTTCGCGGACGATGCCGCCCGCACTAACTTCCGTCTTTTTCACTTCAAACTGCGGCTTGATTAACGCGATAATTTTCGCGTCTTTTTTCAAAAGCGGAACGAGCGCGGGCAAAATTTTGCGGAGCGATATAAACGAAACGTCCACGACGATTAAATCGAATTGTTCGCCGAAATCTTCGGGTTTCAAGTGTCTGGCGTTCGTGTTTTCGCGGACCTCAACGCGCCCGTCAATTCGCAGTTTCCAATCAATCTGATTCGTTCCCGCATCAACTGCGACGACGCGTTTTGCGCCGCTCTGCAAAAGACAATCGGTAAATCCGCCGGTTGACGCGCCGACATCGAGACAAATCGAATTTTCGACGGAAACATCGAATTCGCGCAACGCTTTTTCCAGTTTCAAACCGCCGCGCGAAACGAATTTTTTTTCGGGCGAATCGCCTTTGATTCTGATTTGCGCGTCCGTCGAAAAAATTTCCGAAGATTTTTCGACGCGCCGTTCGTTGACCAGAACAACGCCCGACATTACCAACGCCCGCGCCTTCGGCATTGATTCGGCAAAACCAAGCTCAAGAAGAAGTTTATCAATGCTTTCTTTTTTCATCGAAAAATTTCGCGCCGTTTACTGTTCGATGTCGTCGGCTGAAAATTCGGTCAATTCAAAATCGTTCGCCGCGTAAAAAATCCGAATCGGACGACAGCAGACCTCGCAATCTTCGATGTAACTTTGCTCTTCGACGGATAAATCCAGAATCATAGATATTTTCTGCCAGCAGTGCGGACAAGTAAAAAAATGTTCGATTTCCATTTAGAATTTCTAATATATGCGGTGCTTTCGGGTTTCGACGCGCAGATGTTATGCTGTTTTTTCAAAACAAGTGACTGAAAATTCGACTTTAACAAAAACCGGCACGAAATTAAAATCAGGCAGCTTCGCCCGTTTCGCTTGGTTCGTTCTCGCATACAATCTGGTCGTCATCATCTGGGGCGTTTTTTTGCGCGCTTCAAAATCAGGCGACGGCTGCGGACAGCACTGGCTGACCTGCGGCGGCGAAGTCATCCCGACTGCGCCGCAATTAAAAACTATTATTGAATTTTCACATCGCATCACCAGCGGTTTGGACGGTTTGCTAATGTTGACGCTCGTCGTCTGGGCTTTTTTGATCTGGTATTTCAACCGCACCGCGCAGTCGAAAACAGTTGCCAAAGCGGCGTTCGCTTCGCTTTTTTTCGTTATCACCGAAGCACTCGTCGGCGCGGGACTCGTTTTGACCGGCAACACAGCGGAAACTTTAACGGCGGCGCGTCCGTTCTGGATGGCTGGACATCTCATCAATACTTTTATTTTACTGGCTTTTCTGAGTTTGACGGCGTGGTTTGCGGGCGGCGGAAAGACTTTTAATTTTAAGGCACAGCCGAAGATTCTATTACTTTTATTGGTCGCCGTCGTCGGCATTCTGCTCGTCGGAATGAGCGGCTCGGTCGCGGCTTTAAGCTCGATGCTTTTTCCGTCGGAAACCCTGGCGCAGGGCATCGCCGATGATTTCTCGACCACCTCGAATATTCTCGTTCGTCTGCGCGTCAGTCATCCGATTTTGTCTGTCGCGTTCGCCGTTTATTTATTTTTTCTGGCGGGCTGGCTGAAAACGAAATTCGTCAATTTGCCGGGCGTGGCGCGTTGGTCGACCATTCTTTCGATTTTGACAATCGTTCAGATTGCCTTCGGCGCGTTAACGCTTTTGACGCTCGCGCCGATTCTTATGCAAATCGGTCATCTTCTTCTGGCTGATCTGATCTGGATTTCATTCGTTTTGATGTCGGCAAGTTTTCTGGCTGAACCAAGTCATTTATTTGGAGAACAACCTGATGAAAAGTAAGAAAGCGTTAAAAATTTTATTTCTTTTTCTATTTACAGTTTTTTTTAGTTTGTCGGTTTTTGCACAAAACGATAAACCTGAAAAAATTAAGGCTATTAAGACAATCACCGGAAAATTTACACAATTTGTTGTCGGCGATTACATTCACGCAATAATCAAAAAGCAAAACGGCAAAACTCGGATTTTTTTTCTTGACAGTTACGACATACAATATTTTTTAGTTCTAAATCGCGGCAAAACGATGACGTTTACTTACCAAATAGTTGATTCATATATTCAGGAAAACAGCGGGCGAATGATAATTGAAAGAATGACATCAGCCAGAATCGGTCAATTAACATTTGAAAAATGGTGGAAAGATTTGCGTAAAAAGTTCTCCGAGAAACAGATAGAAAAAAAATATAGCGCGTTAGTTGAAAAACACACAAAGTATTAAAGGAAAAATAATGCGAAAAAAGGTCGGCTTATAAAATAAGCCGACCTTTTTTGATTGGAAATTTTCCAGTTGACTATTTAAGCAAACGAACCGAAGTTCTGCGATCCGGTTCGCGTTCTTTGTCGGTGGCGGTTTCGGCAATCGTCGCAAATTGCTCGCCGTAGCCTTCGGCTTCGGGAACCTGCTTGCCGACACCCGATTTTTCGAGCGCGGCTTTGACGGCTTTGGCGCGGTCGTCGGACAATTTCTTGTTCGCCGCGTCGTCGCCCTTCTTGTCGGTATATCCGCCGATTTTGATTTTGACATCGGGGAACGCCTTCAGGATCGCCGTGATGTTATCCAACTGACGTTTCGATTCGGGAACTAATTCGGTCGTGCCGAATTTGAAATTCAAATCGTCAAAGTTAAACCATTTGTCTTTCAACGTATCGTTCGTTCCGTTCTTGTATTCGTCGGACTCGATGAATTTGATCAACTGGTCTTCGATACCGCCCGGATAAGCCTGCAATTTCGTGCCGGAAGGCAGCGTGACATCGGTCAATTTTCTGACGGCATCGGTCATCGCTCCAGCGATTGTCGCGGGAAGCGTCCAACCCGTAAACAGCGACTTGATCTGCGCGAGCGCGGCTGCCGGTAAACCGACCGCACTGGTAATCGCGTTGCCGACAAAGCTGAGTTCGCCGGTTTTCCAGTCCTTCAGACTCGGCAGCAGCTTCGCAAAATTATCCCACCAACCGGCGGCAAACGGTTTGGCGTTCGCGTCAACCTTTAATCCGTCGAAATTGACGTTGCCCGCGCCGTATTGCGCCGTTAAAGCGTCCATAATTTTCTTCTTCGTCGCTTCGTCCGGCACAACGCCCGTTACGGTATATTTACCGTTATCGGCTTTCAGCGTAAAGCTCGAATCAACCGCGTTAGCTATCGCATTATTATTGACGACGATGGCTTTATTCGCGTTCGTGTTCGTGTTCACGTTACCGTTCGTATTGACGGCAACCGGCGCGGATTTGCCGCAGAACCAGTAGCCCAGAACGAGCAGCAAGCCGAGCAGCAAAAGCGGTATCAGCCATTTCAGAGCCGAGCCGCCGTTGTCAACGGTTTCGTTATACGTATCGCCGACCGCGTCCACGCCTCGACCGACCGTTCTTTTAGTCGTGTCGTAAGCGTCGCCGACCGTCGCGCCGGCACCGGTTAAATAACTTCCGATTCTGGAAAGTAAATCTCGCTCCTGCGGAACAACGCCGTCCGGGGTTAAAGCGTCAATTACGCGCGGAGTCATATACGCGGTCGCCGATGATGCGGTGTCATAATCGGTTCCCGTTTTTTCGGCAATATTTCTGAGTGCGTCTCTGCCGAGTGCTGATTCGAGCTGCTCGTTCGAGATCGGCGTGTTTGAACCAGAGCCGATCCAGGATAAAACGGTGCTGCCTAAACCGGCGGCTTTGAATTTATCGATAAATCCGTTAAATCCGCCGCGATTGGAGTCCGTCATTAAAGCCAGCAACGCCGAAAGCAACGTTCCCGCTTTGTCGCCGAGATTAAATTTTCTCGCCGCTTCGCTAATTATTGAGTCAAATATAGACATATTTCCATCTCCTCGTGAATAGTTTGAAATTGCCTGTCCATCAGGCTTCCCTTTTCTCTTGCGACCGACATCAGACCAGTTGCCGAGTTCGGCGCAACCAGCCGGAAAACTTTAACGCTCATTTACCGCTGTTTCGCCATTGTTCTCCATTTGCGACCAATCCGTCAAGTTGAGTTTGCAAATTCAAACGCGCCGTTTCGATTTCCATTTCATCGGCGTTTGCCGCAACATAAATCGGCGGCGCGATAAAGATTCGCGCTCTGGTGAACGGCTTCGGAATTTGCAGCTTATCCCAACTGTTGATCGTCCAATATTCGGCGGTTTCGACGACGAACGGCATTAGCGGATTGCCCGTCTTTTTCGCCAGCAAAACCGCGCCGCTTTTAGCGATATATTTCGGACCTTTCGGACCGTCAACGCTGAACGCCATCGGCGCGCCTTTTTTCATCAGGCGAATCATTTGAGCAAGCGCACCGACCCCGCCGCGTGTGCTTGATCCGCGCGCCGCGCCGTAACCGAAACGTTGAATAAAACGCGCGATATATTCGCCGTCGAAGCTCTGCGAAGTGATGACGACGATGCCGCGATTGCGAAAAAAATACGTTCCGGCGAAAATGCGGTTGTGCCAGAACGAATAAATCGGAATCTTGCCGTTGCCTTCAATTTGCTCGAAATTTTCCCAGCCGGCGGTTTCGTAACGAATCGTTTTTCCGATGAATTTGATGAGCAGGTAAAACATCCAGTCGGCAAGGTGAATAACAAACCTTTGTTTAAACGAATAAGCCGATAAATCGGCGCGGGCGTATGAATCTGTAACTTTTCGTTCCATCGAATAGTCAATAACGAAGCGTTTGGTTTATGATATGCAACAAACTGATTTATTTTAACGTAAAATTCGATGCAAGGCTTTCGGAAAAAATCCGAAATTTATTGAAAACGACGAAGCGATGCGGAAAAAAATTTTGATTGTTGACGACCACGACGATTTAAGCACATCGTTGACAAACGAGTTCAGCCGGCTCGGACATCTGGTTGAAAAATGCGACCGGCGCGACGATGCCGTCGAAATGATCGAAGACAATAATTTCGATTTGGTCATCACCGATCTGGACGGCGAGCATCTCGTCGAAGCGGACGAAACTCACGAAGAAATCGAATGTCTGCCCGAAGCCGAAACGAATCCGCGAAGCAATATCAAAGCCTTTAAAATCTGCGTCTCCAATTATAAAAACAATGAGTTCACCGAAGACGAGTTGAAAAACATCGTCGAAACGACGCTTACTTACAAAGCGAAATTCGTTGACCGCAAGACGGTCGTCCAAAATCTGCACGAAAAAATCGAATTTGAAGTTCCGAGTTTGATTTCCCTGATGCACGGAATTCTCGATTATTTAATGAAGCGCGTCGAAAAAACCGGCATCGTCAGCGCGGAAAATTCCAATCTGTTCGTCGCGCTCGACGAAGCGTTTGTCAACGCCGTCAAACACGGCAACAAATTCGACGCAACCAAGCTCGTCCGCATCACAGCGGAAGTTTCGACCAAAGAAGCGCGTTTCACCGTCGAGGACGAAGGCGACGGCTTCAACGTCGCGGAAATTCCAGACCCGACGAACATTGAAAACCTCTTCAAAACTTCCGGTCGCGGCGTGCTGATCATTCACAACGTAATGGACGAAGTGAAATACAACGAGCGCGGCAATCGCGTGGAAATGATCAAGAAAAACAAAAACTCCTGACATTTATCATTTATCATTTATCATTTATCATTGAATTGTTTGCTAAAAGTCTTTTGAAATAATTTGATGAAAAATATTTATCGAAAATCGGTTTTCAGCCGGTAAATGATAAATAATAAATGACGAATGAAGATCACAATCGGACAAATCAACACGACGAACGGCGACATCGAAGGCAATGTCGCCAAAATTTTATCGGCTATCGAACAGGCGAAAAGCGACGGCGCGGATATGATTGTTTTTCCCGAAGTTTCGACGCACGGTTATACTTCGCAGGACTGGTTTCAAGACCGCGACATCGTTGAATACGCGCTTGAACCGCTAGAAAAAATTATCCCCGCCACCGTCGGCATCACGGCGGTCGTCGGCACGATTCGTCCGAACGAAGACAAGCACGGTCGCCGGATTTATAATACGGCGGCGATAATTTCAGACGGCAAATTAATCAAGTTTGTTGATAAAAGCCTTTTGCCCGAATACGACGTTTTCGATGATCCGCGCTATTTCGAGCCGAACGAAAATCCCGACGGCATCGTTGAAATCACCACGTCCGACGGAAAGCTGCATCGTATCGGAGTCGTCGTCTGCGAAGATTTTTGGAACGACAAAACCTTCTGGAAGGAGCGACTTTACGGTAACGACCCGACGGACATTGTCGTGCAGCGCGGCGCGGAAATCATCGTCGCCATCAACGCTTCGCCGTATAACAAAGGCAAAATCAAATTGCGCTGCGAGATGGTCGCGCACCGCGCGAAAGCGTCGAAAGTGCCGATTGTCTTCGTCAATCTCGTCGGCGGCAACGACGGCATCATCTTCGACGGCGCGTCGCTGATCGCCGATTCCGAAGGCGATATAATTTTGCAGGCGAAGGCGTTTGAAGAATGCGTCGAGACCGTCGAAATCAACGACGCTTTGCCCGACGCGCGCGGCATCACCGGTGGCGAAACCGAAGCGATCCGGCAGGCTTTAGTTTTGGGAATTCGAGATTACGCGCAAAAAAATCGTTTCACGAAAGCGGTTCTCGGACTTTCCGGCGGCGTTGATTCGGCACTCGTCGCAACCTTGGCGTGCGAAGCGTTAGGCGCGGAAAATGTTTTGGCGGTGATGATGCCTTCGCCGTTTTCTTCGGAAGGCAGCATCAAACATTCGGAAAAACTCGCCGCCGCGCTCGGAATGCCGACGCGCCTCGAACCGATTTCCGGCGCGTTCGAGATTTTGCTGAAACAATTAAATCTGCATAAACCGTCGCACGGCGGCGAAAATCTCGCGGCGGAAAATATGCAGTCAAGGTTAAGAGGCGTAATTTTGATGACGATTTCCAACGCCCAGGGCAGATTGGTTTTAGCGACCGGCAACAAATCCGAACTCGCCGTCGGTTACTGCACTTTGTATGGCGATACGAATGGCGGCTTGGCGGTTATCGGCGACGTTTTAAAAACCGAAGTTTACAAAATCTGCCGCCACATCAACAAATCGGCAAACCGCGAAATTATTCCGTTCGAGATTATCGAAAAAGCTCCGTCCGCCGAACTCGCGCCGAACCAATTCGACCAGGATTCGCTGCCGCCGTATGATTTGATGGACGCGATTTTGAAACCGTATTTTGAAGATAAACTTTCGCCCGCCGCCATTATCGCTGCAGGCAGCGACGAAAAACTGGTTTACGATCTTCTTAACAAAGTCGAATCGCCCGCCAACGAATTCAAACGCCGCCAGTTGCCGCCGACTTTAATTATTTCCAAAAACGCCATCGGCATCGGTCGCCGCCGTCCGGTGACGCATAAATACCGGCGCAATCCGAATTAAATACAATTATTAACAGGGATAAAGGGGATGAAAGGGATTTTTGGAATTTCTTTTAATCCTTTTCATCCTCTTCATCCCTGTTAATTTATTTTCCGTTTTCGTAACTTGTACAAAAATTTATGTGCAAGAAAAATTTTCGCGCTTCGTTCAATGGAACAAATCGAAAGATTTGGAGTCTAAAAAGACGGAGCGAATTTTTTATGAAAAGCAATTTTACGAATCCTTTGAACAATATCGGCATTGCCAGCCCCTGTTCGCAAGATTGGGACGAAATGATCGGAACCGAGCGCAAACGCTTTTGCGGCGAATGCAAATTGAACGTTTATAATTTGTCGGGAATGACGCAAACCGAAGCCGAAAATCTTATTTTGAATTCGGAAGGTCGCCTGTGCGTTCGGTTTTACAGACGCGCCGACGGCAGCGTTTTGACGAAAGATTGTCCGGTCGGCTGGCAGGCAATCAAGCGGCGCGTGTCGAAAACGGCGACGGCGTTCGCGTCCCTTGTTTTCGCGGCGTTGAGCGGCATCGGTCTGGCAAGTTATTTTGCGAAAACAAGCGAGCCGCACGTTATGGGAACAATGTCGCCCGTTATGACGCGACCGACGACCGGCGAGATTTATATTGAAAATACAAATTCAACTGTCGTGCAAGGTGAACCGGTTGCGACGATGGGAAATATTGCGGTAGTCGGACGGATGGAAACAAAAGGAGAAGTTTCTAATTTTAGTCAAACGAAAAAACGAATTTTGAACGAGCGCGACCGCTAATGTAAAAATTTTTAGGCTCAAAACAAAAGACGGTGCGAAAAGCAAAAACTCGTTCGCGCCGTCTTTTGTTTTTTTAAATCGCCGTTGCTGACGCACGGGTTTTCGACGTAATCGCCGTTAATTTTTTACAAAATAACCTTGTCTTGCTCTGACGCGGTAATTTTGCGGGTTGTTCAAACTGACATCGAGCTTGACGAATTTGTTCGCCGGAAAATCGCCGTCCGAATAATACTGCACGAGATATTGCGCCTGCAATTCGTTGGCGAGCTGGCGGAAAATTTTCGTTAAAGTTTCCTGGTTGTAGCGCACGTTATAGGAGTTTTGCAAATTATCTTTCAAATTAATCGGCTGAAACTTTGGCAGAAACGCAGTTCCGCCGGTTTGTCCGGCGAATCTTTGCAGATTTGACTGTCCGAAATTGCTCGCCTGATTTAGCTGGTAAGAATTGCCGCCCGGATTGATCGAATAAAAAACCGTGTCGGCGTTTTGCAGAGATTTTAAGACTTTTTCCTGTTCCTTAATTTTCGCCGCATCGCGCGCTTTGACGCGAATGTCGCGCAGCTTTTCGTCGCCGATGTCGCCGCTCACAATTTTGCGTTCGGCGGCGAAAATCGCGTCGAGAATGCCGCGACTGTTCGTGTCGTCGCCGTCCGAAATCACAACGATTACTTTGCGCCTGCCCTGCGGCGCGTTTTTCTGTAAATAATCGGCGGCGGCGCGCACCGAATCGTAAAACGCCGTCTGCTCTCGAGTCGGCTGAATTGATTTAATCGCCGTCGCCGAATCGTCAGCCGAACTTCTCGATTGAATTATTTTCGCCGCTTCGCCAACCGTAAAAATCGTCGCGCGGTCTTCGGGACGCATCACCTGCTGCAAAAATTTGGCGGCGGTTTCCTGTTCAAACTGAAACATCGCGTCGGTGCTGGCTGAAATATCGAACAGCAGCGCGATTTCGAGCGGAACTTTTTCGGCATCGCCGATTTGCGCGATTTCCTGATTTTTATTGTCTTCCGCAACGCGAAAATCCTGCGCCTTTAATCCCTGAACTGGCTGCCCCAAACTGTCCGTAACCGAAACCGGCACGACGACCAGACGCGATTCGACTTTTATGACATCGCCTTCGTCTTCGGTTTTCGGCGGTGTCGGCTGCGTCTTTTGTGCGAAGACGGAAAAAGCAAAAACTAAAATTAACGTCAAAATAAGAGCGAATTGTTTTGACTTCACGATTATCTCCTCAAAAAACCCGTTTGAAATTTTACTTCCCGACCGTATCGTTAGAAGTCCGTAAAACAAAATAAGTTGCGTCTTTCCTTAGACTTCCGCAACTTATTTGAAATTATTATCTCAAACGAGAAAAGAATTTTCATCAATTAAAAAGGACAAATCCAGGAATCGAAAATTGCGATTCCCAAAAAAATTTGCCCTTTTTGTTCATTTGTAAAATTATTGATCGTTGGTCGTCGTTCCGGTCGCCGCGTCTTTTCTGACTTCGACGTTCTGGTTCAAACCGCGGCTCGCCAACAATTTGATTTCAACGCGGCGGTTTTGTTGTCGTCCTTCAAGGGTCGAATTATCGGCAACCGCCTGAAGCTCTCCAAAACCGTATGACGTTCCGATGCGGCGCAACGGCACATTATGCGTTTCAACTAAATAATCAATCACCGCCTGAGCGCGTTTCTGGCTTAACGCTTTATTTTTCTTTTCGTCGCCGTCCGATGACGCGAATCCGGTAATTTCAATCGTATAACCCTTCATCGTCATCGCCGCTTGCGCTATTTGATCCAGATTAGCTTTCGCTTCATCGGAAAGAATTGCGCTGCTGACTTTGAAATTAACGGTCGAAGTGGACTGCACGACATAATCGTCGAGCGAAGAAATTCTCTGGTTGGTCGCGTTCACGCCGGCAATCGCCGCGTCCGCCGATTCCTGAGCGGCTTTCGCGCCGCCGCGGGCGGCATTGGAAATCGCCATCAACTCATCAATCTGACCAGAGATGCGCTGCGCGTTCTGCTCGGTTTGCGTCAGGCGTTCTTCGGCGGGCGCGACGCGGCTGTCAATAGACTGCGCGACGCGGAAATCGTCTTTGCCGAAGCGCACTTTGGTCGCCGCCAACGCGCCCGACGTATCGCCGCGTCCTTCGACTTCCAAACTCAGACCGCGCACGATTCCGTTGGTCGCCACAGCGTCGCCGCCGCCGAAGAAACCGCCTTTGGTTTTGATGCTAGTCTGCGGACTCAAAACGACGTTCGTATCAACGCCCACCGTATCACGAACCGTAAAACTGCTGTCGTCCTTCGCAACGACTACGCCTTTGATTTTGTATTTTTGTCCGCTCGTTAAATTACGAACCTGCGCGTTTTGTGCAAAAATGCTCATCGCACCTAAAAATAAAGCTAATGACAAAGCTGAAATTCTTTTTAACATATATATCTGGACTCCTCTGATTTATAATGTTTATTTCAATCCACCGGGATTTGACGCTTATTTAACGGATAGGGGTTTGCTGGGAAAGATTTTATTATTGCGGATAAAACTACCTTCTCGAATCTCGCTTAGAATAATCGCACAAATAACGGCAGATTTTCAATGGAAATTTTCCTTACAACAATTGTGCCAAAAAACGCGAACGAGAATTTGATCGAAATTTACTTAGTAATCGACAGTTTTGAGAAATATTGAAACAAATCGAGGCGGGAAATTGTTCTTAATGCGGACAGTTTATTTTGATGAACTGTCCGCATTCGATTCACGAGCTACAAAATTCTACAAAGAAAACTGCGTCGTTTCGAGATATTCCTTCATAAAAGAAAGAAATTTTTCAGCATCTGCGCCGTCAACAATTCGATGATCGTAAGTCAGGGCAAAATATGCCAGCGTGCGGACGGCGATGTAATCGTCGCCGTCGGACGTGGTCAAAACCTTCGGGCGTTTTTCAATCGTGCCGACGCAGAGAATCGCGACCTGCGGCTGATTGATAATCGGCGTTCCGAACAGCCCGCCGAACACGCCTGGATTGGTGATCGTGAAAGTTCCGCCCGCCACTTCGTCGGGCATTAATTTTTTCGTTCTGGCGCGGTCGGCTAAATCGTTCGCCGCGAGCGCGAGACCGCTCAGGGAAAGCGTGTCGGCACGTTTTATGACCGGCACGATCAAGCCCCAATCGAGCGCGACCGCCATTCCGAGATTGACATCGCCTTTATAAATGATCTGCTCGCCGGAAATTTGTGAGTTAACAACCGGAAATTTTCGTAAAGCCTGAGTCACGGCTTGAAAAACGAACGGCATAAACGTCAGCTTCGTGCCGTAACGCGTTTGGAATTCGGCTTTGTTTTTATCGCGGAACTTCGCCACGTTCGTCATATCGAATTCGTAAACGCTTGTCACGTGCGCCGAAGTCTGTTTTGAAAACGTCATATGTTCGGCGATTTTCTTACGCATCAGCGACATCGGCTCAACGCGGTCGCCGAGTGCCGCCGCAATATTCGGCGCGGCAAAACTTTGCTTTTGCGCGGGCTGCGTTTGCGGCTGAACTTGCGGCGCGGAAAACGCTTTCGCCGTTCCGACATTCGCCAACAAATCCTGCGGACGCAGAGCCGCGCCGGATTCGATGAAGTTTAAGATGTCCTGTTTTGTTACGCGCCCGCTCATTCCCGAACCGCTGATGCGCGAAATGTCAACATTGTGTTCTTTGGCGATGTTGCGGACGAGCGGCGAAGATTTTGTTTTTCGCAATTCTTCGAGCGACATTTCGCCGTTCGATTTGCCGTTGCCCGTTGCCGCGCCCGCCGACGCTTCTTTGACCGCCGCGCGATTTTCGTAATCGTAGCTTCTGCCTTCGGTTTCAACGATTGCCGATTGGCGGTTGGCGACTGGCGGTTGCGTTGTTTCCTTTTCGGCTTCGACTGAAATAACGTCCGCGCTCGTCGCTGCGGCAGTCGCTTCGACGGCTTTTTTCTGCGCGGCGGGCGCAGTTTTACCGCTCGCCGCTGACCGCTGACCGCTCGCCCTCGCCGTGCCGACAACGCCGACGACCGCGCCGACTTCGACGGTTTCGCCTTCCTGCGCGCGAATTTCCAAAAGCGTTCCGGCAGACGGCGAAGGCACTTCCGCGTCAACTTTGTCGGTCGAAATTTCTAAAAGCGGCTCGTCTTTTTCGATTGCGTCGCCGACCGCCTTCAGCCATTTTGAAACGGTTCCCTCGGTAATTGATTCGCCCATTTGCGGCATTACGACTTCCGCCGCGTCTTCCGCGCCCGTCGCCGTGCCGGTCGTATCTTCATCGTTTTCGACAACCGTTTCAACCGCTTTCACCTGCTCGGCAACCGGCTCGTTTTCGGTCACTGCGAGCGTTTCCGCAATAGCTTCAACTTCGTCGAATTTCGGCGGCACGGATTGATTTTCCGCCGCCTGATTGCCGTTCGCCGACTGCTCACTGCTCTCGCCGACGATGCCGACCGCCGTGCCGACTTCGACGGTTTCGCCTTCCTGCGCGCGAATTTCCAAAAGCGTTCCGGCGGACGGCGCGGGAACCTCGGCATCAACTTTGTCGGTCGAGATTTCCAGTAAAGGTTCGTCTTTTTCAATCACATCGCCGACCGCTTTCAACCATTTTGAAACGGTTCCTTCGGTGATTGATTCGCCCATCTGCGGCATTACAACTTCTACGCTCATAAATTCTCCAAATCTTTTCGCGGATAAAAAAATCCTTCTAATATATTCGCCTTTTCCGCCTTTTGACGCAAATTTCGACTGTTAATCTTCATTAGACATTCGGGCGATTTCCCGGTCTTGCCAGCCGCTCAATAAAAGAAGCGCGATGATTGAGCCGACGAGACACATAAACATATCGGTTTGCGTGTCCCATATATAGCCCTGCGTTCCCAGAAACGAATCGCCCGCGCTGCCGGTCAAAACGGAAATCCACCATTCGATAAATTCATAAAAGGCGGAAAACGCGAGCGGCACGGCGACCGCCAGAAAATAAGTCCAGCCGTTGCCGTTGACGATATTTTTGCGAATAAAAAGTTCTCTGGCAATCAAAGCGGGCGAAAAGCCTTGCATAAAATGTCCGACCTTATCGTAATTGTTGCGCGTCCAGCCGAAGAACGCGCCGATATAATCGAACAGAGGAACTTCGGCGTAGGTGTATTTGCCGCCGATCATCAAAACGATGCAGTGCAACCAGACGATTGTGTAAATGAGATTCGAGAACCGAAAACGATTATAAAAAAAAGCCAGAATCCCGACCGCCAGCAGCGCGGGCAGAACTTCGAGAAGCCACGTAAAATAATCGTGCGGTTTAATCGCCGACCAAACAAGAACGCCGAACAACGCGACGAGCAGCAAAATATGATATTTGCTAATGGAATTTTTAACTTCGGGCATAGGTTTTGTTAATCGGTAAACTTTATTACAGTCTATTTCAAAAATATGCGGATTAACTTTAATTTTAAATTCTAAACTCTACATTCTAAATTTTATTCCGGTAAAAATTTAGAATGTAGAATTCTTTGAATTTTTGAGATGAATCGTAAACACCGCAGAAAACTTATTTTTCGCAAATCAATTAACCATCAACAATTACTTTATGTCAATTATCAAACTCGAAACTGAAATTAACGCGCCCGTCGAGCGAGTTTTCGATTTGGCGCGTTCGATTGATTTGCACAAAGATTCGATGTCGAAATACAAAGAAAAAGCCATCGCCGGCAGAACGTCCGGCTTGATCGAAATGAACGAAACGGTGACGTGGGAAGCGACGCATTTCGGCGTGCGGCAAAAATTGACTTCAAAAATTACGGCGTTCGACCGCCCGCGATATTTCCGCGATTCGCTTGTTCAAGGCGCGTTCAAGCGATTCGACCACGACCATTATTTTGAAGCAACGGACAATCAAACTTTAATAAAAGACGTTTTCGATTTCGATTCGCCGCTCGGAATTTTGGGAAATATCGCCGATTTTTTATTTGTCGAATCGCATCTGCGCGAAATGTTGGAAGAGAGGAACGCGCTTATCAAACGCGTCGCCGAAAGCGAAGACTGGCGTAATTTTTTAACTTAATCGTTAATCGTCTCGAGCAAATTCTTCAATTCCGGCGGCATCGGCTGGTAGAATTCCATTCGTTCCAAAGTCTGCGGATGGGTAAAATGCAGACGTTCGGCGTGCAGAAAAAAGCGGTTCAAATCGGCAATCGCCTGTCGAACATCTAAATCTCTGACGGTTTTGTCGCGTCCCGCATTGTAAGTTTCGTCGCCGACGACCGGATGATTGATTGACATTAAATGAACGCGAATCTGATGCGTTCGACCGGTTTTGATTTCGACGTTCAAAAGCGTAAATTTTTCAAATCTTTTCCGCACCTTCCATAAACTCAGAGCGTTGCGCCCGTGCGCCCTGATCGCCATTTTCGTGCGGTTGTGTTTTTCGCGCGCAATCGGCTGATCAATTTCTCCGGCATTGGCTTCCATCGCGCCGTGAACGAACGCGACGTAGGATTTGAAAACTTCCCTTTCCCGAAATTGTTCGCTCAATTTTTCGTGAATCTCTTCGTTTTTCGCCACAACCAGCAAACCCGAAGTATCCTTATCAAGCCGGTGAACGATACCGATTTTGGATTTTAGATTTTGGATTTTGGATTGCTCGTCCAAATCGCCTGGAATCTGGAACCTGGAACCTGGAACCTGGAACTTGTAAGCGAGCGCGTTCGCCAGAGTTCCGTTTGCTACGCCCGCGCCGGGATGAACGACCATTCCCGACGGTTTGTTGACGACGGCGAGAAACTCATCTTCGTAAACGATTTCGAGCGCGATGTCTTCCGGCTCAAAAATTTCGGCGGGAATCTCCGGCAACTCGACTTCGATTTCGTCGCCGGCGCGCAGTTTATACGAAGATTTTGAAGTTGTTTCATTAACCGTCGCGTCGCCTTCGTCAATCAGTTTTTGCAGACGCGAGCGCGAGCTGTTTTCGATTTTTTCCGACAAAAAAGCGTCCAGACGCTTGCCCGCGTCCGGCGTTTCGATTTGAAAAATAAACGATTGATTTTCTTTCGACAATTTTTTAGATTTCCGCTTTTTCGACAACGGGCGCGGCGGTTTTCAGGCGATAAATCATAAAGCAAATCGCGCTGAAAGCAACAATCAAACTGATGATTTGCGAAGTCGAAAGTCCGGTCAAAGTCGTCAATCCGAAAAGGTCGCCGCGCGGATCGTCGCGGAAAAATTCGATGGTGAAACGGACAATCGGATACAAAATCATATAGCCGATCAAAACCTGTCCGTTAAAGCGTTTGCGGCGGTGCAGATAAACCAGAACGCCGAACACGGCGAGCATCGCAAAAGATTCGTAAAGCTGTGTCGGATGCAGATGCAGCGCGTTGCCCGCCGCGTCGAAAATCGGAACGCCCGTGTTTTCGTGTCCGGCTTCGGTAAAATGCACGCCCCACGGCAGCGTCGTCGGTTTGCCCCAACAGCAGCCCGCTGAAAAACAGCCTTGCCGCCCGAAAAATTGTCCGAGCGCGACACCGGGCGCGAACGCGTCGGCGACCTTCCAAAACGGCAGCTTGTAAAAGCGGATCAGAAAAACGAGCGCGAGAAAACCGCCGATAAATCCGCCGTAATAAACGCCGCCCGACCGCAGAAAATCCATCGAAAAAAGATTGACGTTATCTTCGGTAAAATACATCAAAATCTTCGAGCCGATCAGCCCGCCGATAATCGTCCACAATCCCAAATCGTAAATTCTGTCGGACGATAAACCGTCACGCGCCGCTAATTTCGACGCGGCAAACAGCGCGAGCATCAAGCCGAGTGCGAGCAAAACGCCGTAGGTGTTGATCGGAAACGAGCCGATGCGGAAAAGTTCTGGATACATTGTTTTTGTTAGTTGTCGGCTTCGGAAAGTTCGTTGTCGGAAGTTTCAAAATCATCCTCGAACGTTAATTCCACGCGGTCGTAAATTTCTTGCAGACTCAATTCGCATTCGATTGATTCGATGATTAAATCTTCTTCGAGCGCGGCATAACTTTTATAAAGCCAATCGCCGCTTTCTGATTTGCGGAAATGTTCGACGAAGCATTTATCCTGCGAGACGAGAATAAAATCGGTTAAAGTTTCGTTGCCCATTCGATAACGCTGAAACTTTGTCGTGCGGTCGTAATCGGCGGTCGAAGGCGACAAAACTTCAAAAACGACTCGCGGATTCGTCAAAACGTCTTTTTTGACATCGTGAAATTGCGGCTCGCCGCAGACGATTGTTAAATCGGGATACGAAAAAAGGCTCGCGTTCGACGTGCGAACTTTCATATTCGGCGACAACGCTTCGCACGATCTGCCTTTTAACGCATTGACGGCTGCCGCCGCTAAATTCATACAAACGCGGCTGTGCGAAAGGCTTTCGCCCGCCATCGCGTAGATTTTGCCGTCAATAAATTCGTGGCGCGAATCGCTTTCACGCTCGAAGATCAAATAATCTTCGGGCGTGAAAACAATTGCGGTTTTTAGTTTCGCCAATCCCATAATTGAAAGTATTACTCGCCGACCGATTTGGAAATCGCTTTGCCGACCTGCACGCGCGACGGGCGCAGAAGTTTGTCGCCGAATTTGTAGCCGCTTGAAAATTCGCCGACGATTTTACCGTCGTTTGCCGCGTCTGATTCGACCATTTCGACGGCTTCGTGCAGTTCGGGATTAAAGTCCGCGCCGACCGATTGAATCGGTTCAACGCCGACGTTCGTCAACGCTTGTTCAAACGAGCGCGCCGTGCCTTTGACACCGCTTAAAAGATGCTCGAACGACGAATCGGTTTCGCTCGCTTTGATGCCTAAATTTAAATTATCAAGCACCGGCAAAAGCGTCGTCAGGAAATTAAACTGCCCTTGTTTGGCGCGGTCTTCCAGAGTTTTCTGCATACGGGTTCGCATCTCCTGTGTTTCGCGTTCCATCTGCGTTTTCACTTCGTCGAACTTTTTCTGCACGCCGATTAATTTCGCTTCCGCCGATTCGCGCCGCGTGCGTTCGTCTTTTAATTCGTTTTCTAACTTAACGACTTCCGCCGATTTCGTTTTCGCGTCCGTGTTCGGTGCGCCTTCTCTGAGCTGTTCGCCTTCGCGGTTGAAGCGTCGCTTGTCTGTAAAATTAGTTTCTTCCGGTTCGCCTTCGATAATTTCTTCGTTGTTAAAATCTTGTTCGTTCATTGTCTTTTTATTAAACCAACCCATAAATTCCGATAAATAATTTGCGTCTTTCAGTTTAGCAAACCATTTATCGGTTTGAAAATTCTTCAAAGATTCGACCGCCGAACCGACGGCGAGCGCGGCTTCGTTCAGAAATTTCCTGACTTCTTCGACGCGCTCGTCGCGGTTTTTGCGGTTCATAAAATTTTTTGAAGATTATTTTCCGTCCACGAAACACACGAAAAATACGAAAATTTTCGTTTCAATTTTTCGTATCTTTCGTGTGTTTCGTGGGCAAAATCTTCATTTATATACAGTTTACGCCGTCGCGGTCGTCGCCGCGTCTGGCGTAAATTTCAGTGCGTCGCCGTCCACCGAAACTTTTATCGTTTGCCCGCCGCCGATTTCGCCGTTCAAAAGTTTGACGGCGAGCGGATTTTGCACGAGCGTCTGAATCGCGCGTTTCAAAGGTCTCGCGCCATAAATCGGATCATAACCTTCTTTGACAAGCAGTTCCTTCGCCGATTCGTCCAGAATAATCGCAATGCCGCGCTCGGCGAGATTTTTTCTGAGCCGTTCGAGCTGAACGTCTATAATCTGCGCGATATTTTCTTTGGCAAGCTGCGTAAAGACGACAATATCGTCAATGCGGTTCAAAAATTCCGGCTTGAAATGGTCGCGCAAAATGCTCATCACAATATCCTTGACCGGCGTATCAACGAGCGCGGACGCTTGAATTTCGCGCGAACCTAAATTGCTCGTCATAATCAAAACCGTGTTTTTGAAATCAACCGTTCTGCCTTTGGAATCGGTCAAACGACCGTCGTCTAAAATCTGCAAAAGCACATTGAAAACATCAGGATGCGCTTTTTCAATCTCGTCGAACAGCACAACCGAATACGGACGGCGGCGCACGGCTTCGGTCAATTGTCCGCCTTCATCATAACCGACGTAGCCCGGCGGCGCGCCGATCATTCGGGCAACGGCGTGTTTTTCCATATATTCCGACATATCGAGCCGCACCAGCGCGCGCTCGTCGTCGAACAAAAATTCGGCTAACGCTTTGGCGGTTTCGGTTTTGCCAACGCCGGTCGGACCGAGGAAAATAAATGAGCCAATCGGACGATTCGGGTCTTGCAAACCGGCGCGCGCGCGGCGCACGGCGTTGGCGACGGCGATTAAGCCTTCGTCCTGACCGATGACGCGCTTTCGCAGATTGTCTTCCATCGAAACGAGTTTCTGCATCTCGCCTTCGAGCATTTTCGACACCGGAACGCCCGTCCAGCGCGCGACCACTTCCGCCACGTCTTCTTCGTCAACTTCTTCCTTCAGCATCACGCCGTCGGTTTGCAGTTGCGATAATCTGGCTTGGTCGTCGGCGATTTGCTTTTCAATCGTCGGAATTGTGCCGTATTGCAATTCGGCGGCGCGGTTCAAATCGCCCGCGTTTCTGGCTTGATCGAGATGCAATTTGGCTTCTTCCAGCTTCTCTTTCGCCCCGCGCATTTTTTCGATTTCTTCTTTTTCCGACTGCCATTTCGCCTTCATTCCGCCTGATTTTTCCTGCAAATTGGCGATGCGTTTTTCGATGTCGCCCAAACGCTCTTTCGATTTTTTGTCGGTTTCGCGTCCCAACGCCTGTTTTTCGATTTCGAGCTGTAAAATCTCGCGCTCCAGAACATCAATTTCGACCGGCAGCGAATCAATTTCAATCCGCAGTTTCGACGCGGCTTCGTCAATCAAGTCAATCGCCTTGTCGGGCAGAAATCTATTTGTAATATAACGATTGGAAAGCGTTGCGGCGGCGACAATCGCCGAATCTTTGATGCGAACGCCGTGGTGGACTTCGTATTTTTCCTTTAAGCCTCTAAGAATCGCAATCGTATCTTCGACATTCGGTTCGCCGACGTAAACCTGTTGAAAACGCCGCTCCAACGCTTTGTCTTTTTCGATATATTTTTGATATTCGTTCAAAGTCGTCGCGCCGACGCAGCGCAAAATGCCGCGCGCCAAAGCCGGTTTCAACATATTCGAAGCGTCAATCGCGCCCTCCGACGCGCCCGCGCCGACGAGCGTGTGCAGCTCGTCTATAAACAAAACGATCTGCCCGTCGGATTTTTCGATTTCCTTCAAAACCGCCTTCAGACGATCTTCAAACTCGCCGCGATATTTCGCGCCGGCGAGCATCGCGCCCAAATCGAGCGACACTAACTTCTTATTTTTCAAAGTTTCCGGCACGTCGCCCGAAACGATTCTTTGTGCCAAACCTTCGACAATCGCCGTTTTACCAACGCCCGGCTCGCCGATTAAAACCGGATTGTTCTTCGTTCTTCGGGACAAAACCTGAATCGTGCGGCGAATTTCGTCGTCGCGCCCGATGACCGGATCGAGTTTTCCTTTTCTGGCGCGTTCGGTCAAATCGAGCGCGTATTTTTCCAACGCCTGAAAATTTTCTTCGGCGTTCTGGTCGGTGATGCGCGAGCCGCCGCGCATATCTTCGACGACTTTTTTAACGTCGTCTTTGGTGATGCCGTTCGAGCGCAGAATGCGTCCCGCGTCGCCGTCTTTTTCTTCCGCAATCGCCATCAAAAGATGTTCGGTCGAAACATATTCGTCCTGCATCGCTTCGGCTTCCTTCTGCGCGTTTTGCGTCACCGTGTTAAAGCGCGTCGAAAAATATTGCTGTCCGCCGGAAACTTTCGGATGACGCGCAATCGCCGCCGTTACGTCGTTCAAAATGACATTGGCGTTCGCGCCGATTTTGCCTAAAACCGGCTTGACCGTTCCTTCTTTTTGTTCGAGCATCGCGGCGAGCAGTTGTTCCGGCTCGACCTGCTGATTTTGATTTTTTTCGGCAATCCCGATTGCCTCCTGCACGGCTTCCTGTCCGCGAATTGTAAATCTGTCGAATCTCATAATTTATCAATCTGATTAAAAATTGCTTAGTATGTTTAGATTATAAAATGTGAGTGTGTTATTGTCAAGTCTTTTCGATGATTATTTTCCAGCCTTTTCCGACGCTCATATCTAACTTAAACAGATGACAGACGCGCCTTTGTCGGTTATATTTAGACTCGCATCAACCGTTTATTCAAGTCGTAAAACTTAACTAATCCGCGCAAAGAACGATTTTGGCGGAGACATTTCAAAATGAAAATTTTTCGTGAAATTTTTTCGCCTTTGATTGCCGTTGTGCTGGCATTTGTGGTCGGCGCAATCATTATTTTGCTGATTAAAGACAATCCGTTCGAGACGTATCGGATTTTGCTCGCCAATTCGTTCGGTTCGGCAAAAGATTTCGCTTCGACCTTGTTTCTCGCCACGCCTCTGATTTTCACCGGTTTGGCGGTCGCCGTCGCTTTTCGCTGCGGGCTTTTCAATATCGGCGCGGAAGGTCAGCTTTACGTCGCGTCGTTTGCGACCGCGTGGGTCGGCATCAAGTTCGGCGGCACAGTCGTTGATAAAGTTGATTGGTCCTGGATGAGTTTGCCCGCCGTTCTGCTGGTGCCGCTTTGTATTTTGACGGCGATTGTCGCGGGCGGCATCTGGGGCGCGATTCCGGGAATTTTGCGCGCGAAATTCGGCTCATCCGAAGTTATCAATACGATTATGCTGAATTTTATCGGCATCGCGCTGGTCAGCTATTTAACGCAGTATCACTATAAAAATCCGGGTCCGATTCTGGAAACCGCGCCGATTGGCGAAGCCGCGCAGATTCCGCAACTCCATCAATATCTTTCATTTATCCCGAAGGACGTGCCGCTCAATTTCGCGTTTTTAATCGCCGTTCTGATGTGTTTCGTCGTTTACGTTTTTTTGTGGAAAACGAAATGGGGTTATGAACTCCGCGCGGTCGGACAGAACGCTTCGGCGGCAGAATACGGCGGCATTTCGCCGCAAAAACAGATTATTCTGGCGATGACTTTTTCCGGCGCGCTCGCCGGAATGGTCGCCATCAACGAAGTTTTGGGCTATCGCCACAATTATTACGACGGTTTTTCGGCGGATTTGGGTTTCCTTGGCATCGCCGTCGCGCTTCTGGGCAGAAATCATCCGCTCGGCGTATTTATTGCAGCGTTGTTCTTCGCCGTTCTGATGCGCGGCGAGATTTTTGTTGACGCTTTTACGCGCTACGTTTCCAAAGACATCGGCTTGATTTTACAAGCAATTACGATTTTGTTTGTGGCCTGTCTGCAAAAATATTCAAAGAAGTAAATTTATGTCGGAACTTTTTACTTTATCCTTGATTTTTTCGGCGATACGGCTCGCCACGCCTTTGATTTTCGCGGCTTTGGGCGGAATGTTTGCCGAGCGTTCGGGCGTTATCAACATCGCGCTCGAAGGCTTGATGCTGGCGGGCGCGTTTACGGCGGCGGTGGCGACTTATGAACTGAGCAATCCATATTTGGGCTTTTTGTGCGCGATGCTCGCGGGCGCGGCGACGGCTTTGATTTATGCGATTGCCGTCATCAAATTCGAAGCCGATCAGGTGGTCGCGGGAACGGCGATTAATTTTCTGATGCTCGGTTTGCCGCAGTTAATTAGCGGCGCGGTTTACGATTCGTCGGGTTCAACGCCGCAAATCGCCAAGCAATATCTTTTGCCGGAATTTTTCAACCTCAATATCGCTTCGATTCTGGTTTTTCTGCTCGTTCCGCTGTGTTGGTATATTTTGTATAAAACGCCGTTCGGTTTGCGTCTGCGGGCGACCGGCGAAAATCCTTCCGCGGCGGACGCGGCGGGTTTGAACGTTTTGCGTTTGAGATATACGGCGGTCATTTTGTCGGGCGTTTTGGCGGCAGCGGGCGGCGCGTATCTGTCAATCGGACAATCGTCTTTGTTTACGCGCGGAATGAGCGCGGGGCGCGGATTTATCGCGCTGGCGGCTTTGATTCTGGCAAAATGGCGACCGGTGCAGGTTTTAATCGCGTGCTTGTTTTTCGGCTTTACCGAAGCCTTGACGATTCCGCTGGCGAGCTATCGTTTAGCGTCGGGCGAAACGATTCCCGTCCAGTTTATACAGATTATTCCGTATGTTTTGACGATTATCGTGCTGGCTGGATTTATCGGTTTATCGCGCGCGCCGAAGGCTCTCGGCATTCCGTATCGCAAGGAAAAATAACGGAAGAAATATTAACAGGGATGAAGGAGATAAAAAGGATTTCCAGGGAATTACTAAGAGCGTCCAAAAAATTATCCCTTTCATCCCCTTCATCCCTGTTAATTTCTTCCTGATTCTCTTAATTTCCGACGGATCTCTTGGGAAAATTGACTAATGTCCGACGAAGCGATTCACAACACCGAAACCAGACAAATCGAGACGAAGCGCATCGAGCGTCTGACGCTTTCGGAGCGGGTGAAAAATTTTTTCTTAATCGCGGCGGGCATCGCTTCGGCGACCGTCGGGCTGAAGGGTTTTCTGCTTCCGAACGGTTTTTTGGACGGCGGCGCGACCGGCATTTCGCTGCTGATAAATCGTTTGTCGGGCATTGATATTTCGATTTTAATCGTGCTGATTAATTTACCGCTGATTTTTATCGGCTGGCGGCAGGTTTCCAAAAATTTCGCGGTCAAAACCTTTCTCGCCGTCGCTGCTTTTGCGATTGTCATACATTTTTTCGAGATGCGGATTTTGACGCAGGACAAGCTGCTGATTTCGGTGTTCGGCGGATTTTTTCTCGGCGCGGGCATCGGTTTGGCGATGCGCGGCGGCTGCGTGATTGACGGCACGGAAGTTCTGGCGGTTTTCATCAGCCGCAAGTCGAGCCTTTCAGTCGGCGATTTTATATTGATTTTCAATATCGTTTTATTTTCCGCCGCCGCCCTGCTGCTCGATCTGGAAACCGCTTTGTATTCGATGCTGACGTATATTACCGCCTCGAAAACGATTGATTTCATCATCACCGGCATCGAAGAATATATCGGCGTGACGATAATCTCCGAACGCGCCGACCAGATTAAAGAAAGCATTATCAATAATTTAGGCAGAGCCGTGACGGTTTACAAAGGCGAAGGCGGTTTCGGGCGGCGCGGTTTGGTTGACGAGGAAAGAAAAATAATTTTCTCGGTCGTGACGCGCCTCGAAGTGCAGAAATTAATCGTCGAAATCGAAAAAATTGACCCCGAAGCGTTCGTCGTCCAACATACGATCAACGACACGAAAGGCGGAATGATCAAAAAACGTTCGCTGCACTAAAACACCGAAATATTGTTTGAAGTTACGGCTCTGACCGTGAGAAACTTCCGCATTCGTCGCGTTTTTCACGGCTAAAGGTCGTAATTCCGCACGTCTTTGTTTCCTCAAAATCAATCTTTGTGGTAAAAAATAAGTCCTTTATGAATTACGAAAACGCGGCGGAAGCCGCCGAATTTATCCGCTCGAAATATGATAAGGAGATAAAAGTCGCCGTTGTTTTGGGCAGCGGTTTGGGCGCGTTTGCCGACGAAATCGAAAACGCGGTCGTCGTGCCATACGAAGCGATTCCGCATTTTTCCCGTTCGACGGTTCAGGGACACGCGGGCAGATTAGTTTTGGGCGAAGTCGAAGGCATTCCGGTCGCCGTTCAGCAGGGACGATTTCATTTCTACGAAGGCTACGACATCGAGCAAGTCGTTTTTCCCGTTCGCGCGTTCAGCGTTCTGGGCGTTAAAAATCTGCTTTTGACGAACGCCGCCGGCAGCGTCAACACGGATTTCGCGCAAGGTTCTTTGATGCTCATTCGCGACCACATCAATTTGATGGGTGTCAATCCGCTGCGCGGCAAAAACGACGAACGGTTCGGCGCGCGCTTTCCCGATATGACCGAAGTTTACGCGCTCGAATACCAGGAAATCGCGCTTGCCGAAGCCAAAGCGATGGCACGTGAAAAAGCGGCGCGCGTCGAAGCGGAAACGGGCAATAAACAAAAGCCCGAAGGATTTTTGCGGCGCGGCGTTTACTGCGCTCTTACGGGACCGAGCTACGAAACGCCGAGCGAAATTCGGATGCTCAGATTTCAAGGCGCGGATGCCGTCGGAATGTCCACCGTGCCGGAAGCGATTGCTGCCCGTCACGCCGGAATGCGGGTCATCGGCATTTCGTGCATTACAAATATGGCGGCGGGCATCAGCGATGACGTAATTCATCACGAGGAAGTAATGGAAACCGGCGCAAAAGTCGCGGCAACCTTTAAAGAATTGTTGAGACGAATTATTACGAAAATAAATTAGCCTTATGATTATCGGAATTTGCGGCGGAACGGGTTCGGGTAAAACGACCTTAGCCAGAAAAATCATCGAAACGGTCGGACGCGCGAATGTCATTTTGGTCGAGCAGGATTCGTATTATCGAAATCTCGCCGATATGCCGCTCGACGAACGGCGGCAGGCGAATTTCGATCATCCCGATTCGATTGACAGCGAAATGCTCGTCAATCATTTGAAGCGTCTGAAAAACAATCTTTTTATCGAGATGCCAATTTACGATTTCAAAACGCACACGCGTAATCAAGAAACCGAGCATATCGAACCGAAGCCGGTCGTCATCGTCGAGGGAATTTTGATTTTCTCCGAGCCGCGTATTTCCGAGCTGCTCGATGTTAAGGTTTTCGTGGATACGCCCGACGATATACGCTTTATACGCCGCCTGCAGCGCGACATCGCCGAACGCGGACGCACGCACGAATCGGTCATCGCGCAATATTTTGCGACCGTCCGCCCGATGCATTTTGAATTCGTCGAACCGTCAAAGCGCAACGCCGACATCATCATTCCCGAAAACGGCAAACCAGACATCGGCATCGAATTTATTTGCAGCAAAATCCGCGAAGAAATCGGCGCGCCGCCCAAACCGGAAAGCGTTTTAATCTAAAACTTTTTAATGAATAACGAAGAAACAGAATTAATTGAAGCGGCGAAAGAAGTCCGCGAACACGCCTTTGCGCCTTATTCAAATTTCAAGGTCGGCGCGGCGGTTCGCACCGGCGAAGGAAAAATCTACACCGGCTGCAACGTCGAATCGGCGAGCTACGGTTTGACCGTCTGCGCCGAGCGCGTGGCGATCTGGAAAGCCGTCTCGGAAGGCGAAAAAAATTTCACCGAAATTGCCGTCGTCGCCGACACCAAGGAATTAACGCCGCCGTGCGGAGTTTGCCGTCAGATCATCTGGGAATTCTGCGGCGACGTGCCGGTCATTTTCGCCAATCTCAAAAACGAATCGGAAACGGTTCGAATAAGCGAGCTTTTGCCGAGGGCGTTTGATAAGAAGTTTTTGAAATAAAGATTATTTTTCAGCCGGCAGAAAATCCGCAACTTGCAATGTAATTTCGGGAAAGGCGACGAGGTTAAAAGATTGACCGCTTCGATAAGTCTGTTTTGATTGAAAGCCGTCCGCGCCCGGTTCGCGGTAATCTTCGAGCGTTTTTTCCCGCACGTTCAGCACGAGATATTGGCGAATTCCGGCGCGCGCGGATGCGTCGCCTTTGGCATTGCGGTCGTAATTCAAAGTCGAATCGGAAACTTCTAAAACCAGATAAATTTCTTCCGGTCGCGGATGCGAATTTTCGTATTCGTCTTCTCTTAAAGTCGCTAGAACAATATCCGGTTCGGGTTCGGAATAGTCATCGAGCCAAATCGGATTTTGATTTCGGACAAATAAAATTCCATTAAAATTTCGATCAAAAAATTTGGCGATGCGGTCGGTCGCGGCTGAGTGTTTATCACCTTTTGGCATTTTTTCTACAATTGCTCCATTTAAAAGTTCAACCCGTTCGTCTTCGCCAAAAACTCCATTTTCGATCATCGTGTCATATTCTTCAACGGTGATCTGGCGAAGTCTGAGCGTTTGCCCGTTGAAATTGCCGGTTAAATCGTGAGTTTGCGAAACGGTTTCGGTGGCGATTGACATAAGAATTTTACCTCGAAAGGATTGTAAATCATTTTGTTTAATTTGTGAATAATTTGATTTTATCGCCGGGTTTATAGTAAATTCAGCTATGGAAAAGCTAATAATTTTAATCTTCGTTTCTTTCTTAATTCTCCCTTTGACCGCTCTCGCTCAAAAGCAAACCGTAGATTTAATCGTCAAAAACGGCACAATCGTCACGATGGACGCTTCGCGGCGCGTCATTGAAAACGGCGCGGTTGCCGTCAGCAAAAGTGAAATCGTCGCGGTCGGCACATCTGCCGAAATCTCCGAAAAATTCAAAGCCAAACAAACGATTGACGCGAACGGCAAAGTCGTCATTCCCGGTTTGATCAACACGCACACGCACGTTCCGATGTCTCTGTTTCGCGGCATCGCCGACGATCTGGATTTGCAGGAATGGCTGACGAAATATATCTTTCCGGCGGAAGCGAAAAACGTCACGGAAGATTTCGTGCGCGTCGGAACTCGCTTGGGTTTGGCGGAAATGATTCGCGGCGGCACGACTGCCTTTTGCGATATGTATTATTTCGAGGACGCAATTGCCGACGAAACCTTCAAAGCCGGAATGCGCGGCGTTCTGGGCGAAACCATTATTGATTTTCCGGTCGCTGATAACAAAACGCACGAAGAAGCGATTGCCTACACCGAACGATTTATCAATAAGTGGAAATCGAATCCGTTGATAATCCCTGCGCTCGCGCCGCACGCGCCTTACACGGTTTCGACCGAACATCTCAAAAACATCAAACGGGTTTCCGACGCAACCGGCGCGCCGATTATCATTCACGTCGCCGAAACGCAGAAGGAATTTGACGATTCAATCGCCCAGAAAAAACTTTCGCCGGTCGAATATCTCGAAAGCATCGGATTTTTGAACAATCGCGTCATCGCCGCGCACACGGTTCACATAACCGATGCGGAAATTGATATTTTGAAAAAGGAAAATGTCGGCGCGGCGCATTGCCCGCAGTCGAATATGAAGCTCGCTTCGGGTGTCGCGCCCGTTCCGAAAATGCTTTTAAAGGATTTGCCGGTTGGTTTAGGGACCGACGGCGCGGCATCGAACAACGATTTGGATTTGTGGGAGGAAATGGACACGGCGGCAAAGCTGCACAAATTAATCTCGAACGATCCGAAAATTTTGACCGCCGAACAAGCGTTTGAAATGGCGACGATCCGCGGCGCGCGCGCGCTTCATCTCGACAAAAAAATCGGCTCGCTCGAGACGGGGAAACTCGCCGACATCGTGATTTTAGATTTCGACAGCCTCAATCAAACGCCGTATTACAACGTCTATTCCGCGCTCGTTTATGCGACCAAAGCGAACGATGTCCGCACTGTTCTAGTCAACGGAAAAGTTTTGATGCTCGACAGACGTTTGCTCACTTTGGACGAAAATGTTATAAAGAAAGACGCAAACGCATATCGTCAAAAAATCATCACAAGTTTATCGAACTAGGCGGTTTCAAGTTTTTGGAAACTCGTCGAGAATGCGTCTTTCGATTTTTTAACGGAAAAAAGGTTTGTTCAGATGGTTAAAAGTGTCCGTTCGCTTTGACCTTTGCGGAGAAGTTTTAATCCGACATTTTGCTTCAAGGAGACTCGGAAATGCCGCTAAAAGTCAGAAGGTTTTCCTTTTCGATTTTGTTAATTTTAATCGGCTCGATTTTTATCGCCGCGCAAACGTCGGGCGATATAATGCGCGAGCGCGTGGCGAAGGCGAAGGCTTTTATCGCCGTCAGAAATTACAGCGCGGCGATTTACGAGCTGGAAAACATTCGCCGCGAAACGAACGATCCGACCGTCAACGGCGTGATTAATGTGCTGCTCGTCAACAGCTTTCTCGAACAGGGCGATTACAAACGCGCGCAGGATTTCCTGGTCGAGCTTTCCAAATCCAACAAACCGGGCGCGGCGACAAATTATTTCGCCGCCGCCGGTCAGGTCGTCAAGGGCGCGAGAAATCAGATCGAGCGTTACCGTTCGCTCGGCTTGAACGTCGCCGACCCGAATTTGCCGAAGGACGCGGTCGCGGACGTTGACAAAATGCGCGAAACGCTCGAAAAAGTCGTCGAGCAAACGCGCGTTTTAAGCAAGGACAAAGCGCAGACATCGAACGCGATGGCTTTGATGGAAGAAGCGACGAACGCCCGCGGCGGTTTGGCGCGCGACAATTTTGACGCGACGCGCTGGAAAAACGAAGTCGCCGACGCGCGCGAAGATTTAGCCAATTCGAGAAGCGTCGTCGTCAACGCCGTCAACGAAACGCCCGCGCTGCCCGTTCCAACGCCAACGCCCGTAACGAACAATAATAATGCCGCCGCTAACTCGACCGTTCAAAACAACCCGAATTTAGCTCAGAACGTCAGCCTTCAACCCGTTCCGACTTTCGGTGAATCGCCGAAAACCGTCGCCGAGAAACCCGAAAAATCAAATAATCAAGCGACAAGGGAAGAAATAAAGAAAGTTCCCGAAACCGCGAACGTCGCGCAGAAGGAAGCGGAAAAACAACCCGCGCCGCCGACCGATAGCAATCGCGCCGCCAACGCCGGTAACAAAATCGCTTCTAACGAGTCGGTGAACAAAGTCGAGCCTCCGCCGACAAATAATTCCGCCGATACTCCGAAAAACAATTCGCCTTTGCAAGTCGGTTCGCTGGTCAATTACGCAACCCAAAAATCGAATCCCGTTTATCCGCTGGCGGCGAAAAATATGCGGATGACCGGTGTCGTCAAGGTCGAATTAACCGTTGACGAAAGCGGACAAGTCGCCGAAGTGCAAACCACAACCGGTCCGGCGATGCTGCAAAGAGCGGCGACCGACGCGGTGAAAAAATGGAAGTTCAGACCATTCACGCGCGACGGACAAGCGATCAAAGCGACCGGCTTTGTGAGCTTTAATTTCAGTTTGTAAAATTTGCTGTTAAGATAATAAAAAGGCGCGGTCAAATCAATTTGACCGCGCCTTATCTTGTCGGAATCGTTCCGCGTAGAGACGCGATGCATCGTGCCTCTACATTCGATTATCGCGCCTCTACTTAGTTGATCAAACCGCCAATCGTTTCGGGATTGACGGTCGAACCGGCAAACTGCGCGTCGGAATGATCGAACACCGCGTCGAGTTCGTGTTCGACGCTGCCGTGTCCGGCGGGAATTTGTTTGAGAAACGGCGCGAAATTTTTGAAATCGTAAAGCTCGTTGTCGAGCAGGTGCGAGCCGGTCACATTCGTCAAAGCCGTCATAATCGAAGAGCGCACATTCGGAATTTTTTCGGCGAGTTCGTTAATCAGTTTTTTCATCTGCGCGCGCTTCAAATTCGGCTGCGAGCCGCACAGATTACACGGAATAATCGGAAAATTTTTCTCCGCCGCAAACTTTGCAATATCTTTTTCCTGACAATATGCGAGCGGGCGAATCACCGTATTGCGACGGTCATCCGAGCGCAAAATCGGCGGCATCGCCTTTAATTGTCCGACGTAGAAAAGATTCAAAAGAAACGTCGCCATCACGTCGTCGGCGTGATGTCCGAGCGCGATCTTCGTGCAGTTTTCCTCGACCGCCGTGCTGTATAAAATTCCGCGCCGCAGACGCGAGCAAACCGAGCAGAAGGTTTTTCCTTCCGGCACGAGCCGCTGCACGATTGAATAGGTGTCTTCTTCGACGATTCGGTATTTTACGCCGATTTCTTCGAGATAATTCGGCAAAACGGCGGCGGGAAAATCCGGCTGTTTCTGGTCCAAATTAACGGCGAGAATTTCAAATTTGACGGGCGCGCGCTTCTGCACGTCGAGCAAAAGATCGAGCAAAGTATAACTGTCTTTGCCGCCCGAAAGACAAACCATCACTTTATCGCCGTCCTCGATCATCGAAAAATCGCGGATCGCTTCGCCCATTTTCTTTAACAGCTTCGTTTTCGTTTTCGTTTCTACAAACAATTTTTTATCTCACCTTCCGAACTAAACAATCGCACGAAAGCGTCCGCATTGACAACGCGCCGATTGTGCAAATTCTTGACTTTACAAACTAAAATCCAAATAATCAAATTGAATTTGCATCTAAAATCTTCGTCCGAACAACAAAAGTTTTTCAAAAATTAAATTATGAGCAAAAGAATACTGTCTTCAATCGTTTTCGTTTTAGGCTTTGCCGTTTGCATTTTTTCTCAAAATCCGCCGGATAAAAAAGACCCGCGCGTGGTCGGCGAAGTTGATGTCAAAGCCGTCACGGCAAACAGCGATCCGGTTTACACGCAGCTCAGAAAATTGTCGGAAACCGCGAACGCTTTCGGCGGCGAATACGCGGCGGTTTCCAATCTCATACTCAAACGCGACGCGGCGACTTTCACGTTCAAAAGCGGCGAGATTTATTTTTTAACGCCGGTTGACGGCAAAACGACCGGCGCGGTTTTCTTCGGCGACGGCGAAATCGGACTCGTGCCGCCGGTCGAAAGCGAAAAGAAAATGCTCAATTTCTTTACCGAATCGCCCGAATTAAAAGAACAGTTTTCGCAGCTCGTCTTCTTTTTTACCGATGAAACTTTTGAAGAAGTAAAACAATCGCCTGCCGTCAAAATCTCGACCGGCGGAGCGCAGGCGGGGCGCGCCCGCGACGCTTTCCGCGCCAAAGAAGATTTATTGAAAAACGAGTTTCGCTACAACATTTCGACGCGCATTTTGATGGACCGCTACGCCGCGCCGCGCCCCGGATTTTTCACCGTTTTTATCGAAGGCAAAAAATATTCGAAACTGGTTTTTCAACTTGATCCGCTCGGCATTGCGGAAGTCTATCCCGAACAGGTCGCGCTCGAAAATTACAGCACCGAGAGCGGCGGCATCTGGACGGCGTTTCATCTGGCGGACGAATATAAAAAAGGCACGGCGAAAAGCTCGAAAGACCGGCGCATCTACGACATCTGGCATCACGAAATTGACACGGCAGTACGCGGCACACGACTTTTGGCGACCGACAAAGTGACGCTGGCGGCGCGCGTCGCCGGACAGCGCGTTTTGTCGTTTGACCTTTTCCCTTATTTGCGCGTCAAGCGGATTTTAGACGACAACGGCAAAGAGCTGAGTTTTATACAGGAAGACAAAGACAAAGACGGCGGTCTCGCCGTAATTCTGCCCGTCGCGCCGGAAAGTGGCAAGGCTTTTAATTTAACTTTTGAATACGAAGGCGAAGGCGCGCTGAAACAGGAAGGCAGCGGAAATTTTATTCTTCTGCCGCGCTCGACCTGGTATCCGAACAATTCCGGCATACAGTTCGGCGACCGCGCGACGTTCGATTTGACGTTTCGCTATCCGAAAAAATACGTCATGGTCGGTGTCGGCGAAATGACCGAACCGGAAAAAACCGACGGCGATTTAACCGTTTCGCATTGGTCAACCAAAGATGTCGAGATGGCGGTTGCCGGATTTAACTACGGCGGTTTTGTTAAGAAAGAGTTAGCCGACCCGCAAACCGGCTACGGACTGGAAGTATTTGTCAATAAGGAACTGCCTTCGGAAATAAAAACCGTCCGTCAGGAAGTGCAGCAGGCGGAAGCCGAAGGCGCGGTAACCGGAACGACCATCGGCGCGCTGAATACGACCTCAATGGCGAACAGTGTCTTGATACAAGCGCAAAACTCGACGCGAATTTACGACAGCTTTTTCGGCAAATTGCCGCACAAACGCGTGGCGATGACGCAGCAGCCCGCCGCATTTTTCGGACAGGCTTGGGCGACACTGGTTTTCATCCCTTACACGGCATTCTTCGACGGCACAATCCGAGCGCAGCTATTTGGTAGCCGCGGCGGAACCGACGAATTTTGGGATGTCGTCGCGCCGCACGAAGTCGCGCACCAATGGTGGGGACACGCCGTCGGCTGGACGAGCTATCACGATCAATGGATGAGCGAAGGATTCGCCACTTTTTCATCGTCGCTGTATCTGCAATACGTCGAAAAGAACACCGATAAATTTATTAAATTCTGGGAAAATCAACGCCGTCTGATAGTTGAACCTTCGCCGCAGACGCGCGGAAAAAAACCTTACACGGTCGGACCGGTAACGCAGGGCTATCGTTTGAACACGGCGAAAACCGGCGCGGTCGCGCAAAATTTAATTTATCCGAAAGGCGCGTATATTTTGCATATGCTCCGAATGCTGATGTATGACCGGCAAACCGGTGATAAACAGTTTCAGGCGATGATGCAGGATTTTATCCGCTCGCATTACAACCAGGACGTTTCGACCGAAGATTTTAAACGCTCGGTCGAAAAATTTATCACGCCGAAGATGGACATTGATAAAAACAAAAAGATGAACTGGTTTTTCGACCAATGGGTTTACGGCACTGAGGTTCCGGCTTACCGGCTCGAATATACGATTATCGAAGCGGGCGGCAAACCGGTTTTGAACGCGAAAATCACGCAGTCCGACGTTTCCGAAAACTTTGTGATGTCCGTGCCGGTTTATGTTGATTTCGGAAATGGCTGGATTCCACTCGGCGCGGCAACGATTTCGGGAAACGGCACGGTAGATTTGGGCAACATCAACCTGCCGCAAACGCCGAAACGAGTCGCCATCTGCGCGCTCAACGATGTTTTGGCGACGAAGATTGAAAACGTTAAAAAATAGTGGAAAACGGAAAGTGGATAGTGGATAGTAGTTGGCGATAAGCGAAAACATACGACGAACGATTCTTATTTTCCATTTTCCATTTTCCGTTTTCCACTATTTCCGCGCCGGCAGCGTTCCGAGCAAAATTTCACATTTTCCCAATCCTTCGCCCATTTTTTGCGCCAAGCGAACGGCAAGCCGCAGTCCGCGCAGATTTTTGTCGGCAGCGTTGATTTGGTATATTTTTTCTGTTTTATGCTCAAAGATTTACCCGTCTTCATCAACGAAGAGTTTCGCACGCCGCGCATTTCGCCGCAACATCTCGACGACTTGCTGGCAGACGGCTGGCGGCATTTCGGCGAGCAGTTTTTTCGCTACAATATCGGCTTTTACGAAAATTCTTTGCGCCGCGTTTTACCTCTGCGCGTGCGGTTGGAAAATTTTGAAATCTCGCAAAGCCAGCGGCGCGTTTTGAAAAAAAATCGTGATTTGCAAATCGTTTTTCGCCCGATTGAAATCACCGCGGAAAAGGAAGATTTGTTCGAGCGGCACAAACGGCGATTCAAACATTCCGTTCCCGATTCGCTGTTTGATTTTCTTTCTTCCGAACCGGCGAGTGTGCCGTGCGACGCGCTCGAAATCTGCGTTTACGAAAACGAAACGCTGCGCGCCGCGTCGTTTTTCGATGTCGGCGCGGCGACGGTTTCCGCCGTTTACGCGATGTTCGAGCCGTCTGAAACGTCGCGCAGTCTCGGTATTTTCACGATGCTTTTAACGATTGATTACGCGGCGCGAAACGGCAAAATTTTTTATTATCCGGGCTACGCCTACGAAGGAAATTCTTTTTACGATTACAAAAAACGCTTTGCCGCGTTGGAAGTTTTCGATTGGCAAACGGATTGGAATCCTTTTGAAGCGGAAAATTAAAAGCAGTTTCAACAATACGGAATTCTTGAATCAATCCGAAATTCAATTCGCGCTCTTTGCGCCTTTGCGGAAAACAATAATAAATTTCCCGCAAAGGCGCAAAGAGCGCGAAGAATTAAGAAATCATTTTTGAATTTATTTACAAGTCGAAAATTTAGTTCAGCATCGTCGAATTGCTTTCGACCGCCGGACTCTGCATCGGAATTCCGAACACCTGCGAGATGAATTGCGGGTCGGTGATTTCGACGTAACGCGCCGTTTGTTCGGGTGTCATTACTTCGAGCATCAAGCGGTCTTCGATCCACATCTCGATCAACTGAAACAAGCCTTCGGCGCGGTTGCAAACCAGCACGCGCCAGTTTTCTCGCCCGGCGATTCGGCGAATTTCCTGTTCGTTTAATTTGGTGTTGATGTTGATATGCGTGGCGACATATTGCGCCGGAGAATCAATTTTGACGAATTGCGCTTCAAATTCTTCGGTCGGCGTGGTCGCGTCCATATCGGCGGGCGGCAAACCTCTGCCCGGAACTAAAACCGTGTCAATCGGCGTAACTTCAATCGCCGAGCCTCGTCCGTCGTTTGCCAGAACCATAAACGAATTCGGACACGGCGGAAACGGAACGACAAAACCGCCGCACAGCTCGGCTAAAACTTTGGCTACTTTTTCGGTGTCGTGAACGGCAATGGAAATATGGTTTATCATAAATAAAAATGCTCCTGTATAAAATTTAAGAAGGACTTTTCATTGCCCTTCATTTACTAAGGCGCGAGTTTCGATTAAAAAGTATCTGCGAGAAAAATTAAAGAGAAAAAAATTTATGAATCCGACATTTTTTCACAAAAATACGTGCCGCGTTTTTCAAATCGTTCTGCTCGCGCTTTCGCTTTGCACGATTAATTTCGCGCAGGAATTCAAAACGGTGCGCGACGGCATCGAATACGCCGAGATTGAAAAAGTGATTGACGACGCGCCGGTCAAAATGAATCTTTTGCGGCTCGATTTAACAAAGGTGCGCCTCGATGTCGTTCACGCGACGGACGCGGCAATCGGCACGGAAACGACATCTTCAATGGCAATGCGACACGGCGCGTTCGCGGCAATTAACGGCGGATTTTTTCGATTGGACAAAAGTATTTTCGCGGGCGATGCGGCAGGCATTTTAATGATTGATAACAGTTTATACAGCGAGTCGCAAAACGGAAGAATTGCCCTGATGATTTCAAATAATTCGGGACAAACCAAAGTGGCAATTGAAAGAGCGAATATTTCCGATTTTTTCACAGTCAAAAAACAGGACTTCGATGTTGGCACTAATCGTGAACGAAAAGAAAATGATTTGGTGGTGTTTCAAAACAATTTTTATCCGACAACCTTAACCGACAATAGCGGAATTGAATTTGTAATCAGGAACGGTATAGTGAAACAAATCTTTGACGGAAAAGGAAGTAATCGAATTCCGGCTGACGGTTATATCATTTCGGCGAGCGGACAAAAACGCACTCAACTTTTAGCGTTATTAAAAGTTGGTACAAAAATAAAATTTCGCGGCAAACATTCTTCACCGACAGAATTTATGCCAAGTTCGGCTTACGCATTATCAGAAGACATTACCAACGGTGTTCCGCAATTAATCAAAAACGGCAAAATCGAAATCACTTGGGAAGAAGAAAAATCGAGCAAATCTTTTGTCGAAACGAAACATCCGCGCACCGCCGTTGCGAAATTGAAAGACGGCAAATTTTTGATGGTCACCGTTGACGGCAGAAGCGAAGCGAGCGGCGGCATTGGTTTGGAAGATTTGGCGAAAATTCTGCTCGATTTGGGCGCGACGGACGCGATGAATTTGGACGGCGGCGGCTCAAGCACAATGTTTCTGGACGGCAAAGTCGTCAATCACCCGTCGGACAAGGAAGGCGAACGAAAAATCGGCGACGCGATTTTAGTTTTTCCGCGCGCAAAAAAATAAAATCAATCGCCGCGCGATTTTTTTTCAGAAAAATTCAACGGCGTTCCGCATTATTGTGCGACTAAAATTTGTATTAAAACTTTTCTTTCGCGCGCGCCGTCGAATTCGCACAAATAAATTCCCTGCCAGCGACCTAAAAGCAATTTTCGGTCGGCGAACGGAACGCTCAAGCTCACGCCGACGAACGAAGATTTCAGATGCGCGTCGGAGTTGTGTTCAAAATGCCGGAAGCCTTTGTAATCCTGCGGAATCAGATTTTTCAAAAACAAAAGCATATCGTGTTTCACGTCCGGGTCGGCGTTTTCGTTGATCGTCAAGCCGCACGTCGTGTGCTGCGTGAACAAAACGCACGCGCCGTTTTCTGTTTCGGATTCACGCAAATAATTTTCGACCTCGCGCGTAATCTCAATCATTTCCTCGCGCTGTTGCGACTGAACTTTAATCGTTTTCATTGGTAAATTGTAAAGCGTTTTTTTAGATTCGCGTAGCTCAAATTTTATTCGGGCGCGACAAATTTTCTTCGATTGATTTTCCGTCTTTCAGGACGATTCGATGACTGCCGAGACGCGCCGCTTCGGTTTCGTTATGCGTTACATAGATGAACGGAATTTTCGCACGGTGCTGCGCCGCTTCGATTTCGTCGAGCAGTTTAACGCGGGTTTCAACGTCAACGGCGGCGAGCGGTTCGTCGAGCAGAACGATTGCCGGAGCGGATGCTAAAGCTCTGGCGAGCGCGACGCGCTGCTGTTCGCCGCCCGACATTTTTCCGGGAAATTGTTTGGCGAGCGGTTCGATGTGAAGCGCGGCAAGCATCGCGCGCGCCTTTTCGATTTTGAAATTGCGCCCCGCTTCCTTCACGCCGTAAGCGACGTTTTCGAGCGCGTTCAAATGCGGAAACAAAGCGTAATCTTGAAAAACGAAACCGACGCGCCGTTTTTGAATCGAAAGATTTAGGCGGCAGTCCGAGTCAAAAAAAACTTGCGAATCCAATTTAATTGTTCCTTCGTCGGGCGTTAAAATTCCGGCGATAAGACGCAAAACGGTCGTCTTGCCCGCGCCCGACGCACCCGCCAAAATCGTGATGCCGCCGCCGACCGCGAACGAAACGTCGAGCGCGAATTCGCGTTCGTTGGAGAGTCGTTTTTTTACGTTGACCGTCAGCATTTTTATTTGAATTTAACAAATCTCTAGCCGTAAATATTCGAGCGGCTGATTTTGTTTGTGAAATAAACGGCGGAAATCGAAACGACGGTTAAAATTATCGCCAACGTTCGCGCGGTCTGGTCGTCGCCCGAAGCGACCGCTTCATAAATCGCCAGCGGCATCGTTTGCGTTCTGCCCGGAATGTTTCCGGCAATCATCAAAGTCGCGCCGAATTCGCCGAGCGCGCGGGCGAAACTCAAAACTAACCCGGCGATTACGCCGCGTTTCGCCAGCGGCAAAACGACGCGAAAAAAAGTTTCCGCTTCGCTTTTGCCGAGCGTGTAAGACGCGATTTCGTAATCGGGATTGACCGATTCGATGCTCGCCCGCGCCGCCTTAATCATCAAAGGCAGCGCAACAACAATCGCCGCGACGGTCGCGCCCTGCCACGTAAACGCGATTGTCCAGCCGGTCAAATCGTAAATATAGCCGCCGAGAAATCCGCGTCTGCCCAAAAGAACGATTAAATAATAACCCGTCACCGTCGGCGGCAAAACGAGCGGCAGAGTGAGAATCGCGTCTAATAAATCCTTGCCGCGAAAATCGCGTTTGGCGAGTAGATAGGCGAACGCCAAACCGACCGCGCCGATGATGATGGTGGCGACGCTGACGATCAAAAGGGAAAGTTTGAACGATTCCCAAATCATTTTTCCGGCGCGCCTGTAAATCCGTATTTTTGCAAAATTTTCTGTCCGTCCGCGCTTAAAACCAAATCCGTAAATTGGCGCGCGAGTTCGATTTCCTTTGCATCTTTGATAACGGCGATTGGATACGAAATCGGCTCGTGCGCGTCTTCGGGAATTTCGGCGGCGACGCGAATTTTTCCCTGCGCGCTTTGCGCGTCGCTCGTATAAACTATTCCCGCGTCAACTTCGCCGCGTTGGACGTAATCGAGAACCTGCCGCACGTCTTCGGCGAAAATCAATTTCGATGCGACGCTCGTTTTTAAGTTTAATTTTTCAAAAACCTGTTCGGTATATTGTCCGGCGGGAACGGTTTTCGGATTTCCGACCGCAATTTTTTGAACGTCCGGCTTGCTTAGATCATTGACGGCGGCGATGTTTATTTTGGAATCTGACGGGACGATTAGAACTAACTTATTACGGGCGAAATCGCGTCTGGTTGCCGCGTCAATCAAATTTTTGGCGGCGAGTTCGTTTATCTGTTTTTCGCCCGCGCTGGCGAAAACGTCCACCGGCGCGCCCGTCTCGATTTGCTTTTGCAGCGCGCCCGACGCGCCGAAATTGAAATTGATTGTCGCGCCGGTTTTCGCTTTATACAACGCGGCGATTTCGTTAAATGCGTCTTTCAGCGAAACGGCGGCAGAAACGGTCAAAGTTTTACCGCTTTGCGCTGAACTGTTCGACGGCGCGTTTTGTTGTTGACACGCGGCGAAAAACAAAACTAACAAAAGAGAGATTAGACGGAGATTTGTTGCCCTCATAAAAATATTTCGATGCTCAAATCAAATAATTTCAAACCGGGCTGTATTTTATCATTCACCTTTCGTTATTAATCAATTTTCCCTTTTTTATTAGTGAATAGTTGATAGTGAATAGTGAACAGTTTCGGCTTGAAAAATTTTTCGCCGCGAATTTTATGCGATTTAAATTTCAAAATTATTCTTGCGCGGCGAGCATTTTTTGCAAATCGGTTTCGTCGAGCGTGTAAATTTCGTTGCAAAATCCGCAGGTCATTTTCGCGCCCTTGTCTTCGGTGAGCATTGCGGCGACTTCTTCGTGTCCGAGCGACGAAATCAGCGACACGGCGCGGTCGAACGAACAGTTGCATTCAAATTTGACCGGCTTTTCGCTCAGAACTTCAAACTCGATTTCGCCGAGCGCGAGCTTGATTAAATCTTCAGCCTTCGCGCCTTCGTTGATGACGCTCGTGATGTGCGGCGCGTGCCTGATCGTGTCTTCGATCATCGTGATGATGTGTTCGTTCGCGCCGGGCATCATTTGAATCATCACGCCGCCCGCCGCGCGGACGAACGGTTCGTGATTTTGCAATAAAACGCCCAGCAAAACGGCGGACGGAATTTGTTCGGATTTAGCCAGATAATAAGCAAAATCTTCGGCAATCTCGCCGGACGTTATCGGCACTGAGCCGACATACGGTTCGCGGTAAAGCCCGATGTCGTAGCCGGATTCGCGGATGACGTAAAACATTCCTTTGCCGATGATGCCGGAAACGTCGAATTTTCCGTTTTCTTTAGCGGGCAATTCGGCGGACGGATTTTTCACGTAACCGCGCACCGTGCCGTTTGCGCCCGCTTCGGCGACGATGCCTTTGACCGCGCCGTCGGCTTCGATTTTGACCGTCAAACGGTCTAATTCTTTCAGGCTCGCGCCGAGCAGCAAAGTTCCCGTCAGAACGCGCCCGAGCGCGGCGGAAACGGTCGGCGAAGTTTGGTGTCGGCGAACTGCTTCGGCTGTGATCTGCGTCGTAATCGCCGCCATTACGCGCACCGTTCCGTCGGCAGCTGTGCCGTGTATCAAGTTATCCATATAATTTATTTTCGGTAAATCCCGAGGCGAAAGTCAAATTTCACGACCGCTGAAAAATTTATTCTTCAGACGAAAAAAAAATTCAAACGCGGAAGCTAAGGAATTACTTTAACTTACACGACATTTGGGCGATGATTTTAGAACAGGCACAAGATATTGTGCATTTTTTCTGTTGACAAGCCGTTTTGTTCGCGCTATATTTCTTTTCACTTGAGGAAAATTCCAATACAAATCTTCTCAAGATAAAATCAAAAACAATGCTCCGAAACCGTGTCTGTGCAAATGCAGTTCGCGGGCAAAAACTTATAAATATAATATAGTTGTCTCTAGCGGACGCTGAGGAAGGAAAAATAAAATGAGTACAGTCTTCGAGCCTGTGGTGTCGGATAATTTTGTCGTCAAAAACGGAAAATCGAATGGAAACGGAAGCGCGACGGCGACGCGGCGCGAAATCAAACCGATTGGTTTGAACGGTGAAAAAGTCGTCGGCAAACGCTACAGCTTAAAGGATGTCAACGGCGAACCGCTCGAAACCTGGTCGGACATCGCGCGGCGCGTCGTCGGTCACGTTTCGCGCGCCGAAAAAGATTCGGTGATGCGCGATTATTTCTACAATTCGATGCTGGAGATAATGCTCAACCGCGAATTTGTCCCGAATACGCCTTGTTTAGTGAACGCCGGAAAACCGAAGGGACAGCTCGCCGCGTGTTTCGTTTTGAAAGTTCCCGATTCGATTGACGGCATTATGGAACACGCGCAGGCGGCGGCGATTATTCACCAGACCGGGGGCGGCACGGGAATGACGTATGAATTTCTGCGTCCGGCGGGCGCGATGGTCAATTCGACGCGCGGCGTGGCGAGCGGTCCGGTCTCGTTTATGAACATCGTCAACACGATGACCGAAGTCGTCAAACAAGGCGGCGTGCGGCGCGGAGCTAATATGGGAATGATGCGCGTGACGCACCCGGATGTTTTGCGTTTTATCCACGCCAAAAACGATCAGCACAGCCTGACGAATTTTAATATCTCGGTCAATGTCACCGATAATTTTTTAGAAGCGGTTGATAATAAACAGTGGTTTCAAACCGAATTTGAAGGCGAAGCGTGGACGCAACCGATTTTCGATGCCGTCACCGGAAAGGATTACGTCGTTTACAGAAAACCGAACGGCGAAACCGTGACGTTTGCCGACAAAATGGCTTTTGAAAACGCCGATCTGTCCGACTGCGCGATAGAAGCAGCTCCGAGCGCGGGGCAGATTTACGCGCCTGATATTTGGAACAGAATCATCGCTTCGGCGCATAAATACGCCGAACCGGGCATCGCGTTTATTGATCAGGTCAATCGTCATAATCATATGATGAATTCGATGGGACCGATCTTTGCGAGCAATCCGTGCGTGACGGGCGAAACCCTGGTCGCCGTCGCCGATGGACGCGGCAATGTGCCGATCAAAGAGCTTGCCGAAGCCGGCAAAGACGTTTCCGTCTATGCTTTAAATAAACGCGGAAGTCTGGTCATTCGCACGATGCGTAATCCTCGAATCACCGGATTAGAGCCAGTTTTCAAAGTTACTTTGGACGACGGCTCGACTGTCAGAGCAACGGCTAATCATAAATTTTTGATTAGAGGCGGCGGCTATAAGCGGGTAGATGAATTGCAGAAAGGCGACAGTTTGCATATTATGACGCGCTATCACGCTTCGCTCAAAGATTTATTTCCCGCCGCCAATTCGCGTTCGCAAGATTACATCTGGCTGAACAACGGCGGGCAAGCCGCGAACCGTGCCGAACACCGGTTGATCGCGCAGTTTCACCAAAACTTGCAAGCGATTCCGTCGGGCTGCGTAGTTCACCATAAGGACTTTAACGCTCGGAACAATAATCCGGAAAATCTGCAAATTATGTCCGTCGAAGACCACAACCGTTTGCACGGCGACGCGATGGCGGGCGCAAATAATCCGATGGTTCGCGCGCAAACCGAATGGAGCGCGGAAAAATGGGCGGCATATCGGCAAAATATGTCTGATGCCGTGAGCGGTGAGCGCAACGGCAGATTTAGCGGAATTAATAACGAGGAGCTAAAAATTTGCGCGTTAGAGTTTACGAAACAACTCGGACGCAGATTTTCTGCGAAAGAGTGGGCGCAGTATGCCGGCGAGCGAGGATTGCCGACACAGTTTTCCAAATGGCGTAACGATCATCTGGGCGGCGTGTTAGGACTGGCAAAATGGGCGGCGGCAGAATTGGGTTTGGAACACGGCGACCAAGATCCGCGTTCGGTCAAACTTTATCTGGAACTGGCGGCTCAGGGATACGACTGTATTTTTATTGACGGTCGCGTTCACATCAATAAAAATTGCGAAGTTTGCGGCGTTAAATTTACTACTATTCCCTACCGTCGTGAAAGCGGTGTCTGTTCTTCGAGATGCGCTCTGAATTCTTACCGGATAACTGTGCCGAATTGGGAGTCTGATCGACTCGCCAATGTAAAAGCCGGACACGAAAGAAGAAAAGCAGACCTCCGGGTCAAACAGGTGGAAGCATTTTTAGAATGCAAAGCTAACGGCAAAATTCAAAAGAAAGATTGGATAACGGCTTGCGGCGAAAAAGGTATCAGCTTCGAAATTTCCAGGAAAACCAGCCCGTTTCATACCTTTGCCGATTTAAGGGAGGCTGCCTTGATGACCAATCATAAAGTCGTTTCAATCGTCCCGGACGGCGTGGAAACCGTTTATAACGGGACGGTAGATGAATTTCATAACTTCTTTGTCGGCGGCTTCGAATCGCTGACCGAACGCGGAAACCCGATGTTTTCATACATCAATAATCGGCAGTGCGGCGAACAATTTCTTCACTTTTCTAATTCGTGCAATCTCGGAAGCATTGATTTATCAAAGTTTTACAAGAATGCAGGCGACGGCGTGAATGTTGATGAATGCGTCGAATGGGAACGACTGGCAAGGGTTACGCAGCTTAGCACACAGTTTTTGGATAACGTGATTGACGCGGGCGATTTTCCGCTCGATTCGATTGACGATGTGGTCAAACGCACTCGTCCGGTCGGGCTTGGAATTATGGGTTTTGCGGATTTGTGTCTGAAACTGAAAATCACCTACGGCTCGCAGGATTCGATTGATTTGATGGACAAGGTGATGGGCTTTGTCCGCAGGGAAGCGTGGAAGGCATCTTTGAAAATCGGCGCGGCGAAGGGAGCGTTTCCTGAATTCGAAGCGAACCGCGACGCTTACGCGCAGTTTATTTACGATGAAATCGGCATCTCGCGCGATGTGCCTTTAACGCCGCGCAATTATGAAACGACGACCATCGCGCCGACCGGCACGATTTCGCTCGTCGCCGAAACATCGAGCGGTTGCGAACCGAATTTTTCGTGGGCTTACGTTCGTCAGGACACCATCGGAACGCGCACTTACGTTCACACTCTGGCGGCGGAAGCTCTGGGAATTTCGGTTGACCAGACCGACGAAGAATCAATCAAGCAGGCGGCGCAACACGTCGTCGAACACGAAAGCGAGTTGCCCGAATACTTCATTTCGGCGTTGAATATCACGTCGAAACAGCACGTTCAGGTTCTCGCGGCGGCACAGCGCAACGTGGATAATTCGGTCTCGAAAACGTGCAACGGCGCGAACGACGACACTATCGAATCGGTTGACGAGCTTTACCGCCTCGCCAGAGATTTGGGCTGCAAATGCGTTTCATATTACCGCGACGGCTCGCGCGACGGACAGGTTTTGACTTCGATCAAAGCCGAAGACAAAAAAGCCGAAACGGAACAAACGGCGGAAACGGGCGCGGAAGCGATTCACGTCGAAGAATGCAACGAAATGACGACGATTGAGACGGTTCCGCAGACCAAAGCGAAGGCGCGCAAGGCGGAAAAAGTTGATCGTCCGCGCGAGCTGCAAGGCTCGACCTGGCGCATCACATTCGACACCGCGAATTTATATGTCACGGTCAATCACGACGGAAACAGCGTTCTCGAAGTTTTTGCGACCGGTCCGATTTCGGAAAGCGTCGGCTTGCTCGCGTCAAGAATGCTGCGCGGCGGATTTGATGTCAAGGAAGTCGCCCGCAGTTTGAACAAAGTGACCGGCACGCACGCCGTCTGGTTTAACGAACGCCTTTTGACTTCGCCCGAACAGGCGATTGCCGAATGTTTGCAGTTGATTGACCGCCGTCTGAAAAATATACCGACTTCGGAACGGCAAATCAGTAAGGCGGCGGAAAATCAGACGGTTTCGACGACCGAATCGAAGATGTCGAGTATGATCGGCACCTGTCCCGAATGCAAAGGACAGCTCGAACACGCTTCGGGCTGTGATTTCTGCCGCGACTGCGGATACAGCAAATGCAAATAAGCGCGAAGCGTTAAACGCTTCAAAATAAACGAAAAAAGCCCGCCGGACAAATGCATCGGCGGGCTTTTTTTCGGCGAAAAACTTGATTTATTCGAGGCGCGGTGTTATTTCTATAAATAGTTTATTTACTTCAAGTTTCGTAATAAATACAGGAGAAAACAATGAAAAAGTTAAACCGCGTTCTGCTAATTCTCGGTTTGGGACTCGCCCTGACCAGCGTCAATCTCGCGGCGGGCAGCGGAGAAAACACGCCGAAAAAAGAAAAAAGAGCGCAGTCGCCGATGCAAATTAAAGCAACGGCGTGGGGACGAACGCCGGCGGAAGTTGACGCGGCGCGCGCCAGAGTCGAGCGCAGTCCGGAGGTTCAAAAATATCTGAGCGGCACGCGCTATCGCCTTTTGGAGCTTAACTACGTTCAAAACGAAGACAAATCAAAGCCGACGCAAATTCCGGCGCGTTTTCAAGCCGTTTTTTACGATTACACGAACGACCGCACGCTCGTCGCCGAAAACGATTTTGAAGGGAAATCACCCGTGACGATCACGCAGGCGTTTTATCAACCGCTGCCGAACGACGAAGAATTCGCGGAAGCGGTGCGCGCGGTGCAGCAGGACGCGCGGTTTTCCGCAATGCTGCGCGGCGGAACGGTCGTTCCGTTTCGTCCGATGCCGCCGACCACCGTTTTAGAAGGAACGACCGAACGCATCGTCAACGTCGGACTCGACACGAGCGGCGATTCGGCGAAAAATGAAATTATCGGTGTCGGCATTAAGAGCGGGCGCGTTATTCGCTACGAAAAAGGCGCGCCGGACACTTCGCTCGCCGCGCCCGATGCCTGCGGTGCGCCGAATGCGGGACAACCGACGACCGGACGCGGCGCGACCGGACAATATAATTTGACCGTGATGCAGGACGGCGCAACGCTCTGGGAAATGACGATTACGCGCCCGGCAGCCTCCATCGGCACGCGCGCGTCGGGCATCGAGGTGACCGACGTTAAATATAAAGGCAAATCGGTTCTCAAACGCGGCAGCGCGCCGGTGCTGAACGTTTTATACACGGGCGGTCAATGCGGTCCGTATCGCGACTGGCAGTTTCAGGAAGATATGTTCCAGGCTCCCGACGCGGGAGCGACCGATCCGGCTCCGGGCATCAGAATTCTCGCTCCCGGGCAAATCGCCACGACCGAGCTTGACACCGGCAACGACACTGGAAATTTTCGCGGTGTCGCCGTTTACACGCAGAACAACGAAGTCGTGCTGGTCAGCGAAATGCAAGCCGGCTGGTATCGCTATATTATGGAGTGGCGTTTCGCCAGCGACGGCACGATTCGCCCGCGTTTCGGCTTCGGCGCGACGAACGATTCGTGCGTTTGCTACGTTCATAATCACCACGTTTACTGGCGTTTCGATTTTGACATTGTTAATCCGACTAACAAAGTCTTTCAGGTCGAACGCGGACGCAAATTTTTGCAGCCGGTGACGACCGAGATGACCCGGCTCAGAAATTATCAAACCAACCGCAGTCTTCTGATTCAAAATTCGACCGGCAACGAAGCGTATATGCTTGTGCCGAGCGTTTTGGATGGCACGGCCGACACATTCGGGCGCAGCGATTTTTGGGTTTTGCGATATAAAAATGTTCTGAACGGCACGCCCTTTCAAAACGAAATTGACGACGGCTATTCGTTCACCGGCGGAACCTGCACGACCACCGGCGGAAGCTGCATCAACATAGACCAATTCATTGACGGCGAATCGGTCGTTGACCAGGATGTCGTCGTCTGGTATGGAGCGCATTTTATTCATTCGGACGGCGCGAATCTGCTCGACCCGAACCGCAGCCCGACGATTTTAAGCAACTCACACGTCGTCGGTCCCGACATTCGTCCGGTGCGCTGGTAGATTTTTGATTTATTTTATCCTTAAAATAAAAAGACGAATTTGTTCGCAGATTCGTCTTTTTTATTTTATCGAATTCTCTACCTTAACGAATCGCATTGTGGCTATTTGCCCGAAAAAGTGAGAAAATCAGCGTTTGCGGGAAAAGCGAAATATCAAAACGACTTAAAAATTTTTAAGATAAATTAAGTTTGGAAAATTTAATCGAAAAACTTTTTGCGGGCGAAATCAGAGCCGTCGCGCGGGCGATTACGAAAATCGAAAACGGCGCGGACGGTGCGGCGGAAATTATGAAGGCGGTTTTCCAAAAAACGGGAAACGCGCTCGTCATCGGCATCACCGGCGCGCCCGGCGCGGGAAAATCTTCGCTCGTTGATAAACTCGCGCTTTTTTATAAAGAGCAAGGCGCGCGTGTCGGCATCGTCTGTGTTGACCCGTCCAGCCCGTTTTCCGGCGGCGCAATCTTAGGCGACCGCATCCGTATGCAAACGCTCGGCTTGGATAAAAACGTCTTTATCCGTTCGATGGCGACGCGCGGCAATCTCGGCGGTTTATCACGCGCGACGGTTGACGCGGTGGCGATTTTAGACGCGGCGGGTTTTGATAAAATCATCGTCGAAACCGTCGGAGTCGGGCAGGACGAAGTGGAAATCGTCAAAGCGGCGGACGTTTCGGTCGTCGTTCTCGTTCCCGGAATGGGCGACGATATACAGGCAATCAAAGCCGGCATAATGGAAATCGGCGACGTTTTCGTCATCAACAAAGCCGACCGCGACGGCGTTCTCAGAACCGAGAAAGAACTCGAAGCACTTTTAACGCTCGCGCATCGTCCTGACTTTTGGAATCCGCCGATTGTCAAAACCGTCGCCACCGAATCGAAAGGCATCGAAGATTTATCAAAAGCCATCGAAAGCTATTACGAATTTCAAAAAACCGGCGAAAACCTCGAACGCCGTCAGGCGATTGCCAAATGGCGTTTGCTCGGTTTGTTGCAGGAAAAACTTTTAGCGGACGTTTTGAGTAGAAACGGGGCAAGCGAAAAATTAGACGAATTGGCGCGGGAAATTGCCGAAAAGAAAACGAACGCGTATGCGGCGGTTGAAGAAATTTTAAGATAAAGCATGAAAAAGCCGATTATCGAACCTGACAAAGAATACACTTTTCACGACTATTTTCGGATGCGCGCCTCGACTGAAGATATTCTGGAATACTTCGGCTACGCGAAAGAAAACGGACGTATCGAACTGCCGCGCACTGATCGGGATTTACCCGTTTTGGAAAGTCTGTTTGCGACCGTTGAAGACGCGATATTGCATATCAGTCTGGAAAATGAAATCACGCGCCGCGAATTTTTGATTGCGCCCGTGATGGCGGAAGTCAGACGCTTGACCGAATCGAAACTGCGGTCGGAATACTGGCTCGAGTATAATCATCAGTTAAAAGGTTCTTTGGATTATTTTCTACGGCGCGAGCGTAATTTGCTGATCGTCGAAGCCAAAAACGCCGATATGACGCGCGGGTTTACGCAGCTTGCCGTCGAAATGATTGCGCTCGACAAAGCTGATGAGACCGAACAAACGATTATTTACGGCGCGGTGACGACCGGCAGCATCTGGCAGTTCGGCGCACTCGACCGAACGCGGAAAATCGTTACTCAAGATATTCGTAATTTTGATTTGTTGGAAGATTTGGAAGATTTGGTAAAAATTTTTGTTGAAATTTTAGAAAGAAAGTGAAAATCAATCATCTCGGCATTGCCACGAAAAAAATTGACGAAGCGTTGCGGTTTTGGGGCGACGCGCTCGGATTGGAAAATGTTCATACGGAAACGGTAGAGGATCAAAAAGTGCGCGTGGCGATGCTGCCGATTGGCGAGACGAGAATTGAATTGTTGGAAGCAACCAGCGATGATTCGCCGATTGCGAAGTTTGTCGAAAAGCGCGGCGGCGGCATTCATCATATCGCGGTCGAGGTCGAAAATATCGTCGAGTCGCTGGCGAAACTAAAGGCGCACGGGATGCGTTTAATAGACGAAGAGCCGCGAACCGGAGCGGAAGATTGTCTGGTCGCGTTCGTTCATCCGTCGGCGGCGAACGGAGTTTTATTGGAATTAGTGCAAAAAAAGCATTAAAAGTTTATTATTGATTGTTGCTGCCCCTGAAATCAGAAATCGAAATTATCACAAGTGAGGAATTTAATAAATTGAACAGTTTAACAAAAGGAATCGTCGTTATTGCAGTCATTCTAGCAATCGGCGCGGGATTAGTTTTTTGGAAGGTCAAAGTCGGCGGACACGGCACGGATGATGGACCTTTAACGCGCGTCACTAAAGAAGATATGGCGTTGCTTTTGAAGGACGCAAGTCCGATGCAGTTGCAACAGTTGGCAGCCAGCCCCGATTCTAAAAAGAAAATCGCCGAAAATATCAAACAGCTTTTAGCCGTCGCCAGCCAAGCCAGAAAAGACGGTATAGACAAAGACCCGAACATCGCGCACGAACTCGAAAGCATTCGCTCGATTGTGACCGCGAGCTTGTATGACAAAAAAGTCAACGAAGGCAAAGGTCCGATGCCGCCGTTCAGCTTTATCACTGAAGATCAGGTGAAGGAATATACGGCGAAACCCGAATCGGAAAAAGAATTTAAGGAGTTTCTCGATTCGAAGATCGCGCTCGCCAAAGAAAGCGGCAAATTTCCGCAGGACAAGGAGTTGAGCGAAGAGGAAATCAATCAGGCGAAAGATGATTTTGCGAAAATCAAAATCTACGAAGCCGAAGCGAACGCGAAACGCGCCGAACTCGGCGATGAATTTGAGCGCAATCTCGATTTACAGGTTAAATTACAGCAGTCGCAATTTTTAGCCAGCCGCTACGCGCAGAAAACTCTGGTCGAAAAAACGAAAGTTACCGACGAGGACGTTCAGAAATACATCGCCGATCATCCCGAATACGACACGAAAGAGAAAAAAGCAAAAGCCGAACAGATTTTAAGCCGCGCCAAAGCGGGCGAAGACTTCGCCAAATTAGCCAATGAATTCAGCGAAGATCCCGGCAACAAAGACCCGAAGGGCGAGTTGCAGGGCGGACTTTACAAAGACGTAACGAAGGGCAAAATGGTGCCGGCGTTCGAGCAGGCGGCTCTCGCGCTCGAACCCGGACAAATCGCCGACAATCTGGTCGAATCGCCCTACGGTTATCACATTATCAAGCTCGAAAAGAAAGGCACGGGCAAAGACGCAAGCGGTCAACCGGCGGACACTTACGACGTGCGTCATATTTTGATTACGACGACGATGAAAGACCCGAGCAATCCGATGGGACGCGAAGTGCCGATTAACGAAATGGTCAAAGGCAAGCTCGAAGAAGACAAGCAAAAGCAGGTTCTCGACGATATTGTCAAAAATAATCCGATTGAAGTCGCCGAAGATTTCGACATTCCGAAGCCTTCGGATGAAGACATCAAAAAAGCGCAGGAAGAAATGATGCAGCAGCAGATGCCGCCGGGAATGTCTCCGAACGGAATGCCGCCGAGCGGAATGCCGCCGCCGCCCGCACCGAAAGGGAAAGTGCCGCCGCCGCCGCCAAAACCCGCGCCGAAAAAATAGCATTTTAATGGAAAACGGAAAATGGCAAGCGGAAAGTGTTTAAATAAATCATTTTCCGCTTGCCATTTTCCGTTTTCCATTTTTAGTTTTTTACTTTTAGTTTTTCACTTTCATCGTGATTTTCGCCGATTATCGAGTCGAAATCATTCCCGACAGCGAGTTTCGGCTCGACGGCGGCGCGATGTTCGGCGTTGTGCCACGCGTTTTGTGGGAAAAAGTTTGTCCGCCCGACGAATTGAACCGCATCGCTTTGCAAACGAATTGTCTGTTTATTGAAACGCCCTCGGAAAAAATTCTGATCGAAACCGGCATCGGCGAAAAATGGACGGAAAAACAAGCGGCGATTTACGGAATCAACCGCCAAAAACCTTTCGCCGAAACGCTTTTCGAGAAAACAAACTGCGAACCCGCAGACATTTCAATCGTCGTCAACACGCATCTGCATTTCGATCACTGCGGCGGCAACACGCTTCGCAATGCAAACGGCGCAATCGTTCCGCAATTTCCGAACGCGCGTTATTTCGTTTCAAAAAGCGAATTTGAACACGCCGAAAATCCGACCGAACGCGACCGCGCGAGTTATCTGAAGGAAAATTGGCAGCCGCTCGTCGAAAGCCGACAAATCGAATTAAAGCCCGACGAATACGAAGTCGTCAAAGGATTGCGAATGAAACAACGGCGCGGACACAACGCTTCGATGCAGACTTTTCAGCTGCAAAGCGGCAATCAGACGATTTTCGGTTTCACCGATTTAGTTCCGACGCGCCATCATTTATTGCCCGCCTGGATTATGAGTTTTGACCTTTATCCTTTGGAAACGCTGGCAGCGAAACAAGATTTGCTGCCGCGCGCCGCCTCGAAAAATTGGCTGTGCGTTTTTTATCACGACGCGGAACAGCCGCTTTGCCGTTTATCGGAAACAAATGGCAAAATAAAATCTGAATTAATCGCTTTATAAGGAAAACTTTAAAATGAAAAAATCTACAATAATTTTCGCATTGTTTGTCATCGCCGCTTTCGCGCAGAGCGGTTTTGGACAAACTGAAAAAGAATTAGTTATCAACACGGCTCGCGCCGTCGAAGAAAAGCCGTTCGACAAAGAAACGATTAAAATGCGCGAACAGGCTTTAAAGTATGTAATTGAAACCGATCAGGTGAGCATTATCGCCTGTGGCGGCGTGATGAGTCCTTTTTTGGACAAAAAGAATAAATTCGGCAGCGATTTAACAGTCGCCTACACGCTTGGAATGGCGGCTTTTAAATTGGGAAATCCAGACAAAGCCGTCGATGAAAACGCCGCCCAACTCGCCGGTCTGGAAAGCGCGTTAAAATCATACGAAACAATGCTTAAAGAAAAGCCGAAAGGAAAATTTGAGCCGGTCGAAGCGTTGCTGGCGAAAAGAAGCAACAGCGAATTGACGAAATATGTCGCCGACGCAAATTGCAAAAAATAATTTTGTTAAGATCGAAGATAAAAAAGGCACGCTCTTCAGTAAAGAGTGTGCCTTTTTTATCTGGAAAATCTTGAAAATTCTATCTGGTAAAAACGCCCTGCGTGCGCGTCAGGTAATCCTGCATCGTAAAGGCGAACATAATCGCCAGCCAGAAAAATCCGGCAATCGCCGTCATCCAAATCAACTTTGAACTCCAGCGAACGTGCATAAAAATCAGCACGACGAACGTCATTTTGGTAAAGGCGATGAGCAGCGCGACTAAAGTGTTCGCACCGGGGAAAATATGGTCGAGGTCAACAAAAGCAACGGCAACCGTCAAAATTGTGCCGACCATTAAAATTCCGAAAACCAATAAATAAAGCGGAATCGAAACAATATGATGTTCGCCTTCCTGGTGTTCTTGGTGTTCTTGGTTTTCGTGTTTATCAATTTGCCGTTGTGCCATTTTAATGATGTCCTCCAAAATGCCTTCCCAATAAATACAACAGAGGGAAAAGAAAAATCCAAACGATGTCAACAAAGTGCCAGTAAAGACCGGAAATTTCGACCGGCGCGTAATAATCGGCGGTAAAGCTGCCGATCCAAGCCTTCCACAAAAGCCACGCCATAAGACCCAAGCCGATAATCATATGCAGCGCGTGCAAGCCGGTCATTACGAAATAAATAAAGAAGAAGATGCGGACTTTATCCTGAAATTTCGCCTGGCTGATTTCGCCGTTGGCGAAATAACCGATTTTTTCCGCGTCGGTCAGATATTTTCCCTGTTGCGCCTGCGCGACCAGAGAAGTGTCTCGCCAGAGAAAATCGCCGGTCGGATTAACATATTTTTCTTCTTCGGTGCCGTGTTCGCCGTTGCCCATATCGAGCGATTCGTTTGGGTCTTGTCTGCCGACTGGAACGCTCACTGTTCCCGAATGCTCGTCGGAATCAGCCAGTTCCTTATTGGTTTTTAGATTCAAACCGGATACCGGAACGATTCCTTCGTAGTATTTATCGGTATATTCGATGGCTTTGACACATAAAAACGTCGCCCCGAGAATCATCGTCAGAATAATGCAGATAACCTGCAAATTGCGTTTGCCGAGCTGTGCGAAATGCACGGCGAGAGCCATCGTCAAACTGCTGACGATCAAAACCACCGTGTTGCCCGCGCCCCAGTAAACGTTCAGATGATTACTGCCCGCCGCGAAAGCCATCGGAAAGCGCGAACGAAATACGAGATAAACCGTGAACAGCCCGCCGAAAAACATAATTTCCTGGACGAGAAACATCCACATTCCAATCGAGGCGGATTCCTGCTGCTGTCCCATATCTTCAAACTGATGCTGAAGTCCGGGCGGATGATAATGATCTTCGTCGTGTAAATGCGCTGCGTGTGTTGCCATAAATTATGTAAATTTTACGATTAAAATACTTCGTTTGCCAAACCGAATTCGTTTGCTTTCACAAGCCTTTCGCGCTTGTCGGCGACAAGAAAAATCGTTCGTAAAAACTTCGGAAAAAATTTTGAGAAAATATTTTTCGTTTCCTGATACCTTTTTGCTTTTCCTTTCGCCTTATTAGGTGAAGGCAATTAAATTGCTTCGTGTTTAATCGAAAACAGAGAAATTATCCAGTTAAACGCATACAGTTTTTCAATCCGAAATTATCCGCTTTTCATACCCGTCAAAATCCGCCGCAATAATTTCTCTTCTTTCGATTAAACACGAAGCGCAAATCCTTCGGAACATTCGATATACATTCCAAGCCTTTTTAGAAAAAACGCGACGCGGTTCAAACAAACTGCGCCGCGTTTCTTCTTTGCTCGAAAAGACGGACGGCGAATTTTAAGCGAGCGGCGCGGCGTAACGGGTGCGCGCGTCTTCCAAATCCAAACCGCTTTCTTCGCCGAATTCGTAGGCTTCCCACGTCACAATCGGCGTTTCATCAAAATTTTCGGTCGGCGGCGGCGACGATGTGCGCCATTCCAAACCGGGCAGAAGCCACGGGTTCGCCGGTGCTTTTTCGCCGAAGAAAATCGAATAAGTAAAATAAATAAGCGGAATTATCAAACCGATGGCGAGAATTGACGCGCCGGCGGTCGAGAAAATATTCAACACTTGAAACTCCGGCGGATACGAAGCGTAGCGGCGCGGCATTCCCATATAACCGAGAATAAATTGCGGGAAAAACGTCAGATTAAAGCCGACGAAAATAATAATCGCCGCGATTTTGCTCCAGAATTCCGAATATAACTTGCCCGTAATCTTCGACCACCAGTAATGCAGACCGCCGAGATACGCCAGAACCTGCCCGCCGACCATTACATAATGAAAATGTGCGACGATAAAATAAGTGTCGGTCAAATGAACCGTTAAACCGATTGAACCCAAAAACAAGCCGGTCAAACCGCCGATCAGAAACAAACCGATGAAAAATAAGCCGTAAAGCATCGGCGTATCGTAAGAAATCTGTCCTTTGTAAAGCGTCGCCGCCCAGTTGAAAACTTTAATCGCCGACGGCACGGCAACGACCATCGTCAGAAACGAAAAAACGAGTCCGGCGTAAACAGACTGACCGGAGACGAACATATGATGTCCCCAGACGAGAAAGCCGAACACGGCAATCGCAATCGAAGAAAACGCGATGAATTCGTAGCCGAAAATCTTTTTGCGCGAGAAATTGGAAATCAATTCCGAAATCACGCCCATTCCCGGCAGAATCATAATATAAACCGCCGGATGCGAATAAAACCAGAACAAATGCTGAAACAAAATCGGATCGCCGCCGATTGCCGGATCGAAAATGCCGACGTGCGCGAGCCGCTCAATCGCCATCAGCAAAATCGTAATGGCGATGACGGGCGTTCCCAAAATCATCACGAGCGATGTCGCATAATGCGCCCAAACGAAAAGCGGCAGACGAAACCAGGTCATTCCCGGCGCGCGCATCGTGTGAATGGTGACGATAAAATTCAAGCCAGTCAAAATCGAGGAAAATCCGTTGATGAAAATTCCCAAACCGACCGCCATCACATAAGAATTGGAAAACGTCGTCGAATACGGCGTGTAAAAAGTCCAGCCCGTATCAACGCCGCCCTGCATCAGCGCGTAGAGAGCCAGACCGCCGCCCGCCATATAAAAATACCAGCTCAGAAGATTGATGCGCGGAAACGCCAAATCCTTCGCGCCGATCATAATCGGAATCAGAAAATTCCCGAGAATCGCCGGAATTGACGGAATCAGAAAGAAGAAAACCATAATGATTCCGTGCTGCGTAAACACTTTGTTATACGTGCCGGACTCGAGCAGATCGCTCGCCGGTGTCAGCAATTCAAGGCGAATCAAAGACGCATACGTCCCGCCGAGCGCGAAAAAGGCGGAAACCGTTACGAGATAAAGAATTGCAATGCGCTTGTGGTCTTTTGTCAAAAGCCACGATTTTATCGTGTAACCGTTGGTCAAATAATTTACCTTCGGCACTTCCCTTGTATTTCCGATGTTGACTGCATCTACGTTTTGCATAAAAACTTCTTCCCTCAATAAAACTTTATCTATCTCTTTTCGTCGTTTCCGGTTCATTCTTCGGCGCGTTCGGATTGCTGCCCTGCCGGTTCGCGTCGCCGCGGTCGGCGGGCGGCGAAGCTAAATTAGCCGCATTTGTAACGCTCGTATTGCCCGGCGAATTGGAAGTCATCGTCGTGCCGCCGGAAGTCGAAGTTGAAGACGTGTTTCCGCTCAGAGATTTGATATACGCGACGAGCGAAACAAGTTGTTCTTCGGTAACTTGTCCTTTGAAGGTCGGCATAATCGGCTGGTAGCCTTCGACGATCTGGCTCGACGGATTCAAAATCGAATTGCGAATATATTCGTCGTCGAATTTCACCGTCTGCCCGTTCGTTAATTTGACATCCTTACCATACGAGCCTTCGAGATGCGCTCCGCGCTGGCTCGCGCCGCCTTCGTGACACGACGCGCAGCCGAGCTTGTTTTGAAATAAATCCTGTCCGGCTTGCGCGGGCGTTTGACCGGAAACATTGCCGGAGAGCCATTTATCGAAATCGCTCTGCTCCATCACGTAAACCCAACCGCCCATTCCCGAATGATTCAAACCGCAGTATTCGGCGCAGAACAGATGATATTTGCCCGGTTTCGTCGCGTTAAACCAGATTGTCGTATAACGTCCCGGAATCACGTCGGCTTTGGTGCGAAATGCCGGAACGTAAACGTCGTGCAGAACATCTTCGGTCGTCATCGTCAATTTAACATTGCGCCCGAGCGGTACGTGCAGTTCGTTAATTTCCCTCTGACCCGTTTCGTGTTGAAATTTCCACATCCATTGTTTTCCGACCACGTAAACGTTCATTGCGTCAACCGGCGGGCGATATTGATCGTAATAAACAATCGCGCCGCCGAGGAAAATTGTCATCGAAATAACGAACGGAATAATTGACCAAATCGTTTCGAGCGCGATTGAGCCGTGAATTTCCGCGCCGGTCGCAAACCGTTCTTTTTCGCGGTAGCGGACGAAAAAGAAGAAGACGGCGACGACGATGCCAATCGTGAAAATCGCGCTGACGACAATCAAATACAGATACAGCGAATCAACTTCCCCGGCGAAAGTCGAAGCCTGTTCCGGAAATAAAGGAACCCAGGAGTTCGTTTGCATAATCTTTTTCGTTAATCGCCGCTGGGCGTTTATTAAATGTTTGGCTTAAACTCCGACAATTAACAAACGATAATCAGCGATTAACAATCAACTAAATTCTTTTCTTTGACCGCGTTTCCAAAAAACGAAAATCATTCCGACCAAGCCTAAAACGGTGGCGACCGCCATCAGGCGCATAACTCTTAAGATCGTCAAACCGTATTTGCCGCTCGCCGGATCGTAGTGAAAACAATACAGATAAAGTTTCTCCGCCGGATTTCCGATTTTGCCTTCTGCCGAATCCATCAAACCGAATTTCAAATCTTTCGGCGCGTAGTCAATGCCGTAAAAATATCTCGAAACCCTGCCGTCCGGCGTTAAGACGATAATCCCGCCCGCGTGCGCGAATTGATTGGTCGTTTCGTCGTATTTGTAATTGAATCCGACGGCGTTCGTTATTTTGTCAAGCTCTTCTTGCGTGCCGGTCAAAAAATGCCAGCCGTTTTCCGCCCCGTCGCGTTCGTATCTCGCCAAGTAAGACGCTTTTTTATTTTTCGCTAAATCCGGCTTATCGTTTTCGCGCGCGTCGAAACTGACGGCGACGACATCGAAATCCTTTCCCGCGTCGAACGAAATTCCCTTTAAGCTGCCGGTCAAACCGTTCAAAACTTCGTTGCAGAGCATCGGGCATTCGTAATAAACGAGAGCCAGAATCACCGGACGGTTCTTGCCGAAATACTCGCCGAGTTTGACGGTTTTGCCGTCTTCGTTTTTCAATTCGGCATCGAGCGGAATTTGCGCGTTCAGCTTTTGTTCGATTCCCACTTTGTCGAGAATCGGCGGCAGACCGTTGCTGGTCACCGATTGATTCGGATCATAAGTTTTCGGCGCGTAGAGCGGCGAATTGTAATGCTCCGATTTTTGTGCCGGAACATTCGCCGCAACGAGCAGAATACTTAAAACCGCAAAAAGTTTCAGTTTCAAAACTGCTGAAACGGTTGAACCTTTTTTCATAAAAACTTCCTATCTGCGTTTATCGGTCGCCGTGCGACCCGCGCTCGAATACGAAACAATCGAGCGCGATTCGTCTAAAATTTTATCGGCTTCTTCGCCGGTGCGCGTTTTCACGTTCTGCTGAAGAAGTTTCTGCTTGGCTTCTTCAATCGGCAAACTGATCACCGTGCCGGTTTTCGCATCTTTTTGTCCTTCTTTCCAGAGAATTTCCCATTCTCTCTGGCGTTCACGATATTCCGATTGCGGAGCTTTTAACTCCAGATTGACATAGCCCTGCGGACTTTCGACTCCGAACCCCGGCGCGGCTTGCAGACGCGGTTCGGGCGGCAACTGTTCCTTTTCGCTCATCATCATCGGTCGTTTTACGTCTTTGGTTTCGATTGACTGGTCTTCCAAAACATTTTGCAGAACGAACATCAACCCGAAGGTAATGACAATCAGCAGAAACAAACCGGCGGCGAAATAAATCACGCCGCGCAAACCGATGATATTGTTTTCATACGGTTTCTCGAAATTAACAAAAGATTTTTCGTGTTTCGTCGCCATAATTTCAATTACGAATTACGAATTACGAATTACGAATATCGGAATGAATTATTTTGGTCATTCGTAATTCGTAATTTGAAATTCGTAATTATCAATGCCCTTTCCCGTGCTTGATCGCGTTTTCCAGATACGGATCGTTGACCGGCACGAGCGGACGGCTCATCAGCTGCGTGAAAAAATACCAGAGCCAGATTCCGCCGACCGCAACCGGCGCGACGAAATCCATCCAGCTCACGCTAAACGGCATTTCGTGTCCGTTCGCGCCGATGCGCGGACTCGGACCGATGATGTAATACATATCTACAAGCCGTATCACGAGAATAAAAATCGCCATAAACGCCAATCTTTTCGGATTGCGTTTGAGGTCGCGGCTGAGTAGAAGAAGAAACGGGAAGGCGAAATGAAAGACGACCAGCAAAATACCGACCACGCCCCAAGCACCTTCTATTCTCGTTAAATACCAACGCGTTTCTTCGGGAATATTGCCCGACCAGATAATCAAAAACTGCGAAAAATTGAAATACGCCCAAACCATCACGAGCGCGAGTATCAATTTGCCGATGTCGTGAAAATGTCTTGCGCCCAAGATTCTGTTCATCGGAGCTTTATCCGCCAGATAAGCCAAAATCGTCACCGCGAAACACAGAAAGCTCAAGCCCCAACCGGCGGCGAAAAGCAATCCCCAAATCGTCGAAAACCAGTGCGGATCGAGCGACATCATCCAGTCAACCGACGCGAATGTGACGACCAGCACGAAGAAAACCATCGTCGGACCGGAGAACTTCGACGAATCCTGCGCCATTTTCAACGCCGTGTTTTCATCGTTCGTCTGGTCTTGCTGAAGCGACCATTTGTTCAGCATATACATCATCGCGCCCCACATTATAAAATAAATCACGGCGCGAATTATCCACCAGTTAACGCTCAAATACGGCTGTCTTTCGGTCACGATGCGGTCAATTCCGATCAGGTGCGTCCATTCGTATAAACTTCCCACGCCGACGGCGAGCGGGATGAATAAAATAAGAATGACCGGCAGAGTGCGCGACGCGGCTTCGGCGACGCGGCGAATGACCACGCCCCACGCGCCGCCCGTAATGTGCTGTAAAATCAAAATGCCGAGACCGCCGATCCCGATGCCGCCCCAGAAAATAAATCCTAAGAGCCACGAACGCAGAGCCTGTTCACGGTATTCGGGGAAAAACACCATCATTGCCAGCATCACAACCGAAAAAATGCCGCCGATGCCGAGCGCGATTGTGCGCCAGCGGTTGAAATCTTCGGGTGCGTTAAAATTTGTTTCCCTGTTCACTTAGCGCGTTCCTCCAGAAGTATTCGCGTTCGTCGCCGGTGTTGTCGGCGCGGTCGGCGTATTGGCATTCGGCGTATTGGCATTCGGCATATTGGCATTAGCCGCGCGGCTTGAATTCATCTGCATATTTCCGTTCGGATTCTGGCTGATTTGCAAAGTTCTGATATACGCGACGATTGCCCAGCGGTCGGCGACCGGCACTTGCGAAGCGTAACTGTTCATTTTGCCCTGACCGTTCGTGATCACGTCGAAAAAATGTCCGACCGGCGCGTTTCGCAAACGGTCGTCGTTGTAAGTCGGCGGCGCGCCGAAGCCGCGTTTAACGATCATTCCGTCGCCGTTGCCGACCGGTCCGTGGCAAACGATGCAGAAAACCTTGTATCTTTGCTCGCCGCGGTCAATCAATTCTTTCGTTACGGGAACCGGAAACTCGGAAACCAACCCCGAAAAATCCGTGACCAGAGTATTTCCCTTAGCATCCGTCGCGGGCGTTGCCGTCGTCGCCGGCGCGGGCGTTTGCGCGTCGGTTTTGCCGGTATAGTAAAGCTTATCTTCACGCAAAAATCCGCGCGGAACGGTTCCTTCCGGCAATTCGCGCATTGCCTTATCGTCCGCGAAAAAATTGCTTTTCTTAAACGCCTTGTAACGCGGCTGATCCTGCATATCGTAACGACAACCCAGAAAAAGTAAGCAGTAAACGGCGAGCAGCGAACAGTAAATCAATGGTTTACCGACTTTAAACTTTAAACCTTGAACTTTAAACTTATTCTTCGACATCGAAAACCTCCTGCGGATTCAAACCCTGCATAAAATTTTTCGTTTCGTCGTAATCGAATTTTTCATCGGTTCGTTCAATCAACAAAAAGAATTTTTCTCTCGTCGCCAGCGCGAAACGCGGAACGTTGAAAACCGGATGATACGGCTGCGGCAAACCGTTTAAGAGAATCATTCCGAAAACCGCCGTGAACGCCGCGAACAAGATCGTCAGCTCGTAACTCGGCGGAATAAATGAAGGCAAACTCCAAAACGGACGACCGCCGACCAAAATCGGATATTCGATGACGTGAACCCAGTAAGTCAGTCCCAATCCCGTCAGAAGTCCGACCACGCCGCCGCCTAAAACCATAAACGGCAGGATCGAACGCTTAATGCCGAGAGCTTCGTCAATTTCGTGAATCGGAAACGGCGAGAAGGCATCGGTCTTTTTGTAACCGGCTTCCCGAACGCGATTTGCCGCCTCGACCAATTCGGTCGGCGTGTCAAATTCCGCTAAAAGTCCGTAAATAGTGTCCTTCATATTTTTGCTTCGCAATTAACCGCGTCGGCTGGCAGACAGCTTGACATGGGTGAGTTGCCCTTTTAATCCGGCTGCGGGCAAACGCGGTTAACTGCAAACTTAATTTTACAAAATCCTATGCTCGCTCCGTATCCTGTATCTCCAGCGCGGATTCCTCGAAATCCTGATGATGTCCGTGAACATTCGCGTCGGGCAAAAGCGTTCGCACCTCGAAAATCGAAATTACCGGCAAAAACCGCACAAACAGGAAAATCAAAGTGACGAATAAACCCATCGTGCCGATAAACATCGTCCAATCCCAAATTCTCGGTGTATACATCGCCCACGACGACGGCAGAAAATCTCTGTGCAAACTTGTAATGATAATCACGAAACGCTCGAGCCACATTCCGACGCTGACGACCAGGGAAATGATAAACAGCCAGAACGGGCTTTCACGAAAACGCTTGAACCACAAAAATTGAATCGAAATGCCGTTGCAGAAAATCAAAAACCAGTAAAACATCCAATACGGACCGTGCCAGATGCGGTTAAAAATCATAAATTTTTCATATTCCGCCGCACTATACCAGCCGAAAAACGCTTCCATCGCGTAACCGTACACGACGATCAAGCCGGTCGCCAACATCACCTTGCCCATATAGATAAGGTGCGCGTCGGTAATAAAATCCTTCAGGTTATACCAGACGCGAAGCGGAATACATAAAATCAAAACCATCGCAAAGCCCGCGAAAATCGCGCCGGCGACGAAATACGGCGGAAAAATCGTCGCGTGCCAGCCCGGAACCTGTGACACCGAGAAGTCGAAGCTGACGATTGAGTGAACCGAAAGCACGAGCGGCGTGGACAAGCCGGCGAGCAATAAATACGCGATTTCGTAACGATGCCAATGCCTCGCCGAACCGCGCCAACCCATCGAAAGCAATCCGTAAATCGTTTTGAAATAAGGATTTTTCGCGCGGTCGCGCAAAGTCGCAATGTCGGGAATCAAGCCGACGAACCAGAATAAAGCCGAAACCGTCGCATACGTCGAAACGGCGAAAACGTCCCAGATCAGAGGACTTCGGAATTGAGGCCACATACCCATCGTGTTCGGATACGGAAACATCCAGAACGCGAGCCACGGGCGACCCGTGTGCAGCAGCGGATACATACCGGCGCAGGCGACGGCGAACAAAGTCATCGCTTCGGCGAAACGGTTGATTGACGTGCGCCATTTTTGATTGAGCAGAAGCAAAATCGCCGAAATCAAAGTTCCCGCGTGTCCGATTCCGATCCACCAGACGAAATTGATAATCGGCATTGCCCAACCGACCGGCTGATTGTTACCGAAAATGCCGACACCGGTGAAAACCAGATACGTGACGGTGAACATCAACATCTGCAGAATGAGAAAACCGATGGCAAATCCGATGAACCAGCCGAACGGCGTTCTTTTCTTGAGCGTGATGTCGCCGATGACATCCGAGACACTTCCGAACGTATGTGTTCCTTCAACCATATCCGGCTGAAGTTTCCTTTTCTGGAGTCCTTTTATTTCTGCGGCTTCTTGCATTTTCTTTTTACGAATAACTCGCTGCTAAAAAATTTTAATGTTCGCTTTCGATTTTCCTCTGCTCGCCTGCGCCCCGTTTCGGCTCGTCTATAATCATTTTATGCGTGCTGTGTTCGCGCTCTTCCGTGGTTTTGAAATCGGGCATTTCCTTATTCTGATTTTTCAACGCCGCCAGGTAAGTCGTGCGCGGCTGCGTATTTAATTCATTGAGCAAAACATAGTTGCGCGGATCGTTTTTCATTTTCACTACTTCGCTGCCGGCATCGCTCAAATCGCCGAAGACAATCGCGTCCGCCGGGCAAACCGCTTGACACGCGGTGACGATCTCGCCGTCACGAACGCGCCGCCCGTCTTTTTCGGCTTCGATGCGCGCCGAAGCGATGCGCTGCGTGCAGTATGTGCATTTTTCCATCACACCGCGACTGCGCACCGTAACTTCGGGGTTTCGCATCAATTTATACTGCGGCGTGTCCCAATCCTGATACAGAAGAAAATTAAAGCGGCGGACTTTATACGGGCAGTTATTTGAACAATACCGCGTGCCGATGCAGCGGTTGTAAATCATATCGTTCAAGCCTTCCGCGCTGTGCGCCGTCGCGTGAACCGGACAGACGACTTCGCACGGAGCCTGTTCGCACTGCTGACATAAAATCGGCTGAAACGCCGGACCGTCCGGCTCGTTGATGTTGTCGCCGCTGTAATATGCGTCAACGCGCATCCAGTGCATTTCGCGGCTTCGTTCGACTTGTTCTCTGCCGACGACGGGAATATTATTCTCCGATTGACACGCCAGAACGCAGGCGTTACAGCCGACGCACGAATTAAGGTCAATCGTCATTCCCCATTTGTTGCCGGTGTATTCGTATTGCGGATACATCGAATCTTTGTAGCCGCTGTTTTCCTCTTCCTGCTTTTCCTTGACTCTCTCGTGTGTCGCTTCGATTTCGTCAACGTCCCAAACGCGGAGCAGCTCGCGCCCTTCCATATTGAAATGGATTTGCGTCGAAGCGATTGTTCCCTGTTCGCCGCGTTTATCAATGCTGCCCGTGCCGAACCACTGCGCGTTTGAACGGCGCACGTCGAACGCGCTGTAACCGATGTCCGTGCCGATTTTGCCCGAACGCGTTCGTCCGTAACCCATATAAATCGTGATTACGTCGTCCGGTTGTCCGGGCGCGAGCCACATCGGAACGGGCTTTTTAATCGCCGCGCCTTCAAAATTCAATGTCACCAAATCCGAAAGCAGATTTCCGCCGCGCGTATTGAGAAAAGCCGTGCCTTCCGAACCGCCGACATATTCTTCCGCGTCGTTACCCTGGTTAATTCCCAGACGCTTTGCCGTGTTCGGGCTGATTAAAGCGACGTTATCCCAGGTGATTTTCGTCAAAGGATTCGGTAATTCCTGCATCCAGCCGTTGTTTGTGAAGCGTCCGTCGTAAACGCACGGATCGGGCAGAATGGAGATTTCCAACGCGCCGCTGCTCGCCGGTGCGGCGGGCTGATCGGCGAAATTGCCGCTTACCGCAACGGATTTTGCCGCCGCCGACGAATTTGCGACGAAGCCGTCGTGAATGACTTTGCGCCAGTTGTCTTCAAAGGTTTTAGCCGCGCCAATCGTATTGGTTGCCGGCGATGCCGGAGCGGTCGTCTGCGTCGGATTCGCCGAAGAAACTTGATTGGTTCGCGTCTGCGCCTGCGGATTGACGCTCGTCGCCATTGCGCGCGGCGCGTTTCCGAAACCCTGCCGCTGCCAGAATTCCTTCACGATGTCCAAATCTTTTTTGTCGTAATTTTCCTTAAAGAAAAGCTGGGCGACTTCGTGCGCGCTGTGGCTTTCGTAAAGCGGCGCAATCAGCGGTTGTGTAATCGAAACCGTTCCGTCGAAGGCGCGCGAATCGCCCCACGCTTCGAGAAAGTGTTTTTCGGAAACGTGCCAGTGACAAATTTCCGCCGTTTCATCGAAATGCTGTCCGAGATGCACGCGCAAAGGCACTTTTCTGCCTTCGGTGTCGTCACCGTCGCCTTTAAATCGGTCGAAATTCAGCCGTAAATCGGCGGGCGTGTTATACGCCGGATTGCCGCCAAAAATGACGAGCATTTTGACCGCGCCGCCGTCAATTTCCGAAACGAGCTGGCGCAGTTGGTCAACTTGCAAAACGTCGGCGTTCGCCTGAAACGGCTCGACGTAAGTAACGGTCGTGCCGACGTTGCCGAGCGCGGCGTTCATCGCATAGCCGAGCGCGTGAACGACCGGCGGCTGATTATCGCCGACGACGACGACCGATTTTCCGCGATTCGCCTGTAAATCTTTTGCCAAACCTTGAATCCACGCGGCGTTTTGCGAGTTAGTCGAAGACGCGCCCGCCACGCCGATTGCCGCCGCGATTGCTTTGGCGATTTCCGGCATCTGACTCGGTTTAACGGCGAGCCGGTGGTCGGCTTTTGCGCCGGTCAAAGTCATCGTCGTTTCAACGGCGTAAAGGCGGTTGATTTCCTTTTTCTCTTCGCTGTAAACGCGACCTTTGTTGAAATCTTTGATATAGCGAACGTTAAAATCCGAGAAAATATCCTTGTCGAGCGACAAAATCCTCGTCGCCTGATCGAATTTATAAACGGGCTTCGCCGCCGAACCGAACGCCAATTTCGCGCCGGCAATCTGGTTGTCGTCGTTAACCGGCTCGTATTGATACCAACGCGCATTCGGCAGCTCGGTCAGGATTTGCTTAAACTGCGCGATCATCGTCGGCGATGTGACGGTTTCGGTCAAAAACCGAACGCCCGCGCCGCCGTCCACGCGATTTTCCTCGATCTTCGCGCGCAGCTCGGACATAAAATTCTGCCACGTGCGCGGATTGCCGCGATAGCTGATTTCCTTTGAACGGTCCGGGTCGTATAAATCGAGCAGCGCGGCTTGCGCCCGGACATCGGTCGCGCCGAGGCTCTGCGGATGTTCGGGATTGCCTTCGATTTTCGTCGGGCGACCTTCGTTCGATTTACCCAAAAGTCCGGTCGCTTCGCCTTTGATGGTCATCGCCGTCGCAAAAAACAAAGGCTTCCCCGGCACGATTTCTTCGGGCTGGCGCACATACGGCACGATTTTTTCCGCCGGTTGAATCACGCAGCCGCTCAAACCGGCGAGCGCGAGCGACGCGCCCATTACTTTGATAAAATTGCGGCGGCTCAGACCGCTTTCCCATTCTTCGGCGTGCTGCGGATATTCGTGTTTGACGAATTCTTCAAACTCCGGCGCGTCCGCAAATTCCTCGACGCTGCGCCAGTAATCCTTTCCGCTTTTTTGCAGAATTTTGTCACGCAATAATGCAAAGTTTATTTTGCTGTCTTTGCTCGGCATTTTATTTTTGATTCCTTAAAATTTCCGCCGCTTTCTTCAATTGTTCGCGGCTCAATTTTCCTAATTTTCGAGTTTCCAAAAAACTTAAAATTTTATCTGTGACAAGTCGAACAGCTTGTCAGCATTTCCTTCGGGCGAATTTTGTAATCAGCCTTTAACTGTAATCTCTGTTCCGCCGTGATGTCGCCGTCGTGCCAGTTCATATTGTAAATTTCCGATTTCGGACGGATAAATTTTTCCGGCTCGCGGTGGCACGCCAGACACCATTCCATCTGCAATGTGTTTTCCTGAAAAACGGCGGGCATATTGTCAATCTGTCCGTGACAGGTCGAGCAGCCGACACCTTTGGCGATATGGATGCTGTGATTGAAATAAGCGAATTCGGGAAGGTCATGAACGCGCTCCCATTCAATCGGTTTGTTGTCGCGGTAGCTGGCGCGCACCGGTTCGAGATACGGGCTGTCCGACCAGATTTGGCTGTGGCAGTTCATACAGGTCTGCGTCGGCGGAATGCCCGCGGAATACGAAGTTTCGACCGACGTATGACAATAACGGCAGTCAATGCCGTCGTCGCCGGCGTGATGTTTGTGGCTGAACTGCACCGGCTGCTGGCGTTCCAGATAGCGGTTGGTCAAGTATGAAGACCGTGCGATTTGCGTGTAAACGAAACCCGCCACGCCCGAAAGTACAATCACCACGACGATGCTTATCTTAGCGACGTTGTTTGCTGCGCGATGAAAAATTTGTGCCATTTTTACCTATTAAATCCCAAACATGAAAGTTCGCCGAGTCCTAGATTTTTTGTCAATCTAAGTTATATTTCAAACCGAATTTTCTTTTGTTAAGACCCGAATGTTAAATCCACCTCTGATTTTACAGAATCTTGTAAAATCCGCAAATTCTACAACAAAAATAATCCGTTTTTTGCCTTTGTGCAAGTTTTCACTAAATAAGATTAACTGATTTTTTTGATTAAATTTTAATCGCTCGAAATCGCATTATTTGATGTGAAATTAAAATCAGTAATTCAATCGAAAACAGCGTTCTAAAAAGTAAATTCACGCGGCGTTGGAAAGCAAAGCCGCGCCGATAGCCGCCGCGTTCGGGTCGAGTTCGGCTTCGACGATTTGCGTTCCCTCGAACGAAGGCGCGAAGGATAATTCCCGCGCACGTTTGATAATCGCGTCTAAAACTATATTTTCCGCCTGCATAATTTCGCCGCCGATGATGATTTTTTCGATGTTCAAAAGATTTATCACATTGGCGATGGCTGTGCCGACGAAAGTTCCGGTTCGCTCGAGCATCAATTGAGCAAAATCGTCGCCGTTCCGCGCCGCGCGGACGACATCGGAAAGCTTTATTTCCTGCTCGTCAAAACGGCTGAGCGAAGAAGTGCTGTCCTGATTAAAACGGTTTCTGATGCGCCGCACGATATTGGCGGCGGAGGCGACTTCTTCGAGTTTCATTCCTTCGGAATTGATAATCATAGAACCGAACTCACCCGCAAAACCGCTCGCTCCGCGCCAGATTTCGCCGTCGAAAACGAACGCGCCGCCGATGCCCGTGCCGAGCGTGGCATAAAAAACATCGCGGCTGCCGCGCCCCGCGCCGCGCGTTAATTCTCCCAGAGCGGCGGCGTTCGCGTCATTTTCGATGACGATTTGCACGGCGGCGGCGGATTCCAGACGGCTCAGAAAATCAACGGTTTCGTGTTCGGGAATGTATGTGGAAAAAGCGACGCGCTTCGATTTCTGTTGAACGAGTCCGGGAACGGCGATGCCGAGCTTTTGAAAATTTCCGAATTTATCTTTCGCCTCGCCGATAAAGTTGACGATTTGCGCGAACGTTTCCTGTTCGGCGTTAATGACGCTTTCCAATTCGCCCGCGAGTTCGCCGTTCGCCGCTAAACTGACGGCTTTCAACGCCGTTTTAGAGACTTCGACACCAATCAGCTTTTCCGTGTTTAGATCGCTTTCGCTCATCAAAGTATTTTTTAATTTTAGGTTAAAAACTAACGAGATTTTAGACACTTGGGGCAAAAGAGTCAAACAAAAATTTCAGATATAAAACCGCGCCGCCGAACGGCGAATCGTTTGACTGAAAGGCGAATTGAAAGTTACTCTTTGAAAGCGAACCAGAAAGCGGCACCGAAAAGCGGCTAATTCTTTCACCGATGGAACATATTTCCGAAATCATCGAACAATACGGCATCTACGCCGTTTTCGCGCTCTGCACGGTCGAAGGCGATATTACACTGCTGCTTTCGGGCGTGATGGCGCACAGCCAGTTTTTCGGAGCGTATAGTTTTTTCTGGGTTTTTCTCGCCGGAATGTTCGGCGGCGTGGCGGGCGATAACGTCGCTTATTTTACCGGACGATTGTTCCGGACGACGATTAAAGATTACGGATTTTACCAGATGGCGCGCCCGCGCATCGAGCGTCTGATTGAAAAATTCGGCGGCTTTGCGATTATTATTTCCAAATACATTTATGGAATCCGCGCCGCGATGTGTCTTTTTTACGGCATTGGTCGAATGCCTTATTTGCGATTTTTGATTTTAGATACTTTAAGCTGCGCGATTTGGGCTTTGGCGTTATCGAGCATCGGTTATTTTTTCAGCGGCGCGATTACCGGCATCATCGGCAATTTCAAACAAGCCGGAATGTGGCTGTTTTTTATCGTTTTGACCGGCATTATCGTTTTCTACGTCGTCGAGCGATATTATTTATCGGAAAAGGTCGAGGAAGCCAATCCGAATCCCGAAACGATTCATAAAATCGAGGAAAAACTTCACCATATTGAAGAAGCGGCACAGGGAAAACTGCACGACATCGGCGAGCGGCTTCATTTGACGAGCGCGCCGAACCGCGACGAAAAAAGCGAAGCGGAATTGCCCGCGCAACCGGACGCGGAAACGGAAAAAGGAAAATCCGTCAGCGGATAATATGTCGGTCAAAATATGCTCCGCATAAAATTGACAAATAAAAAGATCAAAAATAAAACTGTTCACTATTTGCTATTAACCGTTCACTGCTAAAAAGGCGACCCGTTCAAAAGTGAATAGTTAAATAGTTAATAGTGATTTGAAAAATTCGGTTTTTGTTTTTCTGATTGCCGAAGAATAAAAACCGGTCATGAATTTATGATAATTGAATCATCCGCGCCGACGCGAGTGGATTTGGCGGGCGGAACTATTGACATTCCGCCGCTTTTCCTTTTTCACGAAGGCGCGGCGACCGTTAATTTCGCCATTGATTTGATGGCGCGCTGCCACATCGAAACGAGAGACGACGACAAAATCATTCTCGAATCGGTTGACCGCAATGTGAAGTTTGTGACTTCGCTGGGCGAAATCAATTCGCTCAACGTTGAACCGCGTCTCAAACTGCTCTCAAAACTGGTTTATTTTTTCAATCCCGAAACCGGCTTTGAAATGATTACCGAATCCGAAGCTCCGGCGGGCGCGGGGCTGGCTGGTTCTTCAACGCTCAATATCGCCTGTATCGGCGCGTTGAATAAATTGGTCGGCAATCGTTACGCGCCCGAAGATTTCATACGCATCGCGGCGAACATCGAATGTCAGGTTATTAAAGTTCCGACCGGTTTTCAGGATTATTATTCGGCGCAATTCGGCGGCGCGGCGTGCATCCATTTTCGCCCCGACGGAATCGTCCGCGAGGCTTTGGAGATTGACGTAAAAACTTTGCAGGAAAGAATCGCCGTCTGTTACACGGGCGAGCCGCGCGATTCCGGCACGAACAACTGGGAAATCACCAAACGCCATATTGACGGCGATTTGGAAACGTTCGCCATTTTTGAAGGCATCCGCGACACGTCGCTCGATTTGCGCGTCGCGCTGCTCGAAAGCGATTGGGAACGAGTCGGCGAAGTGATGCGCGCGTCGCACCCGCGCCGCAAAATGCTTTCGCCGAACATTACCACGCCGGCGATGGATTTGCTGATCGAAAAAGCGACGGCAAGCGGAGCGATTGCCGCCAAAGTCTGCGGCGCGGGCGGCGGCGGCTGTATCGCTTTTTTCTGCGAGGAAAATCGAAAAGCCGAAGTCGAAAGGGCTTTGAGCGAAGAACCGGACGTTGAAGTTTTAAATTGGAAATTGTCCGAACAAGGCTTGACGATTAACGAATCTTAAAATGTCCGCGCCGCCTCAAAACGCCCGTCAATCGTTCAAATAATTGACGGACGTTTCATTTTTAAACTAAAATTTCAACGCTTTCTGAAATTTGTTTGCTTTGGAGAAATTTATGAAAAAAATTTATGTTTTCGCTTTCAGCCTCGTTTTGTTGTTGAGCGTTTCTGCTTCGGCGCAGGACGAATCGAGTCGTTACGCTTCGTCAAGGCTCGACAATCTGCTTACTCAACTGAAACGCACGACCGTTGATTTAGTTGACCGCACGACCGAAGATTTGCGGCGCGGCAGCTCGAATTCGCGCGGCGATCTCGAAGCGGCGTTTCTGGCGCAGCAGTTGGACGCGAGCGTCGGTTTGTATCAGGACATCGCGCGCGACAATCGCCGCGCTTCGGATTTGCGCGACGGCGCGGCGATCTTGAGCGATTTAGCCAAACGCGCTCCGAATTACGGTGCGAACAGTTCTCTGTGGCGCGACGCGCAAAACACGATCAACGACATCAGCCGCGAACTCGGCAACAATAACGGCGGCGGAAATAATAATGGCGGCGGGCGAAGAAGCGGCAGCGTTTTCTGGCGCGGAACGGTTGACAATGAAGTTCAGCTCGCCATTCAAGACCGCAATCTCGACGTGCGAACGATTTCCGGCAGTCCATACGATAATGGAACGACGAGCTTTACATCCGGTTTGCCGCGCCGAAACGTCTCGGTCAGCATCAATAAACGCGCCGGTCGCGGCAAGGTTCGTGTTCTTCAGCAACCCGACCGCAACAACGATTACACGGCGATCATCCAGATTATTGACGACGGCGGCGGCGCGCGCGAATATCAGTTGGAAATTTCGTGGCAATAAGAGATTAGTGGTAAGTGGTAAGTGAAAACACAAAAACCTACCACTTAGCACTCTCAATCGCTTTGGTCAGCGAGCGAAAGATGTCGCGTCCGTCGTTTGAGCCTAAAAGCTCTTCGCAGGCGCGTTCCGGGTGCGGCATCATTCCCAAAACGTTTCTATTTTGATTGCAGATTCCGGCGATATTTGAACGCGCGCCGTTCGGGTTGGCTTCGTCGGTAATCGCGCCGTTCGGGTCACAATAACGAAAGACGATCTGCCCGTTTTCTTCGAGCCGTTGAAAAGTCGCATCGTCACAGACGTAATTGCCTTCGGCGTGCGCGATTGGAATCGAAAGAATTTTGCCGCGCCCGACTTCGCTCGTAAAAGGCGTATCGCCGTTTTCGACGCTCAAATGAACGTGGCGGCAGATAAAATGCAAATCGCGGTTGCGAATCAACGCGCCCGGCAGCAAACCGGCTTCGCATAAAATCTGAAAACCGTTGCAGATGCCGAAAACAAATCGCCCGCTCGCCGCAAAATCTTTGACCGCCGTCATCACCGGCGAAAACCGCGCCAGTGCGCCCGCGCGCAAATAATCGCCGTAGGAAAATCCGCCCGGCACGACGAGCGCGTCAAAATCGCTCAAATCGGTTTGCTTGTGCCAGACGAAATCAACCGGCTGACCGACGTGTTTCGACAAAACGTGATAAGCGTCGTGGTCGCAATTTGAACCGGGAAAAACTATTACTCCGAATTTCATAGAATTGGTTTTTGGTTTTTGGTTTTGGTTTTTGGTTTTTGTCGTCTTCACTCAATCGTATTTGAATAAAACGAAGGCTAAAAACCAAAAACTAAAGACTAAAAACCACTCTCAAACGATTTCCACCCGGTAATCCTCGATCACCGGATTTGCCAGAATATTTTGGGCGATGCGTTCGGCGGCGGCTTGCGCGTCGGGTTCGGACAGATTTTCGGCGAGCGCGATTTCAAAATATTTGCCCTGCCGCACGTCTTCGATTTGTTCAAAACCGAGCAGTTCAATCGAATGGTGAATCGCCTTTCCCTGCGGATCAAGCACGCCCGGTTTTAGGGTTACGTAAACTTTTGCTTTCATACGATAAATTATTTGACGGAACAATAATTTAAATTTTCACGTAAAATCTTGTTTTAAGCAACGCCTTTGTGCTAGATTTTTATAAATCAATCGAAGGCTTTCTGATTCGTTTCAATTCTAACAAAGGAGATTCTTTAAAAAATTATGCAAAATATGAATGGTAAAACCGCGCTCGGCTTGGACGCAAACGTCGGCGCGATGCTTTGCTATCTTCCGGTCTGTGCGATCAGCTTGATCTACAGCATCATCGTTCTTGTTACCGACAAAACCAATAAAGCGGTTCGTTTTCACGCGCTTCAATCACTGCTTTTGACTGCTGTCGCATTTGTCGCTTACTTGGCTGTCCTGATTGTCGGCGGCGGGTTGACTATGGCGACCAATTCGATGATTTTCGGTTCTCTTACCTTTTTGCTTTACATTTTGGTATTTTTGGTTTTTATGGGACTGATGATTTTCGGCTGCATCAAAGGCTATCAAAACGGCAGCTATCGGCTTCCCGTTATCGGCGACCTTGCCGATAAATGGTCAAACTAAATTAAAATTTAATGATTAAACAAAAAAGCGAGAGTTTCGGCTCTCGCTTTTCTTTGATAATCGTCGAATTAATTTTAGAGCGATGCAAAACCGACGTTCTTTACATATTTGTTGGAGCGACGAAGACGAAGCGTTTATTGCCGTTTGTCAGGAATTTCCCGGACTTTCGGCGAAACACGCGAGGAAGTCTTGCGCGAAGCTCAAAGCGCGCTCGATTTGATGATTGAAACTCGTCTCGAAAGAAGCTTTTCTCTGCCCGAACCGCAAACCGTTAAGCTCGCCGCTTAACCGAAAACCCGCGCGAAAACTTTGTCCACGTTTCGCAAATAATATTCGTAAGAAAAAACTTTTTCGATTTCCCCGTCAGATAATTTTTCACGGATTTCCGTATCGCTTAAAACCAAATCTTTAAATTCGCCCCCTTCGTCCCAAACGCGCATTGCGTTTCTTTGCGCCAGAACGTATGCGTCTTCGCGCGACACGCCTTTTTGCGTTAAGGCAAGCAAAAGCTGTCCGCTGAAAACAAGCCCGCGCGTTAAATTCAAATTTTTCAACATATTTTCCGGATAAACGACTAAACCGTCTAAAAGCGAAGCGGTTTTCGCCAAAATATAATCGAGCGCGGCGGACGAATCGGGCAGAACGATGCGTTCGGCAGACGAATGCGAAATATCGCGTTCGTGCCAGAGCGCGACGTTTTCCAGACCGACGATTGAGTTGGCGCGCACGGTGCGCGCCATTCCGCAGATTCTTTCCGACAAAATCGGATTGCGCTTGTGCGGCATCGCCGACGAGCCTTTCTGTCCGATTTTAAATTTTTCCTGCGCCTCGCGGACTTCCGTGCGCTGCCAGTGGCGAACTTGCAGGGCGAATTTCTCAAGACTCGAAGCGATAATCGCCAGCGTCGAAAGATATTCGGCGTAACGGTCGCGCTGAATGACCTGCGTCGAAATCGGCGCGAAACCGATTCCTAATTTTCGGCAAACTCGTTCCTCGACATCCGGATCGAGATGCGCGAACGCGCCGACCGCGCCGGAGATTTTGCCGACCGCAATCGTTTCCAACGCCTGTTCCAAACGTCGTTTGTTGCGCTGCATTTCGGCGAACCAGAGCGCGAAAGTCATTCCGAACGAGGTCGGTTCGGCGTGAATGCCGTGCGTTCTGCCGATCTGCGGCGTGTCTTTGAATTCAAACGCGCGTTTTCGCAAAACTTCCAAAAGCGCGTCAACTTTTTCGAGCAGAATTTCGCACGACTGCTTCAAAAGCAGCGCGTTCGCCGTGTCCACGACATCGCTCGAAGTCAAACCGTAATGCACGAACCGCGCCGCGCCGCCGATGTTTTCCGCCAGATTCGTCGTAAACGCGATGACATCGTGATCGGTCGTTTTCTCGATTTCGTTGATGCGTTCGACCGAAAAAGCCGCCTTCGATTTAATTTCTTCGAGCGCGTCCGCCGGAATCGTGCCGTCCTCAAAGTGAACTTCGCAAACGGCGATTTCGACATCGAGCCATTTCTGAAATTTATTCTGCGGCGACCAAATCGCGCCCATTTCGGGCAAAGTGTATCGTTCAATCATTTTCTAAATTTTGCTGTTCGTCGGCGGCGTTTTTTTCGCCCAAATCTTTTTGTTCGGCTTCGACGTTTCTATCGCCGAGAACGTCTTGAATGTAAACCATCTGCACCAGCACCATCAGCGCGGCGACGAGCGGCGTGGCTAAAATCAAACCGACCGCGCCGAGCAGCACGCCGAGCGCGATTTGCGCCAGAACCGTCAGGGCGGGCGGCAGCTCGACCGTGCGGCGTTCGATCATCGGCGTAACTAAATTCGATTCGACGATCTGCACGATAATGAACAAAATCAAAACGTAGACAGCTTTGATCGGACTATCAATAAATCCTAAAAGAATCGCGGGAACGGCTGATAAAATCGGACCGAAGTTCGGAATAAACGATAAAAGTCCGGCGATTAAACCGAGCGTTAGAGACAAAGGTACGCCCAAAATCCACAAACCGAGCCACGTTAAAATGCCGATGAAAAGCATCGAAGCGGCTTTGCCGATCAGCCACCAGCTTAAAGTTTCGGCAATTGCCGTCAGCACTTCGTAAACGCGCGGACGCATTTTTATCGGGAAAAGTTTCGTCAAACCGTGCGCGTAAAACTGCGGCTCGATTGCCAGGTAAATCGCCAGCAGAATCATCACGAAGAAATTGCCGAGCGCGCCCAAGGTCGAAGAAAAATATCCACCGACGCGCGTCAGAACCGTCGAAGCGTCAACTTTTTGCATCACTTCGTCCGCACTCGGCAATTGATCAATCAAGGTTCGACCCCAACTGAACTGCGAAATATACGCGCTCGCCTGCTGTGCCGATTTCGGCAGCTCGTCGCGCAGATGCCTGACCTGTTCGCCGACGCTCGGCGCGAGCAAAGCAATCGCGCCGCCCAAAATCAACACCAGCAAAACCGAAACGAGCAGCACCGAAACGCCTTCGGAAAGTTTCGTATAGCGGCGCGACAAATCAGCCAGACCGCGCAGAAAAATCGCCACTAGAATTCCGCCGAACGCCAGCAGAATGACATCGAGAATCGAAGGTATAATTTGCAGCGCGACCCAGACGAAAGCGGCGATGCCGACGGCGATTAATACTTTTCGGACGAAACTTTTTTGCTCGATTGGCGAATCCATAAATTTTTACGATGAACGACTTTTTTATAACCAGCCTTTTTCGATCAAAAGTTCGGCGTTCAAAACCGCCGAACCCGCCGCGCCGCGCACCGTGTTGTGCGAAAGCGCGACGAATCGGTAATCGAAAATATTGTCGGGAAAAAATCTGCCGACCGTGATCGTCATTCCTTTGCCGTTGTCGCGGTCAAGCCGCGGCTGCGGGCGCGAAGGCTCGTCGCAAATCTTGATAAATTCCTTCGGCGACGAATGAAGCTTGAGCGGCTGAATGCTCGTCAACGCCCGCAAAACTTCTTCGAAGGTCGAGTTTTCTCTTAATTTTACTCTGACCGACACGGTGTGTCCGTCCAGAACGTCCACGCGAAAGCACTGCGCGCTGACAACAAAATCGGCTTTTTCAATCGCGCCGTTCGTCAATTTTCCTAAAATTTTCTGCGCTTCGATTTCGACCTTCGGTTCTTCGCCCGCGATATACGGCATCACATTATCGGTGATGTCGAACGCCGAAACGCCCGGATAACCCGCGCCGGAAATCGCCTGCATCGTCGTCACGAAAACCGCTTCCACGCCGAATTTTCTGTTCAGAGCGGCGAGCGGCGGCGCGAACGAAACGACCGCGCAGTTCGGATTGGTCACGATAAAACCCCGATCAAATCCGCGCTTGCGCCGTTGCACTTCGATCAAACCGAGATGTTCGTGATTGATTTCGGGAATCAGGAGCGGCACGTCTTCGTCCATTCGATACGAAGACGAATTACTGATCACCGGAAAACCGGCGCGGGCAAACGCTTCTTCGGTTTCGCGCGCGACGTTCGACGGCAAGCTCGAAAAAACCAGATCGCATTCGAGCGGCGGCGCAATCGGTTCGACGATCATATCTTTGACATAATCGGGCATCGCGCCCGCCAGTTTCCAGGCGCACGCCTGCGAATACGGTTTGCCCGTCGAACGATCCGACGCGGCGAGCGCGCTGATTTCAAACTGCGGATGATTTTCTAAAAGCTGTACAAACCGCTGACCGACGGTTCCGGTCGCGCCTAAAATTCCGACTCGATATTTTTTCATAGATAGATTAGTGAGCGGTGAGCGGTGAGCGGCGAATAGTTTTTACAGAAACTTTCTGCTTAACTGTTTACGGCTCACCGCTCACTAACTCAATGCTTTTTTCATCCGCCGCACGCCTTCCGCCATACGCTCTTCGGTGTTGCAGAACGAAACGCGCAAAAATCCTTTCGCTTCGGTGCCGAACGCGATGCCGGGAACAGTGATGACGCGGTTTTGCAGAAATTTTTCGGCAACTTCTACGTCGTCACCGAGCGTCCGCACGTCAACCATCGTGTAAAACGCGCCTTCGGGATTGGTGCCGCGCAAATTTAATTCGGTTTGCAGTAAATCAATCAAAAATTCGCCGCGTTTTTTGTAGATTTCTCTGGCTTCGCGTTTCGCGTTTTCGGCTTCCTTCGTCCAGCCGAGCAGCGCGGCTTTCTGTGAAATCGTCGAAGTGCAAACCGTTAAAAATCCGTGCAAAGTCAAAGCCGCTTTGACGACATCGGTTTGCGAGCTTGCGATCCAGCCGACGCGCCAGCCGGTCATACTCAAAGATTTTGACAAGCCGGAAACGATGACCGTTCGGTCGTAAAACTCCGAAGCCGAATGCGGCGCGTCTTTGGTAAAATACAAATCGCTGTAAATTTCATCGGAAATCAAATAAATTCCCGTGTCCTTCAAAATTTCGGCGATTTGCCGCAAATCTTCGGGCGTAAAAATTTTTCCCGTCGGATTCGACGGCGAGATAACGACCGCCGCCTTTGTTTTCGCGGTGATTTTCGATTTGAATTCTTCCGCGTCAAACGAGAAATCCCTGTCAGCCGGAAGCCGGTAAAAAACGGGTTTGCCGCCGGAGATATTAACGCAATTTTCGTAGGCGGGAAACGAAGGGTTCGGAATCAAAACCTCGTCGCCGTCGTCAATCATCGCCAGAAACGCGGCGGTCATCGCTTCCTGCGAACCGACCGTGACGCAGACTTGATCCGCATTCAAACTTAAATGCGGATAACTTGCCGCGACGAGTTCGCGCAGCGCGGGCAAACCGGCGTGCGACGTATATCCATTTTGTTCTTCGAGCGCGACGCGGGCTGCCTCACAGCGCATAAATTCGGGTGTCGGCAAATCCGGCTCGCCCAGACCGAAATTGATCGAACCGGGCAGAGCGCGTTCGAAAATCCGCCGGATCAAAGTCGGCTGAACGCCTTGTAAACGGCGCGGTAAAACGAAATTTTCGCTTTTCGCAACAGGCTGCATAATTTTATTTGTCCAGATGGCGTTCGTCGCCGTTTTCTAATTCCTTTTCCACGTCGTCGCGTTCTTCGCCGACGGCGACGTTGAATTCGCCTTCGGCGCGCGTGGCGGGATCGCCGGTTAAAACGCCGCCGATGGTTTCGATTTCACCGATAATCATCTGCCCGATGCCGCCGATTTTTTCCTTTAACGTCGGCGAATCCGTTTCCGTTCCGACTTCCTCTTTTTCGATTGGTTCGTTAATCATTCGTTTATTTTAGACGTTTTCCGCGCGGAGTTGAAATGGAGGAAAAATTTTAACCGCAGATTTTCGCGGATAAACGCAGATAAATCAGACTGGTGAAAATTAGTAATTTTCATAATCGGAAAATTTCCGCATTTGTCCGCGAAAATCTGCGGTCAAATAATTCTTTTACTCGCGGGCGAAATCAATAAAACCTTTTTCGATATCAACGTCAATAACCCGGACAACAATCTGCTCGCCGACCTTTAAATTTTCTTCGCCGCGCACGATGCGACCGTCAACCGGCGGGCGCAGGATGCGCGCGAACGTGCCGCTCGGCGTAATGCCGGTCACGATTGCTTCAAATTCCTGTCCGATGCGGTTTTGCATTACGTTGGCGGCAACGGTTTTCCGCATTTGACGTTCGATTTTTCGGGCTGCGCTTTCGCGCTCGTTGCATTTGGCGGCGATGATTTTCAGCTCTTCAACCGAATACGGCGAAGGCTCGTTTCGCGTCGCGGCTTTTAATAATCGCTGCACAATTAAATCCGGATAACGGCGGTTCGGCGCGGTCGAATGCGCGTAATCTCTGACCGCGAGACCGAAATGTCCTTCCGTCTCTTCGGACGAAGTTTGCACGACGTATTCGCCCGCGCCGAGCAGTTTGATAATCGAAAGCGACAAATCGGGAAAATGCAGCGCGTCGGCTCGTTTTCTTTGCTCCAAAAATTCCGAAAGCGCGCGCGAATCCGGTGTTTCCGGCAAATCAGTGCCGAATTTGCGGGCGATTTCGCTGATGCCGTGCCAACGCGCCGGAGTTTTGACGACGCGGCGGATCGAAGGAATATCGCGCGCTTCGAGAAATTCCGCCGTTTCGACGTTCGCGGCAATCATCAGATTTTCGATAATCATCTGCGCCGAATTTGAATAAACGCTTCGCAGATCAACGATTTGGTCGCCTTCCTTGACGGCTTCGGATTCGACGGTTTCAAATTCGAGCGCGCCTTTGTCGCGGCGAAATTTGTAAAGCCGCAACGCCGCCTCCTTCTGCAAAACGATTTGCTCGCGCAAGCCTTCGATGCGGGCGAACGCTTCGGGCGCGGCGGCGTTTTCATCGAGCCACGCGCCGACTTTTTCGTAGGTCAATTTGGCGCGATTGCGCGTCGCGGCACGATAAATTTTCGTTGCGGAAACGTCGCCCGTTTTGCCGACGATCATCTCGACGATTATCGCCGAACGGTCAACATCGGGAAGCAGCGAAGTCGCATCGGTCGAAAGCTCTTCGGGCAGCATCGGGAAAATTTCGCCTTCGGTGTAAACGGTAACCGTGTTTTGCGCGGCAATTTTATCAATCGCCGAACCGCGCGGCGCGAGCCGGTCAACGTCCGCGATGCCGACGAGCAATTTGATGTCGCCGTTCGGCAGAGATTCGGCGTATTCGATCTGATCCAAATCGCGCGAAGAATCATTATCAATCGAAGACCAGAGCAGCGCGCGCAAATCAACCGCGTCCGCATCGAGCGTCAGTTTTTCCGCTCCGATTTCGCGCAATTCTTTTTCGACGGCGGGCGGATTTTCAATGACGAATTGATTTTCGCGCATCAGGCGACGGGCAATGTTTTCAAGTTCGGAATGCGTTAATTGGTGCATAGATTTTCGTGTAACGTTCGGTCAGATTTTAACTGTTCACCGGTAAAAAAGTTTTCCCGGTTTTTATAGTGGACGGTAAATAATTGATAGTGAATAGTTTAATCGCAAGCCTTATTCATTTTCGATTTTGTTCCAGCCGCTCTCGACCCATTGATATTGCTGCGTTTGCGCTTCGACAAAACCGTTTCGCGCCGTTTCGCATTCGAGCCTTCTGATAATCAAATCGGGCGCGGTAAATTCCAGAACATTAAACGAATTCGGTTCGCCGCGCCCGCGCGTCGAAGTCGCCGTTCCGGCTTGAATGATCAAAGCGCGATGCCCCGATTCGAGTTTGTAGCGTTCCGCCGACTGCGAAACGTAGCTGACGTGCAAATGTCCCGACAAAAAAACGTCCGCGCCGCATTCGGCAAATTTTTGCATCGCTTCGGCGGCGTTGTCCACCAAATCGTCTTCGTTCGTATGATTTTTCGGCAAATCGAACGGGTGATGCGTCACGATGATTTTCAGCATTTCGTTCGGCAGGGGATGCATCCGGCGGCAAACTTCAACGATTTGTTCGCGGTTAATTCTGCCGTCTTTGATCGTCAGCGAACGCGCCGTGTTGATGCCGGCGACGGCGATTTCCGCGTCGCTGTAAAACGGCTGTAAATCTTCGGTGATATATTTTTTGTATTTGTCGAGCGGCGCGGCGAAACGCGCCAAAACATTGTGCATCGGAATATCGTGATTGCCCGGCACGATGATTTGCGGCGACGGCAGCGAGTCGAGAAAAGCCCGCGCTTCGATAAATTGCGCCGACCGCGCTCTCTGCGTCAAATCGCCGGAAACAATGATTAAGTCCGGCGCGATTTCAACAATTTTTTCCTTCAGCCGCCCGGCGATTTCGTAATCAACTTTGCCGAAATGAATGTCCGAGACGTGAACGATTTTTCGCATAGTTCTCTTGGGTTCAATGTTTGAGGTTCAAGGTTTGAAATCGAAACAGACTTTGAATTCACTCCGGCACGATCACCCGCAAAACCTGCGGGCGAATTTTGTAGTGCAGCGGCGTTTCGAGCGTTTCGACTTCGCCGTCGAAGGCGACTGAAATTCTTTTTCTTTTCGTCTCGAAAATGATTTCTTCGACGTTGATTTCTTCAAAATCGTCGGTTTGGCGCAGTCTGCCGAAAACGGTTCGCAAAACGAGCAGAAACAAACCTCTGCGACCGCTGCGATGGAGAAAATAAACGCTCAATTTACCGTCGTCAATTTCGGAACGACGACCGATGTTGAAAAAATCCATTTCGTATCCGCCGTTGCCGACGAACACGAACGGCGTTTTGACGATGCGCGTTGCGGCTTCGCTTTGCAGGCGCACGGCGAAAAACGGCGACCTTCTTAAAATCTTCAACGCCGCCCAGAACGCCGAACGCCATTTGCCGCGTCCCAGACGCTGTTGGGCTTCGCGACTTTTGACGATCTGCGGATATAAACCGATGCTCGAATTGTTGATAAAAACGCGCCCGTTGACTTCGCCGACATCAAGCGTTTTGACGTTTTTCGCGCAGATGATTTTGACCGCTTCCTCGATGTTCTGCGGAATCTGCAAATCTTTCGAGAAATTATTCAGCGTGCCGAGCGGCAGAACGCCGAGCGTTTTGTTCGTCTCGCACAGAACGGAAGCCGCCGCGCTGATCGTGCCGTCGCCGCCACCCGCGACGATGATTTCCGCGTCGCTCTTCGCCGCCCTTTCGATAAGCTCGATAATTTCCGCGCCGCTTTTCGCCAGGTGAATGCGCGCCGCCGCGCCGTTTTGCGCGAATGCTTCGGTCAGCTTTTGTTCAATCGTCGCGCACTCGACGCTGCCTGAACCGGCGTTAATGATGATTTCAATCGGCGACATAGATAAATTTATTTTATAAAGATTTTTTGCATTATTTGTTTTTATAAACTTCGCTTCGATGACCGATAAAACGGACGATGATTATTTCTTCCGCGTGAAGAACCTCATAAATTATCCGATAATCGCCTTCGCGGAGTTTGGCTAGACCTGCCAAGTTGCTTTTCAATGCTTTCGGTCTGATAGATTCAGCCTTTTCCGCTAAACGATCCATCTTTTTGATTATCCGCCGGGCGATTTCCCGGTCGAGTTTTTCCAAATCGCGGACGGCTTCTTTCAAAAGGCGAATCTGATACATTTAATTTAGTTCCAGACGCTTTGCTGCATCTTCCAAAGACTCGCCGCGCTCGCCGTCCGCAATTCTCTTCTTCTGAAGAAAAAGCCTTTCTTTTAGTTCATCCGTCAACTCCAAATCGTCTTCGTCGGCAAACAAATCGCGTAATTTTTCCTCGACCACCGTCCCGATAACTTCACGAAGTTCGTCAACCGTCATTTGCGAAACTTTTATGCTCATAAAACTCCTCTGCAAAAATCTTTAAAATCAGCGCAGATAATCCTCCAGTTTGGTCGAAGCGTCGGTTTTTTCGTCGCGATATTTGACGATAATCGGCGCGTAAATCGAGAGATTATGTTCCTTGCCGAAACCGCTCGCAATTGCCCGCGCGCCTTGCACGACGACTGCATTTGCGGGAATTTCCAAAGGTTTTTCGCCGTCCGACTTGATAATCGTTTCGTTGATCAGATCAAACACCGGCGTTGCGCGCGTCAGGATTACGCCGCTCGCTAAAACAGCCCGCGTCCGAACAATCGTGCCTTCGTAAACGCCCGTGTTGCCGCCGATCAAACAGTCGTCTTCGATGACGACCGGATTGGCGTTGATCGGTTCGAGAACGCCGCCGATTTGCGCCGCCGCCGATAGATGCACGCGCTTGCCGATTTGCGCGCAACTGCCGACGAGCGCGTGGCTGTCAATCATCGTGCCTTCGTCAACGAAAGCTCCGACGTTGACGTAACACGGCGGCATCAGCACGACGTTCGGGGCGACGTATGAGCCGTCGCGGATCGCCGTTCCGCCCGGCACGATGCGGATTTTATCGTCCAGATTCATCGGTCTGAGCGGATATGTGTTTTTGTCGAAAAACTGAAACGTCTCGCCGCTGAACGACATATTGACCATTTCGCCTATCTTGAAACCGGCGAGAATGCCGCGTTTGACCCAGGCGTTGGCGTTCCAGTTTCCGTTTTCGTCGCGTTCGGCGGAGCGAATTTTGCCTTCGCGCAGTCCGGTTTTGAAATCGTTAAATGTTTCGTGGTCGTTCGCGTCGAACTCGGTTTTCGTAAATAATTCTTCGATTTTTTCCTGTAAAGTCATTTTAGATAAATTTCCGTTTAGATTAATTTGCCGCCCTAAAAAACGATCAGGCGAAAAGCCTTCGGACAAAAGCGTCGAATGCTTTTATCTGAAAACTTTCGCTGATTTAGACTGTTCGATTATAAAGGTTTTTCGGCGGACGCGCACCCGTCAGAATTTTCGTCTGCCGAATTTATTGGTTGGCGGATTTTAGAAATGCGACAAATTCGTCTTTATCTCTGGTCAAACCGGGAAACGTCGCTTTCGTTTCGCCGTTCGCGTTAACTATCGCATAGAGCGGCAAAGCGACCGTGTTGAATTTTTCTTCTTGAAATTTCTGCTGTTTTTCGTAAATTTCGCCCTCGCCGTCGGTGAACAATTGAACTTTGACGAATTTGTTCAATTCGGTTTGCACTTCCGCCTTCGGAAACATATTCGCTTCCATCCAGCGGCAATTCGTGCAGGTATAGCCGGTGAAATCTATAAAAACAAGTTTGTTTTCCGCTTTGGCTTTCGCTAACGCCGCTTCGTAGGTGTCCTTCATCCATTCGGGTTCGACGGATTTTGCGCCGCTCGAATTGACGTTTGAAACAACGCTCGTCTCATTGGTCGAAATCGGTAGAAACGATTCGAGTTCGCCGAGCCGCGCGCCGAACAATCCGGTCAAAAGATAAAATCCGAGCGAAAGAAACACAAAAGCGAACATCACGCGCGCCGCGCCGAGCCGTTCGGTTTTGACATCGTGCGCCAACTGGAAAACGCCCAACAGATACAAAACGATCAGCAGAGCGATTGCCACCCAGCTCGCCAAAACGACTTCGCGCGTGAAAATTCCCCAATGCAGAACCAAGTCAACATTCGAGACGAATTTCAACGCCGCCGCGACTTCCAAAAATCCCATCACGACTTTGACCGCGTTGAGCCAGCCGCCCGACCTCGGAAGCTGCGCGACGAGCTGCGGCGCGAGCGCAAGGACGAAAAACGGCAACGCGAACACGCTCGAAAAAGCGAGCATTCCCAAAATCGGATACAGCCAGTCGCCCTGCGCCGCCAACACTAAAAGCGAGCCGACAAACGGCGCGGTGCAGGTGAACGAAGTCAAGGAAAATACAAAACCCATCAGCAAAACGCCGATTAATTTGCTTGATTCCTTGCCGCGCGCGTAAGCGTCAATTTTCGTCATCACGCCCGAGGGAATACCGAGTTCGTAAGCTCCGAAAAGGCTCAAAGCAAAAGCGATGAAGATCGCGGCGATGACGATGTTGACCGACGGGCTGGCGGCGAAATTATTGATGCCCGCCGCGCCGAACAGAACGGCTAGAGTTACGCCGATGGCGGTAAAGGTCAGAATGATGCCGAGCGCGTAAACTATCGCATTGCGAATCGCCGTCGAGCGGTTGCCCGCCGAATGATTCGTAAAATACGAAACCGTAATCGGAATCATCGGAAACACGCACGGCGTAAGCAGCGAAATCGCGCCCGTGACAATCGCCAGCCATAAAAAAGACCACAAACCGTCGCGCGAAACGTCGCGCGCGTTGAAGGTCGCCGCCGTTTTCGTCTGCGCGGCGTTTGACGCAAACGTGTTCGAATCGCTCGAAAGCGTCGGCGTTGCGCTCGACGTTAAAGCGTCGGCGTTGACATTCGCATTGCCGTTCGCGTCGTTGCCGGCATTGACATTTGCCGAAGCATTTAAGTTCGCGTTCGAGTTCGCGTTCGCGCTGACGTTGACATTAGCGTTGGCATTTTTCGGTGTCGGCGTGGGCGTGGGCGAAGGACTCGGCGTGGGCGTGGGCGCGGCGTTCGCCGCTGCAATTACGGCGATGATTTCGACGGGCGCGGAAACTTTGATGGTTTTCGGCGGCAGACAAACCGAATCGTTGCACGCCTGATAACGCACGTTCGCCTCGACGGTTTGCGCTCCCGGCGCGGCGGCAGCGTCAACGACCAAAGGAATCGTCAACGTCGCGCTGCCCGTGTAAGTTTCGGTCACGATGCCGAAATTCGCGTCCATTTCTTTCTTCGGCGCAGAGCCGCGCGCCGCGCCCGCCGCCTTGACCGCGCCGTCGGTAATTGTGATGCGCGTTGGGTTCGGACCGCCCGCGCCCTGCGTCAGCGAATAAACGTGCCAGCCGCCGCCGATTGCAACATTAATTTGCGCGGAAATCTTCTCGCCCGCTTTCGCTTTGGCGGGTTTGATTGACATCGAAAGCGAAACCGGACTTTGCGCCTGCGCCGCGAAAGCCAGCAGCAAAACACCCAAAAACGACAGCAGCAAATTTTTTCCGCGTAAATCTTTAATCACTTTTTCCTTCCTTCAACATCGAAATCGTCAAAATTGTTATGCAAAAATGCCGCTGATTTATTCCGTATCGCCGCGCGAAATTCCGAACGATTTTCTTCGGTTATCATTTATTTTACCTTTTTTGCAATTATTCCGCGACATATAAAAAAAGCGAAGGCTTTTAACGTCCTTCGCTTTTTTATTATAAGAGATTCGCCGTCAACCTCTACGGTTGTCCGGCAAACTCGAACGTTTACTGTCCAATCGGATTGCCGTCCGCGTCGAGGAACATAATCGGATAATTAAGTTCCTTGAGTTTCGGTTCGATGACGTTTTTATCGCCGACGATGACGATTGCCATTTTCGACGGATCGAGATATTTGTTCGCCACGCGATTAACGTCGCTGATCGTGACGGCGTTGATTTTCTGGATATAATCGTTGAAATAGCTGTCCGGCAAGCCGTAAACGACGAGACTTGAAAGCTGACCGGAAATTTGTCCGACCGTTTCAAAACCGCTCGGAAAACTGTTGATAATTGATTGTTTGCTCGTGTCGAGTTCGGCTTGCGTGACGGGAATTTCGCCGCGAATGCCGGCGATTTCCTTCATCAATTCGCTGACCGATTCTTTGGTCGAACCGGTTTGAAAATCGCCGCCGGCGCGAAACGGTCCCGCGCCGCGCCGCGCCGCGAACGAGCTGTATGCGCCGTAGGTGTAGCCTTTGTCTTCGCGCAGATTTTTGAACAAGCGTCCCGACGAGCCGCCGCCGAGAACCGAATTCATAATCTGGACGGCGTAATAATCCGGATTGCTGCGGTCAATGCCAACCTGTCCGACGGCAATCGTTGATTGCGCCGCGCCGGGTTTATCAATGACGTAAATTCCGGCTTTGCCCTGCATTGTTTGGCTAATCGCGGCGGCGTTAATCGTCGCGCCGCCGCCTTTCCAATTGGCAAACGCTTTTTCCAATTTCGGCACAAGCATTTTTTGGTCAACGTCGCCGACGACGATTAAGGTCGAAGTATTCGGCGTAAAGTTGGTTTTGTAAAAATTCGCCAAATCGTCGCGCGTCAGCGTTTTGAGCGATTTTTCGTCGCCCGTTAAATCTCGACTATACGGCTGTGTTCCGTAAAGAACCTTGTTATAAACGGTCGTGGCGACGGCTGCCGGAATGGATTTGCGCTGAAGCAGACCGACCAGAGCGCGGCGGCGTATGCTTTCGAGTTCCTTGTCGGGAAATGCCGGATTCGTTAAGATGTCCGCGTAAATATCGAGCGTTTGGTCGAGATTTTTCGTCAAAGTCTGCATCGCAACACTGGTCGAATCCCAACCGGCGTTGGCGTTGACCGACGAACCGATTGACTGTAATTGATTGGCGATGTCAATCGCCGAGCGCGTCGTCGTTCCCTGATTAAGCATCGTTGCCGTCAACGATGCCGCGCCGGATTTATCGTTTGAATCGAGCGTTCCGCCCGCGTTCAAAACCATATTCATCGAAACAATCGGCAATTCGTTTTGTTTGACAAACCAGACGTTCAAACCGTTGGCGAGTTTCGTCTTTTCAATCGCCGGAAGCGCGAACTTGACGGTCGGAGCGGCGGGCGGCAGCGCGGCTCTCTGTTTGGCTGAAAGCGCGGCATCCATCTCTTTGGCTTTGGTCGTCGCCGGTTTGTCGGTCATTGCGTTCGGCTTCGGCGCGTCGCCTTTGCGCGGCACAAAGCTCATCACGAGGCGGTTCGCCGTCAGATATTGATTGGCGACGCGCTGCACGTCGGCGGGCGTAATTTTGCGGTAACGGTCGAGGTCGGCTTGAAAATAATCCGGTTTGTTTAAATATCCGGTGTAATTGCTGAGCTGCGAGCCTTTGCCTAAAACCGACTGCAAACCGTAAATAAAGCCGGATTCGCGGACGTTCAGAGCGCGCGTCATTTCTTCCTGCGTCGGCGGATCTTTTTTGATTCGTTCGATTTCGACGTTGATTTCCTTTTCGATTTCGTCGAGCGTTTTGCCCGGTTTGGCTAACGCCGAGATTTCAAACGCGCCGCCGATTTCGCTCGTGCCGTCGCCCGCCGAAATTTGCTGAACAAGCTCTTTTCCGTAAACGAGGTTGCTTTGCAGACGCGAGCCTCTGCCGGTCGAGAGAATCGAAGCGAGCGTGTCGAGCGCGGCTTCGTCGGGCGAATATTGCGCTACGCCTTCCCATTCCATATAAAGACGCGGCAAGGGAACCGTATCTTCGACGGTTTTGCGAACTTCGCCGCTTAATTTCGGCTGCGGATTTGTCGGACGATTGACCGCTTGACCCTGAACAATCGGTCCGAAATATTTTTCGATCCAGTTGCGCGCCTGTTTTTCGTCATAATCGCCCGACAGCACCAGAACCGCGTTGTTCGGCGTGTAATACTGCCGGAAAAATCCTTTCACGTCGTCGAGCGAAGCGGCTGACAAATCAGTCATCGAACCGATCACCGAATGATGATAGGGATGATTTTCGGGATACATAATTTCGCCGATGCGCTCGTCCGCCGTGCCATACGGCTGGTTGTCAACTCGCAAACGGCGTTCGTTTTTCACGACATCGCGCTGGTTGTCGAGCTTTTCCTGCGTCATCGCGTCGAGCAGTCCGCCCATTCTATCGGCTTCGAGATACAAAGTTCTCTCCAAAAAATTCGACGGCACGACTTCAAAATAATACGTGCGGTCTTCGTTCGTCGTGCCGTTGACGTTGCCGCCCATATCGTCAATCGCGCTTAAATAATCGCTGCTGTAATTTTTCGAGCCTTGAAACATCATATGCTCGAACAAATGCGCGAAACCGGTTCGACCGTCGGCTTCGTTCTTCGAGCCGACGTGGTAAAAAACATTGACCGCGACAATCGGCGTTGATTTGTCTTCGTTCAAAACGACGGTCAGACCGTTTTTCAATTTATACTGTTTATAATTTATTTTCGGCAGATTGCCGCCTTTCTCCTGTCCCGCAGCGGCGAGCGGCGCGAGAAAAGCCGCCGTCAAAACCAGAATCGTGATTTGTTTTAATAACTTCAACATTTTAACTCCTTTAAGTTTTTTGAAAATAGATTTTTCGCCGGAAACCGCGTCCGAATCGTTTGAGCGGCGGCGAATTAAAATTGTGTTCTTAATTTCTTACGCGCAGCAAGCGGAAACTGTTTCAATCCGGCGTTTTTGAATTATCCGGCACAACCTTTCTAATTTGCTCAATCTAAACTTCTTAAAATTTCTTTCAATTTCTTCCGCGTCGGCTCGGTTACAGGCACGAGCGGCAAACGCAAATTTTCTTCTAAAAGTTTCATTTCCGCCATCACGAATTTGCACGGCGCAGGACTCGCTTCGACAAAATTGGCTTCCATCAGCCGGAGCATTTTGTAATGAATTTTGCGGGCAGAAGTCCACGCGCCGTCCAAAGCCTTTTCGACCATTTGCGAAGTTTCTTTCGGAAATTCATTCGAGCAGACCGAGACAAGTCCGTCCGCGCCGACGGCAATTAAAGACAGCGTCGTCGCGTCGTCGCCGGAAAAAACTTTAAAGTTTTTCGGGCAGTTTTGAATGATTTGCATAATCTGCGAAAAATTTCCCGACGCTTCCTTGACGGCGACGATGTTTTCAAATTCGTTCGCCAGTTTGACGCAGGTTTCGGCGGAAATGTTCGACGCGGTTCGACCCGGCACGTTATAAAGCATCAGCGGAAATCTTTTCACCGACTTAGCGATTTCCGAGAAATGCGCGAGCATTCCTTCCTGCGTCGGTTTGTTGTAATACGGCGCGACGACGAGCGCGCCGTCCGCGCCGAGTTCGCGCGCGCGGCGCGTGTATGAAATCGCCGATGCCGTGCTGTTGCTGCCCGTCCCGGCGATGACTTTCGCCTTCGATTTGTGCGCGACCTCGACGCACATTTTGATCACGCGCACATCTTCTTCTTCGCTCATCGTCGCGCTTTCGCCGGTCGTGCCGCACGGAATCAAAATCTTTACGCCGTTTTTAATTTGCCGCTCGACCAATCGTTTAAAGCAATCTTCGTCAATCGAACCGTCGGCGTGAAACGGCGTGACCAGAGCCGTGCCGCAACCGCGCAGCCAATCTAATTTCATCGTCATAAATTTTCCCTCAAAAATTTTCGTTGACCGAAAGCAAAAGTATATGTCTATAATCGTTGACGACACAAAAACAGACCGTGGAAAATTTATGCGATTGATAAAAATTTCTATTGTTTTTCTTTTCACTTTCGCGCAATTCGCCTGCAATTCATCCGCAGCGCAGACGAATCAAACACTGCCCGCACCAACGCCGACCGCGCCGAAAATCATCGCCGACAAATTCGCCTATCCAATCGGTAAAACCGAAACGGCGACGCAAGCCAAAGACCGGAAAGACGATTGGTATAACGCGCAGGATTTCACCGTCAACACGCATTTGGGCGAAGATTGGAACAAAAATTCCGGCGGCAATACCGATTGCGGTGAGCCGGTTTTTGCGGCGGCAAACGGCACCATCGTTTACGCCGAAAACGCCGGAACGGGTTGGGGAAACGTCTTGATTATCGAACACGATCTGCCCGACGGCAAAAAAGTTCAGACGCTCTACGGTCATTTGCGAAAAATCTTAAAAACGAGCGGCGCGGTGAAAATGCGCGAACAAGTCGGCGAGGTCGGCAACGCCGACGGCAAATATCTCTGTCATCTGCATTTTGAATTGCGAACCGAAGATTGCCCGATGTGGAATCAGGCGGGCGCGGGTTATTCGTCGGAAAACAAAGGCTGGCTCGACCCTTCGGATTTTATTGATGCGAAACGTAAAAAACCTGTCAACGAAAATTAGAAGCGGTCTCAAGAATATTTTGCGCCTGTGCAGAAATATTTTTTTCCCGCAAAGGCGCAAAGTTTGCTAAGAAAATTAGAATCTGCCTCAAAAATAGTTTTGGATGGTTCAGAGGCGCGGCTACTGCCCGCCGCTACCGCGCCTGTGCCGTGAACGGCAGGCAGTAGCCGCGCCTCTGAACCGCGCATTTTTTATTTCTGAGATAGACTCTAAAAGAAATTTGTCTCCAAATTATTACTAGGACGGTTTGTCACAAATGACGAGCGCGAAAATTAGTTATCATTAAACCGCGCATTCAGAAACAGACGCGGCTGCCGTCGTTCATTTTTTAAATCTTTCGGCGAGAAAAAGGCATTCGACATAGCCTTTCATTTTTTTCCGCTGATTGTTCACGCCGAACGGACGAAATCTCCATTCGCTGACCGCCTTCTCAGCCGCCGCCTTGTAACTTTGATCGGCGGTTAAGGCTTCGGTCTCAATCACTTTGCCGTTTTCGTCAATCGTCACCTTGACGGGTATTCGTATCACGTCAATCGCGCCGGAATTTTCGTAAAATATTTTTCCGTTCGTCGAAGAACCTAACACCTGCGAATACGCGCCCGCACTGCCGCCCGCGCCGACGATTGCGCCGCGATTTTGCAATTGCGCGAGATTTTCGTTTTCCTGCGCCTTGCGTTCAACGTCAGGCACGTTGACGCTCGTAAACGCTTTGTCGGCGCGATACGAAAGATTGAGCAAAGCCGTCGGAAATTTTGACGATTTGCCGGTTATTCTGACGACGCGGCTGACCGCTTCAAAGGCGAGATCATCCTGTCCGGTCGCCAGCAGAGTCTTCGTATATGAATCGAAAAGCGGAAGCAAATTGCGGCTGGTTTTCCCGTATTTTTTCTCGACGACGGCGATGCATTTTTCGTATTGCGAAAGGGCGTTTTCAAAATTGCCGATTGCCGTCTGAAATTCCGCCGAATTGTAAAGCGAAAGCAGCGCGATTTCGCTTTCGACTCCGAACTCGGTTTCGCTCGACTTGACCGCTTCGTCATATATTTTTTCTGCTTCGTTGATTCTTTTGTAATAGTTCAGTTTATTCAAATTGTCGAGTTTATCCCGCGCCTGTTTGTCGAAACCGGCGGGCAGATTGCCGTCGGGCGGAAAATAATTATAAAGCAGCCAGGCGAGATTGTTTTTTAGCCCGACGATTTGCTGTGGCATTTTTTTATCGCCGCCTTCGACAATTCGCAACGCTTCACGCAGCGCGTCCTCGGTATCTTTAGCGTCATCGCGCCGCTTTTCCAAAGTAACTTTCGCGTCGTTCGGCTTTAGACTTCCCGCGTTCAGCTCCGTCGTCGAACGCTTGAATCGCGACAGTTTTATTTGAGCGAGATTTTCGAGCGCGTTCGCCAGATTTTGCGGATTTTGCGAGTTTGCGCGTCTTTGCAGAGCGACGATTTGTTCAGCCAGACTCGCGGCTTGGTCGAGGTCGCCCTGCTGATAAAAAGCCGCCATTTGCTGATTCAGCTTTTGCGATTCGCCGGTCGGCTCTTGAGAAAAAATCGCCAGACCGAAAAACGTGAAATAAAATGTGATAAATAAAACTTGTTTCATAAAAACTCCTGAAAATTTTGACGATGGCTATCGTTTCGCATTTTTGGCGAATAATCAACAAAAATTTGCCGCGGCGATCAGCGATTCGGTCTCGAAATAAATCTAACCGGCGGCGAAAAAACAGACTGATTTTTACCGCTTCAGAATCTCTTCCATCACATCGGTAAATTCATAGAAGCCTTTTTTGCCGCGAATCCATTCCGCCGCGAGAATCGCGCCCGCCGCAAAGCCTTCGCGCGAACGTGCGAGATGCTCTAACAAAATCTGGTCAGCCGCGCCGTCGAAACCGACGCGGTGCGTCCCCGGAATCGCTCCGGCGCGCGTCGCCGAAACGGAGAAATCTTTTGCAATATGTTTCGCCACGATGTCTTTTAATTTCAAAGCCGTGCCGCTCGGCGCGTCTTTCTTACGCGAATGATGCTGTTCTTCGATAAACGCTTCGTAATCTTCAAATTTGGAAAATAATTCGGCGGCGAAATCCGCAATGCGATAAAATAAGTTCACGCCGACGGAAAAATTCGCGCCGAAAACGAACGCGCCGTTTTTCAACTCGACGAGCGATTTTATTTCATCTTTCCGCGCGTTCCAGCCGGTCGTTCCTTCGACGAGCGGAACATTTGCAATCAAACACGCTTCGACGTTTCTTTTCACGGCTTCGGCAATCGAAAAATCAATCGCCGCGTCAACGTCTTTCAATTTTGCGGCTAACGCTTCGGCTGGTAATTTCGCGTCCGATTCATCAACGATTACCCGGATTTCATGGTTTTTATTTTCGGCTAAAATTCGGATGAGCTTGCCCATCGCACCGTAGCCGATTAAAGCTATTTTCATTTTTATTTTAACCACATAGAAACATAGGACACATAGTTGTTTGAACTGCGTTTGACGACTCAATCAACTATTTATTGTCTAAAACTGCTTTAAGCGGAAAGTTACATAAAAATCTTTTCTATGTGTCCTATGTTTCTATGTGGTTCAAACCTCCGGCAGATTTCTAAAAAATTCGTTGACAAAAGTTTTCTGTCCTTCTTTAAAGAGATTGACGCAGTTGAAATTTATCAAAATCCCCTCTGGAGCTTTCAACAATTTCATATAAGTCAATAGTTGCGCTTCGTGAATCGGTGCGAGCGTTGAAACGGATTTTAATTCAACCGCTAAACAATTTTCGACGAATAAATCGCATCGCAAATCAGTTTCTAAAATGATTTCCTTGAAACAAACCGGAATAATTATTTCCGTCTCAAAACTGATATTTCTCAACGATAACTCGTGCTTCAAACATTCGTGATAAATGCTTTCAAGAAGTCCCGCGCCGACGAATTTATGAACCTCAATCGACGCGCCGACAACATTGTATGTAAGTTTGTCGAGGTATTTTTTCGTAATCATAAATTTATTAATTACATAGGAATATAGAACACATAGAAAAGATTTTTATATTAAATTCCAAATGACGGCAATAATTTGAGCCGGAACTTTAAAGTGATTTAAAAAACTATGTGTCTTATGTGTCTATGTGGTTAATAAATTCTTCACCAAATTTACATACAATTCAACCGCCGTTTCCAAATCCTTTTTCAAAACAAATTCATCCTTCGTATGCGCGACCAAAATCGAACCCGCGCCTAAAAGCAAAGGCTTGCCCCAATTTGAAAGATGCGGAATGTCGGTCGTAAAACGCACGACTTTTTGACGAAAGCCTTCGACGGCGAGCATTTTGACGGGCTTGGAAACGCTCATCACTTCTATTTCGCCGCGCGTCCCGACGATTTCGGCGATTTTTTCGAGAACGATTTTTTCATCGCCGGTCGTGCGAACGTGCAAACCGGCTTCGGCGTGCGGCGCGATGACGTTCGTTTTTACGCCGCCGCTGATTGTGCCGATGTTGTTGGTCGTTTCGCCGTAAAATTCGTCAGTCGGAAATTCGATTTTCAAAACGTCGTTTAAGATTTCAAGCAGCTTTTCAATCGCCGATTCGCCCTGTTCCGGGTAGGCGGAATGCGCGGCTTTGCCCGTCGTCCGAATATAAAACCGCAGCGAGCCTTTCGAGCCGATTGCCAGATCGTTGTCGGTCGGTTCGCCGTTGATAATAAATTTGCATTGCGCCGCGAGCGGATGCCGATTGGCAACTTTCGCGCCCGCGCCGCCTTCTTCTTCTTCGACCGTGAACAGCAATCCGATGTCGCTGATTCCTTCGGCGCGTAACTTTTCCGCCGCGAAAATCTGCGACGCGACGATTCCCTTCGCATCGCACGCGCCGCGCCCCATTATTTTTTCCGCATCCTCCGACGCTTCGATGTGCGGCGGCACAACGTCAATATGCGTCGAAAGAAAAACGCGCGGCGTTTCGTTCAAATACGCGATGACGTTGTTTTGATTCGCGGAGACGGCTTGCAGCTCGATTGTCCAACCGAGCGATTCGAGATAATCGCGCAGAAAAAATCCGACGGCTTGCTCGTCGCCGGAAATCGAAGGAATGTTGATTAATTTTTTTGTCAGCTCGAAAAGATTCATAACCGAAAATGTTACACTAAGAAACTGAAATGCTCACTTCCGATTTAGCTGTAAACTTCCGGCGCGGCGATAAAATTTATCCGCGCCTGATTAAAACCGACCACGCGGGCTACCGGCGCGACGCGGAAATTCTGATCGAAATTTTTGATGAATTTCTTGGAAAAACGCGTGGCGAGTTGGAGCGCGAACTCGAAGAATATATCGGCGCGGGAACTGATTTCAGAATTTTGCGCGGGCTGATCAAACTTCTGACCGACCGCTGCGAATTTGAAACGAGCGCGCCCGCCGAACCGGTCGAAATTCGCCGAAAAGTTTTTCTCGAAGCGCGAAAATTTCAGCCGGTTTTTCCCGATTCGGAAAACAAAGGAAAAATTCTGCAAAAAATCGCCGACGAATTCGGAACGGGCGCGGAGGCGATTTCTAAAAATCTTTACGCCGATTTATCGCTTCAGCAAAGATTGACTTCGTTTGAAACAATCGCGCCGGTTGATTTATTAGATCGTTATAATCTCGCGCAGGCGCAGGCGATTTTGTATCGCTGCGTCGAAATGAAAATCTCAATCGCGCCGTCGGACGCGGCAAATTATCGCGCAATTTTCGGCTGGATCAAACATTTCGGATTGATTCATTCGGTTGCCGGAAATTCAGCCGACGGCTACGAAATAATTTTGACGGGCGCGGCTTCGATTTTTCATCGCTCGCAAAAATACGGCATTCAAATGTCGGTTTTCTTGCCCGCGCTTTTGTTGTGCGGAAATTGGAAAATGCGGGCAGAAATCAACGATAAAAAAGGCATTGGATTTTACGAATTAACGAGCGCGCAAACCGAACTCGTGTCCAATCGCTACGACGAACCGGAATATGAAAATCCCGTTCACGAAAAATTGAAAAAGGCTTGGGAAAAATCCGCGGTTGAATGGCGTTTGGAGGAAAACCGCGCAGTCGTTGATTTGGGTAAAACCGCCTTCGTTCCCGATTTCGTTTTGATTTCGCCGCAAAACGAGAAAATTTATCTCGACGTAATAGGATTTTGGACACCGAAAAGTTTGAAAAAAAGATTGGAAGAATTCGAAGCGGCAAACTTTAAAACCTTTATCATCGCCGCGTGGCAGGAATTGCGCGGCAGCCGTGAAGAAGCGACTTTTACGAGCGCAAACGTCGTGTTTTTCAAGTCGAAACTCGAACCGCTGGTGTTGCAAGCGGCAGCGGAGAGTTTAATCTGAACCGCGAAACAAATTTCGCGTTTCGCCGCGCTTCGCGTCTTGAAATTGCCTCGCGTCGGTGCGCTTTTGCGAAGTATATTCTTCGGTCGTGTCGCGCGTGACGACTTCATAAAGAATCGCCTGCTTGTCGCCCTTTTTTCGCAAAATTCTGCCTAGCCGTTGAATGTGTTCACGACTCGAACCCGAACCCGATAAAATGATCGCCACGCTCGCGTCCGGGATGTTCACGCCTTCGTTTAAAACTTTGGAAGTCGCCAGCGCGAGAACGTCGCCGTTATTAAATGCGTCGAGCCAGAATTTTCTTTCCTTCACGTTAGTTTCGTGCGTGATTGCCGGAATCAGATAATCGTTCGAGATGCGGTAAACCATTTCGTTTTCTGCGGTGAAAATCAAAACTTTGTCGTGTTTGTGCCGAATTAATAAATCCTGCAAAACGTGAATCTTCGATTCGGTGCCGAGCGCGATTCGTTTGTAATTGCGATACGCCTTCATCGCGCGGCGACCGTCTTCGCTTCTGGCACTCTGAATCAGAAACATTCGCCAGCCTTCCTGTCCGTAAGGCAGATTCATTTTTCTCCTGAAATCGGTATAAATCTGCCGTTCGCGCTGGTAGGATTTGCGCTCTTCGTCGGACAATTCGACCTCGACTCGTTCAATCGTGTAATCAGCCAGAAATTCGCCCGCGAGCTGCTGCGCTTCGAGCCGGTAAACCGTTTTGCCGATTAAGTTGTCAAGCAAATCTTCGCCGCCGTCGGCGCGGTCGGGCGTTGCGGAAAGTCCGAGGCGAAACGGCGCGATGGCAAATTCCGCCGCGTATTTGTAGCCCTCCGACGGCAGATGATGACATTCGTCGAAAATAATTAAACCGAATTGATTTCCGAGCCGTTCCTGATGTCGAAACGCCGAAGCGTAAGTCGTCACGGTAATCGCGCCGACTTCAAAAAAACCGCCGCCGATCAAACCGATTTCGGCGTTGAACGTGGACGTGAGCAAGTCATACCACTGATTCATCAAATCGAGCGTCGGCACGACGACTAAAGTTTGCCGCCCGCACATCTCAATCGCCATCGTCGCCGCGTGCGTTTTGCCCGCGCCGGTCGGCAGAACGATCACGCCGCACCGCTCGTTTTCGCGCCAGTGGTTGATTGATTCGGTTTGATACGGACGCGGCTCGACGTGAAATTTCGGCTTAAAATCAAACGCGTCGTAATTTTTCGCTTCGTCCTTGTATTCGATTTTCGCGCGAATAAAATCCTTGATAATGTGGCGGTAAACAAAAGCCGGAGCGCGAAAGTGCTTCGTCCGCGCATCCCACAAAAACCATTTCGGGACGCTCGCATTTTCGTCCGCGCCTTCTAAAATCAACGTGCCTGATTCGTATTTGAGATTAAGCATTTATCGTTCTTTAAAAAATTCGTCGTGCAACCTTTTAATCGCCTCGCCGACGACCGCTTCTTTGATAACAAACGTCAAATTGACATTCGACGCGCCGTGCGAAATCAGGGAAATATTAATGTCGGAAATCGCCGCGAAAATCTGCGCCGCCACGCCCGACGTATCGCGCAAGCCCGAACCGACGACGCATAAAACGGCTTGGTTCGATTCGATTTCGACCACGCCGATGCGCTCCAAATCTTTGACGATGGCGGCGAGCGCGTCGGTGTTATCGAGCGTTAATGATACGGAAACTTCCGAAGTCGTGACGACATCAACGACCGTTCGATGCCGCTCGAAAATCTGGAAAATCGCGCTCATAAATCCATACGCGCCGAGCATCCGCGCCGACGTGATGTGCAAAACCGTGATGCCTTTTTTGTAGGCGATTGATTTGATTTTGCGCGGCGTGGTTTGATTTTTAGGCAAAATCATCGTTCCCAATTCTTCGGGCTGATGCGAATTGCAGACGCGCACCGGAATTTGCAAATCAACCGCCGGCTGAATCGTTTTCGGATGCAGAACCTTCGCGCCGAAATAAGCGAGTTCGGCGGCTTCTTCATATGACAAGGTTTTCAAGGTTCGAGCTTCGGGACAGATGCGCGGATCGCACGTCAAAACGCCGGTAACATCCGTCCAGATTTGAATTTCACGCGCCTGCAAAGCCGCGCCGACGAGCGCGGCGGAATAATCCGAACCGCCGCGCCCCAGAACGGTCGTTTCGCCGCCGCGACTCGCCGCGATAAAACCGCCCATCACGGGAACTTCGCCGCTCTCTAAAATCGCGTTTAATTCGAGACTGACGACGCGGCTCGTGTCTTCCCAAATCGGATTCGCCGCGCCGTGTTCGTCGTCGGTGACGATTAAACGCCGCGCGTCGGCGTAACGCGCGTTGATGTTTTTCGAGCGCAAAACCTCGGTCAAAAGTCTTGACGAAAGCAGCTCGCCGTAGGCGACGACGACATCTTTTAAAAGCTGAACCGGCAAACTTCGGCGCGAAACTCTTTCTAAAATTTCGGCGAGTTCCTTTTCGGATTTTTCGAGTTCGGCAAGAAAACATTTTTTCGCTTCACCGCTCAAAAAATATTCGGCGACTTCCGCGTGCCTTGCGAAATGCGGCGCGAGCGACGCGAAAGCGTTTTCAGGTTCATTTTCTCTGGCTAACTCGAAAGCGTGCAAAAGCGCGTCGGTAACTTTGGTCATCGCGGAAGTTACGACGACCGGTTTTTTTTCGATTTGTTCGCCGACGATTCGGCAGACGCGCTCGAACGCCGCCGCGTCGCCGACCGACGTGCCGCCGAATTTCATCACCGTCGCTTTTTTTTCCTGATTCATTGTGTAAAATGTTCGATTTTCAACTGCCGCGTTGTCAAGTCGAATCCTGATTTTTCAAACCGCGCGCGAAAGATGTTAGATTATAAATTACAGCCAACTATAAAAATGAAAACACAAAAACTCGCCGCCATTGACATCGGCTCGAATTCCCTGAAGCTCGTCATCGTCGAAGCCGCCGCCAGCGATTCGTTTACCGTTATTCTGCAAGACCGCGAGCGCGTCAGGCTCGGTCAGAACACTTTGCGAAATCATCTTTTGTCGAGCGAAGCGATTGACGCATCGGCTTTGGCTATCGCCAAATTCGTTTCGATTGCCGAAAGCCGCGAAATTGATTCGATTATCGCCGTCGCCACCGCTTCGGTGCGCGAGGCGGAAAATGCGGCGGAATTCGTCGGCGAAATCGAACGGCGAACGGGCGTGACGGTTGACGTTTTATCTTCGATTGAAGAAGCCAGATTGATCGGTATCGCCGCCGCGCAATTTTTCGGCGCGGACGATAAAACGCTGCTCAACATAGACATCGGCGGCGGCTCGACCGAGCTTTCGTTGATGAAAAACGGCGAACCTTTCAAACTTTTTTCGATGAAATTGGGCGCGGTCGGCTTGACGGAAAAATTTATTTTCTCGAATCCGCCGAAGGAAAAAGAATTGAAAAACCTGCAAACCGAAATTCTCGCCGCGCTCGTTCAGCCGCTTCGGAAAATGAAAAATCAGGCGTGGAATTTCGCCAGCGGCAGCTCCGGCACGATTTTAAATTTCGCGTCGCTTTTAAATTTTCAAACTGCCGAGACCGTCGCGGCGAAACCGGAGATTCATTTGAAAAAACTCGCCGCGCTGAATAAAATGATGGCGAAAATATCCCTGGAAGAACGCCAGAAAATGCCGGTCATCAGCCCGCAGCGCGCCGAGGTCATCGTCGCCGGCGGACAGATTCTCGAAACCGTGATGCGCGCCTTTAAAATCGAACGTCTTTTGCCGTGCGGCTACGCTTTGCGCGAAGGCGTGATTATTGATTATTTGCGCGAAATCGAATCCGAATCTCTGCCGCCCGTGCCGGATGTCGAAGACAAAAAACTGCGCGACGTTTTCGCCGTCGGGCGGCGTTACGGTTACGAAGAATCGCACGCGCTGCAAGTCGCGGATTTGGCGGAGAAAATATTCGACGCGCTCGCGCCGGTTTACAACTTAAACCGTCATCACCGCACGCTGCTTTCCGCCGCCGCCCTGCTGCACGATGTCGGCTATCACATTTCGCACGAATCGCATCACAAACATTCTTTTTATTTAATCAAACATTCGGAAATGACCGGCTTTTCGGAAATCGAAAAAGCGGTTATCGCCAATATCGCGCGCTATCACCGCGGCTCTCTGCCGAAGGAAAAACATTTGGAGTTTACGATTTTAGGCGAAAGAGAACGCCGCGCCGTTCTGCAGCTCGGCGCGATTTTGCGGCTCGCCGAAGCCCTCGACCGCGGACACGAAAGCCGTATCGCCGACATAAAATTCAAACGCGAAAAACAGAAGGCGACGCTCAAACTCGTCTGCGACGAAGACTGCGCCGTCGAGCGCGAAGCCGTCGAGCAGAAAAAGGATTTGTTTGAAGCGGCGTTCGACTGCAACTTGACGGTCGCGTGAATCGTCTAAATTTTCGGTCGGAGATTTTGTCATTTATGTCTTTAGCGAAATTTGTCGAAGAGCGCATCAGAGAAGCGGTGGAAGCCGGCGAATTCGACAACCTCGAAGGCGCGGGGAAATAGATTGATCTCGACGATTATTTCAATACGCCCGAAGATGTGCGAATGGGTTATTCGGTTCTGAAAAGCGCGAAAATCGTTCCCGAAGAAGTTGACCGCTTGAAAGAAATCGGCGAACTGAAAGAGAAAATAAAATTCGTTTCAGACGAAGACGAAAAGAAAAAATTGACGAAAATTCTCAATGAAAAACAGCTTGCTTTCGATTTGATTTCAGAAAGAAAAAAGCGCAGATAAGGATTATGCGAACCGTCGTCGAATTTCACGAATTTGTCCGAAAAACCGAAAACGAACTCGGCGCGGAGGAACGCGAAAAATTGTAGATTTATTATCTCAAAAATACGAAAGCCGGAGATAAATTAGAAAACTTCGGCGGCATCCGAAAACTCGAATGGTTTAAGAAAGGCGAAAAAACCGGAATCAGTATCTTTTATCATTCCGGCTCGAAAAATTTGCCGCTTGTTATCATCGGAATTTTCAGAAAAGGCGGGAAACCAATTTTAGAAAAAATCATTGAGATTTTAATTCACGGCAAATCGTATTGAAACAAATTTGACTTGAATTGATTATCGAAACCAGAAGTTTTAATTTTAATTCCGCTTGCTGAATGAATGCTCATTCATTTATAATCAATTCAATTTAAATTTCATCAATTACAGGAAAAATAAAAAATTATGAACATCGGAAAAGCCGCCGTTTTAGGCGCGGGAACAATGGGCGCGGCGATTGCGGCGCATCTTTCAAACGCGGGAATCCCGACGCTTTTACTGGACATCGCGCCGAATAAACTGACTCCCGAACAGGAAGCGAAAGGTTTGCCGCTCGACGCGCCGCAGGTTCGTTATCATATCGTCAATTCGCTGTTCGACGCAGCGAAAAAATTAAAGCCCGCGCCGTTTATGCTCGGCGATAACGCGAACTTGATTTCGCTCGGTAATTTTGAAGACGATTTGGCGAAAATTAAAGACTGCGATTTCGTCATCGAAGCCGTCGTTGAAAGACTGGACATCAAACATAAACTTTTCGCCGAAGTCGAAAAATATCGCAAGCCGGGTTCGGTGATCGCTTCCAACACGAGCGGCATTCCGATTTCTTCGATTAGCGAACCGTTTTCCGACGATTTCAAAAAACATTTCGTCGGCGTGCATTTTTTCAATCCGCCGCGTTATATGAAGCTCGTCGAAGTCATCCCGACCGCCGACACGGACGCGGAGGCGGCGCGGGGAATTGAAGAATTTCTCGACCGGAAACTCGGCAAAGGCGTGGTTCCCGCCAAAGACCGCCCGAATTTTATCGCCAACCGCATCGGCGTTTTTTCGATGATGGCGACGATCAAAGAGATGATTGAAATGGGCTTGACACCGACCGAAGTTGACCAGATTACCGGCAAGGCAATCGGACACGCTTCGAGCGCGACTTTTCGCACGTCGGATTTGGTCGGCTTGGACGTGACGGCGCACGTCGTCGGCAATCTTTATCCGGCGATTCCGGATGACGAAGACCGCGACGTTTTTCAAACGCCGGAACTCATCGAAACTTTGATGGAGAAAAAGATCTTAGGCGACAAAACCGGCGGCGGATTTTTCAAAAAATCGAAAGACGCGACCGGCAAGCGCGAGATTCTCGAACTCGATTTAAATACGTTTGAATACAAACCGCAGACAAAAACGAAATTTCCTTCTTTGGACGCGGCAAAATCCATCGAAGATTTGCCGAAACGCATCAAAACTCTGGTGAACGGCGATGATCGGGTCGGCGAATTTTTATGGAAAACGTCTTCGCGCATCTCGCGTTACGCGGCGAACCGGATTCCCGAAATCGCCGACACGATTGTCGAAATTGACAACGCGATCAAATGGGGTTTCGGCTGGGAAATCGGCGTGTTTGAAACGTGGGACGCAATCGGCGTTCGTGAATCAATCGAGCGGATGAAGACGGACGGCGATAAAATTCCCGAAAACGTTCAGAAAATGCTCGACGCGGGCGCGGAAACTTTTTACAGATATGAAAACGGCACGCGCTCGTTTTACGATTTGGTCAACGGCGGCTACAAGGAAATTCCCGACAAACCGGGCGTAATCGTTTTGAAATCGGTCAAAGACCGCAACGGCGTGATCAAGAAAAACACGGGCGCGAGTTTGATTGACATCGGCGACGGCGTGGCGTGTCTGGA
>CAXSGY010000002.1:0-396546 GCA_964237235.1 uncultured Pyrinomonadaceae bacterium
TCCACATATTCTCATTTTACAGAGAGTTTCGTGTCCTGTTAATTAAACCACCACAAAAGTGGTATTGAAGAAAACCTATGATCCATTTTCAAAGTAAGATTTGATTATGAGCAACAGTTTTAATATTAACGGCGAACCAACGATGTGTGCCTCAATACGATGGATGATTGAGGACGAACTGCGTATGGCAGAGCAAGCCGAAGAATCAACTATTCCTCAGAAAAATCCGTCGGCAGAACTCGACGAGCAAAGAGAACTGATTCAAAACGCCATTGGCTACTCCGAAGATTTTATCCGGCAGGTTATCCAAAATAATCTGAAGCCGATTACCTGCGTGGAATTGATCGCACTGCTAACAAACCAATTCGGTTTTTCCATTCGACTGCATTTATGGGACATTATCGAGCAGTTAAAGGAAAACGATTCACAGATTGGTGACTTCGCACAATGGCATTTCCAAGATGATGAAGTGCGAAACGCGCTTCTCGGCAAGGACGAAAAACAGAAAGCCAAAGATGAAAGCACGCTCGATGAACTTTTCGCCCGGACTTTGCAGCTTCGTTCGAGCGATAAATTCAAGGATGTAATCAAATTTGTCGCCGCTTTGCGCGAGTATTCGCCGTTTAACAATATGCTCGTCAAATTGCAGCGACCGGACGCGAAGTATTATGCGACGGCTTCGCATTGGAAAAAGAAATTCGGGCGCGATGTCAAACCGGAAGCCATTCCGATTGTTATTTTAAGACCAATGGGTCCGGTGATGCTCGTTTACGACGTTGACGATACGACTGGCAAAAAGCTGCCGCCCGAAATTGAAGACCCGTTTTCCGTGAGCGGTGAATTCGACACGGAATTTTATTATCAAACCTGTCTGAGCTGTCAGAAAATCGGGATTGAAGTCAGAGAAGCGAATTTAGCGAAAAGCCACGCCGGAACCGCAATTCGAGAATCACAGGCGACAGATATAAAGTTAATTGTCCAGTTAAATCAAAATCACGATGTAAAAGTGCAGTATGCAACGCTCTGTCACGAGCTGGCGCATCTTTTTCTCGGACATCTCGGCGGTGATCCTTATGGCAATGAATGGAATTCCCGTCCTGATTTGACTTTGACGCAGCGCGAGCTGGAAGCCGAAGCCGTCTCTTATATGCTTTGCGTTCGCGCCGGACTGATAAGCAATTCCGCTGAGTATTTATCTAGATATTTGCAAGACCCGGAAGACCTCAAAAAAATCAGTATTGAAACGATCATAAAAACTGTTACTTATAATTGAAACGCTGCAAACAAAAACTTTTCGCCCGCGAAAATCGAAGAATTCAAAAAATAAAGAATCTGCGAGCAAAAAATTATAGTTTATTTACAGTGTAATTCCGTAGGGAAAAGAAAATATTAAAATTTTTTAGCTCTCTTGTCCGGTTTTCCGATTTTCAATACAAGTAGCCTTACAGGAGGTTTCGGTTTGAACAGCTTACAAAACACAAAACAAACAGTTTCACGGCAAAATTCCGCCGATTCGACATACCGGCAAACAGTCGTCAGCGAAGCCGTCGAAGAATACGCGAGCGACGTGCAGACGGACATTCGATTTTATTTGCTGAAATTCGGGAACAGCTACGAGAGGCAGAATTTGCCGGAGCGCGTCGCCGAAATATGGCAGGAAACCGTCGTCGAAGCGTTGCAGAGCGCACATAATTTTGACCCGACCAAGCCCGCTCGACCGTGGCTGCGAATCATTGCCGTCCGGCGCGTGCAAAAATCCTGGAGCGAAAATAAACAGCGCGGCGAAATTTTTACCGACGCGGAACAAACCGCCGCCGTCAAAAGCCGGCTGGCGAACGGCGAAAAATTAAGCGAAACCGAAACGCTCGATTTGGCGGCGGCAGCCGGCGCGGTCGAAAAGTTTTTGCGGCAAACGCCGGACATCGAAGAAATTTTGTCCGTTCTGCCCGACAGCGACGACCGCGAGATTTTGCGGCTTCGTTACGTCGAAAATTTACGCGGCGCGGATTTAGCCAAAGCAGTGGGCGCGGCGAGCGCGGGCGCGGCGCAGAAAACCGCCGTCCGCGCTCTGCACAAACTGCGCGAGGCGCATCAGCAAAAGGTTTCTTAAAAAGAAAGATAGATATAAAGAGATGAACAAGTTATTAAATTTAATTGAGAAAGAGGACATTAAACGGCGCGACGAACTGATTGCGCTGTATGTTACCGCCCTCGACGCGAATGATTTTGAGAATGCGTTCGCCGTTCTCGAAGCCGCCGCCGCAGACGCGGAACTCGATTGTTTAATCAGCGAAATCAACCGCGATTACGAGCGCGAAATCCAACTTCAGCCGTTCGCCGAAGATGCAAAAATGGTGCGCGAGTTAATTAAAGAGCATTTGCCGAGCGCGTTTGAAGCGAGCGAGTTTGTGCCAAAATCCATTACGCTCGGCGATGTCTCCCGTCAAATGGAAGCCAAAGGCAAAGTCGCTTCGCAGGACGCGGCGGCAAACAGGGAATTGCTGCAAACGGAAATGCCGCTGCCGAAACAGTTAAACTTGCCGGAAATTCGGCGTGTTCTCGGCGCGTTCAAAATAAAAGCTAGCGAGAAGTTTTTCCGCCTATTCCACGAAACGGCGATTTTGCTCGAAATGCGGCAAGGGCATCGACTCGGATTGCAGGCGGCGCGCGAAAAGCGGATGCGCCGTCAAACCGAAAAGAAAGGCGCGCCGACCGAAGCGCAAGGCGAGGCGATATTTAACGAGGAATTCGATGGACGAAACGATAAAACAAACGATTAACAATCAGGCGCGGGCGTGTTACGAACTAATCGGATTGGATTACGACGCGCCCGAACTGCGAATCGCGCCGCTGTTTGAAATGATTACGGCGCACCCGATTTTCGTCAAAGAATTAGCTGTCGAAAAGCGTCTGACCGCCGAACTCGCCGTTGACTGCATTCGTCAGGAAATGGGTTTCGCGGCGCGAAACTATTTGCAGAAGCCGAACAAATTATCCGGCTTCATTTACGCCGCACAATCCGCCGGAAAACTTTTCGGCTGTATTTTTACCGAAACCAGCGAACCCACCGCCCGGCGCAGATTCAGTGCGGCGCACGAACTCGCGCATTATTTGCTGCATTTTTTACCGATAACTGAAAATCGCGCGAACGATTTTCTGGTGATGACCGAAGGAATCAGTTTCGCCGGTGAAGAGTCGGACGAAATAGAGGACGAATATGAAATGAGGCTCGTCCAAGATTTTGAAGCGGAAGAATCGCACAACCTTAGTTTATTCGCCAAAACCTGGGATTATGAGCGCGAAGCCGACCGTTTCGCCGCCGAGTTGTTGATGCCGCGCGTAGCTTGTCTTGGTCTCGCCGAAAATTACGGGCGCAAATTCGGCAAAAACAAAAACGCGGTCGTCCGGCGATTGGCGACCGATTTTCTGGTGAGTTTCGACGCAATGAACCGGCGGCTGCAAGATTTGGAATTTTATCAATATGACGGCAATTGATTTTGTAAAAAATTACGACGGCAAGCGAATTGAACGCGACTACGTTTTGCCCGCGCAGTTTGAGAATGCCAACGGCGCGGACGTAAACGATCCGGAAGCGGAAGAAGGCGAAAGCCGTTTCGCGCTCGGCATCGAGATGGACGAAAAAGATTGGCGGGCGGTCAAACCTCAGCTTCCCGAAAAATGGCGGTTGCGCGATTTCGCGGCGCGTCCCGTGCAGTTCGTTGACGGGAAAGATGTCGGGCAGACGGTTGCGTGTCTGCGCGGTCTATCCGGTTATCTCGTACCGGTCAGACTGGCGCAAATCGGCGGTGTTCTGATGCGCGTCAACGGCGATGGTGAATTGCGGCGCGAGTTTGTGCAGATGGAGCGCGTTGTGGCGATGGACACTTCGCCGTTTCCATGGGAAGAAGTCGAAATCTTCGCCCGCGCGTTGGGCGAGCGCGGTTTCCGCTTGCTGCCCGCGAAAAAGCTCGACGAAGAATTGTCGTTCGATTTCGAGCAAATGCGACGCGCGGCAATTCGTCGCACCGCGCAAGAAATGAGCGTTTTGGAAGAGTTTGCCGTCGCGCAAAACAACCAAACTCCGACGATTGTTGACGGCAATCTCAAATCGCACGAAGGCGGCTTTGACACTACGGAATCGCCGGTTTTCGGCTTAGTCAAGACTTATCGAAAGACGCATCTGCATCGTTTGGGGCAACAGGTTTTATACGCTCTCGGCACGGGCGAGCGAACTCCGGCTTTTAGTTTTGAATACGACGTTTCCGGGCGCGGTGCGGCGCAGCGCAAAAGCCGTCTGCCGATTCTCGCTTGGTATGTCAGAATTTGCACGGGCGAAGGCAGTTCGCCGAATCTCGGTTTGGTGCGCGTCGAAATTTCTCAATCGTGGTTCGCCGCGCAGGGATTCGGCAGCAGCGCGACAAATCCGAAAGGCGTTGATTTTATCAATCAGCTTTCGCGCACGATTTTCGAGTATCGCTGCCGGAAAGCAGGCTACAGCCGCAAGGAAATTTCCTTGCAGCCGATTGTGCGGGCGGAAGAGTCTTTGGGCGCGCTACTCGCGCCGCGCAATTCGCTGCAAAACAATTTCTATCGCGCGACGGGTTTATAAAATTAGAGAGGAAAAATATGCGGGATGACGTTGTAATTACACAAGATAATCGGGCGGAAAGCGAAGACGTTTTGACCGATGCCGAAACGGAAATCGAAAACGCGAGTAACGGCGAAGCGGCGACGGCAATCGGTCGCGTCGCCGCGCCATACGGATTAGAGGCGACGACGAACGAATTCTATTTTTGGATTCAGCGCGAGCATCTGCCGGAAAATAATCAATTCGTCCGCACGAAAAGCACGGTCGGCGGTGAGGAGATAGAATTTTACGCCGTAATTGACCAACTCAAACGCGGCGGGCGACGCAAAACCATTGACGAAGAATACGATGTCTTCGACGGCGACGTTTCCTACGAGCCGCCGTTTAAAACCGACGGCGTGACTTTCGCCCGCGCGCAAATTCTGCGCTCGCAAGCAGAGGACGGTCAGTTGGATATTGATACACCGCCGCACGAGCAAAGTCCCGTTTTCCTGGGCGGCGAACGCGAAGCCCAAATCGCTTACGGCTTTGAAGAAATGTCGCGCCCGATGTCGGTCGGCTTGCTCAAAAACGGCGCGAGCCGCCGCGCCGGATTGGGAATGATTGACCTCGATTATTTGCTCGGCGAAAACGGCGGACACTTGAACGTCAACGGCGTGGCGGGCGTTGGGACGAAAACCACTTTTTTGCTGACGACCGTCAAAATGCTGCAAAAAGCCGCGCTCGACTCCTTAAAGACAAATAATAAATTGTTCATTGTGCCGATTATTCTCAACGTTAAAGGCGAAGATTTAATGTGGCTCGATAAACCTAATAAACGATTCAAGCCGGAACACGAAACTGACTGGCAAGTGCTAGGAGTTGAGCCGACACCATTCGCAGACGCGAAATTTTATGAGCCGTGCGATTCGCCGGTTCACGGCTGCGAAGCCGACAAATTCTCCTGGGCGCTGCAAGACGTTTTAAACGAAGAATCGCTGCTTTTCATTTTCAGCGACGAAGATAACTTGAGCGAAAATATGATCGCTCTCGTCCGCGAAATCGCCGCCGATTTGACGGAAAAAGACGGCAGAAAACTTAAAACCGGCGCGCCGCAGACCTGGCAGGATTTAATTGATTGGATGACGACGACAACGCCGAATGCACGTTACGGTATGGCGACTTGGTGGGCGGTTTATCGCCGCCTGTTCAAAGTATTAGACGAGGGCAAAGGTATCTTTCCGCGCGACACGAAAACAGGAAATCCTTTGCGCGTGGCTAAAACCGAATCGAGTCCGCCGCAAGTTGTTGACATTAATTCACTGCCGCATTCGCTTCAGCGTTTCGTCGTCGGTTCGATTTTGAAACAGGTGGTTGATGCTCGCAAATCAGCGAAAGCGGTAGCGAATCTGCGTTACGTGATAATGATCGACGAGCTAAATCGCTTTGCGCCGAAAAACTCGAAAGACGAAGTAACGCGGCTGCTTGAACGAGTAGCGACCGAGATGCGAAGTCAGGGAATTATACTGCTCGGAGCGCAGCAGATGGCTTCGCAGGTTTCGACCAAAGTTATAGAAATGTCTTCGATACGTGTGCTTGGACGCACGGGCGCGGCGGAACTCGGCGATAAAGTCTGGTCTTCGTGGGAAAAATCTTCGCGCGACAAAGCCGCGAAACTTCAGCCTTCGGAAAAGTTGGTGTCGCAGCCGACTTTCCGCCAACCGATGCTCGTTCACGTGCCGATGAATCCCTGGGCGGACAAAAAAGACAATATCGCGGCGGCAAAAATCGAAAAGGATTTGAAAAAACTTTTATGAAAATAGTTCACACTTCGGATTGGCATTTGGGCAGCGGTTGGCGCACATACGACCGCACGGACGAGCTTTTCGGTCAAGTCGCGCAAATTTGCCAGATTGTCGAACAGCGCGGCGCGGATGTTCTACTCATCGCCGGCGACGTTTTCGAGCGCGTCGGACGCGATAAATTGACGCAGGTTACAAAGCGTTTAGCCGAATCCCTGAAACCGTTAATCGAACGCGGCGTTCACGTCGTCCTTGTACCGGGCAATCACGATTTGCGCGAGCATTTCGCGGTGCTGAAATCGTTTCTCGAACTGAATACGGGAAACTCCGAACAGGTTCACATCGCAGAAGGCATCGAGATTTTCGACATCAAAGGCGTGCAGTTCGTTTGCCTGCCGTATCCCGAACGCGAGCTGCTCGAAAATTTCGACGAAAAGCGCAAAATTGAAAACGTCGGTAAAGAAGAACGGAACCGTTTTTTAAGCAACAATTTGGTCGAGATTGTTCGCAGTATTGACAAAAACGAAATTGATTCGGCGCGTCCTGCGGTTTTCGTCGCGCATCTGCAAATTGACGGCATAAAACCATCCGTCGAAAGCGAGAAAGAATTTAGCTATAACGACGACATTTCTCTGTCAGCTGGCGATTTGCCGACGAACGTCGCTTATGTCGCACTCGGTCATATTCATCAGCAACAGAAAATCACGCACAGCGTTCCGGCTCGATATTCAGGCAGTTTCGATTGTATGAACGTCGGCGAAATCAATGACGTAAAAGTTGTTCTATTAGTTGAAATTAATGGAACGGCAAACGCGACCGTTGAGCCGATTTCGCTGAAAACGACCGAGTTCGTTGACCTGAAAATCTGTTCAAGCGAAATCGAAGACAAAGCCGCCGAATACGCTAACTGCGGCGCAATTTACGGGCGCGTCGAAATTGACTGCGCGGCGGGCGTTGAGCCGCTCGCCGTGCGGCGCGAAGCGAACGGTTTCTTTCGGCGATGCGAAATCAAATTAACCGGTGAAGCGTTCAAAACTGCGTCGGTCAACTCGCTCGGAAATCCGCACGACCGGCGGCAGACGATTATCGAATATCTGGACGAGCGTTTTGCCGAAGACGCGGATTTGCCCGAATTAAAAGATTTAGCCGAAAAGTTGATTGAGGAGGTTTCCGATGCTTTTGCGAAAAATTAAAACACGCGGTTTTCTCGGACATTTGGGCGCAGTCGGCGCGAGCGAAAACGGAAAACCGGCGTTTGTCGAACTCGATTTTACCGACACCGATTTATCGCTCGTTCACGGCGCGAACGGCGCGGGCAAAAGCACGGTTTGGGACGCGCTGCTGTTCTGCTTTTTCAAAGAGCATCGCGGCGGCGGCTCGAACTTCGCCCGTCTGATTCACGACCGTGCCGACCGCGCAGAAATGTCGGTTGAATTCGAGATTGATAATCAGATTTGGGAAATCTACGGCGAAATCTGCAAAACAAAACGCGGCGCGGCGAATGTCGTGAGGCGCCTGTGTTTAATTACAGGCGAAAATAAAACTACCAAATGTGAATCCGACGGAGCGGTTGACTTATGGGTGCAAAAAAAATCTGGGAATGTCGGCGCAAACTTTCACGTCTGCCGTTCTGCTCAGGCAAGGCGAAGCCGACAAATTTTTGCGAACCAAGCCGAAACAGCGCAAAGAAATTTTGCTGGAACTGCTTCAATTAGATTTTTATCGAAAGTTGGGCGACGAAGCGACGCGGCGGAAAAACGAACATAAAAAAGCTGCCGATAAAGTCGAAGCCGAATTAGCGCAAATCGTTGCCGACGCTCCCGACGATGCGGCGATCAAAAATCAGGAAGAGCAAATCGAGGCAATCGTAACCGCGATTGAAAATTTAACCGAGGAACAAAAACTAAAAACCGAAGAACTCGGCAATGCGGGGCGAGCGGAAAAGTTTGTCGGGGAAATCGCCCGAATTGAAGAACTGCAAACGACGGACAAGCAGCTTTTCGAGCGGGCGACGGAAATCCGGGAAAAGCATAATCGTTTATGCGACTTAGAAAACTCCTTGCTGCGGCTCGAAAAATTGTGGGAAGCTAAAGAAGAACTTGATAGTGAAACGAAAAGTCTGCGTAAGGTGTCTGCCGAACTGGACGCTTTGGAAGTTGATTTGAAAAAACTTTCGGACGACGCGACGGTTGCTGCGCGCGACGTGGAAACGGCGCGAAGCGAATTCGAACGAAGCGAAAAAAACTTGCAAGCGGCGATTGCGGAAAACAACAAATTCAGCGAAAAGTTGTGGCAAATTGAAGAAATCGAAAAGCTGGAAACCGCAGTAGCCGGAAAGCGAAAAGAACTTGATTCATTTCAGGCGATTTTGTCGAACCGCGACCGAATCCGCGAAAACTTACTGCTGTATGAACGTCTACGCGAAAATTTGAAACTTCTTCTCGAATTCGAACGCGCCGAGGGCGATTTACGAAGTGCTGAGGACGAGGCGCGCGAACTTGCGAGCGACCTTCAGAAAAAAGAATTTTCGCAACGGGAAATCCTGCAAGCCATCGAAGACACGCGGACGCGGCTGAAGGCGATTGAAACCGAGCAATCGAGTTTGAGAAATGAATTGAGCGAACGACGCGGCGATTTAAAAATGCGTCGGGAAAAACTCGCCGCGCGAAATTCGCTGACCGGAGCAGTTGAATGTCCAACGTGCGGAACGGAGCTTGACGAGCGGCAAGCCGAACGCCTCGCCGCTGAACTTCGGCGCGTGGCAAACGAAATCACCGAACTCGAATCGCGCGAAAGCGAATTAACGAACGCGCTTCGTCAGAATGAAATCGAATTCGCCGAAATCGAACGGGAAAAAAAAGCGCACGAAAATGAATCTCAAATAATCGGCAACGAAACGACCGCAATCAAAACGAATCTCGTACACGCCGCGAGCCGCGTCGAAAATTGCCGCCGACAGTTCGACGAAGCGAAGCGTGCCGCCAAAGATGCGGAAGCCGGAAACCGAGCCGAAACCGAGACGGAATTCGCGCTGCTCGAAAACGCCCCGCGCGAAAGCGAGCGGCTCGACGCAGCGACAGCAGTCGAGGGAAACGTCAACGCGGTCGTTGAAAGCTTACGCGAGCAGTCGAAGCGTTTCCCGATTTTCTCGTCGGACAAACGCGCCGAAATCAGACGCGCGGCGACGATTTGTCAAGAAAGTTTGTCGTCGCGCGAGGACGACAAACGCGCGGCGGAACTCGCTTTGAAGCGGTTGGAAAAAAACTTGAGCGATTCGCAAAATAAGACGACTAACATTGAAATCGCTCTCGGTGCCAAAAGGGAACTCCGCGACGATTTGCAGACGCGCGAACGAGCGGCGCACAAAAAGACCGAAACCGCCCGCAAAGCCGTTTCTTCGACTTTCGCGGAAATCCAAGCTGCCTGCGACGACAAATCACAATTTGAAAATTTACAGATTGAGAAAGACGATTTGCAGAAATTTACCGCCGAAAGCAAACATTTAGAAGAAGCCGAAACACAGCAAAACATTTTAGAAGGAGAAATTAACGGTTGGCGCAAACAGTTAAACGAAATTCCGTTGGAACATCGGCGCGACGTGCCGACGGTCGAAAAAGAGTCTAAACAAATAGACTTCGGCTTAACTGCCGAAAATGAAAATTTGAGAATCGCTGACAATGATTTATGCGAGATGAGAAATCGCCGTGCGGCTTGCGCGATTAAACAAAGCGAGTATATTGCGTCGGCGAAAACTTTCGGTTTGTGGAACAAACTCTCCGATGCTTTCGGCAAAAAAGGTTTGGAGGCGTGCATCGTGCAGACGGCTCAGGAATCGGTCAAACAAAACGCCAACAGCATTTTGGAATCGCTCTCAGGCGGTGCGTTTCAAATCGAACTTGAAGAAAGCGCGAACGGCGACGAGCTGCAAATTCTGGTGCGCGACGTGACCACGCAAAATGCCGCCGACAAAGCCAGAGCTTTTGAATTTTTCAGCGGCGGCGAAAGTTTGCTGATCGCCGTCAGTTTGGCAATCGCCATCGGGCAAGCCGTCGCCGGGCGCACGGCGGCGAATACGCTGATTATTGACGAAGGTTTCGGCGCGCTCGACAACAATCGCCGCGAATTGCTGGTCGAGGAACTCGGACGTCTAAGCCGCGACGTTTTGCAGGGCGGGCGCGTCATCGTCGTTTCGCACCAAGAGGACTTAAAGGAAAAGTTCGGCAATCGCTTTTTGCTCGGCAAAACCGACGACGGGCTGACCAGCGTCGGACTTTACGGAAAGGTTTGAAGCGGTCAAACGAATTGAGCGCGCGAATCCAAGGAGCTATTTATTTGTTGACAAAAAACTCTGTTCGACTAAATTATAAAATGAATTTCTAAATTTACTCGAACAATAAAATGACAAATTTCTCCCCGACTACCGCGAACGCAGCCGAAAAAATCGCGTTGACGATTAATGTCTGGAAAAGCAAACTGCTCGATTTGACCAAGCGCAACCGCGCCTTGAACTTCAAGCCGAATAAAGTTTCAACCGTCACCGTGGTTGACGAGCAACCCGCCGAAATTTTTCGACTGTTGTGCTTGCAGGGCAAATCTTTAAAGTTCAAGCCCGCGCCGGAAAAACAAAAAGCGGAAACATTGACCAGCGACGAATCGAGTCAACCCGCGAACGAAAATTCGACTGCCGAAGAAGATTACGAACCGGATTTGCCCGCGCCCGATTTCGTTCCGTATGAAACCGGAACGCTCGCCGATCAATACACCGACGATTTTCTGCAGACCGCGCACGCGCCGGAAAATTTGGACAAATCTTTGCGGCGGCTCGAAGAACAAGCGCGTCTCGCCACCGAAGAACAAGGCGTGAATTCGCTTTTTCTCGCGCTCGGTATGCTGAATTACGCCGAGAGCGACAATTCAAAGGAAATTTACAAAGCTCCGCTCGTTTTAGTTCCGGTAGAATTGACGAGAAAATCCGCCCGCGCCGGTTATACGATTAAAATCACCGAAGACGAAACCATCGTCAATCTTTCGCTCGCCGAGCATCTGCGCCGCAATCACGGTATCGCGCTGCCGGAGATTCCCGATGCCCACTCGCTTTCGGACGCTTACGATTTGCAGGCGTTTTTCGCCGAAGTGTGCGAAGCCGTCAAACATCAAGCCGCTTGGACGGTGAAAAATGAAATTCACCTCGCGTTGTTTTCGTTTCAAAAGCTCGTGATGTATAAAGACCTCGAAAAAAACGCCGACGCGCTGGCGGCGCATTCGATTATCGGCAAAATCATCACGCGCGACGGCGACAATTTTATCGGTTTGCCGGACGACGTGCGAACGATGGAACTCGACCAAGATTTTGCGCCCGAAGCGACGGCGCAAGTCGTTGACGCGGATTCGAGCCAACTGCGCGCCATCGCCGCCGTTTCGCGCAATCATAATCTCGTGCTGGAAGGTCCGCCGGGAACGGGAAAATCGCAAACCATCACGAATCTCATCGCGCAAACGCTGTCAGCCGGAAAATCCGTTTTATTCGTCGCCGAAAAAATGGCGGCTTTGGACGTGGTGCATCGTCGTCTCGTGCAAGCCGGTCTCGGCGAATTCTGTCTCGAAATGCACTCGACCAAAGCCAATAAGCGAGCGGTAATGCAGGAAATCCGACAATCTCTCGACGCATCTCTGCAGGGCGTTGCCGTGCCGCAATCTTCCAGCCAGCGGCTGCCGGTCGTGCGCGAGCAACTAACGGCTTATGCCCGCGCGGTGCATCAGCCTTACGGAACGCTCAACTCATCGCCGTATCTGGCTTACGGCGAACTCGGCGCGGTTTTGATCGCGCCAAAAGTCGTTTTGCAGGGCGATATTTTTAACGCGACTCAAGAAAATTTCGCCGACGCGCTGCGTGAAATCGGCGATTTGGCAGCCGCCGCTGAATTCATCGGCGCGCCGTCAAAACATGCTTGGCGCGACACTGGGAAGACGTTTTATTCCGAAAACGATTTGGACGACATCACCGCTCGCGGCGCAAATCTCGGCGAAAAATTAACCGTATTACGCGGTCTCGCCGCGCAAATCGAAACGACTTTCGGTTTGCCGCCGATTACGACTTTCGCCGATGTCGAAACGGCGACGGCAATCGCTTCGGTCATCGCGCGTTCGCCCGGCGCGCCGATGCAGGTTTTGGCGAACGAGCAGTGGAACGCCGCGCCGCCCGAAGCGCGAAATTTAATCGAGCGCGGGCGAAAGATCGCCGCCCTGCGCGAGCGCGTCGAACGCTTTTTCGCTCCCGCCGTTTTCGAGCAAGACCCGACCAACGACATCGCTTTCGTCGAACGCAAATCGTCGGGCGTTCTCGGCTTTCTGGCTTTTCTCGACAGCCGTTACCGCGCCGTTAAAAAGCGTTGGCTTTCGTATCGGCTGCCGTCGTATCAAGCGAGCTTGATTGAACAGGCAAGCGAAATGAAATTAGTCGCCGAGTATTTGAGCGGGCAAAAAGAACTCGAAGCGGCGAACGGCAGTGGCAGCGGCAGCGCGCTGTTCGGCAGTTTATGGCAGGGCGAAGCGTCGAATTGGAACCAACTCGAAAATTACGTCGCGTGGGTTACGGATTTTCGCCGCTTGTGCGTCGAACATAATCTGCGCGAACAAGCCTTGACGACTGCGAGCCGCTCCGTGCCGGACGTTACCGCCGTCGGGTTGCTCGACAAACAAGCGGCTGAAATTCGCGGTTTATTAGAGGAATTTTCCGCGCTCGTCGGTTTGGTAGAGGATTATTTTGAAAAACGTAATTTGGCAAACATCGGCGAACGAGTCGCCGAATTAACCCACGACATCAAACTTGCGCCTGGTTGGGCGGCTTTTGAAGCCGTCCGCCGGCGCGTCGAGGAGAGTGTCGCCGGCGAAATGCTGCCTCTGGTAATGAACGAACAAATCGCGTTCGCCGATTTGGGCGCGGCTTTTCGGCGGACGTTTTATCAAAAATGGCTGTCGCGCGTCGTTTCCGAACGCAGCGAGCTGCGCGAGTTTCACACGCTCGCGCACGAACAGCGCGTCGCGGAATTTCAAGAACTCGACCAGCGGGTTTTGCGCGAGAACCGCGCCGCGCTCGTCAGCAATCTGCGCGAGCGTCTGCAAAACCGTCTGCGCGAACCGGAAGTGGAGGAAGCGATGAAATTCCTTCGCCGCGAGCTTGCCCGCCAGCGCGGACTCGCGCCGCTGCGCGTAACGATGAAAAACGCGCTCGCCGCCATTCGCGCCATCAAGCCGTGCTTTTTGATGAGTCCGCAAACGGTCGCGCAGTTTCTCGAAAATTCGATTGACAAATTCGACCTCGTGATTTTTGACGAAGCCTCGCAGATGCAGACCGAAGATGCCGTCGGAACGATTCTGCGCGGGCGGCAACTAGTCGTCGTCGGCGACCCGAAACAGCTTCCGCCGACGAATTTTTTCGCCGTCCAGAGCGGCTCGGTCAACGTGCCAATCGGCGAAGACGGCTTGCCGCTTTACGAAGATTCGCAGAGCATTTTGGAAGAAGCGATGGGCGCGGGCGTTCCGCAGTCGCGTCTCAAATGGCATTACCGTTCGGCTCACGAATCGCTCATCACGTTTTCCAACGTCAGTTTTTACGACGCGGATTTATACACTTTTCCGAGCGTCGAAACCGAAGACGCGAATTCCGGCTTGCAGTTTGAATACGTCGAAAACGGAATTTACGAAGGCAAAGGCTTGAATTTAGCCGAAGCCCGGCGCGTCGCCGACGCGGTGGTCGCCCACGCCAAAACAAAGCCAGACGTTTCGCTCGGCGTCGGAACTTTTAATTTGCGGCAACAACTCGCCATTCAAGACGAACTCGAACAACGCCGCCGCCAAGACCCGAGCATCGAACCGTTTTTCGACAAAAGCAAATCCGAACCGTTTTTCGTCAAGAACCTCGAAAACATTCAGGGCGACGAACGCGACGCAATCTTTTTAAGCGTTACTTACGCTCGCAGCGCGGACGGGCGAATGCGCTATAATCTCGGACCTCTGAACGGCGAAAACGGCTGGCGCAGACTCAACGTGCTGACGACCAGAGCCAGAGAATTGATGCGCGTCTATTCCTCAATTCACAGCGACGAAATCAATTTGGCGGCGACCGCTTCGCGCGGGGCGCAACTGCTCAAAGATTTTTTGACTTATGCCGAACATAAACGACTCGACAGTCCGATTTTGTCGGCAGCCGCCGAAACCGAATCGCCTTTCGAACGCGAAGTTTTCCTCGAATTGCAGCAGCGCGGCATCAGTCTCGTGCCGCAAGTCGGCGTGTGCGGTTATCGCATTGACTTGGGCGTTCTGGACGCGGAAGAAGCGGCGGGGCGTTTTGTTTGCGGAATCGAATGCGACGGCGTTGCCTATCATTCTTCGCAAACCGCCCGCGACCGCGACCGTCTGCGCCAGCAGGTTCTCGAAGGACGCGGCTGGGACATTCACCGCATCTGGTCAACCGATTGGTTCAAAGACCGCGCCGGACAAATCGAACGGCTGCTGAATTTAATAGAAAAATCGCGCCAAAACGCCAAACGCGAAGCTGAAGCCGAACGGGAGCGGGCGCGACAAATAAAAGACGAAACAAAACGCCAGGTGCAAGAATTTTTAGGCGAGATTTCAGACGGCGGCAGCGGTCTTGCCGAACCATTGAAAACGTCAAACGAGCAGACATACGTTCGCCCAATCGCCGAATCGTATCGTTTTGCCGATGCCGCGCCGATTTTTACGACGCAGTATTTAGTAGACGCGCCGACCGCGACGGTTGCGGCGACGATTTTGCAAGTCGTCGAAATCGAAGCTCCGCTTCATATCAAGGATTTGACCACACGAGTGGCGGCGAAGTGGGGGCAAAAAACCGGCAGCAACATCACGGCGCGAATCGCAGAAATCAGTCAAATGATGCATCAAGCAAACCGTCTGCAACTGCACGGCGATTTCGTCTGGAAATCCGAAGGCATTATCATGGTCCGCTCGCGCAACAACACCAACATTCCAGCCGAACGAATCGCGCCCGAAGAAATTCAAGAAGCAATTTCGTTGGTGCTGCGCGCCGGGCGCGGCTTTACGAGAGCGGAATTGATTAATGAAACTCGTGCCGTTTTCGGTTTTACTAGAACAGGCGCGGCATTGCAACAGGCAATAGATTCGGCAGTTGAAAGTCTACTTGCTAAAGGAATTATCGGAGAAGGCAGCTTAGGGATTGCAATACGAAACAATGATTTAAGCTAACACAGTAACAACAAGCTACTGACAGACAATGATTGTGGAAAGCATTCGCGCATTATGCAATTAATAACTAAAAACACGAAAATAAACACGACGAAGAATTTGAAGATTTACGAAAGGCTTGAATTTATTGGAGGCGGCGATCGGAATCGAACCGATGAATAAAGCTTTTGCAGAGCTCTGCCTTACCACTTGGCTACGCCGCCAGGAAAAACGGATGAGGGCTAAGAGATAAAGGATGATTAAATTTTTTCTCATCCGACATCTTTCAGCCCTCATCCCTGAAATGTTTGGAGCGGGAGACGAGACTTGAACTCGCGACTTCGACCTTGGCAAGGTCGCGCTCTACCACTGAGCTACTCCCGCGCTGCAAATGATAATTCTACAAACTCAAGATTTTTTGTCAAGTTCCGCGAAAGATTTATTTAACGGTCGGCGGTTATGTCTTTGATAAAACTCCAATCGCCGCTCGGACTGATTTTGATATTGCCGATGCGTTTGTTCGCCACGACCATATTTGCCGGATACCAGAGCGGCAGCATCGGCACGTCGCTGCTGATGATTTCCTGCGCCTGTCCGTATAGCTCTTTAGATTTGGCGCGTTCGGTCGAATTAAACGCCTGGTCAATTAGTTGGTCAACTTCAGGAGTGCTGTAGCGGCTGCGATTACAACAGTTGACTTTTTCGCTCGTAATTTTTTGCGTCGTGAATAAATCGTTCAAAAAAATCGGATCTTGATTGCCGCCAACCCAGATGCCCGTATACATCTGATATTGACCGAGAGCAAGCTGTTTGAGCAAAACTTGTCTTTCAATGGTTTCAATCTCGACGTTCAGACCGATTTGGACGAGCGAATTTTGAATAACCTGTGCGTATTGATTGGTCGCCGCGCTATTTGCCGGAAACATAAACTTGATCGGCTCGCCTTTATAGCCTGATTCCTGCACGAGCTGTTTTGCCTTTGCCGGGTCGAATCTATATCTTTTGCCGGCATTGTAGGCGTAAGACTCGACGGGCAGAATTGAGTCGGCGATTACCGCCTGTCCGAAGAGCAGGTCTTTGATAATGTTTTCGCGGTCAATGCCGTAAGCGATTGCCTGCCGCAACTTGACGTTGTTAAGCGGCGGCGACTGCGTATTAAATTGCAAATATTGGATATTTGAACCGTTGAACGACTCGACGTTCAAATTCGGACTCGTCCGGAGAGAATTTAAGGTGTCGGGTGAAAGATTGGTCGGCAGCGGCGCGAGGTCAACATTGCCGCTTTGCAGTTCGGCTTGCAGGGAATTCGCGTCCGTGACGGTTTTAACCCGCAATTTTTGAATTTTCGGCACGCCTTCCCAGTAATCAGGATTGGCGGCAAGTTCGACGATATTTTGCGATTGTTCGAAATTGACAAATTTAAACGCGCCCGAACCGACGGGATTAGTCGCCTGTTGCGCGACGGTGCCTTCGGGGATAATCGGAATGGCGACCAGATTCGACAAAAGTTGATTCATTAAAGCGGCGCGGCTCAATGTGAAAACGACGGTTTTCGGATCGGGCGTTTCAATCGAAACGATATGCGGCACACGCTCGCCGTTGACGGTTTCCACAAATGCGCCCGCCTTAAATCCGGTGCTTTTGAAAAGTTCATCGAAAGTATATTTAACATCGGCGGAAGTAAATTCTTTGCCGTTATGAAATTTTACGCCGTCTCTTAAAACGAAAGTCATAACTTTTCCGTCTTCGGTCGGTTTAATTTCTTTGGCGAGTTCACCGACGTAATCGAATTTTTCGTTTTTCCTGACCAGAGAATTGAACATCAAACTGCGGACGCGCTCGGCTGAGGCGACTGATTGGCTGGAAGTTAAAGTATCAAATGAAGAAAATGCTTCGGGAAGCGCAACGGTAACGTATTCGTTGTTTCTGGTTCGACAGGAAGTTATTGCAAAAAGACAAATAAAAAATAAACTTAAAAATTTTTTAGACAAAACAAATCATCCTCCGTTTTAATTTAATTGAGTGATTTCGTTCGATAAAATTTGCAGTCGTTCTGCGTCGAAAGGCGGCGGCGGTGGCATCTTCGATTTGAGACGGGCAACCCGTCGCAAAGATTCGTCAATTCTCGATTCGGAAATTTTTCCATCTTCAAATGCCTTCAAAATAAAATTAAACCCTTCGCGGATCGAAAGCGGACTGGCGCAAATCGCAAGCATATCAACGCCCGCCAAAATCGCCAGCAGACACGCTTCGCCGATTCCGTAGTTTTTAACAATCGCGCCCATTTCAAGGTCGTCGGTAATCGTCAAACCTTGAAAATTCAGTTCCACGCGCAGCAATTTTGTAACAATATTAAAACTCAATGAAGACGGTAAAAGTTTGCCATTCTCATCGGTTTCCTGCAAGTCAAAGCGCGGAAAAGAAGCGTGCGCGATCATTACCGAATCAACTTCCGCATCTTCAAAAAGGCGACGGTAGGGAAGTAAATCAATTTCAAACAACTCCTCGCGGGTCAAATAAACAATCGGTAATTCCTCGTGCGAATCAATCGCGCTCGCGCCCAAACCCGGAAAATGTTTCAAACAGTTGAGACATTCTTTTGATCTCAAACCTTCCAGATATTTCGCGGCAAATTCCGCGACTTCGCTTTTGGTTTTGCCGAACGCTCTCGAATAAAGACCGTTATAGGTTTTCGAGCGTGATTCATCTATCACGTCAACAACCGGCGCGAAATTCATATTAAAGCCTAAAATCCGAATGATTTCGCCGGTGATTTCAGCGAGAGTTTTCGCATCGTCAGGTGTTTTTAAAGAACTCGGCGCAGGCATCGGCGCAACGAGGCGGCGCAGGCGATCAACCAGACCGCCTTCCTGGTCGAGGCTTAAAAGCGGCTCAACACCGGAAATCGCCCTTATGTTTTCGAGCAAATTTCTGGTTTGCGCGGCTTCAATAATGTTTCTCGAAAATAAACAAACGCCGCCGGGTAATATATCTTTTAGAAAATCTTTCGTATCGGCGTTTATCGACGTATCTGGAATTCCGATGAAAAATAATTGACCGATTTTTTGTTCAAGCGGTAAATTTAAAATGTCTTCGAGCATAATAAAATCATCAAAATATGAAACAGAAGCTAAAGTAAATAATTAAAAGTTGGGATGCCTACGTCTCAAGTAACTTCTAAACTAATTACTGAGTTAAATAATTCGTTTTTGAAGTATTTTCAGAAAATCCTTCATTTCAGCGACGGTCATCTCGTCAATTTTAGCATCACGCAATTCGTTAATCACATTTTCATTGGTAATTGCGAACAGCGAGAACTGCGCAGCCGTCTTATTTTGAAATGCGCGACCGACTGCCGTTTCGAGCGCAGCGACATTATTAGATTTGTTTTCCGTAAAAACTGCTAATTCGTATTGTTCTAATTTGGCTAAAACAGATTTGGCGCGGGCAATTGTTTGTGAAGGCAGACCAGCTAATTGCGCGACGGCGATGCCGTATGATTTTGATGCTTTACCGCGTTTTAATTTGTGTAAAAATACGACTTCGCCGTCTTTTTCGGCGGCTAAAACCTGATAGTTATTTGCGCCCGGCAGATTTTCTGCCAATTCCGTCAATTCGTGATAGTGCGTCGCAAACAAAGTTTTTGCCGAATGGTTCGGCGAATTATGCAGGTATTCGGCAACCGCCCAGGCAATCGAAAGCCCGTCGAAAGTCGAAGTTCCGCGCCCGATTTCGTCAAGCAGAATCAAGCTGCGCGGCGTAGCGTTGTGCAGAATAGCAGCGGTTTCGGTCATCTCGACCATAAACGTCGAGCGACCGGAAGCCAAATCGTCCGATGCGCCGACGCGTGTCCAGACACGGTCAATAATCGGTAATTTTGCGGAAGCGGCGGGAACGAAGGAACCGATCTGCGCGAGAATTTGTATCAAAGCGATCTGGCGCAGAATCGTTGATTTACCGCCCATATTCGGACCCGTGATGATTAAAAGCCGGTCGGTTGAGTTATTCATCAACAAATCGTTCGGGATAAAAGCCTCGCTGCTGAACGCCTCAATTATCGCGTGTCGTCCCGCTGTAATTTCGATTTCGTCGCCGTCGTGCAAAGCCGGCAGCGAATAATTACGCTGCGTCGCGACTTCCGCGAGACTCGCCAGCGCGTCTAATGTTGCAAGGGCGCGGGCGGTTGATTGCAAACTTTTCGTTTCCTTTTGCACGGCGGCGCGGATTTTGAGGAAAATTTCAGTTTCGAGTTCCTTGATTTTTTCGTCCGCGCCGAGAACCTTCGTTTCCCATTCCTTCAATTCAGGCGTGGTATATCTTTCGGCGTTCGTCAAGGTCTGTCGCCGCTCGTAATTTTCCGGCACGCGGTTTAGATTGCCTTTCGAGATTTCGATAAAATAACCGAAGACGCTATTAAATTTTATTTTCAGATTGGCGATGCCGGTGCGCTTTTTTTCCTCGTCCTCAAACGCGGCGATAATCTGTTTGGCGGAATTGGAGACGGTTCGCAAATCATCTAAATCGGAATCGTAATTTTCTCGAATCACGCCGCCGTCGTTGAAGTTAACCGGCGGTTCATCGCAAATTGCCGATTCGATTAAGTTTTTGATTTCGGGAAACTCGAAAATGTTTTCGCTCAAAACTTGCAGCAAAAGACTCTGCGCGTCTGATAACGTTTGGTTGATAAATGGGGTTTTGGAAATAGAGGTTTTTAAAGCAAGTAAATCTCTGGGTGTCGCGTTGCCGAGATTTAATCTGCCGACTAATCTTTCCAAATCGTAAACTTCCTTTAATAAAAACCTCAGCTTGTCGCGCAGAATCGAATCGGTCAGTTCGGAAACGGCGGATTGTCTGGTTTGAATTTCGCTGCGCCGGATCGAAGGACGCAGAAGCCAAGAGCGCAGAAGCCGCGCGCCCATTCCGGTGACGGTTTGGTCTATGACGTTGAGCAAAGTGCGTCTGCCTTTGACGTTATTCGATTCGACGATTTCGAGATTGCGGAGAGTGATCGCGTCGAGAACCATAAAATCGCTGCTTTCAAAAAAATTAATTTCGGCGATGTGTTCGGCGGCGGCTCTCTGCGTTTCGCGGGCATAACGCAGACACGCTCCGGCGGCGCGGACGGCTTCAAGTTTGCCTTCCAGACCGAAACCCTTCAAATCCTTCACGCCGAATTGTTTTGATAAAAGAGTTTCGCAGTCGTCGAATTGAAAAAGCCATTCGTCTAATTTCGTCAAAGCGGCGGCAAATTTTGTTTGCGGCGGCGCGATGGAAACGACGTTGCCCGGTTCGGGATTCGCTGGCGCGATTAGATTGCCGAACGAAGTTTCGACTAATTTCTGAAACGATTCGGGAAATAAAATCTCGCGCGGCGCGTAGGATTCGATGTCGGCGCGGATTTTCGTCCAGCCGTCCGCGCCGGAGATTTGCGTGACGGAAAATTCGCCGGTCGAAAGTTCTAAAAAAGCCGCGGCGTAATTTTCGCCCGCGCCGCAAACCGCCGCCAGATAAACGGATTCCTTCGCTTCGTTCAATTGCGGGTCAACCGCCGTGCCGGGCGTGATGACGCGGACGACTTCGCGTTTGACGAGCTTTACGCCTTTGCCGGCTTCTTCGGCTTGCTCGCAAATGGCGACGCGAAAGCCTTTTTTGACGAGTTTTGAAATATAACCGGCGGCGGAATGATGCGGAACGCCGCACATCGGAACCGGATTTCTCGAATCTTTATGCCGCGCCGTCAGAGTGATGTCGAGTTCGCGCGCGCCCGTCACCGCGTCTTCGTTAAAAAGCTCGTAAAAATCGCCGAGCCGAAAGAACAGGAGCGTTCCCGGATACTGCTTTTTTATTTCGTGATACTGCCGAAGCATCGGAGTCGAGTTTTCCATAATTTGTTTGAGAGAAAAAGTTTAACTTAAACCGGCAGTTTTGTGAAAATCCGCCCGCCCTGTAAATAAAGGATTAGCCGACTACAATTTTCCAACGCGTTTTGATATGATGCTTTTTTTCAAATTATTTTGTTACAATCGGTTTGCGACGAAAAAAATATAAACTTTTGTAACCGAAACCGAATCATAAAACTCTAGCTTCCTTCCGAAGAAATTAAAAATTTTTGGAGTAATAAAATGAAAGTATTGAAGTTTTTAGCGATATTTTTTGCCGTTATATTATTAAACGATATTTACGTCGGCAAAGCCGTTGGACAAATTAAAACTGATAATCAAACAACCGACAAAACGCCGCTAGTCGTGCAATCTTCCCGCACCGCGTCGGACAACCAAATTCCGAACGACAATCAAACGACCGAAAAATATCGAATCGGATTTCAGGACACAATTGAGATTCAAGTCGCAAAACACGCGGATTTATCGGGAGTTTTTAATATAAACTCCGACGGAACGATTTTACTGCCGCGCATGGAAAAGTCGATTGTCGCCGTTTGTAAAACGGAGCGTGAATTAGGAGAGGCTATTGCGACCATTTATCGCGCCAGCATTTTACAAAATCCCTTCGTAAACGTTCGGGTTGTTGATCAAAGGTCTCAATCGTTTGCGGTAATCGGTGCTGTTGAGAAGCCCGGAAGTTTCTTTTTAAATCGTCGCGTTCGACTTCTCGAATTAGTTGCCATGGCGGGCGGTCAAAAAATTGACAAAGCCGGAGCGATTAAAATCGCGCGAACCGGCAATTATAACGGCTGCAATACAAATTATACATCCGAGAATGAAAACGATCTGAAAATTCTGACTTTTAGTTCAAAAGACGTTATGTCAGCTAAAGAAAATCCCTGGTTAGAACCAGGCGATATAGTTTCTGTTTTGGAAGCCGAAGAAGCATATGTCGTCGGAAATGTAAAAAAACCAGGTAAAATTTTGCTCAAAAATCCGGTTACCCTGACGCAAGCTATCGCCGCCGCCGAAGGTTTGGATGATACTGCCAAAACTAGCAAAATAATTATTCAGAGACAAGACGACAATAGTTCCGCCAAAAAAGAATTGGCTTTTAATCTGAAAGATATACGCGATAAGAAAATTCCCGACCCGCAATTACAAGGTAATGATATTGTTGAAGTTTCCAATGACGGCACAAAGACGGCGCGGAAAAAAGTTATTGATGCTTTTACGGGCGGACTAGGAAATGTCTTTTTAAGAGTTCCTTCTTTATAGGTTGAAATGAAAGATACGAGAGAAATTATTCCGAGACAAGTAGAAGCGGTCGAGTTTGATCGTCCGTTCGAGCCGCCTCCGTCCACTGCAAACGGCGGATACGGCGCGTATCGCAATGTCGGCACGCCGGATGGTTTTCAACTGACGACCTACTGGCGGATCATTCGTAAAAGATTCTGGCTGGTCGTCGGTATTACGGTCTTGGCGACGACGCTGACCGCTATTTATATGGCGCGGAAGCCGAGCATCTATTCGGCGAAAGCGACCGTTCAGGTTGATTTGGAGCAAACGAATCCCGATCTTGTCACGACTAATCAAACGTCGAGACTGTCCAATCCCGATCCGGCATATTTCAATACGCAGCTTCAACTGCTCGGCAGCGAAAGTCTTCTGCGGCGCGTGGTTAAAGAATTAAGTCTTGACACAAATAAGGAATTTCAAAAAGCGAAAACCGACAATTCGGTTTCGACTCTGCGTTCGATTCTAAAGGCGGTCGGTTTAGCCAGCGACGACGTGAAAAAAACCACCGGCGGAGTTGACGAAGTTGCCGTTTCGCCGAGTTCCAATCTGGCTTCCTCGGAAGAAATTGCCGAAGCAGTGAGGCTCGCGCCCTATGTTGACATCATCAAGAAAAACCTGAGCATTGATCCGGTCAGAGAAACGCGCACAACCAACAAAGATACAAGATTAATTGATGTTTCGTTTAGAAACACAGACCCGGAACTCGCCGCTTATATTGTTAATGGAATAGGTGAGGTTTTTACTAAAACCAATCAGGAGAAACGCACCGGAACGAATACCAAAACCAATGGTTTTCTACAGGAACGGATTGCCACGTTACAATCAGAAATTAGCGGAAGTGAAAATAAATTATTTAATCTAAATAAAGATGCCGGACGAATTACGACCGATGGCGATCAAACTTTGGCGCAAATCAGCTTATCCACTCTCAATAAACAATTATTGGATGCCGAGAACACCCGGAAAAACGCGCAAGCCGAATTTGAACAAGTCGGCAAATCGCCGGAAAGTTTAAGTGCCAGAGCCGAAGAATCAACGGCTCGATACACGACGGAAAGAGAAAATTCGATTCAGGCGTTGATCACCAGCACAAACGTCAAAATCGCTGATTTACAGGCGACGAAATCCAGATTGTTGGTGGAATATAAAGATGGCTCCGATGAAATTAAGGAATACGACCGGCAAATTGAAACTCTCCAAAACGAAATCAAAAAAGCCGTCGCCGATAACGAGCAAAATTTAGCCGATTTTCGCAAACGAGCGACTGCCGATTTGCTAAACAATCTAAAAACAAAATATTTGCAGGCGAAGAATGCCGAAGACAGTCTGCGCGTATCGTTCGACAAACAATTCAGTGAGGCGCAAGGTCAAAACCAATCGGCGGTGACGCTTAATCTATTAAAGCAGGATATTGACACTAAAAAGGGCTTTCTAAAAGAGTTACTCGATAAGCAGCGCGGAAACGATGTGGCTGCTGCCGGAACGGGAAATAACGTCAGCATCGCGGAAATCGCTCTGCCATCGGACATTCCGGTCGCGCCGCGTCGTCTGACGACCGTTTTGGCGGCGATGTTTCTTTCGACGCTTTTTGGAATGGGTTTGGCTTTATTTCTCGAATATCTCGACGATACGATTCGCACGACCGAAGAAATCGAGACTTATTTGCAGCTTCCCGCACTGGCGGCGATTCCGCGCATTGATTCGATGCCGAAACGCCGTCTGCTGCTCGTCGGCGGATCAAATGATGAAGAAGCGGCGAATCCGACGAGCGAGCTTTTGATTCATAACGATTCGCGCTCTTCTCTGGCAGAAGCGTATCGTCAACTCAGAACTTCGATTTTGCTTTCGACCGCCGGACACGCGCCCAAATCGCTTTTGATAACTTCGAGCCTGCCGGCGGAAGGCAAAACGACGACTGCCATTAATACGGCAATCAGCCTGGCGCAAACCGGCGCAAAGGTTTTGATAATTGATGCCGATATGCGCCGTCCGCGCCTGCATTCGATTTTCAACATCAGCAACGCGCAGGGTTTAAGCACGCTTTTATCAAACGAGCTTTCCGACGAAACCTTTCTGCAAAGCATCGGTTACGATGAGGAAGCCAAGCTGAATTTATTGCCGTCGGGTCCGGTGCCGCCGAACCCGGCGGAATTAATTGCTTCGGAACAAATGTCGAATTTGATGAAAATGTTGCAGAAAAACTTTACGCACATTGTTGTGGATTCGCCGCCCATCGCTTCATTTACCGACGGCGTTTTAATTGCTTCGATGGTGGACGGCGTGATTTTAGTCGTTAATGCGGGCAAAAGTTCGCGGCAAATCGTTCGTCGTTCGAGACAGCTTTTGATGGACATCGGCGCGAAGGTTTTCGGCGTGGTTCTCAACAACGTCAATCTGCGGTCGCAGGATAATTATTATTATTATCAAAGCTATTATCACCGCGATAATTACCGAAGCGATGAAGAGTAAGTAAGCCTAAATATAATACAATCATCGTTTTGAATAAATTATTTCAAGTGTTTTATGAGTGAACAAACAAAAGTTTTAGTGACCGGTGCGGGCGGATTTATCGGCAGTCATCTGGTCACATATTTGAGGGAAAAGGGTTTTTGGGTGCGCGGCGTGGATTTGAAATACCCGGAATTCGCCGAAACCGATGCCGACGAATTTGAAGTTCTCGATTTGCGCCGCTGGGATAATTGTCTGCAGGCGACGCGCGGCATCGAAGAAGTTTACGCGCTCGCCGCCGATATGGGCGGAATGGGTTTTATATCGAACCATCACGCGCAGATTCTTTATAATAATTCTCTAATTAATCTGCACACGCTCGAAGCCGCGAAAACCAATAATGTAAAACGTTATCTTTATACGAGTTCGGCTTGCATCTATCCTGAATATTTGCAGGAAGAGGCGGACGTTAAACCTTTACGTGAAGAAGATGCGTATCCGGCGCAGCCGCAGGACGCATACGGTTGGGAAAAGCTTGTTTCCGAAATTCTTTGTATGCACTACAAAAACGATTACGGCATCGAAACGCGCACGGTTCGCTTTCACAATATTTTCGGCGAAAAGGGAACCTGGCAAGGCGGACGCGAAAAAGCACCGGCGGCGATGTGTCGCAAAATTGCCGAAGCCAAACTTCTCGGGAAAAACGAAATCGAAATTTGGGGCGACGGCGAACAAACGCGCTCGTTTTGCTATATCGACGATTGTCTCGAAGGAATATATCGTTTAATGCGTTCTGATTTTTCCGAGCCTTTGAATTTAGGGCAAGACCGAATGGTCACGATCAACCAGCTCGCCGACATCGTGGCGGAAATTGCCGAACTAAAAATTTCCAAAACACACATCGACGGACCGCAGGGCGTGCGCGGCAGAAATTCAGACAATACGAAACTGCGCGAAACGCTCGGTTGGGAGCCTGAAATTTCGCTCGAAAAGGGATTGACCGAAACTTATCAGTGGATTGAAAGTCAGGTTAAGGAAAGTTTGCAAAACAAAACCGAAAAGGCGGCGGCTTAAAGAAGAGTTAAATAAAAATGACGGGATTTTCAGACGTTGCGATTCAGTCGGTCAGAGATTACTGGAATCGGAGACCTTGTAACATACGCCATTCGACCGCCGAAATCGGCACGAAAGAATACTTCGATCAAGTCGAAGCGCGCAAATATTTAGTCGAGCCGCATATTCCGGCCTTCGCCGAATTCGAGCGTTGGAAAGGCAAAAAGGTTTTAGAAATCGGCTGCGGAATCGGCACGGACACGATGAATTTCGCCCGCGCCGGAGCCGATGTAACGGCAATTGATTTATCAAGCGAATCATTAACTCTCGCCCGCAAACGCGCGGATGTGTTCGGTTTAAGCGACCGGATAAATTTTTACGAAGCGAACGCCGAAAAACTTTCGGAATTCGTTCCGCCGCAAGAATACGATCTGATTTATTCGTTCGGCGTAATTCACCATTCGCCGCATCCCGAAAAAATAATCGAACAAATTCGACGGAATTTTGTCCAAACCGGCAGCACTTTAAAGTTGATGGTTTATTATCGTTATTCCTGGAAGGTTTGGTGGATGTTGATGCTGGAAAAAATGCAGTTTTGGAAGCTCGATGCAATTATTGCCAAACATTCCGAAGCGCAAACCGGCTGCCCTGTAACTTATTCCTATTCAAAAAAGACCGTCAAAAATCTCATCGGCGATGGCTTCAAAATCAAGGAAAATTACGTCGAACATATTTTTCCTTATCGTATTGAAGATTATGTCCAATACAAATATGTCAAAGAATGGTATTGGCGAATGTTGCCGGAAAGCGTTTTTCGACAATTAGAGAAAAACTTCGGCTGGCATTTATGCGTCACCGCCGAAGCGAAATAGATTATAAAAGATAAGGTAAAAAATTAAGTAATGGTGGAAAAAGTTTCAGTTATCGGATTAGGAAAGCTCGGCGCGAGTATGGTCGCCGCGATTGCAAGTCGAGGTTTTGAAGTGATCGGCGTTGATATTAATCAAAAATCGGTTGATGCCGTCAACGAAGGACGCGAACCCGTGCAGGAAACGAATCTTGAAAAGGTTATTTCGGAAAACAGAGAGCGCATTTGCGCGACGATGAGCCACGAAGAAGCAATTTTAGATTCGGACATTTCGTTTGTCATCGTTCCGACTCCGAGCGACGATAAAGGCTCGTTTTCTCTGCAATATGCGGCGTGGGCGTTCAAAGAAATCGGCAAGGCTCTCAAAAAGAAAAAGACGTATCATACAATCGTTTTGACTTCGACCGTGTTGCCGGGCGCGACGCGTTACGGATTATTGCCGATTTTGGAAAAAGAGTCGGGCAAAAAAGCCGGTAAGGATTTCGGTCTCTGTTACAGTCCCGAATTTATCGCGCTCGGCAGCATCATCAACGATTTTTTGAACCCTGATTTTACGCTCGTCGGTGAACTTGACGAGCGTTGCGGAAAAATTCTCGAAGATTTTTACAGTCGCGTGATGTTCGGCGATCCGCCGTGCAAGCGAATGAGCCTGGAGAACGCCGAATTGACGAAAATTTCGGTCAATACGTTCGTGACGACGAAAATTACCTTCGCCAATATGCTCGCCGATTTGTGCGAGCGCATTCCGGGCGGCAACATAGATGTCGTCACCGACGCGCTCGGCACCGACCGGCGCATCGGGAAAAAATATCTGACCGGCGCGATTGGTTATGGCGGACCGTGTTTTCCGAGAGACAACGTCGCTTTGAGTTATATGGCGCGAACATTGAACAGCTCCGCACTGATTGCCGAAACGACCGACCAAATCAATCGTTCGATTGCCGAGACGTTTACCGAAAAACTGCGTTCGAGCATCGAAAAAGGCGTGACGGTCGCCATTTTGGGCTTGGCTTACAAGCCGTCTTCGCACGTCGTCGAAGAATCGCAGGGCATTTACCTGGCGAAAACTCTGTCCGAAGCCGGCGCGCGCGTCGTCGCCTATGATCCTTTGGCGAACGAAAGCGCGAACGCCGAATTGCACGGCAAAATCGTCGTTTTGGATTCGGCGAAAAAATGTCTCGAACAGGCGGACATCGTTTTAATTACGACCGCCGATGAAGAATTCAAAAAATTAAAAGTCGAAGATTTTCGCGCAAGCGGTCATCGGGTCGCCGTGTATGATTTTTGGCGAATTTTGAAAAACGAATTGTCGAACAAAGACCAAATCGAATATATAGCGATTGGCTGCAGCGATAACGACAAAGCGCAGGAAGAATTTTTGAAAAATCTTTGGGGCAAGGAAACCGGAAATAAATCTTTGGCGGGCAAGAGCTAAAAAGTGATACGAGTCGAAATAGTCGCGCCGGTTTACAATCGCCGGGAAATTACTTTGCAATGCCTGCGTAGTTTGCGCCGCGCTAAAAGCGAAAACATCGCAATACACGTCGTCATCGTTGACGATGGTTCGACTGACGGAACCGGTGAAGCGGTTAAAAAGGATTTTCCTGAAGTGCAGTTAGTAAAGGGAGACGGTAATTTATGGTTTACCGAAGGCACGAATGTCGGCGTGCGCGCCGCGCTCGAACGCGACCCCGAATATATTTTGATGATTAACGACGATCAGGTTTTCGACCCGGATTTTTTGCGTTATATGGTCGGGACGGCGGAGAAATATCCGCGCTCAATCGTCGGTTCGCTGCTTTTATTGTGGGATATGCCACATCGGATTTTTCAGGTCGCGCCGCGCTGGAAAACTTTCAAAGGCGGTTGGCAGCACAGTCAAAATCAAACCGTTTGGACGATTCCCGAAATGCCCTGGGAAGTTGAACTTATCGTCGGAAATTGCGTTCTTGTTCCGGTCGAAGCGATCCGCGAAGCGGGTTTGATGGACTCGAAACGCTATCCGAATTTCGGCGATGCCGAATACACGCCGCGTTTGAAGAAAAAAGGCTGGCGGCTTTTGATTGATCCGCGCGCCAGAGTTTTTTGTCAGCCGAACGATGTTCCGAGAGGTATCGGGCAAATGTCCTGGCGAGAAATGCCGAACGCTTTGTTTTTCAACTTGAAACATATTCAAAATTTGCGAAGGCGTTTTTATTCGCATTTGGACAGCGCGCCGACGAAAACGAAGGGAATTTTGGGATTCGGCTTTTTTCTGAGCCGCGCGATTTGGCAAAAATTTAAGGGCGGGAAGGCATTGTCAAAAGACGAGAAAAATTTTTCGGTCGAGTTTGCCGACGTGACAGTTAAAGATTAGCGAGTCACCGCACCTTGAAGGGTAAAAGAATATATTAAAGGTTAAGAAAATACTTTAACGGTCGGCACGACAACAATTAATGTTTAACTTGAACAGTAACGGGGAAAATAAAACAATCAGGAAAAATCCTCAAACTTTTTATTACATCTGGCATTATCTCGAATGGGGCGGAGCGCAAATTTTGTTTTTCGGTTTAATGAAACAGGCACAGAAAATCGGAAAAGTGAAGGCAATAATGCCCGCCGGATCGAACCGGCAACTGCTAAACTTTCTTGAACGGTTAAACGTCGAATGCGAATTTTTCGATGCCCGACCGGATAATCAACCGGCGGTTTCATTTAAGCGCAAGATTCAGAGACATCTGACGAAAATTAAAACCGAGCTTGCGCTGATTAATTATTCGAAAACGCTCGATTTGAAAAATGCCGTCGTTCATACCGAGCTTACGCCGTGGCAATCACTTTTAACGCTGCTGTGGCTGTGCCGGAAAACGCAGGTTTTCGTGACGATGCATAATGCTATCGTGTTTCCGACGAAATGGCGTTTTTATTTAGCCAGGTTGAAATTTGCGATTATCGCCCGCGCCAAAAATTTTCATTTGTTTACCGCCAATGAAAATACGAAAAAAAGTTTAAGAGCGTTTGTCGGCGATAAATTTCTGGAAAAGGTAAAAGTTATTTACGCCAACGTCAATCTCGAAGAAATCAATGCGGCTTTAGCTTTCGATTTGAACCGCGCTGATTTTTTGGAAAAATATCAACTTCCGCGCAAGGATTTTTTGGTGTTTTGCGTCGGTCAGTTTATTGACCGCAAAGGTCGCTGGATTTTTCTCGAAGCGGCGCGGGAATTATTAAAAAGCAATGCGGATCTAGGATTTGTCTGGATTTCAAATTCCAGACCGAGCGCGGAGGATTTGCAGAGAGCGAAAGAATTCGGACTCGGCGAAAATTTCGTGCTTTTAACTTCCGAACAAATCGGCGGCGAGCGCGTCGATTTATTTAAAGTTTTGCGGCTCGCCGATGTCTTCGCGCTGCCGAGCTATGTCGAAGGCTTGCCGATTTCAATCATCGAAGCGATGGCTCTCGGCATTCCGACCGTTTCGACCGACATCAACGCCATTCCCGAAGCGATTAAAGATGCGGAGACCGGATTGCTGATCGAACCTGGAAGCAGCGCGGCTTTGCAAAGAGCGATTCAGAAATTAAGAGACGACGCGAGTTTGCGAAGTCATTTATCGAAGAACGGGCGCGAATACGCGATTGCGAAATTCGACGAAAAGACGGTGGCGAAAATCGCCGTCGAAGCGTATCTCGAAGCGTTTCAGAAAAATTAAATTTAACCGCCGCCGAATTCGGCGATTTGTATTTATTGGCAAATGATAAAAAAACCAGAACTCGTTGACCGGGTTGAATATATCCAAAAAGCCTGCGCGGGCAAAAAAGTTTTGCATCTCGGCTGCACCGATTATCCGTTTACCCAAACGATGATCGAAAACGAGATGCTTTTGCATCACAAATTGCAAAAAACGGCGAGAGAACTGTACGGTTTTGATTTTGACCAAAACGGAATAGATGTTTTATCGGCGGCGGGCGTGGAAAATCTATATCGTGCGAATTTGGAAAAACTCGAAGAAGTCGATTTAAACGAAACCTTCGATGTCATCGTCGCCGGCGAAATGATTGAACATCTTTCCAATCCGGGACTCTTTCTGAAAGGCATTCAACGTTTTATGTCGCCGACCACGAATCTCTTGATTACGACCATCAACGCATACTGCGGAATGCGTATGTGGACTTACGGATTGCGCGGACAAGGCGGACTCCACGAGCCGGTTCACCCGGATCACGTCGCGTATTATTCTTACTCGACGCTCAAGGTTTTAATCGAGCGCGAAAATCTAAGGGTCGAAAAATTTTCCTTTTACAACACCGGACGGGAGCATCGCAAACTGGCTCCCTGGAAACAGAAGCTCGCCAATGACTTGAGCGTTTTTATCGCCAACCAGTGGGCAGACGGAATCATCGCCGAGTGCAGTCTTTCAAAATGAATAAAAGCGGAGCGCGCAGCGCGATATTCGGATTCGTCTCCTGGGTTGTGCCGCTCGGCTTGACTTTTTTCGCCACGCCGCTCGTCGTGAAACACCTGGGCGCGAAGGAATACGGCTTATACGCGCTGGTTCTCGGCTTTATCAGTTATTCGTTTACGTTCAGCATCGGGCGTTCGATTACCAAATATGTTTCGGAATACCGCGCGGTCGGGCGCGACGATCTGGTCAATGAAATTTTAGCGGCGACGCTCTGGGTCAATTTGATTGCGGGTCTGGCGGGCGTGCTTATTTTATGCCTTTTCGCGCGCTACGCCGTCGTTTCGCTTTTCGCCATCGAGCCGGAATCGCAGGAAGCGACCGTTTACGCTTTTTATATCGCCGCCGCCACTATTTTTTTCGGGATGCAGTCGCAAATTTTCAGCGGCGTGGTGCAGGCAGTGCATCGTCTGGATGTTTTTTCGGGTATCGTGACGCTGATTTCCATCGCCGGCATCGTCGGCAATGTGCTGATCGTGTTCGCGGGATACGGCTTTACGGGGCTTCTGCTCTGGAATATGGTTAATATTTTTCTGAGCTGTTTCTGGTATTACTGGGCGGGAAAAAAACTTCTGCCCGAAGCCGTCTGGGGAATCAAGTGCAGCCGTCAAATCATTTTACAAGTAGCAAAATTTTCGAGCGGCATCGCCCTGAGCCAATTTATCTTCAACTTTCTGCTGCTGTTCGAGCGCGGAATTATTACGCGCACTTTGGGAACGCAGGAATTAACTTTTTACGCCGTGCCGATGAATCTGACCGGACAGATACAGATTTTTTGCGCGAGCATTTTACTGGTGATATTTCCGATGGCGAGCGAATTGGGCGCGAAAATGGAAATCGAAAAATTGAAGCGGATGTATGAGCGGGTCAGCCGCTATCTGTTCGCGCTCGTCGTTTTCGTGGTGATTTCGGTTTCGATGTGCGGCTATGATTTTTTCAGGCTTTGGCTGAGTCAGGAATTTGCCGACGAATCGTTTTACATAGTCATAATGCAGGCGGTCACCTTCGGCATAATCGCCGTCGGAATCGTCGTCTGGCAAATTATGGACGGTTTCGGTTTTTCGCGCACCAACGCGCTGGTCGCTTTTTTATGGTGCGCGGTCAGCTTGATTTTGATGATTACGCTGATTCCATATTTCGGGTTGGAGGGCGTGGCATTCGGGCGTATGTTCGGCTGCGTTTCGATGCTGATTTATATACTTCTGGCTGAGAAGAAAATTTTCGGGCATATTCTATGGGGATTTTGGGGGCAGGTTGTAATGCTTCTGAGCTTACCGGCTTTGCTGGCAGCCGCATCCGAATATTTTTCGCTGCATTACCTTTTAAACGGTTGGGCGGGGCTGTTCGTCGCGGGCATTCTCGGCAGCGCGGTTTATTTTTCGATGTTGTTCGCCACGCGCTTTTTAACTTCGGAAGACTGGCGCGTTTTACACGGATTATTTTTTAAAGCGATTCCTCGCTTTTCCTAATTAAATGAATGATTTGCAAAGAGTTGAGGGAAAATCAGACGGCGCGCAGAAACGAGTTCCGATTTCGCCCGTCGTTCACGATAGAGTGTTGGGGTTAATAGAAAAGTATGTCGAAAAACCGGCGGAGATTCTTGATTTGGGCGCGGGCGAAGGCGAATTTTCGCGTCGTCTGAACGAAGCCGGTTACCGGGCGAAACCGGTTGACGGCTTTGATATCTACTGGAGAAATCCGCAGATCCCTTTAATAATCGCCGATCTCGACACGGAATTCGCGGAGAAGATAAGCCCCGACGGACAAAAATACGACGCGATTGCCGCCATCGAAATTATCGAGCATATCGAAAATCCCTTTTCGTTTATACGCCAGTGCGCGAAGCTCTTAAAACCCGGCGGGCTTTTGTTCGTTACGTCGCCGAACGTCGAATCAATCACCTCGCGCGTGCTTTTTTTATATACGGGACGCATCGCCGCATTTGAAGACGGCTGGACGATTCGGACGGCGCATATCACGCCGCTTTTTAAATGGAAGTTTGATCTGGCTTTCGCCGAAACCGGTTTTGAATACGTCTGGGAAGGTTATAATAGAATTTCGTATCATATCGGCGACCGTCTGCACAACAAAATCGCCGGTTTGGCGGCGCGACTGCTGCGTCCCTTTGTCAAAGGCGAGAAAGACGGCGAAAATAGAATCATCGTGGCGAGGCTTTCCAAAAACTTGCCGGCGGCGAAGTAATAAAAAGAAAAGTAAAAGTAATGCTCGAAGCGGCAAAATTAAATCAAATTAAACCGAACGCAGGCGCGCGCGACAATCATTTATTGACGGCGTTTTTTCTGATGTTGGGCGCGGCTCTTGTATTTTTCGGCTGGCTTCTGTTCGGCGAAAGTTTGTGGAGCATTGATTTTGATTTATATATGCTGCCCTGGATCGGGGCAACCGCCATTGTTTTAGCCGCGCCGACGATTTACCTGATTTATCGAAAAAAGTTCGATTTTTTCAATCCGCTGGTCAGCGCGTGCTGGCTTTACTGGTTTCCTTCGTTCGTCGGCGGCGGCTTGCTGATTGCGGCGGGCATCATCAATCCGTATCAGCTGAGTCTTCTGAGCGATCCGCGAAACGACTTGATTTGGACGTACGTTTATATAATGCTCGGCTTCGCCGGAATGACCGCCGGATTTTTTCTGCCCATCGGACGCATCGGCGGCGAATACGCGAGCCGCCGTCTGCCGCTCTGGGATTGGGAAACGAAGCATTTTTTATTTCCGGCGATTATTTTTCTGATTATCGGCTCGTATTTTTATTTCAGCCCGTTTTTCTGGGGCATTTTCGGTTTTACTTTGACCAGTTCGGCGGACGATTCTTTGAGCAGCCTGAATTTTATCTTTACGTTTCTGAATATGGAAGCCGGTTTTCTGGCGGCGATGTATATTTTCCGTTCGCGCACATGGCGCACAGAGCATCTGGTCGCCGTTTTCATCATCGCCGTTCTGCTTGTTTCCAGAGTCGCCTTCAGCGAGGGCAGCCGCAGCAGTATTCTGACGATTTTGATTCTGCTTTTGATGGCGTATCTGTATTCGGGACGGCGCGTTTCGATGATCGGCGCGGCGATTTTTGGATTTCTGGCGGTCGCCGCCGTTTTAATCGGAATGATTTACGGCACGACTTTCCGAACCGTCAAAGGCACGGAAGAACAAGCCAGCTTCGAGAAACAAATCGAGGTCGTCGGGCAGACGATTGACACGATTACGGCGCAGGACACGAATAAAAATTTGGCTTACGGCTTTGTCAATCTCGCCGAACGGATCGACGGCATCAGCTCGGTCGCCGTCGTCGTTTCCAATTACGAACGGCTCAAACCTTACGAAGCCGATTACGGGTTGGAAGATAATATCTTCAGAGACCTCTGGACTTCGTTTATACCGAGATTTGTTTGGGCTGATAAGCCGAAAATTTTCGATTCGCGCGCCTACAGCGATTTGTATTTCGATTTCAGCGGAAATTCCTACGCGCTCACGCCGGTCGGCGATCTGCTGCGAAATTTCGGCACCTACGGCGTGCCAATCGGAATGTTTTTCGTCGGCATCTTTCTGCGCTTCGCATACGCCGCTTTAATCGAAAATCAGAAAATAACCGTCGGGCGCGCGACGGCTTATTATCTGTTTCTGGTCAGTTTGTCGTATGAAGGCTTTTACGGAACGATATTTATCTACGGCTGGCGCATTTTCGGCATCGCGTTTATCAGTTTCGTCGTCGCGGAATTTCTTTTGATTCCGAGGAAAAAAGTTTATGCGTTTTAAGAAATGGAAAAGATAGTTTTCACAAACGGCTGTTTTGACATAATTCATCCGGGACACATAGATTTGCTGCGCAAAGCCCGAAGTCTCGGAACAAAGCTGATCGTCGGCATCAACAGCGACGCTTCGACGCGCGGCATCAAAGGCACGGCGCGTCCGTTCGTCGGGCAGGAAGACCGCGCGGAGATTTTAAGAAATTTGCAGACGGTTGACGAAGTTTTGATTTTCGACGAATTAACGCCCGGAAAACTGATCGAAAAAATCAAGCCGGACGTGCTGGTCAAAGGCGGCGATTGGAAGCCAGAAGAAATCATCGGCGCGGATTTTGTCAAAAGCTATGGCGGCGAAGTCGTTTCGATTCCGCTCAGGGAAGGCTTTTCTTCGAGCCGCATCGTCGAAAAGATTCTCGCGTCAAACGCCGCGCCGGTTGAAAAAGTTTCCGTGAAAATCGCGACCGGCGATTTAATCGCGCGCTCGCTCGGCGAACACGCGGCGATTATTAATAGACTGAACGCCATTGAAAAACCTCTCATCGAACGATGCGCCGAATTGATTTTTGAGACGCTCGAAAACGGAAAAAAAATTTTGCTCTGCGGCAACGGCGGCAGCGCAGCGGACGCGCAGCACATCGCCGCCGAATTCGTCGGGCGATTCGAGACTGAAAGAAAAGCCCTGCCGGCAATCGCCCTGACGACCGACACGTCGGCTTTGACCGCGCTGGCGAACGATTATACTTTCGAGCGCGTTTTTGCGAGACAAGTCGAAGCTCTGGCGCAGACGGGCGATTTGCTCGTCGCCATCAGCACGAGCGGCAATTCGCCGAACGTCACGGCGGCGGTGTTGGCAGCCCGTCGAACCGGCTGCCGGATTCTCGGAATGACCGGCGCAAACGGCAAAAAACTCGCTTCGCTGTGCGACGAATGCGTTTTAATTGATGCGAAGCGCACGGCGCGCATCCAGGAAGCGCATATTTTAATCGCGCATATCTGGTGCGAAATTATAGACGATAAATTAAAAAAATAAATTTATCGCCGCACAAAAATTCAGTTTAATTATTTTGAAAACTTTTTCCGCTTCCAACTCAAAAATCCTGATCGTCGGCGACGTAATGCTCGACCGTTACTGGTGGGGACGCGTCAACCGCATCTCGCCCGAAGCTCCTGTGCCAATCGTTTTTCTGGAAAGAACGACGGTCAACCTGGGCGGCGCAGCCAATGTCGCCGCGAACGTCGAGGGCTTAGGCGCAACGCCTATTCTCGCCGGAATCGTCGGCGCGGACGCGGAAGCCGATTTGTTTACGCGTCGGTTATCCGAAAAAAATATCAGTTCTGATTTTTTAATCAAAAGCGCGAATTCACAGACCATCGTCAAAACGCGCATCGTCGCGCACAGTCAACAGGTCGTCAGAATCGACCAGGAATCAAAGCTGGTTCTCGATGCCGAAGAGAAAAAAGTTTTTTGGAACGGGCTTGAAAAATCGCTCGACCGAATGGATATGATTATAATTTCCGATTACGGAAAGGGAACGATTACCGAAGATTTAGCCGTGCGTCTGATAACGACAGCGAAAAAGAATAATATAAAAATATTAATAGATCCGAAAGGCAAGGATTATCGAAAATACAGCGGCGCGACGCTTCTGAAGCCGAACCGCTCTGAAATTGCGGAAGTGTGTCAATTAGAATCCACAGATCAAACGACGCTCGTTGCGGCGGGGCAAAAAATGCTCGAGGAATTATCGCTCGAAGCGATTTTGATCACGCAGGGCGAAGATGGAATGACTTTAATTGAAAAAAACAAACCGGTTTTGTATATTCCCGGAACAGCCCGCCAGGTTTACGACGTAACCGGAGCCGGCGACACGGTGATCGCCGGTGCGGCGGTTGCCTTAAGCGGCGGCGCGAATTATGCGGAGGCGGCGCAGTTTGCAAGCATCTGCGCCGGACTGGTCGTCGAGGAAATCGGCACGACCGCGATTTCAAAACGGATGCTCGAAAATCTCTCGAACGAACGGACGGCGTGAATTGCCGGAGAATTTAATTTTACTTTGAGCGACTTTGAGCGACAAAAACTCAATTTAATTTTGAAAGAATAATTCTGGAAAAAGATTTTCTACGTTTGCGTCAATGCGGCAAAATAAATTTAATTTCTGCAAAGAAATAAAAGTGCAAACCAAGAATAAAAAACCATTCCGGGATTATCGAGAAAAAAATCTAAGGAACGGAGAATCTAAAAATTCTCAACTATAAATTCCGAAAATGAAGCATAATGCGGGATTAAACCGAAAGCCGATTATCTTAATCGTCTGCAATTTTTATCTGCCGGGTTATAAAGCGGGCGGTGGTTTGCGGACGGTCGTGCATATGGTTGAACGGTTTCAGAATAAATTCGATTTTCGGGTGATCACGCAGGATTGCGACAGCGATTATATTAAATACGATTCGATAAAAACGAATGAATGGAACGATGTAAATGGAATAAAAGTTTTTTATTTGTCCAAAGGCAATCTGAAACCACATAAATTACGCAAGCTGATCAACGAAATGAATCCCGATTCGATTTATCTGAACAGCGTCTTTTCGGTTTTGTCCATATACGTGCTGACGCTTCGGAAATTGAAACTTATTCCGAAGACGAACATCATCGTCGCTCCCGAAGGCGAGTTAAGCGAGAGCGCATTGCAGCTAAAAGCCCTCAAGAAAAAAGCATTCGTCAATTTTGCGTGGAAGACTAAAATCTACGAAAATTTAATCTGGAAAGCGACGAACGAAACGGAGCAAAGGCAAGTCGAACAATTCAGCAAGCAACAAAAGAGAATTTTCATCGCTCCGAATATGCCGGCTAAAGTTCTTCTGGAAACTTATCAACAGAGCCTTAAACCTCTAAAAATAAAAGGCGCGGCGAAATTCGTGTTTCTGTCGAGAATGATGAAGACGAAAAATTTCAATTGGCTGGTAAAGAATTTGTTTAAAGTTGAAGGAAAACTCGAGATAGATGTTTACGGACCGATTGAAGACGAAATTTACTGGCGGGAAACGCAAAAAAATATCGCCGAATTGCCCGAAAACATTAAAATAAATTACAAAGGTTCGCTCGCTTACGAACGAGTTCTCGAAACGCTTTTCGAATATCAATTTTTCATTTTGCCGACGCTCGGCGAAAATTTCGGTCATGTTTTTATCGAGGCTTTAGCGGCGGGCTGCCCTTTAATCATCAGCGACCGAACTCCCTGGAGAAATTTGCAAAAGGAAAATATCGGTTGGGATATTCCGCTCGAAGATGCAGAAAAATGGCTTGAAACAATCAACGAATGCTTGTGTTTAGACGATAAAAGCTATACTAACATATCAGCTAATGCCCGGAATTTCGCTCAAAAATGGCTTTCCGATCCGCAAGTCGAAAGTGGTACTTTAAAGGTTTTACAGTACCGTTCAAGCGATACATTATCGAAACGAGCTTTTGGCACGGAAACAACTGAAACAGAACTATAAAGTTTTAATTGAAGAGTTGGCGCGCCAACGTTTAAGAAGGAACTTCAAGTATAAATTGGCAATGAAAATACTTATCATCGGGGCGAGCGGAATGCTCGGACATAAATTGGTGCAGGTTCTCGGTCAAAAATTAGAGGTGTGGGCGACGATTCGAGGAAATTTCAAAGAGATTGAACAATTTGGAATAATTAACCGCGAACGTCTTCTCGAACACGTCTCGATTGAGGAATTCTCGACAGTCGAAGCGGCGGTAAAATCAATTAAACCGGCAGTCATAATCAATGCGACGGGCATTATCAAACAAATTCCGAGCGCAAGCGATGTTATTAAGACTTTGAACGTCAACTCGATATTCCCCAATCAGTTGGCGAATTTAGCCGCCGAAGAACGAGCGAGGTTGATTTTAATCAGCACCGACTGCGTGTTCAGCGGTCGAAAAGGTCTTTATAAGGAAACCGACATTACCGACGCGAGCGATTTATACGGGCGCAGCAAGCAACTGGGCGAAGTGTCGGAAGGTGATTGTCTGACGCTTCGAACATCAATTATCGGGCGTGAATTAAAAACCGCACACGGGCTGCTTGAATGGTTTTTGAATGCGCCGGAGAAAAGCGTTAAGGGTTATAAAAACGCCGTATTTTCGGGTTTTCCAACCGTCGTGCTGGCTGAAATTATTGCCGCTGTGATCGAAAAACATCCGCATCTGAAGGGTTTGTATCACGTTTCGAGCGAACCGATTAATAAATTCGATCTTTTGCATATAATCAGGGAATTTTACAAACTCGAAAAGAATATCGAATTGTTCGAGGATTTTGTGATCGACCGCAGTCTGGATTCGACCGAATTCAGAAATGCCGTCAATTTTCAACCTAAGAGTTGGCGCGAAATGATCGAAGAAATGTGGGCGGACGACAAATTCGGCGGAATTTATCAAAATATAAATCAACAGACGTAAAGCGTCGCGCGCCGAAATTTGAAAGCATTAAAATGCGCTCGAAGCGATTTTGAAAGACGGCGAAAATATTAAAAAGTTTATGAAGGTATTGACGATTTTCGGGACGCGCCCGGAGATAATTCGTTTGAGTTTGATTTTAAAAATACTCGACCGGTACTGCCAGCATACGACGGTGCATACCGGACAGAATTTTCACGAAAGTCTGAGCGACATTTTTATAAAGGATTTACAGGTGCGACCGCCGGACGAACATTTCGGCATCAAATCGAGCAGCTTCGGCGACCAAGCCGGACAAATTTTAACCCGGACGGGCGAGGTGCTGGAAAAATACAAGCCTGACAAAGTATTGATACTGGGCGATACGAACAGCGCGTTGGCGGCGATTGTCGCTGCCCGCCAGGGAATTCCGGTTTTTCATATGGAGGCGGGCAACCGCTGTTTCGACAACCGTGTGCCGGAGGAAATCAACCGCCGCATCATCGATCATTCGAGCCAGATTTTGCTGCCCTATACCGAACGCAGCAAGGAAAATCTCGTCAGCGAAGGAATCGAGCGCGAACGTATATATATTACCGGAAATCCGATTAAAGAAGTTCTCGATTATTTTTCCGAACAAATTGACCAAAGCGATGCCCTGCAAAAATTCGGGGTCAGCGAGGGAGATTATTTTCTGGTTACACTGCATCGTTCGGAAAATGTTGACGAAGCGGAGCGGTTTGCGAAAATTTTACGGGGATTTAACGCCGTCGTCGAAAAATTCGGTAAAAAAATGCTCGTCAGCGTGCATCCGCGGACGGCGGAAAAAATGTCGAAATTCGGTTTGAACGTCGCTTCCGAGAAAATTATGCTGCTCGAGCCGCTCGGCTTTTTCGATTTCGTCAAGCTCGAAAAAAACGCGCTGGCGGTTTTAACCGACAGCGGGACGGTGCAGGAAGAATGCGCCATTTTCGGCGTGCCGAACGTCACGTTGCGCGACGTGACCGAACGCCCCGAAACAATCGAATGCGGCAGCAATATTTTAAGCGGCGCGGAAACCGTTTCGATTTTAAGAGCCGTCGAGATGGCAATTTCGCAAACGAAAGACTGGTCGCCGCCGAAGGATTATCTGGTCGAAAACGTGTCCCGGACGGTCAGCCGGATTATACTCGGCTACACGAGCCTTCGGAAACATTCGAGCTGAAAAAAAAGCCCTTTGAGAAATTTTTAAAAGAAAATGTTGGAAACCGGTCCGGCGCGAAAACAAAAAAATGCAGACGCGCCGTCTGAAAAAACAAAGCGTTTATGGGTTGTCACGGAATTATATTATCCGGAAAACAATCAAACCGGCTATTATTTAACGAAAATAGCCGAGGGCTTGGCGGAAAAGTTCGATGTCAGAGCGATCTGCGGGCAACCGAATTACGCCAAGCGCGGCGTGCGCGCGCCGAAGAGGGAAAGACATCGAAACGTGGAAATTTTTCGCGTCTGGGGAACGACGCTCAACAAAGACGTTTTATTTTTGCGCTTGATAAATATGCTGACGCTCGGCGCGTCGATATTTCTGAAAACGCTTTTTAAGGTAAAAAAAACGGATGAGATAATCGTCGTGTCCGCGCCGCCGACGCTGCCGTTCCTCGCCGCCGTCGCCGCCAAAATTCGACGTTGCGAATACGATCTGATCATTCAGGATAAATACCCGGAAATCTTAATCGCAGTCGGCAAATCGAAACCCGATTCGGTGTTTATCAAAATTCTCAATCGTCTGAACCGTCGGCTTTACAATAACGCTAAAAAAATAATTGTCGTCGGGCGCGATATGCGCGAATTGGTCGAAAGTCAGCTTGACGAAGAATTCCGCGCACCGGGAAAAATTTATGTCATACCGAATTGGGCATCGCTCGAAGAAGTCGCGCCGCAGCCGCGCGATTCGAATCCGCTGCTGCGCGAACTCGGGCTTCTGGAAAAATTCGTTTTTTTATATGCGGGCAATATGGGGCATCCGCAAGATTTGGAAACGATTGTCGAATGTGCAGACCTGTTAAAAAACGACGCGCGCTTTCATTTTTTATTTATCGGTTCGGGCGTGAAAAGAAAATGGCTTCAGAGAGAAGTCTCCGAAAAACAAATCGGGAATATTACGATTCTGCCGCCGCGCCCGCGCGACGGGCAGCAAATATTTCTCAACGCCTGCGATGTCGGTTTAGTGCCGCTCGTCGAAAAAATGCGCGGCGTGGCGATGCCGAGCCGGACATACAATCTGCTCGCCGCCGGCAAACCAATTTTGGCTTTAACCGAACACGGCTCGGAAGTCGAGCGGGTCATAGACGAGGAACAAGTCGGTTGGAGCGTCGCGCCGCTCGATGTCGGAAAACTTTACGAGACAATCCTGAAAATATACGACGAGAAGGAAAGATTGCCGGCGATGAGCGAGGCGGCGAGGACGGCAGCTCTAAAAAAATACTCCCTCGAAACCGCCGTCGAAAAATATCAAACGGCGATTGGAAAGAATTTAATTGCGTCTGATAACGTATATAATTAACTTAATGTATATTATGAAACTAATTTCATAAAAGCTTATGAATGTTTTAGTAACCGGCGCAACCGGGTTTATCGGTGCGGAGATAGTTTTAGAGTTATCCAGAAACAACTTTAATGTGACGAGCCTTGCCGGACACAAAACAAAACCTAAAATGCAGTCGTCCGGAGCGTCAAAAATATTCCGCGCCGACATTTCTCGATTTGAAAATTTGCAGGAGCTTTGCGAGTTAGAGGATATTGACGCGGTCGTTCATACGGCTGGGCTGGCGCATCAATTCGGCGATACGAAAAAAGAAGCCTTCGACGCGGTCAATGTCTTGGGCGCGAAAAACGTCGCACAGATGGCGGTTTCCCTTGGGGCGAAACAATTTATCTTGATCGGTTCAACTGCAGTTTATGCGCCGTTGGCAAAAGCCGTGGCGAAAAATCATAAAAGATATACACCGATCACTGAAGAGTCAAAACTGCAACCGCCGACTTTGTATGCCGAAAGCAAATTGCGGGCGGAACAAATTTGCGTCGAAATCTGTGAAAAAAATAAAATACCCTTAACCGTTCTGCGTCTCGCGCCGGTCATCGGCGAAGCGAATGTCGGCAACGTCCGACGTTTAATCGAAGCGATTGAGAGGGGACGGTTTGTATGGGTCGGAAAAGGTGAAAATTACAAATCTTTAATTTATAAAAATGATGTCGCGAGGGCTTGCATTGAAGTATTGAGAAAAAAAACGGGCAACACCGAAATATTTAATTTAGCGGCAAAACCTATGCTTTTGAAGGAATTTGTGGAGGAAATCGCCGCGCGTTTGAATAAAAAAATTCCGAAGCTGTATGTGCCGGAAAATCTTTTGCGACCGGTGTTTCGCCTGAACTCGAAAATATTCAAAATCGGGCGAATCCAGAGGTTATCAAATACGGTCGAAAAATGGCTTGCGGACGACGTATATTCGGCGGAAAAAATCAAAGCGCGCTACGGATTCGAGCCGCAAACTTCGATTGCCGAAGCGATTCGCAGACAAATCGAATCGTTTCAAAATCGTAAATCGTGAATCGTTTACGATTTATTGCAGGATTTACACTTTAAACTTTTTGAAACCGGCAATCTTCAAAAATAAAATGACGGAAAAAAAAGGCAAAAAAAATTAATAAATAAAATAACACTTAAAAATTGCAAATTTACGAATGGATAATTTTTATATGCGTTTTTTTTCTCTCCTATATCGGAGTGAAAATCTTTCGCCAATGGAGTTTGCGGCGGAATTTATTCGACATACCGAACGAGCGAAGCTCGCACAGCGTCCCGACGGCGCGCGGCGGCGGCTTGATCATCGTCGTCATTTGTTTGACCGCATATATTTCAAAGGCATTTTTGAACGGAGGCAATTTAGAGTACGGGTATCTGGCGGGCGCGGCTTTAATCGCGTTGATCAGCTGGCTCGACGATTTATATTCGATATCGTTTCAATGGCGGTTTGCCGTACACGCGCTCGCGGCGGGTTTAATCGTGTCCACGCTCGGGTTTTTCAGTGAAATAGAATTTCCTTTTTTGTTTAAAATTGAAACGGGTTGGTGCGGCGTTCCGCTGACGTTTTTGTGGATCGTCTGGATGACCAACGCCTTTAATTTTATGGACGGCATCGACGGCATCGCCGGAATGCAGGCTTTGACGGCGGGACTCGGCTGGTATCTGTGCGGAACGATTTTAAATTTTCCGTCAAACGGATTTTACGGCGGCATCGTCGCCTTTGCGACGCTCGGCTTTTTAATACAGAACTGGCAGCCGGCGAAAATCTTTATGGGCGATGTCGGCAGCGCGTTTCTGGGATTTACATTCGCCGTGTTGCCCCTTCTGGCGCGGCGCGAAAATCTGCAAGCCGGGGCGGGCGATGCATCTTTTTTGTGGATTTTGGGGATGATTTTAATCTGGACGTTTATTTTGGATACGGTTTCGACCTTTATCAGGCGCGTTTTGAACCGCGAGAGAGTCTGGGAAGCGCATCGCGGACATTTTTATCAGAAACTCGTGATCAGAGGCTTTTCGCACCGGACGGTCGCCGGTCTATACGGTCTCGTTTCGGCTCTGACCGTTCTTTTAACTGTTTTTTTGATTATGAAAAAAATGCGGTAGACTGATTCGTGGATTTTGTAAATGTATGTGCAAGCCTCAAACGGAAAGGAAAAGCAAGCAAAAATTTGTAGATAATTCGATTCAATTTCAAGCGTTCGGCGTGAAGATCGGCATCCGTGCGGAAAAACAGGCGCATCTGGACAAAACGCTCGAACAGCTGGAACGAATTTTTCCGAAGGGTCTCGAACCGGTCACGTTAAATGAAATCGAATACTGGTTTCGAATCGCGCCGAAACGCGGAAAAAAATTCGATTTATACCGCAACGAAGAAGTTTTAATCGAGGATTTCGGCGAGGAATTTTTCTTCGAATCGCTCGAAAGCAAAATCCGCGTGACCATCGGCGAATTTGCGCGCGAAAGAGTTTTCCTGCACGCGGGCGTGGTCGTTTGGAAGGGCAGGGCGATTGTCATCCCCGGACAGAGCTTTGCCGGCAAAACGACGCTGGTCGCCGCTTTGATAAAAAAAGGCGCGTTGTATTATTCGGACGAGTACGCGGTTTTAGACGCGCGGGGAGCTGTCCAGCCGTTTCCGAAATGGCTTTCGGTGCGCGGCATCATCGACGAATACACGCAGCTCGACACGCCGGTCGAATCGCTCGGCGGCGCAGCCGGAACCGAGACGGTCGAGGTCGGTTTGGTTTTACTCGCCAAGTATAAAAAAGGAAAGAAGATGCCGAAAAAATGGTCGCCGAAACCGCTCAGCCGCGGGCGCGGAGTTTTAGGAATAATTCCGCACACGATGCCGCTGACAAATAAACCGAAAGAAACCTTAAACGTCTTGAATAATTTGGCTTCTCGTGCAATAATCATCAGGACTATCAGAGGCGAGGCGGATGAATTCGCCGAAATATTGCTGAAATACTTTGAATCCGTCACGGATTAGAAGGTAAAATACGATTTACGAAAGTTTTTTTAAATTTGAGGAGAAATAGGAGAAATTATGAATAGCTCGCAAAAACCGATTGCCCGCCGGGACGGACTGGTTATACAGGAAATGCCCGACGAAGTATTAGTGTTCGATACGGAAACGAACAAAGCCCACTGTTTAAATCAGACGGCGGCTTTTGTCTGGAAAGCCTGCGACGGCAAAAACTCCGTCGCCGACATCGCTCAATCTTTCGGCAGCCATTCGGGAGCTTCCGTGCAGGAAGATTTAATCTGGCTGGCGATTGACCAGTTAAGCGATAACAATCTTTTAGCCGAAAATTTGAAGGCTGATTTCAAAGGACAGACGCGCCGCGAAGTCATCAAAAAAATCGGTCTGGCGGCGGTCGTCGGTTTGCCGATTGTTGCGTCGCTCGTTGCGCCCGGTTCAGCGTTGGCGGTTACAGGCTGTACCGGACAGGCGAATAATACGACTTGTACACAAGGCGGCGGAACATCGGTTTGTTGTGGAGGCGTTTGTTGCACACAGGGACAGACTTCTTGCCCTTCGACGACAGGCGGCACTTGTACTACTCCGTAAAAGTGGCTATGAACATAATAAGAACCGATTGAATGGATTTGAATGTCATAGAAACTGAGCATATTGTTAGTGATATTCAACGGCTCAAATTTTTAACTTACAAAGTTCAGGAACATCGTTTAAGAGAGGTTTGGAACCGGTTCGCAGATGCCGGTTTCAAGCCTCTTTTAATTAAAGGCTGGGCGGCGGCGCAGTTTTACACGAAACCCGAAGATCGTTTTTATAACGATGTTGATTTGATTATTAACCCGACGGAGTATGAAAAAGCAGTCGAATTTGCCGAAACAATCGAAGGCAACACGGCGATTGATTTGCACAAAAACGCGAAAATTCTCGACACGCTTTCATATGAAAATCTGTATGAAAATTCAATTGTTTTAAAGTGCGGCGAAACGCACGTGCGCGTTCCCAGACCCGAGGATCACCTGCGAATTTTAAGCGTTCACTGGTTAAACGACGGCGGCGCGAAAAAAGATAAATTATGGGATATATATTACGCCGTCGCCAATCGCCCGAAGGATTTCGATTGGAACAGATGTTTGAACTCGGTCAGCCCTCTGAGAAAAAAATGGATCGTGTGCGCGATTGGTCTGGCGCAAAAATATCTCGACCTTGATTTGCGCGATACGCCGTTTGAACGACAAAAGATAGAAATTCCCACTTGGCTGATCAAAGCCCTGGAAAAAGAATGGCGGAGCGGCACGATTATTATTCCGATGCATTTTGTTTTGAACGATAAAAAAGAGCTTTGGCGGCAGATGCGAAAACGGATTCCGCCGAACGCGATCCAAGCGACCGTCGAGATGGAGGGCGCATTTGACCGCACGCCCCGAATTTTTTACCAGGCGGGCGACATACTTCTGAGGCTCGCGCCGTCGTTTAAAAGAATATACAAAAGTTTTACAGAAAAAAATAAAATTCGTTAAAATAATAAAATTCGTTTCGCGCCGCGCTTCGATGAATTCAAAGCACCTTAAAAATTTACCCTCTATTGAATCGAGAAGAGATGTCACGCTCGTCATCGAAACGGCAATCGGCGGCGGCAGCCTCGCGGTGTTTAGAGACAGACGCTTGGTGGATGAATCGCTCGGTCGGGAAGGCGTTTCAAAAGCCGAAGACGTTTTGGATAACGTAGAGGATTTGCTCAAAAAAAACAGTATAAAAAAAAACGAGTTGAATTTGATTCGAGTTTCAAGCGGACCGGGCAGCTCGACCGGCTTAAAGATCGGTTTATCCATCGCCAGGGGATTGTCGGATGCGCTGAAGATAAGCTGTGTGGAGACATCGGCGGCGCAGGCATTGTTGAAGTATGCGATTTCAGAGAACTCGAAGGCTGTTTATAAAAATACAAAAAAAGAAATTGAACGGATGGCGGTAATTCTGCCCGTCGGAAAAAAAACTATCGAATGGTGCCTTTACGAAAGATCGGACAAAGTTGATTTTGAAGAAAAAGATCGAATCACTATGCGAATTGAAGCGTCTGATTTTATCGAGCAATTTCATACGCGGCTCGTTTCAAATAGATTCGAGCGGTTAATATTTCATCCGGCAGCTTTCGGTCTCCACGCTGATTTTGAGTCTTTGAGAAACATTTTTGACTTAAAATTGTTGATTGCGCCCGGCAATCTCGCTGTTTTAATAGGGGAAATTTTTGCGTCTGATAACGCAGGCAGATAGTTTATCATCGGTCATTCATTTACAGAAAATCAAACTATTTAAAATTATGCATCTGGCGCGCGCATCGGAAACGGACATCCTGAATATAATTGAAATATCAAACGAGTGCGGACTGTCGATCTGGAGCGTCGAAGATTTTAAAATTGAGATTGAAAGAAGGGAATCGCTCGTGCTGACGGCTAAAATCGGCGAAGAACTGGCGGGTTTTATCGTTGCCCGTTTTGTTTCCGTGAACGAAGCCGAGCCGCAGGCGGATATATGCAATATCGGCGTTAAATTGAAGTTTCAAAGAATGGGGATCGGTTTCGGATTGCTGTGTGGTCTGTTTGAAAAAGCTTCGCAACAGAAGGTCTCGGAAATTTGGTTGGAAGTGCGAAAATCGAACCGCAGGGCATTAAACTTTTACATCAAAAACGGGTTCGAATGGATGCAGGATCGAAAAAACTTTTATGCAGATCCAAAAGAAGATGCGGCGTTAATGCGCCGTCGGCTCGTTTGATGGGAGAGACCTTTCAGCTTCGAAATAATTCGGGAATTTATCGAATGTTCCGGCATTGTCAATGCTTGATTCGAGACCGCTTTTTGATATAACATCAAATTTGAAACCCGTTAACATTCATTTTGCCGATTGCTGGGCGGGGTTTCGGAAGTAAAAAATTTCAAATCAGGAAGGAAAGAAAATTATGGATATGACGATGATTGATCCTGTCAGGGACGAATTGATAAAAGAAAACCAGAACTTCCGAGAACTGGTTCAAAAACATCAAAATTACGAAAAAAGACTGACCGAGTTAGCCGAACTTACTTACCCGAACGATGACGAATTACTCGAGGAAACGACGATCAAAAAGAAAAAACTTCTGGTAAAAGACGAAATTTACGAACTAATGCAGGATTATTCCAAATCACATTAAAATCACTTCGTTTGAAAATTTTGAAATTGCCAAAAGGCGAAAAAAAACGCGGCTGCCGCCAAAGCACCGCGTTTTTTTTAATCCGACATCGCGCTTTTTAAGACGATTGACGGGGAAGTCGTTCCCGAACATTAGTTTCGAGACGCTTTTTAGGCGATTTGTTTATTTTGATTTGTTTGATTTGATCGAACAATCCGTCTGGTTTGCGAAGGCTTCGATGCCGTTTTGAACGACGAAGAGCAGTCGGTTCGGCATCAAAAATGGTTTGCCGGCGAAAAAAGCGTCGGTTTCCAGCGCGATCCGATTAATTGTTTTGCCGTTCTCCAAATCAATGACAGAGGCGGCGGGGTCGGAGACATCGACGATGACGGCGTATTTGTCCAGAACGAGCGGGCGACCCGCGAATCTTCCCGATTGTCTTTTTTTCCAGATAATCTCGCCGTCTTTTTTCGAAAGCAGATACAGGAAATTATCTTGCGAGGCGATTAGAAGCCCTTTCGATGCCGGCAGGATATTTGAGATTGCCGCCCCGTTTCGGAACTTCCAATGCGCGCCGGTTTTTAAGTCGGACGAGACGACGTTGCCTCTGTCGTCGCCGGCGGTGAGACGATTGTTTTCGTAAAACAGAGACGTTGACTTGAAATCCATTTGAGAGGTTCGCTCGAGATTGCCGTTTCGGGCGGAAATAAAAAGAATTCGATTGCCGGTGTCGCCGATAATGATTTTTTCGTCGTTGAAGAACGGTTCGGTCGCGAAGTCCGTCTGGTAGTTTTTTTGCCAACCCGCGCTTCCGTCTTTTTTGGCGAGCGAGGCGATTTCTCCGCTGCTTTTTATGACGAGCAAATCGGTCTCGGCGACGTGCAGGAAAAATTTTTCCGGCACGTCGTCGGCTTTTTCATTTGCGGATGACGCTTGAGCCGTTTCACTTGAATGATCCGATCCGGTTTCCGTTCCGGTTTCCGTCCGCGCTCCCTGTTTCGTGATCTCCGTAATTTTGCGCGTCTCAGCCGACTCGAGCATCTTTTCCCAGACGGTAAGCCCGCTTGTCTTGTTCAGACATCTTAAGACGAGCAATGGCGCAGACTCTCCGGTCTGATTCGTCCTGCCGTCAACGAAAGCCGACAGCGGGCGCGAAAGAACATAGACATATTCTTCGTCCGGCAGCGGCGCGGAGACGATTTGACCGCCCAGATCCGAAACCCATTCCTGCTCGCCGGTGTTCGAGTTAACGGCGATAATTTTTCCGTCAATCAACGGTATTATTATTCTTCCGACCGCACCGTCTGCATCTGCTCCGTCAATTGCCTCAATGCTCTCATCTGCGGCTTTTGCAATTTTTGTCGCTTTATCATTTTTATCATTTTTTTGAATGTTATACGCGTTATTCTCCTTCCGAGTTGAGTTGGGTTTTTCAACGGTTTTTGTATTTTCCGAATGGTTTTGACCGTCTGAATTAGGCGGGAGATAAGGAGTGTTCTGCCAATCATTATCAGACGCGATTTTATCAAATTCAAGTCGATTATTGTTTAAAGTCCAGCATCTCCGCAGCGGTTTCGAGAGATTTGCACCGCTCAACATTTCAGCGTTCGGAGCGGTAGTGTTCGCCGACGCGTCGACCGCCGTCTGCAGGGCTTTTTCCTGTCCGCAGACTTCTATCCCAAAAATCCAGACGGGGATCATTAAAAACGTCAAAAATAATTTCGGGAAGTTTGCCGGCGCGGGCGACGCGGACGTTTCGGGCGATTTCAAATCCCGTCTGAAAATTAATTTGCCGACGGCTGCACCGCTTCTATAAAAACCTTTAGAAAACATAAAATTTCGCGAAGACTTTTCCGGAGGCTTCCGTGGCTGCATAAATCCTTTAGATTTGATACGATATACGTATATAAAGAACGCCAAAGTTTTCTTTAAAAAAGTTCGCGCGCTTTTTCAGTCGCTTTAAACTTGATGAAAAAACGCTTTGAATAGTTTACTTTATAGTTTGCTTGCAAAGACTTTTATATTAAAAATACTTAAAAAACGGAGAAACTAGAAATGTCTTTTAATAAAATCATCGTCGTCGGTAATCTCGGACGCGATCCCGAACTTCGATACACCCCGCAGGGCGATGCCGTCTGCGACTTTTCCATCGCCACCAACGAACGAAAACGCGACAAAGCGGGCGAATATCAAGATGTGACAACCTGGTTCAAGGTCACGCTCTGGCGTCGTCTGGCGGAAAACGCTTCAAAATATTTAACCAAAGGAAAGCCTGTCTACATCGAGGGGCGTTTGCAAATCGAAGAATGGACCGACCGTGACGGCAACAAAAGGTTTTCCCTGGTCGTGCAAGCCACCGATATGCATTTTATCAGCGGCGATAATCGCGGCGAAGACTCCGGAACCGCCACGGCATCGGAAAATAATTTTTCGCGCACCGACGATTTCCAGACCGCCGACGCGCCCGCCGCGAATGCGCCGACCGACGACGATATCCCTTTCTAACTTTAAAGCCCTTTTCGCAGACGGCAAAAAAAATGAATTTTAATGAATTTTTTAGATCGGCGGCGAAGGCGCGCCGCCGTTTACCGTCCAGATTCAAAATTGCAGACAGTGACCGGCAGCGCACCTTCGCCGATTGATTGGGACACACGGCGCGGGAAAATGTTTTTTTATCGAAATGTTTTTTTAGAAAAAAAGTTGATTTTTGTGCTTGATCGCCGCCGCCGCCGCCGCCAAAAGTTTTCAGGAAACCCATTCGCCCATCGCTCGGAATTTTTCAAACCGCAGAGCGGCGCGCCGCTTTTGATCCATTTCAACTAATTCGCGCAGATGTCTGTTTAAGATCGATTTAAACTTTTTAATATTGATCGCGTAATCCGCGCCCGCCCCCGCATCGGCGTTCGGAAATCGCCAATCGCCGCTCTCCGGGATGATTTCATCGATCAGTTTAAACTCGCGCAGATCATTCGCCGTCAGGCGCAGACATTCCGCCGCGTCGCCCGCGCGTTCGGATTGTTTCCAAAGAATTGCCGCGCAGCCTTCGGGCGTGATGACCGAATAGACCGAATTTTCAAACATTAAAACGCGGTCGCCGACCGCGATGGCTAACGCGCCGCCCGATCCGCCTTCGCCGAGAATGACGGCGACGGTCGGAACCTTCAAATTAACCATCTCGCGCAAATTAAAGGCGATCGCCTCCGCCTGCCCGCGCTCTTCGGCATCGATACCCGGATAAGCTCCCGGCGTATCGACGAAGGTGATCACCGGTCGCCCGAATTTTTCCGCCAATTTCATAGAGCGCAGAGCCTTCCGGTAGCCTTCGGGCTTCGGCATCCCGAAATTTCTGTGTCGCCTCTGATTTATATCGCGCCCCTTCTGTTGACCGATCACGCAGACTTCCGTTTCGTCGAGCCGCGCGAAGCCGCAGACGACGGCGGCATCGTCGGCGAAGCGCCGATCGCCGTGCAGCTCTGTGAAATCCGTAAAAACCGCGGACAGCAAATCATTCGTATAAGGGCGGTCCGGGTGCCGCGCGGTCTGCACTCGCTCGAAAGCCTTCTTTTTTTTCACTTCATTCATATATTCATTACTGATATTCAATTTGATTTTTTCAAATCGCCTTTAAAGTTACAAATTTGCACCTCGAACTTCGATCTTTGAGCTTCAATTTTATAGATGCCAGGTAATCCGACAGCCTAAAGCCTCCAATTCATTCTCCAAAATTGCCGATCCTTGAATTCTAATCGGCGGCGAGGCGATTTTGACGTAGAACAGTTTATCCAGCTCGAGATATATCGAAACCGCGCACGCGCCGCGACTCCGGCTTAAAACGTTGAATAAATCATCTGTGAATTTTCCGTATTTCTCGCGCTTTTCGTCCGCCAAGGTCGAGGGCAGCGCGACCGTGGCGGCTTTCGCCTCGGTCGAAACCGCTTCGGACAGCTTTTTGACACTCTCCAGAATAATCGTAATTTCCTGTCCTTCGATTGATTCGACGCGCCCTTGGGCGACAATTAATTCGCTTTCGTTTAATTTATCGGAAAACTTCTGGTAGACATCCGACCAGGCGAGACACTTCACGCCGCTCGACTGGTCTTCGAGCCGAAAAATACAGAACCGGTTGCCTTTCTTGCTGTGTTTGACTTGAAAAGCGGTAATGATGCCGGCCAGAGTGATTTTATCGCCCGGATTAATCGTTTCGTAATCGGCGACGTTCATAATTTTCAAATCCGCCAGAACCTTTCCGAAGTTATCGAGCGGATGCGTCGAGAGATAAAATCCGATGGCTGCCTTCTCGAGCCGCGCGATTTCGGACGCGGACCATCCGACGACCTCCGGCAGCGACGGCTGCAGAATATTTCGCCCGTCTTCCGACGCGCCGAACAAAGCGTTTTGTCCGCGCTGCCGGTCCTGTGCGAGTTTTTGACCGTGAGCGAGCGCGGCATCAATCGCCGCGAAATTTTTCGCGCGCCACGAGCCGTCCGCCTCCGCCGGCGGTTTAATCGAATCGAACGCTCCGGCGGTAATCAAACTTTCCAGGGCGCGCCGGGTGACAGTCCCCTGTTCGAGGCGCGCCGTAAAATCGAAGAGCGAGGCGAACGCATTGCCCCGCCGCGCCTCGATGATCGCGTTCACAGCCGACGAACCGATGCCTTTGATGGCACTTAGACCGAATCGCACGGCGTTTTCGAGCGGCGTAAAACCGGCATCGCTTTCGTTGATGTCCGGCGGCAGAAGTCGCAGTCCGGCGAGTTTAAGCTCTTTCGAATATTTGTAAATTTTCGCGGTGTCCTGCGCTTCGTTCGATAAAACAGATGCATAAAAATAAGCAGAATAATGCGCTTTAAGATAAGCGGTTTGGTAGGCTAGATAAGCATATGCGACGCTGTGGCTACGATTAAAGCCGTAGTCCGCGAACTGCGCCATCAGCTTAAAAATCGCTTCGGCTTTTTCGCGCTTGATATGGCGGGCGACCGCCCCTTCGACGAATTTTTTTTCGTGCGCCGCCATCTCTTCGCGTTTCTTTTTGCCCATCGCCCTACGCATCAGGTCGGCTTCGCCGAGACTGTAGCCGGCGAGCGTCCGGGCGAGCTGCATAATCTGTTCCTGGTAAACTAAAATGCCGTATGTATTGTTCAGAATGTCTTTCATTTCCGGCACGATATACTGCACTTTCTTTTCGCCGCGGTGTCTGGCGATGAAATCGTCGACCATTCCGCCGTCGAGCGGACCCGGACGGTAGAGGGCGTTGAGGGCGGCTAAATCTTCGAGTTCCTTCGGCTTCAGGCGACGGCAAATTTCCTGCATGCCCGCCGATTCGAATTGAAAAATAGCTTCGGTGCGCCCTTCGCCAAACAATGCCATCGTCGCCTCGTCGTCGAGCGCGATCTCGCTCCAGTTAACCGACTCGCCGGTTTTCTGCTTAATAGAAATTAAGCAATCGCTTATGATTGTAAGCGTGGTCAGGGCGAGAAAATCCATCTTAAGCATACCGACCTTTTCCAGGTCATTCATCGAATACTGGCTGGTCAATTCGTTTTTGGAAGAGAGGGCGACCGGCACCAGTTCGTGCAGGATTTTCGGCGAGATGACGACTCCCGCCGCGTGTACCGAAGAGTGCCGGTTGCAGCCCTCGAGCCGCCGCGCCAAATCCACGAGCGTTTTGACTTCCGCGCTCGCTTCCATCGCTTTGCCCAATTCCGGCACCTGCTCCAAAGCCTGCGTAATGCTTATGTTGCGCCCGCGCACCGGCGGCGGGATCAGCTTGGCAATCTTTTCGACCTCAACATACGGCATATTTAAAGCCCGCCCGACATCCTTGATCGCCGCCTTCGAAGCCATCGTGCCGAAGGTGATTATCTGGCAAACCGATTCGCGCCCGTAAAACTGCGAAACGTGATTGATTACGTCGCCCCGCCCGCGCACGCAGAAATCGATATCGATATCGGGCATCGAGATGCGCTCCGGATTTAAAAACCGCTCGAACAGCAAATCGTATTGCAGCGGATCGACATCGGTAATTTCCAGACAGAAGGCGACCAGCGAACCGGCCGCCGAACCGCGTCCCGGTCCGACCGGAATGCCTTTTTCGCGCGCATAGCGTATAAAATCCCAGACGATCAGAAAATAGCCCGGAAACTCCATATTTTTGATCGTCGAAATTTCCCTTGTGATGCGCGCCTGATATTCGTCCAGAGTGTATTTCTGTTTGCCGAGCATTTCCAAAGGCTGCCAGACGCTGCGCCGCCTTTTCTCGAATCCTTCGGCGACCACTCTTTCAAAAAATTCTTCGGTCGTGGCGCAGTTCGCGTCCGGAGGGATCGGATAGGTGGGCAGCTTCAATTTGTTCGCGGTTGAAAAATCCACTTCGCACATCTCCGCGATTTTTAAGGTGTTCGACAAAGCCTCCGGCTGCTCCGCCCCGAACAGCTCCCACATCTCTTCGGACGAGCGCAGATGAAAGTTTCCGCCGCCGCCGTGCGTGTGCGCCGTCGAATCGTGGACGGTGCGCCCTTCGCCGATGCACAGAAGCAGTTCCTGCGCCCGCGCATCCTCTTCGGTCAGGTAGAAAGTCTCGTTCGCCGCCGCCAGCGGCAGCCCCGTCTGTTCGGAAAATTCGACGATTCGCGCGTTGAGCCGCGCCTGCTCGGGCAACCCCTGATCCTGAATTTCGAGATAAAAATTTTCCTCTCCGAAAATATCCCGCAAAACTTCCGCTTCGCGCCGCGCGCGTTCAAAATTTTCCTCTTTCAAAAAATGATTGATGCTGCCGTTTACTCCCGAAGAAAGCGCGATTAAACCGCCGCTTTTTTCTTTGAGTATTGCCAGGTCAATGCGCGGTTTATGATAGAAGCCTTCGGTGAAGGCTTTCGAGGCGAGAAAGGCGAGATTGTGATAGCCTTCGAGATTTTTCGCCAGCAAAACTAATTGATAAAAAGGTCTCTCGCCGCTCTCGAGCCGCGCTTCGCGGTCGAAACGGCTGCCGCCCGTCAGATACGCCTCGTAACCGATAATCGGGTGGATCCCTTCGGCTTTCAGCGTGTTGTAGAAGGAAATCGCCCCGTACATATTGCCGAGATCCGTAATCGCGCACGCCTTTAAATCCAGTTCCTTTAGACGCCTGGCGAGCGGCTTGAGTTGGATCGCGCTTTGCAAAAGGCTATAATCGGTGTGAACATGTAAATGCACGAAATCCCGGTTTTTGAAGTTTGGTCGCATAGCTTTTTTCTTTCGCTCGAATCTGAGTTCAGAGCTTCGCAGTGTCTATCGGCGTTGACAAAAAAATTTACAGAAAATTACCATTTCAGGGTTAATGAAAAGTTTCTTATTGCCGGTTTACAGAATTTAAAATATAAAAAATTCAATTTATTTTTTTTACAAGGATGTCTTCTAAAAAAGTTTATCTCGAAACCTTCGGTTGTCAAATGAACGTCTCCGATTCGGAGCGCGTCGCCACCGCGCTCGCCGCCGATGGCTTTCAAATGACGGACATCGAAGCCGAAGCGGATGTCGTTTTAATCAACACCTGTTCGGTGCGCGAAAAAGCCGAGCAGAAACTTTTCACGCGCGTCGGTCAGATCCGCAAAGCCTCCGCCGAACGATTTTTAAGTTCGGGCGGCGAAAATTCTACGGACGGAATTTCCGCGCCGGAAACTTTTAAAGAAAATAGATATAAAAAAAATGCTGAAAACATTAAAAGCGCGGCGGCGAAAAAAAAACCGCTTCTCGGCATCCTCGGCTGCGTCGCCCAGCTCGAGGGCGAAACGCTGCTCGCCCGCCGTCCGGAGATAGATTTCGTCGTCGGCACGAAAGCCTCCGGACGCGTCGGACAAATGATTCGTGAAATTGACAGCGGCGCGGAACGTATCTTCGATCTCGGCGAGCGCGAAGATTTTTATGACTGGTCGGTCAACGCCGCGCAGAGACATTCGCCCCACGTCGCTTTTGTGCCGATCATCGAAGGCTGCAATAAATTCTGCACATATTGCATCGTGCCTTTTTCGCGCGGGCGTGAAAAAAGTCTAACCGCCGCGCAAATCGTCCGCCACGTTCAAAAGCTGCGCGCCGAAGGCACCCGGGAAGTTCATCTGATCGGGCAGAACGTCAACAGCTTTCGTCCGCAAACCGACGACGGAATGGAAAATTTTAAAGGCGCGACCGCCTTCTCGCGCCTTCTGCGCGCCGTCGCCGCGACCGGCATCGAGCGCGTCAAATTTACGACCTCCTTTCCGAGGGATTTTCACGCGGACATCGTTGACGCAATCGACGAAAATCCGAATCTCTGCAACTGGGCGCATCTGCCCGTCCAAACGGGCAGCAACCGTATTCTGAAAGCGATGCGGCGCGGTCATACGATTGAAAATTATCTGGAGCGCGTCGCAAAGATCAAATCTTCGCCGCGCCGAATTGCTCTGACCACCGATCTGATCGTCGGTTTTCCGAACGAAACCGAGCGGGATTTTTCGGACACACTGCGGCTGGTCGAACTGTGCCAATTTAACAGCGCGTATATTTTTAAATATTCGCCCCGTCCCGGCACGCCCGCCTTCGAAATGGAAGACGACGTTTCCGCCGCGGAAAAAACTGCCCGTTTTTTAGAATTGGAAAAAATGATAAAAGTTAATCAGCAGATGATTTTTAAAAATTATCTGGATAGAATAGTTTCCGTCCTGGTCGAAAAAGTTTCCGAGAAGGATCCGGCGCAGATGTCCGGTCATTCGACCTGTCAGACGGTCGTCAATTTTCAAGGCTCTTCGCAGTTTTTGGGAAAAATTGTTAATGTAAGAATTACCGAAACAAAAGCCAACACATTGTTTGGCGTAGTCGTCTAGATGAATTTTCAGCAGTTTTAATTTTCTTGAATTTTTCCGTATAATTTTTTTCCGTGTATGTTGATTGAAGTAAAAATCGGCGCGTTAATAATGGATCCGAACACGAATACTCCGATTGTCGTTTTGAAGGGAATTGATTCGGATACGATCTTACCGATTTGGGTCGGAGCTTACGAAGCGAACGCCATCGCTCTGGAAATTGAAAAAATCGTTCCGCAGCGTCCGATGACGCACGATTTATTGAGAAATTTTATCGTCGAAACCGGCTACCGCGTCAGACGCATTACGATTTCCGATCTGCGCGAGAACACCTTCTACGCCGTCATCGAAATGTCCGACCGCGAGAACCGCGTCCTGACGCTCGACGCGCGACCATCCGACGCAATCGCTCTGGCTCTGCGCCTCGACTGCGCGATTTTCGTCGAGCAGACGGTTTTAGACATCTCTTCGACGAGCGGGAAGCTCGAGACGGAAATCGACGAAGAGGAAACGAATTTATCCGCCGAAGATTGGCCTGATCTGATCGGTTGATTTTTTTATTTATTTTTCAGGCGTTTTTTTACAAAAAATTAAATTTTTTAGATCGAATTTTTCTGAATGATAATCGTTATTGCCAATCAAAAAGGCGGAGTCGGCAAAACGACGACCGCGATCAATCTGTCCGCCGCCTGCGCCTTAAAAGGGAAGCGGGTTTTACTGCTCGACCTCGATCCGCAGGGCAACAGCTCGCTCTCGTTTGTCGAGCCGCAGACCGTCAACGGCAGCGCGTTCGAGTTTTTTACGGAGCTGCAGGAACCCTGCGAAAATTTCATCTATCGCACGAACGTCGAAAAGCTCGAAATTGTTCCCTCGAAAATAAATCTCGCCAAGCTCGAAGCGAAATTGGTCGGCGATTTTGACGCTATTTTTCGACTGCGCGACCGCATCGAGCAGGTGCGCGCCAATTACGATTTGATTTTTATCGATACGCCGCCGACGCTCGGTTTGATCACGGTCAACGCCCTCGTCGCCGCCAATCACGTTTTGATTCCGATCCAGTCTTCGTATTTCGCTCTGGAAGGAACCGACGATCTGCTCGAAACAATCGAAAAAGTGCGCTCGCGTCCGAATCCGGAACTCGAGCTGCTCGGCGTGCTGGTGACGCTCTTCGATAAGCGCACTTCGCTCTCAAAAGACGTGGAGGCGCATATCCGGCAGGTTTTCGGAAAAAAAGCCTTCAAAACCGTGATTTCCAGAAGCGTGCGGCTCGAAGAATCGCCGGCTCATAAGGAAACGATTTTTACATATTCGCCGAAATCTTCCGGCTCGCAGGAATATTCCGAGTTATGCAAGGAGGTCTTGAAACGTGTCTAAGAGAGGATTGCCGTCGGGCATCAAAATGCGTCACGACGCGCACTACGTCGAAGAATTGGCGATCACGAACCGCACCATCGGAAAGGTTATCGCGATTGATAAAATCTCCCCGAACCCGGAACAGCCGCGCGTCGAAATCGGCGATTTAACCGAATTATCCGGCTCGATTAAACAAAACGGCGTTTTAGAGCCGCTGCTCGTCAAACCGAACGGCGACGGCACCTATATGATTATCGCCGGCGAACGCCGCTGGCGCGCCGCCAATCTCGCCGGTCTGAGCGAAGTTCCGTGCATCGAATTCGATATAGACGAACAGACGATTGCCGAAATCGCCCTGATCGAAAATTTGCAGCGGAAGGATTTGACCGTCTGGGAAGAAGCCGACGGATTGGCTTTTTTAAACAAAAAATTCGGTTACACGCACGAGGAAATCGCCAAAAAAATCGATAAAAGCCGCACCACCGTGACCGAATTGATGACCGTCGCCGGTCTGCCCGATTCGATTCGCGCCAAATGCCTCGAATCGAATATCAACGCCAAATCGGCTCTGCTCGAAATAGCGCGTCAATTTGATGAAGCCGCGATGCACGAATTTTTAGCCGATTTTCAAAATCAAAGCGTGAAACGCGACGAAGTGCGCCGCGCCGCCCGTCTGAAGAATAAACTTCCGCCCGCCCCCCGAACCAACGCCGGAGAAATTGAACTACCGAACGGTAACAAATTTAACGGCGTTCAAAACGTTGGAGGCGTTTCGACTTTTGAATCCGACAAATTTTCGGGCGGCGAACAGATTTTTCGATACGCTTCGCCCGCCGGGGATTTCGATTTGACGATTAATTTCCAAACCAATGCCGTCTACAATCGAAAAGACGTGTTGCGAGCCTTAAAGGAGGTTTTTGAAAAAATAAAAAGCTGATAAAAAATATCGCCATTAATCAGACACGATTTAAACACCGAATCGCAATCCGAACATTCTATAACATAATCTTTATTATCAGACGCAATACATATTTTGTTATTTCGGTTCTCTGCATCGTTAGAATTACTTCAAAATTTGCTTGCTATTTTTCGTTGAATTATTTATTGTTTCTGATCCCTTCGACAATAACGGTTTCGAGCGCGGCTTTGGATTTGGGCGAAGCGGCGCGCCGCAAAATCCGCGAACGCGAACTAACTTACTGCCTGAACCGGCTGAAGCAGGTTCGCTTCAGAACGCTGCTGGAACTGAAGCAACAGGAGGACAAGTGGCTTGAGGAGCAGACGGTTTGGGGAGGGCGGCAGGCGAACAATTACTTCAAATGGTTCCATGTGATAGAAGATGAAATCAGTGATCGGGGGCAAATCCGCCACGCGGTGAAGTTAAAAATTTGAATATTTCATTTATGTTATCAGACGCATTTACAAATAGTTTCAGGTATATCCTAAAACCAACGCTTTGACGAGCAAAATCCAACCGTCTATCAAAACGAATAAAAGCAGTTTGAACGGCAAAGAAATGATCGTCGGCGAGAGCATAAACATTCCCATCGCCTGCAAAATGTTGGCGACGACCAAATCGATTACCAGAAACGGTATGAACAATAAAAACCCGATGATAAAGGCTTCGGCAAGCTGACTTGTGACGAACGCCGGAATTAATATTCTGAATTCATTGGGCTGTATCTGCTCCGGGTCGTTGCCGTTGCGCTGGGCGATTTTTCGTGACCACTCGAAAAATAGTCCCAAGTCCTGCTGGTGTACGTGTCGCGCCAGAAAGTCTCTTAAAGGTTCGCGCCCGCGTTTCGAGGCTTCAAAAATCTGGCGCACCGACATCTCCGAAAAAATTGCGTCGCTATTACCGATTTCGCCCGCCTGGGCATACATTTTTTCGACGACCGGAGCCATTATAAAAATTGTTAAAATCAAAGAAAGCCCCGTAATCACCTGATTCGGCGGAACTTGCTGGGTGCCGAGCGCATTTCGCAAAATCGAAAGCACGACCGAAATTTTGACGAACGAGGTCAGCATAATCAATGCGAACGGAGCGAGCGCGAGAATGCCCATCACGACGATTAACACAACGGGATTAGCCGTACCGTCGTTTGCCTTCGCCGTTTCTTTCGCGTTCGTCTGCGCCCCGACTGAAAAAATGAACAGCCAAAAAACCAGAGCCGCCCCGATAATTCTTTGCGTCAATTTCGCAGCAAACACTTTTTCGATGTAATTCTTAAATAAACGCATAAAAAATATTACTTTCTTTTTTTCCAAACGCCGCTCATTATTTGCGCGAACGAATCGGTCGCTTTTTTAAACTGCGGATTCGCTTCCCTGTTCGCGTCTTCGAGCTTTTCGACGGCTTCTTCGACGTTGCGGGCATCAAGTTCGCTGATTAATTGAACTCCGCTCTCTGAAATGGCGAGCAGAAGATATTTTCCGGCAACTTCGACGACGACCAGACGCTTTCGCGCGTCGAGCGAAGCTCCGTCCACGACCCGGACGATACTCCGTTTAAAAGTTGCGAGATTAAATTTCGGCAGAAGATAACGAAAAATTAAAATCGCCAGCCCGCAGACCAGCGCGAGCGCGAACGCCGTCTGGAGAAGCATCCACAAAACGTCGAAAAATCCGACGGCGGGCGCGAACGGTTCGCCCGCCTGTAAAAATAAAAATTTTTTGTAGATAAAATAATTCACCGCTTAACGCAAAATCTGGATAATTCGCACGCCGAGCCGTTCATCCACTTCGACTAATTCGCCGCGCGCGATTATTTTTTCATTGATAACCAAATTTACCGGATCAACCGCCGTCGCGCCGAGTTCGATAATTTGATTGACGCGCAAACTGCCGACTTCCGCTAAACTTAAACGTCTCGTTTCGAGTTCGACGCGCATCTTGACGGACAGATTTTCAAGCGGAACGCCTCTACCGTTCGATTCAAGGGCGAATTCTTCGACGCTTTCTTCGGTTAATGGCACAAGTTCTTCGTTCATAGATTTGTCTAAAAAATTTGCGGACGGCAACGCGTCGATTCCAGAAATTAACAAACGCAATTCTTGATTTGATTTGACGCGGCGCACAAGCGATTTATCAACTTCCGCCCGACGCGCCGCCGGTTCGAAAGACATTTCAAACGGCGTTTGTTTGATTATTCCCGAGAGGCGAAAATTTTCGCCGTCGCCCAAAAATATTTCGGCTCGACCGGAAACCGTCCGTTTATCAATTTTTAATTCGACGCTTTCCAGTAATATAACATCGCCCGTCTCAATTCCGGCAGCCTCGGCAAGCGTCAGAGCGGCTTCGCCTAAAATCAATCTCGCCCTCGCTTCTCCGACGCGGTTTGTCAGCCGTCGAAACGTTTTCGAATCGAGCGGCATAGCCGCATCACTTTCCACGCGACGCAAAGCCTCGAAGGAATCCGGCGCGAGATAGATTTTAATTAATGTTTTTAAATTTACAAATTCTGCTTGCCACGTTGAGATGAATTTATAATTTTTATAATGCGAGATGTTGTTCGTTATCAGACGCGGCATTTTACGGTTTAATGAAACGAGACGAAAAAAGGGCGCGTTAATTTTTGCGTTTAATTCATAAATCAAATTAACAAACACATATTCGAGAACGGCGATTTCGCTGTTTGTTAAATTGCGAGGCGAAGGCAACACGGACTCGGTTTCGCCGAGTAAATTGTCAATTAACCACACGGCGAAAAAATCTTCGACTTCGACGATTAGATTAGCTTGCGCCGGTTCGATTGAAATTAAAACCCGCCAGAGATTTACTGTCTCGGAAACATCTTCAACTGTTTGTTCGTCAAGTGCTTCCCTATTTTCGACAAATTTTATCTTCAGCGAATTTTCTTCGGCGTTGACTAAATTCGCCAGGGAAACGGCGAGTTGACCGGATAAATGTTCTGAAAACTCGGCAGGCAAATTTTGTATTAAATTAGTCCAATTGACCGCCGGGCGATCCGCTTTCGGCAAACGCCAAACCCAGCCCGGTCCTTCAACATTTTCGGCGATTTGAGTTTTATCCGGTTCCAAATTTTCATTTATTTTCGGTGCGGCGAAAATATCGGCGGCGAACGGATCGGCAGACGGCGTTGCGCCGTTAATTTGAGCGTTTTTTTTGGTCGGAGATGAATTCATTCGATTTTTGACGAAACATACGGAAAATTCGCGGTGCGGTAAACCGTAAAAAACTTTCAAATAGAAATATAAAATGCCCGCGCTTTTATTTTCGACAAAGCGTATTTTTACCTATCATACAATTTTTGTTAAATGTCGCGCAGCAGAACAGTAAAATATTATCCGGCAATTCTTCGTTTGAAATTTTTAGGAAAGTTCCTTTCGAGCGTTCTTTCAGAATTCTTCAGTGATAAATCTATTATCGGCGGTCGGCGATAAAGGTTTCGCGTTTCGATTATTTTTTTTGCAAAGTAACGCGAAACTTTTTTCGGAATCTGCCGATAATAGATTTTAGAGGATTGTATTCTAATTTTCACGCGCTCAAATAAATGGTTGTGTCGAATCGAGCGTTTAGACGGATAAACGTAAAACTTTAAAAACCGGAGGAATTTTAATATGGCGGAAGCAATTTCAGGAGCTTTGCAAAAACAAATCGGCGCGAATTCAGCGGGCGCGGAAAAATCTCTTAATCAGCAAACGTCGGGCAACCGCTCGTTTGAAAGCATTCTGCAGAATCCGAATCAAACGAATGCTCAGACGGACGGCACCGCCGGCAAAATCACCGACGATAAAAAGCTCGACGCGATGCGGCTTGATTTAATTAACCGTTATAAAAGTCTGCCCGAGGGCGCGCCTTCGGTATCCGCCGTTTTTCCCGAATATCTCAACACGAAAACGAATATGAGCGCGTTCAAAAATATTTTGAACGAAGCCTTGAACAGCGGTTTGAACAAAGATCAGGGCAAAGACGTTTTAGGCAAATTTACAAACGTCGAAAAAGAAGTCGGCGATCTCGACGCGCTGATGCGCTCGGACAAAAATCTTTCACAGGGCGAGCTGCTCAGCCTGCAGGCGCGGCTTTACCAGGTTTCTCAGCACATCGACGTTTTGAGTAAAGTCGTTGACCAGATGACCGGCGGCGTGAAAACGATTCTCAACACGAACGTCTAAATAAAATACAAATGAAAAAGCGTTTCGGAGGCTTTTTGAAAAACGATGGGCATCAACAAATTAGATATTTCCGCTCCGCAAATCGAAAATAAAAACGAGATTCGTCAAATCGAGTCGCAAAAATATACGGCGGCGAAGTTTTACGGTGCGATTAACAAACCGTCTAAAAACGCTTCAGATCAAACGCGTCCGGCGCGAAGCTATTTTGAAGAGGCTTCGAAAAAGCAAACATTCGAAGAACTAAAAACGCTTACGCAGGCGATTCAATCGGACGAAACCGATGCGTTTCGCTTGACCGATCTGATTTTTTACGCGCGTCATCCCGAAGCCGTCGGAAAATCTCTGGCGAATTCGCCCGATTTGCTCGACGAATGGAATTCGATCAGCGCGCTGCTCGTGCATCCGACGCTCAACGAAATCAGCGATATTTTAGGCGCGAACATCGCCGGCGGCGAAATTAAAGGTGCAAAGGAAATCAGCCGGGCGTTTGTGAACGCAACCAGCTCCAAAGCCTTCGATTTACCGGTCAGAGGCTTTTCAAATTCGCTCTACGACGAAGTGATTGCCCGTTCGGTCGGAAATTGTCCGGGGCTTCCGCCGGCGATTTTGAAAAGCCTGCTCGCGCAGGAATCGAACTTTCGCCCGACCGTCATCAACAGTTTCGGTTACGCCGGAATCGCGCAGTTCGGTCGCACGGCGGCGCGCGAAGTCGGCTTGAACGTCGGCATCGCGGGCGGCACTTCCGACGAAAGATTAAATCCTTCAAAAGCCATTCCGGCGGCGGCGCGGCTTTTGAATATAAAGGCGCAACGTCTCGGCGAGACGGCTTTTGCCAAATACGGTCAGCCGGGCGGAACGGATTTCTGGAAGTTCGTCCTCGCCGCCTACAACGGCGGCGAAGGCACCATTTCTCTGGCGATGGGCAATGCTTACCGCGTCGGCGTTGAAAAAGCGCGCGCCAATAATCTAATCGGCGCGGATGTCGTGCGGTTCGCCCGAAATTACGCTTCAAATTGGGAAAATTTGAAAAGCGGCGGCACCGCTTCGCCGCTCGGACAAGCCGCCGCCAGATATTTTCCGAAAATTGCCGCGCAGAAATTTTACGAAATCGGCAATTATCCGACCCAAATTGTTACCCGCGCAAACGGTTAATAAATATAAAAATCAAACGAGTAAAGCCGTCAATCTTGACGGCTTTACTCGTTTGATTTTTATGAAAAAAATCCGCGAAATTTAATTTCGCGGATTTTTTAAGTTTCAAAAGATGCTCGGGAACGGACAAAAAACAAACCCCTTAATTTTTATTTAATCCCGTTCCGTCGCATCTTAAGATTTGAAATTCGAGATAACCGCCATCATCGCGTCGTGGCGCGTTTTTTCCATATTGGTTTGGGCAGTTGTCCGTTCAGTCTGCATATTCTGCTGAACCTGTCTGGCAAAAAGTTCGTCAGACTGCGCTTTTTGCGCGTCCAACATTGATTGAGAAGTTGCGTCAATTCCTGGCATATTTGTGTTCTCCTTTAATTTATAAAAAAATTTTAGCCGCTATTATCAGTTGACATTTCAACAAATATAACGCTCTTAACATAATTATCGGCAGTAGTTGAAAAAAGTTTCCTAACTTTTTAGTTTTTTGAAAATATTTTTTCAGGACTTACGCGCGGTAGCGATTCGATTCGTTATCACGCTGATGTTCAAACGTATTTTCGTCCGCCGGGTCGTTTGTTTGAGAACCATTGACACTTTTATTTGAAGTGAAAGATTCAACTGTTTCCGAATTCCCTTCAAATTCGGTTTTGTTTTGATTCGCAAAATCGAGCGTTGTCGTCAGCGCTTGCAGATTGATGCCGCGCCCGCGCAGAATTTCCGCGAGTTCCGGCGAATGATCTTCGATTTGCGAGCGAATCTTTTCGCTTCCGGCGAGAAACTCGACGGCGGTTTGTCCGGTTTCCGCCGTCGAGATTTTGACTTTTAAGCCTTCTAAAATCGAGCGTTTCAGCTCGATTTGAATTTCGCGGCGACCGCCGGCGGAAATTTGCTTTCTGATGACGGAAATCATCCGCTCCAAATCGGCGATGTGCAAAATCGAACGCGCCGCGAAATTTTCGCTTAAAGCCTGCGTCTGCCCGATGCCGCCGCCCGCGCCGAAATTGCCGCCGCCGAAATTACCGCTGCCCGAATAATTAAAACGCTCGACGCGCTCGACTTCGGTTGATTTCTCCGTCGAATCCTTCTGATGGTCGGCGCGTTTCCGGTCTTTTTTATCGTCGCGGCGTTGCTCGCTCGAATCTTCATCGGTTTGTTTGAGCTTCGGCGGATCGGTGATTGATTTCAAAATTCCGGCGAATTTCAAGTCTTCCTTGAGCGGCGATTCAGTTTGTCTGGACTTTGCCGCCGCTGAATTTTCAGCCGCCGCGTTTTGTCGGCGCACTTCCGCTGTTCGGCTCGAATGGTTTGTCCGCTTGTCCTCACTGTTTTCCTTCCAATAATTTTCGTTGATTTTCATAAACCAATCTCCATCTAAAATTATCGGTGATAATCGAAAATTGTTTCGCGGCAAAATATTAATCCGCGTTAAAGCGGCATATTACCGGCGCGAACGCTCATTTCCGTCGCTTTTTTGAAATATTTCGTCGCCTTTTTCGGGTCGCCCTGCGCGTTTAAGGCATCGCCCATTCCTTTATAAGCGAGCGCGAAATTTTCGTTTTGTTCGATGGCGGTTTTAAACGAACGCTCGGCGGCGGCGGCTTGCCCGTTCGCCAGATATGTTTTTCCAAGGCTGTAATGCGGCAACGAAGAGCTTGGCAGAATTTGCAAAACCGATTTAAAATTCGTCAACGCCAGCGCGTAATTGCCCTGACCGAGGGCGATTTGCCCCTGCGCGAGTAGCGATTGCGCTTTGGCAGTCGCGTTATTCGGATTTGTTTCGAGCATTTTCGCCGTCTGCGCCAAAACGCTGCGCCAATCGCGTTCGGTGACCCCCGACGATTGTTGAAAATTCATATAGCGGTTAATAATCTGGTCGGGCGTTTCCGTCGCGGCGATGTTTTTTTCGACAACTGTTTTCGGAGCGACGTTATTTTTAACAGTTTTTTTCACATACGGCTTCGGCGCGGAGGCTTTTTTCGTGTTCGTTTTCACCGCCGGCTTCGCCTTCGCTGCCGTTTTGCTTTTCGGGGCGACGCTCGGCTTCAAATCATCATTAACGTTCTGCGCCTTAACGGTCGTCTGATAAATCGCCGACAGCAAAAACACCAACAAAAGTTTTGAGACGAGGCTCAAAACCGGCTTCAAATTTTCTTTTTTCATCGCTTGTTCTCCTTTTTTAAAAATTTCGTTTGAATCGAAAAATCAAAATCTTCGCGGCATTATTTACGCACGATTACATATCGAAAACCGATGACGTTTTTCGGCTGATTTTCGGGACGACCGCTGCGAACTCTAATCGATAAATAATCGCGTTTGTCTTCGACCGAGCCGCCTTTGATGACCCGGTAATTAACGTTTTCGTATAATTTCGGCTTGCCGTATTCGTCGGTAAAAACATCGCTGGTCCATTCCCAGACGTTACTGACCATATCGTATACGCCCTGCGCGGTGCGACCTTCGGGAAAACTTTTCACCGGCTGAACTTTGCCCTTTGTTTCCCGGCTCTGCGCCGCTTTCTCGTTCCATTCGTTGCCCCATGGATATTTTAACTTCGCGTTGCCGCCCGCTGCCATCTCCCATTCGGCTTCGGACGGCAGGCGCACCGTCGCGTTGATTTGTTTGGAAAGCCATTCGCAATAATCATTCGCGTCACGCCAGGAAACGTTGACGACCGGCTTGTCCGCATCGCCTTCGGAAAATATGCCGTTTTCCCAATTAACGGGAGCGCGGTATTGCGCGGCGGCGACGAATTCGGCGTATTGCGCGTTGGTCACTTCAGTCGCGCCGATGTTGAACGGTTTGACGACCACGCGGCGCAGCGGAAGTTCGCCGCCGCCGAGCGTCAATTCGCCGCCCTCGATTGAAATTTCGCCCGCCGGAGCTTTGATGATTTCGGTGATGGTGGCGGACGTGGCGGGAAGCGGCGCGGCGTTCGGATTCGAATTCGAATTCGCTGAGTCGTTGACCGCCTGACGATTGCTGATTTGCAGCGTGGTCGAATCTTTTTCCGGCGGCAGACGATGATTCGTTCCGAACAGAAACCAGCCGCCCACGCCTAAAATCAATGCTCCGCAAAAACAGACAATAGCGGCGACGGCGATTGGAACGAGCCTCGATTCCTTGGGCTTTTTCTCGATTTGATGCGGTTGTTTGTCCAGAAATTCGCTCCTTTTGATTCTTTTTAAGATGTTAAATTATTCTCTCCGCCCTCAAGGGCAATAATTTCGTTTTACGTTAAATCAGTTAAATTTTTATTTTTTTGACGGGCGTTCGTTTGAAAAAGTTTATTAAACAGTTAGCCCGCTTCGAGAACGCCGCGTTTTTGCAGATATTGTTGTAAATGTTTGATGGCGCGGGCGTGCAGGCGCGAAACCCAGGATTTCGTGACACCCATTTTCGCGGCTAAATCGGTCATTGAAAGATGTCTGTAATAAATTTGCCGCAGCAATTCGGCTTCTTCCGGTTCGATTTCGTTTAACGCCGAGCGAATGATTTCGAGAATTTCGCGCCGTTCAAAATCAACGGCTTTTAAAGCGGTTTCGTCTTCGATTTCGCCCGCGCCTTCAGCATCGAGCGAGAGAAAATAAATCGGAATCAAATTGTCTATCAATTTTTCGATGGTTTTTACTTCGTCGTCAACGCTTGTCGCGCCGGTTTCCGCCGCCACGTCGTCGGCTTCGGTCGTCAGCATTTCGTTGGCGTGCGCGGCGAAGCGAAACGAGCGCGAACGTGAAATCGCGCCCATTTCGCGCAAACCGTCGTAAATCGCGCCTTTCACGCGATAAAAGGCGAACGTCGAAAAGCTGTTGCCGCGCGTCGGGTCGAAACGCTCGCCCGCTTCGACCAATCCGAGCTGCCCGTAGGCGATCAAATCCTCCAAATCGGTCGGAAAGGGCAGGCTGTTGGAAATTTTTCGAGCCAGATGCAGAACCATCGGTTTGTGCTTCTCAATTAACCAATCGCGCTCCGCCTTCTGCTTGTTCTTTAGCCAATCGTTTTTCATTGCTTGGGAGTATTCGGGGCTAAATACTTTCAGTTTTTCTTTGAATTTATCTTAATATAATTTTATGCTTTGATAAAGTTTTCATTCAAGCGGGTAAACAAGATGAATAATTTAACCGACAATAACTTACGCCGCGCCGCCGCGTCAATTTTCCTCTTCGCTTTAATCGCGCTTCTGACGGCTTGCGGCGACCAGCCCGTCGCTTCGACCGACAACGAAACGGAAGCCAATATAATGTTTGACTTGCTTAATACGAAAGGTCTGCACGTCAAAAAGGAAGCCCAGACCGGCGAAAAGAAGGGCTGGCAAATCCTCGTTGACGAAGGCTTGTTCGGCGAAAACGAGCAGGCGGTCGCCACACAGGTTTTGAACGATTACGGTTTGCCACGCCCGAAAGAAGTGTTGACCGAGACGACCAATCCGTATGGAATGACTTCGCCCGAAGAAGCCAAAAAACGCCAGAACCGCGAAAAGGAAATCCAAATCAACAATCATCTCTACAATCTGACCGGCGTAACGACCGCCAGCGTAATTATCGCCCAGCCGGACAACGACGTTTTCAGTTTGCAAAAAACGCCGCCGACCGCTTCGGTCGTCATCGTGCAGAACGAACCGCAGCCGAAATTTACGATTGAAGACGTGCAAAGAATCGTTTCGACGACCGTGCCGGAATTAAAACCGGAAAATATCACCGTTGCCGTTACACAGCAAATTCCGCGCGAAGTTCCGCTCGCCCAGCTCGAAGCGCGCCGGCGCACAAACAAAATCTTCGCGGGCGGCATCGCTTTGATCGTCCTGCTCGCCGGAACACTCGCCGCCGTCTGGTTTACGTCGCGGCGGCGCAAGCGTCTCTCGGCGAACAAAATCAGCCAATTGCCGGCTTATGAAGAGACGGAACAACTCGCCGAAAACGCGCAGCCGAGTTTAGCCGCCGCCAACGACGACGTTTTATAAAGACGATTTTGTCGCGCCGTCGACCGATTTATAAAAACTTTCACGTTTGCAAATGAAAATTAATTTTCCCGACCGACTCGAAATTTTTCTGGCTCTCGCGCTTAATCGTCGCGCGCGCGAAAATTCCATCAACGAGGATGCGCCGACCCTTTCGGAACAAATGCCCGCGCTGTTCGAATATTTGAGTGCCGCCGAGACGGAAAAGCTCGAGCGAATCTGGCGCGATTATCAAAACAAAACCGCGCCGGAAAAATCCGTCTGGCGCGGGCGCGTCATCGCGCTAATCGGCGCGGACGAATTTTTTATTGACGAACAAGTTCATCAATCGCACATCAGCGAGGCTTTGAAAAAGGAAATTCCGAGCGTCCGGCGCATCGTCAGACGCTTATTGCCGCCGGATTTTCCGTTTGACCCGAACAGCGCGCACGATGATTCGCAAACCTTCGACGCGCCGTTCGAGAAATCCCGTCTGCCGCTCGAAAAAACGGTGCGCCGCGCGTTTGCCAAACATTTCGTGGCGTTGCGCGACTTGAAAAAAATCACGGCTTTCGACCGCTTGAGCGGAGCGCAGACGGCGCGTCTGATTCGTCTGAACGGCATCCGCGAAGTGGCGACGGCGTGCGTCCGCATCGAAGCGGTCGAAGCGGTCGCCGCGTTTCTGCGAATTTTTTCCGCCGAAGACGCGCAAGCCATCGCCGCGCAGTTAAATGCCTTGCCGAACCTGCCCGAAGAGCGTTTGATGTTCGCCGAACAGATCGTCCAGGCGACGCTCGAAAGCGAGCCGCAGCCGTCGGCGATGCTCGATTTGCTGGGCATACAGCTGCTCGGCGTAGTCCTCTACGGCGCGGACGATTGGCAAATCCGTTACGCCAAACAAAAGCTGCCGCTCGAAATCGCGCCGAAATTAGCGGAAATTATTGACGAACGGCGAATTGAGACGAACGCCAATTTGCGCGAGCAGATTTCGACGGAGATCGAACGGCTCGCCCAAACGCTTCTTCGCGCCAAAAGCAGAAAATAAACCGTCCGCAACGACGGCTTCAACCGTGGAAAAAAGTTTTAATTTTGCCGCGCAGTCACGGCTGTCACCGATACTTTGAACCGTAAAAAAATTTATGAACGAAAATCCTTTGCTTCCGGCAAATTCCAATATCATCAAAGCCGAAAATACCCGCGTTGATTCGATATTTTTCGGCAGAATTCTTAAACAACAAGTCCTAAACGCTGAAGAACAAGCCCGCAATATTTTACTCGAAGCGAATCAGGCGGCGATTGATTTAACGGAAACGGCGACCGAAGAAGCGGCGGCGATCCGGCACAACGCCTTTGAAAACGGGCGCGAAGAAGCCTTACAGGAATTGCTCGAAGACCTTCTGGCGGCGAAGGAAAAACGCGCGTCGGCTCTGCGCGAAATCGAACAGGACGTTTTAAGACTCGCGGTCAAAATCGCCGAAAAAATCATCGGGCAGGAATTGAAAACCCTCGAAAACGTCCGCGCCGAAATCGTTTTGACCGCGCTGCGGCAAACCAGACAGCGCGAAATGCTGACGGTGCGCGTCAACGCCGCCGATTTGCCGCTGCTCGAAAAGCTGCGCGAACGGCTCGATGCGTTCGGTAGGGCAAGTTATATAGATTTTGTCACCGATCAAACCGTCGGCGCGGGCGGCTGTTTGATCGAAAGCCAATCGGGAACGATTGACGCGCGTCTCGAAACGCAACTGCGCGTTTTGGAAAAAGCTCTGCTCGCGCAGATTGCCGGCGAAACCTAGGATTTTTCAGTTTGAAAATTAAATAACGTGAGCGCGAATGTGAAAATTTACGCGCCCTTCAAACTTTGTGAACCTGCGCCAAAGCGCGTGCGCGTTTGACGGCGAGCGTCGTTTCGTCGTTGATGTCAACAAAATTGTCCGCGCGGCGGGCGGCGATTGAAAGGGCTTTTTCAAAATCCGTCCGCGCCGCCGTCGCGTCGCCTTTGAGCAGATTCGCTTCGCCGCGATTGACTAACGTCACGATGTCGTTTGCTTCGAGCTTCAAAGCCGCGTTCAGGAAATCGAGTGCTTTGTCGGCGTTTTTCAAACGCAGATACAATGCGCCGAGCGCGGATTGAAAATACGCCGTCGCCGGGGCGATTGCCAGCAAGCCTTCAAAAATAACGACGGCTTCGCCGTAACGACCTTGCTGGGCGAGCGAATAAGCGATTTCGGAAATTATTCTGATTTCGTCTTTGTTCCAATCCGCCGCCGCGCCGAGCGAAATTTGTCCCTCGAGCCATTCGCGCGTCAAATCTTTTTGTTCGGTTGCCATCTGCATTTCGGAAAAATAAATTCAGCTTTGATTTTAACTCGATTTGTTTCGTTCGTGAAGAAGCGCGCCGATTTCGTCGTTCGTTTTTTGCTCGCGGCGGTTGGCGGCGATTTTTTGTCCGCGCTGCCAGTTTTCCTTGTGCTTTTCAATCACCTGTAATTCTTTGGTCGCTTCTTTGAGCGCGTCGAGCGCGTCTGCGACTTCCCTTTCGCGGCGTTCAATGGTTTGCTTCTGCTTTTCAACCGCCGCGAGCAGCTCCGTTTCCTGTTCGCGCAAATCAGTTAAATACTGTTGATGTCCGAGCATTTCGCTGTTTTTCACGCCGCTCTTCGATTTTTCGAGCATCGCTTGGCGGGCGTTGAACTGCGTTTGCCGGCAATTTTGAACCGCTTCCACGCGCCTGTCTAATTCTTCGACGGCTTGCGCCAAATTGAGACGGCAGTTCGCCAAATATTGAATTGCGTTTTCCCGCCCGCGCCCGCGCGTTTCGAGTAATCGTTGTAAATTATATTTTTCCTGTTTGGGCATTGTGGTTGGACATTTCCAAAAAAAATCAATTCGCGCCCGCCATCAAGCGCAACGCGTATTCGAACGCTTTGTAGGATTCGCCGAAAAAATATTCCATACGCATTGCCAGCATCGGCAGAATAACCAGAATGACAAGCAGTCCGACGAGCATTTTGACCGGCATACTTAAAAAGAATACGTTGACCTGCGGCGCGACGCGGTTGACGATGCCGAAAAATAAATCGGTTAAAAGCAGAGCGATCAGCGCGGGCGCAGCCAGCTGTAAACCGATTGATAAAACGCTCGCCGTCATCAAAGCGATCAACTCGACGGCGGGCGACCAGCCGCCGCTTATTTTCGGATAGCCGAACGCGGGAATGAATTCGTAGCTTCGCAAAAGCGCGCCGATAAAATAACGGTGCGCGCCGATGGCGATAAAAATAACAATCGCCAGTTGCAGTTTGAATTGCCCGATTTCAGAAACCTGCGACTGCAATTGCGGCGCGTAAAGCTCGCCGGTCGTCGCGCCGCGCTGAAAATCAACGATTCGCCCCGCGACCTGCACCGCTTCAAAAACCAGCGACGCGATAAAACCGAGCGTAAAACCGACGAGAACTTCCTTGGCGAGCAGTCCGATAAAACCGATTGGACCGAAATTGAGCGGTTGATTGACGGGAATCGTCGCTTCGAGCGCAGGATAAAGAATGACAACCAGCGACATCGCCGTCGCCACTTTGACGCGTGGCGGAACCGACGCGCCGCCGAAAAACGGCACAATCGAGAAAAACGAAACGAGCCGCCCGAAACTCAAACCGATGAGAACGAGAAACGTCTGCGGACTCTGCGAAATCTCGAAAATTCGCAAAACCGTTTCCAGTAAGTTGAGAAATTCCTGCATAGCTTGAAAGGGAGCAAGGATAAGGGATGAGGGATGATAATAATTCCAAAATCATCCCTCATCCCTTATCATCCCTCATCCCTCATTTCTGCTGGCTGACCTGAATCATTAAATTGAAAACGCTCTTGCTGAACGTCGTCAATTGGCTTAGCATAAACGGCGCGGTGATTAAAATCGTTAAAATCGTCGCGATAATTTTCGGCACGAAAGTCAAAGTTTGTTCCTGAATCTGCGTGAGAGCTTGAAAAAAACTGATGAGCAGCCCGACAATCAAGCTGACGACGAGCGGAAACAGCGAAAGCCAAATCACAAGCCACAAAGCATCGCGCGCGATATCAACATAGACGTTCATTTTTTGATCCCCTTTTCTACCGGTTGAATAATAAAATTTTGCCCGACTTTACACGAAACGGCAAGTTTTGAATTGTCGCAAATAAATTGGGAAAGTTATTTTTCTATGCGAAATCAAGCAGCAGCTGCGAATTAAATTGATTGTCGCCGGCGTGGTTTAATTGAGATTCGCTTGCCGTCGGAACGGCGTTTTTCGCCGCGCCGAGCCAGCGCAAGCCTTCGTTAATTTCGACTCCGACAACCACGCCGGACACAAAACCGAGAACGCCGCTGACATCGGTTCCCGCGCCCGGAATGACGCGCCCGATAGCCGCGCTCAACAACGCGGCGGTCGCGCCCGCCGCGAAACCCGCGCGCCGCGCGTCGAAATAATTGCCGCTTCCGAAAGCATCGCCGAGGCGCGTTTTTTCCCGCTGTTCGTGTTCGCCGACGTGGGCAAACACGCCGTTAATTAACGCGCCGCCGAGAACCACGCCCGTTTCGCGCCGCGTCGCATTATCGCCGGCGGCGAAGAATTTTTCCGTGCTGGGATTATTTAATTTTGAAGTAAGAGCGCGGGCGTTCAAAATTTCCGCGCCGTTTGGATTAGTCGCGTTGTTCGGCGTTTTCAAGTTCGCGCTTAACGTTGCGTCGTATGATTTATCAGCTAATACGACGTTTTTCGGAGCTTCCGCCGTTTTATCGGACGCGGCTGGCAAAACCGTGCCGGAATTGTTCGGTTCGATTGTACGCGCCGTTAGATTTTCCGGGTTTTTTATCTGCGCCGTCGTTTGCGTCAATGTTTGCGCGGGTAATTTCTCGCCTTGAATCTCGACGGACGGCGTTTGCTTATTTTCGATGTTCGTATTTTCAATCGTCGGCGTTGAAACGTGCGCGGCGGACGGCAGTTCCGATGTTTGAAAACGCGCCAGAAAAGCCTCGCGTTCTCCGCGCGGCAAAGTCTCGGCAAACTCGCGCGGCGTTAGATTGAGCGATTCCATCTGTGAGACGAGTTGGTCAAAATGCGGGATTTGCGATGTTTCTGTTCCGCCTTCAAATTCAACTTCAACAAACCTCGGTTCATTCGTCCGGGCGAACCGCGCTCCTGCATCTTCCGATTGATTTTGAAAAGAATGGAAAACCGGCGCGTCGTTCTGAAAATCGTTCGTTTGCTCGTCGCCCGAATAATTTGCGTTGTTCGTGTAGCGGTTCGGCACGTCATTAAACGAAGCATCGTGCGGCGTTTGAAAATTATTTTGGCTTGAATGATTCTCTCTGAAATCGTTCGATGCGAAATTTGCGGCGCGATATTCGGAGTTTGATGGCGGAAAATTATCCGGGTCCGAATTTGTTTGGCGAACATTGGCGAAATTTCCGTCGTCGTCGCCGGTTTGTTCGGTCGTCGGGGGATTTTCGCCCGCAAACGTATCGTTTGTTTGCTGCTGGCGGTCGTTGGCTTGGCGCGTTTGCCATTCGAGATTGAAATAAACCGAACCGTGTTCGTTTCCTTGGGAAACAACCGGAGTTTCGGGCATTTCGCCGTCGTCCCGAACGGTCGGTCCGCTTTTGTCGCCTGCCAAAAGCTGTAAAGTTCTCAGTAATGTATGAATGCCGAAGCTCATTTCGCGCGCTTTTCTCCTTACATCAATTATCGGCGATTACGCGGAAAGGTTTCTTATTAAAAAATCAATTGGTCGCTGATTTTTTTCGACGAAATTTCCGACGAAATTACGATTAATTAGCAACATTCCGGGGCAATTTTTTGATTTTGCCTGTTCGGAAATTTCTCTATATTTGTTTATCTTCGAGCGAAAAGTTGACGGTCAAAAGCGAACGGCGAAAATCACCGGCAAATTTTCAACGCGTAATGAAAAAGCTGTCTAAAATTCGCTGGAAGTTCGGCAAATATTGATTGAAATTGCCGACGGTCGCCGTGCAGGTGATAACGCAAATTTCTTCGTAAAGCAAAACGAAAAATTGCAACTGTTGCAGATTCAAGCCGTGCGCCGAAAGCTGTTGGACGATTTCGACCGCTGGTTTGCCGCTCAAAGTCGTGTTTTTTTGTTCGATAATTTTCATTCCCGAAACTTCTGCCCGCGCGATTTCAAATTGCCGGTAAGCATATTCTTCGACGCTCAACGCCGGGTCAATCGCCTCTTTGGTAATCACCACGTTCGGCGCAAACTCGTTCGGCGCGGCGGGCGCGACAAACGTAATTATCGAACGGTCTTCCCAATCATTCGGCGTTTCGATTGTAAAATTATTCGATTGATAAAGCATTGTGCTTCGCAGGTTCAAGGTTTAAAGTTCAAGGTTTCAGGTGGAAAAAACTACACGTCAAAAATGAATTAGAACGGAATAAAATCAAATACCAATAAAATCATAAATCTTGAACCTGAAACCTGAAACCTTGAACCTTCTAGCCAGACGGCGCGGTTAGATAATTGTCGAAATTTTCCGCATCGTATTGATTGTTTAAAGGTCGCATCGAGATTCTGCCGACCGGTTGAATATTCAATTCGGCGGCGAGTTCCTGATACGACAGAACGGTCAATTCGGGAAACTCGAGTTCGACCATTTTACGGACGAAGCGGCGCACCTCCGCGTCGGTTATGATAATCGGTTTTTGCGCGGTCGGCGGCAAACTCTCGATTTCGCGGCGAATCGCTTCGAGAATATCGTGCGCGATATTCGGGTCGAGCGACAGATAAGTGCCGGTCGAAGTGCGCCGGATCGAACCGCGTATGACATCTTCGATTTCCGGGTCGAGCATATGCACGAACAAACTTTCGCGCACACCGGCGTAGCGAAAAGAAATATAGCGGCGCAGCGAACTGCGGACGTATTCGGTCAATTGCGTCGCATCTTTTTCGACTCGTCCCCATTCGCTCAACGCTTCGAGAATAGATTTAATGTCGCGAATCGAAATTCCTTCTTGCACGAGACGCTGCAAAACATCGTTGATCTGCGCGATGCTGACGATTTTTTGGACTTCTTCGACCAATTTCGGCATTCCGCGGGCGGCGAAGTCGAGATACGCCTGTGTTTCCTGGATGCCGACGAATTCGTGTGCGTAGCGGCGCATCACGCGCGACAAATGCAGAGTGATGACTTCCGACGGCTCCCAGATTTTCAAACCGGCAATTTCGGCTAATTCCCTCTGCGCGGCGGGAATCCAGCAACCCGGACGCAAATCCGCAGGGTTGCGGACATCTTCGCCGTTGATGCCGAACACTTGCAGATTTTCCGCCGAATCGTTGACGTAAACGCAATCGGGACGCAGCGAGCCATAAACAATCGGCACCTCTTTGACCGCGATAAAATACTGCGTTTCTTCGAGCGGCGCGTCGCCGCTGACGTGTACGAACGGGAGCATCACGCCGAGATCGTAATAAATCGCCGAACGAAGCTGCGGCAGCTCGTTGCGAAAACGCGAGCCTTCGCGCGTGTTTTTGTCGATGTAGCGCGTGATGCCCGAGCTGACGACGACCGCCAGCGGCACGGCAAAGGTCGGCTCCAAATCGTCGCGTCCGCTGGTCATTCCCGATTTCATCGCGCGCTCGGCTTCGACATCGGAAAGGTTTTTCTGTTTGCGATAAATCAGATACGCCGCGCCGCCGATTACCGCGCTGACGCTGATGAGCGCGAGGCGCGGCATTCCGGGCAAAACCGCCAGCAAAAGCAGCAAGCCCGACGCGATCCATAAGGGCTTCGGGTTGCCCAGAAGCTGTTCGGCGATGTCCGCGCCGACGTTGGTGGGTTCTTCGGAACTCGCCACGCGCGTGACGACGATGCCGGCGGAAAACGTAATTAACACTGACGAAATCAATGCGGCTAAACCGTCGCCGACCGTTAAAATCGTATATTTATGCGCCGCCTCCGCCGGATGCAAACCGCCGACAATGCCGGTCGCCAAACCGGCGATAATATTAATTATGGCGATAACAATCGTCGCAATCGAATCGCCTTTGATAAACTTCATCGCGCCGTCCATCGCGCCGTAAAGCTGCGATTCGCGCTGTAATTCCGAACGCATTTTTCTGGCTTGATCCTGCGCGATTAAGCCTGAACGCATATCCGCGTCAATCGACATCTGTTTGCCCGGCAGAGCGTCGAGCGTGAACCGCGCCGCGACTTCGGCGACGCGCTCCGCGCCCTTCGCCACGACGATAAACTGGACGACGAGAATCATTAAAAACATCACCGCGCCGACGATTAAATTATCGCTCGCCGTTGTTTTGCCGAGCGATTCGATGACTTCGCCCGCGTCGCCGCGTATTAAGATGCTGCGTGAAACCGAGACGCTTAAACACAAGCGAAATAGAGTAGTTACAAGTAAAATCGTTGGATATGCCGTCAGCTGCAAAGGGCTTGAAATATACAAAGAAGTTCCAAGAATAATAAAAGCGACGGCGAGATTAAAAACGATTAAGACGGAAATCAAACCGGTCGGAATCGAAATAAAAAACGTGCCGATGGCGAGCATCACGCCGACCGGAAAAAGCAAATCCGTATGACCGGCGATGACGCGCAAAAAATTTCCGCTCGTGATGTCCCGATAAAATTTGTTGAAGGAGATTGTGGAATTTGCCATAAGATCAGATTTTTCGCTGAAAAATTTTGAAGCGCGACGCGTTTAAATCGAAAATTCGAGCAGGAGAAATATTAAAACAGCCCCGATTAAAGTTCCGATGACCATCGTGACGACTTCAAAAAAACTGAAATAGCCGAAAAAATTTCGCTCGAAAATCGAGACGGGCGCGGCGGCGATTTGCGCGGCGGTCGGTGCGGAGTCAGCACCCGGATTTGCATACAAATTGCCGTTCCGGGCGCGTGTTTCCAGAATTGATTCGAGCGCGACGAGCGAACTCGGCTCGTGCAGTTCGAGATACGGCGTTTGACGTTTGTTTTTCCGCGCTCCCGTCAAAGTCAGACGGTCGCCGTTTCTCAGTCGCGCCGTTGTTTTGATCGATTCGTCGTTGACCGTCACCGCACCGCCGCGTTGCGTTTCGACGACGATGCCGCTCCAGTCTTTTCGCACCACCGCACATAAAGCGTTGATTTGATTGACAACGCAAGTTATTTGTCCGCTTGCGTTTAAGCCGATTGGCATTTCGGATTGTTCAATCGGCACGCGCGTGTTTTCGCCCGACGTTCCGTTCTCGAGAATAAAATAAAAACTGTCTTCTTCGGTTCGCAGAGCATTCAAAACGTCCGAGAAATTGCGCGTCGGCTTTTTCGATTCAGTTTCGCTCTCAAAATCTCTCGCCGGTTTATCAAACAGATTAGTCTCCCTGCCATTTTCAGACGTTTGAACCGCTTCGTTATCAGACGCAAAAATCGCTGTTGTCTTTTCGTTAAATATTACAGGCGGCTTGTCGCCGTTCGCTGCGCCGTCAGCGACGAAAATAATAAATTTGCCGATTTTTATTTGATCGCCGACGGTGAGCGGCTCCATCGCTTCACGGCGCAGGGCGCGATTATTGAGAATCGTTCCCTCGCCGGCGTTGATGAGCGTGATTTGCTCGCCTTCGCGTATAAAAACGGCTTGTTCGAGCAGCGTATTCGGTAAAACAATTGTGCTGGTCGCGTCGCTGCCGACGCTGATTAAATTGCCTTCGAAACGATGTTCGGAAACGGCGGTGGGCGGCGCGTCCGCGTCCGTTGAATTTTGCAAAAGAATAAGTTTCGGTGTCATATGCGGTCAAAATCCGTATCAAATTTTCGTTGAAGTTTCTCTAAACTTATACAAATCTTAATCTTATTGACAGTTTTTTATACGAATAATAATATCACGTTTGATAATTCAAACAAGAAACGTGCTATTTTCTTTAAAAAAATTAACAGTGAAAAAACTAGAATTGCCGTCGGAGGAAAATTTATCACACGAAGAATCAGAAACGATCAAATCGCTTCTGAATTATCCTTCTCTCGAACGAATTTTCGACGCGGAAGCGGCGCATAATTTATTCGCCATCAAACTAAAAATGCGTTCGACGATTGAAGAATTAGAGCGCGTCGTCCGCCGCGGCGCGAAAAACGACGCGGATAAAGCTGCCCGCGCCGTCAAAGGATTGCAGACGACGCTCGATTTTATCGCCGAACTCGAAAAATCAAGACAAACGCCGTCTAAATAAACTCGCGGCAAATCTTTTTGCTTCATTGTCAAATGTTTAAAACGAAGTCTTTGTTCCCGGCTCAATAAAATTTCAAAAAATTTCGAGAAACTTTTTTTCGCTTTCGCCGATAATAAAAATATCAGAAGGCAAATTTCGCGTCTGAAGCGCGCCGCGATTTGCCGGGATAAATTTGGCTTAATCTTTGGAGGATATTTAAAATGGCAGACCCAATTGTTAATTCGACCGCGCCGCAGGTTCCGATGACCGACCCGACCGTCGTCGAGCAGCCGGTAAAAAAATCCGGCGGATTCGGACGCGTTCTCGGCGGCATTCTTGGCGGCGCGGTGAATATGGTCGCGCCCGGACTCGGCTCGATTCTCGGCGGCACGATGGGCGGCGGCGCGAGCGCGGCTGATATGCAAACGATGATGAACAGCCAGATGCAAAAGTCTATGCAGCTTTTGGCGGTGCAGAATCGCGTTCAATCGCAGAGTCAGGAATTTACGACGTTTTCTAATTTGCTGAAAGCGAAACACGACAGCGAAATGTCCGCCGTCTCGAATTTCAAACAATAGACGGAATCGTCAGATTCGTTTTTTCTCAAGAATATTTTGTTTTGCAAAGTCCTCGACATACGTCGGGGCTTTGTGCTAAATAAGCGATAGAATTATTTTTCGATGATCGGCGGCACGGCGCAATGGAATTACAACAAATCAAAACCAGCGACGAAGAGTTGCGCGTGATGCTCGAATCGAGTCTCGTTCTGCGCGAAGCCGGACGGCTCGACGAAGCGGAAACAATTGCTCGGGGAGCGCGCGCGCTGGCACCCGATTCCGACGTGCCGCTCGTGATTCTAAGTTCGCTGGCGGCGCGGCGCGGCGATTTTGACGAAGCTCTGCGCCTGAGCGAAGAAGCGATGCGGCAAGACGCGGAAAGCGTTTTCGCACAGGTTCAACACGCCGAAGTCTTGCTTTATCAGAGCAAACGCGAACAGGCGGAAACCGAGCTGCGCGGAATAATCGAAGCTGCGCCCGCGTCGCCGCACACGCCCGCCGCGCGCGCCTTGCTTGAAGCGGCGCGAATGTTGGAAGATAAATAAAATAAGTTTTTTTCTGTATCAATAATCGAAGACGAATAAATGAAAATCAATAAATCGAAATCGCCGTTCGTCAGCGGTTCGGACGCGCCCGACGAAAAGGAAATCGCCAAAGCGATAAAAGGCGAAAAATTCTCCGAAACTCTCGCCGCGCTTGCCGCCGCCGACGCTTCGGCGAGCGGGGAAACCGGCGCGACGCGCGCGACGCTGGCGCAAATCGCCGTTCAATCGAATCTGGATAACGAGGGCGAAGCCGCTTCCGCTTTGCGCCAAACTGCGGAAATTTTAGTCAAATCGCGCCTGAGCGAAAAATTCAAACAATCCGAACAATCGGAAAAAGTCATCGGCGAATTGAGCGATTTCGTCGCCGACGATCCGATGCTCAAGGCGAAAATGCTGTCTGTTTTAAAAAAACTGCGCGACAGAGAAACTATTGGTAAACGGTAAGTGGTAAGTGGTAATTGGTAAGTAAAATCCGAAGCCATTGCAATCATCACTTACCATTTACCACTTACCGTTTACCACTAACGAATTTGTGAGCGAAGAGAAAACCGAAAAACCGACTCAGAAACGACTGCGCGACGCGCGGAAAAAAGGTCAGGTGTCGAAAAGTCAGGATTTGACATCGGCTCTGATGCTGATTACCGCCGTGTGTATTTTGTGGCTCGGCGGAACTTTGACGGCGACGGTTCTTTTGCGAACGATGAAAAGCGGCATCGAGACCGCCGGTTCTTTTAAGGGCGAATTGACTAAAGACCGCGCCCTCGAATTTCTCAATCAAGGCGCGTGGGATTTGGCGGTCGCGCTCGCGCCCTGGTTTATTTTTATGTTTATCGGCGCGATATTTTACAATTATATACAGGTCGGCTCATTGTTCGCGGTTGAAAGTCTGAAACCCGATCTGAATAAATTTAATCCGGCGAATAATTTCAAAGAAAAATTTCTCAAACCGAAACAATACATCGAACTCGGCAAAACCGTTCTTAAATCACTAATCACCTTCGCGGTCGTCGCGGCGGTTATTTCTTCGGAAATTCCGAATTTTTCATCGCTGCTCAGTCAACCCGCCGGCAACGTCGTCGCATACGCTTTTACTTTGATTCTACGAATCGGATTTTACGTCGGCTTAATGTTTCTCGCACTCGCCGTCGGCGATTTTTTCCTGCAAAGATTTTTGTTTCTGAAGCAGATGCGAATGTCAAAACACGAAGTTAAACAGGAATACAAGGAATCCGAAGGCGATCCGCTGATCAAATGGATGCGGAAAAATCTGCACCGCCAGATTTTAGAACAAAGCTCGATTGCGGCGGTCAAACAAGCCGATGTAGTCGTCGTCAATCCGACGCACGTCGCCGTCGCTTTGCGCTACGACCGCGAATTGATGGGCGCGCCGACGATTGTCGCCAAAGGCGCGGATTTAATCGCTCAACAAATTCGTGAACTTGCCAAAGAAAGCAATGTGCCACTGATGCGCGACGTGCCGCTCGCCCGCGCGCTTTTTGAATTCGATATTGACGAGGAAGTTCCCGAAGAATTATATGAAACCGTCGCCGAAGTTTTGCGTTGGGTTTATTCTTTGAACGAGGAAAACAGGGAGAATTAAAAAATGGCGGAAATCAACCGCGTCGGCGCGCAGCCGATTCCAAAAGGCGAACAGCAAACTCAAAAGACGGCGGACGCGACGCAGAAAATTCCCGCCGCGCCCGAGCAAACCGGCGAGCAATCCGCGACGCGCGGCACCGCCGGTCAACCCGTCGGACTGCCGCCGAAAACCGCTCTCACGCAGAGCGGCTTGATGCCCGAAGCCGTTACAGGGCGCGATGCGACGCAGATTATCGCCGCCGAAAAACTTCGCGCGGGCGGCGGCGTTTCGGCGACCGACAAAATGCTCGGTCTCGACCAGCAGCCGACGATGCTCGGCGGTTTGCTCGCGCCGCCGGGCAATCTCGAAGCTCTGCGGCATTTAACGCCGACGATGCGCCGCAATGTGTTGCGAACCTTGCTGGCGAAACAAAGAACTCAAATGCGCCGCCTCGTCGCCGTCGCCCGCGACGACGAACAGCAGCAGCAACAGGAAGACCAGCACGAAAAAGAAGAAACGGAATCTTCAGAAAAAACTTTAAGTGTCGCGCCCGTTCAGGAAAATGCGCTTGCCTTTCACAACCGGCGCGTTTACCATGATTTAGCATCAACCACTAAAATGCTCGATTTGCTCGACGAATTATTAAATTTGCAGGATTATACTTTGAGCCAAATCGGAACCTTCTCGCAGGGATGATTTTTAAGTACTCGTGCAAAAACAAATACTATCTTGGTTCAGAGGCGGGCTACTGCCCGACTTTGGCAAATTTCCCGAACGGCGGGCAGTAGCCCGCCTCTGAACCGTGATTCGGTCTCATATAATTTTGTGTAAATGCTTAATGGAAAATGGAAAATAAATTCGTGTTTGTTTAATTTTCTTTAATTTTCACCAAATTTGTCGCAGTTGATTAACAGTATTTGCGGCGTTCGTTTTTTCCTTCACGTTCTGCTTTAAGAACGAATTAACCGCGTCGAGCTTTGTAATGGCATAATCGGTGCGCGGATCACTTCCCTTTTTATAAGCCCCGATCAAAATCAAATCCTTGTTCGATTCGTAAACCGCTAAAACTTCGCGCAGCTTGCGGGCGGCTTCGACGTGCGTGTCGGTCGCGACGGTCTGCATTACGCGCGACACCGATTCGCCCACGTCAATCGCCGGATAATGTCCGGCTGAGGCGAGATTTCTGGAGAGGACGATATGACCGTCTAAAATCGAGCGCGTTTCGTCGGCAATCGGCTCGGTCATATCGTCGCCTTCGACCAGAACCGTGTAGAAAGCCGTAATCGAGCCTTTATCGGAATTTCCCGTTCGTTCGAGAAGTCTCGGCAATTCGGAGAAAACCGATGGCGGAAAACCGGCGCGCGCGGGCGGTTCGCCTCTCGCCAGACCGACTTCGCGCAAAGCGCGGGCAAAGCGCGTGACCGAATCCATCATCAGCAAAACTCTTTTGCCCTGATCGCGGAAATATTCGGCGACGGCTGTCGCGACATAGGCGGCTTTCTGCCTGACGAGCGACGGTTCGTTCGAGGTCGCCACGACGATGACCGAACGGCGCAAACCTTCCGCGCCGAGATCGTTTTCCAAAAAATCGCGCACTTCGCGCCCGCGTTCGCCGACCAGAGCGATGACGTTGACATCGGCTTCGGTATTGCGGGCAAGCATTCCCAGAAGCGTTGATTTGCCGACACCGGCGGCGGCGAAAATGCCGACGCGCTGACCCGTTCCGACGGTCAAAATGCCGTCGAGCGCGCGGATGCCGGTCGCAAACGGCTTGACGACGCGCGTTCGCTTCATCGGATCGGGCGGCGTAGCCATCACGCTGTATTCGCTCGCGTTTTCAATCGCGCCGAGATTATCAATCGGGTCGCCCAAACCGTTCAAAACGCGCCCCAGAAGCGCGTCGCCGACCTTGACGCGCAATGCTTGTCCGGTGGAGACGACTTCCGCGCCCATCGCCACGTCGGAGATTTCGCCGAGCGGCATCAAGATCACTTCGCTGCCGCGAAAGCCGACGACCTCCGCCCGCAGAGCCTTCGGTTGATGCGGCGAGCGAATCAGGCAAATCTCGCCGACGCGCGCCCCCGGCACGCCCGCGCGAATCAGCAAACCGATTAATTCGGTCACGCGCCCGCGCACTTCGACCGGCGAAATCCAATCAACCGCTTCGATGTAATGCTGTAGCTGCAAAGTCATTTAGTTAATTATAGAGCGTGTCTCAAAAAATAAAAACCCGCTATTTTATCGTTTTTCAATTTCTTCCGGTGACAAATCTTTACAATTATTTGTTTAAAATTTGGGCATCTAAGTTTTCGTGTAAGCGTTCAGAAGTTTATAGTGTTTAATTGTAAAGCAATATTTCTTTTGAGAATAATTTAATATAAATCTTTTTTTTTCCGTGTTTCAGTTTAAATATTGCGTCTGAACATTTTATGACTTTTTTAAAATTCGAACGACATGGGGCGGTTCGATTTTCCAGTTTCTATTTATTTATCCTTGTTTTATTTTTCGTCTGCGCCTGTAACCGATCCGCGTCTAAAACAAACGAGCAGGCGAACGGCAACCAACAGGCGAAAACCGAAGTTTTCCCGATCACGCAGGACAAAGCCGTCGCGCGTCCGATTCCGGCGTTTATCGCGGCGACAGGCAGCCTGGCGGCGGTCGAATCTTCCAATATTGCCCCGAAAACCGCCGGGAAAGTAACGAACGTCGGCGTGAATGCGGGCGACTTCGTGAACGAGGGCAGAATCATCGCCAAATTAGACGAGCGCGACGCGCAGTTGCAGTTGTCGCAGGCGCAGGCGAATGTCGCGCAGGCAGTGTCCGGCGTTCGGCAAGCCGAAGCGCGGCTCGGTTTGGCGGCGAACGGCAGCTTCAGCGCGGCGGCGATTCCCGAAGTCCGCGCCGCCAACGCCAATTACGAACAGGCGGTCGCGCAGCTTCGCCAAGCCGAAGCGAATGAGAAACGCTATCGTGAATTAGTCGAAACCGGCGATGTCGCCGTCGCCACCTACGAACAATATCGAACGGCGAGAGATACGGCGCGCGCGCAGGTCAACAGCGCGCAGCAGCAGTTGGAAGCGGCGCGCAACGCCGCCCGGCAGAATAACGAAGCGATTAAAAGCGCGCAAGCCGCCGTCAACGCTTTGCAGACGCAGATTGATCTGGCGAAACAGGCGATTGCCGATACGACGATTCGCGCACCGTTTTCCGGTTATATCAGCGAACGTCCAATCGCGGTCGGCGAATTCGTTTCGACGGCGACCGTCGTAGCGACGATTTTGCGGACGAGTCCGATTAAAGCACAGCTGCAGGTCAACGAATCGAATGTGCCGTTTATCAAAGTCGGGCAGGGCGTTTCGATTACGGTTGATTCGTATCAGGACCGCAAATTCGGCGGCGCGGTCACGGCGATTAATCCGGCGATTGATCCGGCGACGCGCACCGCGATTATCGAAGCGACGTTTGAAAACAACGACAACGCTCTGCGGCAAGGAATGTTCGCCTCGGCGCAAATCGTCAAACAAGGCGGCGGGCAAGGCGTGTTCGTGCCGCGTCCGGCGGTTTATAACGACCAGAATACGCAGTCGTATCGCATTTTCGTCATACAGGAAAACGTCGCGAAACTGCGCGTCGTTCAAATCGGAACCGAAGAAGGCGATTTTATCCAGATTTTATCCGGCGTAAAACCCGACGAAATTGTTGCGACAAGTAATCTGGATAAACTATACGAAGGAGCGCAGGTGAGTTTCTAGTGGTAAGTGGTAAACGGTAAGTGAAAAACTTTCCTAAATTTACCGTTTACCGCTTACCGCTTACCGCTAAAGTATTATGCAATGGTTAGCTGAAATTTGTGTTAATCGTCCGGTTTTTGCGACCGTCATCGTATTGTTTCTGACGGTCATCGGCGGCTTTAGTTTTTTTACGCTCGGCGTTGACCGTTTTCCGCAGATTGATTTGCCGACCGTCACCGTCCAGACGACGAACACGGGCGCGGCTCCGCAGGAAATCGAGACCGAAGTGACCGACATCATCGAGGGCGCGGCGAATACGGTGACGGGAATTGACCAGATGACTTCCAGTTCGTCGCTCGGTCGCTCGCAGGTCACGATTACATTTTCGCTCGAAAAAGACCCGGAAGTGGCGACGCAGGAAGTGCGCGACAAAGTGAGCGGCGTGATTCGTCAGTTGCCGGAAAGCGCGGACGCGCCGATTGTCCAAAAATCCGATCCGAATTCGTCGCCTATTATTCAATACGCCATCAGCCGTCCCGGCTCGGTCGTTGATTTAACGCAGTTTGTCAGCAAAGAAATCCAGGAAAAAGTGCAAACCGTGGACGGTGTGGGCGACGTGCAGATTTACGGCGGGCGGACGCGCCAAATCAGAGTTTATCTCAATCCGGACAAACTTCGCGCTTATAATCTATCGGTCACTGATGTCAACTCGGCGATTACGGCGCAGAATCAGGAATTGCCGAGCGGGCGTTTAAATGAAGGCGCGACGAGCGTGACCTTACGCACTTTGAGCAAGTTAACGACGGTCGAAGGCTTTAGCAGCATTATCGTCAAAAATCAGAACGGCTATCCGATTAAAATCAGCGATGTCGGGCGCGTCGAAAACACCGGCGCAGATCCGACCAGCTCGGTTTCATTGAACGGCAGCCCGGCGGTTTCGCTCGCCATCATCAAACAATCCGGCGCGAATACGGTCGCCGTCATCAACGGCGTAAAGCAAAAAATCGCGCAGCTGCAGCAAACTTTGCCGAAGGATATGCGAATCGGTGTGGTGCGCGACCAATCGGAATTTATCGAAACTTCGCTGCACGCCATCGAAGAGCATCTGGTTCTCGGCGGAATTTTCGCCGCCGTGATCGTGTTTCTGTTTCTGTGGAATTTCCGCTCGACCTTAATCGCCGCGCTCGCCATTCCGACTTCGATTATCTCGGCGTTCGCCCTGATTGCCGCGCTCGGCTACACGCTCAATCAAATGACGATGCTCGCTTTGACTTTAATGGTCGGCATCGTCATTGATGACGCGATTGTCGTTTTGGAAAATATTTACCGCTTCGTCGAAGAAAAAGGAATGCATCCGTTTCAGGCGGCGATTGAAGGCACGCGCGAAATCGGTCTGGCGGTTTTAGCGACTACTTTGAGCCTGCTCGCCGTGTTTATTCCGGTCGGTTTTTTGACCGGCATCGTCGGCAGGTTTATGTCGTCGTTCGGTTTGACGAGCGCGGCAGCCATCGCCGTTTCCCTGATCGTTTCGTTCACTTTAACGCCGATGCTCGCGGCGCGCTGGATCAAGCCGAAAAAAGAAGAAATTGTCGAAGACGCGGAGACTTTTCGAGATGGTGACGCGGCGACCGAAGAAAGTCTAGAAATTCACGGCGACGGAATGCTCGAGGCGGGCAACCGACACGAAATCCAAAATCCAAATTCCAAAACCCAAAATGAAAGTAAGGATTCGTGGTTTTACAGTAAAATTGACCGTTCCTACACCTGGCTTTTGAAAATCTCGATGCGCTTTCGTTGGGTGGTCGTCGGTTTGTGCGCGTTGGTGGTCGTCTCGATTTACCCGCTTTACAATTACGTCGGCATCAACTTTTTGCCCGACGAGGACGAATCGCTTTTTCAAGTTTCGCTGCGCGCGCCGCAAGGCACGAGTCTGGCGGCGACGCAGAGCATTCTCGACCGTCTGGCGCGGGACATTCGTGAACAAATTCCGGGCGTTGACAACACTCTTGCTTTCACCGGCGCGGGCGGCGGCTCGCCGAATCAGGGCAATATCAACGTGCGTCTGCTCGCGCCCGACCAGCGCGAATTTTCGCAAGCCGATTTAATCAACAAAACGCGTGAAATTACAAAGAAATATCCGAAGCAGTATGTCATCGGCGTTTCGGGAACGTCGTCCATCGGCGCGAGTCTCGGCATCGGCGGGCGCGGCGGAACGAGCGGCATCGGTTTTTTTATCAGCGGTCCCGATATGGACAAGCTCGATAATTTTTCTCAAAAACTGGTTGACCGTCTGAAACAAGATTCGAATTTCCGCGATGCCGACCGCTCGCTCGATTTGAGCAGCCCCGAACTGCAAATCGGCATAGACCGCAACAAAGCCGCCGATTTAGGCGTGGCGACCGGCGCGGTCGCCCAGGCTTTGAACGTTTTCGCCAACGGTCAAAAAGTTTCGACCTATAGCGAAGGCACTGATTTATTCGACGTTTACGTGCAGGCGGACGAACCTTACCGGCGGACGCGCGACGATTTAAAAAATTTCACGGTTACGTCGTCTAAAGGCGGTTTAGTCGGCTTAGATCAGCTCGTCGCTTTCAAGGAAGACAAATCGGCGGCTTCCATCGCGCGGCTTAATCGTCAGCGGCAGGTGACGATTTCGGCGAGCGTCGCGCCGACCACTTCGGAAGCCGATGCGGTGAGGGTTTTGCAGCAATACGCGACCGATTTGAATATGGGACCCGAATATGCGACCGGCGTAACCGGACAGTCGAAGGAACTCGCGCGGGCGACCAATTCGTTCGCGCTGGCTTTTCTTTTGTCGTTCGTCTTTATGTATCTGATTTTGGCGGCGCAGTTTGAGTCGTTCGTTCATCCGGTGACGATTCTGCTGACGCTGCCGCTTTCCGTGCCGTTCGCCCTGCTGTCTTCGTTGATCGCCGGGCAGCGTTTGAACATCTTTTCCGCGCTCGGCATTTTGCTTCTGTTCGGCATCGTCAAGAAAAACGCCATTTTGCAGATTGACCATACGAATCATTTACGTTCGACCGGAATGACGCGCTACGACGCGATTATTCAGGCGAACCGCGACCGCCTGCGACCGATTTTAATGACGACCATCGCGCTCGTCGCCGGAATGATTCCGCTGATCGTCGGCAGCGGCGCGGGCGCGGCGACCAACCGTTCAATCGGCATTCTGGTCGTCGGCGGTCAATCAATGTGTCTGCTTTTAACTTTGCTCGCCGTGCCGGTTTTTTATTCGCTGTTTGACGACGCGGCGGAATCGCACATTTGGAATCGGATTAGCGATAAATTCGGCGGAATCGCCGAACGTCTGAGACCGCTGCGCGAAAAACTGGCTGACGCGGCGACTCTGTTTACGCGCAAAAAACCTAACGCCGACGCGCCGACGGCGAAAAGAAATAAAACCGAGGAAGGCTATGCCGATTAAAATTAAAATGAAAAATTTGTTTTCTTTTCATTCTTTTTTCGCTCTCCGCGCATATTTCAAATCGCCGATTGCGTGCTTGCTCGCTGTGTTCGCGGTTTTAATTTTGTTGGTCGGCTCATTATCGGCGCAAACTACGCCGCCGGTCACCGCGCCCGCCACTCCGCGGGCGACACCACCGCCGACGCAGCCGACCGAAGTGCAGCAGCAAAACACGCCGCCGCAGCGACAACAACCGACGCAGCCCGGACAAACGACCAACACGCAAACCCAAACCCAGCAGACGCAGACGCAGCAACAGCAAGTTCCGAGGCAGCCGCAAACGCCGAACACGACGAGTCCGACGACGCTGCAAAATCAAACGAATCAACCGGCGCAGACGCAGACCCAAACGCAGACGACACAGACGACCACGACGACAAATCCGAACGTGACCACCACGACACCGACTTCAAACGTCGGCACTTCGGGCGGTGTCGCGCCCGCCGTGCTGCCCGACGATCCGCCGCCGGTCGCGCCGAATTTTGAAGCTCCGGTGCGCCCTCTGCCGACCGCCGACCGCGTCGGCGTTGACGTTGCCGACCAGCTTCCGCTGTCTTTGCAGGAAGCGATCACGCTCGCTCTGCAAAACAACAACGATATAGACACGGCTAAAATCAGCGTGCAAATGGCGGAATTCGATCTGCGCGCGGCACGCGGCGTTTACGATCCGGTTTTTACGACGGAGAATTATTACGAGCGGCGCACGACCCCGACCGCTTCGACCATCGGCGGCGCGACCGGCAACGGTTCGGTCACGCAGACGAGCCTCGTCAACGGCTTCAACATCACGGGTTTCTCACCGCGCGCGGGCGGTTTGTATCAAGCCGATTATTCGGGTTCGAGAACGACGACCAACAACCAGAACGCGACCTTGAATCCGCAGTTCCCGACGGTTGGAACTTTCACATACACGCAACCGCTCTGGCGGGGTCTGCGCTTCGACAATAACCGCCGGACGATTGAAATCGCCAAGAAAAATCTCAGCCTGACCGACGCGCAGTTTCGCCAGAAAGCCATCGAGACCATCGCGCAGGTTGAATCGGCTTACTGGGATTTAATCTTCGCGCTCAGGAATTTGCAGGTACAGATTGATGCCGTCAAACAAGCCCGCACGCAGCTCGAAAGCAATCAGAGACTCGTCCAGAAGGGCGTTCTCGCGCCGATTGAAATCGTCGCCGCCAACACGCAAATCACTTCATTCGAGCAGAACGTTTACACGGCGCAGGAAACGGTGACGCAAGCCGAAAATATTTTGAAAACGTTGATGCTGCCTGACCGCAGCGATGCAATTTGGAAACGCGCGCTCGTTCCGGTTTCGCCGGTTGACGTGGAAATTCCGCGCCCGTCGCTCGACACAGCGATTACCGACGCGCTCGCCAACCGGCAGGAACTTTCTCAATTAAAAACGAACGCCGAAATCAACAAAATCAACGAACGTTATTACCGCGATTTGACCAAGCCGCAAATTGATCTGGTCGGCAGCTACACGGGCAACGGACTTGCCGGAACATCAGTTCCGCGCGTCGGCAATTCGACGACTTCGGCTTTGACGACGCGCGTCAATGAATTGTCCGCCCTCGCCAATTTGCCGCTTTTAACGACGACCACGACAAACGCGGCTGTTCCGCCGAATCTCGTCGGCGGCTATATCAAATCTTTGTCGAATTTAGTGACGGCTGATTATCCGACGTTTCGCGTCGGTGTCAATGTTTCCCTGCCGTTCGGCAACCGCACCGCAAAAGCGAATCTCGGCAGAACTTTAGTCGAAGCCGACCAGATTAAAAATCAGCAGGCGCAACAGGAACAAACCATCGAATCCGAAGTCAGAAACGCTTTGCAGGCTCTGCGCTCTTCCGAAGCGCGTCTGCAGGCGGCGATTGCGACCCGCCAATCAGCCGAACAACTATTTGAAAGCGAGCAACGCCAGTTTCGCGCCGGAACATCGACGGTTTTTCTCATTCAGCAACGTCAAATTACGCTCGTCACGGCGCGCAGCATCGAGCTGCAGGCGCAGACGCTTTTAAACAAAGCCGTCTCCGATTTTCAACGCGCGACCGGCACGACGCTCTCCGCCAACAGCGTCGAAATTACCGACCAAATCATTGACGAACGATTTAAATTCAAACGCCGGATTGATTTCGGCTCGCGGATTTTTACGGCGAAAAGGGACGAATAAAATATTTTATGCTTAGGAGGCGGATTGTAGATTTAGCGAGAAGGATCGTTCCAAACAATCTTTGGACACAATTTTAGTGTTTCCCTTCATTTGCCGCAATTATTTTATTGCCGGCGGGACTTATATTTTTTCGACTGTGTGAATTTTTCGGAATTTACGAGCCGAGAGGAATACAGATGCTAATGGTATTTTCCGTGATTTTTGGAATCGTCAACGGAACTTCAACTCTTCTGTTGATAAATAAAACTCAACTCTCATTAAAAAATTTACGATTTGCGAAATGGCTGGCGAGATTTTCGATAGTTTCGCCAATCTTATTTTTGTTGATTTTATTTTGGATTTTTAGTCATCCTTGATTTAATAAAATCAACTCCAGATTTAAAAAATCCGTTGTAATTTTGACACGTCAGCCGTTAAAAGCTAAAATCACCCTTTTGTTATCTTTTCCCAAGATTCAAATTTTATTTATAGAAGGAGTTACAAACTATTTTGAGTAACGGAAAATTTTTATTCACTTCGGAATCTGTCACCGAAGGACATCCCGACAAAATCGCCGACCAGATTTCCGACGCGGTGCTTGATGCCATTCTGGAACAAGACCCGACCGGACGAGTCGCCTGCGAAACCCTTGTCACGACCGGTCTCGCCGTCATCGCCGGTGAAATTACGACGAACGCCCGCGTCAATTATAAACAAATCGTCCGCGATACGATTAACGACATCGGTTATAACGATGCCAGTTACGGTTACGACTGCAACACTCTGAGCGTGATGGACGCGGTCGGCACGCAGTCGCCGGACATCGCGCAGGGCGTGGACACGGGCGGCGCGGGCGACCAGGGTTTAATGTTCGGTTTTGCCTGTAACGAAACCAAAGAACTGATGCCTCTGCCGATTCAATTGGCGCACAATCTGACGCGCCGTCTTTCGGAAGTTCGGCGCAGCGGTGAATTGAATTATCTGCGCCCGGACGGAAAATCGCAGGTCACGATTGAATACCGCGACGGCAAACCGTTCCGCGTCGAAGCCGTCGTTATCTCGACGCAGCACGCCGAAGACGTAACGACCGAACAGCTTCGCGCAGACATCCTGGAAAAAGTTATCAAAGCGACCGTTCCGGCTGACCTTTTAGATGAAGATACGAAATATCACATCAACCCGACCGGACGATTTGTCGTCGGCGGTCCGATGGGCGATGCCGGTTTGACCGGTCGCAAAATCATCGTTGACACATACGGCGGTTACGCTCCGCACGGCGGCGGCGCGTTTTCGGGTAAAGACCCGACGAAAGTTGACCGCTCGGCGGCATATATGGCGCGTTACATCGCCAAAAATATCGTCGCGGCTGGTCTGGCAGACAAATGCACCGTGCAGTTAGCTTACGCCATCGGCGTTGCCGAGCCGGTTTCGGTTCTGGTGGACACGCACGGCACGGGACAGGTGGACGAGGACAAACTCGCCGAAACGGTTCGCAAAAACTTTGAATTAACGCCGGAAGGCATTATCGAAACGCTCGATTTGCGCCGCCCGATTTTCAAGGCGACCGCCAAATTCGGACATTTCGGACGCACGAACGACGAATTTACCTGGGAAAAAACCGACAAAGCCGACGCTCTGCTCAACGCAGTCAGCGCGTCCGCCAACTAATTTGAAGTGAAAAAGCCGAAAAGTGAAAAAGTGAAAAAGTGAATTTTCATTCACCCGAAACTTTTTCACTTTTAACCTTTTTCACTTTTATAAAACTATAAAACAAAACTATGGCTAAAGAAGGAATTTCAATGGAATACGATATTAAAGACATCAACCTTGCGCCGCAAGGCAAACAGAGAATCGAATGGGCAGACCGCGAAATGCCCGTTCTGCGTTTAATCCGCGAGCGTTTCGAGCAGGAAAAACCGCTCGAAGGCGTGAAGCTCGTTGCCTGCGCTCATATCACGACCGAAACGGCGAACCTTGCGAGAACTTTGCAAGCCGGCGGCGCGGAAGCGATTTTAATCGCGTCGAATCCGCTTTCGACGCAGGACGATGTTGCCGCGTCGCTCGTCGCCGATTGGGGCATTCCGGTTTTTGCGATGAAGGGCGAATCAACCGACACATATATGCGCCACGTTCGTATGGCTCTCGAATCGAACCCGAACATCATCATTGACGACGGCTCGGATGTCGTGGCGACGATGTTGAAGGAAAAACCGGAACTCGCGCAGACGATTATCGGCACGACCGAAGAAACGACGACGGGTATTGTTCGCTTGCAAGCGATGGTCAAAGCCGGAGTTTTAAATTTCCCGGCGATGGCGGTCAATGACGCGCAAACCAAACATTTCTTCGATAACCGATACGGCACCGGGCAATCAACACTCGACGGCATTATCCGCGCGACGAACATTCTGCTCGCCGGAAAAAATTTCGTCGTCGTCGGCTACGGCTGGTGCGGCAAAGGCTGCGCGATGCGCGCCCGCGGTTTAGGCGCAAATGTCATCGTCACCGAAATTGATCCGATCAAAGCCATCGAAGCCGTGATGGACGGTTTTCGCGTAATGCCGATGTCGGAAGCCTGCAAAATCGGCGATTTCTTCGTCACGGTAACGGGCAACCGTCACGTCATTGACAAAGAACATTTTGAAACGATGAAAGACGGCGCAATTGTCGCCAACAGCGGACACTTCGATTTGGAATTGAATCTCGAAGCCTTAAAGGAAATGTCAACCGAAGTCGCCAACCGCCGCCCTTTCGTCGAAGAATACCTCGGCAAAAACGGCAAATCGGTCATCGTTCTCGGCGAAGGTCGCTTGATTAATTTAGCCGCCGCCGAAGGTCATCCGGCAAGCGTGATGGATATGTCTTTCGCCAATCAAGCGCTGTCGGCTGAATATCTCGTTAAAAACAAAGGCAAATTAGAAAAAGGCGTACACGTTCTGCCCGCCGAAGTCGATCAGGAAATTGCTTCCCTGAAACTCCGCGCGCTCGGCATTTCGATTGACACTTTAACGCCCGAAATGCTCGAATATATGACGAGCTGGGAAACCGGAACTTAATCGTTTTTTTCAGTAAAAACTCGTCAGCCGCGACAATATTCGTTCGCGGCTGACGACTTTATGACGATTGGGATACTATTGAAGCGAAACCTGCGCCAAGTCCGTTTAAATTTGCCACACAACTCGATCACTAAGTCGCTGTTTCGCCTTCACGTCCATTGATTTGTTATGCCCCGCCAATAATTTCATTCAACCCTTCGATAATTGTTTCTAATTCTTCATCTGAGGCTGAACCAATTTTCTTGCCAAGCCGCTGAGTCGAAAGTGTCCGAATCTGGCTGATTTTTACCCACGATTTTTTCGGCAAACTTGAGTCGGAAAGTTCAAACGTCAGTGGAAAACTTGCGCTCGGTTGCTGGCTCGTGAGGACAACGGCGATAACTGTTCCCGAACGGTCATTAAAAATGTCCTCGCTCAAAACCAATACGGGACGCGAACCGGATTGCTCGTGTCCAAGCGTCGGGTCAAGACTAGCCCAAATAACGTCGCCTCTTAGTATTCGAGCCATTCTTCCGCTTCACTCGCTAATCCTAAATCGGCTAAAGATTGTTCTTCGGTTTTGTTTAATTTGGCACATTCACGCGCTAGGCGGTTACTGTCAAGACGCAAAACTTTTTCTTCGACAGCGGACTGAACGGCTTGGCTGCGATTTGAGAAGACACGTTCTTTGACAAGGCGGTCAACTTTCTTTAAAAGATTTGATTCGATAGAAATTGTAACTTTAGCAACGCCCATAATAAAAGTAATACTATTAGTCACACCAAAAGTCAATTTCGATTTCAAAGAATAGTGGCATAACGATTGAGATGACGTGGGGCAAAACCAGCCACGCGCAAGTTTCACCTTAACCAGAAAAGATTTTAAAGAGAAGCTGTTTCGCCCTCACGTCCATTGATTTGTTCGGCGTTCCGTTGCAAACCTTCAAGCCTGCTTTTGAACTTGCCGATGGGCAACTTTCATCAACATTCGCAACGCTTCATTGACAGCTTCCGCGTCGGGAAACGCCGCCTGCACGTCAGGCTCCAACAAAACTAGATTTGTTCCTGCCCGATAACGCTCGACATATTTGCCGCGAACTCTACCTTTTAACTGCGAAAGGTCATATTCGGGACGCATCTCGTCTTCCAATGTTTTAGTATTCTCCTCGTTCATATTTCTCACGTTCTCCGCGCGTCGGTTCTCTTGCGCTGATTATTCGGACAGTTTCGCCGCCGTCCGTGTGCGAAACAAATAAAAGGCTGCCTTTCTCAGAATGCCCGATAATCAGAAATCTCTGCTCGTTAGCCGAATGCTCCGGGTCGTCAAACGTATCTGAAAGCGGGTCGCCAAAAACCGTCGCGGCTTCCTCAAACGAAACTTTATGTTTGACAAGATTACTCGCCGCTTTGTTTTTGTCCCAATCAAACCGCACAACAAGAATATAACGGTTTTCCGGTTATTTTTCTAGCAGTTTCGATTTCACGCGCAGATGCCGAACGCTTGAGATGACGTGGGCGAAACCGGCAACACGCAAGCTAAAGTTTAACGGACAACGTTCTTATGAGGCAAGCCGTTTCGCCTCACGTCCATTGATTTGTTGGGCGGCTGTTAGATACCAGATGTCTCCGCCGTTTTTACAACAAACTGTTTTTTCTCACAGTCATAAACAAATTTAACATTGCAGCCGCCTTCAAGCGAGTAATTGTAACTGCGTTTCTCAAAACTTAAATAATAGAATAAGATGTTTAACTCTAATTCCGTGCTGTCACTTTGCAGTGGGCGAATTGCGAGAATGGATATTAGTTCTCGGTTTTTCTTGTAACGTGCGGCGAGCGTGTTTGTGTCTAAATACCCGACTTTAATTTTCCCGAATTGCGTTGGCAAGTTTCTGGTTGTGAAAAGGTTGTATTCAACAATGACAGAGCGTTCAACCTCAACACTATTTTCAGCTTGCGGCTCTTTAACCAAACAAGCGGATAATGCTTTTGCGTAGAGATTATTTTCGGTTGTCGCAGCTTTGTCTTGCGAAAAACCGCTTGTAATCAGCAATCCAAAAAACAAAACAAAAAGTGTGCCGAATTTTGCCATAAAGTATATAAACCTCAAATTTTAGGGAAGCCGCCTAACGGCTGAGATGACGTGGCGCGGGCGGCAACACGCAACTCTAAATTTAACAATGGACGCTGATAAGAGGACAGCTGCCCGCGCTCACGTCCATTGATTTGTTATACATTTGGCTGATTTCATAATGCCGCCGCGTTATTGCCAACTCTTGGAAATGAGCGGCGCATTTCCTTTTCAGCCAAATGTATAACGATTGAGATGACGTGGGCGAAACCGGCGACACGCAACTATAAGTAAAAGAAAGGACGTTTTTATGAGGCAAGCTGTTTCGCCTCACATCCATTGACTTGTTCGGCATTACGTTATTATTAAAGGCTTTCTGTTCACAGTAAATCAAGCCAGAATTTTACTGCGTCCTCGACTTGTTGCATTTGTTCGTCGGTCAAAATTCCAAGTTTTCTGATGAACTTCGAGTGCGAAACGCTGATAATATTCTGCACGTCAAATGCACCTTTTTGCAAAAAGCGAATGTTCAAATTGACCTCAAAGCGGGTGCCTCTGACGCTCGTCGTGTGCGAAACGACTGTGGTTAAAGCGCGGTCTGTGTCTTCAACTTCGATACTGAAAACTAAACACGGGCGCGTTTTTGCCGCATAACCTAAATCTACCAGCCAAACTTCGCCGCGCTTGGCATACGCGCCTGCACTCATTTGGCTTGCGCCTCCAATTCGGCTTCTTCGCGGTCAAGCGCAAGAAATAAATCTTCTGCCAACAAAGTTTGTTCCTCATCGGAAAGGTCGGGCGAACCAAAAATATCGGTTCGGCGCACGACTTCAACGGCTAAATCACGCTTTTCAGGTTCGCTTAGTTTTTCAAAATAAACCAGTAGATTTTCAACTGTTTGTGTCATTTTCTTTTTACCTCACAAGTAACATTGAAAACGAAAAAACAACAAATTACAAGTTTTCAAAAAGCGAATGTCGCGGAAAAAGAGAAGATGCCGAACGATTGAGATGACGTGGCGCGGGCGGCAACACGCAAGCCAACATTTCACCAAAGACGTTTCATAAGAAGCAAGCTGCCCGCGCTCACGTCCATTGATTTGTTATACATCCGGTTGACCTCAAAACGTCGCCGCCATTTTGAACTTCGAGAAAAACGCGGCGCGATTTTCCTATTCAACCGGATGTATAACGATTGAGATGACGTGGGGCGAAACCAATTACACGCAACTCCGAGTTAAACAAAGCAAGTTTTAAAAGAGAAGCTGTTTCGCCCTCACGTCCATTGATTTGTTCGATGCCGCCGTTGCATAAAATCCGTGTTTGCCAAAGATGAAATTTATCTGTAATGCTTTTCGTCTTTATCATCGAAAGTGCTTTTATATGGATATGGCAAAACTTCAATAGATTTCTGCCCGAATTTGCGTCCGTCCCAGCCGAAACGAAACTTTGTAGTGCTTTTTAATGCCCAATCTGTGTGTTGCCAAAGTTTTTCTATTTCTGAATAATCAACTTCCGGTTCAAAACCGACAATTTTACATTTGCCGTATAATTCGACAATCAATTCTTTGTCGTCAAGGAAAAAATCTCTCGTTCCGCCGTGTGCTTCACTTCCGGTCGTGAACTGCCAAATTATTTGCGGGCGTTTGTTTCGCATTGTAAAGACTATGAAAGAAACCGAACGCCAAGAAGAACCGCAATAAGTTTGATTATTCAAAGTTACAAGCGCGTCATCTTCACCGTCATTCGTCAAATCCAGATATTTAACTTTATCGAGAGAAATTTTTGTCCTGCAACCGTCTTCCTCAAACACAAGTTCGCCGTCTTCAAGTTTGACGGGCATTCTCAGTCCTGTCCAAATGCGCGGATATTTGAAATTAATAAAGTCAACCTTGCCGATAGCCGAATCTGAAGCCTCGTTCGTAGGTGGCTCTGTGATTTCTGGTTGTAGTGATACGGGCTGACTTATTTCGTTGTTTCGATTCAGTGTTGGTGTTTGAACTTCGGTTGGTGATTGTCTGAATTGGCAAAAGAAAGCAACTACAACTGTTCCGGCTATAAAGGCGGCAAGAAAGATAATCAGTTTAGACGTATGGTTTTTCATTTCTCAATTAGTCAATTCACTTATTTTACCACGAGGCATCGAACGATTGAGATGACGTGGGCGAAACGGCAACACGCAACTCTGAATAAAAGAATGGACGTGTTTAAGAAGATAGCTGTTTCGCCTCACGTCCATTGATTTGTTGGGTTGTCGTTTATTTTCACCACTCAACTCTGCGAACGAATGTTTGCTCTACGAGTTTGTTCTTTAGAGAGACACTCGTTGCAATAAGAATTACCTAAAGTTTCGTAATCGTCAAAAGCAATCAAAACCGTTTCCGAATTGGCGTGTTTGCACCAATATTCTTCGTTATACATACGCAACAAAATCATTCCCTTCATCGGCACACGAGTTTCGATTGAACCCTTCGCCTGCGTCAGACAAACGTCGCAAAGCCAAATGCCTTCGCGGTTTGGAAACTCGCGTTTCTGGCAATTATAGCAACGCAAAGCGCGACGAATGCCATCAGCATCTTTGACATACGGCACAACGTCGGGAAAAACAAGACGTTCCTGCAAAAGCGTTTCCATCTGCCAAGATGTTTCTTCCGAGAGTTGTTCAATTCGAGCGCGAACGTCAGCGTTACGTTGTTTCAGCAAAGCGTAAATCTGCTGAACATTTCTAACGGCGGAAACGGCTCGTTCGTCGTGTGGCAAAGAATAATCTCTTACACCGACATCGCGCAACGCCAAACATAAATCTTCAACCAGTTCGTCGGTTGGACGTTGCTTCATCGGTAATGGCGACGGTGTGCTTTGCATCGTTATTCAAAAGAAGCAACCTAACGGCTGAGATGACGTGGGGCGAAACCGCCACCACGCAACTCTGAGTTTAACGAATTACGCGATAAGAAAGTCGCTGTTTCGCCCTCACGTCCATTGATTTGTTCGATGCGGCGTTAATTTTCACGCGCCTCTTTCATTTCTGCCGTCAGCAAGTCTATTTCACGCGAAGGAAATAAACGATGCCAACGTGCATTTAGTTCTTCTGTCGAAAAGCGTCCTTGCAAATCTCGCAATGCTCGCCAAAACGGTAAGCAAACATCAGCGTAAGTGCCGGAAAATGTGAAAACTTTTTCTCCGCGTCCAATACCGCGATGATAATCGGAAAACTCGTAAATTTCAAGATTGACATTCGCGCCGCTTCGGGCAAACAACATCTCAAATTCAGGCGGTTCACAATGCCACATAACTTTAGCTTGACCGTCGTGCAACAAACTGTGCAAAGCGTCGGTCAAGGCGAGAAACGAATCGCTTGGCGTGTAAGACGCGACGATGGTCAAAGTTTCAACGTCGTAGGAAATAGTCAGCCCAACCCAACCGTGTTCCAAATCATCGAAGGCGATTTTTAATTTCGGTTGCATACGGCGAACGTCTGAGACAAAAAGAAAGCATCGAACGGCTGAGATGACGTGGGGCGAAACCGCCACCGCGCAACTCCAACTTTAACGGACGACGCTAATAAGAAAGTCGCTGTTTCGCCCTCACGTCCATTGATTGGTTGTGCTTGTTTTTGCATTAGAGAGCTTCCTTTTCGTCAACATCTGGCGGATATAAACTTAATCGAATTGCTAAACCACAATTTGCAAGACGTTCCATCAAGTTTGAAGAAAAGTGTGTTCCACCTCGCCCGCTTCCTGAACTGAAGCTCAAAAACATCTCGCCTTTGACATCTGGCAAAGCCAAAATTGTTTTTAGTTCGCTTTCTTTCAATTCTAAAATATCAAGCAATTTTATGATTTGCTCTTCAAAAGGAACGCTTGAATCTGCCGAAGAATCGGAAACCCAAACATTGGTTTTGTATTTAGCGTAACGCGGATCATTTTGAACCTGCTCGCCTTTTTTGCAGATTGCATCTGCCTCTAAATCAAGAAGTTCTTCAATGTCGTCAATCGGCAAATTGTCGCCCATCAAGCGAAAACTTGCGCGATGCCATTTTTCTTCATCAGAAAGCATTTTGAATTACACCGAGAAAAGCACAAACGGTTGAGATGACGTGGGCGAAACCGGCAACACGCAACTCTGGGTTTAACAAGGGACGTTTTTAAGAAGATCGCGGTTTCGCCTCACGTCCATTGATTTGTTCGGTTTGTCTTTGGCTTTAACACGCCGCCAACCTTCGTTCACGTTGGCACAAAACAGTAACCGTTCGTTTCACGCCGTTTAGCTTCACAGCCGTTTCAGTTTAACGGACTTTGTTTGCCTTCGCACAACTTCAGCCAAAGTTTACAGCGTTTCCATTTTCGTTTTCCGCTGCCGACAAGCAACTTTGATTTTCACCCGCTGACGTGAAATTCTTTCATCTCACGAGAACACGGACTTTGTTGAGCCACCCGAAACTCAAATCGCAGTTGGCTTTTCTTTCAGCGTTAAAATTCATTCAAGTTTGTTGTCAACGAGAAACCAAAGTGATTCTGAAAAGTTCCGGCTTCCGAATATCTCAACTCAACGTTCAAGAAAAACCGAACGATTGAGATGACGTGGGGCGAAACCGCCGCCAAGCCCGTTTGAGTTTAACGGACAACGTAATAAGAAAGTCGCTGTTTCGCCCTCACGTCCATTGATTTGTTCGATGCGGCGTTATTTTTGTATTTGTTCCGCCGAATAAAATTTGTAATTAAAACGAAAACTACCAATCACAAGCACCGAAAAAACCATAACAAAAAGAAATTTGAACTATGCTTCTGAATGGAGTTGGCTTTCCGTCAATTTCTAAAACCTTAAATTTCCAACTCGCAACCGTTTCTTCAACATAATTATTGGCATCTTTGCAAAGTCCACTAATAAGTTTCGCGCTTTTTACGATTCCTTCAGCGTCAACTTTAACACGAACACGAAACGTCCCTCTAGCGTGGCAATCTCTGACTTCTTGTGGAACATTGGGAAACTCTTGCTTAACCATTTGTTGTCCTTTCGTAAGTTTTGAAGACAAAACTACCTCTTCTTGTTCCGATTGTGCAGAAGCAGTCAAGAAAAACAACGCAACGAAAATAAAGGATAGCAAAAATTTCATAATGTTAGATTTTACTCGAAAGTATCGAACCACCGAGTTCACCGGAATTGATGCCCGCACAACGCGAGCATCACAAACCTCGACGGCAGCAATTTCCGGTGCAACGAATTGTTTGGCAGAGAGACGATGCTACGAGCGAAAAGTTCGAGAATGCCGACCTTCGGATATGTTAAGCTCGTGAGCTTTCCGTCTCCAAGCCGACTTGAGCGGAAGCTCACGAGCTTAACATATCTGTCAAGACTGCGGCAATCCGGCTTTTTGCGGAACGTTGCAGCGGCTGTCTGCTAAACTTTGTATTCTAACGAATTTTTATTTATTTATACCGAATTTTTATACACTTTTCATAATACTAAAGTCAAGAAAAAGGCTTATTATACGGTGTTTTTGGTTTAGTTTTCGCCTGATAGTATAATTCGCGCTAAAAATTTCTGCCGAATTATTCATAATGGGTCAAAAATACTTTCCGACAGTTTAAAATTCGTTTTTGGCTTTTATTCTATGTTTTGACTTTCGAAATCAGAAATGCGCCGATGATTGAGAATAAAACGAGCGGACTCCAAACGGCGAATTCGGGCGGGATTGTTCCGTTCAGACCGAATTGTTCGAAAGTGCTGCTGAGTCCCATAAAGACGAGCCAGACGGCGACGGCGTAACCGACCGTGACGACTCTTCCTTTACGGCTTAGGGAAAGCGCGAACGGCGCGGTGAAAAGTGTGATGACGAACGGCAAAATCAAGGTCGTATATTTTTTTTCGAGCGCGACCTCAAAATTGCGGCGTTCGGTTTCCGATTCGCTCTGTTTGATTTGAGATTTGGTTTGCCCGATATTCAGATGGCTCGGCTTTTCGTATAAATCTTCAAACGGATTCGAGCTTTCGCTTAATTCCCCGTCGGTGAAAGGCGCGGTCGAAACTTTTCCCTGATTCCAGTTTTGCCGTTCCGCGCCGTCGAGAAACTCGATTTTATCGCGCTCCCAAATCGCCTGCGGGGTTTTGTAAATCGTCTGGATTTTCGTGCCGTCATCGGAAAACTCATAAACGGTCAGATTGTTGACCCGTTTGTTAAATTCGGATTTGCCGTCGAGTTCGAATGAATAAATGCGCCGGTCGTTCGCCACCCAGAATTTTCCCGTTTTATTCGCCGTCGCGCCGCGGCTGCGGATTTGATTTCTCAGTTCGTCCTGCAGAATATTAGCTCGCGGAGCAACGAATTCCTGTATGCCGAAATTGATCGAACCGATGGCGAGCATCAAAACGAAGCACGGCAGAAGCAGACGGTAAACGCTTTGTCCGGCAGCCGTCCAAGTCACGATTTCGTTTTGTCTGGATTTGATGACGAACGTCGCCAGCGTCGCAATCATCAAGGCGGACGGTGCGAGCTGGATATAAATGAACGGAATCAAAAACAAAAGATATTTGCCCAAAAGAGCCGCGCCGTTATCGATTTCGCCGGCGAATTTCCAAAGCTCGAAAGCCGTGAAAATCATATAAATGGAAGTCAGAAAAACGAGCGTCAGGAAAAAGTATTTCAAAAGATTGACGATGATGTCCGAATCGAGAATTCCGGCTATCCAGCCGAAATTTAGTTTTCCCGCCGATGTTCTTTTCGAGAGTTCCGGCATTTTGAATTTAAGGATTTTGCCGAAACCGCCGAAATAATTTCGCATCAAACGCCTGTTTGAAAGAAAAAACCAGACGATTGCCAGTCCGCTCGCCGTTAGCGGAATCGCGCTCGCGCCCAGAACGCTGATGCGGTTTGTCCGCGCTAACTGCTCGCCGAAGAGCGTAATTAAGTAATAAAGAACCAGACCGGCAAGAGCGAGCAAAATACCGAAACCGCGCCCGCCGCGGTTGAACCGCAAAACAAGCGCGGTTCCCAAAAGCGCGAAAATCAAGGGCGTAATCGAAAGCAGAATTCTACGCTGCCATAAAATCTGCGCCTCGGTGCGCTCTTTCCCTTCTTTGGAATAAGCGTATTGCGCCAATTCCTGTAGTCCCAATTCTTCGGGCGTTTCTTCGGTTTGGCTTAATTTTTCAATGATTTCGCCGCGCTTTGTTTTGACCGCCACGCGAATTTGTCCGACATTTTCGGAAACGAACGACGGCTTGCCGTTTTGCGTCGAAAAAGTATTGACCAGCGCATTGTCCAAAACCAGTTCGGAAACTTCGCCTTTTGAATCAATCCGACCACTTCTCGACGTTATCAGACGCGACTGGCTGTTCGATTGGTCTTCGTTGTAAATGAAGATATTTTTCCACGTTCCGTTTTCCAAATCGCCGCTTTTGACGTAAATCGTATAACCGTTAATTTCGGTGTTGAATACGCCCGGCTCAATCGGCGATTCTAATTTGTAGAGCGCAGTTTGCAGCGCGACTTTTCTGACGATTTGCGCCGCGAACGGAACGCCATAGAGATTTATCAAAAACGTGAAAAGCGAAAGAATCGCGCCGAAAATTACCACCGGCAAAGCGATTTGAAAATTGCCGACACCGCTGCTTCTGACGGCAATCAGCTCGCTGTCGCCCTGCATTCTCGAAAGCCCGATAATCACGCCGACGAGAACTGCCATCGGACAGGTGAAGGCGATGACGTTCGGCACGAGCGCGAGAGTTAATTGCCAGACTAAATTTTTGGGAATTTGCGCGCCGAAGAAAATATCCGAGTAACGGCTCGCCTGCTGCACGAAAAGAATGACGCTTAAAAGCAGCCACGAAAAAACGAAATACGGCAAAATCGCTTGAATCAGATATTTCGAGATGAGCAAGCTGACGCGCTTCATTGAATTTGCAGATTCGCCGTTAAGAATTTTTCGCCGACGGTTTCCTTGCCGAGAATGCCGGAAATTAAACGGCGCAAAATCTCGGAAATTTCACGCGCGTCCTCTCGGAAAGCCTGCGCGTATTCGACAAATTCCGACGGCGATTTTTTGCGCGCCGCCGCGTAGATTTTTCTCTGTTGCGCCGTAATCGTCCGGCTGCCGCGATATTTTTGACACTGGCGGCAAATCGTCTGAAAGTTTAGCTGCAAATCGGCATCGGCGTTCGTGTCGAGCGGCTTTTCGCAGTCTTCGCATTTCGACCAATCGGGTAGATAACCGCTCAATTTTAAAATCCAGATTTCAAAATAAAGCGCGACGCTTTCCAAATTCGTCGGCGACGCGGCGGCGGCTTCGAGACAAACTTTCGCCATTCGATACAGCGTTTCGTTCGGATCGTGCGGCGGCGCGAATTCGATCAGCAGATCAATTAAATACGCGAATTTTTGCAAAAACAGCGGGTTGCTCGCGCTTTCAAAAAACGACTTAACAAGTTCGACGCGCCCGATTGAAACCAGCTCGCGTTCTTCTTTTTGAAAATATGAAATTTGCACGACGGAAAACGGTTCGAGACCGCCGCCGAAACGACTTTTGAGCCGCTTCGCGCCCTTGGCGACTCCGCGCACTAAGCCTTCGTTCGCGGTCAAAAGAACAGCGATTTTGTCGGCTTCCGCCAGACTGTAAGTTTTTAAAACTAACGCTTCGGTATCAACTAAACCCATTTTTTATTAAAACTACCAGGGAATAAAATAAAATATCCAAGCCAAAACCAGACTGACAATTAAAAACTCGGCGAAGATTTTCAATCCGTATAAAATTTTCGCGCGGTTGTCGCCTTCGGCAAAAACGCCGAACGCGGTGGCGACGAAAAAAGCGAAGCCGAATAAATACAGAAAATGAATCATCTTTTCCTCCCTAATTGGATGTCAATCGCGTCTATCACGGCTAGAAAATTTAACAAACCGGAGATTTCCAAAAACCTTCCTCCGTATTCAAATGTGGCGGAAGCGGCGGCATTGGCGGGCGGATTATTTAGAAGATAAAAGCTAATTAACGCGCCCAAGCCGTTTCCTAAACGGGCGAAAATATTGAGCAGGTAAAGCAGCGCGCCGTCCTTAAAGTCGAAGCCCGGATAATACGCGCCCCCGCTCAAAACGGCGATAATGAACATCGCCCAGATTACGCCGCCGATTATCAAACCGCGCTTAACGCGCCCTTGTAAAAGATGTCCGACTCCGGGCAGAAACCAGGCTGCGATTCCGGTGATAAATGTGTTGTCCATAGATTTCTAAAGTTCTTTAAGTTGACGATTAAAAGTCGGCGGAACGACGTTCGCTTTTCTACTTGATTAATTGTCGCACAAACTATGCTGAATACGGGTTTTAGCACAATCTCACAATTTACTTTAACTCTGATATATTAAGTATTTTTCACATAACCGCTCGAATTTATTTACGTCTTCGCGCCAGAAAAGTTTTATATCTTTCACCGAACCGCCGGCTTCGATCATTTCACGAATCTTCGTTGTTCCGGCGATAACATCAAACGGATTTCTCTCAAATTCGTATTCATACGCCGTCGTTTTCCAGCTAAATTTTTCGCCGTATAAATCACGGATCGTTTTAATCATTGCGATGCCGGTCAAAACCGGCTCGAAAGCATCGCGGTCGGCAACGTGAACGAAAACGCCGCCGCACGTTTGACCCGCGTGTTTTTGAAAAGTCGGCAAAAAGCTTATCGGACGAAAAACCGCGCCCGGCAAATCGAGCGACTTCAAAGCGTCGGCGTATTCGTTCGGTTCGATATACGGCGCGCCGACGATTTCAAACGGGCGCGTCGTTCCTCTGCCCTCGGAAACTTCGGTTCCCTCAAAATAAACCGTCGCCGGAAAAACAATCGTCGTGTCAACCGTCGGCATATTCGGCGAAGGTATCGCCCACGGCGCGTCGGTTTCGTCGTAAAAATCTTCACGGTTCCAGTTATCCATCGAGACGACTTCGAGTTCGCAGTTCAGATGAAATTCATCGTTGAAAAGTTTCGCCAGTTCTCCGACGGTCAAACCGTGCCGCATCGGAATCGGAAACTGCCCGACAAACGATTCGTGTCCGACTTCAAGCAGATTGCCTTCGACTTTTACGCCGTTGATCGGATTCGGACGGTCGAGAACGAACATTTTTTTTCCGAATTTAGCGCAGGCTTTCATCGCATACGCCATCGTGTAGATAAAAGTATAAACGCGGCAGCCGACATCCTGCAGATCGAAAACGAGCGCGTCCACGCCGGAAAGCATTTCTGCGGTCGGTTCGCGCGTTTCGCTGTAAAGCGAAAAAACCGGCAAACCGGTCGCCCGATCAGACGCGTGCGCGGTTTCGACCATATTGTCCTGCACATCGCCGCGAATACCGTGCTGCGGTCCGAACAGCGCGGTCAGATTGACGCTGTTATTCGCAAAAAATAAATCCGCCGCGTGCTGAAATTGATGATTGAGCGAGGCTTGATTGCAGATTAAACCGACTCTTAGATTTTTCAATAAGCCGACTTGTTCGTCTAAAATTTTTTCCAGACCCAATTTGATTTTTTTGCGCTGAAGTTTTGCCACGAGATTTTTGCAATTTCCTTTTTTATTATTTTCTAAAAAAAATTCGGCGGCGACGGCTGTCAAAAACCCGGTTCGTTCCGCTATTTTGATTAAACTTTACAATGTTCAAACAAATCGCGCCGATAGTCAATTTGAGCATTTCGGATGAAAGATTTATCATATTCCTTTGTATGAAATTACTGAAAAATTCCGAACGTATTCGCTCAACCACCGTTCTACTTGTTCAACGCAACGACCAAATCGCCATGGCTGGCGACGGTCAGGTAACTTTAGGCGAAACCGTCATCAAAGCCAATGCCCGCAAGGTGCGGCGAATTTTTAACGGCGAAGTTTTGGTCGGATTCGCGGGCGCGACCGCCGACGCTTTTTCGCTCCTCAGCAAATTTGAAACGAAACTCGAACAATTTCAAGGACAGCTCGAACGCGCCGCCATCGAGTTGAGCAAAGACTGGCGAACCGATAAATATCTGCGCCATCTCGAGGCTCTCTTAATCGTCGCCGACAAAAAAGACGCATTTTTAATTTCCGGCAAAGGCGACGTTATTTCGTCGGACGAAGGCTTGCTGTCGGTCGGTTCGGGCAGTATGTATGCCCTCGCCGCCGCTCGCGCCCTTCTGAAAAACACCGCAATGACGGCACGCGAAATCGCCGTCGAATCCTTGAAAATCGCCGGTGAAATTTGCATCTACACCAATTCCGACATATTGGTCGAAGAAATTTAAATCTTAAAAAGAAAAGAAAATGGCAATTTATCTGAGCGGCGAAGTAAAGGAAGCCGCGCCGAAATTAAAATTAGACGATTTAGTGCCGCGCGAGATTGTCGCGGAATTGGACAAATACGTCGTCGGTCAGACGAACGCCAAACGCGCCGTCGCCGTCGCGCTTCGCAACCGCATCCGACGGCAAAAATTGCTACCCGAAATTGCCCGCGACGTTTTGCCGAAAAATATTCTGATGATCGGTTCGACCGGTGTCGGTAAAACCGAAATTGCCCGTCGCCTGGCGCGCCTCGCCAATTCGCCGTTTATTAAAATCGAAGCCTCGAAATTTACCGAAGTCGGCTATGTCGGGCGCGATGTCGAAAGTATGATCCGCGAATTGACCGAAGTTTCCGTCGAAATGACCAAACAGGCCGCGTTTGAAGAGGTTCGGGAAAGAGCGTTTGAAAATGTCGAGGAAAAAATTCTCGACATTCTATTTCCGGCTTCCGACAATTTTTACACGGGCGATTCCAACGATAATCAAACATTAGATTTGACCGAAAAACCCGCCAATTCTAACCGCACCAGAGAAAAACTCCGCGAACAGTTGCGAAACGGCGATCTCGACAATCGTTTGATCGAAGTCGAAACGCAGGATCGCGGAAACGCGACGATAGATTTTGTCGGCGGTCAGGGAATGGAGGAGATGGGGGTAAATTTTAAAGATATGTTCGGCAATCTTTTTCCTACAAAATCAGTCCGTCGCAAGTTGAAAATTTCCGAAGCGCGAACGCTTCTGCTGCGCGAAGAACAGGAAAAATTAGTTGACTCCGAACAAATCAATCGGGCGGCGATTGAAAAACTCGAATCCGCCGGAATCATTTTTCTCGACGAGATAGATAAAATCGCCGGACGCGAATCGGGCAGCGGCAGCCCGGACGTTTCTCGCGAAGGCGTGCAGAGAGATTTATTGCCGATTATCGAAGGCACGACCGTCAACACACGCTACGGAATGGTCAACACCGAGCATATTTTATTTATCGCCGCCGGCGCGTTTCACGTGTCCAAACCTTCGGATTTAATACCCGAGCTGCAAGGGCGATTTCCGATACGCGTCGAGCTGGAATCCTTGACGCTCGACGACTTTAAGCGAATCCTTATACAGCCTAAGAATTCGCTTATTAAGCAATATCAAGCACTGCTTAAAACCGAAGACGTTAATCTCGAGTTTACCGAAGACGCGATAGCGACGCTTGCCGAAATGACCGTCAACATCAATAAAACAACCGAAGATATTGGCGCGCGCAGATTACATACGCTGCTCGAAAAACTGCTCGAGGAAATCAGTTTCGCCGGCAACGAATTGGAAAACAAAGACCAGACGATAGATTCCGAATACGTAAATGAAAAACTCGGCGAGCTAATTAAGGATCAAAATCTAAGACAATACATACTTTGAAACGGCAGGTTAAACAAAATGCTTAAGCACTTTATTTTAAGCAAAAACCATCCTAAAAAAGCGGCATTAGCGTTTATCTTTTTTGCTTTGCTTAGCGGCTTAAGTTGCGGCAAGCGAAAGCCGCCGCTGCCGCCCGTTGAAAAAATTCAGCAGCGCGGCGAGATCAGCGGCTTACAGCGCGGCAAGACGGTAATTTTGACCTGGACGTTGCCCGCCAAAAATCCGGCTGACGGTAAAACATCCGGCATCGTTCGCGCAGATGTTTATCGTCTTGCCGAAGCCGTTAATTCGCCGCTGACGCTTTCCGCGGAAGAATTCGCTTCGAGAAGCAGTCTGATTTCGACGGTTCCGGTTGGCGATTCGGATTTTGTCGTCGGAAAACAAATCTTTATTGACAATCTGGAATTTACCGGTCAAGCCGTGCGTCTTCGTTATGCCATACGATTCGTTAATTCTTCCGGTCAGAAAGCGGCGTTTTCAAATTTTCTTCTGCTCGAATCTTTAGCCGGAACAGCTCTGCCGCCAACCGCCTTGCAAGGTGAAGTTTTGGAAGACAAAATCCGTCTGAGCTGGAAAAGTCCGACCGCAAATGTCGATAACTCGACACCGGCGAACATTATCGGATTCAATATTTACCGCACCGAAACCGGCGGCGCGACGCTTTTGAATAAATCTCCGGTAACCGTTGAAAACTACAACGACGTTCCATTTGAATTCGAGAAAAAATATCAATATTTTGCGCGGACGATTTCGCTCGGGACGGATGGCGAAATGGTTGAAAGCGGCGATTCAAACGTCTTTGAAATTTCCGCTAAAGATAACTTTAAACCGCAACCGCCTGCTTCGCTGACCATCGCCGCCGCGCCGAAAAATCTTTCGATATTTTTCGCCGCCAACCGCGAAATGGATATTGCGGGTTACAAAGTTTTCCGCTCGACCGACGCTTCATTGCCCAAATCTGAATGGCGGCTTTTGAACGCCGAGCTTCTGACGACCAACACATTTCAAGACTTAACAATCGAATCGGGGACAATGTATTTTTATTACATAACCGCGGTTGACCGCGCCGGAAACGTCAGCGATCCTTCGGAAATTGTCTCGGAAACCGCGCCATAAAAAATTTTATGAAAATCTGTCGTTTTGAATCGAACAATGAAATTTTTTGGGGAATGATCCGGGGCGAAGAACTTTTCGCTTTGGAATACACGGGCAATTTGCCATCTTTTAATGAAACGTCCGCGTCCGGTAAAACTTTTAATCTTAACGAAGTAAAACTTCTCGCGCCGGTCACGCCTTCCAAAATCGTCTGCGTCGGTCGCAATTACGCCGAACACGCCGCCGAATTAGGAAACGACGTTCCGAAAGAACCTCTGCTTTTTTTGAAAGCCCCGTCGGCAATTATCAAAGACCGTGAACCGATTATCATTCCCGAACAGTCCGCACAGGTCGAACACGAAGGCGAGCTTGCAGTCGTTATCGGACGCAGCTGTAAAAATCTTTCGGCACAAGAAAATCCGATGGATTATGTGTTCGGCTATTTATGTCTGAACGACGTTACCGCCCGCGATTTACAAAAAAAGGACGTGCAGTTTACGCGGGCAAAATCATTTGATACGTTTTGTCCGGTCGGCGCGTTTATCGAAACTGATGCCAGCGTCGGAGACGTACGCCTCACGACTAAAGTCAACGGCGTTATCAAACAGGACGGGCGCACGTCGCGGATGGTTTTTAACATTCCGTTTTTGATAAGATATATTTCGGAACAGATGACTTTAAATTCAGGCGACATAATCGCCACCGGCACGCCTTCCGGCGTTTCAAAATTAAATGCGGGCGATGTCTGCGAGGTAGAAATAGAAGGCATCGGAAAACTTTCGAACCCGGTTAGACAGCAATGAAACAATGCCCGCGTTGCAATTTAATCTACACTGACGACACGCTCGAATTTTGTCTCGAGGACGGAAGCCGACTCGTTACCGACTCGTCGCCGCAAACCGAAACGCCGACCGTTTTCGCCGCCAAAAAAGCAGCACATACAACGGAAAAAACCGTTAATCTGCCTTTCTCCCGGAAAATCGAAAACTTCGATCTAAAGGCAGAAAAATTACAAAACACCGGACATTCGCAATCGATTGAAAACAAAAAGGACGGGCGAAATTTGAAGATAATCGAAATTTCTGCAATCGCCGTTGCTCTTCTACATAATTGGTGGCAGTGGCTTTATCTGAACAATCAATACTACTCGACGTTTACCGCTTATGTTTTATCGGCAAATTTTTTAATGTGGCTTTTACTTTTGGCAATCGGCATCGGCATCGGGTTGTATGCGGTAAAGCTGGCGCGAAATAAATCTGTTCCGATTATCAGTTTAGTCATTTTAGCCGTTAATTTGATATTATTTGTCGTTCCCAAACGGTGAAAAATTAATTGCTGCGCGGACAAATTTCGGCACAATTTGTTTTTGAGAATATTTATTCAGAGGATATGTTGTTACAAGGAGAAAAAAATGAAGTTTTTTATTGATACGGCGAACTTAAATGAGATTAAAGAAGCCAACGAGATGGGATTAATAGACGGCGTAACTACAAACCCGTCGTTGATTGCCAAGGAAGGAAAAGTTGATTTCAAAAAACATATAGCGAAAATTTGCGCGATTACGCCCGGTGACGTTTCCGCCGAAGTAACTTCGCTCGATACCGAAGGTATGTTAAAGGAAGGGCGCGAATATGCGAAAATCGCGCCGAACGTCGTTATTAAATGTCCTCTGACCTTAGACGGGTTGAAAGCGACACGGACGTTTCGTGATGAAGGCACAAAGGTGAACGTCACGCTTTGTTTTTCGGCGGCGCAGGCACTTTTAGCGGCGAAAGCCGGCGCGACCTATGTTAGCCCGTTCGTCGGCAGACTCGACGACATCGGACAAAACGGAATGTCTTTGATTGCCGACATCGTTCAAATATATGAAAACTATAATTATGCGACCGAAGTTCTGGTCGCCAGCGTCCGGCATCCGATGCACATCGTCGAAGCCGCACTGCTCGGCGCGGGCGTAGCTACAATTCCCTTTAAGGTTATTCAACAACTCGTGAAACATCCTTTGACCGACAAAGGTTTGGAATCTTTTCTTGCCGATTGGAAAAAAGGCGGCGGTAAATAACAAGAAAGATTAATAAATTATTCGAAAGAGCGAGTTTTGAACCTCGCTCTTTTTTTGTCTTTGATAACACCAATAAATTTTCGACGGATACATTTTATTGCACTTTTCAACGATTAAATCAAAAACAAAATCTTCATTTTGATTTTTGAAAAAATAATTAGTAAGCTAATTATATATTATTAGTAAGCTAATTATGAGTTAGCTAACTAAATTTAATTTGCTTGCTAAGGTTTTTATTATGAATTTTGAGAACACAATAATTTACGAATTACTTCAAACTTCAACGACTTGTCGGACAAATTTGCAGCGCGCGATGAATGAAATTGAGTTGCACAGCGGACAGATTTTCGTTTTAATCGCTCTTTGGAAATCAGACGGTCAAAGTCAGATTGATTTGGCAAAAAACTTGTCGCTCGCCGCGCCGACGATTCATAAAATGATTAAAAGTTTAATCAAAAGCGATTTTGTCGAGTCACGGAAATGCGACGCGGATAATCGTATGATGCGCGTTTATTTGACCGACAAAGGGCGGCAGTACGAAACTCCGGCATTGGAACGTTGGGAAAAGCTCGAAGCACGAATGTTTGCCAATCTGACCGAAACCGAAAAGCTTATTCTTTCGCAGATTTTTGGTAAACTAAAATCTGATTTGGGCAACAGCATCCCGGTTGTTGCGGATTAATATTTTAGACGAATGAATTTCTCAATCGAAGCGAAAAATCTATTCAAAAATTTCGGCGATTTTCAAGCCGTTAAAGACATTTCCTTTAACGTTAAACAGGGCGAAACTTTTGCCATTCTGGGCGAAAACGGCGCGGGTAAATCTACGACGATGCGAATGATTGCCTGTCGTTCGCCGTTGACTAAGGGCAGTTTGCTAATCGAAAATTTGGACGCGCGGCGCGAAGAACAAAAAATCCGTTCGCTAATCGGCATCGTCCCGCAGGAAAACAATCTCGACCCGGATTTGAATGTGCGCGAAAATCTGATTGTTTATTCGAGGTATTTTCGCATTCCGAAAGACACGGCTGAGAAACGCAGCGACGAGCTGCTCGAATTTACGCGTCTGACCGAAAAGGCGCACGCCAAGGTCGAACAACTTTCCGGCGGAATGAAACGACGTTTGATTATTGCCCGCGCGCTTTTGCACCGACCGAAAATTTTGCTGCTCGACGAACCGACGACCGGACTCGACCCGAACGTGCGGCAGGAAATTTGGGAAAAGCTCGAAGAACTCCGCCGCCGCGAAAATTTGACCATCGTTTTATCAACGCATTATATGGAAGAAGCCGAAAAGCTCGCGCAAAGATTGATTGTGATGGCGCACGGACAAATTGTTGCCGAAGGCGAGCCGCGAAAAATTATTGAGGAAAAAGTTAAAAAATTCGCGCTCGAAATTCGTCAGGCTGATTCGATAGATTTGCAAGCGGTTGACGCGGCGGTTTTAACGCAAAAACGCGGCGCGGCGCATCTGTATTTTGCCGAAACCGCCGAAGAGCTTTTGCCTTTGATGAGTCGCTACGGCTCGCGTCAGATGCTTCTTCGTCCTTCAAATTTGGAAGATGTTTTTTTGCAAATCGTCAAAAATTAAGCGCGCACTTTGCGCTCCGCCCCCAAACGCGCCGACAACCGGAACGCCTGCGCTAAAAGTCGGCACGAAATTTTTAACAAAGTTATATACAGGCTAATACAATCTGAATGGACGAGAAAATTATTACGGTTAATTCACGCAAATTTGATAACCGAATACAGAGAAGCTGGCAATGCAAACTTTTAGAGCGAACACAAAATCAAATAATTCTGCTCGGCGAGTTTGACAAAGAAGTCATCCACCAATCGCTCGGCGTTATCAGACGCGGCACGATTAGTTACGAGTTTTTCTGGCTGGATAAATTTTTTAATGTTTTTAGATTTCACGAACCGGACGGCAGTTTTCGTAATTTTTACTGCAATATTAATTTACCGCCGAAGTTTGAAACAAATGTTATAGATTATGTTGATTTGGATTTGGACGTGTTGATTTTGCGCGATTTTTCGTTTGAAATTTTAGACGTTGACGAATTTGAGAATAACGCGGACAAGTTTTCATATTCAAAGGAACTGTGCGAGACAGTTGAAAAAACGCTTTCGGGATTAATCGCCAAAATCGAAAATAGAATTTTTCCGTTTGATTATAAATTTTGAGCTTCGCATTTAAAAAAGTAGATTTAAAGGATGCGCTGGCGGTTTGGCGCAGAAATTCGCGCGTTTATTTGCGGCTCTGGAAAACTGAACTCATCGCGCCGATCATCGAGCCGATTTTTACGTTTTTCGCTTTCGGTTTCGGCATCGGCGCGCTCGTCGCCTCGCAGAAGGTCGCCGGATTAAGCTATCTGGCGTTTGTCGGCGCGGGCGTTTTGGTGTTTACGGTTTTGATGCGGACGATTTTCGAGATGACTTACGGCGCGTATTTTCGGATGGTATATCAATCAACCTACGACGCAATTCTCGCCACGCCGGTCAACGCCGAATCCTTAGCCTTTGGCGAAATTTTATGGGCGATGACGAAAGGCATCATTGATTGTTTGTTTATTATTCCGCTCGTCGTCGTTTTCGGTGCGGCGACTTCCCTTTTTACGCCGCTCGCGGTGGTGCCGCTGCTTTTCGGATGTTTATATCTCGGCGCGCTCGGTTTGACCGTGACCGCGCGCGTGACGGAAATTGATTATTTTAATATATTTTTCGCGCTTTTCTTTTCCACACTGTTTTTGTGCGGCGCGTGGTTTCCGGTCGAAAATCTTCCCGTCTGGCTGCAAGTCGTCGCTTATATTTTGCCGACGACGAGCGTCATTGATTTAACCCGCGCCTGTTTGACCGGAATCTTCTCCGCGAAACACGTTTATGAGGCGATTTATCTGGTTGTCGTTTCCCTTTTCCTGCTCGAAACGGCTTTGCGCGGCATCAGAAAAAGAATGGTCGTCTAAAAACACAAATCTCCCCGATTTTTTAGAAAATTTTTAATTCAATCGAAGCGAAATTTATTTGCAGTCAGAAGTTTTTTTTCGACCGAGCGGCTCGAAACTGTTTTGCAAATTGCGCCCGAATCGTTAAACTATTTTGCTATGCAACCCGAACAAAAACTGACGACGAAATTGGAGCAGTTAAAAGAAAAATCCAGACTCGCCGAGCAAGGCGGCGGCGCGGCGCGGCTTGAAAAGCAACGCGCTTCAGGAAAATTGACGGCGCGTGAGCGCATCGAATTTCTGCTCGACGACAATTCATTTGAAGAATTCGACAAATTCGTCGTCCACCGCTCGACTGATTTCGGTCTGGAAAAACAGAAGTTTTTGGGCGACGGCGTAGTCACCGGTCACGGCTTAATCGAAGGGCGCGAAGTTTTCGTCTTCGCGCAGGATTTTACAATTTTCGGCGGCAGTCTTTCGGAGACGCACGCTCAGAAAATTTGCAAGGTGATGGATTTGGCGATGAAAACCGGCGCGCCGATTATCGGTTTGAACGATTCGGGCGGCGCGCGCATACAGGAAGGCGTGGTTTCTCTGGGCGGTTACGCGGATATATTTCTGCGAAATACGCTGGCGAGCGGCGTTGTTCCCCAAATTAGCTGTATTTTGGGTCCGTGTGCGGGCGGCGCGGTATATTCGCCCGCGATTACCGATTTCAATATTATGGTCAAGGACACTTCGTATATGTTCATTACCGGTCCGGACGTGATTAAAACCGTCACGCACGAAACGGTGACGAAGGACGAACTCGGGGGCGCGCTGACGCATAATCAGAAATCCGGCGTGGCGCATTTCGCCGCCGAATCCGACGAACATTGTTTGCGCCTGACGCGCGAATTGCTTTCTTTCGTTCCCTCGAACAATCTGGAAACGCCGCCGTTCGTGCCGACGAACGATCCGGTGAACCGGACGGACGCGAAATTAAATTCAATCGTGCCGGAACAATCAACGACACCTTATGATATTCGCGATATTATTCACACGGTTATTGACGACGGATATTTTTTTGAAGTGCAGGAATTATACGCGCCGAATATTGTCGTCGGTTTCGCAAGACTCGGCGGGTTTTCGGTCGGCATCGTCGCCAACCAACCGGCATTTCTGGCAGGCGTTTTAGACATTGACGCTTCGGTCAAAGCGGCGCGTTTCGTGCGTTTTTGCGATTGTTTCAATATTCCGCTGATCACCTTTGAAGACGTTCCGGGATTTTTGCCGGGCGTTAATCAGGAACATCTCGGAATCATCAGACACGGCGCGAAACTTTTGTATGCGTTTGCCGAGGCGACCGTGCCGAAAATTACGGTCATCACGCGCAAGGCTTACGGCGGCGCGTATTGCGTGATGGCTTCCAAACATATCCGCACCGATATTAATTTTGCATATCCGACGGCGGAAATCGCCGTGATGGGCGCGGAAGGCGCGGTCGGCGTTTTATACCGTAAGGAAATTTCCGAAAACGACGAAACATACCGGACAAATAAAGTCGTCGAATTTGAAGAAAAGTTCGCCAATCCGTATGTCGCGGCGGAAAAAGGTTTTATTGACGAAATAATTGAACCGAGCCGGACGCGCCCGAAGCTGATTCGCGCTCTTTCGCTTTTGCAAAACAAGCGCGACCAAAATCCGCCGAAAAAACACGGCAATATTCCGCTTTAAAGTTTTACGTTAACCGTCGGCTGGCTGACTTTTAATGTTTTGGTTGAGATTTTTCTAATAGCGTTTTTCAAATCGGTAAATCAAACGGCATCTTTAATAATGAACAAAACTTTCGTTCATCGTCCGACTTGGGCGGAAATCAATCTCGACAATCTACTTTTCAATTTTCAATCGGCTAAAAATTTCATCGGCGCGGTCAATTATATGGCGGTTGTCAAAGCCGATGCTTACGGTCACGGCGCAATCGAATGCGCGAGACAACTTGAAAAAGCAAAAATTGAATGGCTCGGAGTCGCTCTGCCCGAAGAAGGCTTAAAATTACGCGAAAAGAAAATCAAAACGCCGATTTTGATTTTGGGAAGTTTCTGGACCGGACAGGAAAGTTTGCTGCTTGAAAATAATTTAACGCCCGTCGTTTATCAAATAGAAATCGCTGAACTGCTCGACCGCGCCGCGCGTGAAAAAAAAATTGTCGCCGACGTTCATATCAAAATTGATACGGGAATGGGCAGAATCGGCGTGCGTTTCGATGAGGCGAGCGAGTTTGCGGAAAAATTTAAACGATTTAAGAATCTCAGAATCGAAGGCTTAATGACGCATTTTGCGGCGGCTGATAATTCATTTGAAAATGCTTTTACGAATCTGCAAATCAAGCGTTTCGAGACGATTACACAAATTTTTAGAGAAAAAGGTTTCAGTCCGAGATACGAAGATTTAGCAAATTCGCCGGGAGCAGTGGCGCACCCGAATGCCAGAAAAAATCTCGTGCGGCTCGGCGGCATTTTATATGGTTTGGGCGATGACGTTTTGCCGCCGAACGTCGCGAAACCTGATTTGAAGCCGGTTCTTTCGCTGCACACAAAAATCGCCCTGCTCAAACGAGTTCCGAAAGGCGAGACGCTCGGTTACGGACGCACTTTTCAAACCGAAAGAGATTCGCTGATTGCTACGATTCCAATCGGTTATGAAGACGGTTTTCCGCGCCGGCTTTCAAATCGCGGAAAGGCGATTATCAAAAATCAATTCGCGCCAATCGTCGGTCGCATTTCGATGGATTGGACAATTTTAGACGTGACCGATTTGCCCGAGATTAAAGTAAATGATGAAGTAATTTTAATCGGCGGCGAATCGGGCGTTCAAATTAAAGCCGAGGAAATTGCCCGCAAATGCGGCACGATTTCTTACGAAATCACTTGCGGAATCAGCCGTCGCGTCAACAGAATGTATGTTAGAGGCAAATAAAAGCCTTTGGTTTGAACGAGTTTTCGCCGTTTATAACCGCAATTTATTAAGCCGCAAATTCGATTCGATTTGGGTTTCAAATCTCGATTCGATCAAGCGCGAAAAACCGTCGATTATTTACGCGAATCACTCGAGTTGGTGGGACGGACTGCTCGCGTTTGAAATTTCGCAAACCATCAAAGCCGATAGCTACTTTATGATGGAAGAGAAACAATTAAAAAAGTTATTTCTTTTTCAAAAGCTCGGCGCGTTTTCGGTGGTGAGGGAAAACGCGCGGCAAGCATTTAAAAGTTTGAATTACGCAGTTGAAATGCTAAAGAAAAATCCGCGCCGGACGCTCTGGATTTTTCCGCAGGGCAAGATTTTGCCGAACGACGTGCGACCGCTCAGGTTTTACAGAGGTTTGGCGAAAATCGTCGAAAAGACGGAAAATTGCCGCATCGCGCCGCTCGCTTTTCGCTTTGAATTCTCAGGCGAATTCAAGCCGCGAATTTTCGTCAAAGTCGGAACAATCCAAACATTCGATTCAAAAAAAAAAGTTGATTCAACAGCCTTGACGCAAACGCTTGAAACGAATTTGACCGCGTTGCTGGACGAATTGAAAAACGATATTGCATCGGGAAACACAGACGGCTACGAGAAAATAATTTGACACATTGCCCGCGTCATTTTTCCGACTCGCAAGAAAAATTTTATACGTTAAGTTATTAATTGTTTCGTAATAGCCAAACGAATGAAACGTTTCTGAGATTTATGTCTTTGCCATTTTTTAACAATTTGGAAATGCCGATTCTGCAGGAACTCGCCGCGACCGGCGGCAGCGACGACGTGCGTTTTTTATACGAACGGCTGATTGCGTATTTTCCTCAATTGAACGAAAAAGAAACCGCCGACATTCGTGGAGGAACAAATAAATACTGGCGGAAAGCGGTTCAAAAAGCGGGAAAAACTCTCGAAGAAAACAAACTTCTGGAAAGAAAAAACGGCTTTTGGTCAATTACCGCGAAAGGTTTGGAAACGGCGCGGGCAGAAACTTCCGGCTTCGTCTTGACAAAGCCGTCCGACGATACGCTTTCGCACAACACGATTCAAACGCTTCTGGTTGAAATCGGCGAAAGTTTGGGATTTTACGCCGAAACCGAATTTGAATTTTACGATGTTATCTGGCGCGAAAACTTAAAAAGCCCGCGCATCTCGCATATTTTTGAAGTGCAGAGCAAAGGCAATATTGATTCGGCGTTCGCCAAGCTGAAACGCGCTTATCAAAACCAGCGCACCATGCCGTTCTTGATTTTATCAACCGAACGCGATTTGAATCGCGCCCGCAAATCGCTCGCGCACGAATTTCAAGACATCGAAACGGTCTTGACGATTCTGACTTTTTCGCAAATCAAGCTAATTCACCGCAACTTAAAAGCAATCGGCGAGATTTTACGGAAATTTTTGGAGATATAAATTTCGTCCGTTAACAGATTTATGACATAGGAGAATTTAAGATGAACTACCCGTTGGATTTAACATTTAAGCTGTTTGCGCTGGCAAGCCAGATTTATATACGCGACGCGAGCGGAAACTTAATCGGTTACGTTAAGCAAAAAATGTTTAAGTTAAAAGATGACATCAACATTTTCGCCGACGAAAATCAAACGCGCCTGCTTTACAACATCAAAGCCGAACGGGTGCTTGATTTTTCGTCGAGATTTAATTTTACAAATGCGAACGGGCAATTTATCGGCGCGATTAAACGTCAGGGAATACGTTCGATTTGGAAGGCGAGCTACGAAATTTTTGACGCGGGCAATCAGTCGGTAATGCATTACACGGAAGAAAACGGCTGGACGAAGGTTTTGGATTCGCTCGTCGGCGAAGTTCCGGTCGTCGGAATGTTTACAGGTTATGTTTTTAATCCGGCATACATTTTATCGAAAACCAATTCCGCGCCGCTGGTGCGGCTCGTCAAACAACCTGCATTTCTGGAAAGTAAGTTTCAAATCGTCCCGAATGCCCCCATCGCGCCGCCGGACGAAACGCTCGTGCTTCTCAGTTCCCTGATGCTGACTTTAATGGAACGCCGTCGCGGTTAAATTTTCGCGGCGAATAATTTGTTTTTAGCGATTGTTTGCGTTAATAATTCGGACAAATATTGTAAAATCAGTTATTCGCAAATTACACGAAAACAAACCGCGTTTATGAAAACGGAAGAAACTCCGATTCGTCGGCAGTATCTCGAAATAAAAGAAAAGTATAAAGACTCGCTGCTGCTTTTTCGGATGGGCGATTTTTATGAAGCCTTCGACGACGACGCGCGGATTTTGGCGCGCGAACTCGACATCGTTTTAACTTCGCGTTCTTTGGGCAAATCTTCGTCGCGCGTGCCGCTCGCCGGCGTGCCGCATTTCGTTCTCGAAAAACATCTCGCCACATTGATTGCGCGCGGTCACCGCGTCGCCGTCTGCGAACAAACTTCGACGACGGCGATCAAAGGCGAAAACGGCAAACGATTAATTCCGCGCGGAGTCGTGCGCGTCGTATCAGCCGGAACGGTGATCGAGCCGCAGATGCTCGATAGCCGTGCGAACAATTATCTGGTTTCTTTCACGAGCGACGGTCGCCGCGCCGGAATTGCTTATGCCGACATCACGACCGGCGATTTTGCCGTGACCGAAATTGAAAACCGCGACGCGCTCGCCGAGCTGCAACGTCTCGCGCCCGCCGAGCTTCTTCTGGCGGAAGCCGCCGAAGCCGCGTTTTCCAATCGTGATTTGCCGCCGTCGGTGACGAAATTAAACGCCGAATTTTTTGAAACGAAAAAAGCCGAAAGCGCGCTGTTAAAACATTTTAATTCAAAAACTTTGAAGTCATTCGGGATTGAAAATTTCCCGCTTTCGATTTCTGCGGCGGGCGCGTTGGTTGCTTATCTCAATCAAAACCACTTCGACGCAGCCGGACAATTAACCCGTTTGACGACTTATGACAGCCGCGCATTTATGCTGCTCGATGCCAGGACTCTGCGGAGTTTGGAGGTATTTGAAAGCGCGGGCGGCGCAAGTCTTCTGTCGGTTATTGACCGCACGAAAACCGCGATGGGCGGCAGACTTCTGCGCCGTTGGCTGCGGCAGCCGCTGCTCGATTGCGCGGAGATTTTTCGTCGTCAGGAACATCTCGCGTGGTTTAAGGAAAATGCTGAAAAGCGCGTTAAATTGGGCGAAACGCTCGGCGACATAAAAGATTTGGAACGCCTTTCGAGCCGCGCCAAAGCTAATTTTATATCGGCTTACGAACTCGCCGTTTTAGGCAAGAGCCTTAAACTTTTACCGAAAATCAAAGACGTTTTACGAAGCGATTCGATCAGATTCGGACAGCTTTTGGCGCATCTTCCCGAGTGTCTGGAAACGGTGAGCTTGATCGAATCGGGTATTGCGGATGAGCTACCGACGCGTTACACCGAACAAAGCGGAATAATCCGCGGAGGTTTTTCCGAAGAACTCGACCGTTTGCGCGAGACTTTGAAAAACGGTAGAAATTTTCTCGCCGAGATGGAACGCCGCGAGCGCGAGCGGACGGGCATCAAAAGTCTGCGCGTCGGTTTTAATAAGGTTTTTGGTTATTACATCGAAGTTACCAAACCGAATTTACATCTGATTCCCGAAGATTACGCGCGCAAACAAACGCTTTTGCCGTCGGAAAGATTCGTGACGCTCGAACTCAAAGAATACGAGTCCTTAGTTATACACGCGCAGGAACGCATCAGCGAACTTGAAGCGAACTTATTTCGGCAGATTTGCAATGAAGTCGGCAAAAATCGCCCGCAAATTTTGCTCGCCGCCCAAACGCTCGCTTATCTCGACGCAATTGGCGGTCTGGCTGAAGTCGCCGACGAGCATAATTACAAGCGTCCGACGGTCAATGAAACTTCGCTTTTGCGAATTAAAAACGGGCGGCACGCGGCAGTCGAATTAATTTTAAAAAATCAGGAATGCGAATTTATCGCCAACGATTCTGCGCTCGGCGGCAACGGCGCGCCGCAAATCGCTTTGATTACCGGACCGAACGCTTCGGGCAAATCCACATATCTGCGGCAAATCGCGTTGATTGTTTTGCTCGCGCAAATCGGCAGCTTCGTTCCGGCGGATGAAGCGGTCGTCGGCATCTGCGACCGAATTTTTACGCGCATCGGTTTGTATGACCGCATCGGCAGCGGCGAATCAACGTTTATGACCGAAATGATTGAAACCGCCGAGATTTTGCATCACGCTTCGCCGCAAAGCTTGATTTTGCTCGATGAGCTGGGACGCGGCACTTCGACGTTCGACGGTTTGGCGGTTGCGCGTTCGGTTCTGGAATTCGTTCACAATCATCCGAAATTAAAATCACGCACGCTTTTTGCAACGCATTATCACGAACTCGCCGCACTGGAAACGCTTTTGCCGCGCGTCGAAAATTTTTACTTTTTAATTGACGAAAAAAACGGTAAACTCACATTCAAATACAAAATCGTCAAAGGCGCGGCTTTAAAAAGTTACGGAGTTTACGCGGCGCAGCTCGCGGGCTTGCCGAAGCCGGTTATCAGCCGCGCCAAGGAATTGCTTCTTGAATACGAAACGCCGGAAAATCGCCTGCCGAATCGCGCGGCAAACCGGTCGGAAGTCGAATTGAAATTGTTGGACATTGATATTGACGCTTTGTCGCCGATTGAAGCGTTGATGAAAATTTACGAGCTGAAAAATTTGCTCGAAGAACCGGAAGAAAACGCGCCCGAATTGAAACGAGCGTTCGGGTGAATCGGATTTTTTTCGCGCCGTTCCGGGTTCTGTAGATAAAAGGCGAGGTCGCTGAAAGCGATGAGAAACTCTAAAAAATTTTATCAAATGCCGACAAATCTTATACTTTTCGGATTAAAAAAACAAAATTATGAAGCTGTTTAATTTTAGCCTTGCCGAATTAAAAAATCTGAAAATGAAAGACTTTTTCGTGCGTCTTTATACAAAAGCGTTTGTCGAAGAAGATATTGCCAGCAATGCCGCGCAGGTCGCGTTTTATTTCGCCTTTGCCATTTTTCCGCTGCTCGTTTTTCTGGTCAGCCTGTTCGGTTTCGTGCTGATCGCGGCGGACGATTTGCGGGGCGAAATGTTTTATTATCTGCGCCAGGTGATGCCGACCTCGGCTTACGAATTGGTGCAGAAAACAATTCAGGAAGTCACCGAAAACAGGTCGGGCAGCAAACTAACCTTCGGCATTCTGGTCGCCTTGTGGTCGGCTTCGGCGGGCATTGACAGCATTCGCAACGTTTTGAACGGCGTTTATAACTTGACCGAAAAGCGTCCCTGGTGGAAAACCAAATCAATTTCGCTGCTCACGACGCTCGGACTCGGCGTGCTGGTCACGCTCGCGCTCGGCATCGTTTTTTACGGCGGCAAATTTTTGATATTGATTCTCAACACCTTGAATTTACCGGTCGAATCGCCGTTTATTCTTGGATTTTTGCAATGGACGATTGTCCTTTTGGTTTTAATCACGATTTTCGCGCTTTTATATAATTATCTTCCCTGCCACAAAGAACCGCGCTGGGTTTGGGTTTCGCCCGGCACGGCGGTCGGCATCGTGTTGTGGCTTTTGCTTTCCTACGGCTTTAAACTTTATCTAGGGTATTTCAACAGTTACGATAAAACTTACGGCTCGCTCGGCGCGATGATTATTTTAATGCTGTGGCTTTATCTGACCGGATTGGTCATTCTAATCGGCGGAGCGATCAATGCCGTGCTGCAGGAATTTACCGATCCGCGAGCCGCCGAAGCCGGCGCAAACAAAGCCGCCGCCAAGGAAATTGTCGAAAATCCCGAACAGGATTCGGCACAGCACAGCGAAATCGCTGCCAAGAAAAAAGCCGAAACGCTAGCAGCCGTCAATCAGCAGAACAGCCCGGAAAATCTAAAAATTTCAGAACCGCCGAACGACGCGACGCAAAATACTATTTCCGCCGCCGGCGCAGCGAAACCTTCGCTCGAGAAATCAAAATTAAAATTGTTCGCCGGATTGTTCATCGGCTTTATTGAGAATTTGCGAAAAAGATAAAACGAAAATTTATGTCGTTAATGTTGCAGGAAATCGGCGAACAGCCTTTGGTTTTGGAAAAAACGATTCAGCTCGAAGCTGAAAAACTTAAAAAACTCGGCGCATTTTTGCGCGGCAGAGACATTGATCTAATCGTTCTGGTCGCCCGCGGCAGCTCCGACAACGCCGCGTTTTTCGGTCGCTATCTGCTCGAAATAACGACTGGCATTCCCGTTTCCTTGTCCGCGCCGTCAATTTTTACGCTCTACAAAGCGAAATTAAATTTAAGCCGCGCTCTTGTCATCGGCGTTTCTCAATCGGGCGAAGGCGTTGACATAAATTTCGTTTTGGAGAAAGCGAAAAAGTCCGGCGCGTTTACGCTGGGGATCACCAACCAAGCCGATTCGACGATGGCGAAAATCGCCGACGAGACGCTTCTGACGCACGCCGGACGCGAAAAATCCGTTGCCGCAACGAAAACCTACACCGGACAAATGCTGCATTTTTATCTTCTGGCTTCGATTCTGGCTGATAAAAATCTCACTTATGAAAAAATTCCGCACTTCACAAACGAAGCGTTGAAATTTAAACCGCAGGTCGAAGAACTCGTGCAAAGATACGTTTTTATGGAAAATTGCGTCGTCGTCGGACGCGGTTTGAATTACGGAAATTCGTATGAACTGGCACTGAAATTGATGGAAACCTGTTACGTTGTGGCGGAAAGATTTTCGTCTGCTGATTTTTTTCACGGACCGCTCGCCATTGTCGAACGGCGTTTTCCGGTGATAATGTTCGCGCCAAAAGGCGTTACGCAGAAAAGCAATGTCGATTTATTAAAGCGTCTGAAAGAGCTTCACGCTGATTCATTCGCCATTACGAACGATAAAAAAATCGCAGAGATGAGTTCGAGAAGTTTAATTTTGCCCGCCGAAATTGACGAGTTTTTATCGCCGATTCCTTTCATCGTTCCTGCGCAGATGTTCGCCGCGCTGCTCGCCGAAGCCAAAGGTATAAACCCGGATGCACCGCGTTCTTTATCTAAAGTTACGAAGACGATTTAACGACTATGTTCCATATGTTTCTATGTGTTTCAGAAAAAATTTAAACACATATAAACATAGGGAACATAGTTTTTCACATAGTTTTTAAAATTCGCTGACGGCGCGCAAAAGAGCTTCGCGCATTTCGCCGGCGGTGCGCCAGCGCAGCTCGACTTCTTTGGCGATGGCGGTTTCGATGACGGCGGCGACGCGCAAAGGAACTTCGGGCATCCGGCGGTTAATCGGAATAATCGGTTTTTCAAAAATCGCTTTGACCGTTTCGGAAATTCCGGCGCGCGGGCTAATGTCGAGCGCGTGCGCGCCGGTGATCAAACTGTAAGCCGTCATTCCGATGGCGTAAATATCCGACGGCGGGCGCACTTCCTTAAAATCTCTGACCTGTTCGGGCGGCATATAAGCGATTGTTCCGGCGACATCGCCGACCATCGTCACGCCGCTCATTCCCGTCTGTCTAAAACTTTTCGCCAAACCGAAATCGGTCAATTTCGCGTTAAAGCTCGGAAATTTGCCGTCAACCAAAATGTTTTGTTCTTTAATGTCGCGGTGGACGAAACCGCGCTGGTGTGCGAAATCGAGCGCGGCTAAAGTCTGCTCGATAATTTTAACGACTTCCTGATAATTTAATTTGCCGCCGCGCGATTTGGAAAGTTTCGCCGCGTCCATTCCGCCGACGTATTCGGTCACGAGATAAACGATGCCGTTGTGCGTGCCGTGTTCGATATAGCTGACGATGTGCGGATGTTGAAGGCTGGCGGCGACCTCGATTTCGCGCAGAAATCTTTTCAAGGATTGTTCGCTGACGGCGACTTCGGGCAAAAGCGTTTTGATGGCGACCGGACGACCGTCGGCTTCGGCGCGGGCGAGCATCACGCTGCCCATTCCGCCTTGCCCGAGAACGCGAATCATTTGATAATTCGGAATCGGCTGCGGGTTTTTCTTTAATTTATCGCGGCAATCGTCGCACAGATACGTTAATTTCGCATCGGGGCGCGAGGCTTCGGCTTTTGAAGGCAAACCGCAGTTCAGACATTTAATCGTAATCAGCGAAGGCACCGTTTCGACGTGCGGCAAATGATTTTCCTGCGAAGAAAATTGTATGGTGGACGGGTCGGGCGCGGACACTTCGACTTCGAGAACCGTTTCGCCGCCCTGGATGCGGTCGCCGTTTTTCAAATGCGCGGTTTCGACTTTTAATCCGTTGACGAAAGTGCCGTTGGTCGAACCCAAATCACGCAGAAAACACTGCGGCGGCGCGATTTCCAGAAGACAATGATGACGCGAGAAAAAACGGTCTTGCGGCAGGCAGAATTGCGAATCTTCGCTTCGCCCGATCATAAATGTTTCGTGCTGGTCAAAGGTGAAAAATCTACCCGTTTGCGGACCGGCAATGACGCGCAATGTTACTCGCATTATAAAGTTCTGACAGAATTCAAGTTTACCAGATTTTGAGATTCAAAACATCACCCGCGAAAAAGTTCGCTGATGCTTATTTAAGTATATTTCCCAAAATACCTAACATAAAAAGTATTATACCGCTGATAAATCCAATAATTCCGAGAATCATTCCGGCGATTGCCAATCCGCGCCCGCCGTAACTCAACGAATCTTTGTTAGCATTTTGATAGCCGAGAAAGCCTGTGACAGCCGCCGCGATGCCGAATGGAATTCCGCCCCAACAACACATCAAAACCAGTCCGAGAACGCCAAAAATCAGTGAAATCGTCGGCAACACCTGATTCTGTCCCTGCACCGGCGCGCCCGTCATAAAAGGCTGGTTCGGGGTTGCCGATTGATACGGCTGCAAAGGCTGATTCAGATACGGCGAAGGAGCTTCGTATTCGCCCCAATTCGGCTGCGTCGTCCGCCCCCGATCCATAAAAATTGTCGGCGGCGCGTCGTCCTTCAATTCGGTCAGCGTTCCGCCGTCGTTCAAACAAAAATTTAGATTTTCGTCGGTGTAAGTTTGGTTGCAAACCGGGCAAACTTTCATATTAAGCTGAAAACTTTATTTACTGATTTCAAGATTTGAAAAAGCGATTTGGGCGGCATCGCCCGCATACAGTCCGGCTACGCCGCCGCTGTAACCGTCCGTATTGTCAACGGTTTTAACCAATTCACCGTTGATATAAAAATTCATCTTCTTGTTTCGGTCGCGCACTTCGAGGAGGTTTTCGTCAGTTCCGCTTTTAATCGCCGCCGCACTCGTCCAGTTGACGACTTTTGTTTCGTTTTGCGGAATATGACGAACGACGCGGAATTTCTTGTTTTCCGAATCAATCAAAAAAGCGTAATCCTGCAAAAGCGGATCAGGATTACTGTGAATAATCAGCCCGAAACCGAGCGCGGTATTCGATTCGTTGACATTCTTGACGGTAACTTTGGTCGTTGCGTCTTCGGTTTTATATATCGCGCCCGCCACTAAAACATAATAAAACCCTTTTTTCTTGGAACTCATATACAGACTGTCGTTTTTGAATTCGGTCGTTCCCAACTGGTTTTCAGTCTGAACCCATTTGGACAAATCTATTTTTTGCGCGGAAGCGTCTGTTGAAGACGAATTGGTCAAAGCTCGATTCGTCCCGTAGTTTGAACCGTAATTTTTGTTGGAAGTGTCTATGTTCGCGGCGATAAAGATAAATCCGATCAAACCGCCGCCGCAGATCAAAGCCAATACACCGAGAATGCCGACAGCCCACAGCCACGTTTTGGATTTTTTCGGCGGCGGCATCGTAAATTGATTTTGATTGCCCCAATTATTCGGCGCGCCGCTTTGATTGCCAAACTGTTGCCCGCCGAAATTCGGCTGCGTTCCGACGCTCTGATTTGGAACGGACGGTCGCGGCTGATTCATCATCACGGTCGCCGGCATCGAATCGTCCGCGTCGTCAACTTTCGTTAAAATCGCGCCGTCATCGAGACAAAAATTCAGATTGTCGTCGCTGTATTTTTTTCCGCATCTCGAACAATATTTCATTATTTATCAGCATTTTTCCGGCAAATGAAAAACATTTTTTTGTATTATACGTTTTTTGGCGGGAAAAGGTAAAAAGGCTTTTTTATAAATTATTTGAGGTAAAACTAAAACTGGTGCATAAAAGGAGCGCGGACGGCTGGTCCGCAATTGAGCGCGAAGGGCGAGAGAAACCGTTGCCGTCAAGCGGCGCGGCGGCAATCGAACAACGTCGCGGCTACTCCGTTGCGCGGACGAGCCGTCCGCGCTCCGACGAGGCAAATTTTATTATTAAGATTAACCTAAGTTAGTTCCGCAACGACCGCAATATTTGATGTTCGGCGGATATTTGCCGCCGCATTTTCCGCAAGTTTTCTCGCTCAGAGGCACGACCCGCGCCGGTTGGCTCGCGTAAAATCCCATTGGTTTTGACGATTGCAGGCTACCCGTCTCCGTGATATTCAAACCACAGCGACCGCAAAATTTTGAATTCGGCGGCAATTTTGCCGAACAACGCGGACACGAATTATTTGCTTTATTTTCGCCTTCGCCCTCAGTAATGACCGTGAACGAACGATTGCCGCATTTTCCGCAGAACTTTACGCCTTCGGCGAATCGCGCTCCGCAATTGGTGCAGGCGACGATGCCCGGCATCACGCTCGACTGCGCCGCGCCGCTCGAATTTCCGCCCGCTTCGGACGAAGACGGCTGGCTCGCGCCGCGCGTCGGTTTTAATTGCGCCTGTATAACTTGTTCGCCTTCGCTTTCGCGGATTTCGATGACGCGTTCGTCGTCTCTTTCGCCGGTTTTTGTAACTCTTAAAACGTGCTGTCCCGCCGGAATCGTGCTTAGAATTAATTTGCCAGAGCTGCCGATGCTTCCCTTCCGCTCGTCGTCAACATAAACTTCGGCGTTGACCGGGGCGAGAATAACCAGGCGCGAAGTTCCGACGGTTTTTTTATCTTCGATGTCTTCGGCGGCGGCTTCGAGCGCGTCAATCCATTCGGCGACGCTTGCCGGACGATTTTTCGCTTCGATTTCCAGAGAGCGCATAATCACGCGCTCGACTTCCTTCGGAATATCCGACCTTAAAGTCGAAAGCGGCGGCGGCGCGTGCATAATTTTCTGCATCACGAGCTGCATCAAATCGCCGGTGAAAGGCGTTCTGCCGCCGAGCATCAAATAAGCAATTGTGCCAAGCGCGTAAATATCGGCGCGCACGTCCACGCCGAGTTCCGGCTGCATCTGTTCGGGCGACATAAATTCCGGCGTGCCGATAATGCCGCGCGATGAAGGCGTGGTGTTGGATTTCGTATCGGTCACCGTTTGGTTAACGATTTTCGCCAAACCGAAATCGCCGACCTTGATAAAGCCGTCGCCCGATTTGCCTTTGTTCATTATAAAAATATTGGCGGGCTTCAAATCGCGGTGCAGAACACCGGCATCGTGCGCCGCTTCCACGCCGTCGGCGATTTGACGAAGCAGTTTGACGGCGCGTTTGACCGGCAAAGTTCCCTCGCGCCGCAGAAGACGATGCAGCGTTTCGCCTTCGACGTATTCCATCACGAGATAAAAAACGCCTTCTTTGGATTCGCCGAAATCGGTTACGTCAACGATGTGCGGATGCGAAATCGAAGCCGCCGACATCGCTTCGCGCTCGAACCGGGCAATCGCTTCGCCTTCCTGCAAATCGTCGCTGTTCAAAATGTCCTGCCGCACGGTTTTCAAAGCGACGCGCCGCGTGCCGAGATTTTTATCGGTCGCCAGATAAACCTGCCCCATCGCGCCGCGCCCGAGCCGTTTTTCAATCCAGTAACGATTGGCGAGCAGCTGCGTTCCCGGCAAGTTATTCCGAGTCGCCGTCTGGTCGTGCGGGCAAAAATTCACTTCGTCCGGGTAACACAAATCACATTTGGGACATTCCTTCATCGTTTATTATTTTGCTTTCAACTTCCGTTTTTTCCAAACTATGAACGCCGCGCGCCGAAGTTTTTTGCAAATCCGCCTGATTTTTGGACTTTGAAATTCTTTATTGTTATAATCCAAAACGTTTATACGGGTTGTTAGCTCAGTCGGTAGAGCAACGGACTCTTGTTCATTGAATTAGGAGCGTCCAATGGAAACATTGGAATGAAAACGCGGCTGTATGCTGGAAAATCCTAAGAGCTTCAAATACGATCCAACGGAACGTGAAAATTTTGAAGATTGGACAATCAGCAGGCAACCTTGATTTTAATTTTAATTTCAAGAAAGCCCTCAGAGACTATACGCCGCGCGCCCAAACAGTTTCGGCTGCGGGTGATGAGATAGTCCAGACTACAACGCTTGATTAGTAAAGCGGCTGGCGAAAGTCAGTGTGGTAATGTAATCCGTGGGTCGCAGGTTCGATCCCTGCACAACCTATTTTAGCTTTTTGTAAAATTCAGCGTTTTGGCGGCTTTATTTCAAGAAAATTCGCTTATTCGATAAATTATGACGGCGGAAAATTATTCAGACGAATTGCTTGTTCACCATTTTGATTCGGGAAAGACGCTTAATCATATTTCGCTGGCGGAAATTGATAAATGGGTTAAGACGGAAACGTGTTTTCCCGTGCCGGACGGCGTTGACGCGGACGGTTACCATTATAAAATCGTTTGCGAGGAAATCGAATCGCCGGTCATCTTCTGCGAAAACAATCACGCCGAAGGCACGGTTCGACGACAGGTCGATGCGAAACTCTGGAAGGATTTTATTATTAAGGTTCAATCGTTAAATACGGCAAACGCTTAAAAAAATTTCCTTGATTGACAATTTTTCACCTTTCGGGACGCAAAAAAAAATTTATTCGGCGTTCATCAAAACAGACTCCGGTCTATTTTTGATTAAAAAGACTTCAAAAGATAATAATTTTGAAGTCTTTTTATTTTAAATTCTGCGAAAAATATCGAAATCCAACTGAAATTGACAAAAATTATCGTTTAATAGACGGGATTTGACCGCGACAGAATTTTGATTATCGTTCAAAACGCGGTCAAATCCCGGTTGCATAACGGCAATCATTATTTTTTGAAAAACCTCTGATAATTCAGACTTTTTTAGAAAGCGGCGCGTCTAACTGATTGAGCGTGAAAAAGTTTTGCGCTTCGAGGCGCGTTTGATAAAATTCTCGTGCTGAATTTTGCTAATCAATCACGAGTAATGTTATTTAACTTAACCGATGAGCAATTAGTCGAATTAACAAACAAGGGTGATCAGGAGGCTTTCGGCGAAATTGTCAGGCGATGGGAACGAAAGATTTTCGCGCTCTGTTTCGGTATGCTCGCCCGCGAAGATGAAGCCAAAGATGCGGCGCAGGAAACTTTTATCGCGGCATTTCGGAATTTGAAAAATTTTCGCGGCGACGCAAAGGTTTCTTCCTGGCTGCACCGCATTGCCGTCAATCAATGTTTGACAACGAAAAGGCGGCAGAAAACGCGGTCGGAAAGTTTTCTCGATGATGAAGAAAATACCGAAGAAAGAGTTTTCGTCGCGCCGCGCCGTTTGATGCCTTCGCGCACCGCCGAGCAGAACGAGCGCACGCATCTAATCAGGCAGGCGGTTCAATCGTTGCCCGCCGATTTGCGGCAGGTGATCGTGATGAAGGAGTTTGAAGAGTTGACGTTTCAGGAAATTTCCGACGCGCTGGAGGTGCCGCTCAGCACGGTCAAGAGCCGGGTTTATACCGCACTTAAACAGCTTCGGATGAAGCTCGAGAAAACGCCGCTCGAGATTGTTTAATTTTTGTTTTAAAGTTTTTTTATAAAGTTATGTTTCAGGAAAATCAAAATTCTTCGTGTGAGTTTGCCGAACAGATGATTGGTTATCTCTACGGCGAAACGAACGGCGGCGAGAAAAATAAATTTGAGTCGCACTTGAAAAGTTGCGCCGATTGCGCCGACGAATTTTCCGGTTTCGGCTCGATTCGCTCGTCGGTTCTTGAATGGCGCGAAGCGGAGTTTTCAAATTTGACTACGCCGCATTTCGAGCTTTCGGCGATTACCGGCGCGAAGCCGCAATTTGTCGTCGGGACGGAAAAACCAAAATCCGCGTTTGCCAATTTATGGTCGAGTTGGATTTTCAATCCGGCATTCGCGGCATCCGCGATTTTGCTTTTATTTGTCGGCGCGGGTATCTTTATTTATTCGTCGCGCCTTTCAAATGAGAAATATTTCGCGGAAGTTCGAGACGAACCGACTAACAAAGTCGTTGTCGCGCCGACCGTTCAGAATTCGGGCGAAGTAACCGGCGAAAATAAGGCGTTTGAAATAAATAAAAACCGAGAAATCGCGATTGATAAAACCGCAAATCCGGTGGCGGTTTCGGTTGCCAAGCCAGGCGCACCAATCGAAAAATCGAACGATCAAAACCAATTGCTCAAAGTTTCGGTGAAAGTTCCAAAAACAAAATCATCCATTTCGGAAGTCGCGGCTGCAGCGTCGAATAATAACAGAAAGCCCGTGAGCGTTCATAAATCGAAAGCTCCGACCTTGACCGATACGGACGAAGACGAAGACGATTCGGTTCGGCTGACGGATTTGTTTGCCGAACTCGACACCAAATAAATTCGAGGATTAAATGAAAAAAATTAATTTTTCAATTTTAATTTTAACGGCGTTTCTAACGCTTCTTTTCATCTCGGCGGTCAAAGCGCAGGACGCAACGCCCGATGCCGACGCGCCGCAGACTAATCGTCCAAGTCTTTTAGAGGAATTAAATTTATCGCCCGACCAGATCCGGCAAATTCGCCAGATCAACCGTGAGAATCAACCGCAGATGCGCGAGGCGCAGCGTCGCCTGCGCGAAGCCCGCAATGATTTGGATCAAGCGATTTATGGCGACAATGCGAATGAAACCGAAGTTCAGACGCGTCTAAAAACCCTGCATCAGGCGCAAGCCGAGGTCGTTCGTCTGCGTTCGGCGAGCGAATTTGCCGTGCGAAAAGTTTTAACGCCCGAACAGCTCGTCAAATTCCGCGAAGTTCGGCAAAGATTTATGGAGCAGAAGGCAAAAAACCCGAATCCGCGCCGCAATGTTCCGTTCAACGCGCCGAATCAAAAACTTATCAACCGCCAACGCCGTCTGCGTAAAAATAATTAGGCTTTCGGTTTCCGTCGAAAATACAACACTTTCAAATTCACGCCGGTTCATTAAAGGAATCGGCTTTTTTGTTTGTCGTTTCGCGCTTGTTCGGTGTAACCTTTTAATGTCCAAACGCCGACGCTTGCCGATGAATCTACTGAAAAAATTTTTATTCGAGCTACAGGAAATAACCAATCTGATTTTTTCCGCGCTTTTCACTTTGCTCAAAAGCCCGCGCTATGTTCGAGAAACCCTTACTCAAATGGATTTAATCGGTGTCGGTTCTTTACCGATAGTCTTGCTGACCGGATTTTTTACCGGCGGCGTGGAAGTTTTACAATCTTTTCCGACTTTTCAGTATTATTCGATTCAAGATACCGTCGGACGCACCGTCGCTACTTCATTAATGCGTGAACTGGGTCCGGTTTTGACGGCGTTAATGGTTTCCGGTCGTATCGGTTCGGCGATTGCAGCGGAACTCGGCTCGATGGTCGTTTCGCAGCAAATTGACGCGATGCGCGCACTCGGCACGAATCCGACTCGAAAATTGGTCGCGCCGCGCATCATCGCTTTGATGCTTATGCTTCCGCTTTTAACCGTTGCCGCCGATGTTTTCGGAATTATCGGCGGTGGAATAGTTTCCTGGGGCGTTTTTAATTATGATTTCAGTTCATACATTACATCCGTGCGGTTCGGCATCTCCACGCCGGATATCATTGGCGGGATAATTAAACCCTTATTTTTCGGAGTTATTATTGGCGGCATTTCCTGTTATAAAGGTTTAAGCACGGACGGCGGCACGGTTGGTGTCGGACGCTCGACGACGAACGCGGTCGTTTTGTCTTCGATTGTCGTGATTATCTTCGACTTTTTCCTGTCCAGAGCAATCAATTCGCTCCTCGACATCAAATATATTTGAGTGGTAAACGGTAAGTGGTGAATGGTAAATGGTGAATGAAAAACCATCCATTTAGAAGTGATGCTAAAATTTTGAATTTACAAATCTGCAGGAATTACTAAGGATGAGCTTTTCAACATTTACCACTTACCGTTTACCATTTACCACTTAATTCGTATAATAAACGAAATTTTATGTTCGCCGATTCAAACGAAAAAGCTGCTCCGAGCGGCGAAGTTATTGAAGAAGAACTCGAACCGTCCGATTTGGAGGACGCGGTTGATAACGTCGAGCGTATCGTTCCGGCTATCGAATTCCGCGACGTGCATCTTTCTTTTGAAGACAAAAAAATCTTAAACGGTATCAGTTTTACCGTTCGTCGCGGCGAAACGAAAGTCATTTTAGGCAGAAGCGGCGGCGGCAAGTCCACGACGATCCGGCTTATTTTAGGCTTGCTGAAACCGGATTCGGGACAAATTTTGATTGACGGCGAAGACATTACCAACTACAACGAAGTGGAAATGATGCCGATTCGCAAAAAAATCGGTATGGTTTTTCAGGAAGGCGCATTGTTCGATTCGCTTTCGGTTTACGAAAACGTCGCTTACCGCCTTCACGAGCAGGGTGTCGGCGAAGAAGAAGTCGAGCGCGAAGTGCGGCGAATGTTGAAATTCGTTGATTTGGAAGACGCGATTGACAAAATGCCCGCCGAACTTTCGGGCGGAATGCGCCGCCGCGTCGGAATCGCCCGCGCTCTGGTCGGCGATCCGCAAATCGTGATGTTCGACGAGCCAACCGCCGGACTCGATCCGCCGACTGCCAGAACGATTTGCGAGTTGGCGATCAAGCTGCGCGATCTGGAAGACGTTTCTTCGATTTTCGTGACGCACGAAATGAAAAATCTCGAATATCTGGCGAGCGAATACGCCGTCGTTGATGAACACGGCGAAGTCGTTTTTGAAACCGAGGGCGAAAAACTTTGTCTGGTCAATACGGAAATCGTGATGCTCAAAGAAGGCAAAATAATTTTCACCGGCAAAGACGAAGAATTTTACGCTTCCGATGACCCGTATATTTTAAGGTTCGTGCGCGGAAAATAAGCATTAGTGGTAAACGGTAAGTAGAAAGTGCTAAATGAAATACTTTCTAAAAATTACCGTTTACCACTTACCGTTTACCACTAAAATAATATGCCCCCAACCCAAAATAATTTAAGATTCAGCCAGTTGCGCGTCGGAATTTTTGTGCTGTTCGGTCTCGCCGTATTAGCGTTTTTGATTTTGAACGCAAGCGGCAGCTTTAACCCGTTCGAGAAAAAATTGCACCTGAAAGCGCAGTTCGCCGCCGCCGACGGCTTGCGCGAGGGCGGAGAAGTACAGCTCGCCGGAGTCAATATCGGCAAGGTCGAAAAGGTAATTCTTTTGCCGCCGGACAGTCCTGAAAACGCCCGCGTCGAAGCCGTTTTGTCAATCGTCAGAAATCTCGACGGCAAGGCGATTACCGAACGCATCCGCACCGATTCGACCGCGCAGCTGACCTCGGTTTCCCTGCTCGCCAACGACAAATTAATCAATATCACGCCCGGCACTTCAAAAGGCTCGGCGGTTTCCGACAACGATGTGCTGCCCTCGACTGCGGCATCTTCGATCAATCAATTAACTGAAAAAGGCGAAGACCTTTTACAGAAGCTCGATAAAATTTCCGTTCCGGCGAATGAAATCTTAGACAAAGCCAACCGCGGCGACGGAACCTTGGGCAAAATCATCAACGACGAGGCTTTATATAACAATTTGGACGCGACGGTCGGCGAAACGAAACTGACTTTGGCAAAGCTGCAAAATACGGTTGACCGCATCAACCGCGGCGACGGCAGCGCGGGCAAACTTTTGAACGACCCGGAACTTTACAATAATCTGAACCGCAGCGTCGCACAGCTCGAAGCGATTTCCAAAGACTTGCGCGCCGGCAAAGGAACAGCCGGCAAGCTTCTGACCGATGAAGCGATTTATAATGATTCGCGCGCCGCCATCGCTGATTTGCGCGTTTCCATCGCCAAGCTCAATACGATTACCGACGATTTAAGCGCGGGCAAAGGCACCATCGGCAAGCTCTTGAAGGACGAAGAATTTTACAACGAAGCCAAACAGACTTTGAATCGTCTGAATTCAACGTCTGAAAAAGTCGATTTAATTTTAGACGACGCGCGCGGCGGCAAAGGCTCGCTCGGTAAACTTTTAACCGACGAACAGCTTTACAACAATTTAAATCAAACCGCCGCCAACGTTAATCAGCTTTCGTCCGAAGGCACAAAATTAATTTACGACTTCCGGCAAAATCCGAAAAAATATTTAACCGTTCAATTCAAACTTTTCTAATATGAAATTCTACGTTTTTTTTCCCGCGCTTTTGCTTTTCATATCCTGTTCAAACACGCCGCCCGCCGACAACGGGTCGGCGGAAAATATCAAAGCCAAAAACAAGGAAACCGCCCAGAAAAACGAAGTCAACACGCTCACGCGCGAATTTCAAATTCTGGAAAAACAAGGTCGAGCGATGGATTTGGTTAGACGACAAAACAACGCCGCGAACGACCGCGAATGCAACGCTTCGATGGAAGCCGCGCAGGAGAAAATCAAAGGCTTTGAAATTAGAATCGCCGTTCTGCCCGACATCTATAAAAATCAGCTTTTGCCGATCATTACAGACTTAAATCAATGCGTTTCGTGCGACAAAACAGCGTCGGAAAGCTGCGTCAAAGCCAGAGCTTCGATCAATCAGGCGATTAAAGATTTATTTACTCAATAACTTTCAAAATAATACTAAAAACGGAGCGCGGACGGCTCGGCCGCAATTCGAGCGCGACCGCGCGAGAAAATTATTGCCGTCAAATCGCGCGGCGGCAATCAAACTACTTCGCATTCCAACCGTTGGCGGACGAGCCGTCCGCACTCCAAAAGACGAGAATTTTAGCGTCGAAAAATTTAAAGCACGAACAAAATCAAAACAAAAATCAGTTTTTTACGGCGTAACAAACAAATTTCATTGTGATTTTGAAGCCTGATGTTTTATACTTTTAGCCAGTCGCAACACTAATTTAAGGTCATCTCGAATTTATTTTTGAATGCGAGCGGACCACAAACTTAACCATTTTTATTTACTTGATTTAGGGAGGGAGAATATGAAAAATTTCGCGTCCAAAGGAAAAAGCCTTTTCTGCTTAGGCTTTTTGGTAATGTCAATGCTTGGGACAGTTGCTGCACAGACATTTACGGGTCCCGGTTTTAGCATTATTAACGGTTCTGGAACTGACTTTAATAATTGTAGTTCTGTGAATGTTGCGGGCATCACAACCAATGTTACAGTCGCTAATGTTGGTTATACTAATTTGAATCACCCTTTTATAGGTGATACTTTCCTTGTGGTATATCCACCTGATGTAAACGCGGATGGCTTTATTCTAGCCGGTCCGCCTGATGCAAGGTCGTGTAATTATGCCGGCAATTATATTTTTAGCGATTCTGGATTAACTACTATCGATGCGGCAACAACCGGATGCACAACAGCTCAGAATGTGAATCCTGGAACTTATCAAACCAGCGATTATGGTGGAGGAACAGCAAACGGACCTGTCACATCACTAACAGGATTTTTCGGCACTTTAACACCAGCGCAAGCAAATGGAGAATGGATTGTTTGTGTTTTCGATTATGCGACAGCTAACGGAACAGGCACAGTTGGCGGCACAAGTATTACTTTCGCCGGTCCGACCGCCGCTGCAATCAGTATCAGCGGGCGCGTTTTAAGTCCGACGGGCGAGCCGATCAGAAATATCACTTTAACGCTGACCGACAGCAGCGGTCATATTCAAACGGCGCGAACTTCGGTTTACGGCAATTACCTGTTTGAAAATTTACCGGCGGGAACGGTTTATACAATTACCGCTTCGGGCAGAAAATTCAGATTTGACCAGCCGACGCAATTTGTGAACGGCACGGAAGATTTTACCGGAGCCGATTTCGTCGGATATTACGTCGGTCCGTTTTAAGTTTTTTAATACTTAAATTTGGCAGAAACGGTTTGCCGCCGCGCTCGAAGCTTCAGAACTTCGGAAATGAAATCATTTCCGAAGTTTTTTATTTTGCTTATGAAATAATTTCCTCGAAACGTCTTATCAATTTACAGCGGCGGTTAATTTTGAATGAATCGAAAAATTATCGTCTGAATTTATCGTTCGGAGAAAAAAATAATGTCGGCAAAATGGATGAAGCGGGTGAAAAAAGAAGGCAAATTAAAAGTTTACAACGGCGCGGCGGCTTGGGCGACGGCATACAGCGCGGCTTGGAAAAGTTTTAATGCGCTCGCCCTCGGCGCGGAACTCGTTGACGTGACCGAAGAAAAAGAGGCGCACGTCGTCGTAATTTTAGCGAACGGTCCGATGCAGAAAAATCATTACGGCGATGTTGCCAAAACGAACGATAATTTTACCGCCGACAAACTTCACGGCGACACTTCGACGCTGGTTGATAAACGCGACGAAATATTTTTCGCGGCGGTTTTTTTGCCCGGCAAAGTAAAAAAACTGACCGATAAACAAAAGGAAGTCATCCTCGTTCACGAATTTATCCACGCCGCCGGATTGAACGGTTACAACGACCCGCGCAAAGGTCACGATTCCGAAGGAATTATGTTCGACAGCTGGGCGATAGACGGCGACGGATTAATCGAATATCTGCACGACAAAAATGCGAAGGCGATGCCGCCGTTTCGGGTCGGCGGCAAAACACGGTGCGAGATGCAGCGGCTCTGGCTCGACAAAAGCGACTGCGATGAAAAATAACAATTGAATAAAAAAATCTTTTGTAAAATCGGCGCAATTCGGCATTTCTTAGATTTATATCTAAGAAATGAAAAAGGAAGAAGAACAAAATTTTGAAAATTCCGTCGTGTTGGAATTAGAGCCGGCAGCCGGCGTTCAGCAAATCGAAACGCTGCTCGAAGAAAACTTAAAGCGCGTTCCGGCGGACAAAAGAGCCGTTTATATTAAATTCCTCGAAGCTGAAATAATAAAGATTTCCGCGCAGGACGAGCTTGAATTGTCAACGGAAACGGTTCAGTAACTTTCCCCGGACACCGAAATTACGCCAACCGCGCATTTGACAAAAAAAAGACAAAGGACTTAGTTTTTAAGCTAAGTCCTTTGTCTTTTAAGATGGTGCCGAGGACGAGACTCGAACTCGTACGGCTTACGCCACACGCCCCTCAAACGTGCGCGGCTACCAATTACGCCACCTCGGCTTGGAAATTAAAAATCGTTGATTTCAAATCTACGGCGAAAAATCGTTCCGCGAAAATTACTTATTTGCGGCATTCGCGTTCGCCGCGTTCGGGTTGCCGATTTCATTCGCATTTCCGACGATGATCGTATTGACCGCGCCGTTGGAATTGGTCGTCACCGTCGCCGTATTAGCGTTCGTGTTCGCTTCGATTGCCGGCACAGTGGCGGCAGTGTTGGCGTTCGCGTCGGTCGCCGGAGCGGTTTCGGTCGGCGTGTCGCCGACGGTTTCAAGTACCGAAAGCGTGCCGGTCAACGCGGGCATCGCCAAAAGAAGCGCGGACAGCATAAACGTCGTCGCGGCGGCGATGGTGATTTTCGACAAAATCGTCTGCGAGCCGCGCGGCTGAAACGCCGTGCTGGAGATATTGCTTGTAAAAAGCGCGCCCGCATCGGTTTTACCCGGCTGCAACAAAACGCTCGCAATCAGCGCGAGGCAAGAAAGAAAAAATAAAGTGTATAAAAAATAAACCACAGGAACTCCAGCATTTTACGGGTCGAAAATCGAGAGCGATAAATCAAAAATTGAATTTTTGAAGTTCGACCGCTTATTTATAATTGACGATTGAAGCGAAGCCCGCGGCTTCCAAACTCGCGCCGCCGACCAGCGCGCCGTCAATGTCCGTCTTTTCCATCAATCCGGCGATGTTGTCCGGCTTGACCGAGCCGCCGTAAAGAATTCTCATCGCTCCGGCGACTTCCGCCCCGTGCGCTTCAAAGATTGCGCGGCGAATAAAGCCGTGCATTTCTTGAGCCTGTTCGGGCGTGGCAACTTTTCCGGTGCCGATTGCCCAAACAGGCTCGTAAGCGATAATAATACGTTCCATATCCGAAACTGTCAAATTATCCAACGCGCCGGAAAGCTGCGTTTTGACGACTGTTTCAGCATTGCCCGCTTCTCTTTCCGCCAACATTTCGCCGACGCAGACGATCGCTGTCAAATTTGCGGCGAGACACGCGATTGTTTTTCGTTTAACCGATTCATCCGTTTCACCGTAAAACTGCCGCCGTTCGGAATGACCGATAATAATGTGCGACGCGCCGACATCTTTGATCATTTCGGCGGAAACTTCGCCGGTTTGCGCGCTCTGTTTCGATTCGGGAGCGCAGTCCTGCGCCGCGACTTTGACGTTCGAGCCTTCCAATCTATCGGAAATCGTTTTCAGTTGAACAAAAACCGGCGCGATAACGACTTCGCAATGATTCGCGTTCGCCACCAGAGGCTTCAAAGCCAAAGCCGTTTCAACCGCTTCGCCGAGCAGCTTATACATTTTCCAATTCCCCGCGATAACAGGTTTTCTCATAATCGTTTATTACAAAAGCGTAATTCTAGCACAAACTAAAAGCGGCTCGAAATAAAACGAACCGCTTTTACAAACTTTATCTTCGATGCGTTATTTCGACTCCAACTCGGCACTGTCGAGCTTGAGCAACCGGTTTTGCCTTCTAAATACCCAGGTATGCAGATTCGGATCGGCACCCTGGATTTTTTCTTTCGTTGTGGACGAGTAATTATATCCTTTAACAAATCTGTCCGGGAATTTCGGATCGTCGGACGGAACAATCAGTAGAGCGAAAACGACTTTATCCGTATCCATTTCGGGCGCGGTCAATTTGATAATCTTTCGCACTTCGGCGGGAAGTTTATTAAACGGTAAATCCGTTCCGTCGTAATAACTATAAGCGGCGTTATACGCGGACGGAACGCGCATTTTCTCACTTTTATCCGCCGGTTTCTTTTTATCCACGCAGAGTTCGAACGGGATATTTATTCCTTTCGCCAGACCTGTAATATGCTTCGCACATTCGGAAAAAGATTGCGAAGATTTAACTTCATTTTTATTGATCACATCGTTAACGACGACATTTGCATTCGCGCTGACACCGTTATTCGTCTGTTGAGGTGACTGCGACACGGCACAGCTGTACATGACAAGAATCAATACTAAAACGCTTAAATATAATTTATTCATTATATTGTCCCCCAATTTTTAGAATACCATCTGGCTCGTGCCATTGTGTCGCCCGCATAATCGTGCTGAGTCGTATAATAATCATTTTTAGGATAGTAAAGTTTTTTATGACCACCGTTATATTTGCTCAATGCCGTCGCAAATTGTTCCGGCGATTTCAAGGTCGGATAAGCGTCGCCTGCCTGCGCGAGCTTAGTTGTAAAAGTTTCCGCGCCCCATTTAAGCCATTGATAATCATACGGATTTAATTGTTTCTTACCTAACGATTCGTTTAATATCTTTCGTGCTTCCTTAATCGGACACTTTATACGATCAAGTTGTAAAACCCCGAATCCGTGGTATGTAGCGACCTTCTCGCCGCTTTTCTTACGAATGCTTTTGTCGCCCCAACCCCAGTAGATTGATTTTGAGGATTGCAAAGCCGCGCCCATATCGCTTTCCCGGCTTCCCATTCCCGCCAGCAAGGCAGGAGCAACTTGAAGAAATACTCCGATTGACTCGAAATTAGTTTTTAAATTATATTGCAGCATTCTCGGAGCGTGCAGTTTCGCTGCCTGTTCGGAAGCCGCTACGCCGCTGATGTTTTTGAATATGAAATGTTTTGCTCCTGAGGGCGGTGATTCTAAATCGTCTATTATATCCAGAAGTGCTTTATTTAGTTCTTCGACTGTAGGCATAATTTTTAATCTCCTTACATGTGAATTTGCCGGAAATTACGGCAGCCGTTTTCGATTCGTATGATTAAACTGACCGCCTTAATTTCCAAATTGATAAATCTATCAAATCGCTTTTCGATTAAGCGGCGGGCTTCTTTTTCGGATTTTTGTATTCCATTTTCTTTTTGAAGCCGAGCGAAGCATATTCGTCGGAGTTTTCGCCGAACTGCGCTTTGATTTGCACGCTTGCGCCCAGCACGAACTCGTGAACGTCCCATTCGCTGTTCGCGGCGGCATCGCGGCTGGCTTTCGCCTGCGCGTCGTCCTGCACTTCCTTTGCCTGTTTCGCCCGCAAATCGTCACGCAAATTCTGCGCGACGCTGATCGCGTATTTCGCGTTTGACGGCGTGTAACCGTCAATCGCCGCGAGTGCGTCGAGCGCGTCCAAATCCGATTGTAATAATTTTGGTGCTAGTTTTCTGGCTCTTTTATCTGCCATTTTTTTGTCCTCCGTAAAGTATTTTATTTAAAGTATCTCTATTTAAGAGAGCGTGTTGTATAAAAAGTGAAAAGTTATACGAAACGGACAATGGGGTGTGTCGTGACGGAAACTTTCTGAGTTATCAATCGAATAAATCGATTTGAAATATAAAATATACGAGCGAAAAAGGCGTTTGTAACGGTGAAACAACCGCGTTGACGACAATCACGCAAACTTTGTCCGCCGTCTGTTTTTATGCGGCAATTGAGTCAACGACGTTCGCACCGATGAAAAGAGCGTTTGCACCGATGACAATAGCATTCGCGGCGATGACAACAATGCTCGCGGGCGCGCCAACAAACCTTGTAGAGCGGCGAGAAAGCCTCGCGCTTGTGTTAACAACATTCGCAATCAAATCAACAAGATGTATTGCCAATAAAAAACCGCTTGCACCGTTGTTCGTATGCTAAACGGCATGTCGTTTTACGGATTTTCAATCAACCTTTTTCACCAGCGTCCAAATCATACAACTGATAAATGCTTTCGTCAATCTCTTTTTTGAACCGGAGGCGAATTTGCGAACGCGAACAACAAACGCGGCTTTATTTGTCGTTCAAAGCCGCCACGCCGGGCAATACGTCGCCGGCTAAAAATTCGAGCGTCGCGCCGCCGCCGGTTGAAATGTGCGAAATCTCTTCGTTTAATTTGGCTTGATTGAGTGCGGAAACCGAATCGCCGCCGCCGACGATGGAAGTCGCGCCGTTTTTTGTCGCTTCGGCGACCGCGCGGGCAACGGCAATCGTGCCTTCGTCGAACGGTTTTTCCTCGAACATTCCCATCGGACCGTTCCAGACGATTGTTTTCGCGCCTTGCAGAGCATTCTTAAAAATCTCCGCCGTCTCCGCGCCGATGTCCAAGCCGACCAGACCGGCGTTCGTAAAATCAATCGGAATCGTTTTGCGCGAATTGAGCGGATCGTAAGAATCAACGACTTGATGGTCGGTCGGCAAAATCAATTCGATGTGCGCCGCCTTTGCATGTTCTTCGATCTCCAGAGCTTTTTCGAGCATTTCGTTTTCGACCAGAGATTTGCCGATTGTATAGCCGTTCGCTTTAAAAAACGTATAAGCCATCGCGCCGCCGATTAAAAGTTTGTCAACCTTTCGATTGATTAACGATTCGATGACCGGAATTTTGTCGGATACTTTCGCGCCGCCGAGAATGGCGACGAACGGGCGTTCGGGATCGTCGAGAGCCTTGCCTAAGAAATTCAATTCCTTTTCCATCAAAAGACCGGCGACCGAATCTTTGACGAAATGCGTGATGCCTTCGGTCGAAGCGTGCGCGCGGTGCGCCGTGCCGAATGCGTCGTTGACATATACGTCGCACAATTCGGCGAGCTTTCGGGCAAACGCTTCGTCGTTTTTTTCTTCTTCCGCGTGCAGCCGCAGATTTTCGAGCAGCAGAACTTCGCCGATTTCTAATTGACTGACACGTTCTTCGACCGCTTCGCCGACGCAATCGTTGACGAAAAAAATGCGCTCGTTTTTGACTTCGGCGCGTCCGGGCTTCGCTGCGCCTTCGGAAATTTCGACTGGTTCTGCGCCGCGCTCCGAAACGCCTTGAAAATCGGGCAATGAACGCAAGTATTCGTAAACCGGCTTGAGCGAATACTTCGCTGCGTCATACGGCATTCCTTTTTCTTCGGCTTTCTTTTTGTCCTTCAAAGGTCGTCCGAGATGCGAAGCCAAAACGACCTTCGCGCCTTGCTCGACGGCATATTTTATCGTCGGCAGCGCGCCCTGAATGCGCGTGTCGTCTTCGATTTTGCCGTTTTTGAACGGCACATTGAAATCAACGCGGATAAAAATTCGTTTATCCTTGATGTCTATGTCCTTGATTGTTTTCTTATTCATTTTTTTACACGAAAAGAGAAGCGCGAAATTTCAGCGATAATTGTATCGCTTTCATTTTACAACGCTTCCCGATTGGCGGAAAAACCGAAGAATCGAATTTTATTTCAGATTCGATTGCGACTTAAATAAAAGTTTGTCGTTTTGAAAAGTCAGAATAATAAACGAATAATTCGCGCCGTCCCATTTATAAGTCGCATTTTTATATTTGCCGATTTCCGAGCTGCTGACTTCGCTGCCTTCCGCGCCGAGAATTCGCACCGCTTCGTCGTAACTCATTCCGTTTTTCAACTGGTTGTATTTCGCCGTCGAAATTTCCGCATTGCCGCCGACTGTCTTCGGCGTTTCCGTCGTGTCAACGACGATTGGCGTGGCGTTCGGACTCGGACTGCCCGAACGATTGTCTTCGACCTTCATATTTTTCAAGTTCGGACACGCGCAGCCTAAAGCCATCAATAACAGCAAAACGAAGCCGAGATTTGACGAGTTTTTCATAAATCTTTTCTCCTTTTATTTTCGATTAAAAGACAAAACAATGCGGCGGATAAATTTCGTATTCAAAACTTTTTTACGATTTGCACATTATCTTATGATTATGGCGCAATTTCAATCGCTCAATTCGCTTTGTCAAAGCATTTTTCCTTTTTCGCAAAAACATCATCTTCAATCGGCGGATTCAGCTTTATGTCTTCGATGTCAATCGTCATCAGGCGTTCGCGCTCGATGTGAAAAGGAAGCGAGACGTTTTCAATTAAACGGTAATCGCCGAACGAAATTGTGCCGAAAGCCGTCGCGTAGCTGACGAGCATTTTCGTTTCGACATCGAACGCCAGCGCGACGTTTGCCCCGTCCGCCGTTTTCGCGGCAATAATCTGTGTTTTTCTGCCGAGTCGTTCAAAAACGCCTTGATACTTCAGCGATTGGAACGAATCTTTGTTTGTCAGATCAAGAATCGGCGCGAGAATTTCCATTTTTGCCGCGCTGATTTGAGACGGCAAATCTATATCGAGTCCGTAATCGGTTTGTACAAATACTTTCGCGCCGTTGTAAACTTCCCTGACCTCGCCGATAGAGACTGATTTCATAAGCTCGGCATATGCGTCGTCTTTGCGGCGGATGATGTTGATTTCAAGATCGGTTTTCGTTCCACGAAAATTTATCTCGGAGCTGCCCTGCAAGATGTACGAATCTATTTTTTTCAGATTTCCTTCGCCGCCGATTTTACTCACGAAGGCGGAGATAATTTGCGTCGCTTTTTCGTCAATTTTATTCGCTTCGTTTTCGACGCGCGTCGCTGAACCGGTTTTGATATTTACTTCGCCTAATACTTTTCCCTTGGGCGGCGCGGATTTCAGCGCGGCGGGCGGCGGCATCGGCGGCGGCGGCGGCGGATTTAAAGCCTTTATCGCAATCGCTTCTTCGTTCGCCTTCGGAAACGTCCGATTTTCCTTGATTATTTGCAAGGCGGTTTCGAGTTGATTGTCTCTGCCTTCCAAAAGCGATTTTCGGTCAAGACTGACGGCGAAATTCGGTTCAACGCCTTTGCCTTCGATCAGGTTTCCGTCGCGCGTTTTGAAATTGGCAATCGGATAAAGCAGAACCGCGCCGGTCGGCAGCGCGACGGAAACCGAAGGCAAAGCCTCGCCCGCCGTTTTATCGCCGACCACGAATGCCCGTCTGTTTTCCTGTAACGCCGCGGCGAAGATTTCCGCCGCTGAAACGGTTTCGTTATCAACCAGCAAAACGATTTTCCCCGAATAATTTTTCGCCTTCGACGCGGCAATCATATTTTCTCTGCCGACTTTGTAAATCGAAGTTCCCAAATCAATTGTTTTATCGGTGAGCATTCCGCCCAAGCCGATCAAAATGCCGAGAATTCCGCCTTCGTTGCCGCGCAAATCAACGATAATCGCTTTTTTGTTTTTCAATTCGGTCAACGCCGCGCAGAACTTTTCAACCACCGGCAAAGCGAATAAATTAAATTTGATGTAGCCGACATCTTCGTTCAGCGAGGCGGTTTCAAACTGCAGAAATTGCTCGGGATAATTTTTACCGATGGAAATCGTCGCGCCCTTTAAAGGCTCGCGGCGAACGCGAAATTCCTTGGGCTGTTCCAAAGCGTCGAGACAAGTCAATCTCACGAATCCGTCTTTTTCGCCGTTAAGCATATATTGAACGATTTGCGCGGGCAGATATCTTTTGACATTGCGAATTTTCGAGCCGTAAAGCTCGAGCTTGAACAAAAGCATATTCAGCGAAACGTCGTTGATTTTATCTATCTCGAAGCCTGTTTTTAAGCCGGCGGTTTCCGCCGCCGAATTCTTTTCGACGCGCGTGATGACGAATTTATCGTTTATCAGACGCAATTCGACACCGATGCCGAACTTAGTCGAAAAAGCCGCGTCAACGTCGAATTTTTCTTCGTCCGCGTCGCCCGTCTGATTTCCACCCGTCGCTTTGGACTGTTTTTCTCTGGCTTTCGCTTCGCTTTTCGCGCGTTCGATTTCCCTGTAAACTTCCGGCGGGATAATCGCAAAATGCGAACGGTTCAGACGGTTTATCATTTCGTCCAAAATCTCGTGCAATTGCTTATCGGTCGCCGTCTGTAAAACGCGCGGCTCGAATTCACTGCGGATTTTGTTCCAATCGAGTCCGCTGAACGTCTGGTCGAAGTAATTATCTTTGACGGTTTGCCAGACGAGATTGAATGTGTCAACGCGTCTTTGCAGTTCGGGCGCGATTTTTTGAACGGTTTTTATTTGTTCAATCGGAGGCGCATTAACAACTCGATTTTTCCCCGTAAGTTTTCTTTTTTGAGCCGTAAGCGACGCGCTCGCAGCGAAAATCCAGACGAAAATCAATACAAACGAAAAAAGCTTTTTGCATTTCATATGGCGGTGATAAAAAGAAGATATAGATTTTTTTAGAAACTGTTTTTCAGCTTGGAAAATGAAGATTGGTATCGGCGTGGCGATTCTTCGTTTTACATTTTACAACTTTTTTCCGAAAAAAAAACTATAAATGCAAAATGCACAAACATTAATTTGCCGGTTTATTTATGAGATTTGAGAAGGCTTTGCGAGTTAGAAAACGTCGCGGGCATTGAATTGGAAGTTTTCAACGCCCGCGCAAATATAATTTTTGTGATTTACAAACCTTTGCCGGCGATGAATTTGATTAAATCGCGGACGCGGCACGAATAGCCCCATTCGTTGTCATACCACGACAGAATTTTAATGCACGTTCCGTCTATGACCTTCGTATTTTCCGCGTCAACGATTGACGAATTCGGGTTGCCGCGAAAATCTATCGAAACGAGCGGCTCTTCGCTAAAGGCGAGAATGCCTTTTAATTCTTCGTTCGCCGCGTCCTTCAAAACGCGGTTCACTTCTTCGCTCGAAGTCGTTTTTTCCACGTTTATCACAACATCAACCAGCGAGACGTTCGGTGTCGGCACGCGCACGGAAATGCCGTCGAATTTGCCTTTTAATTCGGGAATAACGAGCGCGATGGCTTTTGCCGCGCCGGTCGAAGTCGGAATCATCGAAAGCGCGGCGGCGCGCGCGCGGCGCAGATCCTTGTGCGGCAAATCCAATAATTGCTGGTCGTTCGTGTAAGAATGAATCGTGTTCATCAAAGCACTTTTGATGTTGAATTTGTCGTGAATCACTTTGGCGACCGGCGCGAGGCAGTTCGTCGTGCAGGAAGCGTTCGAGATTATATGATGATTTGCCGCGTCGTAGGCGTGTTCGTTGACACCGAGAACAATCGTGATGTCTTCTTCCTTGGCGGGCGCGGAAATAATCACTTTTTTGACCGAGCCGCGTAAATGTTTGCGCGCGTCTTCGGCTTTGGTAAAACGCCCTGTCGATTCGATGACGACTTCCGCGCCGACCGAATCCCAATCTATTTTTTCCGGGTCTTTTTCGCTGAAAACCTTAAAGCTGTCGCCTTCGACCTTGATCGTATCGCCGTCCGCCGAAATGTCGTGGTCGAGATTGCCCATAATCGAATCGTATTTTAAGAGATGCGCGAGCGTTTTCGTATCGGTTAAATCATTAACCGCGACGAATTCTATCTCCGCATCGCCGAGCGCGGTTCGCATCACGTTGCGCCCGATGCGTCCGAAACCGTTGATTCCAACTTTGATTGCCATTTTTTGTCTTAAACTCCTGTTAAAATTAGTTCGTTATAAAAGATTGAAGATAACTTAATTTACGGCAAAGTTCAAAGATTACGCGGTTTGAAATCGTTTCCGGCGAAAATCCGCGTTTTGCCTTTTTTCAACGAATTAACATAAACTCTTTAAAGTTTGCAGGGAGAATTTATTTGTGAATCTTTTACTCGAAGGAAAACGCGCGTTTGTGTCGGGCGGAACGCGCGGAATCGGCGCGGCGATTTGCGATGTGTTCGCGCGCGAAGGCGCGGATGTCGCTTTTAATTATCATTCGCGCGACGATTTAGCCGAAGAAACAAAAGCGAAAATCGAAGCCCACGGCAAGCGCGCAATGGCTTTTAAAGTCTCGGTCACCGACCGCGTGGGAATGAAAAGAGTAGCGCGTGAGATCGTCGAAGCGTGGGACGGCATTGATATTTTAGTCAATAACGCCGCCGTCAACAAAGGCGATAATTTCGCCACGACGACCGATAAATCGTGGGATTGGGTCGTTGACACGAACGTCAACAGTCTGTTTGCCGTCACCAAACCCTTCTATAAACAAATGATTCGCAAACGCTCCGGCTCAATTTTGAATATCACGAGCATCGGCGCGATTCGTTCCCTGCCGACTTCGGTTCACTACGCCACGTCGAAAGCCGCCATGATCGGTTTCACCAAATGTCTTTCGCGCGAAGCCGCCAACTTTAACATTACTGTCAACGCCATCGCCGCCGGCATTTTCGACACGGATTTAGGTCATTCGCTGCCCGAACGTCTTTTGCAAATGCACGATTTTTGGGTTGCCCGCCAACGCCTCGGCAGACCGGCGGAACTTGCCGAATTCGCCGCGTTTATGGTCAGCACGCGCAATAGTTTTATGAGCGGCGAGGTCGTCATCGTTGACGGCGGCGCGGTTACCTAAAATAAAATTTAGGCAGTAGTAGGAACTTTCGGAATAAGTAAAAGTTGATATCTGAAAGGTGATAAATTTGATTCGCGCTCATCTATTTTATATCCTCTTCCATTTATTTTTAATTGTATTTAATTTCAGCCGCATAACTTTTACCGGAAATATATATTAAAGCTGTTTTGTTGAAACAGCTTTGAATTTGAAAATGAATTTCATTTCTAAGCTGTTGAAAATAAATAGTTTAATTGACAACAAAGTTTGTTTCGCTTATAATTAAAATTGTATTTCTTAAAAAACTTAAAATTATGGCAAGAGCAGAATTAATCGAAAATTTAAATAAAGGGTTGAGTTTAGAATTAGCGGGCATTATTCAATACTCGCAGCATAGTTATTTAGTGACGGGCATTGAGCGCGAAGTTTACAAGGAATTTTTCCGCGAGCAGGCGGACGAAGCCAAAGATCACGCGTTGTTTCTCGGCGATAAAATCGTCGCGCTCGGCGGCGTTCCGACGGTCGAACCGGCGATGATTCGCCAATCAACCGAATTACAGGAAATGCTCAAACTCGATTTGGAACTCGAACGCGAAGCGTTGGCTGTTTATATGATGGCTTGGGATTCGTGCGACGACGAAGATTTGCCGACGCGCTTCTGGCTCGAAGGTCAAATCGCCGAAGAACAGCAGCACGTCGAAGAACTCGAAAAGCTGACCTCCGAACGAACTTCAAAAGTTAATTCGGAAAGAATCGTTCTCCGCGAAGTCAGTTAATTTTCAATCAAAATCTAAAAATAAAAAAGGAATCGAATTTACAAGTTCGATTCCTTTTTTATTCTCTAATATCAAAATTATTATGAAAAGCTCGGGAATTTCAAAATATGCGCGGCGTTTTCACTTTCCGAATCCGAATCCTTTTTGCCGTTCAGTTTGTAACGCGCCGCCGCGATAACGCGATGCAGTTCGTCGAGCATTTCCGCGTCGAAGGTTAAAGTTTTCTGCCCGCACCAGCCTAAATCTTCAGTCCAGGTAGAAAGTTTTAAAGTCGCCTGATCGTCAGACAAAGAAACTTCGAGTTTTTTCTCGTCGGAAACAATCGGTGAAAATTTGACGGCTAAATTGCTTGGCATATAATCAATAAAAGAAATTGAAATCCAATTTCAATAAGTATTATCTCAAACAAACTTTTACCCAGTCAAATCGAAACCGACGAAAATCGGTTCGGGTTCGAGATTTATTTGAAATTTTTCCGCAACCTTCGCTTGAATAAATTCCTTGAAATTCAAAACATCAATCGCCGACGCGTCGCCGCGATTGATGATAGCGAGCGTGTGTCTGGCGGAAAGTCCGACGCGCCCGAATTCAAAGCCTTTATAAAATCCGCTGTTTTCAATCAGCCACGCCGCCGGAATTTTGACTTTTTCAAGTCCCGCCGGAAAATTCGGAACTTTTTCGATGCCGAAATTTTTCGCCAGATTTTCGATTGCGGCAAATTTTTCCTTCGCCACAATCGGATTTTTAAAAAACGAGCCGACGCTTTTAGAATTCGGATCGTTTTCGGTCACGACCATTGATTTAGCGGCGCGAATTTCTAAAACAGCGCGGCGCGTTTCCGCCAAATTCGGCTGGCGTTCCCCGAAGCAGTTTCGCAAATCCTTGTAAACGATTTTCGGCACGGCGTTTCGTTTCAAAACGTATGTTACGGCTAAAACGACGAAACGATTGTTTTCAGTGGAATTAAAAACGCTTTGCCGATAAGCGAACCGGCATTCGTGATTTGCTAATTCGACGATTGTTTTCAACCGGCGGTCAAAACATCTGACTTTTAAGATTGTTTCTGAAACTTCCTGTCCATACGCGCCGACGTTTTGCACGGGCGTTCCGCCGATTAAACCGGGAATACCGCTTAAACATTCGATTCCCTGTAAATTTTCCGCCACGCATAACGCGCAAAAATCGTCCCAATCTTCGCCCGCTTTGGCTTCGACCGCGACGATTTCGTTTTGCGTTTCCGAAATCGCAACGCCTTTGGCGGCAATTTGCAGAACAAGCCCGTCAAAGCCTTCGTCGGCGATTAAAATATTGCTTCCGCCGCCGAGTATAAAAACTTTAAGATTATTTTCGTCGGCGAACGCGAGCGATTCGATAACGTCGGCTTCGCTTTCTGCCGCCGCGAAAAAACGCGCCGCGCCGCCGATTTTCAAAGTCGTCAGTTCGGCTAGAGAAACGTTTTCACGCAGATTGATTTTCACCGTTTTTATTTTTCCGATTTTTTCTGTTTATCGTCTTCCGCACGCGCTTTTTTAGCTTTTTCCAGATAAACGGCGCGAATTTCATCGAGTTCCTTTTCGTCTAATTCTTCGAGATCGAGAACTTTATCGCTCGCTTCTTTAATCGAGCAAATCAATTCGTCAATTTTTAACTGTAACGCTTCGGTGTCGCGGTTTTGGGTGTTTTGAATCAGGAAAACCATCAGAAAAGTAATAATCGTCGTACTGGTGTTAATGACGAGCTGCCACGTATCGCTAAAGCCGAAGATCGGTCCTGAAATTGCCCAGATGATTACTGCCGCCGCCGCCACGACAAAAGTTATCGGCTTGCCCGTTGCCGCCGCAATCCATTTGGCAAACTTCGTGAAAAATGAATTTTTATCTTTCGCCATCTTTTCTCCAAAGTCTTTCGTCGGCGATGATTATATTCATCGCTTCGATATGTTTTTTCATATAAACGTCACGTTCGATGAACGGAACGCGCTCGCGGATCGCTCTATAAATCGGCGCGGTGCGTTTGCCTAATTTTTTTTCCGCGCCGATTTTCGCGCGCCTGAAATCAATACCCTGCGCGGCGGCGAATAATTCGAGCGCGAGAATTTGTTCGAGATTTTCGGCGATTTGCCGCAGCTTCAAAGCCGCCGTAACGCCCATCGAAACGTGGTCTTCGACGTTTGCCGAACTCGGAATCGTATCAACCGAAGCCGGATGCGCGAGAATTTTATTTTCCGTGCAAAGCGCGGCAGCGGTGTATTGAACGATCATAAAACCCGAATTCAACCCGCCGTTTTCGGTCAGAAATGGAGGCAAGGCGTAGGCGTTCGAGCATTCGTCGGTCAAACGCATCAAACGTCGTTCGGAGATATTGCCGAGTTCCGAGAGAGCGATGGCGAGATAATCCATCGCCAGCGCGAGCGGCTCGCCGTGAAAATTTCCGCCGGAAACGACTTCGATATTTTCGCAATTCGCGTCGCAGAAAATCAGAGGGTTATCGGTGACGGCGTTCAGTTCGATATTGACGACCCATTCGGCATACGCAATCGCGTCGCGGCACGCGCCGTGAACCTGCGGAATGCAGCGCAAAGTGTATGCGTCCTGGACGTTGGTTTTGTCGAATTCGCGCACGAATTCGCTGCCGCGCAAATTCTCGCGCAGGTTTTCGGCGCAGACGATCTGACGCGGATGCGGACGCAACGCGTGGATGCGTTCGTCGAAAGCGGAAAGCGTGCCGTTCAACGCTTCGAGCGAAAGACAACCGGACACATCGGCGATTTCGGCGAGCTTAACGGCTTTAGAGGTTTCCAGAAGCCCGACGGCGGTCATAATCGTCGTGCCGTTGGTCAACGCTAAACCTTCTTTGGCGGCGAGCTTGACGGGCTTTAATCCGGCGCGTTCGAGCGCATCATTAGCGGAAACGATTTCGCCTCCGCAGACGGCTTCGCCTTCGCCGATTAAAACGCAAGCCATATGCGCGAGCGGTGCCAGATCGCCGCTTGCGCCGAGACTTCCCTTTTCGGGAATCAGAGGATTTACGCCCCGATTGAGAAATTCCAGAAGCAATTCCAAAGTTTCCAAACGAATGCCGGAAAAGCCGCGGGCGAGCGTGTTGGCGCGAATCAAAATAATTGCCCGGGTCGTCGGAACGTCAAACGGCTTGCCGACACCGACGGCGTGGCTGACGACGATATTTTTTTGCAAGAGTTCGGTTTCCTCCGGCGAGATAATTTTATCTTTGAACGCGCCGAAGCCGGTCGTGATGCCGTAAGCGATTTCGCCGCGCTCGAGCAGAAGCCGCACGGCGTTTGCCGAACGATTAACGTTCGCTTTGGCGTTTTCAGACAAAGAAACGCGCGGGCGGTTCGGTTCGCCGTGAGCGACCGCGAGAACTTGTTCAAATGTGAGGCTTTCGCCGTCTATAACGATTTCCTTCAACACAAAATAATTTTTCCTTTAGAGATTTTCGATTTTGATTTTTAATAAAAAAGAAAGATTTGATTTCGTCACGAAAATATTATTCCCGTTTTGATTATTTTTCACAAACAATTTTTCCTCTTTTGAATGTTCTCCCGATGAAATTGCCGCCGAACTCATAAGCGATTTGGCGATAATCACCGGTGTCGCAAATTAAAAAATCGGCTTGTTTGCCGATTTCCAGCGAGCCGGTTTCTTCGCCTAAACCGATGGCGAAAGCCGCATTAATTGTCGCGGCGTTAAAGGCTTCGGACGGTAAAAGTTTTTGATAGCGGCAGGCAATCGCCATTGCCAGAGGTTGCGACGGACACGGCGCGCTGCCCGGATTAAAATCGGTCGAAACGGCAATCGCGCAGCCCGCGTCAATCATTTTTCGTGCGTCGGCAAATTCTCGCGCGCCGAAATTGAAGTTTACCGTCGGCGTAACGATTCCGATTGTTTCCGATTCGGCGAGCAGTTTGATTTCCGCGTCGCTCGTCGCGTCGAGATGATCAATCGAAGTCGCGCCGAGTTCGATTGCCATTCGCGCCGCGCCGAGATTTGTAAATTCGTCAACGTGCGCTTTTATTCCGAATCCCAATTTTTTCGCCGTTTCCAAAACGCGCCGCGACTGTTCTAAATCGAAAGCGTTTTTCTCGCAAAAAACATCTGCAAAAAACGGTTCTCGGTCTTTGGTTTTTGGTCTTTGATTTTTGGCAGCCGGAAGCATTTCGTCGCAAATTAAATTCACGTAATCATCTTCTCTGCCTTTGAATTCCGGCGGAATGGCGTGCGCGGGCAGAAAGGTCGGCACAATATCAATCGGATGAATTTCGTCGAGCGCGAAAATCGCTTCGAGCATTTTCAATTCGGTCGCGGTGTCCAAACCGTAACCGGTTTTTATTTCCGCCGTCAGCGTTCCGCAAGTTAACATTTCATCTAAACGCCGCTTTGCCTGTTCGATTAAACTTTGCAAACCGGCGGCGCGCGTTTGCCTGACGGTCGAAAGAATGCCGCCGCCGTTTTCGAGAATTTCCAAATAATCCGCGCCTTTAATTTTTAATTCAAATTCGTCGAGCCGATTGCCGGCGAAAACGATATGCGTGTGCGGGTCAACAAACGCCGGACAAACGATTTTTCCGCCCGCGTCCAGGCGATTTTCGCTCTGAAAGTTTTCCGCGACTGCGCGCCGCGTTCCGACGGCGGCGATTTTTCCTTCGCTGATCGCCAGCCAGCCGTTTTCGACGATGCCGCACGAACGCATCGCCGCGCCGCGTTTCGGCTTGCCGCCCGCCGCGCAGGTAACGATTTGTTTGGCGTTTTCGATGATTAAATCAACTGTTAACATCATTTTGAAATTCGGAAAAAACGGACTTTGAAAGTTTACAGCAACGGGCGCGGCTTGCAAACTTTGTATCGTTTGATGTCTGCGCTAAACTCGAATTATGCCGAACGCTTCGCTCGCCGAAATTTATTTTATTACCGCAATGATGATTCTGATTTTAATCGTCTGCGGCGTGGCTCTGTATTTTTTCTTCAAAACCTATCGCCAGGAAATGCGCGAAAAGGAAAAACGCCGCGCGCGAAAAGCCGCTGAAAAAGCTCAAAGCGAAAACGCATCAAAAGAAAAAGCGCAATTTTAAGGTCGCGCTTTTTATATCAAGTTTTTTTCCAAAGAATTAATTCGGCAGTTTAAATTCCTTCGGAACTAATTCGATGGCGACGACCTCGCCCGCCGTTTTCTTTTTATCGTCAATTTTCGGGCGATAAGTTATTACGCCGAACGCTTCTTTTTTGATTGTTCCGCAGCCGATTTCCATATTATTCGGATCAACGCCGTAACCGACCAGCGTCAGCGACTGAAAATCGTTTGAAGTCAGTTTTAACGCTTCGCCGTCGGCTTTGATCGTGTAAAAAATTCCCTTCGCGCCGCACTCGATATTTTGCAAAATTCCCAAAATTCTTTTTTCGTCCGCCGCCGGTTTCCGCAATGCTTCGTTGATTGATTCGAACATCGCCTTGTTTTTCAACGTCTCAATTTCGGCTTCGGTCAAAGGTTTGTCCGATTCATAAACGATTTGACGCGGATTATTTTGCTGCTGCTCGTTGTAGCTTTTGACTTTTTCCATTTGCGCCTGATACGAATCAATCGAGCGAATGACGTTTTCGGCATAGCCGCGCAACATCGGTTCGTCGGCAGTCTGCGCGACTTTTTCGGCGATTTTGCGGGCGTTCGCCAGATCGTCCTTGTTGCGGTAGAGTTCGGCGATACGCATCAGATACCATTGATTTCCGGGCGCGAGGGCGAGGGCTTTTTTCATCAATTGAATCGCCTCGTCGGTTTCTTCGTTTTGCACGACGCTCACGAAAGCGTAAAGCGCGTAGGCTTCGGCATAATTCGGATTAAGTGCGATTGACTTTTTCAAAGCCTGCCGCATTTTCGTCGCCAATTCCTCGTCATAATGTCTGACGAAATCGCTTTCGTTCATTCCTTCGCGGCTCAGAGCAAAGGCGTATTGATACTGTACCAAATAATTTTTATCGTCGAGCGCGATTGCCTTTTCGAGATATTTTTTGGCTTCGGCGAAATTTTTCCGGCGGGCTTTGACCAATCCGAGCGCGGTGTTCGCCAAAATCGAGTTATTATCGAGCGACAGAGCGTTTTGCAGATGCGTTTCGGCTTCGCCGACGCGGTTCGTATGATACAGCAAATCGCCGAGCGTCGCCTGGGCATCGGCTTCGGACATCGGCGCGATTTTCATATCGGCATCGAAAGTCAGTTTGGTTTTAAAGTTAGCGATTTGAATGTGAAAGGTTCTTTGTTCGACGTATTTTCGGAATTCCTTCTCCATCGTCGCGTAGTCCATTTGAAACGCTTCGTTGAATGCCGTTTTCGGTTCTTTGCCCGACAGCAGAAGATTTAAGAATTTTCCCATCTGCGGATTGCGCGCGCCGTTGTTGCTCTGCATAAAATAATGCATCAAAGCCCATGCCTGCGCGTAGAAAATTCCAACGCCGTCGCTACCCTGTTGGTGCAGCGAATAATTATCGATGTTGAAAAACGTATCGAACGGAATCAATTTATTGTCGCGCAAATAGGCGAGATTGTTTTGGTCGAGCGCGCCGAGCGTTACTTTGTCGTCGTTTTCAATCGTGAATTGTTCATAATATTCGGCAAGACCTTCATTAAACCACGCCGGAATATTCGAGCGTCCCATATCGTTGTTGACGAGAAAATGAACGTATTCGTGAAAAATCGTTTGATACGTGTCCGCCTTTTCGCCTTCGGTCGAAAGCGCGATGTAATTGACATCTTCGCCGCTTTGAAAATATCCGGCGACCCAATTATTGGTTTTTCCGCGCGCGTCAACCGGTTTGTATTCCTTAAAAGCCTTGTCGCTTTTAAAAACGATGACGTTCGTCGGAATCGCCGAACTATATTTAACACGCGGGAAAAGCTGTCGAAAGGCTTCGCGGAATTGTTCGAGCTTGGTCGCCACGCCGCGAATTTCCTTTTCGCTCGCGTTGCCGTAAAGCTGAAAATTTTTCGACTGCACGCGCAGCCATTCATCTTTAGCGCAAACGGTCGCCGGCAGCAAAATAAAAACCGCGAACGAAGCGAAAATCATAATGCGGCACAACTTGCTTGATTTCATTTTAAACCTCTACAAATATTTTTTTTTGCGAATCGTGAAATTTTGCGCTTGTGCAGGATTTTTTCAGATGGCGCAACGTTTCTTTACGTTGCCGTCCCGCATAAGTTAAACTTCTCTTACGCACGAATTCAGGACGTTTAAAAAGATAAATAATTTTCAGTTTGGAATCAAGCAAAAAATGCCGCATACGAATATCTTGGACCGCGAAAAAACTGCTCTCGTCGTCGTTGATTTACAGGAAGCGTTCCGCTCGCCGATTAACGATTTCGCCCAAATCGTTTCGCGCGTTTCAATTGTCATTCGGGCATTTCAAATTCTCGATTTACCAATCATCGTGACCGAACAATATCCGAAAGGCTTGGGTCGAACGGCGGAAGAAATTATTCTGTCGCTGCCCGACGATTTTGAATTCGTCGAAAAATCCGCGTTCAGCTCGTGCGGTGCGACGGCATTTATGGAAAAACTGCGCGCAACCGGCGCGACGCAAATCGTTTTATGCGGCTTGGAAACGCACGTCTGCATCAACCAGACCGCGCACGATTTATTAAACGAAAATTTGCAGGTTCACCTTTTGGAAGACTGCGTCAGCTCGCGCTTTACCGAAGATAAGGAAATCGGTTTGCGGAAAATGCGACAGAGCGGCGCGATTTCTTCGTCAGTCGAAATGGCTTTGTTCGAATTGATGCGCGACGCGCAACACGAGCAATTTAAGGCGATTCAAGAGCTGGTCAAATGATTGCTTTGACCTTCACGACGACAGCATTTAAAATTTAAACTTCACATTAAAAACTATGGAAATTTTAGCTTCTCTCAATCCGCCGCAGCGCGCCGCCGTCGAGCAAACCGAAGGCGCGCTGCTGGTTTTAGCGGGCGCGGGTTCGGGCAAAACGCGCGTCATTACTTTGCGAATCGCCTATTTGATCGCGGAAAAAGGCGTTCCGCCGTATAACATTCTCGCCGTGACGTTTACCAACAAAGCGGCGGGCGAGATGCGCGAGCGCGTCAACGGATTTTTAGCCGGACAAAAATTACAGTCCGCGCCGCTGATTTCGACTTTTCACTCGCTTTGCGTCCGCATTTTGCGCCAGGACATCGAAAAACTTCAGGAAGGCTATAACAAATCATTCACGATTTACGACACGAGCGATTCGCAGAAAGTCATTAAGGCGTGCGTCAAAGACATCGGAATGGACGAAAAACAGCTGTCGGCGCGCGTCGTGCAATCGGCGATTTCGGCGGCAAAAAACAGGGGCGAAGATTTTGAACTTTACGCCTCAAACGTCGAATACACCGACGAGCGCAAAGCCGCGATTGCCCGCGTTTTCAAAATGTATGAAGAGCGTTTGAACAATGCCAACGCGCTCGACTTCGACGATTTGCTGATTAAAACCGTTCGCCTGTTGCGCGTCTCGGACGAAACGCGCGAAAAATATAATAATAAATTCAAATATATTTTGGTTGACGAATATCAGGATACGAACGCTTTACAATTCGCCCTGATAAATTATCTGACCGAAAAGCAGCAAAATATTTGTGTGGTTGGCGATGACGCACAATCCATATATGGCTTCCGAGGAGCGGACATCGGCAACATTTTATCGTTCGAGCAGCATTATCCAAACGCGAAAGTGATTATGCTCGAACAAAATTATCGTTCGACGCAAACGATTCTCGATGTCGCCGACGCGATTATCAGCAACAACGCCGGACGCAAGGAAAAGAAGCTCTGGACGGACAAGGCGGGCGGTGAAAAGATTTTCTATTATCAAGCGGTTGATTCGGATGGCGAAGCGAGATTTGTCGCCGCGAAAATCGCCGATTATTTGCGTAAATCTCCGAAGGATAAAATTGCGATTTTGTATCGGACAAATGCACAGTCGCGCGTTTTTGAAGAATCCCTGCGCCGTCAACGCATCGAATACAACATCGTCGGCGGATTTTCGTTTTACGAACGCGCCGAGGTCAAAGACGTAATCGCTTATTTAAAGCTCGCCCTTAATCCGTTCGACGACATCGCTTTGCAGCGCGTCATCAACACGCCGACGCGGGGTTTGGGCAAAACTTCGCTCGACGAATTAGCGTTTCGCGCCAAAGATTTCGGAACTTCGATGTGGGAAGCTCTGGCGATTATCACCGACGAAAAATACGCGCAGCCGCGCAATCTAACGCCGCGCGCTTTGACCGCACTGCGCGAATTCAAAAAAATCATCGAAAAACTTTCTACACAGGTCGGCGAAGCCGCCGGCACCGACCGCGCCGTTTCCGAAGTGGTCATCGCGGCGATTGAAGATACGGGTTATTCAAAAATGCTGCGCGATGAAAATTCCGAAGAATCCGAATCGCGCCTCGAAAATTTGCAGGAATTGGTCAACGCCGCAATTGATTACGATAAGCAGGAAGAAAACGGTCTTCGGGATTTTATAGACCATTCGGCTTTATCGAGCGACACAGACAAATACGACCGCAACGCGAGCGTGACGATGATGACCGTTCACGCGGCGAAGGGTTTGGAATTTCCGATTGTGTTTCTGGTCGGCTTGGAAGACGGAATTTTTCCGCACGCGCGTTCGATTAACGACCCGAAGGAACTCGAAGAAGAACGTCGTCTCGCCTATGTCGCCATCACGCGCGCCGAGCGGATCTTATACGTTACGCATTCGATGCGCCGCCGCGTTTACGGCGAAGAGATGGCGGCTGAACCGTCGCAGTTTTTGAATGAAATGCCGCTCGAAATGATTCAGGATTTGTCGCGCGGAACGAGCTGGCTTTCGTTCGCCAAAAGCTCCGCCGTCAAAAATAATAAATATGCCGCCAAAGCGTTGAAAGGCGAAACAGAACCGGAAAAACCACGCGCCGCCTACGCCGGAAAAACCTACGACAGCGCGGATGCGATTGCCGAATTTTTCAAAATGAAGAAAGGCGTTGGTCAGGATTCAGAGGTCGGCGGTCAGGCTTCGGAGAATACGAATAATGATTCCGGCAACCGCTTTCAAACTTCAACGTTCAGAGAAGAAAAACCGCGCTCGCTTTCCGGTTTTGAAAAATTAAAAGCCGCCGGTTCAGACCGATCCAAAATCCAAAATCCAAAACCGAAAATCGAGAACGGTTTCGTTCCGGGATCGCACGTGCGTCACGAAAAATACGGCAAAGGCTTGGTTTTGCGGCGCGAAGGCACGGGCGACAATGTAAAATTGACGGTCAGCTTTCCCGGCTTCGGGCAGAAAAAGCTGATTGAAAAATTCGCCAATCTCGAAAAAGCCTGATTAAAACCGGATGCTCGTCAAGCAATTTGAATTAAGCGAAAAAGACGCGCTGCTTTCGTTTCTGCGAACGGCTTACGCGGACAATCCGCGAATGAGCGACGAGCGATTTTGGAACTGGCATTTTCTGGAAAATCCATATACCGCGCCGGACAATTTGCCGATTTGGATTGCGAAAGAAAACGAAGAAATCGTCGCGCAGTTAGCCGCGACGCTCATCAAATTAAAAATCGGCGCGGCGGAAAAACCTTCGATGTGGATTTTAGATTTAATTGTGCGCCCGGATTTCAGGCGGCGCGGTTTGGGCAAAAAACTCGCCGCCGAAGCCGTCCGGTTTTGCCCGCTCGGTCTGGGAATGAACACCGCCGAACAACACTCGACCGCGCTGCTCGAAAGCGTCGGCTGGAAAATGATCGGCAGAATTCCGCGCTACGGCAAACTTCTTTTTCCCGGCGAAGCCTTGAAGGAAATCTCCGGCAACCGACTTCTGCGACGCGCCGCCAATTTTACATTCGCGCCGATGCGCTCGAAATATACGAAACAATCATTGCGACAGATGAAAAATCTGCGCGTCGTTGAAAATTTCGACGCTTCGTTCGATGAGCTTTGGCGCGCTGCTTCGGCGCATCGGACGTGCGCCGTTGCGCGTGAAAAGGTGTTGCTCGACTGGCAGTATAAAAACCAGCCCGGCAAAAAATTCGACGTTCTCGGATTTTATGAAAACGAAAAATTACACGGCTACATCGTGCTTTATTTTCGGCGCAAGGAATCGAACGGCGCGTTGTCGAAAGCGGCGATCACGGACGTTCTTTATCATCCGTCAAAAGCGCAAACAATCGTTGACGCTTTAATAAACGGCGCGTTGCGGCTTGCCGTCGAGCGGCGCGCCGGTGCATTGGTGACCGACGTTCTCGACAATTTAGTTCAGAAAAGATTGGAATATTTCGGCTTCAGCAGAGTCAAAAATCCTCTCCAACTGCTCGTTAAAAATCCTGAACAAAATCCGACTTTAGAAGATTTGAACGAATGGTTTATCACACGCGGCGATTCGGACACGAGTATTTTTGAGGAACCGAACTTTTAACCCGATGATTCCCGTTCTCGCATATCATAAAATTGACGAACCGACCGCCGATGTAAAATTGCGCGGAGCGTTTACATCGTCGAAAAATTTCGCCAGACAAATGCTTTACCTCAAAAAGCGCGAATTTACATTTTACACGGCGGCGGAATTGATAGATTTTTTCCGGCAAAACGGAGCGTTTCCCGCCAAATCCGTCTGCGTTACGCTTGATGACGGCTGGAAGGATAATTTTGCGAACGCTTTTCCCGTTTTTCAAGATTTGCAAATTAAAGCGACGATTTTTCTCGTGCCGTCGTGCATCGGTCAAAAATCAGCGCGCGTCGTCGCCGACGGCGAAGCGGCGCGCGAACATCTTTCGCTCGACGAAATCAGAAAAATGTCCGCCTTCGGAATCGAATTCGGGTCGCACACTTTAACGCACAAATTATTGCACCGAACCGCGACGGAAGAAGTTGAATTTGAAGTCGTCGAATCGAAAAAGCAAATTGAAAATCTGCTACAAAAACCTTGCGAAACCTTCGCTTATCCGGCGGGATTTTTTACCGAAACGGCGCAGGCAGCGGTTAAAAACGCCGGTTACAAAGCCGCTTTCACAACCGTTTACGGCGACAAACGGCAAATAAATCTGTATGCTTTGAACCGCATCGAGATTTTGCGGCGCAACCGTTTTATTTTTCAATTTGCCGGAACAATAAAACCGCTCGGCGCGTAACAATTTCGATTATTTCCCGCATTAGGTAATTTTTTCGGTTTTTTATTCTTAGATGGAAAAGATGAACAATATGAAAAATAGAGAAATTTCGTTGACGGCGGCTTTGATTTTAATAGGCGCGACGCTTGGCTGCAGTTTTTATAATCCTCTGCAAAGCGGCTCGAACAGCGCGCCCGGCGGCAATTCCCAAACGTCGAGTTCCGACAACAAAACCATCGCCGAAAAATCAATTGACGCGACCGTCGGCGAAGACCGAATCGGCGTTCCCGAATGCGACGAGCTGCTCGACTCGATCAGCGAACAATCGAAAAGCCGGGACGACAATTACGTAGCCAAAGCGACGCGCGAGTTTTTCCTCAACCGCATCCGCGAAAGCATCAAAAAAAGCATCGAAGAAAATAAAGACGATAAAGAACAAATGGCGAAAAACTGCCGCGATTACAAAAAACAGCTCGATAAATTTAAAAACGAAGAAGACCAAAAAAAGACTGAAAATAAATAAAACTGAATATTTCTAAAAATTTTGTTGTAACGATTTAACGATGGTGGCAGCGCGACAATCACTATATAAAGCTACGTGAATCAAACCGCGCTTCGGTTGCGGACGAAGTCGTTTGCAACCGAAGCGCGCGCGCGAGATACACACCGTTACAGATTAGTCGCGCAATTCTCATCGAACAACTTCGCTGTCGCTTGTTGGCGGACGAGCCGTCCGCGCTCCGATGATTTTTTTTCGCCTCAAGCAACCTAATTTTCAACTGCCGACATCTTTTACAATGATTTAGACAACCTAACTGGAAAAGTAAAAAACAATGAAAACAAATATTTTTCTCGCGCTGCTATTGGTTTGTTCAATTTCGGCTCCGGCACAAACTCGCCCTAACCGCCGGAATGCGCCGGTTAGACAAACTTTAATCACGGAAACTAACAAAAATGCGGTCAGTCAACTTCCGATTCGGCGCGTCAGTTTATATTCAAACGGCGTGGCTTATATCGAACGGCGCGGCATCGTCTCAAACAACGCGGAAATCAATTTGTCATTCAAACAATCGCAGGTTGACGACGTTTTAAAATCAATGGTCGTGCTTGATTTAGGTCAGGGCAGAATCGGCGCGGTTTCGTATAATTCGTCCGCGCCGCCGTCGGCGAAAACGGCGGAAATTCCCTTTTCAATCGAAGCGGAAACGAACGGCGAAAATGGCGGCATCGCCGGAGTTTTGGCGCAACTGCAAGGGGCGAAGGTTTCCGTCGCAACCAACAACGGCGCGGCAATCGGCGCAATTTTGACGGTCGAAACGCGCAATGTTCCGGCGGATAAAGACCGTCCGGCGCGGCAAGCCAAATTTCTTGTCATCGCGGGCGAAAACGGCGAGCTTTCGAGTTTTGACTTGGAGACGGTGCGTTCGGTCAAATTGTTGGAAAACGGCACGGTCAAAGATGTCAACGAATTTGCCAACGCGACCGCTTCGGCGCGGCGGCGCGACGCGAAAACGATCACCGTTACGAGCGAAGGCGCGGGACAGCGCGAAATGATTGTCAGTTATACGATTGCCGCGCCGATCTGGAAAACGACTTACCGCGTCGTCCTCGATCAGGCGGGCAAACCGTTTTTTCAAGGCTGGGCGATTGTCGATAATGTCAGCGACGAAGATTGGCAATCCGTAAAATTATCGCTCGTTTCCGGTTCGCCCGTTTCGTTTATTCAGCCGATTCAGCAACCGTTTTTTCGCTATCGTCCGGTCGTTCCGATTCCTAACGATTTAAAACTCACGCCGCAAATTTATGAAGACGGCATTAGCGCGAATTCTTCAAGCGATACGATTACCGGCACGGTTTTCGACGCAACGGGCGCGGTGATCCCAAACGCGAACATCACAATCAGAAACAATTCAAGCGGAGCGACACAAACTGTGGCGAGCGATTCAAACGGCAATTTTAGCTCCGTTCAATTAAACGCCGGAACTTATACCGTTTCGGCTTACGCGAACGGCTTTCAAAATTTCACCGTCTCGAACGTGCAGGTCGGCAGCGGGCAAATCAATAATCTGCGTTTATCTTTGAATGTTGGCAGTAATTCGGCAACAGTTACCGTAAGTGCCGAGCAGGTTCAAAGTTTGCCGATCAATGGCAGACAAACGTCGAACTATATGGCTTTGAGCAACTTGGTTAACGTTTCCGGTGCGGACGCGACAACATCGGTGAGCAACGCTTTGACAACTGGAAATTCCGGCGTAACGACGGCGGCGAGCGGCGAAGAAATCGGCGATTTGTTTGAGTATAAAATCGAACAACCCGTCACGGTGATGCGCGACCGCTCGGCTTTAATTCCGATAGTGCAGACGACGATGGAGGGTGAGCGGGTTTCGATTTATAACGAAGCGGTCAGACGCGACCGTCCGATGGGCGGAATGAGGCTGGTCAACACGACCGCGCTGACGCTCGAAGGCGGTTCGATGACGATTCTCGACAAAGATTCTTACGCGGGCGAAGCGTTGATGGAACGCTTGAAACCGAAGGAACAGAGATTTATTTCCTATGCGCTCGATTTGGGAACGCTCGTAACCGTCCGCAGCGAAGAAGACAGCTCGCCCGCCAAGCTCGTCAAAGTTTTGAACGGCGCGTTCGAGGTGCATTATTTTCAGCAGGAAAAAAAGACTTACACGCTGCAAAATCAAACCGACCGACCGCGCGTCGTTTTCCTCGAATTTCCGGTGCGGCAAGAGTGGCTTTTGTCCGACGAAACGCCGAAACCGGACATCACGACTCAGAAATATTACCGCTTTAAAATCGAACTCGCCGGCTATGACAAAAAGGAATTAATCATCGGCGAACAACGCGCATTGATGGATACTTACGCGCTGACCAACCTTTCGCGCGCCGATTTGGAGTTGTTTTTGACGCGCCGCTATATCAACGACGAAACGAAGGCGCGGCTCGAAAAATTGATTGATTTGCGAATGAAAATTAATCAAATTCAGTTAAAACTCAATTCTTTTAGCGATGAAGTTGAGAAAATCGAGGACGATCAAAAACGTTTGCGTGAGAACATCGAAGCTTTGTCGAAAACGCCCGAAGCGAAAACCTTGATCGAGCGTTACATCGCCAAAGCCAACGATCAGGAAACCCGACTCGAAACGATGGAAAAAGAACGTCAAACGCTTGAAACCGACAAACAAAAACTAGAAGCCGAATTAGCCAACGCGATTCGCGCGTTTAATCTTTGAGAAATAAATTGACCGAAGCGCAGGCATCCTGCTTGCGCTTCAGTCAATTTAGACTTTGATGTAAATTCGCTTGCGGTATAAAAGCCACATCAAAAACAGCCAAACCAAAATAAATGAAATCGCAAACATTAACGAAGCGTTAATCGGCGCGGCGAGCCGCAAAAAAATCGAATCGAAAATCCATCCCTGCAAAGAAGTTTTTTCGCCGTCCGCGCCGGTTACTTTGATAATGCCGAGCAGCTTCGCCATCAAACCCGATCCAACGAACAGCGCGAGCGCGTTGACACCGAAAATAACGAACGGCTTCGTCCATTTTCGATAGCCTTTGATGTCAATCAGCCAGTAGCAAAATCCGAGAAAAAGCAGAGCCAAACCGACAGTGTATAAAACGTAAGAGCTTGTCCAGAGTGCTTTGTTGAGCGGAAACCAAAAACTCCAAACCCAGCCGAGCGCGAGCGAAATGATGCCGAAAACAAACATTCCGCTTGTTCGTTCGTAATCTTCCTTTTCGTAGCGCAGCCAATGCCCGCATAAAATTCCGGCTAAGGTCGTCGCAATCGCCGGAAGCGTGCTTAAAAGTCCTTCGGGGTCGAAAATTTTCGACTGTTTCCAGATATGATTTTCAGTCAAAACCGCGCGGTCAATATACGCCGCGAGATTGCAGCCTTTGTCGTCAAACGTCGTCGTTTCGCAGCCCGGAACATTTATCAGAGTCATCAATGCCCAGTAAACGAACAAAAGCGCGACGGCGATAATCGCCTGCTGTTTCCAGTTCGTCTTGATAAAAATTAGCGCGGAAACGAGGTAACAAACGGCGATGCGCTGCAAAACGCCCATTATGCGAACCGTCGAAACGTCAATCCATTGTTCTTTCGTAAAATTGTAGAACGGAAACATCGTCAGAAACAGACCGAGACCGAAAATCAGCAGCGAACGGCGAATTATTTTGCGATAAATTTCGCCGTTAATTCCGCCTTGTTCGACGCGCCTGCCGAGCGCGAGCGTAATCGAAACGCCGACGATAAAAAGGAAAAACGGAAACACCAGATCGGTCGGCGTTAAACCGTGCCATTCGGCGTGTTCGAGCGGCGGATAAATCGCGTCCCACGTTCCCGGATTGTTGACCAGAGTCATTCCGGCAATCGTTATTCCGCGAAAAACATCCAACGACAAAAGACGATTCGGGTTCGTATTTTCAGCCATTTCGGTTTTTCCTCTTTATAGTTTTTATTTTTTCGTTTCCGCCTTTCAATGCCTGCGAAAAATTCAACTGGCGCGCTTTATTTGACCGGCAGATCCTCGTTCAAATATCTGGTCAGCAATTCATACAGATGGCGCGTCGTGCCTTAACCGGCTCAAACAATGAAATACAAACGCTAAAATTTGTTTCGTCTATCGCCATTTTTTTCGCCGTTTGTCGTGCCGGACAATTTTCGACGGTGATTTCAGCAACCTGATTTTTGTAAAATCTTTTAGAAGAAAATAATCGGTCTTTACGAAATTTGCAAACTATTGTTCAGCTTTACCAATTTTCCCGTTCGCGCAGTTTTGTAATGTGCGCCGTGTGATGACGGCTGTGCCAACTGTAAAGCGCGAGCTGCTGGGCAAGCGTCCATTCGCCCGAATCGGGATGAATTAGTTTTCGCTGAAAATCCGTTTCGCTCATCGAATCGAGCAAAGTCGTCCAGCGCGAATGCAAACCTTCGATGATTTTTATCGAATCATCTAACGGCAGCGTGCTGTCGGCGAGATTCGCCCAACGGTCTTCAAAATACGGTCGAATCGTCGGTATATCTTCGGTCAGCGCGAGCTTAAAACGTATCAATGAATTCAGATGACTGTCGGCGACGTGATGTACGGTTTGCCGGATTGTCCAGCCTCCGGGACGATACGGCGTGTCGAGCTGTTCGTCGGATAAATCGTCAACCGCCGTTTTAATATGCGCCGGAAGCGCGACAATATCGCCGATAAATTCTTGTCTTAATTCAGGCGTGATTTCGATGTTTTTATCAAACTTTCCAATCGGAAAACGTAAATCTTCGCTCATAATTTTATTTCAAAGGATTTTTTTAGACTATTGGAAATACGACGCTAAAAATTTGATTAGTGCTTTTTTCGTGTTGATTCGTATGATTAGTGGATGAATTTTCTTCCGCTAATCGCACGAATCAACACGAAAAAAGCACGAAGCCTCAAAATCAAAAACCTTTTCTATTTTCAACCACATAAATTTTAACCGAATAAATTAAAGGTTGAATCGCGAATCCGCTCATTCTCCGAAGTAATTTTCGAACCGCGTAAACTCCTTCAAAAAAGCCAGCTTCACCGTGCCGGTCGGACCGTTGCGCTGCTTGGCTATCAAAAGCTCGGCGACTCCGGCATTTTCTTCCGACGGTTTGTAATAATCTTCGCGGTAGATAAACGCTACTACGTCCGCGTCTTGCTCGATACTGCCCGATTCGCGCAAATCGGACATCATCGGTCTCGGCGGATTTCTGGCTTCGGGCGCGCGCGATAACTGCGAGAGCGCGACAATCGGCACGTTTAATTCTTTGGCTAATCCTTTGAGTTCGCGCGATATTTGCGAAACCTCCTGTTGCCGCGATTCGATGCGCTTGCCGCCCGACATCAATTGCAGATAATCTACGACAATCAAATCGAGCTGTTTTTGTTCGGTGAATAAACGCCGCGATTTAGCGCGCATCTCGAGAACGGAAATGCCGGGCGTGTCGTCTATAAAAATTCTTGCGTTCGATAAAGTTCCGATGGCTTCGGCAAGTCTGCCCCATTCGTCGCGCGTCAGATAACCGGTGCGAAAACGATGCGCGTCAACCCGCGCTTCGCTGCTGAGCATTCGCATCACGAGCTGTTCCTTCGACATTTCGAGCGAAAAAACCGCGACGACCGCTCTCTCTGAAATCGCCGCATTCTGCGCTAAAGTCAGGCACAATGCTGTGTTGTGAACGCAGATGTCATTGGCAACAAAATTATGTGTTTCCGGAATCGTTAAATCGTAAACCTGTTTTTCGCCTGCGTATTCGATTGAAACGATTTCGTCCCAATAAATTTCGCTGGCGGCTAGATTTTGCAGTGTTTCGTTTTCCAGAACCACTGCCAACTGTTCTAAACGCCGACGCGACGGAGCGCGTTTACCGACGTGAATGTTCGTGTGTCCTTTGATGGCGGCGCGAGGCGCGAGCGATGACCAGAATTCTTTGCCTTTTAACGCGCCTAAATCTTCCCAAATTTCAATCGAAATCAAATCGCAGTTTGTTTGATATTTTCTGGATTCGAGCTTTTCCAGCGCCAACTTTATCGCTTCCTCTTTGCCGTAAATTCCGATTTCCCGCGCAAAAGTTTTGATTGATTGCGCTTCGGTAATATCCAGTTGCCAGGCTGTTCTTCTTTCGTCTCTGTATTTCACGGAACGCTTTTTCAATTTTGCAATCACGCCGAAACGCAAAAGAAGATGCTGCACTTGCCGAATCATTTTTTCGCTGACCGACGCGAAACCGAATTGCACTTGTCCGCAAGTCAGAACGCTCGCCCAGCCGTCAGTCGAAAAAAGACGGTTCAACAAAACCGCGAGGAGTTCTTTTTTGAGAGTGAAAACTTCGTTCGGAATAAATTTTCGATGACTGTTGCAACCAAAAACGCCGAGCTTTTTCAGCCAGACGGTCAAAGCGTTCGCGCCCCTTGTTTTGCCGCCTATTTTTTTAACGCGAAAAGATAAAGTCTGATTCGGCGAACTCGACTGAACGGCTTCGACTGTGCCAAAATCTTTTACGCTTTGCAAAAAGTCGTCTTTCAAAGCAATTTTTCCGACTGTAAATTCCGGAGTTTTTTTCGTCAAACAACCATCTCCAAGCAGATAACCTAAAATTTTAACTTCACATTCGCGCCATTCGTTTTGTCCGAAAACATTTACGATTCGCGGCACGGCGATTTTCGCCCCGACCTTTATTTCTTCCAACTTTTTCCAGCCGCGAATCGTTAGAAACGGATGCGTAATCGTCGTTTCGATTTGTCGTCCGAGTTTGGTTGTTACTCGAAATACGGGTTTTATTCCGTCATCAATAAAATCGCTTGCTTCAGTTTGTTTGAATTTAAAGTCGTCTTTAAGCGTTATAAGTTTCGCGGATTTTCGTTGGCAAATATCTTCGATTGTTGCTAAATTCCCATCGCTTAAAACCACTAAACTATTTGCCGTCAAACACTTACCCATTGACGGGCGCGCAGCCACAATAATTAAATCGGTACGCTGCAAGCCGGAGGTTTTTTCGTCTAAATCGCGGAAGCCGGTCGAAAGTCCGGTCAACGCGTGTGTTTCGCGGCGGGCATATTCCTGCACTTTGGCGAGAACAGATTCGGCAATCGGCTGGACGTGCGAAAAACCTTGCCGGGATTTTTCGTCAGCGAGGGCGAAAATCATCTGTTCGGCGTGGTCGAGAATTATCTCCGCGTCTTCTTCTTCGGCTAAGGCTTCGCTCGTGATTTGATTGCAGACTTTAATCAGATTTCTGGTCATCGCCTTGTTTTTGACGACGCGCGTGTAATCGGAAATTTCGGAAAAATGCGGCAAGCCGTAAGTTAAATTAGTGATCGTCGCCACGCCGCCGATTGAATCAATCGAGCCGTCTTTTTTAAGTTCTTCGCCGATTAAAATCGGGTCAATGCGGTCGCCTTTTTCAAACAGAGCGATCATCGCTTTGTAAACGCGGCGGTTGTTCGGCGAATAAAAATCTTCAGGGCTGACCTGCTCGATGGCTTGCGTGATCAGTTCGTTGTCGAGCAGAATCGCGCCCAAAATTACGCGCTCGCTGTCCGGACTGGACGGCAGAGGTTTTTCGAGAAACTGGTCGCGCGTAAATTCAGGGTTCGGAGTCGCCATCGTGTTGCTGAATAGTTTTCGCCGAATCGGAGAATCGCATCGAAAATTATTTTATGAATTTGGAATAATTGATTTTTCGGATTAAAAAAGACCGCGAGTTTTTTCAACTCGCAGTCTTTGATGATAATACAATCAAAGCGAACAAACAAAGATTTATGCCTTGTTCGCTTTGCCCGTTTTTATTAACTCTCGGCTGTTTCGCTGCCGGTTTCCACAGAATTTTCCACAACTTTTTCTTCGGTGTTTTCCGTATCGGTCGCGGCGGTTTCCGTTTTCGACGGTTTTTCCGCGCCGCCTTCGGCTTCCACCGTGACCGGAACGTCAATCGAAACTTCGCGGTGCAGCTTTACGCCGACCTTATAATCGCCGATTTCCTTAATCGTGTCCTTCAAGTTAATTTTGCGGCGGTCTATTTCATAACCTTTCGCTTTTAAGGCTTCGGCGATGTCCATCGAAGTAACCGAACCGAACAAAGTTCCGCCTTCGCCCGCCTTGCGCGTGAACGTCAAAGCGATGCCCTTCATTTGATCGGCTTGCGCCGCGGCGGTTGATTTTTCGGTCGCGGCTTTTTTCAAAAGTGCTTCGCGCTCTTTGGTGATCTGATTGACGTTGCCCTTGGTCGCCAGAGTCGCCATTTTCTTCGGCAGCAAAAAGTTTCTGGCATAACCAGCCTTAACCTTAACGACTTCGCCGCGTCCGCCGAGATTGTCTATGTCTTCGCGTAAAAGGACGGTTGTTGTTGACATATTTTTTTTCTACTCCTTTATCTTTTTAATCTGTTACGAACGGAATCAAAGCCATCGAGCGCGCTCGTTTAATGGCTTGTGCCACGCGGCGTTGGTCTTTGGCGGAAACTTGCGAAATGCGGCGCGGCAAAATTTTACCGCGTTCGGGAATAAATCTTTTCAAGAAATCCACGTCCTTCCAATCAACGTAATCGGGAACGAATTGTCCCTGCCGGCGGCGTTGAAAGCGGCGCGGCATCCGTTCGTTTTTTAATTCTCCGACTTTGCCGAGATCAATATCGTTTAGTTCTTCGAAGCCTTCGGTTTCCGGTGTTTTAGTGTCCATTTTTTATTTCTCCTGTTAATTGTCCTGGGCTTCGTTCGCCGGTGACTGGTCGTTTTGATTAAAATTCGACGATCTGTTTTTGCGGCTGGTTTGACGGTTTTCGCGTTTGGCAGTCAACTTCGCTGCCTTTTTGCGGTCTTCGTCAACGCGCACGGTGATATAACGGATGACCGTATCGTTGACGCGCATACGGCGTTCGAGTTCGGCAATTTCCTGCCCCGAACCCTCGATTTCAAACAAAGTGTAGAAACCTTCGGTTTTCTTTTTGATCGGATAAGCGAGCTTGCGCTTGCCCATCGCCTCGGTTTTGACGACGCTGCCGCCTTCCTTTTCAATCAATTGCTGAAACACTTCGTTCAGCTTCGTAATATCATCTTCCGCCGCGTCGGGCGTGCCGATATACATTACTTCGTATGTTCTATTTACTGGCAATTTCTTGTCCTCCTTTTGGCTTTCAAGCCTCGCCCGGTTCGGAGCGAAGCAAGAAGGGTGTTGGTTAATGTAAAATGCAAAATTGAAAATGCAAAATTTTTATCTTGTATATTTTCCGTTCTCCATTTTCCGTTTTTAATTAAACCGCGCCATCGCTTTTTCGATGCCGTCGGTGATGACGGCGCGAATTGCTTCGGCACATTCTCGTAGAACTTTATCTACAATTTCAAAATCGGTTTTGGAAAACGCTTCCAAAACGAAATCCTTGGTATTTGTCAGCGGATGTTCCGGCTGCATTCCGATTCTCAAGCGCGCGAATTCCTCGGTTCGCAAACATTGAATGATTGACTTCAAGCCGTTGTGTCCGCCCGCCGAGCCTTTGGCGCGCAGTCGAATCGAGCCGAGCGGCAAAGCCAAATCGTCGGATACGACAATCAATTTTCGTTCGCTGCGATTATCCTTTTTCAGCAAACAACTGACGGACTCGCCGCTCAGATTCATAAATGTCTGCGGCTTGACGAGTTCGACCAACCGGTTTTCAATTTCGGCGCGACCGATTAAGGCGCGGCATTCTTCGCGCTTGACTTGCGTTTGAAATTCCCGCGCCAACAAATCTACCAGCATAAAGCCGAGATTGTGGCGCGTTTTTTCGTAACGTGCGCCCGGATTGCCAAGCCCGACGATCAGCCAATTCGTTTCCGAAGACATTTTTTTCAACTTTTAATTTCTGATCTCAAGTTTCAAAGTAAAAATCAATAATTTGAAAATCGAAATCAGAAACTTTGAAAAACTACTTCTCGCCTTCTTCCGAATCCTTACCTTTTGCGTCAACTAATTCCGGCTCGCTCGTTTCGGGTTGCGGTTCAAGTTCTTCTTCCTTGACGATAACGACCGATGCGATGACCGCTTCGGGTTCTTCATGAATCTCGACTCCGTCCTCCGGCTTCAAATCCGAAATATGAAACGATTCGCCGACATTTAGAGCGGTTACGTCAACTTCAAAAAACTCGGGAATTTTGCTCGGTTCGCACAAAACTTTGACTTCGCGCAACGCCTGATTCAGAACCGCGCCTTCTTCGTTCAGACCGGCGGCTTCGCCGATGATGTGAACGGGAACGGTGACTTCGATTTTTTCGCCCTTCGCCAGACGGCGCAAATCGGCGTGAACCAGACGACCTCTGATTGCGTCAATTTGACGGTCGTGAAAAATCACGTCGTTCGTGCCTTCGCCCGCCATATCAATCGTAAAAATCGTGTTCGAGCCGGTGTCCGAGCGCAGAACCGCCGCCAAATCCTTTAATTCGGCAACCGCCGCGACCGTTTCGCCGCCGCCGCCGTAAATCGAAACCGGCACTTTGCCCGCCGCGCGCAAGCGACGCGCATCGTTCTTGCCGCGCCCGTCTCTTTTTTCCGCTTTAATAATAACTTTGTCTGCCATAATTTAAGTCTCAAGTCTCAAGTCTCAAGTCTCAAGTCTCAAACGCTCCATTATAACTTGGGGCTTGAGACCTGAGACTTGAGACTTCTTAAATGAACAATGACGAAACGCTCGTTTCGTCGTGAATTGATTTGATGCCCGAAGCGAGCAATTTTGCTACGCTCAGAACTTCGATGCGACCGTCTTCCTTTAACGACTTCCCTTTTTCGCAAAGCGGAATCGTATTGGTCACGATAATTTTTTTCAAATGCGATTCGCTCAAATTTTGAATCGCCCTACCCGATAAAACCGCGTGCGTAAAACAAGCGTAGATGCTCGCCGCGCCGTTGTGGTGCAGCGCGTCGGCGACTTTGCAAATCGTTCCCGCCGTATCGCACATATCGTCAATTATCAAACAATTTTTCCCCGAAACGTCGCCGACGATATTCATTACTTCCGCCACATTCGCCTGTTCGCGCCGTTTGTCGCACAAAGCCAAACCGGTGTTCAGGCGTTTCGCATAAGCCCTCGCGCGTTCCGCGCCGCCGGTGTCGGGCGCGACGACGATCATATTTTCAATCGGATTTTCCTGAAAATATTTCACAAAAACCGGCGCGGCATATAAGTGGTCAACCGGAATATCAAAAAACCCCTGAATCTGCGAAGCGTGTAAATCAACCGTCAAAACGCGGTGCGCTCCGGCTTTCGCAATCAAATTCGCCACCAGTTTCGACGCAATCGGCACGCGCGGGCGATCTTTTTTATCCGAACGCGCGTAGCCGAAATATGGCACGACCGCCGTCACTCTCTCCGCCGAAGCGCGACCGAAAGCGTCGAGCATAATCAGTAGTTCCATCAAATGCTGGTCGGTCGGCGGGCAGGTCGGCTGAACGATAAAAACATCCGCGCCGCGGGCGTTTTCTTCAATCTGAAAATTAAACTCGCCGTCGGAAAATCTGCCGTTGCTCGATTTGCCCAAATCGCAGCTCAAATGATGACAAATCTCCGCCGCCAGTTTCGGATGCGCGTTGCCCGAAAAGATTTTGATGTTGCCCGTTACGCTCATTTAATTCGTTCTGCGAATATAAATAAACAACGAGCAACCTTTTATTCTTTGAAGTTGCCCGTCGCTCTTTTCCCGAAAAATGTGCTGGGGCGGGAGGACTCGAACCTACGAATGCCGGATCCAAAAACCGGTGCCTTACCACTTGGCTACGCCCCAATAAAATCAAAATTCTTTTCAAACAAAACGCTTTTCAAACGCCAGAGTTTTTTGATAATCGGCGCGTGAAACTGTTTCCGCCGGCAAAACGCGCCAATCTCTGGCTTCGCGCAAACGGCTCAAAGCGTTCTGCCGCAATTCATTCGTGTCAAAGATTGCGAAAACGCTCGCGCCGCTGCCGGACAAAAGCGCGGTTTGCGCTCCTAATTCGAGCAGTTCTTTTTTCGCCTGCGCGGTTTCCGGTGCGACTTCAAAAATCGTTTTCTCAAAATCGTTTTCGAGCTTTGATTGTTGTAAATAAGCCGTTTCAGCCTCATTACGACAAATTTTGAGAATACCGTTTGAGTCAAAATCTGTCAAGTTCGGCGCGTTCAAACGAGCGAACGCATCTTTGGTCGAAACGGCGACGTTCGGGGTAACGATCAGAAGGTTTTTCGCCGTAAAATCGGCGAGCGGCGAAATTTCCGTTCCGCGTCCGCTGCCGAGAGCCGTTCCGCCGCAAAAGAAAAACGGCACGTCCGCGCCGAGCGTTGCGCCCAATTCTAATAAATCCGCGAAGTTAACGGTTAAATTCCAGAGCCGCGACAATCCCAAAAGCGCGACCGCCGCGTTGGACGAACCGCCGCCGAGTCCGCCCGGCGCGGGAATATGTTTTTCGAGCGCGATTTTCGCTCCCTTTTTTACATCGAACCGGTTTTGCAGAAGCCGCGCGGCTTTGACGACGAGATTTGTTTCATCAAGCGGAATTTCCGCGGCGTTGCAGCTCAAAACGATTTCATCGCCGCGGCTGAAAGTCAAAAAGTCGCATAAAGAGATGCTTTGAAAAACGGTGCAAAGCTCGTGAAAATTGTCGCTGCGCCTGCCTAAAACGCGCAGGTATAAATTGATTTTCGCAAATGAAGGCAGTCTAAAAGATTCGTCGGACATATTTCCAAGCATAAAAAAAAGCCGCCGCGAGCGGCAACGCGGCGACGGCTTTTTTTGATTAAAATTTTTGCGGCAGAAATTTATTTTCGCTGAAGAAAGACTTCGGTGAAATAATAAGTTCCTTCTTTGGTCTTGGAAATGCCGATGCCCGATTCGCGCCAACGGCTGTTCAGAAGATTTTCGCGGTGCGAAGGCGATTCCATCCAACGCTCGACAGCCAAGGCGACCGGATTTTCATAGCCGCGGTTGTAGGCGATATTTTCGCCGATTGCGCGCCAATTTCTGATTCCGCATTCGTCGGCACGCTTATTAACCAGCAGACCGTTCAAATCCGTATGGCTGAAAAAGTTAAACGTCGCCATATTTTCCGAATGCTGCCGCGCGATGCGGGCTACGTCGTCGCTCCATTTCAGCGGACTCAGATTCAATTTTTCTCTCTGTTGATTAATCAAATCGAACGCCTCGCGCTCAAGCGTATAATTCACATCCCCCGCATTAACCGCGTCGGTATTAGCGGCGAGCGGCGCGTCTCTGACGATGCGCGGGCGCGTAAAAATATCTACGCTTTCGCCGTCGCTGAAAAGATACGGTTTCGGGCGTTCGGTTTGCGTGTCGCCGCCGCTAAATAAATAAGCCTTCGGGCGATTGTCAGTTTCAGTTGTTTGCGGAAAAGTAGTTTGGGCGAATGCCAGCAGAAAGAGAACGAGAAAAAATTTATTTTTCATTTAAACCTCATTTCGGAAATCAGACAATCTCGAAAAGAATCTTTCGAGATTCACGATTTTGCGTCTTCCGCATCACTGCGGAGTTGCCATTATCGTTAAGGTTTCTGTTTCAATTTTGAAAGAACTTTTTTTGGAATACGGCGGAGTTGAATTTGAAAAACAATTCGCGCCACCTTATAAAAACAATTAAACGAATTTTAATTCCAAAAAAAAGACTGAAAATTTTGAGAAATTATTTAGGAATATCAATCGGAGTACTTAAAAATCAGGATAAGAAATTCGCAGTATTGATAAATCGAGGAATCGAAACGGTTGAACGCGCCCGTTCTAATCTCGCACATTCATTTTAATCAGCGCGTAAATTATAGTCAATAGTATTTTTTCAGCCGGTAAAGCCAGTTTGGCGCGGTTCTTTATGACGAGTTGAAAAAGAATTGACTTATTATCAACGCTAATCAACCGATTCTCTTAAATTCATCTGACCTTTTCTTTCGCAACAGGCTATTTGCTGTATAATAAAAATCGTAAAAATAAATTTTATTTGAAACGCTCTGCGTTATTAAAAGGAGTTTCAAAACACAAAATTGAGAGAAGCCGCCGACCAACAGATGCTTTTCGCGTTTGGAATCAACCACAAAACCGCGTCAATCGAGGTCCGAGAAAAACTTTACATACACGAACGGGAAATTCCCGCATTGCTCGCGCTCTTAAAGGAAACTTTAGCCGAATGCGTCGTGCTTTCGACCTGTAACCGCACGGAAATTTTCGGCGTAACGAACGCGACAAACATTAATTTCGATTTTTACAAAGAACTCGTCATCCGTTTCAAACGCGCCGAAAATTACGTCAAAAAAGAACACTTTTTCACGTTCGTTTCGTGCGCCGCCTGCCAGCAGCTGTTCAGCGTGGCGACGAGCGTTGATTCGAAAATCATCGGCGACACGCAGATTTTGGGTCAATTAAAAGATGCATATCACCAGGCAAAAGATTTGCAGGCGACGGGCAGAATTTTAAATCAGCTTTCGCAGCGCGCTTTCAAGATCGGCAAACGCGCCTGTTCCGAAACGGCGATTCACCGCGGCGCAGTTTCGATTAGTCTGGCGGCGGTCGAATTGGCGAGTGAGATTTTCGGATCGCTGCAAAACAAAAATATTTTAATTGTCGGCGCGGGCGACACGGCAAAGTTGACCGCCAAATGTCTTTTAAAACGCTCGGTCGGTAAAATTAAAATTACCAACCGAACCGGCACAAACGCCGTCGAATTGCTCGAAAATCTACACAAAACAAATCGCTTCGACGGCGAAACTATTGACTTTAAAGACTTCAAAAATCACCTGAACGAAACCGACATCGTCATCAGCTCGACCGGCGCGACCGAACCGATTTTGAACGCCGAAGACTTCGCGGGACAGACGAATAAAATTCTCGTAATAGATATTGCGATTCCCCGCGATGTCGCGCCGGAAGCGGGCGCAAATGCGAACGTAATTTTGAAAAATATAGACGATTTGCATTCGATTGTTGACCGCAATCACGAACGCCGCGCCAACGATTTGCCGCGCGTCAAAAGAATTATAATGAAGGAAATGGGCGAATTTCTGACGTGGTATTATTCGCTGCCCTTGCTGCCGGTTTTTCGGAAAACTCATACCAAACCCGACCGTGCGACAGTCCAGGAAATTTTGAAAATTAAGGATTTTCTCATCAAAAATGTTTCCGAACTTCATAAGCTGGCGATACAAAGCAAAGGCAATACGGCTGATGATTTGCAAAACCACATCGCGCTCGTCGAGAAGCTGCAAACGTTGAAATCGGCGGCGTTCGGAGTCGAAAATGCGTAGCTTTATCATCGGTTCGCGCGGTTCGGAACTTGCGCTCTGGCAAACTAATTATGTTAAAACCCGGCTCGAAAAACGCTTCCCTGCGCTCCGGTTCGAAGTAAAAATTATCAAAACCACCGGCGATAAAATGCTCGATGTCGCGCTCTCGAAAATCGGCGATAAAGGTTTGTTCACCAAACAAATCGAAGCTGCGTTGTTGTCGAACGAGATAGATTTGGCGGTTCACAGCTTGAAGGATTTGCAGACCGTTCAACCCGAAGGTTTAATTATCGGTGCGGTGTCGAAACGCGAAATGCCGAACGACGTTTTAATTTCTAAGAAATTCGCTTCGATTGACGATTTACCGAGCGGCGCAAAAGTCGCCACGGGCAGTTTGCGCCGCCGCAGTCAAATTCTGCATTACCGTCCCGATTTAAAAATCGTCGAGATTCGCGGCAATGTGCCGACGCGCTTAAAAAAATTTGAAGAATCGGATGCGGACGCGATGATTTTGGCATATGCGGGCATTCACCGCTTAAATCTCGAGACGTGCATCGCGCAGATTATTCAGATTGAAATTATGCTGCCGGCTGTCGGTCAGGGCGCGATGGCAATTGAAATCCGCGAAAGAGATTCGGAATTAAATGAGCTTTTGCATTTTTTTCAAGACGCAGATACCTTCGCCTGCATCACCGCCGAACGCGCGTTTTTGCGCTCGCTCGAGGGCGGCTGTCAAGTTCCGATTGGCGGATGTGCGACGATTCGAGACGGAAAAATTTATCTCGAAGGCTTCGTCGGAAGTTTGAACGGCACAGTGAATTTGCGCGAAAAAATCGCGGGTGAAAAACCGGCAGCCGAAAGTTTGGGCATAAAACTGGCGCGAATTTTAATCGAAAAAGGCGCGAACGAGATTTTGGACGCGACGCGCGAAAAAGTTGAACTGTCAGAGGTGGAAATTATCCGATGAAAAAAATTCTGGTTATCAGAGATTTTGATAATTTTAGCCGAATTTTGGCAAAAAATGATTTTGAAGTGATTAACTTTCCGCTCATCAAAACGAGAAAACTAAATGATCTAAGCGAATTTGAAAAAAAGCTGAAAAAAATTAAAAAGTATGACGGAATTTTTTTGACGAGCGAAAAAGCCGCGCGGATTTTAATCGAAAAGCTGCGCGAAAAAAATTTATTTTTCGCCGGAAAAATTTACGTTTTAGGTCGGCGGAGTTTCGAGTTTTTGAAAACGGAAAATCTCGATTTGTTTTTTTTCGAGTCGGCAAATTCAGCGCGGGAAATGTTGAAGAAAATTCCGCTCGCCGATATTCAAAACAAAAACTTCCTGTTCGTTGGCGGCGAAAAATCTTTGCGCGTCGTGCCGGAATTTCTTTTGCAATTTGCCGGCGTTGACGAAGCAGTCGTTTATGAAACGCGAAAAATCGTGGTTGAAATAAACGACATAGCCGCATTAGAAATGGAATTTGAAAGCAGCAAGATTGTCGCCGCTTGTTTTTTCAGCCCGAGCGCGGCGGAAGTTTTTTTAGAATACTTCAAAGCGCAAATTCCGCATCAAACTTGTATTGCGACGATTGGAAAAACGACCGCCGACTTTTTTGAACGGCGAAATTTAACCGTAGATTTTGTTTCGCCGAAAGCGACGGCGGAAGATTTTGCGCTTGGACTGATTGATTATTTGGGAAATTTCGCCGACGAACTACAAAAACGAAACGAGAAGATTAAAAACGTATAAAAATGCATTCTTCATTTTCGTATTTTTCGTGTATTTCGTCGGCAAAAATTAAAATTCATTTTGAAAGATTCACTTTTCATCAAAGCTTGTAAACGCGAAAAAACCGCCCGAACGCCCGTCTGGATTATGCGCCAAGCCGGACGTTATTTGCCCGAATACCGCCAAATTCGTGAGAGATACGATTTTTTGACGATGTGCAAAACGCCGGAACTGGCGAGCGAGGTCACCGTTCAGCCGATTGACATTATCAAAACCGACGCGGCGATTTTGTTTTCGGATATTCTGGTGATTCCCGAAGCGATGGGAATGAATTTGGAAATCGTCGAATCGAAAGGTCCGGTGTTTGAGAATCCGCTTCGCCAGATTGCACAGCTTGACGAATTGCAAACGGAAAACATTCTCGAACGGCTCGATTACATTTTCCAAGCCGTAAAATTAACGAAAGAGAAGCTCGACAACCGGGTTCCCTTAATCGGTTTTTCCGGTTCGCCGTGGACTTTGGCGTGTTATATGGTCGAAGGCAAAAGCTCAAAAAATTTCGATATTATCAAGAGCTTCGTTTACAACGAACCGGAAGCGGCGCACAAACTTCTCCAAATTTTGGCTGATTCAATTATCGAATATCTGAACGCGAAAATTCGCGCCGGCTGCGATGCCGTGCAGATTTTCGACACCTGGGCTTCGATTCTTTCGCCGCCCGATTTTGAAGAATATTCGCTCTCATACATTCGTTATATCTGCGAAAATCTCGAAACCGACGGCGCGCCCGTTATCGTTTTTGCGAAGGGCGTGAGTTCGTATAAAAATCTGGCGGAACTGAAATGCGACGTTCTCGGCGTTGACTGGTCGCGCAACATCGGCGACGTTCGAGCCGAAATCGGCGGCGCGAAAGCGTTGCAGGGCAATCTCGATCCGACCGTTTTGTTTGCGCCGAAGGAGAAAATCCGCCGCGAAACCGAACGGATTTTGCATTCTTACGGCGCGGACGGCATCGGACACGTCTTTAATCTCGGTCACGGCATCACGCCGAAAACGCCGGTTGAAAACACCAGGTATTTTGTCGAATGCGTAAAGGAATTAAGCGCGAAATTTCACGCGGAAGAAGGAGATTAGCCACGAACAAACACGAAAAAGACACGAAAGGTTTTAAGAAATTGAAAATACAGATTTTTACAAATAGGCACCGATAAAGCCAAAGATTTTGACGATAAAATTAAAAGCCGTTTAGAGAATGCGTTTCATTCGTCTGAATCTGAAAAACAACTTATCAACTTGGTTGAAGAATTAAAAGTCGAAGGTTAAAGTCAGTTGCAAGTTTATGTTGTCTTTGAAGAATATTACAAATATTCAAATCAATTATATTTTGAAAACGAGTCGGATGCAGTTGCCAATGTTTTAGATTGTATTTATGGATATTGTAGAGAAAATACAAAATTATTTGGACGCACAATGACTAATGAAGAAATCTATAAATATCGTGAATCAAAAAATCAATAATTCTCTGCGTTTATCTGTGAATATCTTTGGCTAAAATTCTTCTCTTTTTCGTGTTCCTTTCGTGTTTGTTCGCGGCTAAAAAAATAGTTTTATGAAAAATTTTGGCGAAATTGATATTGAGTTGCTGAAAAGATTTAATCAGCCGGGACCGCGCTACACTTCGTATCCGACCGCGCCGCTTTTTTCGCTGGAATTTAATGCCGCCGATTTTGAAAAGGAAGTCGCGGAAACCAACGGAGCGGATGAAACGAGCGAGCTTTCGCTGTATTTTCATTTTCCGTTTTGCGCGAAGCTTTGTTATTTCTGCGGATGCAATATGTTGGTTTCCAACGACCGTCGAATGATTCGGGAATATAACGATTATTTGAAACGGGAAATCGAACATCTCGCGCCGTTGATTTCCAAAAATCGGACGGTGGAACAGCTTCATTTCGGCGGCGGCACGCCTTCGCATTTGTTGCCCGACGAAATTCGGGACATCGGCGCGTTTATCAAATCGAAATTTAATTTCGCCGACGATTTGGAAGCAAGCGTCGAGATTGACCCGCGCGGATTGACGCGCGAACATCTCGAAGCGTTCCGCGAAATCGGTTTTAACCGCACGAGCTTCGGCGTGCAGGATTTCAACTCGCAGGTGCAGGAAGCGATCAATCGCACACAGAGCGAAGAAATCACGCGCCAAACCGTCATTTGGGCGCGCGAACTCGGTTACAAAAGCGTCAACATTGATTTGATTTACGGTCTGCCGCATCAGACGCTTCGCAACTTTGCCGATTCGGTTGAAAAGGTGATTGATATTTCGCCCGACCGCATCGCCGTGTTCAATTACGCGCACGTTCCCTGGCTTAAAAAACATCAAAACGTCTTCCGAACCGAAGATTTGCCAATGCCCGATGAACGGCTGCAAATTTTGCGGATGACGATTGAAAAACTCGTCGGCGCGGGTTACGAATATATCGGTCTCGACCATTTCGCCAAACCGTCGGACGAACTCGCCGTCGCGCAAGCTGACAACACCTTGTATCGAAATTTTCAGGGTTATTCGACCAAAGCCGGCGCAGACGTTTATGCTTTCGGCGTGTCGGCGATTTCGCAGTTTCAAAACATTTACGCGCAAAACGTCAAAGATTTAAAGGAATATTACGCCCGCATCGAAGCTGGAATCGCTCCGACTAATGTCGGCTATCGAATGACCTTCGACGATCACGTTCGCAAAGAAACGATTATGCAATTGATGTGTCATCTCGAAATTGACAAACGCGGCATCGAGCGAAAATTTGAGATTGATTTTGAAGAATACTTCAAAGATGATATTCCGAAATTGCAAACATTTATCGCGGAGAATTTATTGGAAAACAACACGGACAAAATCCAAATAATCAATTCGGGCAAGTTGATTATCAGAAATATTGCGATGTGTTTCGACGCTTATCTGGAAAAAATGATGAAGGAAAAGCCCGTGTTTTCTAAAACGGTTTAGAAAGAAAATAAGCCGCCAACGACACGAATCATTTTAATTGTTTTTCGTTCGGGCAATTTGTATTTTTTGCGGCTAAAGTAATTTTATGCATGAAAAAATCGGCGTAGTTTTATTAAATCTCGGCGGACCGGATTCGCTCGAAGCGGTCGAGCCGTTTCTTTATAATTTGTTTGCCGACCCCGACATTATTAATTTTCCGGGCAGTTTTTTGTTCCGCGAATGGTTGGCAAAATTTATTTCCGGCAAAAGACATCCGCGCATTCAAGAGCAATACAAACAAATCGGCGGCAAATCGCCGCTCAAGGATTTCACGCTCGGACAGGCGAAACTGCTTGAGAAAAAATTAAACCGAAAGTTTCCCGCGCGCGTTTTCGCCGCGATGCGCTACTGGCATCCGTTCACCGAAGAAGTTTTAGAAGAATTGGAAAAAGAAAAAATTACGCGCGTGATTTTGCTGCCGCTTTATCCGCAATTTTCAAAAGCGACAACCGAATCAAGCGTTAAGGAGTGGAAAAAGCAGTTAGGAAAACGCGGCGATTCGCAAAGAATCGAATGGAGCTTAATCGAGCATTACTACGATTTTCCGCCGTATATCGAAGCTTTTGTCGAACGAATTAACGAAGGTCTGCAAAAATTTGCGCCCGAAATACGCGACCGCGTTCATCTGCTTTTTTCGGCGCACGGAACGCCGTTGAAACTTGTCCGCGAAGGCGATCCGTATTCGGAGCATATTCGCAAAACCGTCGCGCTCGTGATGCAACTTGGCGATTTCGCACAAAAACACAGTCTTTGCTGGCAGTCGAAAGTCGGACCGCAAAAATGGCTCACGCCGTCCACGCCCGCTACGATTGAAGCATTAGCGCAAAAAGGCGAAAAATTGATGCTCGCCATTCCCATCGCTTTTGCGTCAGACCATCTCGAAACGCTTTTTGAAGTCGGCATCGAATTTGCACATCTCGCCAAAGAAGCCGGCGTTGAACAATTTGAAGTAACCGAAGGCTTGAATTATTCGCCGAAATTTATTGACGCGCTCGCGCAGCTTGTATTTCAGAAGGCGGAAAATGTTGAAACGAAAATCCTGGTTGCCAATATATAAATCAAGATGAAGAAAATCGGCATCATCGGCGGCGGCATTTCGGGTTTAGTCGCCGCTTTTTTGCTGAAAAATAAAGGATTTGAAGTCGCATTATTTGAAAAATCGAGTCGCGTCGGCGGAAATATTCAAACGGTGGAGATTGATGACTTTTTGATTGAATACGCACCGAACAGTTTATTAAAATCGCCTCGATTGGTGGATTTAATTAAGGCATTAAATCTCGAACCGGAAGTTTTGCCTTCAAATCCAACGGCGAAGAAACGATATATTTTGCGAAACGAAAAACTTGTCGCATTGCCTTCGAGCATTGCAAAAATGTGTTTCGGGAATTTTTTCAGCGCGCGGGCGAAGGCGCGACTACTGAAAGAGCCGTTTGTGAAAACAAAATCAAACGAATCGGAATCGGTCGCGGAATTTTTTGAAAGACGGTTCGGGCGCGAAATCGTCGAACGGGCGGCTGATCCGTTTATCGCCGGAATATACGCCGGAAAGACCGAAAGTTTAAGCATCAAAGCGGCTTTTCCGCGTTTATACGAATTAGAAAAAAATTTCGGAAACGTTTTAATCGGCGCGATTCGCGCTAAAAGCGAAAAGACGGATAAAAATTTTCCGCGCACTTTTTCCTTTAAGAAAGGCGTGCAAACTTTGACGGAAAAACTCGCCGAAAAACTCGGTCAAAACATCAAAACTGAAACGGAGATTTTGGAAATCTCAAAATCGGAAAGCGGAAAATGGTTGATAACGTCGGAGCGCAAACAATCTGTGGACAATGTTTGCGAAAGCGCAAAAACAGCGATGGAAAATGTTGACGCGGGAAAGCTGCATTTGCTTCGAGAAGAATTCGACGCTTTGATAATTTCCACGCCCGCCGCGTCTGCCGCGAAATTGATTGGACATTTGGATATGAATTTGAGCATACAACTCGAAAATATTTATTATCCGCCGGTGGCGATGATTTTTTTCGGCGTAAAAAAATCATCGCTCAAACAAAGTCTCGACGGCTTCGGCTTTCTCATTCCGGGCAGCGAAAAACGGCGCATCTTAGGCACGATCTGGAATTCCGCCGTTTTTGAAAATCGCGCTCCCGGCGGCTATCATTTATTAACGACCTTCGTCGGCGGCGCAAGAAATGCCGGGCTTTTTCAGAAGTCGGACGAAGATTTACTTGAAATCGTTTATGAAGAATTGCGCGACATTTTGGGTTTGAATGCGAAACCTGAATTTACGCACATCAAACGCTGGAAAAATGCGATACCGCAATATGAAATCGGCTACGAAAAAATTGAAGAGGCAAGCGCGGAATTTGAAAAGACTCATCGCGGAATTTATTTTTGCAGCAATTTTTACAAAGGAATCTCCGTCGGCGACTGCGTGAAGAACGCTTACCGAACGGCGGAAGAAATCGAGCAGTTATTAGCCGCGAATAAATATGAAAAAAACACGAAATATTTTTAAGAATTTGAAACCACAGATTTTCACAGATGAACACAGATAAAAGCAGGATAAAAGAAATTCACAAAAATTTATCCTGATGTTAGATTTCTATCGGTGAAAATCTGTGGCTAAAATTTCTTCTCTTTTTCGTGTTTTTTTCGTGTTTGTTCGTGGCTAAAATCTTATGAGCAATTTTAATTTACCGAATTTTCCCGTTTCGCGTCTGCGCCGTTTGCGGAAAACATCCGCGCTGCGCGATATGTTTCGTGAGACGCATTTGACGAAACACGATTTTATTTATCCGCTCTTTGTCGCGGAAGGCGCGGATTTTAAGCGAGAGATTTCTTCGATGCCGAACATTTTTCAGCTTTCGGTTGATAATGTTTTGCGCGAATGCGAAGAGCTTTTGACGCTCGGCATCAAAGCGGTTTTGCTCTTTGGCATTCCCGATTTTAAAGATGGAGTCGGTTCAAGCGGCTACGCGCCGAACGGAATCGTTCAGAAAGCGACACGGGAAATTAAAAAGAATTTTTCCGAAATGCTTGTGATAACCGATGTCTGTTTGTGCGAATATACTTCACACGGGCATTGCGGAGTAATTGAAAACGAATCGGTGCAAAACGACGCGACGCTCGAACTGTTGGCAAAACAGGCGTTGACGCACGCGCAATCCGGCGCGGACATTATCGCGCCGTCGGATATGATGGATGGGCGCGTATCGGCGATTCGCAAAATTTTAGACGAAAATAATTTTCACGAAACGCCGATTATGGCTTATGCGGCGAAATACTCGTCGGCGTTTTACGGTCCGTTTCGAGAAGCGGCGGAATCCGCTCCGCAGTTCGGCGACCGCAAATCCTATCAGATGGATTTCGGCAATTCCGACGAAGCGATGCGCGAAATCGCGCTTGATATTCAAGAAGGCGCGGACATCGTGATGGTCAAACCCGCGCTCGCTTATCTGGACATTATTCGCCGCGCGAAAGACAATTTTAATTTACCAATCGCTGCTTACAATGTCTCCGGCGAATATTCGATGATAAAAGCGGCGGCGGAAAAAAATTGGATTGACGGCGAAAAGGTGATGTTGGAAACTCTGACGGCAATCAAACGCGCCGGCGCAGACGTGATTATTACTTATTTTGCAAAGGAAGCGATAAAACTCTTGTAGGGGCGACGGCTTGTCCTCGCCCGTTGAGCGGAGCTTGTAGGGGCGACGGCTTGTCCTCGCCCGATGAGCGTAGCGAAAAGGCGTTGAATTTTGTCTGAGCATGACGGATTATGATGAAATCGCCGAATCTATAAATAAAAGTTGGGCGACCACAAGGGATCGCCCCTACAATTTTTGAAATGAACACAGAAAAAAGCAGTAAATTATTTGCGGAAGCGAAAAAACATATTCCGGGCGGCGTAAATTCGCCGGTGCGGGCATTCAAATCGGTCGGGCGCGACCCGCTGTATATCGCAAAGGCGAAAGGCGCGAAGATTTGGGACGTTGACGGCAACGAATTCGTTGATTTTATCGGTTCGTGGGGACCGATGATTCTCGGACACGCGCAAACGAATATTATCAAAGCGATTCAAAAAGCCGCCGTCAGAGGAACGAGCTTCGGCGCGAGCAACGCGCAGGAGATTCGGCTGGCTAAACTAATTAAAAACTTCGTGCCGTCGGTGGAAATCGTGCGAATGGTCAATTCGGGAACCGAAGCGACGATGAGCGCGATGCGCCTGGCGCGGGCGTTTACGGGCAAAGAAAAAATCATCAAATTTGAAGGTTGTTATCACGGACACGGCGATTCGTTTTTGTCGAAAGCCGGTTCGGGCGTGGCGACGCTCGGACTGCCGGATTCGCCCGGAGTGACGAAGGCAACGGCGAAGGATACGCTCAATGCGAAATTTAATAATATCAATTCGGTGCGCGCCTTAATCGAGCAGAACAAAGACGAAATCGCGGCGGTTTTTATCGAACCGGTCGCCGGAAATATGGGCTTGGTCGCGTCGAAGAAAGTGTTTCTTCAAAACCTGCGCGAAATTTGCACGAATGAAAATATTTTGTTGATTTTTGACGAGGTAATGACCGGCTTTCGGCTGGCAAAAGGCGGCGCGCAGGAGATTTACGGCATCAAGCCGGATTTGACGACGTTCGGCAAAATCATCGGCGGCGGTTTGCCCGTCGGCGCATACGGCGGACGCGCCGACGTGATGAGTTTGATCGCGCCGTCCGGTTCGGTTTATCAAGCCGGAACTCTTTCGGGAAATCCTTTGGCGATGACCGCCGGATTTGAAACTTTGAAACAGATTTACGAAGATGCGGATTTTTACACAGACCTCAATGAATCGTGCGAATATCTTTACGAAGGCATTCGTCATAACTTAAAAGAATTAAATTTGAATTTAACTTTGAATACCTGCGGTTCGATGTTTACTTTATTTTTCACCGACGAAAAAGTTTCTGATTTTGACACGGCGAAAACATCGGACACAGAACAATTTGCGAAATACTTCAATGCGATGTTGGAGAGCGGAATTTATCTTCCGCCTTCTCAATTTGAAGCCTGTTTCATTTCCGCCGCGCATACGAAAAACGATTTGGATAAAACCATCAAGGCGAATTATTCGGCTCTGAAAAGTCTCGCAGGCGCGGGCTAAATTTCGTCTATATTTCACGAAACAGCGGCGGGTTCGATTTTATCTTTGCTCTTAAAGCTGGCATCTTGATTGAGCTTTAAAAACTCCTGCGCCACGTTTTGCGATTTGAATTCAAAATTTGCGCGATTGTCGAAAAACGACGCGCCGAACGCGGGCGGAAATATCAGCGTAAAAATGCCCGGCGAAATTGCGAGTAAAATGATGACCGTCGTGGTCACAAAAACCGGAACGTGCAGAAATATTAAAGATATTCCGGGAATCCACGCCGTATAATAAGCAAATTTGAGCAGGCGATGATACCACTTCAAACGCGACGCACAACCTCTGCACGCCGGAATGCCTTCAATCCGGTTCAGCGTATTTCCGCCGCTGTAATTCTTCGGGTCACCGTCATAACCTAACGCCTTATCAACCGCAAACGCCGTCAACGAAGTGGATTTCGCGCCGAGAAAAGATAATTTAATAATTCCGTCAGGATTCGGTTTTTCGCAAACGACGCAAAGATTCGGAAAAACGATTTGCTTGCCAGCCGGTAATGTAACGTCAAAAGTTCCCATATTTTTTTCTTGAGTTTTTTAATTTTCCTGACAAACGCCGAAAGCGGCTTCGTAATTTGAAGATTTTTTCGTGTAGAAATTTTTACCGTAAGTTGGAATTTTCAGCGTCGTCGCGCCAAGCGTCCAGACGATTTTTTTCGTTCCCGGCGGAAGCTCATACGGCGGGCGGCTATCAAATTTTATATTCAGAACGCCGCCGTTTTTCGTTCCGGTAAAATCGAAGGTTTCCATCGAAGTGTCGGATTGGTAACCGCCCGATTCAAAAGTTCCTTCAATTTTTTTACCCATAATCGTCATCGAAACGCGCTGTTGAAATTCCCTGCCTTTTTTCTCAAAGCAGAAATCCTTCTGCGCTTTTGCCTGCGTGACGGAAAATCCGAGCAGCAGAGCGGCGAAAAAAATTGATAGTATGTAATTTTGCCTGTTCATTTTTATTCCTCGCTAAATTTAACTTTTTGTATTTTTACGATTTCCTCTATTTAACCGGCATCGTCTGATGTTCTTTCAGCCAATTCTCGGCGAACGCAATCGCATCTTTGCCGTATAAAAAACTTTCCGAATCGGTGTTGCCTTTATTCAAAAAGGCAATCAGCCACAGAGCCGATTTTGCGCCGTATTGAGAATCATCCAGGTGCGCCCGCGGATTCGTGTCGAGCGACGGGGTTTTCAAATATTTGAGCGTCAATTCCATCAGCTCGACTGACATTGGCTCGCGCATTGCCGGTGCCCAGACGCGGCGCGTCAGTGCATCATACGCCTGGTCGCGGAATTCGATCAAGACATCGCCATCCTTCATTCGCGTCATTTTCCAAAGCAAATCAACCATTTGCTTGTCTTCGCTGAGAAACGCTTCGTTGAAAAAATGATAATCGCTTTTTTCACTTTTCAAACGCTCGATAAAGGCTTTGATATTCGAATCGTAAATAGAATCTTCAGCCCGCACAAGCGCGAGCGCGATTTCCATTTCAACACCGCCGTAAGTTTTGTCGTCCGCCAGCATTCGCGCCAGCCGCGCCGCTTCCTGTTTGGCAACGGCGGGCGAAAGATTATTCAAAACTGTTTCGAGAATTTTATCGTCCTTTGAATCGAGCATTTTCAAAACTGTTTCGTTGATGCCCGGATAATTAATTTTCAACCCGACGCGCAGCGCGGGTGCGACCAAATCGCCGTCGCCGGAATCCAGAGCCTTTTTTAAAAGCTCGGGTTTTTCGCGCAAAATCTTCTCATCCGCTTCCGCCGCGCGCTCGACTAAAATTGCCCAAACCGCTTCGTCGTTTGTTTTTCTGACGGCATTTACACGCGCTTCGCCGCATTCGTCGAGCCGACACAAATTCAGCAAAATCGCGCCGTTTCTGCGCCGCCGCGTCGAAGAAGAATTAACCGCTTTCACGACATCGGGCAAATCCTCCTTTTGCAGCGTTCCGTAAATTTTCAACGCTTCGCTGAATTGGCGTTCGTCGGAAGCGTCGAGCAAATTTTCCAGAAACTTGTTTGACGCTCCGGCTTCGCAGCAGATGCAGCACACCACGAGCAGAAACAGGACGATTACAGAATTTTTCGGCAAATTAAATTTATCGTTCATATAATCCGAAGTTTTAATTGAAACTATTCCAAAAATAATTTTCACCGTTAAGCAAGCGGTCTTTGTTCGCGCTTGAAACATTAATTGTAGTCTCTCGCCGTCTTGCAAGCGGCTCGCTTAACGATGCTTTTATATTTTTGAGATAGCTTCTATTTAACTTTTATCCGGTCTGAACAAATCCTTATTATCTTCCTCGATTTTTTTTGCCTTCGCGCCTAAATCTTCGGCATCTTTGAACAGACGGTCTGATTTCGCGTTGTTTTCGTCAAATTTTGTCGTCATCGCGCGCGGGTCGTCAATTTCCGCAAAAGCCTGCGCATTACCTTTGCGAATGTTGACGGCGTCGGAGCGTTTGGCAAACTCATCGGATTTTAACTTAGCGTAATCTTTGTATTTTTCGTCCAAATTCATCCGCGAAACGGTGTCGTATTGTCTCGAAACGTCTTTCAGCATCTCGGAAACTTTTTCGAAATCGCCGGCGATAGATTTGGCTTCGTCGCCCATTCTCATTTTGTAGATTTGCAGTTGTTGGGCGGTCTGAATATTCGCGCTGAACAAAGCCGTGTTGCGGACTTCGGTTTTTGCCATCAAAGTTTTCGCTTCTTCGAGTTTGGCGTTTGCCTGGTCAACTGTTTTGTTCGCTTCATCTTGTTGACTGCCGCCGCCGCTGCCGCTACAGGCTAAACAGAGTGCAAGGGCAAACACGGCGATAAAAATTGCGTTCAATTTATTTCGAGTTTTCATTTTCATTTCTCCTTATCTGGATTTTTTTAATTTATTTTCTGGTTGCTACTTCGGTTCCGAGTCCGTCGTTGCCGATTACGCCCCAGGCGGCTTCGAGACGGTCGCTTTTAATGTCGTAAACGACGTAACCGCATTGTTTTACGCCCATTCCCGCGCCGAAATAATCGCCGACCTTAATGCCCGTGCCGATGTATTTGACTTTGCCGCCGGAAAAGGCGAAATGGTAAACGTCGGTTTTGCTCTTGGCAACATACAGCTCGCCGCGATAATCCGAACCGTCGGTATCGTTGCCCGTGACGGTGTAAACGCTGCCTTCTTTTGAATCCTTGACGAGCAGCGCGGATTGCGTGCCGACGTTGTTATAGCCCCAACCGCCCAAACTGCCTTCGAGCGTCCGGTCGCCGATTCGATAAATCGCCGCGCCGCAGCCTTTGCCGTTATCGCCCGCGCCGTAACCGACCGCGACTAAATTGCCTTCGCGCACGCCCACGCCGTCGTAGGTCGAATTACCCGCGTTCCAGCTAAATTGATAAACTTCGCCCTGTTTTTTGATTGTCAAATCGCCGTCATACGCCTGACCGTTAATATTTTTGCCGGTCACGCCGTAACTGCCCGTGATGTCGCTGCTTGAGATCGTGTTTGAACTCGAAGTCGAACTCGTGTTCGATTTACTGTCTTTTGAATCGTTGCTCGCCGACGTATTGGCGGTCGTGTTGGTCGCCGTTTTTGTGTCTGAATTCGAGCAGCCGAGCGCGACGAAAATCAGCGCGGTGATGACAAATAATCCGGTCGTTAAATTTTTCATTATTTTCTCCTGTTTCTTTAATCGGGCAGAATGATTTTTATAAAACCGCAGATAAACGCCAATGATTTTACTGATTTCAATTTTTTGTTTGTGTTTATTTGCGATTTCATTTTTGAAAATCACTTTGCTCTAATTCTTAAGCTGTTTGATTAAAATTGTTTCTGATTTCGCGTCTCTTCAGCCGCAGTTATTCTTTCCTATTAAATATTTTCTCAAACTGAGATCGAATTAATGAGCCGCTTCCGCTTCAACGGCACGGCGTGTCATTTCTTCGGCTTTGGCGTAAAAAGCTCTGCTTTTTTTCGCGTAAACTTTTCCGGCTTCTTCGAATCGGGCAGCGGCTTTTCGGTATTTATCAGCGGCGCGGTTCGTATGCCACGCGGCGATTTCCCGAAAGGCGCGCGTTTTTTCAATCTCAACCGCGCTTAACGCCAATTTATACGCCGTTTGTCCGTTATTTACTTCTTCAAGGGCGACGCGCTCCAGTTCTTCGGCTTCCGCCTTTAATTCTTTTGCCAATTGCTTTTCCTGTCGGCTCACGTCGGCGGCTAGATTTTTAAACATAAACATTGCTTGAAAATAATTCATCACTTCGGTCATTTTTTAGAATTCTCCTGGTATTTAATGTTTTTAGGTATTTATTGTTGTCGGTTATCGTCAACGTCGGCGGTTGGAAGTTCAGCTGGATTTTTTTCGACGTTAATCGTTCCGGCTGAACTTTCGGGGCAGGGCGGCGAGGGCGCGGGAATTATCGAATGACAGGTCGGACAAGCCGAGACGTGAATTTCGCCGTTCGAGCTTTTCGACATTGAAATAATCTCTCTTGTTTTTACTAAAATTCTTGTTATACGATGTTTTTTCATTTTCCCTTTCGACTTGCCTTTCGTGTTATTTGCGTTAAAATTCTTTTTATTCTTCGAATGCTTGACGGGCTTTTCGTTTGCCGCATATCCAATTTGCCAAAAACGATTGGTGAATGTCGTCCCCTAACTTTGAATTAGTCGGCATAAAGCGTGAAATTTAATGGTGAAAAAGCGTGAATAAATGTGAAAATCGTTAAGTTCAATTATTACTGAATTTATGGAAGACAAAAAAATTTGCTGTTATGATTTTGGCGACTTTCGACTTGACGCGCGACGACGTTCCCTATCGAAAAACGGCGAAAAAGTTCCGCTTTCGGCAAGAAATTTCGATCTGCTTTTGTTTATGGTCGAAAACGACGGGCGGATTTTGGAACACGACGAGCTGCTCGAAAAGGTTTGGGCGGGAACGTTCGTCGAACAGGCTACTTTGAAAAAAGGAATTTCAGCTTTGCGCCAGATTTTAGTCGCTACGCCCGAAAACGAATTTATCAAAACGATTCCGCGCCGCGGCTACAGTTTTGTTACGCCGGTCAAAATTGTGCCGGAAAACAACGAAGTATTTTACGTTCGCGAAACCGAACAAGAGATAATCGTCGAAGAATTTATAGAAACCGACGAACCGGAAAGCGAATTCGTCCCGACCGAAAAAACAATCGAAATTCCGGTCTCTTCCGCCAATTTTTTGCCTGCCGCCGAAACGAAGGAACGCAATTTTCGCCGCTTGGGAATTTACGCTTTAACCGGAATTGCCGCTTTATTTGTCGCCTTTTTCGGCATAAAATCTTTTTTTCCGAAAACAAATCGTCAGCAGTTTTCAGCCGAAAACGTGCGAATTACACGAATCACGAACTCGGGTAAAGTCGTCAGCGGCACGACCGTTTCGCCCGACGGCAACTATGTTGTTTATCCGACGATGGAAAAAGACGGGACGGTTTTATGGGTGCGGCAAACCACTGCCAACAGCCAGACGAAATTAACCGTGCCGCTCGACGGAAATTTTTGGGGTTTTGCCGTCGCGCCTGACGACAGCTACGTTTATTATATTTTCAACAACACCGCCGAGCCGCAAAAAAGCGGGTTGTTTAAAATTCCGCTGTTCGGCGGCGAACCGCAGCGTATTGCCGAAAACGTCAGCAGCATCACAATTTCGCCCGACGGTAAACAGCTCGCGCTGGTTCGCATCAAGGAAGAAACCGAATTATTTACAACTGACGCGAACGGCGAAAATCCTCATATAATTACGACAATTCCCACGGATTCGCGTCTTTGGAGCATTAATTGGACACCTGACGGAATGAGCCTGCTGTGCGCGATTCGCCATACAGTCAATGACAAAATGTTATTTCGCGTCGTTGAAATCGCGCCGGAAAACGGAATGGAAACGCTTGTTCTGCCCGAACAGGAGCGCAACATTTTCGGCGCGTCGTGGTTGCCGGACAAAAGTGCGCTGCTCGTCATTGCCCGCGAAGCGAACGCCGATATTCGCCAGATTTGGCAGTATTTTCCGGCTTCCAAAGAATGGCGGCGTATTACCAACGACAATAATTCCTACAAACTGGTTAATTTAACGCGCGACGGAAAAGTAATTGTTTCGAGTCAGGAAAGTCGTCTCGCCGCGATTTGGCTTTCGGAAAATGTTTCGCTCGATAAAACCGCCGTTAAAAAGATGCCTTTGATTAACCGCGATAATTTTCACCAAATCACCGACGGAATCAGCAGTTTTGATAAAATCGGCTGGCTTGCCGGTAATCGCCTGGTTTATTCAGCGACCGAAGACGGCAAGGAGTTGATTTTTACAATGAACGCCGACGGCGCGAACGCCCGCTCGATTACCGTCGGCGACGACGGCATTTGGATTTTCCCGAGCGTCGCGGGCAACAAACAGAGCATCGCGTTTTTGTCTATGAGAGCCGGTATCAGGCAAGTTTGGAGCGTTGACCCGGACGGAAAAAATCTCGCCAAACTAACCGATTCCGCCGCGCCGGTCAGCAGCGGGCTAATTTTGCGCGACAACGCGACCGTGATTTATCAAGCGCAGTCGAAATCCGGCGGTTTAGGTTTATTTAAGCGAACGCCCGACGGACAAACCGCACAATTAACCGATTCGGCGAGCGGGGACTTTGCCGTTTCGCCCGACGAAAAGCTGCTGGCATTGGAAACCGTCAATGCGGAAACGCGCCAGCTTAGCGTCGAGCTGCGTTCGTTGGAAGACGGAAAAACAATTAAAGTGTTTGATTTTACGCCGTTCCGACAAATGAGTTTTACGCCCGACGGCAAAAATATCGCCTTCGACGTGAAGCGCGGCGATGTCAGCCAAATCTTTTTACAGCCGCTCGAAGGCGGCGAACCACAGGCGTTGACCGATTTCCAAAGCGATGAAATTTTCGGCTTTGACTGGTCGCCCGACGGCGCGCGCCTCGCCGTTATTCGCGGCAAACAGCTGACTGATGTCGTCGTCGTCAAAGCCGTTGAACAGTTATAAGCTTTGAGAATATTTTCGGAGAGATTTTCAACAAATCCGTGGAAGCTGTTCGCCGGTGAGCATATCAACGATGCGTGTGCCGCCGAAAACGGTTTTCATCGCCACGATTCCCTGCGGCGCGGCTTTGACTTCGCCGATGATACAGGCTGATTTGCCGAGTTCGTTTTCGCGCATTCGGGCAAGAATTCGGTCGGCGATGTCGGCGGCGACGAACGCGATTAATTTTCCTTCGTTGGCGACATAAAGCGGGTCGAGTCCGAGAATTTCACACGCGCCTTTGACCGTTTCGCGCACCGGAATCAATTCTTCGTAAATTTCAATATGCACATCCGAAGCGACGGCAATCTCGTTTAACGTCGTCGCCGCGCCGCCGCGCGTCGGATCGCGCAGGACGTGAATTTTGTCAATCGCTTTTGATTTGTTTGCTTCATCAATCATTTCCGCAACGAGCCGTTCGAGCGAAGCCGAATCGCTTTCGATTTCGGTTTCGAGTTCGAGTTCGCCGCGGGCGATCAAAATCGTCGTGCCGTGATCGCCGATTGTTCCGCTCAAAATAACTTTGTCGCCGATCTGCGCCCGCGAGACTGAAATCTGCACTTCGTTTTCGATTACGCCGATTCCCGAAGTATTGATAAAAATCTTGTCCGCGCTTCCCTTCTGCACGACCTTCGTGTCGCCCGCGACGATTTGCACGTTCGCTTCAATGGTTGCTTTTTTCATCGAATCGCAAATGCGGCGCAAATCTTCGATGGCAAAACCTTCTTCGATAATAAAACCGACCGACAGGTAAAGCGGACGCGCGCCGCTCATCGCTAAATCGTTGATAGTGCCGTGAACTGCCAAACCGCCGATGTCGCCGCCGGGGAAAAATATCGGGTCAACCACGTATGAATCGGTTGTAAAAGCAAGCCGTTTCGCGCCCGCCGGAACTTCAAAAACAGCCTGGTCTTCTAACTTTTCCAAAAAAGGATTTTTGAAATATTCCAAAAACAATCCTTCGACCAAATCGTGCATTGCCCGCCCGCCGCTGCCGTGCGCGAGCGTGATGTGCGTGTCTCTAATTTTTTTCGTTCGCCGCCTGGCTCGCTCGACGCGCTCGAAAAGCGGATTGGTCGTAAATGAATCGCTCATAAAAAATTGAAGCGCAATCTTATCAATCGCGCTTCAAGAATAATTTTCTAAATTTATAAAACTTCCCGCACCGCGCGACGCACTAAATCGGTTGTCAGCCCGTAAACCAGATGCGATGAAAGTGCGTAGGCGTGCGTCGAAAGAGGAAATTCGGTCACGGATTTTGACAAACCGAGCGCGGGAACGACAATATCGTCGGCGATCACCCAAACCGCCGCGCCGAACGGCAAGCCGTAGCCGGCGGTCGAAACGGGCGCGAGTTCCGAAGCCACGCCGTAAATCAAGCCCGAACCCGCGCCCATCGTCCAATGCATCCCTTCGCCTGCCGGTTCTTTTTCGCTTTTTTTCAGTTTGTGGTCGAATACATTTTCTGCAATCGCTTCGGCGGCTTTGACGTTCGCCGGTTCATCTTCTTTTTTTTTCGACTGTTTTTTCTCTTCCGCCAATGCGCTTAACAATGCTTGAAAACCGCCCATTACCAACGTCGCCGCGAGACCGCCGATTAATCCGGCAACTGCGCCCTTTAGAACTTCATTCGCATCTAAACTTTTCTTCATATTCATTTCTCTTTACTGCTTTTTTCTTAAAATTTTATGCCGAACGCTGCGCGATTTTCGACAGGCGACCAAAATTGTAATAAGCCGCGCACGCGCCTTCACTGGAAACCATACACGAACCAATCGGCGTTTCGGGCGTGCAGGCTGTTCCGAAAACTTTGCATTCCCAGGGCTTTTTCACGCCCTTCAAAATCTCGCCGCACTGGCACGCCTTCGGGTCGGCGATGCGGTGTCCGGGAACGCTGAATTTTAATTCGGCATCAAACTGCGCGTATTTTTCGCTTAATTTCATTCCGCTGTGCGCGATTGAGCCAAGCCCGCGCCATTCAAAATAATCGCGCAGAGTGAATACTTCAAACAACGCTTCGAGAGCTTTTTGATTTCCATCTTTTAAAACGACGCGTCCGTATTGATTTTCAGTTTCGGCGCGGTTTTCCACGATTTGTTTGACAATCATATAAACCGACTGCAAAATGTCGAGCGGCTCGAAACCCGATACGACCAGCGGTTTGTCGTATTCACGGTTGACGAATTCGTAAACGCGTGTGCCGATGACGGTCGAAACGTGACCGGGACCTAAGAACCCGTCAAGCTGCAAATCCGGCGAATCGAGCAGAGCTTTAAGCGCGGGAACAATCGTGATGTGATTGCAAAAAATGCTGAAATTTTTCACGTTGTCCTTCGCCGCCTGTCTGATCGTCAAAGCGGTCGAAGGCGAAGTGGTTTCAAAACCGAGCGCGAGAAAAACCGTTTCCTTTTCGGGATTTTGTTTGGCGATTTTCAAAGCGTCGAGCGGCGAATAAACCATCCGCACATCCGCGCCCGCCGCTTTTGCGTCGAGCAAACTCGTTTTTGAACCGGGAACGCGCATCGCATCGCCGTAAGTCGTAAAAATCACGTCGTTGCGCATGGCAATCGAAAGCGCGTCGTCCACCCGTCCAATCGGAAGCACGCAGACCGGACAACCCGGACCGTGAATCATCGTGATATTTTCGGGCAGCAAATCTTCGATGCCGTATTTAAAAATCGTGTGCGTATGCCCGCCGCAAACTTCCATTATTTTAAGCGGCTTATCGGTCAACTTCGCAATTTCCGCCGCGAGCTTTTGCGCGATGTCGCCCCGCCGGTATTCGTCTATAAATTTCATACTTTACCTCTCGAATTGAACACGATTTTTATGAAGAAATTAACAGGGATGAAGAGGATAAAAGGGATATTTAATTTTTTATCCATTTCATCCTCTTCATCCCTGTTAATTTTCCTCCTCCATCAGCGAACGATTTTGCAAAAAACTGTGAACCATATCCCACAAAATATGATAAAGCGCAACGTGCGATTCCTGTATGCGGTGAATGCTTGTGGTCGGGACGGTCAGACAAAAATCCAACTCGCCGTTTTCAAAAGCCTTCGCCATTTTACCGCCGTCGCCGCCCGCGAATCCGGTGGTTTTGATATTCATTTTTCGCGCCGTCTGAAACGCGCGAATCAGATTTTCCGAATTGCCGCTGGTCGAAAGCCCGATAAAAAAATCGCCGCCGCCGCCGAGCGCAATAATTTGTCTGGTAAAAACATCGGCAAAGCCGACATCGTTGGCAACCGCCGTAACCATCGCCATATCGTTGTTCAAACAAATCGCCGGGAGAGCTTTGCGCCCGACGGTAATCGGATGCATAAATTCGACGGCGATGTGCTGCGCGTCGGTCGCCGAACCGCCGTTGCCGCAAACGAGAAGTTTGCCGCCGCGATGAAAACTTTTCGCTAAACTTAACGATAAAGCGAGAATTTGCTCAGTATTTTTCTCAAAAAACCCGGCGCGAACTTCAACGCCTTCGCGCACTTTTTCCATCAACGAAAACCGCAAATCTTCGTCCAAATTCGGCTTCCGCGCATCATCTTCGTGCAGAAACGGATAAAATGTCTTTGAAAAATCCTTTGCCGCTTCGTCGCTCATAAATTCCTACTGAATCGTCGTTTTAAATTGCTCGAATTCGTCTTTGAATTGTCCGATTTCTTCTAAAATTCTCAGCGTTTCGGCGGCTTCTTTTTCATCAATTTTCGTCATCGCAAAACCGACGTGAATCAAAACCCAATCCCCGATGACGACATCATCAAGCATTCCGAAATTAACATTCCGCCGCACGCCGCCGACATCAACTTTGGCAAGCTGATTTTCCGCGCTGACGATTTCGACGATTTTTCCTGGGATTGCTAAACACATAATTTTTAGATTTTGGATTTGAGACGATAAAAATTGCAATTCTCAAATCCGAATTGTAAACTTCACAGCCCGCCGCTAATACGAGCGATTTTGACAAAGCGCGTTCGCCACCGCCGCCTGACCGAGCGCGATGCCGCCGTCGTTTGCCGGAACGCGCTTGTGCGTTAGAATTTCAAAATTCGCTTTTCTCAGAAGCTGACAGGTTTTTTCAAGCAAAAAAGCGTTTTGAAAAACTCCGCCGGACAAAGCGACGCGATTCAGATTTCTTTCGGCGCGAATGTCAACGGCAATTTTCCCAATCAAATTCGCCATCGCCTGATGAAAACGCGCCGCGATTTTCGATGCGGAAACTCCGCTTAACAAATCTTCGACCGCACTTTTAATTACCGAATCGCTTTTTATTATTTTACTCCCGTCAATCTCGAATTCATAGCTATTTGTTTCATTTTTATCGGACATCGCTTCCAATTCCACCGCCGCCTGACCTTCATAATTTATACATTTTCGTAAACTTAACAGACTTGCCATCGCGTCGAAAAGCCTTCCTATGCTCGAGGTTTCGGGACAATTCACGCCGCCTGCGATCATACTTTTGATTGATTTCCAATCGCTTAGATTTAAATTTTTCACGAACGGCAAATCCAAATTCAAAAAATCGTCGCCGAAAGTTTTATGTAAATAAACCGCCGCCATTCGCCACGGTTCACGAATCGCCTGCGCCCCGCCGGCGAGCGGAACATATTCGAGATGAAAAACGCGCTCGGCAAATTTGAAGTCCGCCACAAAAAATTCGCCGCCCCAAATTTTCCCGTCCGTCCCGAAACCGCTGCCGTCAAACGCCGCGCCGATTACTTCGCCGTCCGCAAAATTGTCTGCCAGACAAGCCGCGAGATGCGCGTGATGATGCTGAACGCCGATTTTTTCCGCTTCTAATTCGAACGCGTATTTCGTCGAAAGATATTCGGGATGCAAATCGTAAGCGATGATTTCCGGCTGCAAATTAAAAAGATTTTTATAATGCTCGATGCCTGTCGTAAACGATTTCAAGGTTTCCAGATTTTCCAAATCGCCGATGTGATGCGACAAAAAAGCGTAATTGTTTTTCGCCAGACAAAAAGTATTTTTCAGTTCCGCGCCGCAAGCCAGAATTTGCTGTTCAAATCTAAAAGCGGTTTTCACCGGCGCGGGCGCGAATCCTCGCGAACGACGGACGATTTGGAATTTGAAATTTGGAATTTGAAATTTGGGATTTTCCAGTAATTCGTCATTCGCAAATCGTAATTCGTCTTTCGAGACGCGCGCAATCGAATCATCAGTGCGAATGTGTATGCGGCGATTGTGCGTTAAAAAATAATCGGCGATTTTGTTCAAACGATTTGCCGCGTCCGCGTCTTCAAAACAAATCGGTTCGTCGGAAACGTTCGCGCTCGTCATTACGAGCGGCGTTTCAAGATTTTCCAAAAGCAAAAAATGCAGCGGCGCGTAAGGCAGCATAAAGCCGAAATGTTTAGATTTCGGCGCGACGGATTCGACCAACGGCGCGTTTATTTTCTTTTCAAGTAAAACAATCGGACGCTCTTTCGATTCGAGCAATTCTTTTTCCGGTTCGGAAACGCAGCAATATTTTTCAATCGTTTCAACCGAATCAGCCATCAGCGCAAACGGCTTGTCTTCACGATATTTTCGCCGCCGCAAAGTTTCAACCGCTTCCGCATTCGCTGCGTCGCAAACCAGATGAAAACCGCCGATGCCTTTGACCGCCAAAATTTTACCCGATTGCAAAAGCCGCCTGACTTTAAGTCCGAAGTCCGAAGTCCAAAGTCCAAAATCCAAAGAGTTTTCCTGCTTTGAACTTTGGACTTCGGACTTCGGACTCAGCAAGACCTTTGGTCCGCAATTTGAGCAGCAAATCGGTTCAGCGTGAAATCGGCGGTCAACCGGATTTTCATATTCGGCGCGGCATTCGGCGCATATCGCAAATTCGCGCATCGTCGTGTTTTCGCGGTCATAAGGAACATTTTCGATAATCGTAAAACGCGGTCCGCAATTTGTGCAGTTAATAAACGGATAACGAAAACGCCGGTTATTCGGGTCGAACAGCTCGCGCAGACAATCCGCGCAAGTCGCAATATCAGCCGAAATCGGCGTAAATTTTCGTTCGCTCGAATCACTTTCAACAATCCGAAAATCCGTAAAATGATTACCGTTGCCGTTCGCTGAATTTTTATATTCAAGCGAATCAATCCGCGCCAGCGGCGGCGCGTTCAATTCGATTTCGGAGATAAATTTTTCGATTTTTTCTTCGTCTCCCTCGACATCAATTAAAACGCCGAACGCATTATTCAAAACCTGCCCACAAAGCGAGTTTTTCTCGGCAAGCGCGAACACGAACGGACGAAATCCAACACCTTGCACGATTCCCTTGATTTGAATTTGTGTGCGCGTTTTCATTTTGAGTATTTATAAATTTATCTCAAAGGACTTGATACAATTTTCCAATTTCCGTCTTTTAATAATTGCTCAAATGCTATTTTTGTCGCCTTATAAAATGAAAACTCACTACTGCTTACGTCATCACACTTTGTCTTTTGTAGAATTACTGAACAACCTCGATAAGAATACATTGTGCCGGAAATTAAAACATCAACGAGAGCTTCGCAAATCGCTTTTTCCAATGCTTTGATATAATTCGAAGATAAGCTGCTATCCCAAGCGTCATTTGATGAAAAATTAAGTTCTTCCGAAGGCTCACAAAAAAATTTAACAAAGGCGTAAGTTGAGGGATGTCCGAATCGAGTTCGATACTCATATTCTATAGATTCCGAAGCTTGAAGCTTAAAAAAATTACTATCATTAAACTTTGAGTTCTTCCAATTTTCGATTATCAGATTTTGACCTATTTGCATACCGATTTATATTTTTTTCTTCTTTTATAAACTTAGGTTAAATTCTAAAAAGGTCAGCCATTCATCCATTCCCGCGCCGGTTTTTGCCGAAACTTCAATAATGTTCATTCCCGGACGAACGGCTTGAATGCTTTCGTGCGCGGCTTTTAAATCAAACTCGCACGCTTCCGCCAAATCCATTTTGGTGATGATTGCGACATCGGCGGTGTTGAAAATCGTCGGATATTTGCGCGGCTTGTCTTCGCCTTCGGTCGTGGACATCAGCACGACGCGCAGTTTTTCGCCTAAGTCATAACTCGACGGGCAAACCAAATTGCCGACGTTTTCGATGAATAAAATGTCTAAATCCTCCAACCGCCAATCTTGCAGGGAATTTTCAATCATTGCGGCTTCGAGATGACAAATCGTGCCGGTTTCGATTTGCCTGACCGGAACGCCTGCGCGGGCGAGCCGTACCGCGTCGTTTTCCGTCGCCAAATCGCCGACGAGCGCGGCGACCCGATATTTTTCGCGTAATGCAATCAAGGTTTTTTCGAGAAAAAATGTTTTGCCCGCGCCCGGACTCGACACAAAACTGACGACGAAAACATTCGCCGCTTCAAATTTTTTCCTGAGTTCGCGCGCCAGAACATCATTGTGTTTGAGAACATTTTGGCGAACTTCAATCAATCTTGTTTGAGTCATAAATTTTGTTTTCGAACGCCGAATGAATCCGTATAAATGCAGCTAATCAAACAAATCTCATTCGATTTTATGCGCGTCAATCTGCAATCAAACCTTCTTCATAAATTTCCAACGCCGTCACCTGCAACTCGCGTCCGCTGACAACATTTGAAACTGGCGAGTTGCAAATTGGGCAAACAAAATTATTTATCGCGGACAGCTTTCGATTTTCGCTGCAAATTTCGCAGAAAACGACGACCGGGATTTCTTCGATTTCAAGCCGCGAATTTTCAAGCGGCGTTCCCTGACAAGCGATTGTCCACGAAAAAAGCAAAGCGTCTTTGACGACACCCGACAATCTACCGAGCTTAAAATGTACCGCTTCGATTTTCGCGTTCTTATATTTCGCGGCTTCTTCGCCCGCACCTTCGACAATACTCAACGCGATGGAAAGTTCGTGCATAAAATCAAATTCGCGCCGCGATGTCGAATGAAATTTTCACTTCGTCCTTAACCTTTAGAGTTCCGCCGAGAGTTTTATACGGTTCGATTCCGAAATCGCTTTGCCGCAACGAAATTTCGCCGTTCGCGCGAATTCCTTCGGCGTTGATTTCGGCTTCGGCGACGATTGTCTGCGATAAATTTCTGCCGCGTATCGAAAATGCGCCGTTCGCTTCGACGATAAATTTTCCGTCGTTTCTTTGCCGCATCGAAACGTTGCGGCTGACAAAATAAATTTCGGAAAAATCAGCTGTACTCAGGATTTTTTCGTGCAGCGCGCTTTCGATTTCTTCCCGGTCTTTCTCGCTTCTTTTATCAATCAAATAAAGCGATTCGGCGTTGACGACAATCAACAGCGAAGCTACTTCGGCATTGTTTGCCGCCAGTTGAATTTCGCCGCCGAAGCGTTGCGCCGCGAATGTCGGATGATGACCGGCGAATGAAAAAATGCCGTCGGCAAAAGCCCGCACGGTCACGCTGCCGCGACTTGCGTCAATGACAAACCGCGCCCCGAAATGTTTATTTTCGTCGCTCAAAATAAATTACATCGTGCTGATTTTGATATATCGCTTGATGTCCGGCAAGCTGACGACGATTGCCGCGACCGTCACGGCGAGCAGCGCGCCGCCGAGTATTTTCCAAGCCATATCGCCGATTGAGCTTTCGTTGCGTCTGACCATCTGCCGGTTATGTTTTCTTTTTTCCAATTTATTTTGTTCCATAATTTTTTACTTCCTTTCGGGTTTTTATGTTTTTTCTAAACCGCCGCGCCGCGGCAATTTTCTCCGAGAATTTTCTCGATCAGCTTTTCAACTTTATCCGCCGCTTCGTCAACGGCGAGCGCGACCGCCGCGCTCAAACCCATTTTTTCTTCGTCAATGGCGAGCGGTTCGGGTTCGCAGCCGATTAAAAGAATGCGCTTGAAATCGCCGCCCATAGATTTAACCATCGCTAAAACCTTCAACGGATTCATTCCGTGCGGCTCGATTTGCATCTGCGCGAAATTTAGATTTTCAAGCTCGCTCAAATCCGGCTCAATCGTATAAATCGTGCCGACCGCGCCGCCGCGCGGAGTCGCGTCTATAAAAATCGTCGTCTCATATCCGTCGAGCAAAGCGTAAACTAAATCCAGCCCGCGAATGCCGAAATCAACTACGCGAACTTCTGTTGGCAAATTTCTCGTCAAAAGTTTCCGCGCCGTTTCACTGCCGAAAGCGTCATCGCCAAGAAAAATATTGCCGATTCCGGCGATGAGAATTTTCTGCTCAAACATATGTTAAATGACGAATTATTTATTTATCTTTGATTTTAATTCATAATTCGTAATTTGAAATTCGTAATTCACCTCAACGGCTCAATTTCTTCCGGCGAAAAAAAGAAACGGTGTCCGGGTTGGCGCAGCAATCCCAAATCGCGTCCCGGATCGTCTTCTAAAACGACCGCTATTTGAATTTGATCTTCATAAGTTTGCTCGATTGATTCGATGATGGCGATTTTGTCCGCCAGAGCCATATCGAAAATATCGCCGTTTTTGCGCGGTCGCAAAATCACGCGCGATCCGGCTTTGACTGCCGCGCCGCCGATATTAACCGATTCGAGCGGCGCGTGTTCTTCCAATAATTGCCATTCTAATTCGTTCATCTTTCGCTCGCGTTGCCGACGGTTTTCATCGCGCCGTGCATTTTCAAAAGTCTTTCTTCGGACAGATTTTCCGTGCGTTCCAACATCTTTCGCACTCGGTCGTCCAGACCGCGCATCTCGCGTTTTTCTTCGTCGGTTAAAGTCATAATTCGCAAAGTCAGAATCTCGTCAATCTCGCCGCCGTCGAACAAATCGCCCGCGCTTTCCTGAGCGATTTGCGGGTAATCGTAAAGAATAATCGGCGACGAAAGAAGACAATTTTTCTCGCCCGCGTCGCCGACCAAAATCGGATAGGTTTTGATATTTTCGCAAGCCGCGACTGCTTCGCTCAATTCGTCGGGCGGCTCGAGCAACGACACGAATTCGCCGTTCGCCGCGCTCAAAATCGTGTGCGTCGAAACCAGCGAATGAAGCAAAGCGGTTTCACGCGATTGCGAATCGGCATTTTCAAACGCGGTCAGATTTTTTATCCGAATTGTTACCTTAAATTTTTTTTCGCCGTCAATCGTTTTTTTGATTTCCCGAATGCGCAGCTCAATTTCGACGGAAATTTCCCGTTGCGTTTTGACAATTACGCCGGCGATTAGTTCGTTTTCGTCGCGCAAAGATTCGATTTGACGCTTCGCCGGAAAATTAAATTTTTGCGTTTCGGAAATCTCGCCCAAATGAAAAACCGGCAAATTAATCTCGCGCTCGGCGGCTTCCTGCCACGTTTGAAAAATTTGTTTTTTGATTTCGAGCGACGGCACGATTTGAAAATTCGGTTCGCCCTCATCCGGCAATTTGTTCGAAGGATTTTCCGATTTGCCGATTTCCCTGTTCGTCAGATGCAGAAAGCGAATTTTTATTTCAAGCGTCGTTTTTTCGTCGCCGCAAGCTATACATTCGGTCTGCATCGAGTATATTTCCGTGCCGTGCTCCGCTTCGCTGTAGGATTTCGGCAGAAGCGCGCCCCAATTGAATCTCTGTTGATTTTTGACCGACGACGCACGATACGGATAAAGCATATAGCCTTCGTAAAGCACTGCGTTGGCGATTTTTTCGACGAGTTCGAGATTCATTTTTTTCACGTCAGAATCGTCTGCGGCGGCAAACGATTTGGCTATAATTTTTCAGACTGTAAATTAATTTGAAATTCAAAATAATCAGGTTGAGCCGCCCGCTAATGCAGGCGGTTCTGACTTTAGCAATTTTTCCAAAGCCATTTCCAGCGTCGGAATACCGTTTCGCATTTTATATTTTTGCAGCTTTTCAAACGTATCGCGTGGCAGATTGAGCCACACGCTATTCGGATAATAACTATCCATCATTTGCCGCCAAACTTCGACCGGCAACCGAAATCTCGCTTCCTTCGACCACGAAATCTGCGCGATTTGGGTAAAGCCTTCTTCATTTTCGTAAAAACAAGTTCCGCTGAAAAGTAAAATTAAAGGAATCTCGCCCGCTTCCAGCCCGGCGAAATATTTCGTCGCGGCGACGTTGAAATCGAATGTGCATTGCACAGGTAAATCAGCCGTCGTTTGATTTTGAAACGGCGCGACGACGGTGCTTGTATGCGTCCAAAGCATCGGCTTTAATGTTTGATTCCAGCGTTCTGATTCGCCGAATAAATCACGCAGATTTTCCTTTTCGCCCGGGTCATATTGGCGGCGCGTCGGTTCGATATTGATTTGACAGCGCAGAGCGACGGTTTGAATAAGATCGTCGGGATTCGCGCTCGTGATTTTTAATTTAAAGATTAAAAGCGGCGCGGCGGCGAACGGAACGGACTCGGCGGATTCGACTTGAAAATCAAGGTCAGGCATTTTTCACCTCGACCGCGCGCGCGCTCAAATCGGCGTAAAAGTTATTGATTTCGCGCCAAACTTCGGTGCCGCCCGAAAGCCCGCGCCAATGCGTGCGAATCAAGCCGACGAGTTTGTAGCATTCATCGACGGGAACAATAAAATATTCGCGCGTCGCGCCGACGCGATTGACGAGCAGAGCTTCGACTTCCGTTTCCATTCGTTGCAAAACGGAATTTTCGGCGACGATTTCGTTCCACGCTTCGAGCGGTAAAAGCGATTCGGTCGCGCCCGCCGGACCCGGATAAAGCGCGATTGTTTTTTTGTCAATCGAACTTTTGTAGAAAAACGCGAGCTGAATCGGAATCATCAAATCGTTCCACTGTTCGTCGGTTAATTTAAATTCGGAAAGATGCGAAACGCGCGTCGGAACGCGTTTGAATCGGGCATCGCCCGGATTGTCGAAAAGAATCGCGCAGGCGCGGCAGGCGCAATGAATTTTGCGACTCTGCGGTTCGAGCAGATGCGTGTGCGCGGCGGAAATTTCGGCGCGGCACAAATCGCAAAACTCGACTTCGACACGCGGGCGGGCGAATCGCCGAAGCGCGGCAAAAGCGTTGTTTTTGTTCGAGAACGGCGATGAATCCATTTTTCTAAGATGATTTTATTCGGGCGGCATCTCCGGCATCTCCGGGCTGATCGGTTCTTCATTCGCGGCGTTTACTCCGGTCGAATGCCGCGCCGTCCATTCATCTTCAGAATGGCTTTCCGCCGCCGTCTTCTGCGCTTGATGCAATGCTTCTTTGTCGGCTTTTATTTTGGCGATTTCTTCGTCGGCGGTGCCGAACGATTTCCCCGTTTCGTTTTTCGCTAGTTCTTGTTCAGCCATTTTAATTTTCCTTTCGTTCGTTAAAAATCACCGCCGATTTTAAACGGCGGCGTGTTGTATCGGTTTGATTTGCACAAATTTGCCTGCCGGTTTTTCTTCCGTCGCGCCGACGGTTTCAACCGCCGTCACGTCCGGCGCGGCTTCGTAAATCGCTTTTTCAATCGCCAATTTCAAAGTCTCGCTCGACGACGGACAGCCGTCGCAGTTTCCGATTAAACGCAGGCGAATTACACCGTCGTCGGAGACGTTCAAAAGTTCGACATCGCCGCTGTGCGAATGCAGAAACGGACGCGCTTTTTCCAATCCGCCCCGCACGCGCTCATCGAGCGAAATCGGATGCTGATTGTATAAAATCAGCAAACTGCTTACTAATTCGTCGCGTCCGAAATCGTCAATCACTTCCCAGCCGTTCGCGCCGCGTTCGGCGGCGATTTCCATCATCCGCTCGATGCCCGCCCCGTGAAATTCCATCAAAGACTGCACAAGCTCGACAACCGCCGCGCGAGTTTTTGGATCGGCTTCGGTTTCGACCTTTTGAATTAACTGTTCAATTTGCTGAATTCTTTGTTTTGATTCCATAAGTTAGTGGTAAACGGTAAGTGGTGAATGGTAAGTGTAAGAAAATACTTACCACTTACCACTAATCTATTTGTGCGATCCGAACATTGACGAATGTGTGGTTTCCAGAACCTTGCCGTTGCCGAGATACATATGAACACCGCACGGCAGGCACGGATCGAAACTTCGCACCGCTCGCATAATGTCTATGCCCTTGAAATTTTCCGGTCCGTTTTCCTCGAAAATCGGCGTGTTTTGAACGGCATCTTCATACGGTCCCGGCGTTCCGTAAATGTCGCGCGGATTGGCATTCCAGGGTGTCGGCGGATACGGATGATAATTGGCGATTTTGCCTTCGCGGATAACGACGTGATGCGACAAAACGCCGCGCACGGCTTCGTGAAAGCCGCAGCCGATGGCTTCGTCCGGCACGGTAAATTCCGACCAGACTTTCGTATTTCCGGCGTGCAGAGCTTCGAGAGCTTTTTCGCAGAAATGCAGAGCCGCCGCCGCCGCATATGCCTGAAAATAAGTTCTGGCGCGGTCGCGTTCGATGGCGTTCGACCATTTCGGAATCTTCCATTCAAACTCGACTTCATCCTTCATCGCCGTTTTCGGCAAGTAGATTTTTACGCTGTGTCCGGTTGCTTTGACATAGCCGATGTCAACCGTTCCGGCGAGCGCGGTTGACCACAAACGCGCAATCGGTCCGCCGCCCGTATCGAGCGCGAGATATTTCGAGCCGTCGCCCTGTTCGCCTTCGTGATACCAGCGCGGCGACATCACCCAGGTATAATTGTTGTCGAAATCGCGCTTCTGCGGGCGCGGCGTAGTCGTCTGATTCCACGGATGCCGCTGGTCAACCGCATTGCCGAGCGGATCGGTTTTGACGAAAGTTTCCGCGTCCTGCCAATCGTCATAATACGAACTTCCAAGCAGAATGCGAATGCCGAGATTGATGTCCACGAGATTGTGCGTCACGGCTTTGCCGTCCACGATGATGCCGGGCGTAACATACATCGCTTTGCCCCATTCGTTCATATTCTCGTATTTGTAATCGCACACCGCCGGATCGTTCCAGGACCCCCAACAGCCGAGCAGAATTCTGCGTTGTCCGACTTTTTCATAACCGGGCAGAGCTTCATAAAAGAAATTGAAAAGGTCGTCGTGCAGCGGCACGACCTTTTTCATAAATTCGACGTAGCGCATTAAGCGCACCATATAATCGGTAAAAAGCTGAACCGTCGGAACCGTGCCGACACCACCCGGATAAAGCGTCGAGGGATGAACGTGGCGACCTTCCATCAAACAAAACATTTCGCGCGTATAGCGAGAAACCTGTAAAGTTTCGCGGTAAAATTCGCCCGTGAACGGATTGAGGGCGGTCATTATGTCCGAGATTTTTTTATAGCCGTGCGCCTCAAAGTTCGGGCAATCGGTAACCTTCGCTTTTTCCCAGACCGACGGATTCGTTTCCTTGACCATATTTTCGCAGAAATCAACGCCGACCAGATTGTCCTGATAAATGTTGTGGTCGAACATATATTCGGCGGCTTCGCCAAGATTCGTAATCCATTCGCCCATCTCCGGCGGGCGCACGCCGAACGCCATATTTTGCGCGTAACAGGCGCAGACGGCGTGATTGTCGCCGCAGATTCCGCAGATGCGCGACGTGATAAAGTGCGCGTCGCGCGGGTCTTTGCCCTTCATAAAAATCGAGTAACCGCGAAAAATCGAACTCGTCGAATAACATTCGGCGACTTCGCGGTTGGCAAAATCAATTTTCGTATAAATTCCTAAAGAACCGACGATGCGCGTGATCGGGTCCCAATTCATATCAACCAACGTTCTTTTGTCGGTCGGCGATTTTGTAATCGTTTGCGTTTCTTGCATTTTGTCGCTCCTTTAATTTTTAATAAGTTTCCGGTTTATAGCCGGTCGTTAATTCGGTTCCGCGATGTCGCCATTTCGGTTCTTTGTTGACGGTCGTGTTGGTGACGCTTCGCAGAGCGCGAATCACGCCGCCGTATAATCCGATGGCTTTTGAAGAAACGCGCGCGCCCGGCGGTTCGTCCATAAACGGCATAAATTTATCGGGAAATCCAGGCATCGTGCAGCCGATACAAATTCCGCCGACGTTCGGACAGCCGCCGATGCCCGCCATCCAGCCGCGTTTCGGCACATTGCAATTAACCACCGGTCCCCAACAGCCGAGCTTGACGATGCATTTCGATGAATTATAATCGTCGGCGAAATCGCCCTGCTCGTAATAACCGGCGCGGTCGCAGCCTTCGTGAACGGTTTTTCCGAACAGCCAGGTCGGGCGCAGTTGATCGTCGAGCGGAATTACCGGCGCGAGTCCGGCGACTTGATAAAGCAGATAAAGCAGCGTTTCCATAAAATTGTCCGGCTGAACGGGACAACCCGGCACGTTGATAATCGGCAAGCCGGCTTTCGATTTCCAATCCCAGCCGAGATAATCCGCAAGTCCCATCGCGCCGGTCGGGTTCCCTTGCATCGCGTGAATGCCGCCGTAAGTCGCGCACGTTCCGATGGCGACGACCGCTAAGGCTTTCGGCGCGAGACGGTCAATCCATTCGTTCGTCGTAATCGGCTGTCCGGTCATCGCGTCCGTTCCCAACGCCGCCCAATAACCTTCTTCCTTAATTGATTCGTTCGGAATCGAGCCTTCGACGACCAGCACGAACGGGTCAATTTCGCCCTGTTCGGCTTGATACCAAGCCTTCAGAAATTCATCGCCGACTTCATACGCCAAAACCGGATTGTGCAGATGCACTTTCGGCAAACCGGGAATCGCGCCGAGCAGCACGTCTTCGATGCTCGGCTGCGTTGCCGCCGTCACCGAAATCGAATCGCCGTCGCAACTTAAACCGGCTGTAATCCATAAAATATGAATTTCCTTCACCGGCGACGGTCTTTGTGTTTTGCGCCCGTATGGAATTGTTTCTTCCGCCATTTCGCTTCTCCTTAAATTAGTAATTTAAATATCACTCTTTGCCCGAAATTTATTTCCCGTCCGCAAATAAAAAACCGACTGAAACGTTTTCAAGTCATAAACTTTTCAACGATCAACCGGCTCTTAAAATCTTTTGTTTGAAAATCGAACTATTCATAAGGAATATCTTTTCAACACATTTTTAAATTTTTTATATTTTTGGCATCAATTTAATTTCAGTCTACTCTTCAATTTTCAAAGTGTCTACGAAATTTCGACGAAAACCGATAAATAAATGCCGCTTATTTTAAATTTACTCAAAGTATAAGCGGCATCAATTTATTTCGTTTGTTTTTATCAAGCAAAAATCAGAAACAATTGCATTATTGAGTGGTTAAAATTTATTCTTGAAATAATTCGATATGCTGACTAGAGAGAAGCCTTTCTGTTTGCAATGAGCATCACTCTTCGATGTGAAAACGCGCTTCGATATTTTTCAAGTTGAATTTAATCGAACGACTGATTCGAGCTTCGCGCTCAATGCAAGCAGGCTGCTTGCGCTCCAGTCCGTCGCCGCCCGCGCAGGTGATTTTGATTTCGGTTATTTTTGAACGGGCAAATTTAATTTTGATTTCAAACGAGCCGCATCTTCGGTTTCGTAAGCCAGATTGAGAGCTTTTTGCCAGTAGTTTTTGGCGAGGTCGGCTTTGCCCTGCTTCTGATAAATGTCGCCGAGATGTTCCTGAATCGTCGAAGAAGTATCGTCGTAACGCAAAGCGTTTTTCAGGTTTTGTTCGGCTTCGTCGAACTGTCCGAGCTTAAAATACGTCCACCCCAAACTGTCCAGATACGAAGGATTGTTCGGGCTGAGTTCGAGAGCTTTCTTTATCAAGTTCAATGCCTCGTCGAGCTTTTCGCCGCGTTCGGCTAAAAAATAACCGAGATTATTTAAGGCAATCGGATTTTGCGGCGAGTTTTTGATAATTTCGCGCAGGGTCGTTTCCGCGCCCTGAAAATCTCCAGCCGATTGTTGGACGGTCGCCAAAGTTAATCTGCCGATTTCCTTTCGGTCGGAGCTTTGCGCCGCCGTAATCGCTTGATTGACCGCTTCGACGGCATCTTTGCCGCGCTTTGCCTGGCTGTAAAGATTCGAGATAAATATGTAATTTGAAAAATCGTCATACATCGGCGAACCGACTCGCACGACGGTTTCGCCGTTTTTATCAGCGGTCGCGGAATTCGATGGCGGCGTTTTTTTCCCGATCAAAGTTTTGACCAGATTGACGGCTTCGTCAACTTTTCCGAGATCGGTCAAAGTCGTCGCTTCAAGCCGCATAAGCGAATAATCGTCGGCATTGGCAGCGCGCAGAGCGCGTATTGCCTGCAATGCTTCCGCGCTTTTGCCGGTGTCGCGGTAAAACGAAATCAACTTTTTATCGGCGAACAAATCATTTTTCCCCAAAACCAGACGGGCGCGTTCAATCGCGGCTTTCGCGTCGTTCGGACGATTCGCTTTTTTGTAAATTTCGATGATTTTGTCAAAGACGCGAATCGCAAAATCGCGCTCGCCGTCGGTGACGGCGACGGCTTCGCTGATGCCGCGCACGGTGAGCGCATTTTGCAATGCTTTGACTGCCTCATCCGGGCGACTTTGCTCGGCGAACATATCGCCTAAAATCACTTGCAGATACGCCGCCGAGTTTTTGTCCTTCCCGGCGAGCTTCGCCGTCGAATCGCGCAAGAGCTTCGCCGCTTCGTCCGGCTTACCGGATTTTGCCTCCGCTTTTGCCAGCAAAACGGTCAGCGCGACGTTTTCGGGATTGGCGTAAACCGCTTGCTGGAGAGATTGAACGGCAACATCCGAGGAATTTTCATCCGCTTCGAGGGCTTCCTGCAATAGAGTGACGGCTTCTTCGTTGTCGGGACTGTCGGCGATTAAAAGACTTAAAATTTCAACCGCTTCGCGCGTTTGTTTGGTTTTAACCAATGCGCGGGCGAGTTTTAACGAACCGTTTTCCGGTAAAAGCGTTTCGTTCGGAAAAATTCTGCCGTAAAATCCGTTGCTGATCGGCTGCGCCGCGCCGACCCATTTTCTCAGCGCGTTAACGTTTTCTACGGGCTTTTTGGTCCGCACGTAAAACTCGCTCAAAAAGGCGTAGGCTTCGGCGTTGCGCGGATCGAGCCGGGCGATTTCGTTCCATTCGGTAATCGCTTTTTGGGTTTGCTCCGCATCGAGAATTCCGCGATTCAGACTGCTTTTGAATGTGTAAAGCTGCGCCAAAATCTGATGTCCGCCGAAGTTGTTTTTATCAATTTTAACGGCGGCATTCGCCAAAAAAATCGCTTCCTCAATGTCATACGGCGGCGTATTTTTCGACAACTCGGCGAGCGCGGTATAGCTTTCCGCCAGAGTCGGATCGAGTTCGATTGCTTTTAAAAGAGCCTGTTTCGCTTGTTCCGCCGTGCTGTTGCGGACGTTTTGAAAGCGCGCCCGCTGCGGATTGGCATTCCAGATAAATCTTTGACCTTCGAGCAGTTTCGCATAAGCCTGCCCGCGCTGTTCGCGCGATACGGCTTTTTTTTCGGCGGCGCGGGCTAAATCTCCAGCGACGATTTCGGAAATTTTCGGCGTGGGCGACGGCGCGGGCGTTTGACCGAATGTATTTTGAAAACCGCCGAACAAAACGAAAACGACGGGAATGATTATTTTTTTCATAAAAAAGTCTTTATAAATCCTGCAAGCCCGCCACGATTCGCTGCCAAACCGATTTTCGCGGAAAATTTATTAAAAATAATATCAAAGAAACGAGCGCGGCACGAAACACTTCGATTTTCGACCCGCTCAAAACCGCAATCGCCGCGCCGCCAAGCACGATTATTTCGGCGAACGCGCTTAGAATAATCGCGTTTGTCTGCAATGTTTTAAGCAGACCTCTAATGCCTTTCAATAAAGCGATGTCGCGCAGACGCTCCCAGCGAAAAAACATCCGGCGCAGGATAAACGCGGCGAGAGCGACGAAAACAATTGCCGCCCAAAGTATCATCAAAGATTGCTGCGAAATCGAATTTTCGGTTTCGGGCGCGAAAAGATAAACCGCGACAACGATTAAAATCATTGCCGCGATTTGCGCGAAAATTATCGCTGCCGTCGTGCGATATTTCTTTTCGACTTCGGCACTATTTTCCGTCGAAAGTTCTTCCATAAAAACTTATTTTTGCGATTGCGGCGGCGTTGTCGCCGCTGCGTCGTTTTTCGCCGATTTTTGCTGTTGCGAAATAACCGTCGTCAGCGATTTCGGAATCTGCGAAGCGGTAATGTCGCCTTCGTTTTTGATGACTTGGTCAATCAATTCAAATTTTGTTTTGTCAAAATCGTTCGTCATCAAAACGCCGTCCCTATCAATCGTTAAAGGATACAGACCGAACAATTCGTTTTTGAAATTCTGTATAAACGACTGCTTTTCCGGCGCAAGGACTTTCGCGCGTTCGGAATTTGTCGCGGGAACCGCCGCGCCCATCAGCGTCAACTGTTCCTTCGATTTTTCGATGTAATCGCTGTTCGGAAAATCGCTGACGAGCTTTTGATAATATCTGGCGGCTTGGTCGGTTTCTTCTTCGACCTGATAGGTAACCGCGAGTTTGAAGAGAGCTTCGTCCAGAAAGCTGAAGTTCGGATATTTTTCTAAAATTTCAAGATAACGCGATTGCGCGCCCTTCAACCCGCCTTTTTTCTGGTCAACCGATTGTTTGTAGTAATAATTGGCGACGTATAAATTATGCAGACCGAGGTTGTCCTGCACTTCGACTAATCTTTTGGCGACCAAATCCTTTAAAACCGAATTCGGATATTGCTGCTGCAGAGCTTTGAGACGCTGCTCGGCGCGTCTGGCGCGCGTCGAATCGCGGTCGGGCAAACCGATCTGGCGCATTTCCGATTCGGCGATTTTCAGCAAAACTCTGTCGGCGAGCGGATGCGTCGGGAAAAACGTCAACCAATCCTGATAACCGGCTGCCGCCTGAATCAACGCGCTGGTCGAACCTTCGAGATAAAATGAATCGGCGACGGCGAGCTTTGCCATCGGCAGATACGGCGAATCGGGATAAGTCGTAATAATCGTTTGAAATAAAAGCCGACCGACATCGTAATTGTTTTTACGAACTTCCTTGGTCGCGCTGACGAAAAGCTCGCGGTCGCGTCCGGGTGTCACCGTGCCGAGTAATTCTTCGTATTCGTCCGCGCCGCCGCCGAAAATGCCCAAAAACTTTTTCTTTTTCTTGACTTCGCGCGGCGTGCCTTCGGCGGAAACCGGATTGGCGCGCACGCCGGCGGTTTCGGTCAAAGCATTATCAACCCGCGTTTGCAGCTCGGCGACCGACGTTTCGACATTGTCCACGTCCGCGGCTTCATATTTTTCCGAGCGATCAACTTTGCCGCGCAGATTGTTGACTTCCGACTGCAATGAAGCCGTGTCCTTTTCCAAGCCTTTCAGACGCGAAAGCGGCGTTTCGGTTTTTGTTTTGTCTTCTTTTTTCGATTTGTCGTCTTTGCCGTCGTCTTTCAAAATCGAAGCCGCGCTGTTTAGCGAACGGCGCATTGATTCGAGCTTTTGCCGCATCACGTCGAGCCGCTGCGAAATCGTGCCTTGTCCTTCGTTCTTCTGCGCCGAGGACGGCGCGACGACGCTTAATAAAACGAATAAACCCAAAATAATTGATTTCTGATAACGTAAAATCATAAATACCTCGTTTTCAATTACGAATTTCAAATTACGAATTACAAATAAAATCGAATACAAATTCGTAATTCGTAATTTGAAATTCGTAATTGTCCTAAACCCAATTCGTTCCCGCTTCAATCAAATTTTTCACGCCTTCGCGTCCGTCGCCGCCGCCGAACACGCCGGTTCCCGAAACGATAATTTCCGCGCCCGCTTCGACGACTTGCCTGATATTCGCCGCGTCAACGCCGCCGTCAATTTCGATGCGGACTTTTAAATCGCGCTCGTCAATCATCCGGCGCAGACGGCGCAGTTTATCAAGGCTCGTTCCGATAAATTTTTGTCCGCCGAAACCCGGATTGACCGACATCAGCACGACGTAATCGGCAAACGGCAGTGCTTCTTCAAGCATTATTAAAGGAGTCGCCGGATTGACGGCAATTCCAGCCTGCCCGCCCGCTTCGCGCACGGCGGTCAGAACTCTTTGCAAATGCGGCTCGGCTTCGAGATGAATCGAAGCCATATTCGCTCCCGCTTTGATGAATTCGACGGCGTAGCGAAGCGGCTCGACGATCATCAAATGGCAGTCAATCGTCATCTCCGTAAATTTACGTATGGATTTAACGATTGGCAACCCGAGCGTAATGTTCGGCACAAAACGCCCGTCCATCACGTCAACGTGCAAAATCTTTGCTCCGCCCGCTTCGACTGCGCGAATTTCTTCGCCGAGCTTTGTAAAATCAGCCGATAAAATTGAAGGAGCGATTTCGAACATTCGAAAAATTTTCTTGATACTTGGTTGCGAAAATAAAACTTACAGTTGCTTTTACGGCTGAGTCGTGCGGCGCGGACGCAAGTCGCCGCCGGTCGTCGCCGGTTTCGGCGGATTAGTCAGCTTATTACTGTTTGAAGTTGATTTATTGGTGTTAGTCGCCTTATTTGAATTCGTCGCTTTATTTGAATTCGTCGCCGCGTTTTTGTTGGATTTATCGCCCGTGTCGTTGGATTTTTGATTTGAATTGTCGTCGGTCGTCGAAGCCGAATTTGAATTGTCGTTTGAATTATTGCTGATTACGTCGCGCGTCGTCGAAGACTTTTTCTTGTTGGTATTGGCGTTCGTGTTCGCTTTGTTGGTTTTCTTCGGCTTATCGGAAATCAATTCCTCGATTTTTTCCGAATCGTCAATCTCGTCAACGTTTTTCCGAATCGTCGTCGGCGTTTCATTGCCTTCCGGGTTCGTTTTGCTCGTGACGACTAAAATCATCTGTCCGGTTTTGACCGTTTCGCCCGCCTTTGGAAGTTGTTCTAAAATCGTGTTCGGTTTTTCGTTGCTGTAGCGGTCGGCGCGTTTTTTAATGCGTAAACCCATCGCCGCCAACTCCTTTTCGCTCTCGACCAAATCCTTGCCGACGATTTCGGGAACGCTCATCGCTTGTCCTTGTAAGCGCGTGTAAACTACGCCGACCAGTCCGGCGAGAAAGGCGGCGGCAAGCACAATCACAATAATCAATTTACCGAAGGCGGACGCGCTTTTTTTGATAAAACTCATCTTTTTAATTAGTTATGATTTTGATTTCGGGAAAGCAAAACGAAAGTTTAGCAATTTTTGCCTTTTATCACAAAGGCGCGAATCTTCGTTAATAAATTTCAGATTAAATTTTCACGTATAAGTTTGCCCGCAAAAAACCGTCAACTATTCACTTTTAATTGTTCACCGTTAAAAATAAAATCTTATTCTTCTTAATTTTGCAGCCGAATTTGTCGCCGTCGCTTCAACGCTTCACCAATTCCGCGATGAAAAATCCGTCCGTATTGTCTCTCTGCGGAAACGTCCGCGCAAACGAATCGCCGTTTAAGAACCGTGGCGGAACATTCGGTTTCGATTTAATGAAATTTCCTTCAGATTCTAAAAACTTCTCGATAACCGCTTCGTTTTCTTCGGTTTCGAGCGAACAAGTCGAATAAATGATTCGCCCGTTACGCTTCAAAATTCGCGCCGCGTGTTGCAAAAAACTTAATTGTTTAGCGGAAAGTTCAGCGAAATCCGCCGGTTTCAAAAAATATCTGATTTCAGGATTATGCGCGATTGTTCCGGTTCCCGAACACGGCGCGTCAATCAAAATCGCGTCGAAAATTTCATCGGCGAACGGCAGAGATTTTTCCGCGTCGTAACAAACGATTTTCACCGCATCCGCGCCTTGTTTTCGACAATTTTCCTTCAAAAAAGCGGCGCGGCGTTCGTAAAAATCGCCCGCCGCGTGAAAAAATCGAACGACGGAATTTTCGTTGGCGATCTGCGTCGTTTTTGAACCCGGCGCGGCGCAAAGGTCGAGAAATTTTTCGCCCGCGTTTAAGCGAACCGCCGGCGCGACCGCCTGCGACGCTTCGTCCTGAAAATAAATTTTCCCTTCCGCCGCGTAAAGCCGCAGATATTCATTCGAAGTCGAAGTTTTCCACGCGCCCTCGACGATTTCCGACGCGGTAATCTCCGCGCCGAGTTTTTTCAAAATTCCGATGGTGTTTTCGTCGGATTTGCGCGTTAAACGAAAAATCGGCGCGGGCGTTCGATTATTCGCCGCCGCAAGTTTTTCGGTTTCCTCCAGACCGAATTGAGCGACCCATCGTTCTATCAAAAATCGCGGGTGCGAAGTTTCGACGCTGATGCGCTCGATATCGTTCGCGTATTCAAATTCTATTCGCTCGCGCGTCGTGCGTCGCAGAACGGCGTTGACCAGATGTTTCGCCGAGTTTTTTTTTGCCTTGACAGTTAAATTAACCGCTTCGTTAATCGCCGAATAAGCCGGAATTTTGTCTAGAAAAAGAAGCTGAAAAAGTCCGAGCCGCAAGATGACGCGTACTTCCGCATCGAGTTTTTTCCCGACGAATTTATCTATTACGCGGTCGAGATAAATCTGTTTTCGCAGCGCGCCGAGCGTCAGATTATGGCACAGCGCGCGGTCTTTGCCGGAGAGTTTTTCTTCGTAAACGGGCAATAAAACGGATGAAAAACTCTTTTCGATTTCGATTTTTCGCAAGATTTCAAACGCGGCAATGCGGGCTGGCGAAATATTCATTATCGTTTTTTCTGCGGCGGATTTAAGGTCAGAGGGCGCGAATCCGCCAAGCCGCCCGGCTGTAAATTTTGGTCAACGACGATGCGGTCGTCGAAGACGAAACAGTTGCCTTGCCACAAACTTTCTTCGGCGGTCGTGTCTTCCAGATATTTCAAAATTCCGCCTTCGAGCTGAAAGACTTTTTCAAATCCCAATTCGACCAGCAGCGGAGCGAATTTTTCGCAGCGTATTCCGCCGGTGCAGAATATTGCGATTTGTTTATGAATTTTTGAATCGAATTTTTCAGCGATATATTGCGGTAAATCGCTGAACTTTTCGATCTGCGGATTAATCGCGCCGCGAAAAGTTCCGGCTTCGACTTCGTACTCGTTGCGCGCGTCGAGAACAATCGTTTTTTCGTCGGAAATAATCGCGTTCCAATTTTTTGCTCTAACGTGCGTGCCGATTCCTTTTTCGATTTCAACTTTTCGGCGTAAGCTGACGATTTCCTTTTTGATTCTTACTTTCGCCTTCAAAAAAGGTTTCACAGAATTAAACGACGATTTATACTTCAATTCGGTCTGAAAAGTTTTTTCGAGAATTGCGACGAATTTTTCGACACCGGCGGACGAACCGGAAACGGTCGCGTTAAACCCTTCTTCGGCAATAATTATCGTACCGAGAATCGAAAATTCATTCATCGCCGCTTTGAGCGTCGTCTTGATTTCCGGCAAATTTTCAAGGCGTTTGAATTCGTAAAATGTAATGATTTGGAAATTCATTAAAAAAGATATTTTAAGTTAATTTTTCGCCGACGCTGATTTTCGCGCCGTTCAAAAAATCCCGCGTCAACATTCGCCGCTTGCCTTCAATTTGTAACTCTTCAATTTGCAAAGCTGTCTCTTTACCGGAACTAATGACCAATTCGTCTCCTCTTGCCTCTAAAATTTCTCCGACACTTTCCACTTTCCGTTTTCCGTTTTCCATTGCTTCCGCTTTCCAAATCGTCAGTTTTTTATTTTGAAATGTCGTGTATGAAGTCGGAAACGGTTGAAAGCCGCGCACTCGATTTTTAATTTCAGTCGCCGTCAAACTCCAATCAATCAAACCGTCTTCCTTTTTCAAAATCGGCGCGAACGTCGCCGAATCATTATTTTGTTTTTGCGCGGTTAATTCGTCAATCATCGCCAGCGTTTCGGATAGCAAATCCGCGCCGAGCAGAGCGAGTTTCGGCAACAACTCAACCGCCGTTTCCGTTTCGCCGATTTCAGTTTCTCTTTGCAGCAAAATATCGCCGGTGTCCAAACCGGCATCCATTCGCATCGTCGTTACGCCGGTTTTCGTTTCGCCTCTGACCATCGCCCAGTTGACCGGCGCGGCTCCGCGATATTTGGGCAAAAGCGAAAAATGCACGTTAATCGCGCCTTCCGGGAAAGCCTGCAAAAAGGTTTCCGGCAGAATGCGTCCGTAAGCGACGACGACGGCGACCTCGGCATTGTGCGATTGAAAAGTTTCCAGAGCTTCGGGTGTTCTGATTTTGACGGGCTGAAAAATCGGCAAATCGTTTTGCAAAGCGAATTCCTTGACCGGCGAAAACGCTATTTGATTGCCGCGTCCCGCAGGTTTATCGGGCTGCGTATAAACGGCGACGACTTCGTGTTTGTCGCGCAAAATTCTTTCGAGCGTCGGCACCGCCGCCCGCGGCGTTCCCATAAAAACTACTTTCATATGTTCAATGTTCAAGGTTCAAAGTTCGAGGTTTTGTAAAATCAGATTGACTTTGAACTTTGAACTTTAAACTATTTCAAGCGAAGCGCGTCCTTCATCACATAAAAAATCCAATTTTCCTCCATCACGCCGCGAATCAAATCGGAATCCGCGCCGGTGGCGAAAATTGCCACGTCTTCGCCGCCGTGCGTTTCGTCGTTCAAAGGAACGGCGGCTTCCTGCTTATAATCGGGACTCGTTACTTCTGCCTGCGTCAAATTCGGGCGCGTTCCGCCGCGATAACCTTTGCCGTTCGCGTAGCCGAGCGTTGTATAAGGCTGTTTGTTTTTATCGGTTTTCGGCTTGTCTTCGAGCAGCCCGTTGTCGTCAACTTCCCTGACCAAACCCAATATATTATTGCCGCGAATCGGGTAACCGCCCATCGTGAAAGTATGGCTGTGATCGGCGGTGACGACAATTAAAGTGTCCTTTAAATTTACTTTGGCGGCGACGGCGCGGACGGCGTTCGACAATTCAACCGCGTCGGTCAAAGCGCGAAAAGCGTTGCCGTTGTGATGCGCGTGGTCAATGCGTCCGGCTTCGACCATCAGGAAAAATCCTTTTTTGTTTTGCGACAAAACATCAACCGCTTTGGTCGCCATTTCGGTCAACGAAGGCTCGCCTGCCGCGTCTTTCGGGCGGTCGTAGTTGTATTGCATATGCGACGGCTCGAATAATCCCAAAAGATGTTTCGTCTTTTTCGGATCAATCTGGTCGAACTGTTGTTTATTCCAGACGTATGCGGAATTTTTATATTTTCCTAACCATTCTTTCGTCAAATCGCGCCCGTCGGTGCGCTCGCCTTTTTTATCCGCATATTCGGGGTCGTTCATTTGATTCGGCAGAAATTTTGTGCGCCCGCCGCCGAGCGCGACTTCGAGACCGTCGCCGTAATTAAATTCGATCAGCTGCCGCGCGATGTCGGGAAATTTCGCGTCATACGCGGCTTTCGAGCGGTCGAGAATATCTTTATCGGTTTCCCAATCACGGTCGGCGGTGTGCGCGTAACACGCGCCGGGTGTGGCGTGCGTCAGCCGCGCAGTCGTCACCACGCCGGTTGATTTGCCATTTTCTTCCGCCATTTCAAGCAGCGTTTTCGTTTCGTTGCCTTTGACTGTTCGGTAATCTTCGCGGACGATATTTTGATTGACCGATAAAACGCCTTCGTCAGTTTTCACGCCGGTGATAATCGCGCTCATCGTCGGCGCGGAATCGGAAGTTTGCTGGTTCGCGCTATAGGTTTTCGACAGCGCGACAAAAGGAAATTGCTCGAAACTCAGACGGTTTTCCTCGCCGCTTTCGCCGCGCATCTGTCCTTCTAAAATCCGCGAAGCCGTGATCGTCGTTACGCCCATTCCGTCGCCGATAAAAAGAATGACGTTTTTGGCGCGACTGCCGAATTTAGTTTGATTTTTTCGCGCCTGAATCGCCGCCTCGCCGTCACGCCGCCACGTCTCGATTGATTCTTGACGCTTGGTCGGAAACGGATTCGTGTCGGCGGTTTGCAGCGTCGCCTTAAAAGGAAAAATCGTTAATGCGAGGATGACCGACAAAACTGAAAAAGCAAAAAGTATTTTTTTACCCGAGCGCGATTTATTCATATCAAATTTTTACATTGCTTGACAGGCTTTGCGCCTTCGCGGGAGAAAATGAATTTCCCGCAAAGACGCAAAGCCCGCCGAGCATAATATCCAACTTATTTCTTCTCTTTAAACATTGAAAGATATTCGCCGTAACCTTCTTCTTCCAATTTATCAGCCGGAATAAAACGCATCGCCGCCGAGTTCATACAATAACGGATGCCGGTTTCGGTCGGACCGTCGTCGAAAACGTGTCCGAGATGCGAATCGGCGTGTTTCGAGCGCACTTCCGTGCGGCGCATTCCGAATTTGCTGTCAACTTTTTCCGTAAAATTTTCCGGCACGAGCGGACGGTCAAAGCTTGCCCAGCCGCAGTGCGAATCAAATTTTTCCTTCGACGAAAAAAGCGGTTCGCCCGAAACGATGTCAACATATAAACCTTCTTCCTTGTTGTCCCAATATTCGTTGCGGTGCGGCGGTTCCGTTCCTTCTTTTTGGGTCACCTCATACTGCATCGGCGTTAATTTTTGCCGCAATTCCTCGTCGCTCGGTTTCGTATAATTTTTCATTTTTTCTACTCCTTGTTCTCTGATTTTCCCCTTGATTTTTATTAAATATGTCTCGACGGTTTCAAAGATAAAACTTATCTTATTTTACAGCGAACGGTTAAAAGTGAACAGTGCCGTTTTTTACCAAACTATTCACTATTCACTTTTAACTGTTCACTGTAAAATCGGCAGCCAATTTTTACCGTCTGCAAATTCGATTTCGCAATCTCATTTTAATAAGCGCAGTGATAATTATAACCTTCGTAAACGCGCGTCCATTTTCCGTCTTTGTAATTATAAACGTGAAAATTATTGCCCTCGAAAGCTCTCGAAATCGTAAAAATTTCCGCCGTTCCGTCGCCGTTATAATCGAGCGCGTCAATCAAAAGTTCGCCGCCGAGCGTGTCTATGTCCTTTAAATCGCCGCTCATAATATCTTTGGGTGTAACCTTTGCATATTCGCTGTAACCGAATTCATATTTGCCGTCCGCGCCTTTTTCGGCGATGAAAAACAACATATTTTTTTCCTTCGCCGAGCTGTCCGCATAATATGAACCGACCATTTCCGCTTTGCCGTCGTTGTCCGTATCGAGCGCGGTCAGGTTGTAATATTTCAAAGTTTTCGCCGCTCTTGCCGAAACTTTTTGTTTGATGAATTCGGCGCGCACGAGCGTTTCGATTTCGGCGCGTTCGGCGGTCGTCGGTATCCGCCGCACGCCCGAACCGTTTTTTAAAGTTTTTGGGCTGACAGCTAAACCCATCACCCATTGACTCATTTTCGCCTTCGACGAAATTGTCGTTACGTCGGCGAGATTTTTCGCGCATTCGGCTTTCGGATTCGAGCTTTTAATCGTCACCGTTCCGTTCGCCGCCGCGCCGAAAATCAAATCGTAAACCGTTTTCGATTGATAATAATTTTTGGCGAAACTCGCCGCTTCTTCCGCGCTGCCCGCGCTGCCGGAAACGTCTTTTAATTCGCCGTTTTCAATCGCGGCAACCGGCTCGGCGGTTTTGCCCGCATCCGTTACGGCAAAGATAATGGTCGGCGTGTTTGCCGGGGCGGTCGCGCGTTTTTGGGCGAATGCCGTTGCGGTCAAAATCAAGATTGCTGCCAGACAAACCGCCGACTTTAGATTATTTTTAATTTTTATCATTTAGATTTTTTGTTTACCGCGTGCGGTAATATTTAGAACGCTTTCGCGCTCGTGTCGCCTGCCGTTAAAACGTCTTTGTCTTCGGTGCGCGTCGCGCCGACTTTTTCGGAAACTAATTTTCCCTGCATAAACTGTAAAAGATATTCGCGCCCGCCGGCTTTTGAATCCGTGCCGCTCATATTAAAGCCGCCGAACGGATGAACGCCGACCAGCGCGCCGGTGCATTTACGATTGAAATAAAGATTGCCGACGTGAAAATCGCGGCGGGCTTTTTCCAGTTTTTCCTCGTTTTTTGAATAAACCGCGCCGGTCAAACCGTATTGCGTATCGTTGGCGATCTCCAGCGCGTGGTCAAAATCCTTCGCTTTGATAACGGCTAAAACGGGCGCGAAAATTTCTTCCTGTTCGACGGTTGATTTGGCTTCGACATCATCAATAATCGTCGGCTCTATATAAAAGCCCTTCGAGCTGTCGCCGTTGCCGCCGATGATTAATTTTCCGCCTTCTTCGGTGCCTTTGGTGATTGCTTTGAGCGCGTTGTCGAAAGATTTTTGATTAATCACGGCGGTCATCTGCGTGTCGCCGTCGGTCGGCAGACCGATTTTTAAATCTTTGGTCAGCGCGACGATTTTCTCCATTAATTCTTCGTGAACCGTTTCGTCAACAATCAAGCGCGAACACGCCGAACATTTCTGACCTTGAAAGCCGAACGCCGCCTGCACAATGCCGGTCGCCGCCGATTCCAAATCGGCTTCCGCGTCAACGATAATCGCATCTTTGCCGCCCATTTCCGCGACGACGCGCTTCATCCAATTTTGTCCTTTTCTGGTTTTCGCCGCTTCTTCGTAAATATGCAAACCGACGGCTTTAGAACCGGTGAACGAAACGAATCGAATCTGCGGACTCTGCACCAGAAACTCGCCGACCTTTGCGCCGCTGCCCGCGACAAAATTAACGACACCTTTCGGCAATCCGACCGCTTCCAAAACTTCCATAAATTTATAAGCAATCGTCGGCGCGTCGGGCGAAGGCTTCAAAACGGTCGTGTTGCCGCAGACGACCGCAGCAAGCGTCATTCCCGCCATAATCGCCAGAGGAAAATTCCACGGCGGAATGATCGCGCCGACTCCGAGCGGAATATACTCGAAACGATTGTCTTCGCCGGATAGTTTGGTAATCGGCTGCGGTTCTGCCCAACGCAACATTTCGCGCCCGTAAAATTCCAGAAAATCAATCGCCTCCGCCGTATCGCCGTCGGCTTCCGCCCAGGTTTTTCCCGTCTCGAAACACATCCAAGCCGAATAATAATGCTTTTCATCGCGGATGATTTTCGCCGCCTTGAAAAGATATTCGGCGCGTTCGTATGCCGGAACATTGCGCCAAGTTTTAAACGCTTCCGCCGCCGCATCAATCGCTTTTTCCGTCAAATTTTCTGCGTCTGTATCCGCATCGGAAAATCGCCCGACTACCTGCGCTTTTTCCGCCGGATTGACGCTTTCAAATTTTGCTTCAATTTCAATTTTCGCGCCGTTGATGATAACCGGATAATCTTTTCCTAATTCGCCGCGCACGCGTTCAATCGCCGCTTTCATCAAGTCGGCATTTTCCGGTTTTGAATAATCGGTGAACGGTTCGTTCTTAAATTCGTCTAATGTTCTTTGTGTCTGCATAATTTATTTTAATCTTTTTGAAAAACTTCTAAATTTTCTTTTGACTTAACTTTGCGTCTTATCGTTTTGACCGCTTTGTTTTCGTGTTCAATCCAAATTATTTCCGCGCCGTCTTCCAATTCTTCATATACCGGAATTAATTTCGTTAAGCCTTCAAAAATCCATCTAACATTTTCGCCGTCGGTATTTACATATTCAGACTCGGACTCTTTTCCGACTTTCAATGCCTTTTTATATGCCTCATCAGGATTTTCAGCTTTAACCAAATGCTGATTTTCCCAAGCCGTTGTGCGACGATTGGAATTCTCTTTATTTTCTCCGGCAACCTCAAACCTGAGCATTATTCCGGCTATATACCAGTTTATCGGACTTACAAAGGCATAAGACTTTTCTTTGGAACTTTTTTTCATAAAACTTACGCCGCCATCAAAACAATCTCTTTCGGTGCGGGCAGAGGCGTTCCGTCTTCCTCATAAATTTCAATTATTTCATCAACCGCGACGGATAATTCTTTGAAAACTTTGGGCGCGTCCTGTCCGTGAACGCCGCCGTTTATCAGTTCCGGGCAAGTTCCGATAAAACAATTGTCTTCTTTGCTCCAAACAACGATTTTTTTATACAGGTCTGACTTTTTCATTTTCCTTTCAACTCTTTAATGGCATTTCTGACATCTCTGATTTGATAGATTTTCGCATCGTCGCCCGTCTTTCCCGCAATCGTCAGCGGGCGGTCGTGCTTCGGATGCCTGAAGTTTCAATGACTTCCCTTGCCGCCGCGATTCGCAAATCCATTGCGTTCCAAGTCGGCAATCAATTCCTGAATTTTCGACGGCATATTTTCTAATTTAATCGAGTTTCTTTTTCTTTTTGACGAAGCGTTTCAGCATAATCGCCGCGAAAAATAAAATGATGGACAAGGCGAAAGTCGTTCGACCGAAATAGACTGATTCGCCCGTGTAATTTTGCCCGACCGCATTCGGAGCGAAATTTCCGGCGCAGATTAACCCGACCAGCAGTAAAACTATCAAACCGACCTGACGGTGAAAATAAGTCGCCGCGAAAACCAGAAAAGCCAAAATTAAACCGCTCGCATACATATATTCTATACCGGCATTTTTCTCGTCGCTTTCAATAAAAATCGGTTGCGCCTGATTCTTGCTATTTTAACCGAAGAAAATCTAAATATATTTTTGCCGGTCAATTTCGTGCAGCTCCCATTCGTCCAACAATTCCGGATAAACGGCGACGGTTGCGTTTTGCCACGCGACGACGAAGCGCGGCTGCTGGCTGTCGCTTTGATGTTTGACGTAGCTTAAAATCAAAACCCAGCCCGCGTCCAAGTATTTGTTTAATTCGCGCGTCGAAGCGACTTCGGCGGTTAATTTCGTGTCTTCGATTTTCATAGTTTTCAATCCCACTTTCCGGTTTTTTGCAATCGTTTGATTTTTCGTTTCGCCATCTCTCGTTTTAAAATCGTCATCCGGTCGAGAAAAACGATACCGTCGCAGTGATCGGTTTCGTGCAGAATGCAGCGCGCCGTCAAATCCGCGCCGTCGAGTTCAAACCGATTTCCCTTCACGTCCTGCGCCCGCAAAACGGCGCGTTGATTTCTGGTGATCGGCACGTAAATGCCCGGAAACGACAGACAGCCTTCATCGCCGGTTTGTTCGCCTTCGACGTAAACCACTTCCGGGTTAATTGCGGCGATGCGCTGCGTTTCGTCTTCGCCGCCCGAACAATCCATTACGAAAATGCGGCTCGAAACGGCGACCTGCGGCGCGGCAAGTCCCACGCCTTTGGCGGCATACATCGTTTCAAACATATTTTCGACGAACGTTTCGAGCTGTTCGTCAAAATGTTCGACGGGTTTGCCGCCGGTCAACAGGACCGGCGCGGGATAATTGACGATTTTCAAAAAAGACATTTTCCGATTTTACCGCGAAACGCGCGAAATCAAAAAACACCGGTTTTCTCAACCGCCGTTGAATTTGTTTTTGGAGATTTTTGCTCGGATTTTTTACAAAAATTATAAGCTATCGCTGTATAAAAATCTGGGTCACGAAAATCCGATTATTATCGTCGCGGGCAATGCCGATGCCGGTCTGCGTCCAATCTTTATCGAGAATATTTTGCCGGTGTCCGTCGGATTTCATCCAGTTTTTAACGGCGAAACTTTGAAAATTTTTAATTCCTTCGGAATAGAAAAGATTTTCGCCCGCCTTGCGCCAACCGCGGATGTGCGCCCCGCGCACGCGGTTGCCAAGGTTCGCGCCGCTTAGGTCGTAATGGCTAAAAAAATTTCCGCGCGCCATCGTCTTTGAATAATTTTGCGCGATTTTCGAAAGGTCTTCATTCCAGACCAATTCGCTGAGATGTTTTTTGCGACGCTCGGAGTTGATCAGATTAAAAATCCAACTTTCGTCGGTGGCATAAAGTTCCCTGGCATCTCGCGCCACTTGATAAAATGCATCTTTTACCGGATTTTCGCTCGCGCTTTTGACCACGAAAGACACCCCTAACAACACAACGATCAAAAACAGTCTCACGAGACCGCCGAAGCTTATGTTTTTCATACTTAATTATTTAGGTCGGTAATGCTATGGGGTTTGAATTTATTGTATATTCTTAAGACGTTTTTGAAAAGTCGAATTTCGGAATAATTCATTTTCCTCGGTTCGACTTTTCATCCGGCGGCGACGGGCAGTTATTTTACTTTAAATTTCGAAATTGAGTGACGCGGTTATTAAAAAGGCAAATTCATATTGCCCTTAAGAAACTCGCTGCACCCGCGTCGCCGCGTGAGTTTATTAACCGGCGCAAATTTTGTATCCGAATCGAAATATCAAGGGCGCGGCATTTTAATCAAACACCGCGCCCTTTATAATTTTGTTCACGAGAAATTTATTTTTGATAACTGACGCGCCAGATTTTTTTGCCGCCGTCGTCGGCGATTAAAAGCGCGCCGTCGGTGTTGACCAGCAAGCCGACCGGTCGCCCCCAAACTTCCTGCGAATCTTCGCTCGGCAGCCAGCCGGTAATAAAATCTTCGTAACCGTTGGCAGCTAATTTTCCGTTCTCGAAATGAACGCGAATGATTTTATAGCCGGTCAGCTTTTCACGATTCCAGCTGCCGTGCAGCGCGACGAACGCATCGCCTTGATATTCTTTCGGAAACATCTTTCCGGTATAAAATTGGATACCGAGCGCGGCGGAATGCGACCTTAGAAGCACGTCCGGCACAATCGCCTTTTTCACTAGCCCGGGATTTTCGCCTTTATGACGCGGTTCCTCGTTCTGACCGATATATGAAAACGGGAAGCCGTAAAAACCGCCGTCTTTGACCTGCGTCACATAATCCGGCACGAGATCGTCGCCGAGTCCGTCGCGCTCGTTGACCGCCGTCCAGAGCTTTCCGTCCGCCGGATTCCACGCCAGCCCAATCGGATTTCGCAAGCCCGAAGCGAAAAGCCGGTAGCCCGTCCCGTCCGGATTGTATTCGCTGATACCGGCGCGGCGTTCGTCTTTTTCGACATCCACATTGCCGCTTGAACCGATTGAAACGTATAGTTTTTTGCCGTCGGGCGAAAATAAAATATTGCGCGTCCAGTGCTGGTTATAGCCGCCTTTGGTCAATTCGATGATTTTTTCCGGCTCGCTTTCGGCTTTCGTCTGACCGTTTTTATATTTGAAACGCACCACCGAATCGGTGTTGGCGACATAGAAATATTCGCCGTTGAAAGCCATTCCGAACGGCTGCGAAAGATTTTCGGCGAAAGTAAATCGTTCGTCGTCGGAAATTTTTCCGTCTTTGTTTTTATCGCGCAAAACGATGATCGAATTCGCTCTCGAATCGGCGAGAAAAACATCGCCGTTCGGCGCGAGCGTCATCCAGCGCGGATTGTCGAAATCGCCTTCGGCAAAAACGTTGATTTTGAATCCCTTCGGCATCGCCAACTGCGCGTCTTTCGGCTGCGCGACGACTTTTGAAAAACGCGCCGCGCTTTCCGTCGTAAACGGTTTCGGCAAATCGTTCGGATTGATTTGATATGTGCGCGCCTTTTCAAAATTAAAGACTTTCGGCAAAACCGTCTCTCCGCTTGCCTGCGAATTAATTTGACAGCTCGCCGCCGCCAACGAAATTTGCAGAACGGCGAAAACGATGAAAATATTTTTAAAACGATTCATTTTCATTTATACTCCCCTTGTTCGACTAAAAATGTCTGAAATTTTATCCATCAATGATAACAGCAAAATCGCGCCCGCGCCCGAATCGGCGCGCGTCGGAATTTTGGGCGAAAAAATCGCGTGTGAATTTTTGATGAAAAAAGGCTTTCGGCTCGTTGTCGCCAATTTTAAAACGCCGATTGGCAGAAACTCGCGCGGCGCACAGGTGACCGGCGAAATTGACATCATCGCGCTCGACGAAGCTGACGTTGTATGTTTCGTCGAAGTCAAAACGCGCTCGTCCGACCGGTTTGCCGCGCCAATCGCCGCCGTTGACTTGCGAAAGCAGAGACAAATCACCCGCACGGCGCGGATGTATCGCCGAATCTTTAACTTGCGAAACGCCGCCTATCGGTTCGATGTCGTCAGCATCGTTCTCGGAACAAGCGAAAAACCCGAAATCGAGCATTTTATAAACTTCTGGCACGAATCGAAATTTCGCAAACGCTTTTGGGCTGATGAATTTTAAAGAGAGATCAGGCGAGCGAAATAATTGATTGATTTATTTTGAGCGTCTCAATCAAATTTTCCTTAACTTTATAACCGATCCCCGAATCAATCGGAGCGGCGATAATTCCCTGCGAATCAACAATAACCTGCGGCTCGATAATATCTTCCGTCCAGTATCTCTCCGAAGCCGAAACGTCGCCGGGCAGAGTAAATCCGGCGAGCGTGGACATTGCAATATTGTGCGCTCTGCCGATGCCGGTTTCGAGCATTCCGCCGCACCAGACCGGAACATCGTGTTCGGCGGCGAACGATTGAATCGCCCGGGCTTCTTTGTATCCGCCGACGCGTCCGAGCTTGATGTTGATGATTCGACACGCGCCGAGTTCGACGGCGTGCCGCGCGTCTCTTAACATCGTGATTGATTCGTCGAGGCAAATCGGCGTTTTCAATTTTTTTTGCAGTTTCGCGTGGTCAACCAAATCTCCGGCGGCGAGCGGCTGTTCGATCATCAGCAAATCATATTCGTCGAGTTCTTTGAAAAGTTTCTCGTCATTTTCCAAATCGTAAGCTGAATTTGCGTCCACCGACAACAGAATATCCGGGAAATTTTGGCGGACGGCTTTCACTAATTCGAGGTCGCGTCCGGGTTTGATTTTGATTTTGATGCGCTGATAACCGCTTTCGAGTTCGCGGGCGACGGCGGCGATTAATTCGTCAATCGAATTTTGAATGCCGATTGAAACGCCGCAGTTGATTGCGGATTTCGTGCCGCCCAAGTGTTTCCAGAGCGGAACATTTTCCTTTTTCGCTTCCAAATCCCAGATCGCCGTTTCGACCGCCGCGATTGCCATACGGTTGCCGATGATTCGCTTTAACGCCGTCGAAACTTCGTCCGCGTTTGAAACGTTCTCGGCTTTGAGAAGCGGGACGATAAACTTTGTAATCATCGTCCAAGCCGTTTCGATTGTCTCGTGATTATAGAACGGATTTTCCATCGCCACGCATTCGCTCCAGCCTTCCGCGCCGTCCCGGTCGCAAACTTTGACGAGCAGCACGCGCCGCCCGGTGGTCGTCCCGAAGCTCGTTTCAAAACGATGTTTGAGCGGCATCTCGATTTCGCGCAGTTCAATTTTTTCCAGTCGCAAATTCATCGCCTTGTTAAAAATTCGAGGTGAAATTAAGCAGATGTCCGGCAAAAACGAGCCAGAGAAATCCGAGCGAGGCGAGCGCGAAAATTGTCGCCTGAAGTTTGCCCCAGATGCGGTCGCGCCCGTTCATCCACGAAAAAACGGCGTTGGCGAGAACGGCGAGCGTTCCGATTGCGCCAATCACGCCAACGATTTGAATCAGCCGCAGCCGGTTGTTGCCCGCATCGCTCAGGAGTTCGTAATGCGAAGCCGCCTGCGCGCCGAAAATAAAGAAAGCCGTGATAAAAATCAAATTGATTGCAAAAACGATTCGCACGAGCAGGCGCAAACGCCATTCCCACCCGGTCAATTCCAATTTGCGTCCGAAACGTTTTCTGACCGCCCACGCGACGAACCACAAAACGAGCGTCAGCAGCATAATCAAAAGCGAAATTCCGGCGACGAGCATCATAATTCCGCCGTTTTCCCACAATCCGACCTTTTGTAAAATCATAAACGGATACGGCAGCGCGACCTGCATCCGGTTGTTCTCATCGGGCTTGAAAACCAGAACGTCTTCGCCGTTGACATCACGAAACGTCATCGGCGCAATTTCGCGCCAGCGTTTCGGCTTGCCGTTCGTGTCGTTCAAACTCGAAACGGAAATCGTGCCGTCTTCGTTCGGCGAAACTTTGTCTTCGCCGATCAGACCGATTAATTTGACGAACGAGCCTTCACCGCGACGGCTGGACATATACGTTCCGCTGACTGTCGCCGCGTCCGCTTTCGCCGTGTCGAGCGTCGGCGGCGCGGGCGGCGTGTATGGAAAATAGCGATCTAAAAACGCCTTCCAAATAACGCTGCGCGGTGAAAGTCCGCCGCGACCCGCGCTGTTATAAGAAATAAAAAATCCGACTCCGGCATCGAGAATCAGATGCGTGTCGCTGTGAAATAAAACCGTGTCGCCGCCGTGTCCGATGATCGGATGATTGTTGCTGTTTTCTTCGTAAAATCCGTAGCACATCCCTTTCTCCGCCGGATCGAGCGCGAACAGACGGCTGTGCATCAGCTTCGCGGTTTCCGGTTTCAGAATCTGCGCGTCGCCGAAGCGTCCGTCCTGCAAATGCGCGAGCAAAAATTTCGACATATCCGTCGCCGTCGTGCTGAGACTTCCGGCGGGAAACGGTCCGATCATCTCGAACGGTTTCGGCTCTTCGGAAGCCTGCGAATAACCCTTCGAGAGCAGCGGCGCGAGATCGGGCGGCAAAGGTTGGGCAAAGCTCGAATGATTCATTCCGAGCGGCTTGAAAATATTCTGTTCGATATATTGATTAAACGGCTGACCCGAAACGCGCTCGACGATGTAACCGGCGAGAGCCGTCGCGTAATTTGAATAAGCCGGAACTTTTCCCGGCGGAAAAATTCGCAGCGGAATATGAGTTTTGAGATATTCGCCGAGATTCGGGCTGGCGGTATCGTAAGCGAATAAATCTTTGGTTTGCTCTTCAAATCCGGCGGTGTGCGTCATCACGTTTTTCAAAGTGATCGGCTGACCGAAGCCTTCGGGAATTTTGAAATCGAGATATTCGTTGATGTCTCTGTCCAGATCGAGTTTGCCCTGTTCGCGCAGTTGCATTATCGCCGTCCACGTAAAAAGTTTGGAAATCGAACCGGGACGAAACAGCGTTTCATCTGCCACGACCGGTTCTTTGGCGGCGACATCCGCATAGCCGTAGCCTTTCGCAAAGAGAAGTTTTCCGTCTTTGACAATCGAAACGGTCGCGCCCGCGATGTCCTGCTGCGCGAGCTGCAAAGGGACGATGCCGTCGAGAAAGGCTTCCGCGTCGGCGGCGTTCAATTCGTGAACGCCCGAAATGGCGACGTTCGTCGTTTGTTTTTCCGCTTCGTTCGCAGGAGCTTTCGTCGCAGTCGGCGCGGACGGAACTTGCCCGACGACGAGGAGCGACGAAATTATCAAACCGAATATTATTAAAGCCGTTAATCTTCTCATAAAATTTGTTTCCCGTAATTTTTGTTGATCTATACGAATCGATACTAAAAATTATTCTTGTCGGAGCGCAGACGGCTCGTCCGCCAACGGAGCGAGAGCGACGTTGCATACAATTGCCGCCGCGCTATTTGATCGCAACGGTTCGTCTCGCGCATTCGCGCTCGAATGCGGACGAGCCGTCCGCGCTCTAAATGAGTGCGCTTCACTTAATTTTTTGCGCCGGAATCGTCAGACCGCCTTGTTTGAATATCATTCCGGTTGTTTGACCCTGCGCGTCTTTGGTAAACGTGATCTGCACGTTGACATCTTTCGAGAAAAAAGCGGTTTCCGATTCGGCTGACAGCGCGAATTTCGTTTGACCGGCGAGCAGTCCGAACAAGCGTCCGTTTTCGAGCGTGAAATTCAAAACTATTTTCGGTTCGGAAAGCTGATAATCGCCGACGTATTTTTCCAGAATCTTCGCGTCAACGGCGATTTCCTTTTTTTCCTTCGGAATCTCATACGGCGCGCCGAAAACGATTGCCGCCAAGTCGTTGGCCACCCGTCCGGCGGGCGCGCCCTGCACGTTGCACAAAACAATGACAGTGATTTTATCGTCGGGAAAGCGCGAAATTTCCGTCGCAAAGCCATAAATGCCGCCGCCGTGCGAAATTTCACGCCGGTCGAACTGCTTGCCGATATTCCAGCCGTAACCGTAATTATTTTTGACCGGCGTGAAAATTTCGTCGAGCGTTTTGCGCGAAACGAGTTTTTCGTCATAGAGTGCCTGATCCCACAAAAGCAAATCGCCGACGGTCGAAGCGAGCGCGCCCGCCGCATACGGAATCGTCATATCCATATACGAAGCGTTGACGAATTCGCCGCCTTGCCGGGCATAACCCGCCGCGCGATTTTTGACGATTCGCGCCGAAACGTCGTAAGCCGTATTTTTCATATTGAGCGGCGTGAAAATATTTTCCTGCAAAAAATCGGCGTATGCTTTGCCGGACGTTTTTTCGATAATCATTCCAAGCACGTAAAAGCCCGAATTGCTATACACGAATTTTTCGCCCGGCGTAAACTCGAGCGGCTTGTCTTTCAAAAGCGCAACCATTTCGGCGGTCGTCAACGGCGAAACGGTGGTTTTGGCGAAGCCCGGGAAATCCGTGTAGTTCGGAATGCCGGAGGTGTGCGTCAAAAGATTTTTGATGGTGATCGCCTGCCACGCCGCCGGACAATCCGCGACATATTTGCAAGCCAAATCATTGACGTTTAATTTTCCGCGCTCGGCGAGCAACATAATTCCCATCGCGGTAAATTGTTTGGTAATCGAACCGAGACGAAAAACGGTGTCCGGCGAGTTCGGCACGTTCAACTCGATATTCGCCATTCCGTAACCTTTGCTGATGAGCGGCTGACCGTTCCGCGCGACGAGAATCGAGCCGCTGAAACTGTTAATTTTGACGGCGGCGTTCATATATTCGTCAACTTTGGCGGCGATGTCCTGAGCGTTCGCAGACGAAACCAAAAACGCGCACCAGCCGAGCAGAACGGCGAACGATTGAAAAGCGAAAAATTTCTTGTTCATAAAATTAAATCGGAAATGATTTTTTGAAGCCCTGGATTCGCACGGACAGACGTGAATTTCCATTCAAATTTTATCCGCGTGAATTTATCGTTTTCGGCTCCCTACTATTTGCTCGCCGTCGCCGCTTTTTCCGGCGCGCGCTTAAAGTCGGCGAGTCCTTCGATGCTCATCGTTTCGACTTTGCCCTGCGAGTTTAATTTGAAATTAACGAACGATTGTCCTTCCACTTCGTCCTGCCATTTAATGCGGAAGGTGTCGTAGTGCCAATGCTCGAGAGTGCCGTTGTAATACGGTCCGAACGTCGCCTTCAACACGCCGTTTTCAAAAGTGATTTTCGCGTCGCCATACATTTCGTCCGCATAATCGCCCGCGTATTTTTCCAATGAGAGCGACGGCTGCGTATTTTTCACGCGGTCGGCTTCGCGTTTGTCGGCGGCGGTTTTCGCCTGCGCTTCGGCGGCTTTGATCGTTTTTAACACGTCGCCGCTCCAGTCTTTTTCCTTGCCCGGCGCGAGATACATATCGAACACGCGGTTCGCCAGCACCTGCGGCAGAATCGAGCCGTTCATATTGCCGAGAATGACCACGCCGATTTTCTCTTCGGGAATCATCGCCACCGCCCCGCGCATTCCGTCAATCGCGCCGCCGTGTTCGACCATTTTGCGACCGCGGTAATCCGACAGAAACCAGCCCATTCCGTAATTTAAAAAATGAGCTTCCGAGTAAATCGAAGTGTATAAACCTTCGAGCGGAATAATCGTGTGCGGCGACTGCATCTCTTTGATATTCGCCTGGCTGATTAATTGTTTATCGCCGAATTTTCCGTTGTTTAGCTGGAGTCTCAGCCACTGCGACATATCCGTCACGTTCGAGTTGATCGAACCGGCGGGACCGATATTGTCAATCAAACGATACGGCACGGGTTTGACCTTGCCGTCTATCCTGACGTGCGGCGCGGCGAGGTCTTTGACATTTTTTAACGTTGTCACCGTCGTGTTCGTCGAGTTCATTCCGAGCGGCACGAAGATTCGCTCGCGCACGAAATCGTCCCACGATTCGCCCGTGATCGAAGGAATAATCTGCCCGGCGGCGAGAAACATTATGTTTTGATAGCCGAACTTGGAACGAAAGCTCGAAGACGGTTTCAGATAACGTATGCGGCGCAAAACTTCGTTGCGGTCATACGCGGTCGCATACCAGAGCCGGTCGCCGCGCTCCAACCCGACGCGGTGCGAAAGCAAATCGCTGACGGTTGCTTCGCGCGACGCATACGGATCGAAAAGCTGGAAATTCACAAGATATTTCGATGCCGGATCGTCCCACTTCAATTTGCCTTCGTCCTGCAGCATCGAAAGCGCGGCGGACGTAAACGCCTTGGAAGACGAACCGATGGCGAAAACCGTGTTGGCGGTGACCGGATCGGATTTGCCGAGTTCACGCACGCCGTAGCCTTTGGCGAAAACAACTTTGTCGTCTTTGACGACGGCAATCGCCACGCCCGGAACTTCCCAATCCTTGATGGCTTTGTTGACGTAATCGTCAAAACCCTGCAACGGCGCGTCCTGCGCCGCGACGGAAAATGTAACGAATAATAATGCCAAGAGAAGAAAAAAGACGCGATGTTTTTGCGATTGAATTTTCATAAAATAAATTTCTCCGTGATGCGAATCAAAAATTCTCAAAAGCTGTTTGAAAAAATCGAAAATGCGGTTGGATAGACAATAATTTTTCATTCTCAATTCTGCATTCTAAATTTTTACCGGATAAAAATTTAGAATGAAAATGTAACATTTAGATTTCGCGCGCCCACACCAGACATTCTCTAATTCTGAATACGGCTTTTTAACGAAACCATCGAGTAAATCGAATAAATCAAGTCGTCCAAATCTGCTTCAAAACTCTTGTGAAATTTCCGCCCAAAATCCCTTGTATATCCGCGTCGCTGTATTTGCGGCGAATCAAACCTTCGGCAACGTCGAACATTCGTTTCGGATGATTGATGCCTTCGATGTCGATTTTTTCGCGGAAACCGTAACTTCCCTTATAACCGGCGCGCAATAGTTTATTTAATTCCGGCGGCATCGCGTCGTAGCCGAACAGGTCTATGTCGCTGCCGATGCCGAGATGCTCCGCGCCGATTAAATCCCTGACGTGATCGAAGTGGTCGAGATAGTTTTCGACGGTCGTCGGTTCGTCCGCTTTGACGAACATCCGCACGCCCGTAATGCCCATCACGCTGCCTGCCGCGCCGACCCGTTTAATCGCTTCGTCCGATTTGTCGCGCGGATGTCCGCCCGCGAGAACGCGACAATTTGAATGCGTAACCAACACCGGCTTTTTGGAAATTTCAAACGCGTCGAGCGTCGTGCGGTCGCCGCAGTGCGAAACGTCAACCGCCATTCCGACCTTATTCATTCGTTCAATGATGGAAACGCCGAAATCCGAAATGCCGTCGTCGCGCCGTTCGGTCGAACCGTTGCCGATCATATTCCGCGCGTTGTATGTCAGTTGCGAAACGCGCTGCCCGAGTCCGCGAAAAAAATCTACGTCGCCCGCGGTGCGAAATTGTTCGGAATTCTGCACGCCGAGAATCACGCCGACTTTGCCCGATTTTTTCACGCGGTCAACGTCGCCCGCGCTGTCAATCCGCGTAAAATAATCGGCGCGGTCGGCGATAAAGGCATTCCACGCGGCGAAAAATTTCAGCGTCGTTTCATATGCGTTCACGCCGCCCAAACCGACCGCCGGATGAATAATGTTAATGCCCGATTCCTTGAACGGCTGAAAATCCGCTTCGGTAAAACTCTCCGGGTCAGCCATCCATTTGTCCTGTTTATTAAAATCGAGCGTCAGCACCGAAAGCATATCAACGACCGTAGATTTTCCGACTAAATCAATCGCCCTCGCCGAATAGACAGCCGGCGAACCGGCGAAAATCCGGTAACGATTGAAATTCAGCATCGGCGCGACGGACAAAGCCGCGAACGCCGACCGTTTGAGCATTTCGCGTCTGGTGATTTTATTTTGATTCATAAATTTTTCAGGATTAAAAAATCTTTCTCAGCCGAAATTTTCAAATTCCTTGCCGCGCCCGAGCAGATATTTTCCCACGCGCCCGTGGCGATAGAAATTTTCGACGACAAAGCCCGCCGCGATTGCTTCGGTAAACGCCTTGCGCGTCGCCTTACGCCATTCAAAAGCCAATTCTCCGCTTTGCGCTTCGAGCGCGTTGATGTCCGCCGGAATTTCGATGGTCGTTTGCGTTTGGGCAAACGCTTCGCCGAAATCAACAATTCGCGGCGCGTCGTTTTCGCCGATTTCAACGAGCGTTTTAATTTTTTCAAATTCCGGCAAAGATTTTTTTTTTGCAATTTGCCCGGCGACGCGGCGGCTCGCCAGAAACCACGTTACCCACAAACGGTCGGTGCCGTTCCGATGCAGAAAGCTCGCCGTCTCCGCGCCGTAAAAATTAACCAGATAACAATTTGAGACGACTCCGAGCTTGTTAAAATTAAAATACGCGTTGCGGCTTTGCAGCGGATCGAACGTCCACGACATCAATTCGATTTTCTGCTTTAACACAAAATCTCTCTGCGCCCATTTTAATTTCGCGCCGAGATTAAAATCGCGGTAAACCGGTTTGACGGCGAGCATATGCGAATGATGCGTCGCGCGATTGTTTTCAAAACCGGGAAAGCCGTAAACGAAACCGGCTAAAATTTCGCCGTCGAACGCGCCGAGCAAAACGCCGCCCGCTGCCCGCGTCGCGACCATATGCGTTGACGGCACGACTTCCAAATCGGGAGTACCCCAAACTTCCTTCTGCAGCTCTTCGACCGCGCGCATCTCCGCGACTGAAATAATTTCGCGGATGGAAATTGATGTTTCGGATTCGGGCATCATTATTTTGCCTTCTGACCTTTAAACTCCGTTTACTTTTGAAAACCCGCTCCGTAAATTATCCGTCCGGGTTTCGCGCCGGTGTGTTTTCCGTTGTCAATGACGACTTGCCCGTTGACCAGCACGAAATCAATTCCGACCGGCGCGAGATTCGGCTGTTCGTAAGTGGCGCGGTCCTGGATTTTGTCAAAATCGAAAATCGTCACGTCCGCCCAGTTGCCTTCTTTAATCATTCCGCGATTCGAAATCCGCATTCTGGTCGCCGCCCACGAAGTCATTTTGCGAATCGCTTCGGGCAGCGTCAAAACTTTTTTCTCACGCACGTAATAGGCGATTAAGCGCGGAAAATTTCCGTTCGAGCGCGGATGATTGGGACCGATTTCGTTGGCGTTGAGTGCCGCCGCCGAGTCGCTGCCGAGACTTGTCCAGGGAAATTTAACGGCGGTTTCAACGTCCTTCTCGCTCATCATATGGTAAATCGCCGACACTCTGCCGTCGTTGCCTTCGGCGACTAAATCGAAAGCCGCGTCCGCCGGTTCCTTGTTCCACTCTTTGGCGATTTGCGTCAGGGTTTTTCCCTCAAAACGGGCGTTGTCTTTATTCGCCGCGCTTGCCAGCACGACGTTGTCCCAGCCGCCCGACGCTTCGATGATATTCCACCAGCCGGGCGAGCCGGTTTTGATTTCGCCTTTCAAACGCGCGCGCGTCGCCGGGTCTTTCAGACGTTCGAGAAGTTTCGCGCGACCGCCTTCAAACGCCCACGACGGAATCACCGAATCGAGTCCCGTGCCGCCCGCCGTGTATAAATAGATGTCCGCCGCGACATCTACGCCGCGCATTCTGGCTTGCTCGATTTTCTGTCCGGCTTCGTTCATCAATCTGCCCCAGCCGGGCTGATACGCGGCTTTGAGATGAAAAATTTCGACGGGCAATCCGCCCTTTTCGCCGATGGAAATCGCTTCTTCGATTGATTGCACAAGCTCGCTGCCTTCGCCGCGAACGTGGCTGGCGTAAATGCCGCCGTATTTTCCGGCAACGCTTGCCATCTCAATTAATTCGTTGGTTTTGGCAAAGCTCGACGGCGGATAAATCAAAGCGGTCGTCATTCCGATTGCGCCCTGCTTCATCGCCGTTTCCATAATCGCTTTCATCCGGACGAGTTCTTCCGCATTCGGCTCGCGCGCGTCGTTGCCGAGAACGGCGACGCGGGCTTGCGCTTCGCTGAAGTATGTTCCGAAGTTCATACTGATGCCGCTTTTTTCGAGTCCGGCGAAATATTCCGTCAGCTTCTCCGCCGGAACGGGCGTGCCGCCTTCGCCGCCGATGCCCGTTGTCACGCCCATCCGCAATTTCGTTTCCGCCAAACCGTTTTTCGGCAAAATCGTACCGGATTGGTCGAGCATATCAATCCAACCGGGCGTAACGTATCTTCCCCGCGCGTCAATCTCGCGCTTACCTTTGCCGTCAATTTTTCCGATGCGGACGAAACGCCCGTCTTTGATGGCGACATCCGCCGCAATCCACGGATTGCCCGCGCCGTCCAACACGCGCCCGTTGCGAATCACGATGTCGTAAGTCACATCGTTCGTCTGCGCCGCGAGCGGCAGGCGCAGAACGCTCAAAACGATGAAAAAAATTAAAGCACGCGCGAAAGTCTGACGAAAATTTTTCATAATTTTATTACCGGAGTGTTTCAGAATTCATTTTTCATAAATTGACAAACGTACGGAAGCGCGGGCATCTTGCCTGTCCCGTTCGCGCCGCCGGCAAGAACGGAACGCGTCCTTTAACGACATTCAACTTTCGAGTAACCGTAGATTTATCTCGTTTCTTCGCGCTGCGCTTGCATTAGAATCGTCGGCAAGATGCCCGCGCTTCAGTTTAAAAGTTTTCCAAAGCGCGCTTGTTAAAATTCCAGCCTGAATCCGAACTGTCCTTCGCGTCCGGGCAGAACCTGAATCGCCTGTCCGAACGGCTGAAGCTGAACGTTCTGCCTCGTTCCGACCGCCTGCGGATTTTTATTGTTGAATACATTAAACACTTCGAACAATACTTGCAGTTTGACGCGCTCGGTGATGCTGAACCGCTTGGATGCGCGTAGATCGAGATTGACGAACGCCGGCGCGGTAAAAGCGTTGCGTCCGGCATCGACATCTATTCCGTTAGCCGAAGAATCGCCGTCGGGATCAACCAACCCGGCGGGCGTTTGGCTGAAATGAAATCCGCTCTGCGCCCGGAAGATTCCGCTGAACTGTATGTCGTACGGAATAACGACCAAACCGTTAATCTGGAAAATATGATTGAGTGCCAAATCCGACGGTCCTTTGTCGCGGTCGGGACCGTTCAAAAAAGTTCCGGCTTGTTGAACGAGCGTGCCGTTGGCGCGCACGAAAGAACCGTTGGCGTTAGTTCTGCCCGTCGAGGCTTCGGTGACGACCGGCACAGTTCCGATATAGCTGTCCGACGGCAGCGAATTAATTCCGAGCGAATTATCCGTCGCCTTGGCGTATGTATAATTCGCGCCGATTTGGTACCGGCGGCTGAAGCGTTTATTAAAATTGATGATCAGCGCGTCGTATTTGCCCTGGTAATAAGGTCCGAAACTGCGAATCGGTCCCTGCGTGAACGGCGCAGTGAAGCGGCGACCGAGGACGCGCGCTTCAAACGGCAGATTGCTTTCTCTGACTCCGAGTATATTTCTAATGTCGCGGTGAAAATAATCGGCTTCAATGACCATATCCTTTCTCAATTCACGCTGAACGCCGACGTTAAAGCCGAGCGTGTGCGGAATGGCAAAGTTATCGTCAATCGCCGTCGGGCGAAGCTGCGCCGGAACAATCACGTTCGTTAAAAATCCGGTCGGACCGAAAACGAAATAGCCGACCGGCTGTCCGATGGCGACGCTCGCCTGATCCGCATACTGCTGCGCCGACAAACCCGTCAACGCCTGCACGTTATTCACATTCACAACCGTATTTGCCGGAACCGGCTGGCGACCGGCGGCGACCACGCGGTTCAGTCGGTCCACGCCGATTAAAGGCAGCGAGGGCGCGAGCGGACATCTGACGTTTCCGGCGGTGACCTGCGCGTCGGTCAGATTGCCGACCAGCGCGTTTGAAAAACAGCCGCCCGGCAGTCCGCTCAGAAGCGCGATGCTCGAAACGAACGACGGCGAACCGTAAAACAAACGCGGGAAAACCAGATACTGAACATTGCGCTGATCCGTGCCGCCGAACGCGGGAACGTTGCGCGCCAAGCCCAAACGAAACTGATCGTAATAAACGCCGAAGTTAGCGCGGACGACCGTTTTCGGCGTAACCGACCAGGCAACGCCGAGGCGCGGCGCGAAGCTTTTCTTTGTTCCGAACTCCGAATCGTAATCCCAACGCAAACCTAAATTAACCGTTAAATTATTTCTGATTTTCCAATCGTCCTGCCCGAACAAAGCCGTGTAATTATTTTGCAGATGCAGCTCGTCGGCAGCGGGTGTCAGCCCGCCCGCGTCGGCGAGCAGATAAACGCCGGCGGTCGAAGCTCCGTAAGTCGCAAAGTCGGTCGTTGACGCAAAAAGCTGATTTTGCTTGAGCCGCGAATCAAGTCCGTCGGCAACAGTCCGCAAATAATTCAGACCGAATTTCAAATCGTGATTGCCGAAACGTTTGTTGAGAATCGCATTAAACGAAGTATATTTCTGGTCGAGATTTTGCGCCGTGCGCAGGTTCCCGAATGAAACCGTCGGCAAATCGCCGAAAATCGTGCAGGTCGTGCAGCCCGGCGTATATGGATTAAAAAGCGTCGCGCCGTCAAGAACGGTTTGAGCGGGAATCGTATCTGATTTTTCGCCGCGATACGCGCCGCGCAGAGTTAAAATATACGGATTGCCCTGGTCGCCGAGCAAAACCGTGTCGCCGAACGACAAAAGCAGGCGGCGCGCGCCCGTATCGTTGCGCGCCGAAGGCAGGCTGTTGCCCGCCGAAAGCGGCAGAAAGTTTTTAACTCGACCGTTGGTGTAATTGACTTCCTGCGTTAATTGATTTCGCCCGAGCTGCTCGTTGAGCTTGAAAAAATTTCTCGTTTCGGACGTGCGCGAAGGCGTATCGAACGGTGCTTCCTGATTTCTCAGCAAATTATTGACAGTCGCGTTGCCCGTGCTCGGGTATGTAAAATCAAGCTGACGGCGTTCGGTAATGCGTTCGGACGAGCCGAAAAAGAAAACCTTGTCTTTGATAATCGGACCGCCGCCCGCGATGCTGTAGTCGAACCGTCGAAGCGGCAGCGCGTCGGTTTGCGCCGTGTTCAAAGAATTTGACGAATCGAGTTTATCGTCGCGGAAAAAAAGCGAGCCGACACCGTGAAAACCGTTGCCGCCCGATTTCGTGATGACGTTGACAATCGCGCCCGAAGCCTGTCCGAACTCGGCTTTATAGCCGGTCGTCAAAACCTGAAATTCGGCGATGGTTTCCTGATTAAACTGCGCCGCCGGTCCGCCGTTCACCGTGTCTTTGTTCGGCGTTCCGTCAATGAAAAAATTGTTATTGCCGCCGCGCTCGCCTAACACCGGCGTGGCGTTGTCGCCGGTCGGATCGGCTTGACGATTGACGGCAACGCCCGGAACGAGCTGTAGCAAATCGAGATAGTTGCGCCCGTTGACCGGCAGCTCGACGATCTGGCGCGGCGTAACGGTCAAACCGGTCGCGGGCGAATCGGGTTCGAGCAGCGGTAATTCATTGGTCACGGTCACTTCCGCGTTGCCGCTGCCGACTTGCAGTTGAATGTCGAAATTCGCCGTGCGGTTGAGCGTCAATTCGATATTGGAAGTGATGGTCGCAAAGCCCGTCTGCGAAATCGTGATGTTATACGTTCCGGCGGGCAAAGCCGCAAGTCTGTAAACTCCATTCGCATCGGTCGTCGCACTGCGTTCGGCACCGAGCGTCGTGCTGCTTGCCCGCACAATCGCTCCGGGGACGACCGCGCCGTTCGGGTCGGTCACCGTTCCTTCGATGGTCGAAGTCGTCGTTTGCGCGTTCGCCGCCGCCGCGCTCAAACAAAATGCGATCAGCGCAATTAGCGCGCGCGAATTAATAAAATATTTTATTTTTCTCATTTTTTAACTGACCTCCGAAACCGAAAATTAAAATTTAATAAAAGTGTTTTTGTTGCCCGGTTTGCTCTGCCGTTTCAAAACAACGGCTTCGCCCGGACGGTTGAAAATTCATCCAAAAAATTTTCGCTCAATTTTTTTACCGTTTAGCTTTTCCCTTTTTTTGGACGGCTTCATCTTCCCGAAACCAGCGCGCTCCGTTGTTGTCCTCTTCGTCGGTTTGCGCGAGCAGCTCGAGGGCGCGTTTCGGCTGGCTGTGCGCGCAGGCGACGAGAATCGCGTTGATTGCCGCCACGGGCGCGACATACGAATCGAGAAACGAAGTGCGGTCGGTCGAAGCGATCAGCGAATAATCGCAAATACGCGCAATCGGCGTTTGTTCGCCGTCGGTAATGCCGAAGGTCGGAACCTTCTGCCGCCGCGCGCGCTGCGCCGCTTCCACCGTTTCGCGCAAACCCTGTCCGAAGCTGATCGCCACGAGCAAATCCTTCTCCGTCAAAATTCTAACCTTGTTCTGCACGACTCCGGTGCTGCCCGCCGTCGCTTCCGCATCGCATCCCAAACGCACGAGTCCGTAAGCCAGAGACATCGCCAGCGAAGCCGCGAAATCTATTCCGACCACGATCACGCGCCGCGCGCGATGAATTTGTTTTGCCAGTTCGACGATTTTTTGCGCGTCGAGATTCGCCTTCAGCGCGTTCAAATTTTCAAGGTCCTGGTCGAGGCTTTGAAGAACGTAGTCGGCGACGCTGCGGTTTTTTTGCGCCGCCGCCTTCATCGCCGTATAAGGCGTGATTTGCGTGACGAAATGATTGCGCAGGTCGTGCGCGAAATCGGCAAATTTCTGATAGCCCATCGCCTGCACGCTGCGGACGACGGTCGCCGAATCCACTTCGTAACGCCGCGCCATTTCGCGCGACGAAAGAAAATAAGTTTCGTGCGGCTCGTCCAAAATCCGCCGCAGTAAACGCTGGCGGCTCTGGCTTAAATTCAAACGCGCTTCGGTAAAACGCGATTCGAGCGAAGTCTGCGCCGTTGCCGGAAGTGTTTGGAGACCGCCGCCGTTTTTAACCGCGACGGATTTTCCACCGTTTGATTTCTTAGTCCGGGATTTTCGAGGACGTATATTTTTATCCACGTCTGACGCTCCCACAGTGCCGACCTGTTTGAAATTAAACGGCGGCGGAAAAGATTATTTTGAATCTTTCGATAAAACGAATGGTTTGCAACGACTGTTGCATTTTTGAAAACGGATGGGCAGATGTTACATCTATTGCTGCGCGGATGTCAACAGAAAAACGCATCGTTTTTCAGCAAATGATGTTTTTTATTGACACGGTGCAGCGTTTGATGTAAAACCAACTTCTACGCACAGTATTTTAAAGTCATAAAAATCAGAAACGGAGCATTGCTATGTATGCGGTTTAAATCAATTTCGGATAAAAAATTTATTTTCCAACTAGCGGCGGTTTTAATTTTAAGTTTCGCTTTTTTTCGTCTTATTTCTCCGAGCCGCGCCCAAACCGTCGCTCCGACAAACGACCGTAACGCCGCTTCGCAGGAGCGGAAATATCCGTTGACGGCTGAAATGCTCGACCGGTTCGTTCGCCGCGAAATGGCGGACAAGCAACTTCCCGGCATTTCCGTCGCGCTCGTTGACGGCTCAAACATCGTTTGGCAAAAGAGCTATGGATTCGCCGATCCGAAGACGAAAACGCCGATCACCGCCGACACCGTTTTTCGCGTCGGCTCGGTTTCCAAACTCTTCACCGACATCGCCGTAATGCGCCTGGTCGAACGCGGAAAATTAAATTTGGACGCACCCGTCACAAAATATCTGCCCGATTTTCAACCGCGAAATTCCTTCGGAAAATCCATAACTTTAAGACAATTGATGGCGCACCGCGCCGGACTCGTGCGCGAGCCGCCGGTCGGAAATTATTTTGACGCGCGCGATCCGACGCTTACCGCAACGATTAAAAGCCTTAATCAAACCGCGCTCGTTTACGCGCCGGAAACCCGCCAGAAATATTCAAACGCCGGAATCGCCGCCGTCGGTTATGTGCTGGAAAAAACGCAGAAACAACCATTTGCCGATTATCTCAAAAGCAGTTTGCTCGAACCGCTCGGAATGAAAAACAGCCAATTCAAACAAACGCCCGAAATCGCTAAAAATCTGGCAAAGGCGCAGATGTGGACTGTTTTCGGAAAAACTTTCGACGCGCCGGTTTTCGAACTCGGCATCGCGCCCGCCGGAAGTATGTATACGACCGTCGGCGATCTGGCGCGTTTTGCCGGCGCGCTTTTTGACGCGGATAACAACGCGCCCGGCGCGATTTTGAAAAAGGAAACGCTCGAAAAAATGTGGACACCGCAGTTTGCCGCGCCCGTTCAAAAAAGCGGATTCGGTTTGGGATTTTTCGTGTCCGAAATTGACGGACACCGCAAAGTTGCACACAGCGGCGCAATTTACGGATTTTCCACCGAGTTCAGCCTTTTGCCCGACGATAAAATCGGTGTCATCGTCGTCGCTACGGAAGATTTTTCCAACGGCGTAACGTCGCGCATCGCCGATGCCGCGTTGCAGGCGATGCTCGCCGAACGCGCCGGTAAAAGCGTTCCGCAACCGGAAATCACGACACCGATGGCGATTGATTTAGCGAAAAAAATCGCCGGACGTTATACGAACGGCGATCAAAGTTTCGACATCAACGAGCGCGGCGGCACTCTTTCGATTTTGAATAACGGCGGCGGCTTTGAAGCGCGTTTGCGCTCGTCTGGAAACGCTTTAATCGTTGACGACAAATTCGCTTTCGGCACGCGCATCGTTCCGGGCGCGGACGCGAACAGCCTCAATATCGGCAATGAAACTTTCAACCGCGTTTCAATGACAAAACCCGCCGCCGCGCCCGAAAATCTGCGCGGTTTAATCGGCGAATACGGTCCCGATTACGACACGCTGTATATTTTTGAACGCGACGGAAAATTGTGGGCTTTGATCGAACAATTTGAACTCGATCCGCTCGAACAAGTTTCCGAAAACGTTTTTAACTTTCCCCAAAAAGGACTCTACGACGGCGAACAAATCGTTTTCACGCGCGACGCAAACGGACGCGCGACACAGGCAATCGCCGCCAATGTCGCCTTCAAACGCCGTCAGGTCGGACCCGACGAAGGCGGGCAGCAATTGTTTATCCAGCCGTTGCGTCCGGTCGGCGAATTAATCAAAGAAGCACTGCAAGCGCAGCCGCCGAAGGAAACCGGCGATTTTCGCCCGACCGATCTGGTCGAGCTGACGACGCTCGATTCGACCATCAAGCTCGACATACGTTATGCGACGACGAACAATTTATTCAAATCAATTTTCTACTCGCAACCGCGGGCGTTTATGCAGCGTCCGGCGGCGGAAGCCGTCGTCCGCGCGAACCGCAAACTGCGCGAGAAAGGCTACGGTTTGCTCGTCCACGACGGCTATCGCCCGTGGTATGTGACGAAAGTTTTCTGGGACGCAACGCCCGACGACAAAAAGATTTTCGTCGCCGACCCGTCGCAGGGTTCGCGCCACAACCGCGGCGCGGCGGTTGATATTACGCTCTACGATTTAAAGATCGGAAAGCCGGTCGAGATGGTCAGCACCTATGACGAAACGACCGACCGCGCGTATCCCGATTATCCGGGCGGAACTTCGCTGCAACGCTGGCACCGGAAACTTTTGCGCGACGCGATGGAATCCGAAGGCTTCAAAGTTTTCGAGTTTGAATGGTGGCATTTTGACTTCGGAGACTGGCGCAAATACCGCATCGGAAATCAGCGTTTTGAGGAAATCAAACAAAAATAAAAGTAATTTTTAATAGGAGTCGGAAAGAAATTAACAGGGATAAAAAGGATGCAGGGGATTTTTAAATCTGATTTATCCCTTTTATCTTCTTCATCCATGTCAATTTCTTTTTAGCCTTTTACTTCTATAAAATAACGCAATTATTTTCCCGACTTTTCCTGTTCAAACGGCACGGGCGCGAACACATCGAAGACGATTTGCCAACTGCCGCCGTGCAATTTCCACATTTGAATCAGGCTGCCTTTTTCGATTGTTTTTTCGCCCGCTCGCAATTCGTAATTCGTGACGACATAAGCCAGATTGCCCGCGCTCTGCTGCGTCATTTGTTTGCCGAACTTGATACTCGATTTGCCTTTGACGGCTTCGAGCGCGGCTTTTTTGCCGAGGATTGGAAATTTGTCTTCGCGCAGAAGCCGTATGTCTTCGGCGGCGAAGATTTTGTAGGATTTTTCCAAACCCTGCAGCGTCGCGACATCAAAAAATTTGTTAATCGAAACGGCGGCGGGCGGGCGATTTTCGTCCGTCGTTATTGCGGCGGGCGCGGGCGGCGCAGACCAATTTTTATCGTCAGACGGCGGTTTGCCGTGCGCTACGCCGACATCAAGCGCGGCTCGATATTCGCCGCCGGCTTGTCTGCGCCAAACGGTGAAAAAGTCCGAGTAATAAACGGTCGCGTCCGATTTTCCCTTCGGTCGAAACTCGCCGCGTCCGGTCGTGTAGGCGAGCGCGCCGTTCGATGAAACGTCGGCGAAAATCGGATACCAAGTGAGCGTCGCGGGCGAGTCGTCGGGACGTTTTCGCCAGTAATCTTTGCCGTTCATTTGCGCGGGCGCGAACATCAAGCCGTCGTCGGCTAAAAATTCGAGAAACGCCGCTTTGACTCCTTTTTCGGCGGCAAAGCGCGCGAAGGCGTTTTCGTTTTCGATGATTTTTTCCACGCCCGGTTTTTCCTGCGAAAACACTGCCGTAAAACTTGCTGCGCCGATCAAAACCAACGCGGAAACGAATTTTGTTAATCGTAAACAGTTCATTTATTTATAAATTGTCCGCAAAAGTTTATTGAAAATTCTATCCTAATATGATGCTGAAAATAAAACTAATTAAAAGCGGATTGATTACGGCGGTTTTTATATTTTTAATTTCAAATATCAGTATCTTTGCTCAGGAAACGGTATCGAGCGATAACTTTTCAAATGTCGAGCCGCGACCGGCTAAAGATTTTTTAGGCATCAGGTTGCGCCCGGAAATCAAAGCGATCATTTCGGAAATCGAAAAAAAATCGGGCAAGACAATTTACGCCGAATTCACTGATTTGAGAGATTTTCAGTTTGGAGTGAGTTATATTTCGGAGGACGGTTCTCCGGTCGTCCTGATTGACGAAGATTTGCGAAACGATCCGCAAAAGCTCGAAGCCGTCGCCGCGCACGAGCTTCTTCATTTGCGTCTGCGCGTCAATCATTTCCCGACTTTTCTGTTTTCGCCGACGGTCACGACCGCCAAAGGTCGCGCCGTTGATGTCGAGCAGTCGAACGTCAACGATCTTTTGAGTCTCATCGAACACAGAGCGTTTAAGCCGGAAATGGAACGCCTCGGTTTGCAAAAATATATCAATCTGGCGGGCGATACCGCGAACTCCGTTAAAGGCGGAAAAGCCGGAGCCGACGGACAGGCGGATTCGCTAAATTATGCCCGCGCCGTACTCGAATATCCGAATCAAAAAGATGTCGAAGAAGTCGCCCTTATTTACCGCGAAAATAAATGGACGCGGGCGTTGACGAGCGGCACAATAATCGCCGACTTTATCAGCCGCGCGAATTTGCAGACTCCGGCGCAAATCGAAGCGGTTTTTTTGAAATGTCTGTTAGAGCTTTATCAGCCGCCGTCAACGCATACCTTTAAATTCACGCTCGACCCGGAAAACAAATTTTTTCGTCGGATGCTGATTAACACGGCGCGCAAGCCCTTTATGAAGACGCGCCGCTGAACGATGAATTTCGGTCGGCGAAGAACGCGAAGACGATTTTCCCGACACTTCCGGGCGAAACGATTTCCGGTGAGCGCGGCAAAACTGACGCTCATCAGTCGTCAAAATTAATTGTGCGGTTGAAATTATGAAACCTTTGATTTGCCCGCAGTGCGGCGGAAAAATTACCGAATATAGACCCTGGGAAAATTTTGCCGTCTGCGGTTATTGCGAAACAAAATTCGTCATCAGCCCGGAAAAGCCGAAACCGATTCCCGAGCCGCCGCCAGTCGTCGAGCCGGTTTATCAACCGTTTGACAGTTCCCCGACGAATCAGAATGTTTTCGTCATCGTGATCGGCGCGATTTTGCTGTTTATTTTCGGAATCTTTTTTCTGGCGGCGGTGACCGGCAGAAAATCTTCGACGGTAAATTATTCGACGCGCAACGCGCCCGTTTACACTGCCCCGACACCGTTTCCGTTTGCTTCGCCGGCCCCGAAAAACGATTTGAATTTGCTGGATTTCGGCGGCACCGGTTCGAGCGTCGGAAATTTCGTTGACGGGCGGGCGATTGCCGTTGACGCGAAGGGCAGAATTTACGTCGGCGATAATTCTCTGCGCGTTCAGCAGTTTGACGAGAAAGGAAATTTTTTAAAGCAGTGGCAAATTCACTCGCAAACCGAAAATTATCGCCGCGCCCACCGCATCAACAAAATCGCCGTCGCCGCGGACGAACGCGTTTATATCGCCGTCGGCGGCGTGATTTTAGTTTACAAACAAAATTCGGAAACGGCGCAGACGATTCAATTCGCGCCGGATTATATCGTTGATTTCGCGCTGCGCGGCGACGGCGGCGTAGTTGCCGTCTCGACCGACGACAAAATAGAAACGCTTTCTTTGATCACTAAATCGAATAAAATCGCGCGCCGCATCAAGGGTTTTCAAACCGCTGCCGCCGACGCTTCGATGTCGCCGCTGTCAACGGGTTTGGACGCGATGCGGCTCGCCGTTGACGGCGCGGGCAACATCTTTTCAATTTACGCGCTCGGCGATCTGGGCAGTTACGAGCTTTCCTACAACGAAGAAGATTTCCGCATTTTTCGCTTCACGCCCGAAGGCAAATTCGTTGACAAATTCGCCCGTTCGATGAATTCGGTCGGCATCGCCGTTGACAATCAAAGCCGCGTTTACGTTTCCGAAGGCACGAACATCGGCGTTTATTCAAAAAACGGCGAACCGATTGCATCCGTTTCCGATTTATACGGCATTGACGGCTTCGCGCTCGACAGACAAAACAACGTCTATATCGTTTATAAAGACCGCGTTATCAAACGCGCCGCCGTTCTGCAATAAATCTGACGACAAAAAAGATTTTAGACGCGAACAGGTCATATTCATTCGCGTCTAAAATCTTTTCCGTCGTATTTCTTTTCAAAAGTTACTCAACCCGCACGAAATCCGTCTGCGTTCTGCCGAAGGTTTCGGGGTGATACATTTCTTCGGCTTTGGCGGGCGGCACGACGAATTGTCCGGGCGTGGTCGCTCTCGTTACATAAGTGTAATTGTAAACGCCTTCCCACAATAAAGCCGTAAACGCTTCGGCGCGTTCGTCGCGGAAGTTTTGATGTTCAAACCACGTTCCGCGCCAATACCAATAGCCGCGCCCGTAACTTTGCGAGCCGTATTCGACGACCGGAGTGTTGCCGTTGTCGGGCGGAATCGCTTCGGTCACAGCGAGTTCGGGATTCAAGATTTCCAAACCGGCGGGCAGCGGATCAACGAGCGCGACGTGATAACGTCTGGCTTGCGCGACCATCGTCAGACGCACGCGAACGCGCGCGCCGGCTTTGATCGTCCACGAATTATCGGCGTTTTGTTTGACATCGTCCGCGTCGTCAACCGCTTCGTAGCGGCGCAAGACAGTGAATCCGTAATCGGCGGGCGCGAGATTCAGATTCTTCGGCGCGTATTTCATTCCGATTCGATAATAAAGCCGTCCTGCGCCCTGCTTATCGAGAATCAAATTCGCCGCGCCGTTTTGCTCCGTCAAATAACTCATCGGAATCGTCAAAAGATTTGAATCAATCGAACGACCGGCAAATTTTTCGTCGCCTGCGTAAATGTTGCCGAGCCAAACTTTCGTCACGAAATCCGGCGTAACCTTTTCAAAGGCGTTGAAATATTTGTCGAGCGCAAGCAGTATGAAAACATTTTCCTGCGTGTTCGACCACGCGCCTTTCGTTCGATGGTCAAGAAGCCCGCGCACTAATTTCGGAATCAAATCATTCTCCGGCTGCGCTTTGATTAACGCTTCCAAAAGCACACCATCGGCGCGGCGGTTGGAATACATTATCAGCCATTGCGCGTCGCCGTAATCGGTGACAAAGTTTGCCGTCGCCGCCGTTTCGGTCGTGCGATTCATTAAGAATCGAATGATGTTTTGGACTTCCGCCTGCGAATTCTTATCGTCGGCGAGAACCGAAAGAATCCAGCCCAACGCCTCGAACGGCATTTTTTCAATCGTCGCTTCGGCAAGCAGTTTCTTGGCTTTAGCCGCGTCCTTGTCGCCCATCAAATCGCGGACGTAGAGCGCGTAAGCCGAAATCGTCCAGCGCACTTCGGGCGATTTTCTGTGCCATTCGTCGAAATGCGTTTCGATGTTTTTCAAATACGGTTTCGTTCGGTTCAGCATTTCGTCCGGCACTTTGTAACCTTTCGCTTTCGCCAACGCGAGCGCGTGAGCGACGTGAACGGTCAAAAACGGATATTCGTAGCGTTCGCGTTCACGCTGCCAAAGACCGAAACTGCCGTCTTCGCGCTGGCGCGATTTTAAGATATTGACATCTTTCTCAAACGACGCTTTGATTTCGTCGGGCGAAGGCATATCTTTCGATTTGAACGCCATCAAAACGTCGCGCAGAGCGGCGATTGAAATCATTCTCGAAGAAACCTGTTCCGAGCATTCATACGGGTAGCGATACAAGTAGATGAACGCATCGGTCAATTCCTGCAACTGCGTCGAAGCGGTCGTAATTTCCAATCCGCCGAATTGCGGGAAAACATCTTTTGGTGCTTCAATCGGTTGGACAATCGAGCCGTTCTGGTCGGTCGTGCCGTAAGTCGCAAACGCTTCGGTCGTCGCCGGTGTCCAAACGGGCAAAGAGATTTCCGCCGCGTCGGTAAACTTCCCGGCGGTTGCCGCGATTTGGAAACGCGCCGTTCCAGCTTTGTCGGCGTTGACGGGAAAACGAATTTCCGCGCGGTCGTTCGCCGGAATCGTTACTTTCCGACCGCCGCCGTTCGTCAAATTCGCGTTCGTCGCGCGAACGGCGATGTCAACCGTCATCGGCTTGTCGGTTTGATTTTGGACGACGACCGGCAGCTCAATTTTATCGCCGAAATTCATAAAGCGCGGCGCGCTCGGTCGCACCATTAACGGCTGTTTCGCCGTGATGTTCGATTCGCCTTTGCCGAAGCGTTTTCCGCCGCCGTCAACCGAAACCGCCATCACGCGATAGCGCGTCAGATTGTCGGGCAATTTTACCGGAACTGTCGCTTTACCGTTTGAATCAGTTTTAACCGACGGCGCGAACACGGCGAGCGCGTTAAAGTTTTGGCGCAGGTTTATTTGCGTGTCCAAATTTAACTCATTGCGTCCAGCTTCGTTAGCCACCATGTCTTTATCAGCTACTTCCGATTTTGCTTTACGCATTACCGACGGTGATGGCGCAGCATTACCGGCTCCTATTGAAAAAGAAGATAAATTACGACCGTTCACTGGTAATTCTTGTGGCGGCGGCGGCGGTGCTTTTACATCGTCGGGATTTCCCAATAAAACATCTTTCCGCAAATGATAATCGGTAACACCCGCGCCGCGCTGTGCATAGAAAATGCTCAGCGGATCGGCAATGTCGTAGCCCGTCAAAGCCAGAACCGATTCGTCCACGACGACCACCGCGACTTCCGAATTGGCGATTGGCTCGCCGTTTTTGTCGGTCACGGCGACGTTGATATTCGTTTGCCCCGCCGGTTCGAGCGTTTTCGATTCGGGTTCGGCGGACACATTTAATTTGCGCGAATCAATCGAAATCGGCAGATTGATTGAACCGCTCGCAAACGCCGGACGATTCGCTAACTTCGTCTCGATTTCGCCTTTGTCGTTCGTGCGCTGCGCTGCGCCGACCAGATCAACCTGCGCGATGATGTTCGGCAGATATTTTTCTTCCAAAGGAATTCGCAAAATCGTCGAGCTTCCCTTGATTGTAAAGCGTTCGGTTTTCACCAAACCTTCGCGGCGCAAAGTTAAAACGCCCTCGGCATTTTCAATGGGCGACAGCACGAGAATTTCCGCCGTGTCGTTCGGCTGATAATCTTTTTTGTCGGGAATAATTTGCGCTTCTTCCTGTTCGACGTTGCGCTTCGGAATGGTTTTTCCGCCCGCAACCCAGATCGTAAATTCCGATTCGTTCGCGCGTTCGCGGTCGTCCAAAACTCTTGCGGTAATTGTGTAACGTCCGCCCGCTTTGGCGGTGAATTTACAAATAACGCCTTTGTCGTCGGCGGCGGATTTTATATTGCAATTTTGTTCGTCAATCGCCTTTTCCGTCCACGCGCCTTTTTCAAAAACGTAATCCTTCAAAACCGCTTTGATTTCCACGTCGCGGCTCGCAATCAATTTGCCGTCGAGGTCGGAAACGATTGTTTCGACTTCGATGTTTTCGCCTTTTTGGACGAACGTGCGCGGCGATTTGATGCCGACGTATAAATCCGCCGGATGAACGAGCAGCGAAGTCGAACCGGCAAACGTCTGGCGATTGACATCCTGCACGGAAGCCGACGCGGTAATATTATACGGGCGCGGCGGTTTGACCGATTCGAAATCAATCTTCAAAACGTGCTTGCCGCCCGCGTCAGTGACACCTTTGAACGTCTGCGTCGTCCCGCCGCCGTATGGACGATAGCCGCCGCCGCCGTCGTATTCGTAGTTATAACTGCGCCACCATGGAATCCACGTTCCGAACGTATAATCTCCGCGATTCGGCGGCGTATAATTCGTCGGCGTTGCCGTTACCGTCCAATTTGCGTCGGCATTTGCCAAACCGCCGCCCGCGTAATATTTCGCTTCGACCGAAACCATCGCCGAATTGCCGACAAAATGCGGTGCTTCGGTTTCGACCTTCGCCGTCACTTCAAATTCCGGTCGGCGAAATTCCTGCAACTGAAATTGATGCGTATAGCTCGGATAGTTGTCAACGGGTTTGTTGAGATAAAAATCAACGCGCGAATAACCGAGATTGGCGTTGTCGGGCAAGCTGAATTTCAAATCGAACGCGCCGAACGCATTCAAATTAGCCGCGCCTTTGGCAATCTCGTTATTTTGCGAATCTTTGACCGAATAATTAATCGCGCCGCCTGCGTCGCCGAGCGGTTCGACATCGCCGAATTTTCCGGCGGTGATTCGTCTGATATAACCTTTCAAAGAAACTTCTTCCTTCGGGCGATACATTTTCCGGTCGTCAAATGTGAACCAGCGCAGGCTGTCGGACAGAGATTTTTTATACCAGTTGCCCGCGTCCTGCCAGTAATAATCGGTATTTTCGGGCAAAAACGCGATGTCTTTGCCTTTTTTAGCAATCAAAAGATTTTGCTGTTTCGGCGCGCCGTCGGGCAGCGGAAGCCGTAAAATTCCGTTCGCCGTCGTGTTATTCGTCTGCGCTTCGGCGATTGTTTCAACCGGCGTTTCCGCGCCCGATTCATCAACTGATTCTGTTTGTTTAATCGCTTCTTCCGACGTTCCCCAACTCGAAACCCAATTCCAAATGCTTGTCAACGTATCTTCTTCTTCATCGCTCACCGCTGACTGCTGACCGCTCACTTTCCCGCCGTTCGGATAAATCGAAAGCTCAACGCCGCTCAAAGGTTTGCCGGTTTTCAAATCGGTCGCAAAGCCGACTAATTCCTGATAATCAACGAATGCGTCGAGACCAATCTGCGTGCTTTGCGCCCACGCGAAAATTCTGGTGCGGTCATATTTGTCGCGCTTAACCGTCGGCTCGATGTCAACGATCAAATTACCAAAACCCTCGTCTAAAAATTCGGTCAAATCAAGCCGCGTTTCGACCATTTCGTCGGGCGTGTTTTTAATCGGCACGACTTTATCGGAAAGAAGCGTGCCGGGAATTTTCGGTTTCTGCGTATCGTCGTCGTAATTGATGCGGCGCACATACGCCTGAAACTGCTGCCAGTCATTCGGTTGAACTCGGTAAATCCGCACTTTCGCCGATGGCTGATTAGTCGAATAAATAGAAAACGCGGGTTTTGCCGTCGGATCGAGCAGAACGAAATTTCCGCCCTGCGCGTAAAGGCTCGTCTCGGCTGAACCGACGCTGATCGTCGTCGTCGCGGGCGCGGTCAAATTTTGCCCGTAAATGTCTTTGACGCGCGCGTCAATCGAAATTTTATATGTCGTTCTTCCTTTTTTGTAACCTTGAATTCCGATGTAATTGCCCGACGGGTAAATGTTCAAGCCGTCAATCGCCGGTTCGATTTTGACCATTGATTTGTCGAACGTCGCCGCGTCAATTTGATTTGTGAACTGTATATTCCAAACGTCGAACGGCGTGCATTTTGTATTGCCGTCCCAACTGCAAAAGCCTTTGACAAATTTCATCGCGCCGTATGTCTGAAACGAAAACGCCTGCGCTTTCAAGGTCGTCAGCGGTCCTTCGGCGGACGGCGTTCCCTTTTCAATTGTTACCGTAATCGGCGCGGCGGCGGGCAGAGCGTTTTCCGTTAAATTTTCGTTGGTGACAGCGCGAAACGCGAGCCAGCGTTTCGGCTGCGCTTGTTTGGCGTAATATGAAATGCTTTCGTCGGCTTCGATTTCAGTCTGCGTCGCCAAACGCACCGGAATTTTCGTTTTTCCGCCGGTGACGGAAATAGTTCGCAAAACCGCTTCGGGATTGATTTCCTGATCGAACGAAACGAACATCAGCGCGTCGCGCCGGGTCGTTTGATTTTGGGGAATCATCTCCTCGACCTTCGGCGGCGGCGTGGTAAACGTCCACGAAATTTCTTTCTGCAACGTTTGACCGTTGGCGGATTTTGTTCCGGCGGGAACGCGCGCGGTAAATTTCGTCGCCATCGGAAAACGCTTCGTCGTGTCGAACATCAAAGTTTTTGTGCCGAGCCAACGCCATTTGCCTTCGACACCCGGCGACAATTCGACCGGAATCGTTTGCGCGGCTTGTTCCTGCGATGTCACGGCGACCATCGGCTGCGAAAATGTAATATTCAAATCCGGCGCGAGCGGCACTGCGCCGACGGGCGAGAAACGTATGACTTCGAGCGCATTCGACAAATTCGGATTCGTGGGGTTTTGCTGTTCGTTCGCCGGAAATTTGACGGGAATCATTTTTCCCGTTTTCGGCGGCGGCAAACTTCCCACGCGCTTGGCGAAATCGGTTTTATCATCTGTTTGTTGGTTGATCGGCGGAATGCGTTTTAAGAGATTTGAGGTTTCGTTTTCCGATAAAGAATCGGTGTTGGCGGGCGCAGTTTTTTCGCGCGTTTCCGCGCCTTCCGCGCCTTCGCTCAATCGAAATTGCAAACCGTCGGGCAAAGTTTCATTCATATTCGTTTTCGTCGTCGGCGTTTTTCCGTTCGTCTTTTGCGCGTTCGCTTGGCGAACGAATTGATTGCCGATTGGCGCGATTAAACTCAAATAAACGGAAAAAATCAATGTCAAAGAAATTATTCGTTTCATATTGTTATAAAAGAGTCGGCAATTCGGGGAAAAGTTGCGCGCCGCTCGATTGTTTTCTAATTTCGCAAACTCTTAATTTCGATTCGGCTATTGCAAAGTCCAGCCGAATCGTTACGAATTGCTGAACGCGGGAAAAGTTAGAATCTTGCAGAAAACGCGCGCAAGAAAATTGCGAACTGCCGTTTTATGATAAACGACAATCCGCGATTTTTGGCAAATTATTTCTCTCGAAAAAGCTTTATGTTTCCAATTTAATAAAGAAAAAGTCTTCGACCGATTAGCGTCTGATTCAAGGACAAGGAACTTCTTTATCTTTCTTGTTGATGCAGATTCTTAAACTGCGCTGCACTTGGACTTCCGCGATTCCAATTCTGAACGGAGCGGAATCGGAGTATTTCGGTTTGATGATATATTTTCCCGCTTTGTTTATGTAACCGTGTTTGTAAAAATCGAGATCGCCAATCGAAACATTCGCTAATCCTACGGAAAATTTGCCGACGGATTGATACCATTTAAGAAGAAGTTGTCCTTTTTCGTTAATGTATCCGCAGAGTGTATCGTGTTCCGGGCAGACTCCCGCAAATCCCTCAGAGAAAGGGTAAACGACCGCGTAGATAGGTTTTACCAGTATTTTTCCTTTTTTGTCTCGATAACCGCATCGCTCGACAATGCCGTTTTTCCCGCTCAGTTTGACGCAAAAAGGCTCAAATCCATTGTCGCTGTTTTCACCGGGATTTATCCAGAAAGGTTTATAATATTCCCCTGGCTCAGGTTGAAAATTACAACCTACTTCTTCGTTCTTTTTATTGATACATTCGGTCGAATTCGGTTCGACTTCCGCGATTCCATTTTTGAACGGGTTGCTAACCGAATACTGAGGAGCAATGATGAAATCGCCCTGTTTATTGATGTAACCGTGTTTATATGAATTTCCGTCTTTAACTGAAACGCCTGCTAGTTCTTCGGAAAATGGAGAAACTTCTTGATATTTCGGGCTGATAACTATTTGCCCCTTTTCATTGATGTATCCGCAAAGCGAAGAATCTTTCGGGCAAACGCCTGCTAATCCTTCGGAAAAAGGATAAACAGCTTGATAAACAGGCTCAATTAAGATTTTTCCTTTTTTGTTTTGATAACCGCATCGCTCGACAATGCTGTTTTTCTCGTTTGTCTTGACGCAAAATGGCTCGAATCCGTTATCGCTATTTTCAACAGATTCAATCCACACAGGTTTGTAATGTACTCCAACTTTTTGATTATTATTTTCAGATGCAGCGGTTGTATTAACTCGTGTTTTACCATCATCGGTTATATCCGGTGGAATAATTATATTTTGAGGAGTCGGCGTTGGTGCAACGAGATTTTGATAGAGCTTATTAGTCGGAGTCTTTACAGAATTTTCGTCATGTTCACAGCCCGTATGTAATAAACAAAATAATAAACAAAATAATAAACAAAATAATAAGGCATTGTTCATATTAATTTCTTTCATCAAATAGATTCACTTTATTTTCTTTAGAAATTGAATTTACTTGCTAATCACATTTTACAGTTTGATTTTTCTTGTTAATACATTTCAGAAGACTACGCTGAACTTCAACTTGTGCAACGCCGTTCTTAAATGGCTTGCCGTCCGAATATTGAGGTTTAATAACAAATCTGCCGCTTTTGTCAAGATAACCCAATTTATAAAAATCAACGTCTCCAATTAGAACTCCCGCTAATCCTTCTGAAAATTTATCAACGTCTTGGTAATTGGCTTTGACGACTAATTTGCCTCGCTCGTTGATGTAACCGCAAAGCTGTTCCATCTTTGGACACACTCCGGCTAATCCCTCGGAAAAAACGTATGTTCTTGCAAATGCGGGTTTTATTAAGATTTTTCCGTCGGTATTTTGATAGCCGCATTTTGTGATCACTTTTCCCTCAGCTTCGATATTTACGCAAAAAGGCTCATATCCGTTATCGCTTTGTTCATCATCTTCGATCCAGAAAGGCTTATAATGTTCGCCAAGTTTCGGATTATCGCTATGCTCTGGTTTGAGACTCAAGTTTGAAATTGTTGCAGCTATCTGAGGTTTTGCATTATCATCATCTACATTTTGTGAAGAATTTGCATTAACGTAAACCGAAGTCGCAGTCGGAGCGGATTTTACCAAATTTTGTTCTAATTTATTAATTTGTGCCTGCGTAGAATTGTTGTTTTGTTTACAGGAGATGATAAACAATAAACAAAATAAAAGAATGAGTGATTGTTTATTCATAACATTACCTAACGGTCAGGACACAGAACTTCTTCATTTTTTTTATTGATGCAAAAACTCAAGTTTCTTAGTCGAACTTTAGCAATTCCGTCTCTAAACGGCTCGCCATCTGTATATTGAGGTTTGATTATATATTTGCCTTGTTTATTAATGTAGCCGATTTTTTCATAATCCGAAGGCTCTTTCGGTTCTACTGTTACAAGTCCTACTCCTTCCGAGAATTTACCTGCATATTGATAGTTTGGTTTGATTGTAAAATTTCCTTTTGTGTTTATATACCCGCAGATTTGTTCAATTTTTGGACAAACGCCTGCCAGATCCTCCGAAAATATGAAAGTTTTGTAAAAAATCGGTCTGATTAAGATTTTCCCTTTTCTGTCCTGATAACCACACCTTCTCTCAATCTTACCTTTTACTTTTGCTTCAACACAGAAAGGCTCAAAACCATTATCGCTTTGCTCATCGTCTTCAATCCAAAAAGGTTTATAATGCTCTCCAAGCTTTGGATTATCGTTATGGATAAGTTGAACATTTGGGATTGAAACCGTGATTGCGACGTGAGATTTATCATCTTCATTTTGTGAAGAATTTGAATTAACAGGAGTTGGAGAAAACTGTATGGTATTTTTCTCTAACATATTAGTTTGTGCGTAGGTCGAGTTATTGTTTTGTTTACAACACACAAATAACAAACAAGTGATTAGAATTAGCAGCAGGATTTTTACTATCATTTTATCTTTCTCCTACTTTACTAGCGGCTAAATAACTGCGCTTCATCGTCACGCCTTGGGACTAATCCGGGAGCGAATGTTTTGTTGCTATAAGTGAATTTCTTCATTTCATCAGTTACCCAACTAAAGCTACTCGAGTTTAAAAATTTAAGTAAATCTGAGTTCTTGAATGTCACATCACTTAATGTAAAAATGAAAGAAATTAATGCATCAAATTGATTTTGTTTGAGAAGGACTTCAACATTTTGTCTGATTATTTCTTCCTTTTCTTTGACATTTTCTCTTAGCATTACTTCTGCTTCGTTTTGGGAAACTCCATTCGGGTATTTGGCAAAATCTGCTTGTGTGCATTTTCCTTCGTGAAGTAAATGTCCGTAACCGATAGTGCAATTATTCCCGCCGTCCGTATCATACTGGTTTACTGATAAATTTCTCCCATTTTTTAATCATATTGTAGCCTTCTTCACTTGTGCTGAGATTATCGTTGAAAGTTGCATTCTTAAAATTTGTTTCGGTCAAAATCTGGAATCTGCCTCTTCCAAAAAATTTAATCAGCGGTTTATCTACATACGGCTTCACGTTTTGAATCAAACCTTTGGCGTTTTCTTCTCCGACAAGTTTTACTTTAAGAAAGTAAAAAGGATCGTTCGGATTGTAATTATTAATCGCCGTTGAAGCGATTTTTTGAATGTAATCTCGTTCGATACTATTCAGTTTTTCTCGTAAACCTTTAACGCTTGCGTCAACATCCTTTGTAAGTTGTTCATATCTGCGATTCAAATCAGAATCATAACTCATAATCTTTTTCGCATTCGGAGCGAGATTAATGAATGTTAAAAATCTGATTGCAAACTGATAATCCATATAAAAATATAAGAAATCAGTCAGGAGAAAGTTAACCTGCATCGGATACATCAAGATAATAATCGTATCGCCAACCTTATATGCTTTAAAGGGCGGCGGGCTTTTAAGATTCAGTTTCAACAGAGGATCATCTTTCTTGATAGTTCTTTCCAGTCCGGCATCTGAAACAGTTATGTATGGAACGGAATTCGGTTTGGGTTAATACCGGAAGAATTATGTCGTTAAAAATGTTCAGTAAAGGCGTTTTGAATGGTAAATCAGTCTTAAATTAATTTGTCGAAGAGTCAAGAATATCAATAGAGTTAAAGTCGTTCATAAGATTCTCCAAAATTTCAGTAAAGTATATTTATTTCTGTCAATTCGTATGGAAATACAGTTTTGTAAAAGTAGTAAGATTCAGTGGGCTTTAACTTTTATAAAAAAACTATAAGGCACAAAGAAAAGGCTGTCAAAATGACAGCCTTTTAGAATTTGAATACACTCGGCAAGATTCGAACTTGCGACCCCTTGATTCGTAGTCAAGTACTCTATCCAGCTGAGCTACGAGTGCGTAAAGCGAATTATTAGACTACAAATGTTGGGCTTTTGTGTCAAGTTTGTTTGTCTGAAATCATTTGGCGAAATAGCCTTGCCGGGTTCTCGAAATCAATTCGGGATTGCTCGTTTCGAGTTTTATTGCCCGCCATTTGCCGTCGCGCTTCGCATTCGTCGGTTGATATTCGATGGTGTAGAGCGCGTGCAGATCGGCGGCGACCGAAGCGTAGATTTTGCCCATCTCTTCGAGGCGGTTGATGGCGTTTAAGGTTCCGCCGGTGCGGTCGGCGAGTATTTGCAGACGGCTGCGGGCAGCGGTAAACATTGCTACTTGCGCCGGGGTCGGATCGGCGAGTTTGACCGGATCGCCGGTCGGCAGGGCGAGCGGATAAATCGTAATTCCCTGCGCGTCGGCGCGGTTTAAAACGCGGTTTAAGGCTTCGGCGGTTTCGGGTTTGAGGGCGGTCGAAATTTCCGCGTCTTTGAATTTGCCCAAAAAATCGCGGTCGCCGTCGCGCATCGCCGTGTCAACGCCGTCGGTTAAAACGATAATCGCTTTGCGCCGCTTGCCTTCGCCGGAGAGTTTTTCGAGCGCTACATCGAGAGCTTTGTAGAGCTGCGTTTTGCCGCGTCCGTTGGCGGCGGCAATCGAATTGGCGATTTTCCGACGGTCGGTTGTAAAATCGTTTCGCAGATTTACTTTGTCGTAAAATTCGATAACCGCGATGCGGTCGTCCGGCGCGAGCGCGTCAACAAAACGATATGCGGATTGTCTGATCGTTTCCCGAAAACCGAGCGTCGAGCCGGACATATCCAAGATCATCACGACCGAAAACGGCGCGACCGTCGGCTCGAACTTGGTGATGTTTTGTTTCACGCCGTCTTCGTAAACCGCGAAATTGTCTTTATTTAAACTGGTAATCGGTCGCCCCTTATCGTCAACCACGCCGACGTTCAAACGGACAATCGAAGTATCGACTTTAATTACGTCGTCGTCTTGCGCGGCAATGGCGAAAACACTGAAGATAACCAGCAAAAACAATAAGATGACTTTTGAAAATCGCATAAATAATAATTAAATGTTCAGACGCTTCGCATCGCGGCGCGGTTGCATACGCCTCTTTGCTAAAATTTAACTTTAATTTTTCGGCAAAAATGATTTATAATGCATTTTTCTCAAAAACATTCAAAGTTGAACTAAAGTTAACCTCCAAAATGGGTGAATATATGTCTTACAAGCCCAAGCATTGCTGTCAATGCGGGGAAAAGATTAATAGAATTAACCGAAAGCCGTGGTCAAGTCCGCGCTTCTGCGAGCTTTGCGAAACCGAATTCGGCATCTACGATTGGCTGCGCCGCGCGTTTGTCGCAATCGGACTGGTTTTAGGGTTGTTCGGCATCGGAAGTATCTTCGTCAAGCCGGAAAAACCGCCGGTCATCGCGCCGAATCAATTCGCCTTCGGAAATTCAAACGCTAAAAGCGAAATTGCTAATCAGACAATCGCAGCGCAATCGTTGCCGAACGGCGCGGCGCAAACGAAAACGGTAAATGGCGATTCCAGCGTCGAAAATAAGCCTCGAATCGCGCCGGCACAGACGGAGCCGAAAAAAAATCAAACTGAAAATTCCTCAAACGATTCTTCCGAAGCGATTTATTACTGCGGAGCGCAAACGAAAAAGGGGACGATTTGCACGCACCGCGTCAAGGGCGGCGGACGCTGCTGGCAACACGCCGGACAGCCGGCAATGCTTCCACAATCCAAATTAATCGCCGCGCAGTAATTTGTTTATTTAACTTTTCCTACTATTTTGATATAATTTCAAGTATATTGAACACGAAACTTTAACGTGTTTCGGCAACGGTTTTAAAATAACCGAATAGTTGAATAAAAGCGAAAAGAATGAAACCGATAGCCCCTAATACATTAATTCAAAATCGCTACCTGATCGTTCATTTAATCGGCAAAGGCGGAATGGGCGAAGTTTATCTGGCGGTTGACCAGCGTTTAGGCAGCGCGGTCGCCTTGAAACGTACGTTTTTTTCCGAAGACGCGACGCTCGGCAACGCCTTCGAGCGCGAAGCGAAAACGCTGGCGCGGCTGCGTCATCCGGCTCTGCCGAAGGTGAGCGACCATTTTACCGAAGAAGGAACGCAGTATCTGGTGATGGAGCATATCTCCGGCGACGATATTTCAAAACGCCTGGAATCGATGGACAAACCTTTTCCGCTTAACTGGGTATTGTTCTGGGCTGACCAACTGCTCGACGCGCTGACTTATCTGCACTCGCACGAACCGCCGATTATACACCGCGACATCAAACCGCAGAACCTTAAATTAACCGACGAAAATCACATCGTGCTGCTCGACTTCGGGCTTTCAAAAAATTCGCTCGGTGAAACGCGCGTCACGACTGCCGGCAGCATCGTCGGTTACACGCCGCATTATGCGCCGATGGAGCAGATTCGCGGCACCGGAACCGATGCGAGAAGCGATCTTTATTCGCTTTCGGCGACGCTCTATCAAATAATGTCAAACGTCGTGCCGCCTGACGCGTTAACCCGAGCCGACAGTCTGATAAACGGAATGCCCGATCCGGTCAAGCCGATTAATGAATTGAATCCGGAAGTCTCGAACGCCATTTCGGATGTCGTCCTTAAAGGAATGGCGATCAGCCAGGAAAAGCGTTGGAAAATGGCGCGCGAGATGCAGAAAGCTCTGCGCGACGCATATTCGCAGATGCAATCGGGAATGTCCGCCAATACGGTCGCTTTTACAACCGAAAGCCAGCCGGAAATTTCGCAGTCGCAGCAAAAAACCGAACAGTTTTCCGGCATCGCTGCGCTGTCTTCGCTGACCGCCGAAATTCCCTCCGCGCCGGTTGATTCCATTTCTCTGCCGTCGCAGGCGCAATCGAATGCGAACGTCGCCGCGCCGCCTGCGGAGGCGAATAAAAATGTGGCGCAGAACTTTGACTCGACGTTGCGCTATGACGCGAACGGAGACGATTCCGGGGAAAAACAGTCCGACATCAGAACCGAAGTTTTACTTGCCGGCTCGACACCGGCGATTACTTCGGCACAAAACGGCGATTACCGATTCGCCGAAGAGTTTCCCATCTCGAAAGAACCGGAAATTAACGGCAAAACCGAAAATTTCGGACAAACAGAAAACTTCGGGTTTGATGATTTTGAAACGCCGAAAAACTTTTCGCCTGATGCGACCACTCCTTTGATTTCGTTTGACAGCCAACGTGAAAACGAAGCCCCGAATCAATCGCCGACCTCGTTCGATTCGATTTCCGACAGCCGCGCGGATCAGGCGAACGCCGGAGCGACGTTTGTGCCGACCGAAACCGCCGCGCCGCGTCAGGAGACCTTAAAACCCGCACTGGCGGCGCAGAAGAAATCTTCGGGCAAAGGTTGGGCAGTCGGCGGCGGCATTGCCGCGCTTCTGGTTCTGCTTGCGGCGGCGGGCGGCATCGGCTGGTTTATTCTGCGTGATAAAAACAATACGACCGATAATTTCACGCCGACACCGACCGTCGAAGCGACTGTTTCAAACGAACCGACCGCCGCGCCAACCCTTTATGTAGCTGACGATACGAATTCTTCGACCAGTGATTCGACGAACAGCGTCGTGGCAAATTCCGAGACTAATACGTCAAACGAAAATAATCAGACCGTCGTTACGCAAAACACGCCGAACCCGAACCGGCAGACGCAACAGGTTCAAAATACGCCGCTGCCGATCAGAACGCCTACGCCGCGCCAAATTCAGCAGACGACAACCGTAAAACCGCCGCCGCGCTCGCCCGTCCCAGTGAATACACCAAGACAGACGAAGATAGATATTGAGCATTAATTTTAGGAGACCCAAGATGAAAAGGATTTTATACGCCACATTGAAAATTTGTTTTTTGATGTTTATGTTGTTGTCGGTTGTTGCCGTCTCCAGCAACGCGCAGCCCAAACAGGATAAAAGCAAGCCCGACGGCAAAGCCAGAAAATTAGTCGAAGCGGGTAATCTTTTATATAACAAAAAAGATTTTCGCTCGGCAATCAACAAATATGCGGAAGCTATTATGATTTCGCCGAACTATCCTGAGGCTCATTTTTGGAAAGGCGGCGCATATTATTATTTGAACGAATTTGAACCGGCTGCCGAAGAACTCGACAAAGCTTTTAATCAGGGATATTCGCCGGACAAAATCTACAAACTGCGTTGGGATGTCAATTATCAAATTAAAAATTATGATGCCGCACTGAGCGACGCTCAAAACGCTTTTAAGAAAGATCCGCGCGATGCTCTGATTTTGCTTGGCATCGCCAATATCTACCGGGCGAAGGGCGAAAACGAAAAAGCGATTGAAAATTATCAAAAAGTGCTGGAAGCCGACCCCAAAAATGCCAATGTGTATTATTTTATGGCTGAAAGTTTTTCGAGTTTGGGAAATACCGCCAAACAGGAAGCGTTAGCTGCCGAAGCGGTCAAAAGAAATACCAATTATATTGCCGAATCATATTTTCTGCTCGGCGATGCCGCGCAGAAACTAAAGAAACCCGATGAGGCAATCCTCGCATACGAAAAACTTTTAAATGTTAAACCTGAACAACCGGCGGCAACTTATCTCGCGCTTTCAGATGCTTATCGCAGTCAGAGTCGTTTAAGCGATTCAATTAAGACGGCTCAAAAAGGTACGGCTTTGTACCCCGAAGACGGCAGCCTGTTTGTCGCCCTGACCTGGTATTACAGTCTTGCAAATCTTCCGAATAAAGCTGTAACCGCCGGTCAGCAAGCCGTTAAATACGCCTCCGAAAAAGATAAAGCGTTGGCGAATACAAATCTTTGCCGCGCATATAACGATGCGGGTTCATACCAGAAGGCGATTGCCGCCTGCACGACTGCGCTGAATTTAAAGCCGAATGACGGCGAAACGAATTACAATCTCGGCTGGGCATACGAATCTCAAAACAATAATCTTGCCGTTTCATATTATAAAAAAGCAGTTACCGGATTGCTCGAAGACGCGCAGGCTGATCCTGAAGACCCTGATGTATTTTATTTGCTCGGCAACGCCTACTTCGTCGTCGAAAATCCGAAAGTTGACAACGCCATCAAAGCCTATAAGCAGGCTTTGCAAATTAATCCGAATTTCGCCAAAGCGCGTCTCAATCTCGGCAATATGTATGTCAAAAGCAATGATTTAGCAGCCGCGCGCGAGCAATATGATATTTTGCTGAAAATTGACGCAAACGCCGCCGCCAAGCTAAAACAGAAAATTGACAACAAATAGATTTATTTACGGAGACGAAAAGACGCGATGTTTATGATAAACGTCGCGTCTTTTCGTCTCCGTAAATAAAATTTTCGCTTAACTAAAAAATGATTTGGCGGGAAACTCGAATTGATTGCCCATCAAAAAATAGGCTAAATTCGGGCTGTCGTGCGAACGGTCGTAGCCGACGAGTTCGACATAGGCGCGTCCCGCTATGTCCGCGTAGCCCGCTCTGCCTTTAACTTCGCACGCGCCTTCCCAGTAAACGATCATCGTCGTGCCGCGCGTGTCGAGTTCCTGGTCGTCCATCACGGGCGTAACGGTTAAGTCCAAATCGTATTTCGCAACTTTGACGCGCCAGCCGCTCGGATAGACGGCGTTCGTGCGCGGACTTTTCCAGAATCCAGTCGGTTCGATTGTAAAATCAGATTTGCCGAGCGGCGTAAATTCGCCGTCTTTGGCGACAAACGTGCCGCTTGAAAAATCGGACACGCCGCCCGCGCTGTCGCGCAATTGATAACACATCAATTCGGTTTCATTATTGAGCTGAATCGAAAACCAATCCCAACCTTTCTGTTTTTCGGTGGGTGTCCAGGTGCCGAATTCCCTGTCCATCCACGCCGCGCCGTTGAAATGCTCGGTCGCACCATTCCAAATCAAGTCGCCTTCCATTTCCATCCGCGAATACGAAAAATAGCGCGACGCTTCGCCTTCGTCTTTGAATGAAACGCCGTCTTTGGCGATGCCGTTCAAAATAGGTTTTTTCGACGGTTTCAAAGTCGCTTCAAAAACGACATCGCCGATGGTCGCCCGTAAAACGTGCGCGTCTTTGGCTTCGCGCAGAGACCAGTCGCCCAGGCGCAGATGAAAATGTTCTTCGCTCGCCGACGCGGGCAAATCGAACCAGCCGTTCGCGCTTTTGCGGTGCGCGTAACGAAATTGTTTATCGCTGACATCGGTCAGAGCGAAATGCGCGAAGTAAATCGGATTACCGAACAGGCGCACCGGAACGAGCGAAAATTTGTCTAAATCCGTGCGGCGTTTGAAGAAAACCAGTTCAAAGCCGAACCGCCGGCCCGCGTTGGTTTCGCCGTGTCCGGTATAATACCACCATTCGGTCTGCACGCTTTTGTGCGCCGCCAGATCGCGCGGCAGAGAAATCGGCTCGTGTTCCGTTCCGTCGCGCAGAGTTTCCGCTTTGCCCAAAAGAGTTTCGGTGACACCTTCTAAAAAATCAGCCGTCGTTTGTTCGACGGTTTTCAAAAAATTCTGAATACTGTCCTGAATCGTGTTTGAATCGCTCATTTATTTGTTAAAACCCGAAAATTGATTTTATATCTTCAAGCTAACAATTTCCGGCGGCGCGTGGCAAGTTGGATTTTAAGTTAAGGAGAAGTGAGGAAACTCGGGGTGGGCGTTTGGCTATTTGGATTTATTATGCGTTTGCACGTCAACCGTGTTGATTTTCAAAATAACGCGCACCGTGTCCGAGCGGCGGTCGTAAACCGCCGGCACGAACGGCGCGTAGTTCGGGTCGTCTTTCAAAGCTTTTTCAAGCTCGCGGACGGCGCGGCGGTCGCTCGAAGGCTCGACGACTTCGGCAATTCGAGCTAAACCGTTTTGAAAAACGTCGGCGACGACGACGACTTCATCGTCCTTCATTTTGCCGCGCACGATTGATTTGGTCAGCGCGACGAGCGCGCCCTGCGGATTGAGCGAAGGCGAATCGCCCGCCACCGCGAGCCTCGAAGCCGAATAACTGACCGCGTTTAAACTCGAATCATCCGACGAATTTTGATACGGATAATCCGAAAGCATCACTGTTGATTTCGCGCTCGAATCGTATTTCGCCAATTCGATATTTTTATTCGGAACATTCGCCGCCGACAACAAAACCCAGAGCAGTGAAAGCCCGAAAAGCAAAGACAAAGCCGTCCCGACGCTATACGGCATTAAACGCATTTGCAGCCATTCGGAAAAATTGTCGGAAAAAACGAAAATCGAATTACGCTTTTTACCGTCCGCCGCCCGCGCCATCCGGCGGCGCGTTTGAACGAGCAGATCGGCGGGCATCGTTTGACGCGGCAAACCGCGTAAATCCGTTCGCAACGCTTGAAAATCAGCCAATTTTTGCCGGCACAAAGGACACTGCGTCAAATGTCCTTCAATCGCCGCACGTTCACGCTCGTCGAGACAATCGTCCGCGTAAACCGACAAATTAAATTGTAAATTTTCACATTTCATTTTTTTACCAAACTCAAAACCTTCTCGCGCCGAAAAATCCGACGCGGCGGTTTTGAAAAATTTTATTGACTGAATGACTGGCTGACCCCGGCTGTTTCTTCGTAATAAAATTTACGAAAAAACAACGTCGTCTTCGACTTCGAGAGTTTTCGCTTTCAGCTTCGGTTTCCGGCATATTTTGTTGTTGTTGGTCAGTTTTCAAATAAAGCCGAAATTTTTCCGCTGAATATTTCAAACTCCGCTTCGAATCGTTTCGTCACCTTTCGACCTCTGGTTGGCACCGTTTATTTTGATTTAAAAGTGAAACCGGGGCGAGTCAATCATTCAATCGTTTTTGGTTTTTATTTTTTTTGTTTTTGATTTTTGTAATAAATTAATAAATCAGAAACCGAAAATTAAAAACCGATTTTCAAATATCAAAAGTCGTTCAATTTACGCCGTAATTCTTCACGTCCGCGGGCAATGCGCGATTTGACCGTGCCGATGTTCACGTCCAACGCCTGCGCGATTTCTTCGTAGCTCAAGCCTTCGATGTCGCATAACACGACGGCTTCGCGGAAAACGCTCGACAGCTCGCCGAGAGCTTTGGACAGATGCGCTTCGCGTTCGCGGCGCAAAACCGTTTCTTCGGGATTTGCCGAACGACTCGAAAGCGTTTCGCTTAAGGGGATTTCACCCGCACCGATTGGTAAATCGAGCGACACGGTTTTTTCCCGGAAACGGCGTTTCCACCAGCGAAAACGATTGCGCGATTCGTTGACGGCGATGCGAAACAGCCACGTTTTCAAATCCGCGTCGCCGCGAAACCGCTCAATCGCCTTGAGCGCGCTCAAAAAAGTTTCCTGCGTTAAATCCGCCGCTTCTTCCGCGTCTTGCGTAAGACGAATCAAAAGCGCGTAAATATCGGCGGAATAGCGAACAACCAAAGTGTCGAACGCGCCCGCGTCGCCGCTCTTTAATTTTTCAATGAACTCGGTTTCGACTAACGAACGAACGGAAACGCGCCGCGCCGTTAAAGCGACTTCGCCTAATTCTTCCTCGCCAAATGTCATTGACTTTCCGAAGAACATTTCCCGCATCTCTTCTTCCCTTTCCGAAAGGAATTTCAAATTGCTCATCCGCCCGAATTGCCGCGAACTATTTTATTAGACACCGATTTTCCCTGATTGTTCCCGAAAAATTAAATTATTTTTCCAGGGCTTTATCCAATTGCCGCTTTACCGAAATATCAACCTTTTTACTTGCTCTTACGACTTTTTTAAGATAAATTGACTTTTTCATAGAAAATCACGAAAATTAAAAGTTTTATCATCTATTATATAACGAACCCGCAATAATAAATTGCAAAATAATTAACAATGGCAAGAAAAAAAAGACAGATACCGGAGCAATTCCAGACCTTTAACACCGAAGAAAAACCGAATCAGCCGAAAACGGCTTACCGCGACGATTTTCAAACCGGAGTCGGCGCAAAGGTCGAAGAATTCGGCAAAACTTTTGAGGGTAAAGGCAAAACGATTCTTTACGCGGTCGCGGCGTTTGCCGTTTTAGCCGTGCTGCTCGGCATTTTCCTTTCCTGGAATCGCCGCACGGAAGCCGAAGCGCAAACCGCGCTCGGCAAAGCGATGGAAACCAGCGAAGCGACAGTTTCCGAATCGCCCGCGCCTGCCGGTTTTACCGGCAAATCATTCAAAACCGAAAAAGAGAGAGCGCAAGCCGCCGTCAGCGAATTTCAAGCCGTCGCCGATAAATACGGCAATCCGGTCAAAGACAAAGCCAGATATTTAGCCGCCACCAGCCGCGTCAGTCTCGACCGCCCCGCCGCGACCCAGGAACTCGCCGATTTATCGAAAACCGGCGGCGAAGTCGGCACGCTCTCCAAATTCGCGCTCGCGCAAATCAAAACCGGCGACAATCAACTCGACGAAGCCGCCGCGCTTTACCAGGAACTCGCCGCGTCGTCCGATCCGATTTTGGCGAAAGACACGATCAATTTCGAATTGGCGCAAATTTACGAAAAACAAGGCAAAGCGAACGAAGCCGCCGACCTTTATTTCAACATCGCCAAAGCCGCCAGTGAAGCCAAAGACCTCGACGGCAAGCCGATTCCGATGCCGCAAACCGCGCTCGACGCGAAAGACAAACTGGAAAAAATAAATCCGGCAAAAGCGAAGGAAATCGTCATACCCGAAGCCAGTTCGCCGCTCAGCATCAATCCGGTGAATATGTAAATAAAAGCTGATTCCGATTGGAGCGCAAGCGAGATGTTTGCGCTCCAATCGGAATCAGCTTTTAACTTTTCAGATTTATATTGCTCGAAAATTCAAATCTCTTATTATTTTGAAAAATTTCTGTCCGATTGATTGTTTTTATGATACAAATAAATTAAAGGACAGTTATTTTCGTGAGCGAAACTCTTTCAACAAAAGCGTCGGAAGTTACAAATTCGAGTTCTTCATCAGCCGCCGCTGCCGACCAAATGATCAGCATTCGGGTTTCGCCGAACAGTTATCTGACCGCGCTTTTTCTAACCGCTTTTTCCGGCGGATTTCTCGTTTATCTCGAACAGGATTTAGCCGCGCTGATCGTTATCGCGCTCGGCTTTCTCGTCTTTCCTGTTTTGGCTTACACCGACCGCATCGAGTTCGACGGCAAAAGGCTGACGCGCACCGGATTTCTGCCGCGCTTCTGGGCGTGGATTAACGCTTCGCGCTATCGCCTGAAAATTGCCGACATCGAACAGGTCGAATCGCAGGCACTTCGCGCGCTCAAACGCGGCGGCAATGTTTTTTACCGCTACCGCACGATTATCCAGGGCAAAAATTTGCGGTTCGCATTCGCTTCGGGCGGCGAAGATTACCGGCAAATGATTCATCGAATCTTTCCGCTTTTGCACGAAAACGCGCTCGACAACCGCTCCATCGAGCTGCGCGATTATTTGAGCGAACCGAAGGAAACTTTAATGAAAGCCGCCTTCGCCCATATTCCTTCGGCGGAAGTTCTGGAAAGCACTTTCAACGATTTTCAAACCGCCGACAAAATTTCGCAAACCAAATCCAGAGACAAAATCATTAACGGCGATGAAATCGAACGCGCCGATTATCTGCATCAGCTCGCCAACGAGCTGCGGCTCGCCGGTTATCTTTTGCAGTCGCTCGAGGCATTCCGCCGCGCGCTGATTCTCAATCCGAAAAACGCCTGGCTGATTTTCGATTTCGCAAAATGTCTACACTCGTATGCCGGTTCGGAAAAAAGTCCGCGCCTGCGCCGCAAAGCGTTTGCCGCCCTTCGTCTGGCGGCGCGGCGCGGTAAAACCGACGGCAAATTGCTGGCGCGTTTGGGCGAGAGTTATTTTCAATACGGCGATTGGCGGCACGCTTCCGCCGCATTTGAAAAAGCGCGGGAAATTATCGAAACAAACTTTCGTTCGATTCGGGGTTTAGCGGAAATCGCTTTGCGCGAAGGGAAAATCGCCTACGTCATTCTGCATTTCTCCGCCGCCAACCGCGTCGCCGAAACATCTGCATTGCGTCGCTGGACGAAAAACGAAAACGAATATTTTTCGCGCCTCAACGCCGACGAAGATTATATGGAGATGGAAATCAGCCGCGTCAATTTGCTGGAAACTCTCGACAACTCGAAAAAAACTTGCCTGAAAATTGCGCTATTCGCTTTTCCGGCAATCATTTTCGGCTTGCTTAACGACGAGTTAATCGCCAATATCGGTTGGGCTGTTTCCTGCGTTTCGCTGGTCATTTGGATTGGTTTGATTTTCACGCAAAATATGCTTTCCGCGCGCATTCCGATTGATTTTCAGGAAGAAGACGGCGAGTAAAAATCGTTTTTTCCGTCGCACCTCGATTGCTTTCCCTTTTTTATTTTTCTATGCTTCTTCTTTCACTTTATTTTAAGAATTTATGGAATCGCTTTTAGACATTTTTCACACGCTTAAAGATTTTTTGAACCCGAAATTTATCATCGAGATGCTGCTCGACAAGCTCGGCATCTACGTTTATTTCGGATTATTTTTCATCGTCTTCGCCGAAACCGGTCTGGCGGTCGGATTTTTTTTGCCCGGCGATTCGCTGCTGGTCGTTTCGGGGCTGTTCGCCGCCGCCGGAAAATTAAACATCACGCTGATTTTAATCGCGTTTTTTTTAGGCTCGGTGATCGGCGACAACACCGGCTACTGGACGGGTAGAGTGATGGGCAAAACGATTTTCAACCGCGAAAATTCGTTTATCTTCAAACCGAGCCGCGTCGAAAAAGCGCGGCATTTTTTTGAAAAGTACGGCGCAAAGACAATCATTCTCGCCCGTTTCGTGCCGATTGTCCGCACGTTCGCGCCCATCGTCATCGGCGCGACCGAAATGCCTTATCTTCGATTTTTGACTTTCAGCATTCTCGGCGGCGCGCTATGGATTTTCAGTATGGTTCTGCTCGGCTATTTCGTCGGCGGCTTGATCGAAACGGCGTTCGGCATCCGGCTCGAAGATCACATCGAAAAAGTCGTCGTCGTCGTCGTTTTAATTTCGATTTTGCCGCCTTTGATCGAATTTTTAAAACGCCGGTTTGAAAAAAGGAAAGCGGTCGAAGATGCAAATCTTTAAATATAAAAGTTGTTTCAGGTTGACTTCAACGACGCTCGTAACATATCATCAGTAACTTGGATTGACGGGGCGTGGCTCAGCCTGGTAGAGCGCACGGTTCGGGACCGTGAGGTCGGATGTTCAAATCATCTCGCCCCGACCATTTTATAAAATATGAAACGGCTGCCGTATACGGCAGCCGTTTCATATTTTAAATCGCTTTCCGGAAATCTCAGATTTCTAAAAAACGGCTTACCGGCGAACCGGTCGTTTATGATTTTATAAAAGATAAATTAATGCTTGATATTATTGTCTGTCTTATAAGCCATTGAATCCGGCATCGTTGGCTGAATCGTTTTTGTAAAAAGGATGCAGCGCGACCGCTCCTAACAAGGCGGTTTTCTCGCTGACATCCGGCTTTTTTCCCGCCTGTATCTTCGCCGCTATTTCCCAGGCGAATTTAAACACCAAATCCTTTCGGCTGTCGCTGCTCGATAAACGCTTGGATCCGCTTTGCACGGCTTGAATATACTGGCATTGAACGACATAAGCAATCGCTTCGGAAATCGCGACCGACATTTTGGTCTGCACCGAATCATAAACCGCGTGCGTGCATTCGTGCAAAATCAGAGCCGGTCGCGTGTAACTTAATCCGACGAAATAAAATCCCAGGATGATGGTATTCGTTTTGTAATCGTATTCAGCCATTCCGTCCGCGCCCGAATCATCCACCTTGATTTTACCTTTGTCGATGCTATTCGCCAGGAGCGGAAAAGTTCTCGGGTCAAACCCGACTCCGCCGATGCTGAACGACTTGACTTGCTGTGCTTCCGAGCTTCTCAATATACCTGTTACCGTATTTTTACCAATCCACGTCTCCGACATAATTTTTGTTTTTCTTCTCCTAAATTTTTAACTCACTTTCAAATTAATGCTTTATAGCACTAATCTTCACAGACGAACTTTTTGGAATGTTTTGCATATTAAAAACCCGTATTTTATCAAGTCTTTGATAAAAGATGATTCTCGCTCATTTTTTATGAAACGAAAATTACTTATTTGCTGGCTAAATCGCCTCTGCTCGGAACTATAAAAAAATTACAAAGAAAGATTTAATAATCAATTCGGCTGTCGTGTTCGATGATTCGACAAAATTTCATCCATCCGGTTGTATGCAGTAATACTAAAATAATCCGCTCGAATCGTGTTATTATTAATTAAGTCAGATTTAATTTGATCCTGTATGGATATTCAACTCGGTTTTCCGAAGCTCAAAATTTTGAATTTCGGTTGTTATTTTTAACAAGGGGTTAGATTATGTTTAATAAAATTATCAGCCTGGGCATTTTTGCTAAATTATTTACCTTTGGCTTACTGCTGTTATTTTTTGATGTTTTTAAGGAATTTGTTTTTTCGGCGGAACAGGCGAATTATTTCCTTCTGCGCCTGATACCCTTTTTTGAAATCGGCATCACGATCTGTTTAATCAGTTTGCTTTTTTTGCTGATTGACTGGCTGTCTCTGCCCTTCGGAACGCAGGCTAAACGCGTCAAATTTTATCAGGGCGCGGGCAATATGTTTGCTTTGGCAATGTTGTCAACCGGTGTTTTTATTAAAAGTTCCCCGTCGAATTTCGCGGGCAAAGCGGCATTGTTTTTGTCGTTCGGCGGATTAATCGTCGCCGTCGCTTTCGGCTGGCTCGGCAAACCGATTGCCGATTTGCTTTCCAGAAAAAAAATCAAGGTCGAAATTCCGATGATTGAAAATGCCGGAAAAAATGCCGAACCGCCTGAAGCGCTCGCGGCAAACGAAACGAAGCCTTATAACAATTCGATTTCGTCGAAAATTTCCGGCAGTTCGATTACCCAACACTAATTTTTCCGAACGCTTTTTTCTATGGATATTGGTTTAGTGAGAGACGCGGCTGAACCGGCGGATAAAAGTTTATTTCAGAACCGTGTCGAGCCGCTGCGCGTCGGGATACAAGGAACGCGGCACCTGGAAACAATCGCCGTCGAACTGGCGCAAGCTCACCAAGTCGTTTTCGACGCGAAAGGCGATAAAACAATTTTCGAGCGATTTGAAGAAAACGCGCGCATTCTCGCCGCCGCTTACAAATCTCTAAATTACATCGCCGACCAGGACAAAATCCTCTCCGTCACCGAAGAATGGATTGTTGACAATTACTTCATCATTCTCGACCAAATCAGAGAAATTCGGGAAGATTTGCCGAAGGAATTTTATTTTCAGCTTCCGAAGCTCGCCGACGGGAAAGCCGACTCGACACCGCGCATTTATTCGCTCGCCGAAGCACTCGTAACGCACACCGACAGCAATCTCGGCGGCGAACCGCTAAACAATTTAATTGACCCGTATCAAGAGCGCGGCACGCCTTTGACCATCGGCGAAATCTGGGCTTTGCCGATTATGCTGCGGCTGGTTTTAATCGAAAACCTGCAGCGCGTCTGCGTTTTGAGCGAAGAAATCCGCGAGGAGCAAAAAAGCGCGCGCGATTTCGCCAGACAGATTTTAAGCAGCGACCGCGAAGGAATTTACGAACAAATTTCGCGCCTGCAAAAACTTTTCGCGTCGAGAAAACATTTAAGCTCGGCGTGGATCGTGCAAATCGTGCGCCGCCTTCGCAACCAGGACGAAAAAATCGTGCCGTTTTTGAACGTCATCGAAACGGAAATCAAAGATAACGGTTACACAATCGAAGAGCTTTTCACGCTCGACCAAAATCAAGCTGCCGCGCTGGTCGTGACGACCGGCAATATCATCAACAGTTTCCGCTGGCTGAAGGCTTTCGACTGGAGCGAATTTTTCGAGCGGACGAGCTATGTCGAAACGATTTTGCGCGGTGATCCGGCGAAAATTTATCCGCGAATGGATTTTGAAACGCGCAACCGTTACCGCCAAAAAATCGAAAAGCTCGCCCGGCGCGGCGGCAAAAGCGAAATCGAAATCGCCAAGCGCGTCGTCGAAATCGCCGACCAAGCCGCGCCGGACGGTTCGGACATTCAGAAACACATCGGTTTTTATCTGCTCGATGCGGGCGGCGCGACGCTCGAAAAGAAAATCGCTTATCGTCCGGCGCGGCGCGAAGCGATTCAGAATTCGATAAAAAAATTTCCAAACTCGTTTTATCTCGCGCCGATTTTTCTCATCGCCGGGCTGTTTATCGTTTCGGCGACATTTATTATCAATCAATTCGGCGCGGCATTGCCTTTGATTTTGACGACTGCCGCGCTTAGTTTGATTCCGGCGTTGACGTTCGCGGTCAGCCTCGTCAACTGGCTGATCACGAAAATTCTTCAGCCGACGTTTCTGCCGAAAATGAATTTTGCCAAAGGCATTCCCGAAGATGCGCGCGCCGTGATTGCGATTCCGACGATGTTCGGCGGTTTCGACGCAGTGCGCGAAATGTTTAATCGCTTGGAAGTTCATTATTTGGCAAATCAGGACGAGCGATTTTATTACGCGATTCTCAGCGATTTTACGGACGCGGACGCAGAAGAAAAACCCGGCGATGCCGCGATTCTTGCATTCGCCCGCGAACAGCTCGACGCTCTGAACGAACGTTATAAAGACGAATCAATTGATGAAGAACCGCGTTTTCATCTGTTTCACCGCCGCCGCCTGTGGAGCGAAACCGAACGCCGCTGGATCGGTTGGGAACGCAAGCGCGGAAAAATCGAAGAATTCAACCGATACCTGCGCGGCGCGAAGGAAACGAGCTTTCTCGTCGCCACGCTCGAACAGGAAAAATGCCGTTCGATAAAATACGTCGTCACGCTCGATTCGGACACGAAAATGCCGCCCGGCACGGCGCGAAAATTAGTCGGCATCGCGGCTCATCCGCTCAATCAGCCGCAATTTGAAGGCAATCGTTTGACGCGCGGCTACGCGATTTTGCAGCCGCGCGTCAGCATCACCGCCGAAAGCGCGGCGCAGACGGTTTTCGCGCAAATGATGGCGGGCTTTGTCGGACTCGATCCATACACGACCGCCGCTTCGGACGTTTATCAGGACGTTTACGGCGCGGGCATTTACACGGGCAAAGGTCTCTACGTCGTGGACGCTTTTGAACGGGCATTAGAAAATCGCGTTCCGCCGGAAAGTCTTTTGAGCCACGACCTTTTTGAAAGCATTTTCGCCCGCGCCGCGCTTGTTTCCGATGTCGAATTTTTCGACGATTATCCCGCGCTCTACGAAGCGCACGCCAAACGCCAGCACCGCTGGGTGCGCGGCGATTGGCAGCTTCTGCCGTGGCTCGCGGGTCGCATTCCGAAGGCGGACGGCGGCAAAACGAAAAACGTTTTATCGCTCGTTTCGCGCTGGAAAATCTTCGACAATCTGCGCCGCAGTCTGATCGCGCCGGGCGTTTTTTTATTTCTCGCCGCCGCGTGGATTTTTTTGCCCGCGCCGCCGTTTTATCTGACGTTGTTGATCGTCGTCGTGCTGGCGTTTCCGGTTTACGCGCACGTCTCCGGCGGTCTGCTGGCGCACCCGCGCGGCATCAATTGGGACAACCGGCTCGAAGGCTTTTCGAGCGAGATAATTCTCAACACACTTCAATTTTTTCTAACTTTGATTTTTCTGCCGCATCAAGCATATCTGATGATTGACGCGATTGCGCGAACCATCTGGCGCGTTTATGTTTCGCGCCGCAATCTGCTCGAATGGCAAACCGCCGCGCAAATCGAACAGACGAGCCGACGCGATTTGCTTTCGAGCTGGCGGTTTATGCGGGCAGCGATTTTAATGAGCTTGACGGTGCTTGCCCTCGTCGCCGTATTTCGCTCGAACGCGCTGCCCGTCGCCGTCCCGTTTCTCGTTTTATGGCTGATTTCACCGTTTTTCGTCTATTACGTCAATCAACTAAAATCATTTGAAACCGAACCGCTCGAAACGGACTCAATTAACGAGCTTCGTTCGATTGCCCGTCAGACGTGGCGATTTTTTCAGACGTTTATCGGCGCGGCGGACAATTTTTTGCCGCCCGATAATTTTCAGGAAGACCCGGAACCGCTCGTCGCTCACCGCACTTCGCCGACGAACATCGGCTTACTTCTGCTCGCTAACATCGCCGCGCACGACTTCGGTTATATAGGTTTGGCTGATGCGCTCGAGCGCACCGAAAGCACGCTCGACACGACACAGCAGCTCGAAAAATATAACGGTCATTTGCTGAATTGGTATCAGACCGAAACGCTCGCTCCGCTGCTTCCGCGCTATATTTCGACCGTGGACAGCGGCAATCTCGCCGGTCATCTGATCGCTCTGAAACAAAGTCTTTTGGAGAAAATTGACCAGCCGATTTTTCCCGCGACGCTGCGCGACGGTTTGTTCGACGGCTGGCACGAAGTTTCCGCGCGGCTGAAAAAAATCGAAAAAATTTCGCGCGAAGATAAGGAAAATTACAATCGTAAAATTGCCGTCGTCAGAAAAAGCATTCGCGAATTTCTGTCGAAAATAACGAGCGAAAACGCTTTCGCGGCGGAATGGACGACGCTGCTCGGCGCGCTCGAAGATTTGCGGCGCGCCGTCGGCAGCGAGCCGATTGCGGGCGCGGCGGGCGAATATAAGGATTTCAACGCGTGGCTCGATTCGTTCGTCGCGCAAATCGAAAGCCTTCGAAAAGACGCGGACGAATTTTTCTCGTGGCGCAAAATTTTGAAAAAACATTATTTTGAAACCGCCGTTTTTTCCGGCTTGACCGGCATCCGCTCGCTGCGCGATTTACGCGACCGGCTCGGCTTGATAACGCTTGACGGCAACACGCGCCGCGCCGACGAATTAACCGCCGAAGCGAAACACTGCGCCGAACAAGCCGCGCGATTTATCGAACGTCTGGAAACGGCGGCGGCGAATGCGGAAACGCTTGCGCTGGCGATGGATTTTACTTTTCTGATCGAGAAAAAACAGAAACTTTTCGCTATCGGATACAACGTCACCGACAACCGGCTCGACAGCGGCAGTTATGATTTGCTCGCTTCCGAAGCGCGTCTGGCGAGCTTTTGGGCGATTGCCAAAGGCGACGCGCCGCCGTCGCACTGGTTTCGACTCGGACGCGCCGAAACGATGTTGTCCGCCGGTCGCGCGCTCGTTTCCTGGTCGGGAACGATGTTCGAATATTTGATGCCATTGCTCGTGATGCGTTCGTTTTCCGGCACTTTGCTCGACCAGACATATCGCGCCGTCGTCGAACGTCAAATCGAATACGGCGATTTGACGCGCGTTCCGTGGGGCATTTCCGAATCGGCTTACAACGCCCGCGATTTGCAGCTCAATTATCAATACGCGCCGTTCGGCGTGCCGGGCTTGGGTTTAAAACGCGGGCTGAATATGGATTTAGTCGTCGCGCCGTATGCGACCGTTTTGGCAGCGATGGTAGAGCCGCAGGCGGCGGTGAAAAATTTGCGGCGGCTCGAGAGCGAAGCTGCGATGGGCAATTTCGGTTTTTACGAATCGGTAGATTTTACGCCCGAACGTTTGCCGGACAACAAAAAATTCGCCGTCGTCAAAACTTATATGGCGCATCACCAGGGAATGAGCTTTATCGCGCTGCATAATGTTTTGAATAACAATATTATGCAGAATCGCTTTCACCGCGATTCGATGGTCAAAGCCGTCGAGCTTCTCCTTCAGGAACGCGCCGTGCAGAGCGCGCCGCTCGTTCAAACAAGCCTCGAAGACAATTCTGCCAACGAAGCGCAGCGACATCAAACGCCCGCGGCGCGGCGCGTTTTTAAAAACGCCGATTCCCGTTTTCCGCCAATTCAGATGCTCTCGAACCGCAATTATTCGGTGATAATAACGAGCGCGGGCAGCGGTTTTTCCGTTTTTGAAAACACTTCGATCACGCGCTGGCGCGAAGACGCGACGCGCGATAATTGGGGCAGCTTTATTTATCTGAGCGACGCGCTCGACGCTTCAAAATTTTGGTCGGCGACGCTCCAGCCGTTCGGCGGCAAGGCGGAAAATTACGAAGCCGCATTTACCGACGACCGCGCCGTTTTTCGCCGCTCCGATTTCGGCATCGCCACCGAAACCGAAATCATCGTTTCGAGCGAAGATAACGTCGAGATGCGGCAGGTAACGCTAACCAATCAAACCGACCAGCCGCGCGAGATTTTTGTCACGAGCTATGCCGAAATCGTTCTCAACACGGCGGCGGCGGACGCGGCGCATACGGCGTTCAGCAATCTGTTTATCGAAACCGAATACGTTGCGTCCGAAGAAGCGTTGATTGCCCGCCGGCGACCGCGTTCGGAACGGGAAAAACCCGTTTTCGGCGTTCACGTCGCGCTCGTCGAAGGCGTTAAAATCGGCGCGCCGGAATATGAAACCGACCGCGCCAAATTTCTTGGGCGCAATCGCACGACGGCAAATCCGTCTGTCATAACTAACGGCGAAACGCTTTCCAAAACGACGGGCGCGGTGATTGACCCGATTTTCAGCCTTCGATACCGCTTGAAAATTCCGCCGCGCGGCAAGGCGAGCGTGTGTTTTTCGACCGGCATCAGCGAGACGCGCGACGAAGCCGTCAGACTCGCCGACAAATACAACAACCCGAATGTTTTCGAGCGCGAATCTTCGATGGCTTGGACCAAAGCGCGCGTCGAGCAGCGGCATCTGCGAATCGCCGCCGAAGAAGCCGTCGCCTTCCAGTCAATCGCCGCGCGTCTGCTTTATTCGTCCGCCGATTTTCGCGCCGCCAACAATATCGTGCGTTATAACAATCGCGTTCAGTCGAATCTATGGGCTTACGGCGTGAGCGGCGATATTCCGATTTTGCTCGTCAAAGTGAAATCGGCTGACGACATCGAATTCGTCAAACAAATTTTGCGGTGTCAGGAATACCTGCGCTACAAGGGATTAAAATTCGATCTCGTCGTGCTGAACCTGCACCCGGAAGGCTACGCGCAAAACGTGCAGGAAGAATTAAATCTCGCCGTCCGCACCGGTGGTTTTCAGCAATGGATCAACAAACCGGCGGGCGTTTTTATTCTGCGGAAAAATATGCTGCCCGAAGAAGACGCGCGGCTGTTTGAAGCGATTGCCCGCGTCGTTTTTGAAGCCGAAGCCGGAACCATCGTCGAGCAATTAAAAAAACCTTTCAAACGCGAGGAATCGGCGGCGAAACACGTTCCAAATTCCGCGTTGGTCGAACACGCGAACGAATCGCTTTGGATTCCGCCGCTCAAACTTTTCAACGGCATCGGCGGTTTTACAGAAGACGGGCGCGAATACGTCATCAGCTTGAAAAACGGCGCGAAAACACCTGCGCCGTGGCTCAACGTTATCGCCAACGGCAAGGATTTCGGCTTTCAGATTTCCGAATCGGGCGCGGGTTACACGTGGTCGGTCAACAGCCGCGAAAACCGTCTGACGACGTGGACGAACGATTTTGTTTCGGATCAGCCGTCCGAAGCCTTTTATCTGCGCGACGACGACACCGGAAAAATCTGGTCGCCGCTTCCTTCGCCCGTTCCGACGACGAATGATTTTCTCGTCAAACACGGGCAGGGCTACACGCAGTTTTTGCATAATTCCGACGGAATTAATCACGACACGATCTTTTTCGTGCCGCTCGACGAAACGGTTAAAATCGTCGTGATGCGAATCGAAAATAAATCGAACGCGCGGCGCAATCTGTCGCTTTGGAATTTTACCGAACTCGTGATGGGCGCGCAGCGCGATAAAAGCGCGCCGTCAATCGTGACTGCGATTGACACGAATCATCAGGTTCTGTTCGCATACAATCGCTACAATAACGAATTCGCCAATCGCTCGGCGTTTCTGGCGACGAACGCGCGAATTGATTCCTACACCGGCGACCGCCGCGAATTTTTGGGCAGAAACGGCAGTTTGGAAAAACCGTTCGCCCTGTCGCGGACGAATCTCAAAAATCAATGCAATCCAAAGCTCGATCCGTGTTTTGCGACGCACACAAAACTACAGCTCGAACCGAATGAAACGACCGTCATCGTATTTCTGCTCGGCGAAACCGAAACCGACGATCAGGCGCGTGAAATCGTTGCGAGATTTCGTAACGTGGACGAATGCTATCACGCTTTGAATGAAGTCAAAGCGTTTTGGGATAAAACCTTAACACGCGTCGAAATCCGAACGCCGGACGAAGCGGCTAATCTTTTAATCAATCGATGGCTTTTGTATCAAACACTCGTCTGCCGCATTTGGGCGCGTTCGGCGTTTTATCAATCGGGCGGCGCGTTCGGTTTCCGCGACCAACTCCAAGATGTGATGTCGCTCGTGCATACGAATCCCGAAATCGCTAAAAAACAAATCCTGCTTTCGGCGACCAGACAATTTAGAGAGGGCGACGTGCAGCATTGGTGGCATCCGCCGACCGGTCGGGGCGTGCGAACAAAGATTTCCGATGATCTTTTGTGGCTGCCATACGTCACCGCGCATTATCTTAAGGCGACCGGCGACACCGAAATTCTCAACGAAAAACTGGCGTTTCTCGAAGCCCGCGAACTCACGCCCGACGAAGAAGATATGTATATCGTGCCGAACATCTCGGACGAAGAAACGTCTTTGTTCGAGCATTGCCGCCGCGCCGTCGAGCGCAGCCTGCGATTCGGCGAACACGATTTGCCTCTGATGGGTTCGGGCGATTGGAACGACGGAATGAATCAGGTCGGCATTCACGGCACAGGCGAAAGCGTCTGGCTGGCGTGGTTTCAGTGCGCTGTTTTGAAGGAATTCGCGCCAATTTGCGAACGGTTCGGAGATAAGGATTCAGCCGAAAAATATCTGGCGCAGGTCGAAACGATTCGCCAAAACATCGAGAAAAACGCGTGGGACGGCGAATGGTATCGCCGCGCGTATTTCGACGACGGCACGCCGCTCGGCTCCAAGGAAAACGACGAATGCCGCATTGATGCCATCGCGCAAAGCTGGAGCGTCATCAGCGGCGCGGGCGACCAAACACGCGCTCGGACGGCTTTAGATTCCGTCGAAAAATATCTTATTAAACGCGACAAAAAAATTATTTTACTGTTCACGCCGCCGTTCGACACGGGCAGGCTCGAACCCGGCTATATCAAGGGCTATGTTCCGGGCGTGCGCGAAAACGGCGGGCAATACGCGCACGGCGCACTCTGGACGATTATCGCCTACGCGCTCGCCGGAAACCCGGATTTCGCGGCGGAGCTTTTCGCGCTCATCAATCCGATTAATCACTCAAAAAATCTCGAAGAAGCGACGCGTTATAAAAACGAGCCGTATGTGTTCACCGCCGATATTCACAACACGAAACACAACGTCGGGCGCGGCGGCTGGAGCTGGTATACCGGCTCGGCGGCGTGGGCGTACCGCGCCGCGACTGAATTTATGTTCGGCTTAAATAAACGCGGCGACAAACTTTTAATTAATCCGCATTTCCCTTCCGCCTGGAACGAAAGCGAATTGATTTACCGGTTCGGCGCAACGATTTACAATCTTAAATACACATTCGATGAATCGGCTGAAAAGCTGCGAATTATTTTCGACGGCGATTCGATTGAAAATAATGAATTTCCTTTGAACGACGACGGCACAACGCATTTTGTCGAAGTGCGTATGCCGAAAGCCCGAAATTAAATTTTCAATGCGGTGAAAAGATTTATCTTGCCGAAATTGCTCCGACGCTTTATAATTCACAATCAAAACGTGACAAAGAAAATTCTTTCATTTTCAACAAGAAAACTCGAATCGTCTAAAAATACTTTATGTGGAACAAAATTTATTTAATCCTGCTCGCCGTCGCAACAATCACGCTCGGTTTCCTGACTTTTTATTCATACAGTTGGCTGCAAAGCATCGGCTCGCCGGCGACGGCGGCGGAAAATTTCCAATTTTTCGCGCCCGTCAGCTCGGCGGTTCTATGGATTTCCGCCGCCGTTCTGCTGATCGTCGCCAATTTAATCGCTTTAAGAACGCGCAAAACGTGGGCTTTGTGGACGACGTTCGTTTTTTTCGCGGCGTTCGTCGTTCTGCAAACTTACTGGCTCGGTCAAATGTTTTTCGATTTTCAAAAAGCCAATAATCTCAACGCGAACCTTTTTTCGTTCAGTTTGGTTTTGGCAACCGCGTTCGTCGTTCTGGCGGCAATCGTCGTGTTCTTCGATCAGCATTTCGTCAAACGCATCTACGACCGTAGAAATCCGGCGACCAGTCAAATTGAAGAGATGCCCGTAAGCAATCCGGTGATTGAAAATTAAATTTAACTTTTTAATGTAAAAAAGCCGACTGATTTGTATAAATCATCGGCTTTTCTGTTTATCTGAGCGGCTAAATTTATATTAAGAATTATTTCACTGATCCGGTATTAAGCCTCCGCCAGGTTCGCATTCTATGACAGTTGGCGCAAACAACGTCACACTTATTTATTTCATTTAACAATTTTTCATTCGTGCAGCCGCGCCCGACAAGATTTCCTACTTCCACTATTTTTGTCGTGCCTGCGCGATGATCAAACTCCATTAACCCAGGGATGAAATTTTCCGCCGCAGTCCTGGCACGGCTGCGATTTCAGTTCTAAAATAATAGTTTTTAATCGGGCGCGCTGACGGGCTTTGTTTCGGCGATTTTTGGCAAAATACTTCTCTTTGTTTTTTGCATAATAATCGCGGTGATATTCGGTAAAACACTCCTTACAACGGCTCTGTAATCCACTTCCCTTTTTACTGAAAGCAGATTCGTGTTTTTCATTTCTGCAAATTACACAAGTTTTCATTCGAGTTAGATAAGGAAAAGGCTTTCGACATTATCGAAAGCCTTTTAAGACTCGGGACGACAGGATTTGAACTTGCGACCTCTTCCACCCCAAGGAAGCGCGCTACCAGGCTGCGCTACGTCCCGTTATTATTCAGATTAGAAACGATTCAATCGAATGTCAAATTCAGTATTTTCTTTGCGGCGAAGTCGTTTCGGCGCGGTTGGTTTTCAGCATCTCGCGCAGTTCGAGCAGTTGCGAAGCGAGCGATGTCAAAGCCTCGCGGCGTTCTTCGTCTAAAACTTCCGCCGGCATCGCCGGTTCAAAATCTTCGAGTTCGTCAATTTCTTCGATTTCCTCTTCGTCAATTTCATTGAGCGGCGCGGATTCGGGAATTTTGATTTCTTTAATAAAATCTTCCTTTTGCGCCGGTTCGGACGGAACGATTTTCAAACGGCTCGTTTCGCGCAGCTCGACTTGCAGCTTTTTCTTCGCGCCGGCGATTGTAAAAAGATCGTCGTAAAGCAGCTCTTTGATGCGAAGCGCAATTTCCACGTCGCGCCGCCGGTAGCTGCGCTGACCCGAACGGTTTTTTTGCGGCGAAAGCATCGGAAACTCGGTTTCCCAATAACGCAGAACGTGCGCCTGCACGCCGACCAAATCGCATACTTCGCCGATTTTGAAGAAAATTTTCTCAGGTATCGCTGTTGCCGGAAGTCCCATTCAAGCCTCTTGTGTGTTAAATTTTTGGATATTTGTGCCGTCGCTATTGTATGTATTAAACAAATTGCTGTCAATGAAATTTTATGAAAACCGAGTTTGAATTTATTGAAACGATTCGCCGCCGCTTTAATTTGTCGCGCGTCGGTGACGATTGCGCCGTGCTGCCGAAAGATTCCAAAACGGATTTAGTGATGACGACCGATTTGCTCGTCGAAGATATAGATTTCCGGCTCGAATGGACCAAGCCGAAATTACTCGGACACAAAGCGTTGGCGGTTTCGCTCTCCGACATCGCGGCGATGGGCGCGAAGCCGGTTTGGGCGATGCTTTCGATTGGCGTTCCGCGCAAAGTTTGGAAAACCGGTTTCGTCGAAGAATTTTACGCCGGTTATGCGCGCCTGGCGAAAGAATTCGCGGTCGAAATCGTCGGCGGCGACGTTTCCGAAACGCCGGATAAAATCGTTTTCGATTCGATTGCGGCGGGCGAAACGAAAAAAGGAAAAGCCGTTCTGCGTTCGGGCGCGCGCGCCGGAGATTTGATTTTCGTCACGGGAAGTTTGGGCGGCGCGGCGGGCGGCTTAAAATTACTCGAAAATAAATTTCGCTTTGCTGCGGCGGAAAAAACTTGGCGCAAAAATTTACTACTCAGACAGCTTCGACCGCTGCCGAAAATCGCGGACGGCGAGTTTTTAAGTGAAAAAAATTTGGCGACTTCGATGATTGATTTGAGCGACGGACTTTCGTCGGATTTGGCGCACCTCTGCCGCGCCGGTCAAACGGGCGCGAAAATTTACGCCGACCGCATTCCGCTCGATAAAAATTTGCGCGGCTTGGTCGGATCGTTCGCCGAACAATTAAATTTCGCGCTCGACGGCGGCGAAGATTTTGAGCTGCTTTTTACCGTCAGCCCGAAAAAATATTTTCAGCGCGAAAACGAGTTCAAAAATCGCGGTTTTTTCCGCATCGGAGAAGTGACTGCAAACGCGGGAATGATTGAACTTATTGGCACGACTAAATCCGCGATTTTAGAACCGAAAGGTTTCCGCCATTTCTGATTAAATTTTCGCGCCCCAAAGAATTTTCAAAAAAAATGCTTGACAAGCAATTTTGCTTCGTGCTAAAACTTTCAACTGTTTGCCGAAATGCAAACGAAAATTTTAGGAGACAAATTTTAATGTCGCAAAACTGGTTACACGAAAATTCGATACAGAACGGCTCGCCCGCGCAAAAAGAGACGCGGTTTAGCGGAAGTCCGAGCGTATCAATGTGTGCCGATTTCGATAAACCGATTTATCGAACAGACCTCGGCGGTTTAGACCGCGCGGCGAATAGAAGAATTTAGAAAAGCGGGAGCGAGTTGTTTCCGCTCCCGAAACGTAAAAATTTAGCGGATTGTTGAATCCGAAATTGTTTTTGGGAGCGGTAACGCGAAGGTTCTCTCGATGAGAAGCCGGAAAAGTTACCGCTCCTTTTCGTTTTTCAAAGATATTTGACAATTGAATAACCGAAAAAAAGTTTGAAAATCGCGGCGCGCCTGCTATGCGAAGAGGCGGCGGCGCGGCGCGGTTTTCAGACGAAATCAAAAAAGGCAGAGAGTTTTCCAAAAGATTCGTTTCTTCGATTAAACTTTGGCGAGTTCCAAAGAAGCGAATCTTATTCGACTCGATTCGGGCATTACTGCGTCCGAAGTCTGTCTAAACCTCTGCCTTTTTTATTTTTACACAATTTTTTTAAATTTTCAGCATTTTTAAATTTTCAAGTTTAATTTTTTCGCATCGGTCGCTATTTGGTTAAGGCAAGCAGTCCGTAAAACTGCGGCTTCTCGCGGAGCTATGAAAGTTCGAATCTTTCCCGATGCACCAGTTTGATTTTGGATTTTGGGTTTTGGATTTTGGATTTTTTATTAAGTCGAAATTGAAATCCGAACAATTTTTGTGAGCGAAACTCAAACGGCTGAGTGGCGGTCTTCCAAACCGAAAGTTGCGGGTTCGATTCCCGTCGCTCACTCCAGATATTTGCGATTGATTTTCAATCCGAAATCTAAAATCCGAAATTGAAACGGGCGCGTAGTTTTAATCGGCAAAATGCCGGTTTCCAAAAACCGAATTTTCAGTTCAAATCTGAACGCGCCTGCCAATTTTCTCCACTGTCGGCGAAGAAAAACGTGATTTCTTCCTGTCTCACTCCTCACAATTCGATTTTGGATTTTGGATTGTTGATTTTGGATTTTGGCAAGTTACGACCAGAACAAATCCAAACTCCAAAATCTAAAATCCAAAATCTAAATCGGGGGCGTAGCTCAACGGAACGAGAGCGGTTCGTTTCTACCGAACAGGTTGAAGGTTCAAATCCTTCCGTCTCCGCCAATTATTTTTTTTTACGGCTTTGTAGCTCAACGGAATTCAGAGCGCGAGAATACGAATCTCGAGGTTGCGGGTTCAAATCCTGCCAGAGCCATTTCGATTTTTGATTTCGGATTTTTGATTTCGGATTTTTGATTTTGAATTTGAAGTGAATCTTTCTTTCGGGTTCGTCTAACGGCAGGACGCATCGCTTTGAACGATGAAACAGAGGTTCGAATCCTTTACCCGAAGCCAATTTTTCAAAAATAAATGGCAAATTACGAATTTGTTTTTACAGACGTTCGTGTTTCGCAAACGAATTTTTCTGAGCGTTCCGCAGATGACGATACGGGCTTGTTTTGGAAACAAGTGTTCGCAGGTTTGAATCCTGCCGCTCAGACCAATTTTTCACGCCGGCGTGGTCTAAACGGCAAAGGCACTGCTCTTAGAAAGCAGTTTATGTGAGTTCAAATCTCACCGTCGGCACCAGTTTTTCGGGTTGGTGATGTAATTGACAGCATAGAAGTCCTGCAAACTTCTTGTAAGGGTTTGAATCCCTTCCGATCCACCATTTTGATTTGGGATTTGGGAATTTGGATTTTGGATTGTGAACAATCCGCAAGCATCAACCCGAAATCCCGAATCATCCGGCGCGTGTAGCCCAACGGCAGAGGCGATTGGCTTAAACCCGATTTATGTAAAAGTTCAAATCTTTTCACGCGCAAATTTTCCGGGGGTAAATGCAAAGAGTCGCGCGGTCAGATTTTCAATCTGATTTTAGCGCGTTCGAGTCCCGCTCTCCCCGCCATTTTATTTCCAGCGGGCATAGCCAAACGGTTTAAGGCGACAGTCTGCAAAACTGTTCAGTGTCGGTTCGATTCCGTCTGCTCGCTCCAATTTTTTATTTGTCGGGAGAGCGCGAATGCTGAAAACGACTACATAGCTAAATTGGTATAGCATGGGATTAAAAATCTGAAGTCTGCCGGTTCGATCCCGGTTAACGTCGTTTCGATTTTGTCGCGCTCAATTTTTTTTCAAGTTTCGGAAACGTGATGAAACGGTAGCCATAATTGTTTGCTAAACAGTCGGGATAAAACCCGTGCAGGTTCAAATCCTGCCGTTTCCGCCAATATTTTTTCGGGCGAATGCCGAAATGATTACATTTGTCTTTAAAACAGAAACCGTATCATTTTAATTTTTTGTCGCCCTTCATTTTTTTTCCAGGCGAATGCCGAAGACGACTACATCGGGTCAGAGCGTTTGAGGTCAAACTCAAAAGGTCGCCGGTTCAATTCCGGCAAACTGCGAAAGTGGTTTTAGCTCAGCAAAAACACGTCGCTTCCCTTTTTGTCGCCTGTTGAATTTGAAACGAATGCGGTTCGAGATTACATCCGTATCCGAAGAAAAAAGTTATCCCGACAAAAATCTGTCGTTTCAAATTTCTGTGGATTGTAGCTTAATTCGGCAAAGCGTCGCGCTGTGACCGCGAAAGATGCGAGTTCAAATCTCGTCAATTCACCCAGAGTTCGATTTTGGATTTTAGATTTTGGATTTTGGATTATTTTGAGCAAAGGTAGTGCAGTGATAAACAGCTCTTAGACCGGAAATCTTAATAACCGAATCTTTAATCCAAAATCCAAAATCTAAAATCCAAAATCCAAATGGGAATGTAGCATAGCGGCAAATGCGCTCGGCTGTCTATCGAGTCATCGCGGGTTCGAGTCCCGTCATTCCCGCCAAAAATTTTATTTATCGAAGGAGAAAATTTATGTCTGAAAATTACTTTGCGGAGGTGAAAACAATGAAGCTTTGAATTAACAATTTCGCATAAGTTCTCTGAAAAAAATTACAAACAATTTTCAGAAAATCTATATGCAGAGGAAAAAAGAAAATGAGCAAAAATCAGCGCAGAAAATATCATCTGCGAAAACGTCTGTTCTTAAATCGTTTTTTGGATATGCGGGCATTTGCCATTGCGATTGTCGAAGACACGCGCGGTATTCCGGTTGACAAAGACAACGAATGGAAATGGGGCGAGATACAATTAAATCTCGGCGACTGCCAGCGACACGTCGCTTTTGATTTCGACTTGAGCAGCAAAGAAAACCGCCGCAACAGTCTTGACAAAATTCGACGAATTGCCAATATCATCGAGGCTTTTCGTGCAGCGATTGAAACAGAAGCGGGCTTTATCGAAGAACGCGAAACGCAAATCGAACGCGAAGCGAAGGAAAAACTAAAGAAAAAACAAAAACAAAAACCGGCACAAAAACCGGCACAAAAACCGAAAGCCAGAAGCGCGGCAGGTTAGAGACGATTGGTTGGATAGCTGAGGCAGATTAGCGCGACGCTGAAAACGTCGAGACGTTGGCGCGATACCGACTCCAACCACCGAATTCGATTTTGGATTTTAGAGTTTGGATTTTGGATTTTGAATGTGAAATCCGAAATCCGAACTAAATCCTGTTAATTTCAGTAAAATTTTGACGGAGATTAATTTTATGGTTGATGAAACATCGCTTTACCGGGATTCCGAATTTTATGATTTGGTTCACGGCGATTTTGCCGCGCCGGATGTTTTGGAATTTTATGAAAACAAAATCGAAAAATACGGCTCGCCGGTTTTAGAGCTTGCCTGCGGCAGCGGCGCGTATTTGATTTTGTTCGCCGAAAAAAATATCGAAGCGGTCGGCGTTGATATTTCCGCCGCAATGCTGAACAGAGCCGAAGAAAAAGCGTTGGAGAAAAATGTTTCGCTCGACTTGAAAATTGGCGACATCCGCGACTTTGAACTCGACCGGCAGTTTCCTTTGATACTTCTGCTCGGCAATTCGTTTCAGCATCTTTTAACCGTCGCAGACGTTGAGCGATGTTTCGCTTCGGTCAAAAAACATCTCGCTGCAAACGGTCGTTTTATCATCGAGATTTTCAATCCTTCGTTGAAGATTCTTTTAACGCCGCCCGGTCAAAGCGTTCTCGTTTCCGAATATGAAACTCCTGACGGAAAATTCGCGTTATTGGGAACGGTTGATTATGATGCGGCGACGCAAATCAATCGAATCGAATGGATTTATCGAAACGTCTCGACGAACGAAGAAAAGCGTTTTCATTTCACGATGCGCCAGTTTTTTCCGCAGGAATTCGACGCTTTGCTGTCATACAACGGATTTCAAATCGAAGAGAAATTCGGCGACCGCGACGGCTCGCCGTTTGAAAGCGGTTCGCCGAGACAAATCGTCGTTGTCAAACTCAAATCCTGATTGTTATTAATACCTTCAATTCTTTGGGCGGAGTAGCTTAATTCGGATAAAAGCGTCGGTCTCATAAACCGAAGATTACAGGTTCAAATCCCGTCTCCGCAACACATCCAAACGGGGCGTAGTTTAATGGCAAAACCGTCGGCTTATACCCGATATTAGCGGCAGATTACCGCCAGATTACAGGTTCGAGTCCTGTCGCCCCGAAACAGAATTAACAAAAAATTAAAAGTTAATAATTAAGAGAACTATTACGAAGTTTTTAATTTTTAATTTCTTTTTTTAAAAATCCTGCCTGAAACAAACGCGGGCGCGAATTTTGCGAGGACGAAAGAATGCTGAAAAATCCTTTCCTTTGTTCGCAACGAACACTTCTTGTCTTTCGCCCGTCGGAGCGAAGTTGCACGTCCGCGTTTGTCCTTCCAATTTTGCTGTTGGAGCAAAAGGTTTTTTTGTTAGGTAACTCAGCCGGTCAGAGTGCCGTCCTGTTAAGTCGGAAGTCGCGGGTTCGAGTCCCGCCCTAACAGCCAACTTTACCCGAAAATTAAAAGTTCAAGTTTTTCAACTTTTAATTTTTAATTCTCGCTTGTTGATTTTGCCGACGGCAGTTTGCGGCAAAGCTTCTAAAAACTCGATCCTGGCGGGCATTTGAAATCTGGCGGCGCGCGCGGCGAGCCATTTTTTAATTTCCGGTTCGGTAGTCGTCGCGTTTTGTTTGACGACGACAAATGCTTTCAAGCGTTGACCGAATTCTTTGTCGGGAATGCCGACGACAGCGACCTGACTAATCGCCGGATGTTTGGAGAGGATATTTTCAAGCTCAACCGGATAAACGTTTTCGCCGCCGGAAACGATCATTTCGTCGGTTCTGCCGCGCAAAAATAGCAAACCGCTTTTATTCTGCAAACCTAAATCGCCGGTTTCGATCCAGCTTTTGTCGGTGTTGATTGACCACGCGCTTTTGATGCAGATTTTTCCGATCTTTCCGGTCGAAACTTTTTCGTTGTTTTCGTCGAGAATGGCGAGCCTGACCCCGCCGATTTTTTTGCCGATGGTGTCCGGCGCGCGGCGCAAATCGGCGGGCGCGGCGATCACGGAAAAACCGGCTTCGGACGTACCGTAGAGGTTAAAAAGTTTGTCGCCGAGCTTTTCGAAAGTTTCTTCGACCAGCGCGGGATTCAAAGCCGCGCCGCCGGAAATTATACATTGCAGAGAATTGATTTTTCGCGCGTCCGAACGCAGCATTCTCTGCAACATCAAAGGCACCAGGGTAACCGTTTCAATTCGATTTTTTTCAATCAGTTCACACGATTTCTCAGCATCGAAACGCGGAAGAAAAAATATTTTCATTCCCAGGATTATGGCGATGATTATCGCCGAAATGCCGAAGCCGTGATAGGCGGGCGTGGCGATATAAACCGTTTGATATTTGTCGAGATCGAGCTTCGTTAAAAGCGCGAAGAACGGATTGAGAAATTTGAACGCTGAAGATTTGCGCCGCGCGGTTTTCGGAACGCCCGTCGTGCCGCCGGTTAAGACGATAATTTCGCCTGAAAAAACGCGTTTGATTTTCGTCCGCAAATATTTTTTAGAAAGCGCGTCGGCTTCCGATGTTTTCAGAGATTTGTTTTTCCAATTCGAGTTTTGAATTAAATTTTCGGCTTCCGCGTCGTAGAAAAGAAAATCGAATTGATGTCTGCCCGTTAAATTTTCAAATTGTTCGGCGGTCATTTCGGGATTAAGCAGATAAATTCGCGCGCCGACGCGCGCCGACGCGCACAGTGCGCGAATGAACGAGGCGCGGTTGCGGCACAGAAAAGCCGTTTTACTTTTCGCTCGAATATGAAAATCAGTTTGCAGATGCGCCGCTAAATTTTGCGATTCGTTGAGCAAATCCTTATAGCTCACACATTCCGTTTCATCAACGACGGCGATTCGATTCGGAAATTTGCGCGCCGTAAATTTCAGCAACGCCGTCAAGTTCGTGCCTTCGCGGGCAAAGGACGATAACAGACGCGCGAAACCGAACGGCGACAGCAAATTGATTCTGATTAATTTGACAAAAAGTTTGAGCATATTTTATTTCCGTCTTTTTTCCGTCCGGGATTTCATAAAATGTTCCGCCGGACGGCGAAAGATGATCGAACCGATTTGCGCGAAAATCAGCCACCACGGCTTGAAGATTTTGCGGCGCGTGCAAATCGCGCGGCAAATTATCCGGGCGACCTGTTCGGGCAACATCGCCGGAGCGTTTTTATATTCGGCGGTCGGTTCGATCATCCGCGTTCTGACGAGCGGCAAATAGACGGAAGTCACGGCAATTCCGGCGGCTTCGAGTTCCGGCGCGGCTGAGCGAAACCATTGATCGAACGCCGTTTTAGAAGATTGATACGCCGTCCAGAACGGCGCGGGAATCAATAAAACATTGACGGCGGAAACGTTGATGACGTGACCGCGATTTTTTTCCAAGATCGGAATCAAGCCGAGCATTAATTTGACGGGTGCGAAATAATTTAACGCCATCGTGCGCCGGTAATCGTGAAATCTTTCGAGCGATTCAAAAAGCGGACGACGGATGGATTTTCCGGCGTTGCTGACGAAAATATCAATCGGCAGATTTTTAATTTCAGACAACAAATTGTCAATTGCTTCGTCGTTCGTCAAATCGCACGGAAAGATCGAGATTTCAGCCTGCGGATTATCCGCTTCGATAATAGTTTTGACCGCTTCGAGCTTTTCCGCCGTGCGCGCCACCAGAATCAAACGCGCTCCGGTTTTTCCGAGCATTACAGCGAGCGTTTCGCCGATTCCGAAACTCGCGCCGGTAATCAAAACGGTTTTACCTTCGAGCGTCGCGGTTAATTTTTTTTCGTCGCAAAACTTCGGCGGAAACAGCAGATGTTCAAGCAATCCGTATTTTTCATCCGGCATACTTTTTCAATTAAAAGTTAAAAATTGAAAATGTAAAAGCTCAAATCGTAATTTTAATTTTCATTTTTTTTCGGACGGTAGCCAAGTCAGGTTAAGGCAGCGGTCTTTTAAACCGTTTACCGCGGGTTCAAATCCCGCCCGTTCGACCAGATTCGGTCGTCGGTCAAAAATTATCGGCAAATGATTATTGATAACTTTTGATTGATGACCGCCAAACAAATTTCGGCGAATGCCGGAAGGACTACATTGCCTGTAACGCACGAGGTCGTCGGTTCGAATCCGACCGTTCAGCCCAATTTTTTTATGCTGAACGTAGCTCAGTTGGTAGAGCGCGAAAAAAACGTCTTTTCAATTTTGTCGCCGATTTGATTCGATGACGAATTTCAAATTACGAATTACGAATACCGGGATTTTTTTACTAATTCGTAATTCGTAATTTGAAATTCGTAATTAAGAAAGAGGAGGAAATTATGTCAAACAAAAATTTATTTCAAACGGTCAGAGGAATGCTCGCGCCGAAAACCGACGCGATTAACGAAGCGGGCGGAACGGCTTACAAACTTTCGCCGAAATCGGCTCTCGCGCAATACGCGGCGACGGGTTGTTTCTCGCACACATTTTATACGGACGCGGGCGAACAGCTCGAAAAAGTTCTCGAACTAACCAACGAACTCGATGGGGAATTTATCGCTAAGACGGCTGTTTACGCGCGTGAAAAAGGGTTTATGAAGGATATGCCCGCGCTGCTCGCGGCGGTTCTTTCGACGAAGGATAAAGCGTTGTTTGAACGCGTATTTCCGCGCCTTATTGATAACGGGAAAATGCTTCGCAACTTTGTGCAGATAATGCGGTCGGGCGCGGTCGGGCGCAAATCGCTCGGTTCTCTGCCGAAACGACTGGTGCGCGAATGGTTTGAAACGCGCGGCAGCGAACAGATTTTCAAACAGTCCGTCGGACAATCGCCGTCTTTCGCGGACGTTTTGAAAATGGTTCACCCGAAGCCGAAAGATCCCGAAAAGGAAGCTCTCTACGGTTATTTTATCGGTCGTGAAATTGACGCGGATAAATTGCCGGAAATCGTTAAAGCGTTTGAAAAATTCAAAAACGGCGATTCTTTGAAAGTTCCGAATGTGCCGTTTCAAATGTTGACGGCTCTGCCGATTTCGACAATCGAATGGACGCAAATCGCGCGCAACGCCGCGTGGCAGATGACCCGTATGAATCTCAACACGTTTCAGCGGCAGGGAGTTTTCCAAGATGCCGAAATGGTTGAACTCATCGCCAATCGCCTGCGCGACCGCGAAGCGATTAAACGCGCGCGGGTTTTTCCATACCAATTGCTTTCCGCCTATTCGGCGGCTTCGCAAAACGCCGAAATGCCGCGCTCCGTGACCGAAGCGTTGCAGGACGCGATGGAAATTGCGACGGAAAACGTGCCGGAAATCAAAGGAAAAGTTTTCGTTTTCCCGGACATTTCGGGTTCGATGCGTTCGCCCGTCACCGGATTTCGCAAAGGCGCGACCTCCGCCGTGCGCTGCATTGACGCGGCGGCTCTGGTGGCGGCTTGCATACTTCGAAAAAATCCGACCGCCGAAGTTATTCCGTTTGAAAGCAACACGGTCAAAGTTTCGCTTAATCCGCGGGATTCGATTATGACCAACGCCAATAAGCTGGCGAGTCTGCCCGCCGGCGGAACGAACTGCTCCGCGCCTCTGAGCGAATTGAACCGTTGCAAAGCGCAGGGCGACGTGCTGATTTACGTTTCCGATAACGAATCGTGGATTGACACGCCGGTTCACGGACGCTTCGGCGGAAGCGGAACGGAAACGTCGAAACAATGGAACGAATTCAAATCTCGTAATCAAGATGCGAAACTCGTCTGTATTGACATTCAGCCTTACGCGCACACGCAAGCCAAAGAACGCGCCGATATTTTGAACGTCGGCGGATTTTCCGATCAGGTGTTTACGCTCGTTTCGGAATTCGCAAATGGCAATCTAGAAGCCGGACATTGGGTTGGTGTGATTGATAAGGTTGCGTTGTAAAAAAGATTGAATTAAATTCGATCTGATTTATTTCGGCGAATGCCGCCGTGAGTACATCGGTATAGAAAGTTCGAATCTTTCCCGCCCGAATTTTATTCGACGGGCGGAACTCACGGCAATTTTGTCGCCGATTTACTTTTTTATCGGTGCGTAAAAGGGAGAAGTTTTGATTGGTTACCGACTGCAAATTTTATCCGTTTATCATAAAAATTCACCGCTCCGATTACCCGAAGCGGTGAATTTTACCGAAAAAAAGATTTACTGCCAATGGCGATAAGCTAGTTCATTTCGTTGCGTTTTTTTAATTCCTTCCAGATTAAAAACAACAAAACCGCGATGATCGGCGGGCTGATGAAAAATAATATGAACATCAATTGAAAAAGACGCGCGAGCGGCGCGGATTCGGTTTCCGTCTCCAGAAAACTCAAGGGCGCGTTCGATGCGGGAACGGGACGGCTGATATATGATTCGGAGCGGCGGTTTTGTATTTCGTAACGATTCGCGGCTGAATCTAGACCGGATAAACCGAAACTAACGGCGGCGACTCCGAAGATCAGCACGGCGATAATTTTGAGCGGCGTTATTTTGAATTTCATAATTTTATCTCCTTTATTTTTGAAAATCATAACAAACATTTTCGCCGATAATCAATGGTTAGAAGCGAACCTGCTCTTAAAATTAAAGATGGAAAAATTATTTTGGTTCTGCTCTCAAATATCTTTACAAAAATATGCCCGACAAAAAGCAAAAGATGAACCCGAAAAAACGGATTCATCTTTGTAAAATTTTCCTTTCGGTAATTTTTCTGAGGAAAGCATTTATGGAGTCGGCGACGGCATCATCGTCGGCGACGGCAACGGATCAGACGGATTAGTTGTCGGCGACGGGGTCGGATCGGACGGATTCGTCGGCGACGGAGTCGTCATCGGAGTCGGTGTCGGATCTGACGGATTGCCCGGCGTTGTCGAAGGGCTTGGTTTTGGATTTGGTAAATTGTATGGCGTTCCCGGAGGAGCCGGAAACGGTGTCGGCGAAGCTGACGGCGACGGAAACGGCGTTTGCGATCCTTTCGTTACCGGTGGAAACGGCGTTGCCGGCGGACTCTTTTTCGGTGTCGGCGTAGCGTATGACGTAAAGCTCGAATCGTTTCCGAAATTTTGCTGCCCGATTCCTATCGCCGCCATCGCCGATAATGAAACGGCTAAAGCTCCCATTCCTAATTTTGTTCGATTAAACATAAAATTCTCCTTTTTTAAGTGCCGTTAAAATAAAAGACAAATCGTATTGATTTAAAGCACAATATTTTGACGTGACGGATAAACCGCAACCGACGTGCCATTAAAGTAAAAGTTTGAATATCGCAAATTCTTCTTATATTTTCGATATTTCAACCGATTCTCTACAGTTTTTTGTATTAAAAGCCGACACTGTGTCGGTTTTTGGCAAAGAAATTTTTTCGTAATCAATTACCAGATATTTTCAGGAGGAAATATGCCATTTAATAAGTTAAACGTTTCAGGCGCGAAAGCCGATATTTTCGCGTGGGTTAATCACGATCTTTCCATCGAAGAACAAAATATGCTGCGCAACGTTTCGCGTCTGCCGTGTTTGTATAAACACGTCGCGCTGATGCCCGACGCTCACTTGGGAGTCGGTTCGATGGTCGGCTCGGTCGTCGCCACCAAAGACGCGGTGATTCCGGCAACCGTCGGGGTTGATATTGGTTGCGGGATGGCTGCAATCAAAACGCCGTTCAAGAGTTCGATTCTTGAAGGCAAATTGAAAGATTTGCGTCACGAAATCGAACGCGCGATTCCGGTCGGCTTTAACGCCTATAAAGAATCGGTTGATGAAGCCTCGCGCTGGTCGGGTTGGGAAACCTTCGACGATTTGCACGCGGGCATTCAAGACCGTAAACGTAAGGCGATGGTGCAGCTCGGAACGCTCGGCGGCGGAAATCATTTTATCGAAATCTGTCTCGACACCGAAGATTTTGTCTGGCTGATGCTGCATTCCGGCTCGCGCAATATCGGGAAGGAATTGGCTGAACGCCACATTGCGACGGCGAAATCTTTGCACAAATTAAACGAACTGCCCGACCCGAATTTGGCTTACTTTATTCAAGGGACGGACGAGTTCAAAAATTACTGGCACGATTTGACGTGGGCGCAGAGCTACGCGTTGAAGAACCGCGAGATTATGATGAATCGCCTTTTGAAATCATTCAACCGAATGTTTAATAAAGGCACGGCGTTTCGTCCCGAAATCGCGGTCAACTGCCATCACAATTACGTCGCGTCCGAGATGCATTTCGGCGAGAAGGTTTTCGTTACCCGAAAGGGAGCGATCAACGCCGAACTCGGACGCTACGGGATTATTCCCGGCTCGATGGGCGCGAAGTCTTTTATCATCAAAGGTCTCGGCGCGCCGGAAAGCTATCATTCCTGCTCGCACGGCGCGGGTCGCAAAATGTCGCGCACGCAGGCGAAAAAACGCTTTTCACGCGAGGACCTTGAACGCCAGACCAAAGGCGTGGAATGCCGCAAAGACGCGGGCGTGATTGACGAAATTCCCGGCGCGTATAAAAACATTGACGAGGTGATGAAAAACCAAACCGATCTCGTCGAAGTCGTCGCGCAGTTGAAGCAAGTCGTTTGCGTTAAGGGATAAAGGTGAGTTCGCTGAAATTATTAGTTTAATTCAGCGAACTCTTAACTTATATTCTGGATTATGATTGGCATTCCTTCTTATCCAATTTTATTACCATTATTTGCTGTGGTCGGATTTTTTGCTGCCTCGTCGTCTATTTACACTTTAGACAAAGGACATAACGAGGGAGCAAAAAAAAAAATTCAGAGCAGGTATGACTGCGTTTGTTGGTTTTTTTTTCTCTTGTTTGGTTTAACAGCCACTACCGCTTCCATTTGGTCGGCTTATAATTTTAGAAATATAAATATCACGCAGGTTAAAGCATTAGGGGTAATAAAATCAGTTGATGAATACAAAATGATAACTCAAGGTTCGTTATTTTTGATGATACTCAATCTGCTCAAAAGGCATTGGAGAGTTTAAAAAGTTGTTCTGAAAGCTCGCGTAATCACGAGGTTATCAAGATGGTTATAAGTTTTCAGCTAATTTTTGCAGACGAAAATATGGGTAAGGATTTTTACATTTCCGTTTATCGGAAAAGCAATAACAAGGAAGGAAAATCAGTGGTCATTCCTCATTATTATGAAAATAAAAATCTCAATCTCGGAGAATATAGTTGTCCTGCTTTTCAAGATTGGGTTAGCAAAAATATTGATCCGATTTTCCAAGACAAGGAGAATCTAAAAAAGTGAAAGCCATATAATTTAATAAGTATCGTTGGTCCGGTTCGATTTAAGATTTCGGCTTGTCCTGCCGGAGACAGCGGTTCAAATTCGTTTCGATGCTCCAAAGATTTTACGGTTTCAAGGATAATTCTTTTTCTTCGAGGATTCGCAAAAATTCCAGCGGTTCGACAACTGTTAAGAATCTGAATCTTTGCCGAAATTCTTTGCAGTCGTCGGTGAATCCGTTCCTCAAATCGAGCAAATCCTTATCATGGCTGACGATATAATCAGCTTTCGCTTCGACGGCGAGGTCAATGATTATTTCGTCTTTCGGATCGCGTTCGAGTCTGAAGTGTTTGGCTACGGAACGAACCATGATTGAATCGTCTAAAATGCTTTCAATAAATGCCTCGATTTGCTCAATGTCGGCGTTCGGCAGACGAGCCAGAATATTCGGTCTGAAAACGACATCTCTGATTTCAGCGAGCGTATCTTTTGAAACAAAGAGCGTTATTTTGCCGCTTCGGACTGCATCAAGACATTTAGCGGCGATGCTGTTTGGGTTGAGCAGAGATTGAATAAAGATATTGCAATCGAAAACCGCAAGAATCAATTTACCGGACATTTTTCTCTTCCCACATTGTTTGTCTTTCGCTTTCGATCAATGTATCCAAATCTTCTTCGGTCATTCCGCTATCTGCGAAATCCTTTCTAAGCGGCGCGAGTATTTCGTCGAGATTTTTACGCCGTTCGATGTCTTTTTCGATTAAGCCTTCGACGTATTCGGCAACATTTTTTCCTTTATTTTTCGCGTTTTTTTCCAAAATCGCGCTGATGCTTTGCGGCACTTGAATCGTTAAAATCACTGTTTCCATAAACAAGATTTTAACACATCAATTCGAGAACGATTAAACAAATTCTCGCGGACGGAAAACTCGACCGATCCGGTTCTTGGCTGGTCTCGTAAGCCGCGCCGTCTGCCGGACGGGAGCGAATTCGATGCAAATAATTCGCTCCCGATTTCGATTGAAAATCGGCGGCATTTTGCAAATTTTTCAATTTACAAATATTTCATATACAAATCGGGCGCAAATCGGGTAATATAGTGGCAATCATTCACAGGCTGCACAACATATTGCGTTTGCATCCGGTTTGGATTTGATTTCATCTAATAAAATAACAATTTCGAGGAGGTGATTCCATTGATAACGGGTAGAGTTCTGCTCTTAAATTTTTCATATGAACCTTTGGGGACGGTCGGCGTGGCGCGGGCAGTTTGTTTGTGGTTTCGCGGCAAAGTGTCGGTCGAAGAATACGACGGCGAAAACGTTTTGCGCTCGCCTTCGCAAACAATCAACGTGCCGTCGGTCATACGGCTGCGCTCATACATCAACGTGCGGCGCAAGCGTCAGGAAACGGCGATGAAACGCGCGCGCATTTACATCCGCGACAAATATCGCTGTCAATACTGTGGCGATCACCGCCACGCGCAGGATTTGACGCTCGACCATATTTTGCCGCGCGCGCAGGGCGGCGAATCAACGCCGCAGAATCTGGTGACGGCGTGCGTCGCCTGCAACCAGCGCAAGGGCAACCGCACGCCCGAACAAGCCAGAATGCCGCTGCTTTGCTCGCAAAAACTTCTGAGCATCGGGCTTGACCACGTTCTGCTTTGCCATTATGCCGAATCGCGTCCCGAATGGAAGAAATATCTGTTTATGGAAGATTGGGCAGAAACCGGAGCGATTCCAATCGCGGCTTAAAGATTTTCGATTTCAAGCGAATTGAAATCGAAAATCTTTTCGATTTTTTCACAATCGGTCAAACGCCGATTTTCTTCAGTCCATTTAAAAAATTAAATTTTCGGTTAGCTCGATTGTCATAATTTTTTATCAAAGATTATGAAGCTGCTCGACAATTAACAACACGCATCTTTCCGCCGAAGCGACCGCGCGAAAAATTATCGAGCATTTTCAGATTGAGACTTTAGAAGAGAATTAACAGGGATGAAGAGGATAAAAAGGATATTTTTCCCTTGAATTAAAAATCCCCTTCATCCTCTTCATCCCTGTTAATTCTCTTTTGTTTATTCCGTCAAATTAGCCAATGCTTCGCGCGCGATTTCGCGGTCGTCGAAATGAAATTTGTCGCTGCCGATGATTTGATAAGTTTCGTGTCCTTTGCCCGCGATGATGACGACATCATCGCGTTTTGCCTTTTGAATCGCCTGATGAATCGCGTCGCGGCGGTCGGCGATGATTTGATACGGGCAGTTTGCCTTCTTTAATCCGATTTCAATCTCCGCCAGAATTTGCAAAGGGTTTTCCGTGCGCGGGTTGTCGGATGTAGCGATCACCAAATCGCTGTATTGTCCGGCGATTTCGCCCATCGGAGCGCGTTTCGATTTGTCGCGGTCGCCGCCGCAGCCGAAGACCGTAATAATTCTGCCTTTTGTTAATTCCTTCGCCGTTTTCAAAGTGTTCAAAAGCGCGTCGTCCGAATGGGCATAATCGACGACGACGGCGAAATCCGCGTTCGTTGCGACGCGCTCGAACCGTCCGGGCGCGCCGGCGCAAACGCGCAAACCTTCGGCGATTCGATCCAAATCATAATCGAGTTCGAGCGCGGTCGCGGTCGCCGCGAGCATATTGTAAACGTGCGGCTTGCCGACGAGCGGCGATCTAATTTTTCGGTTTCCGCGCGGCGTTTTCAAATCGAATGAAGTTCCCTTTTGCAGCGAAACTTCGATGTTTTCCGCCGTCAAATCAGCAGCCGCGTTTTGCGCGAAGGTCACGACTTTTTGATCGTTCGATTCTAATTCCGCAGCGAGACGCGCTCCCCAAACGTCATCAATATTTATCACGCTCGAACGCGGCGCGTCGCCGAGACTTCCGTCGAAAAGTTTGCGCTTCGCGTCGAAATAATTTTCCATCGTCTGGTGATAATCAAGATGGTCGCGCGTCAGATTCGTAAACACGCCGACTTGGAATCGCAGTCCGTCGCAGCGGTGCAAATCAATCGCCTGCGAAGAAGTTTCCATCACCGCCGTTCGACAACCGGCTTCGACGGCGCGGCGCAGAAAACGGTTCGTGTCCGACGCTTCGGGCGTGGTGCGAATCGCCGCTTCCGTTCGGTCGCCGATGCGATATTCGACCGTCGTTAACATCGCTGCCCGTTCGCCGTTCGCTTCGCAAAGAGCAAAAATCAAATAAGTCGTCGTCGTTTTGCCATTCGTTCCCGTCACGCCGACGAGTTTTATTTGATGCGACGGATTGCCGTTGATGACGGCGGCGGCGTTTGCCAAAGCCCGACGCGCGTCTCCGACTTTGAGCCACGCGCCCGCGAAATTTTCCGGCGCGTTTGATTCGGAAATCACGCCGACCGCGCCGCGCCGCATCACGTCGTCAACGAATTGGTGTCCGTCCAACGTCAATCCGCGCACGGCGACGAACAGAGAATTTTTTCCCGCCTGCCGCGAATCGTGCGTCACGTCAAAGATTTCCGCTTCCGTTTCGGTTTGAAGTTCGGCGTTCGTTGCTTCGGCGACTTGTTTGACCGTCGTTTTTTGAGTCATAAAAAATTTGAAACCTGTTGGATTATACGATTTTGAAATGTTTTTGCGAAATCGGTTACTATTTCATATAGAGGAAGAAAAATCACGATGAATTTTATCAAAATAATTCTTGTTATCGCCGGTTTGATAATCGTAACGATGCTCGCGTTTTCCGTAATCGGAATCGTTTATTCCGCGCTCTGGTATCTGTTTCTGCTCGGCATCATCGGCATCGGCGGCGCGGTCGTTTACCAGCTTTTCAAAAAAGACAAAGAGCCGCCGCAATTAAAGGAAAACACGCCGACGGCGATTGCCGAGATGGAAAATACCGACCGGCTTCTGGAAGAATACCGCCGCAAATATCTGTCGAAATAATTTCGATGCGAAAATTTCCGACGCTAGACTTTGACGGTCTGATCGGATAAATTCAAATTTGTTTGAAAGTTATTTTTCAAAAATGCTGAGATGGCGTAATTGGTAGCCGCGCTGGTCTTAGGAGCCAGTGCCGAAAGGCGTGCGAGTTCGAGTCTCGCTCTCAGCATATCAGCAGTTGCTCTCCAAAACCGAAACGATTTTAAAATTTCGTTTTATCAAAACCAGACACCAAAATTTTAGGGAGGAAAAAAATGAAAAATCTAACGAGAATAATTTTCGCGCTCGCAATTTTCGGCGGCGCGATATTTTTTGCCGATGCCGCAACGGTTCGCGCTCAAGAGATGGAATGGCGCGGGACGGTTGATGACGTAGTTCAAATCCGCATTCGTAATCGTAATGCGCGCACCGATCATATTTCCGGCAGAGCGTATTACGATGCCGATTATAATTTCGACGGGCGCGCGCCGCGCAACAATTCAAACGCGCGGGTTGATAAAAAAGACGGGCGCGGAAAAGTTTTTATCGTGCAGCAGCCGAGCCGACGCAACAATTTTACGACCATTGTGCAGATCGAAGATACCAAAGGCGGTCCCGACCGCTATCGGTTTAAGATTATCTGGGATTAAAAATTTCCCTCGAAATAAAGCGAAGTCTTTTCGAGATTTCGCTTTATTTTTTGTGTGCCTGCTTTCCGCTTTGCAAACCTCCGTCTAAAAAAACTCATATTCGACATTTACAGGCAACTTCGTTATTCTTTTCTTGATTTAATTTACAAAAAAAGCCGCGTTTGCCGACGGTTTTTTACATTATCAGAGCGACTATTTTTTTAACGAATGAACACCGAATTAATTGAAGTTTCTTCCACGCAGAGAGAAATAAAAATCGAGATCGAACCCGCCGAAGTGCGCGAGGTTTACAATAAGGTCAGCCAGAAATTTGCCAAGGGAGCGCAGGTTGACGGTTTTCGCAAAGGCTTCGCGCCGGTTGACGTGGTGCGCCTGCGCTATAAAGACCAGATTCAATCGGAAGTTTTGCAGGAGCTTTTTTCGCCGAAGGTCAACGAAGCGATTCAGGAATATAACTTAAATCCGCTCGCCGAACCGCATCTGCACATCGAAGACGCGGAAAATATCAAGGTCAACGGTTCGCAGCCGATTGTGTTGCGCGTTCACGTCGAAATAATGCCGGAAATCGCCGCGCCCGAATATAAAAATCTCGAAGCGACGCGCCGCGTCCGCCCGCTTTCCGACGATGAATTAGCTTCGATTATTGACGAACGCCGCGCCGAATCTTCAACCTTGATTCCGGTCGAAGACCGCAAATCGGAAATCGGCGACACGGTGATCGTAGATTTGGAAGGCGTGATCAGCGGCGAAGACGAACCGATTCGCGCCGACGATCTGGAAGTGAAATTGGGCGACGATGTGATCGAACAATCCTTCACCGAAAATCTTGTCGGATTGGAAGAAGACGACGAAAAGGAATTCGCCGTCACCTACGCCGAAGATTTTACATCGCCCGCGCTCGCCGGAAAAACCGTTACTTATAAAGCGAAAGTTAAAAGCGTCGGGCGCGTCGAGATGCCCGAACTGGACGACGAATGGGCGACGAGTTTGGACGAAGGTTTTGAATCCTTGGAGGATTTGCGCGCGAAGTTGCGCGTCGATTTGGAAACGGCTTCCGGCGACGAAGCCGACAACCGTCTGCGCTCGGAGCTGATTGCGAAACTTATCGAGAATCACAATATCGAAGTGCCGACTGCCTTAATTGATTTGCAGGCGCGTAATCTTTTGAACAATTTCGCGCAGGATATGGCGCGGCGCGGAACGGATTTGAATAAAGTCGGCGGCGATTTTATTCAAATGCTTTACAAACAAATGCAGTCGCAAGCCGAAAACGACGTGCGCGGCGCGATACTTCTGGAAAAAGTCGCCGAACTTGAAAACGTAGAAATTTCCGGCGAAGAAATCAACGAAGAAATCGAAAAGATGGCGAATTATTATCGCACCACGCCCGACGAAATTCGCGCGTCGCTCGAAAAACAAGGCGGCGAAGCGAACATCGCCAACAGTCTGCGAACGCGCAAAGCGGTGCAGGCGTTATTTGACAATGCGAAAATTTCCCAAGGCGAATGGATTGATCCGAACCAGCCGCCGGCGGAAGAAAACGCGGCGACCGAAGAGACATCCGCCGAACCCGAAGAAGCGAAGAAGGCGGAAAAAGACGAAATCAAAGAAGCATCGGAAAAACCGAAGAAGGAGAAAAAGCCGAAAGCGGAAAAAACTTCGACGGAAAAATCCGAAGCGGAAAAAGACGAAACCAAAGAAACAAAAAAAGACGCGCCGAAGAAAAAATCGGCGATAAAAGAATAATCAACTAAAAATTTATTTGGGCGTTTGCAATTTTTAAGTTTATCTGTAGAATAAAAATCCTGACGGCAACAGCCGTTATTTTTCAACAGTTATCTCCGTCGAGTTAAACTTATTCTTAAAGAAATCGCTCAAACCGAAAACAGAGAGAAAAATTTATGTTAGTTCCAATGGTAGTCGAGCAAACTTCGCGGGGCGAACGGGCGTTCGATATTTATTCGAGATTGTTGAAGGATAGTATTATTTTCATCGGCACACCGATTGACGATCAGGTTGCCAACTTAATTGTCGCGCAGCTTTTATTTCTGGAAGCGGAAGACCCGGAACGCGACATCAATCTTTACATTAATTCTCCGGGCGGTTCGATCACCGCCGGAATGGGAATTTACGACACGATGCAGTTCATCAAAAACGATGTGACGACGATTTGCGTCGGACAATGCGCCTCGATGGGCGCGCTGCTCTTGACCGCCGGAACGAAGGGCAAACGCTTCGCTCTGCCGCATTCGCGCATTCTGATTCATCAACCGTCGGGCGGCGCGAGCGGTCAGGCGACCGATGTCCGAATTATGGCGGAAGAAATTTTGCGAATGCGCGAAATGACTTCGAGAATTCTGGCTCATCATTCGGGAATGCCGTTTGACCAGGTCGAACTCGATGTCGAACGCGACCGCATTTTATCGCCGATTCAAGCCAAAGAATACGGTTTGATTGACGAAGTTATCGAACACAGAGAGAAATAAAAGTGGGCGGTAAGCAGTGAGCGGTGAGTGGTTATCAATTTCCTGCCGACCGCTTGCTGCTTACCGCCTACTGCTTACCGCTTACTGCTTATGCCTTTGAGACGACCCGAAGAAATCTTACGCTGTTCGTTTTGCGGAAAATCGCAGAACGAAGTAAAAAAGCTAATCGCCGGACCGAGCGTTTATATTTGTAACGAATGCATCGACATTTGTAACGAAATTATCAACGACGACGAACAGGCGGCGACGGCAAACGTGCGTTCCGCGCTGCCAAAACCGCAGGAAATCAAAGCGTTTCTGGATGAATACGTGATCGGTCAGGACGAAACGAAAAAACGTCTTTCGGTCGCCGTTTATCAACATTACAAACGCATCGAGATGGCGAAAATTCGTCAGGATGTCGAGCTGCAAAAATCGAATATTCTCTTAATCGGTCCGACCGGAACGGGCAAAACGCTGCTCGCGCAAACTTTGGCGAGAATTTTGAGCGTGCCGTTCTGCATCGTTGACGCGACGACTCTGACCGAAGCCGGTTACGTCGGCGAAGATGTCGAAAATATTATTCTGCGGCTTCTGCAATCCGCCGGCAACGATGTCGAAAAAGCGCAGACCGGAATTATCTACGTTGACGAAATTGACAAGATTTGCCGCAAAGACGACAATCCTTCGATCACGCGCGATGTTTCCGGCGAAGGCGTTCAGCAGGCACTCCTTAAAATTCTCGAAGGCACAATCGCCAACATTCCGACCGGCGGCGGACGCAAACATCCGCAGCAGGAATTTACGCCGGTTGATACGACCAACATTTTATTCATCTGCGGCGGCGCGTTTATCGGTCTGGATAAAGTCGTTGACAAACGCTTTCGCAATAAATCTCTGGGCTTTCAGGCGGATGTCAAATCGAGCAAACAGCGACAGGACGAAGCCATCGCCAATCTCGAACCGGAAGACTTGATTCACTACGGCTTGATTCCCGAATTTGTCGGACGGCTGCCGGTTTTAGGAACGCTCAACGAATTGGACGAAGCCGCATTATTGACGATTTTGACCGAGCCGAAAAACGCGCTCATCAAACAATATCAGCGCAAATTTGAATTCGATAACGTTCGTTTGAAATTTACCGACGACGCGCTGAAAGCCATCGCGCAACAAGCCCACAAACGCAAAGTCGGCGCGCGCGGGCTGATGATGATTTTAGAGGAAATTCTGTTGCAGCCGATGTATGTGCTGCCGTCGCAAAAGCGCGTCAAAGAATTGATCATCACCAAAGATATGGTCGAACGCAAAGCACCCGCGCTCGAAGTTATCAGAGAAATCGAAGAAGCCGCGTGACTGAAAGTGATGAAGGATGAGGGCTGAGGGATGAAAGGCATTTTGCTTTTTTCATTCCTCAGCCCTCATCCTTTATACTTTTTAAAGATTTGCCAATTCGCAAACGAGCAATTCGATTTGCAGACGCGAACCGGCAGTTCCGCCGCCGCCGAGGGATTTTTTTATCGCCTGGTCGGTTTGGGCGATGCGGCGCATAATCCACGTTAAATTTTCCGCATCGGCGCGGCGGGCAGCGGCGAGAAAATCTTCTTGTTTACTGTATGGCAATTTCAAAATCCGGGCGACCTCTCTTCTTTCTACGCCTTGCTGCATTAATTCCTTCGACATAAAAAGTCGTCGAAAATTGCTGGCGATTAAACCTAAAAGCATTAAAGGCTCCGCGCCGTCGTCCAGAATTTTTTTCAAAATTTGCAGGGCGCGGGCTTTATTTTTTGAAAGCAGGTGATCGGTTAATTCAAAATTGGAAAGCTCGCGCGAATCGGGAACGAGCGATTCGACGAGTTCAAAGGTTATCAAATTATCGGGCAGCGCGGCGACGGATAATTTTTCGATTTCGTTCGTCAGACGGCGGACGTTGTTGCCGACCAAACCGATTAAATGACGCAGCGCGCGTTCGTCGGCTTCGGTTTTCAACTCCTTTAATTTCGTCCGCGCCCAGATCAAAAGCTCTTCGTCTTTTAATTCGGCGAATTCGACCGCGACGCAATTTTCTAAAAGCAGCTTGGAAATTTTGCGCCGTTTGTCTAATTCGTTGGCGACGAAAATCACGACCGATTTTTCCGAAGGACGACTCAGATACGCCGACAAACTCGCTTCGTCGTCTTCCTTCAAATTGTCCTTTGTGCCGGTCGCCGAAACGATTATGTCGGTAATTTTAACGACGCGGTGGTTGGAAATCATCGGCAGTTGCTCGGCGGCGGCGAGCGCGTGCTGAACGGGAGCGTTAATCAAACTGAATTCGGTTTCGTTGAATTCGCGCAACGATGAATCGGCTAAAGCCATATCGCCGATTGTTTTCGCCGCCAGATCGCGCAGATAAGTTTCCGCGCCGAACAGCAAATAAATCGGCGCGAATTCGTGTCGTTTCAACTGATTGCGTAAATCTTCGCGCGAAAGAATATTCATTTTTTATTTATCGTCTTTCACGCCCATTCCGTTGACGATGGTCGAAACGACCGATTCGGCGAAGGCGCGGGCAATGCGTTCGACCGCCGGGTCTTCTTCGTTGAAAAACGAGCGCGGGTCTTCGGAAAATTCAAACGAATCGCGGAAGACGAAATTTTGATTGTCGTAAAGAATTTTATTTTCCTTCAAATCTCGAATCGTCACCGCCGCGACGACCGTAATTTCATAAACGCGGGCGCGCCCTTCGCGGTCGAGCAGCACGCCGGAAAAGTTAAAGCTGCGAATCGTCCCTTCGACCACCGCGTCGGCGTTTTCGCGCGAGCTTTGCACTTTTAAGCCGCGACCGCGTTTGATGATTTCCTTGGTCACGGCTTCGGTAAAACGCGATTCGACGCGGTAACGCGCGCCCGCGACCTCGAACTGAAACGCCGGAACAGCGACGGTTTTGATATTTTTCGGCAAGCCCGTATTGGTAACGGGTTTATAGCATTCAGCAAAACCGCTGACGAAAAAGAACAAAACGCCGACGAAAATTAATTTAATGAATTTCATAACGCGCTTTTTATTTTATCAATAACCCGCAATGTTTCAACCGTCCCTTTGACATCGTGAACGCGGACGATTTTCGCGCCGTTCCAGACGGCAATCGCCGCGCTCGCCAAACTTCCCTGTAATCTGTTTTCAATCGGCGCGTCGTCGAGAATTTTTCCGAGAAAAGATTTGCGCGACGTTCCGATTAATATCGGAAACTCCGAAAACTCCGCGCGTAAAATATTTAATTTGGCGATTAATTCCAGATTTTGTTCAAAAGTTTTGCTGAAACCGGTGCCGACATCAAGCGCGATATTTTCTTCTTTTACACCGAATTTTTTCGCCAATTCGATGCTCTGACGCAACTTGACGGAAACTTCCGTCAAAATATCTTCGACCGGCGATTGTTTGTGCATCAATTCAAAATCGCCGCGCAGATGCATCAAAATCAATCCGGCGTTCGTTTCGGCGGCGACACCGGCGACACGTTCGTCGAAACGCAAACCGGAAACGTCGTTAATGATTTCCGCGCCCGCCGCGATTGCCCGCGCGGCGACGACGGATTTGCTCGTGTCAATCGAAATCGGAACATCAAAACGCTTGACGATATTTTCAATCAGCGGCACGACGCGGCGCGTTTCTTCTTCGATTGAAACGCGCTGACTTTTCGGACGCGTTGATTCGCCTCCGATGTCGAGCAGGTCCGCGCCTTCTTCAATTAAAATTTCAGCTTGACGCAACGCCGCATCAATTTTAAAAAATCTTCCGCCGTCGGAAAAACTATCCGGCGTAGCGTTCAAAATCGCCATCACCAAAGTTTTTTCGTCAAGCGAAATTTCGCGCCGCGTCGTCTGCCAAATCATAAAAAGTGGAAAAGTGGAAAAGTGGAAAAGTGAAAAAGGGAAAAAGCTTAAATCAAAAAAAGTGGAAAAGCAGGAAAGCAATTTACTTTTCCACTTTTCCACTTTTTCACTTTTTTACTTCAATTACGCCGTTGCCGGATTGTTCGGCGTAATCGGTGTCAGAATCGGTTTTTTGAACGCGCCTTTCGCCGATTCGTCTTCGCTCTTTTCGGGCGTTCCGTTATCGTTATTGTTGACTTCGCTGCTCTCATCGTCGAGCGAAAGTCCGGCGGCAATGCGGCGAATCTGCACGCTGTCGAGCGTTTCGCGTTCAAGCAAAGCCTGCGTCATATTTTCCATCACGGTTTTGTTTTCCGACAAAATTTTCTCCGCGCGTTGATATTGACTGGAAATAATTCGTTTGACTTCTTGGTCAATTTTAATTGCCGTGTCTTCGCTGAAATCACGATGCTGCGCGATTTCACGCCCGAGAAAAATCTGCTCTTCCTTTTTGCCGAAGGCGAGCGGTCCGAGTTCGGACATTCCGTAGGTGCAAACCATCTGTCGCGCCAATTCGGTCGCTCGTTCGATGTCGTTCGACGCGCCCGTCGTGATTCGACCGATATAAAGTTCTTCGGCGATGCGTCCGCCCATCGCGTTCGCAATCATCGCCAGAAGCTCTTCCTTCGTGCGTCCCAAAACGTCCTGTTCCGGCAGATAATAAGTTACGCCGAGCGCGCGACCGCGCGGAACGATTGTAACTTTATGAACCGGATCGCTTTCGGGAATATTCAAGCCGACAATCGTATGTCCGGCTTCGTGAATCGCCGTCAAACGGCGTTCCTTTTCCGAAACGACCATCGAGCGGCGTTCGGGTCCCATCATCACTTTGTCCTTCGCAAATTCGAGGTCAAACATCGTGACGACCTTTTGATTGCGCCGCGCCGCGTTCAGAGCGGCTTCGTTGACCAGATTTGCTAAATCCGCGCCGGTAAAGCCGGGCGTTCCGCGGGCGATGACGTTGACGTTGATGCTTTCGTCGAGCGGAATTTTGCGGGTGTGAACCTTCAAAATTCCTTCACGTCCGCGCACATCCGGGTAAGACACGACCACTTGCCGGTCAAAACGTCCGGGACGCAGAAGCGCAGGATCGAGAACGTCCGGGCGATTGGTCGAAGCCATCAAAATCACGCCGTCGTTCGATTCAAAACCGTCCATTTCGACGAGCAGTTGATTTAAAGTCTGCTCGCGCTCGTCGTGTCCGCCGCCGAGACCTGCACCGCGATGACGACCGACCGCATCAATTTCGTCTATGAAGATAATGCACGGCGCGTTTTTCTTGCCTTGCTCAAATAAATCGCGCACGCGACTCGCGCCGACACCAACGAACATTTCGACGAAATCCGAACCGGAAATCGAAAAGAAAGGCACGTTCGCTTCGCCCGCGACCGCTTTCGCCAGCAGAGTTTTGCCGGTTCCCGGAGGTCCGACCATCAAAACGCCTTTCGGAATGCGTCCGCCGAGCTTTTGAAATTTTTGCGGGTCTTTCAAAAATTCGATGATTTCTTGTAATTCGTCTTTGGCTTCTTCGACACCGGCGACATCTTTGAACGTCACGCGCTTTTGCTGGTTGTTCAAAAGCTTCGCCTTCGATTTGCCGAAGCTCAGGGCTTTGTTGCCGCCCGCCTGCATCTGACGCAAGGTAAACGCAAGAAATCCAATCAAAAGCAAAAACGGCAAAGCGTTAATTAAAACGATCCAGCCCCAACCGCTGCTCGCCGGTTCGAGCGTAACTTTCGTTCCCGTCTCATCCGCCGCCTTCAAGATTGATTCACGCGGCGCGTCGGTCGCGTCGAGCTTGGCGGTTAATTTTTCGCCGTTTTTATTGGTCAGTTCAAGAACGTCCTGCTTTAAGGTCAGATCGGAAATGTCCTTGTTTCTGATTTGCGTCAGAGCCTTATCAAACGATAATTCCTGCGGGCTTTTGCCTTGCTTACTTTGCAGAAAATAAACAAACAGCAAAGAGCTGGAAATAATCATCAGCCACAACAGAATTTGTTTTGCTTTAGAACTCAATTTTATTGCCTCCAAAATCAACTTTCATCAATTTGACTGAAAGTTTTCTTCCAAATATAAATACTTTCCTTTGATGAAAGTTTAACGTCAACCGTTGTTTTCTCAATGCGTCGGTAACGCCCGCGCGCAAGCTCAACCTTTGATTGTAAATTGCCGCTAATCATTTTTCAACCTTTGTTTTTTGGAAATGCAGATTTCCGCCGTTTTTTATCACCTTTCCGCCGGGCAATTCGACGATTCTGCCGCTTTTGCGGCTCGAAATCAGATTTTCAATTGCTTCGATATGTTTCAACTGTAAACTCCGCAAATTTCCGCGATTCGCTTTCAGCCAGTCGCGTAAAATCGTTCGCCGCACTGCCGGAAAGATATTCGTTAATTCCTTTAATGAAAGAATCGGTTTTTGGTTTTTAGCTTTTAGCTTTTGGTTTTTAGCTTTTAGCTTCTGGTTTTCTTCGTCAAATTGTATTTCAACCGCCGCGCTTTTCGGCGATTGTTGTTCGATTTGTTCGAGATATTCGGCTGATCCGCGCAGCAAATCAGCGGTTTGCGCTAAAGTTTCGATGATTTTCGGGTTGAAATCTTTTAATAAAGGCAACAAAACTTTCCGCACGCGCACGCGGCTGAACTTTAAATCTTCGTTCATCGCGTCGAATCTGAATTCGACGTTTTTAGAGCGGCAAAAATTTTCCGTATCTTCGCGCTTCGCCCAACTCAGCAGTGGTCGAATTAGTCGGATTTTGGATTTTGGATTTTGGATTTCGGATTTTTCTTCCGAACTTTCAATGATTTCCTGCGGCGCGAAATCTCGAATGGTTTTCATTCCGCTCAAACCGTTTAATCCGCTGCCGCGCACCAGATTTATCAGAAAAGTTTCGGCTTGGTCATTGAGCGTGTGCGCGGTTAAAACGCCGCCCGCATTTAAGTTTTCGGCAACTTCGAAGAGAAATACGTGTCTGGCTTGGCGGGCATTTTGTTCGAGATTTCCTTTTTTTCCCTCAATTTTATTTTCAGCTTCGGGCGTTTTGCAGACGAATTCGAGATTCAATTCGCCGGTCAGCCCTCTGACAAAATCGCAGTCCGCAAGGCTTTCCGCGCCGCGCAAATCGTGATTGAAATGCGCGACGACCAAGCGCAGACTTAATTTTTCGCGCCGTCTCAAATCGTCGAGCGCGAGCATTAAACTGATCGAATCCGCGCCGCCGGAAACCGCGACGACGAAAGTTTTATCGTCAGTCGGCAAATTCAATCTGCGCCATTCGGTTAATAATTTTCTCGAAAAATTTTCCACAGCGGGCAGCGCAGGCAACTTGCCTGCAAAGATTGCGCGAGCAATCTAACGATGTCAAAAATATGTCAATTTGAATTTACACGAACGCTTTGCGAACGCTTGAAGCACTCATTGCAGGCAAGCTGCCCGCGCTCCAGGCTTAATTTTCTTCTCTTCGCAAACTATCACGCGCCGCCTCCAACGCTTCGGAAACTCTGTCCGGCGCGGTGCCGCCGATTTGATTTTTGCCCGCCAGAATTTGTTCCAGGCTCAATGCCGTAAATACATCTTCGTTGATAGTTTCCGAGAACTGCCGCATTTCTTTCAAACTTAATTGATTCGTTTTTTTGCCCTGCGCGTCGGCGTGGGATTTGATTTTCGCCGCGACGTTGCGCGCCGTCCGTAACGTAACGCCGCGAAAAATCAGATAATCAAACAGCTCGTTTTGACCCGAATAATTTTGCGCCGCTTTTTCAATCGCCGCTTCGTTCAAATGCGTTTTTTCCAAAATTATCAGCGTCGTCTGCAAACAGGATTTGAGAACGTCGAGCGTCTCGAAAACTATTTTCTGAATTTCTCTTAAATTATTTTCCGCGTCGCGCGTCGCGTTTTTGACGATTGAAAGCAAAGCGAATTGATTGCCGAAAATCAGATTGAGGCGGGCGCGGACGATTTCGAGCGCGTCCGAAATTTTCGGCGAATCGAATGCGTTTTCGGAATTCGCGCCGGCAATTTCGACGAAATTTAATTCGGCGGAATTATACGCCGATAAATCATCCGCCAAATTCGACAAATGCGCCGTTATCGTCGAACACGCGGCGAGAAATTCGACGGCGTAATCCGCGTCGAAGGTCGCGTCCAGAGAGTTTGCCGTCACGCCTTCAAAATTCAATTCGGCGGCGATTTCTTCGCGGTCAATCTCGATTGACGCACCGGTCAGGTTCGCTGCGCCCAAAGGCAAAATATTGACGCGCCGCCACGTTTCGTCAAGCCGCTCGCGGTCGCGCCCGAACCGCTCGAAATATGCCAGACACCAATGCGCCCAGAGAACGATTTGCCAATCGTTTTTGAGACGAACCGGTAAAATCGCCTGCTTGTTCTTCTCGCCCGACGCGAGCAGAACGGTTTGCAAATTTCGCAAAATCTGCGACAAGTCTTCGATTTCGACGCGCAGCCAAAGTCGAAACGCCGTCTGGCTCCGGTCAATTTTGCTTCTGCCGACGCTCAATTTTTCGCCCGCGTCGCCGATTAACTGCACGAGGCGCGTTTCGACGAATTCGTGAACGTCCGTCAACGCCGCCTCGTCAAAAAAATTTCGATTAAATTCGGCGCGTTTGACCAGCGTCTGTAAACCGTTTCTGATGCGTTCCGACTCGGCGCGGGTAATGATTCCGGCGTGAAAAAGCGCGTTGCAGTAAACCGAATCAACCTGAATCGCGGCGAAAAAAAGCCGCCGGTCAAAGCCGAACGATTTGCCGAATTCAAAAAGAATTTCCTGATTTTTATCCACGCGCTCTTTTCCGGTTTCGGTCATCTCGCCTCTGAAAATTTTAGTTTTTTTTGTAAAGTGCGGCGCATTAAAAAATTCTCGCCGTTCCGCGCTTCGTAAAAAATATTTTCCCGTTTCGGAAATTATAACCGAAAAATTTCGCGTTGATAATTCTGTGTTAAAATTTTCGGTAGATGTCTCAAAAATTACTTTCGGAATATGTGATACGTGATAAGTCATAAGTGAAAGTTTGTCGCTCGAAAAATTTATCATTTATCACTTCTCCCTTCTCACTTATTCCGAGGCGAAATTTTTAAAATTCTATGGAATAAATTTTGAGACGCTCCAAATTTTCAAAATGAAACTCGATTTGCAAACTCCGCTGCTCGATTTTTACAAATACGAAATCGCTCATTTATCGCAGGCGATGGCGCGAAAATTGGCGATGGCGGTTGCCGCGTTCGCTTACAAGAGCGACGTTTCCGAAGCGACCGTCGAAGACCTTTTAAATTACTTTCCGATGCGTTATGAAGACCGCTCGAATTTGATGAACATTGACGAACTTTCCGAAGGACTCGAAGCGTCGGTCGAGCTTTACGCGCGCGTTGCGGGCGGCTTTCAGGTCGGCAAAAACCGCGGTCCGAAGGCTCCGCCGCTGTTCATTTTTGAAATCACCGGCGGCGATGCCGAACGCACCCGCAAGCCCGTCGTCGTCTGGTGGTTTATCTCCGGTCGGGGCGCGTATAACATCGTTAATTATTGGACGCAAAAATTTGAACGCGGCACGCGCTTCGTCGCCTACGGCAAATGGGAATGGGACGCGCGAAAAAACACCTACGCGCTCCGCCTCAACAAACCCGACGAACTCGAAATTCTGCCGAACGAAACTGATTATAACGAATTCGGCTTGCTCAAAAATCTGCCCGGCGATGTTGAAGCAAAGGACAAAGGAAAAAAAGTAAACGACGAAATCGAAGACGACATTTTCGACGATTCGCTCGATGCCGCGTTCGCGCCGATTCACGTCGGGCGACGCGTCCCGGTTTATCGAAAGCTCGGCACGTTTCAAACTAAACGCCTGCGCGAAATCGTCTTCAGCGTTTTGCAAAACCTCGATAAATCAACGATTAAGGAAACTCTGCCCGCAGATTTAGGCAAAAGGCAGAACCTGATTACGCGCGCCGAAGCGATTGAGCAAATTCATTTTCCGCCCGAAGATTCGAGCATCGCCGAGTATGAAACTGCCCGCAGCAGAGCGCATTTGCGGCTGATTTTCGAAGAATTTTTCTGGGTTTCATTCGCGCTGCAATTAAAGCGCGGCGACCGCGCCAAAGAACCGAAAGGAACTCTGATCGAGATCAACGACACAATTTTAGAGCGCGTCAACAAACTTTTACCGTTTACCTTGACCGGCGCGCAGGAACGAGTGATAAGAAGAATTTTCGACGATATGCAGTCGGACGCGCCGATGAACCGGCTCGTGCAGGGCGATGTCGGCAGCGGCAAAACCATCGTCGCGTTTTTGGCGATGTTCGCGGCGATGGAAAACGGTTATCAAACCGCGCTGATGGCTCCGACGGAAATTCTTGCCGAGCAGCACGCCCGCAACGCCAAAAAAATCTTCGCCGATTCGCCGTATCGCGTCGAGCTTCTCAGTGGCAGCCTGCGCGCCGCTCAAAAGCGCAGAGTGCAAAAAGACATTGCCAGCGGCGAAATTCAAGCCGTCGTCGGCACGCACGCCGTTATTCAGGACGCGGTTGAATTCGAGCGTTTGGGTTTGGCGGTCGTGGACGAACAGCATCGCTTCGGCGTTCTGCAAAGAGCGCAACTGCGTGAACGCGGTTTTAATCCGGACATTCTGGTGATGACCGCCACACCGATTCCGCGCAGTCTGGCGATGACCGTTTACGGCGATTTGGACGTTTCGGTGATTGACGAGCTACCGCCCGGACGCACGCCGGTGAAAACCGTCGTCGTCGGCGAAGACCAGCGCGCGGGCGTTTACAAAGGCATCGAGCGCGAAATTAAGCTCGGTCGGCAGGTTTACGTCGTTTATCCCTTGATTGACGAATCGGAAAAAATGGATTTGAAGGCGGCGACGAAAATGTTTGAAGAATTGCGCGACAAAATCTTTCCGAATTTTCGCGTCGGGCTTCTGCACGGCAAAATGAAGGGCGCGGAAAAAGAAGAAATAATGGGGCGTTTCAGCAGTGGCGAAACTAATATTTTGATTTCGACGACCGTCATCGAAGTCGGCGTTGACGTGCCGAACGCTTCTTTAATGATTATCGAACACGCCGAACGCTTCGGTTTATCGCAGCTGCACCAGTTGCGCGGTCGCGTCGGGCGCGGCGCGGAACAATCGTTTTGCGTGCTTTTAACCGGTGATAAAAAAACCGCTGTCGCCAGAGAGCGTTTGGGAATTATGGAAGAAACGACCGACGGTTTTCGCATCGCCGAAAAAGATTTGGAAATTCGCGGGCAGGGCGAGATTTTGGGAACGCGCCAGTCGGGTGTCCAGACATTCAAAATCGGCAATATTATCCGCGACTTGGAGATTCTCGACCGGGCGCGGCAGGAAGCCGAATTTTATCTTTTACAAAAACGTTTAACTAAGGAAACTTCGCGTCTGATCGAGGTTACGAAAGCCGATTCGCGCTTTCGTCTGGCGGGAATCGGGTAAAGTTTCGTAAATTTTCCATAAAAAACATTTTAATCGTTGAATTTTATCAAAAGATTCGGTTATAGTGCTGTCTATAGTTTCTAATCTCTCAAGTGATTTTTGAGTGAAACTCCGCAAATTTTAATAACAAGCGATTTTTCCTCAGATTTTTGCTTAACCGAATTGTTTGACCAATTAAGAATTTGCCAAAAAACGATACAGACGAGCCGCCGACATAGTTGCTAGTGCCGGCGAGCGATTTACACATCATAAAATACGAGGAAGAAAACAATTATATGGATGACCGACGACCGACGACCAATAATACTCCAAGACCGCTAAACAGAACCGATAATTTTAGAAAAGAAGGAGATAAATCTTTTGGAACGAATCGCTACCAGCCGCGCGATTCGAGAGATATGCGCGATTCACGCGACAACCGGGATTTTCGAGATAATCGAAACACCCCGGACAATCGAAATAACCCGGACAATCGAGACAATCGAAATAATCCGGACAATCGAGACAATCGAAACAATCCGGACAATCGGGATTTTAGAGGCACCCGGGACACTCGAGATACTCGGGATAATCGAAGCACCGGAGATAATCGCTTTCAACCGCGAAATAACGACCGCTATCAAAGCCGCGATAATCGTCCGCCGAATCGTGACGACCGTTATCAAAGCCGCGACAATCGGTTTCAGGGCAGAGACGACCGTACTCAACCGCGCAACGAGCGATTTCAGCCGAAAAATGATAAATTTCAACCACGCGGACGTTTCGTTCCGAAAGGCAAAACCGTAAAGCCCTGGGAGCAGGAACCACGTCCGCGCATCGTATCGGAAATGCAGGTCACAGACGGAAAACATCGCGGTAAATATTTGCAAAGCACGACCTCGGCGAAGGTGCGCCCGACGGCGCGGCGCATCCGCGAAACGATGTTTAGAATTTTATACCGCAAAATTCGCGCCGGCAGATTTCTTGATTTATGCGCCGGTTCGGGAACAGTCGGCATCGAAGCGATTTCGCGCGGCGCGCTGCTCTGCACGTTCGTCGAGCGTTCGGGACAGATGTGCGGCTTTATCAAGAAAAATATGGAAGCCTGCGGCATCAAGGAAGGACACGGCGAAATTAATCAAATCGAGGTCGTGCCTTTTTTGAAAAAGATGGGCAAACGGAGACGCTTCTGGGACGTGGTTTATCTCGATCCGCCGTATGATTCCAACTACGAGGAAGTTCTCGCCTTTTTCAGTCGCGGCGTGGCGATCAGACCGGGCGGCGTGCTAATCGTCGAACATCCGGCGGAAATGTTTTTCCCCGAAAAATTCGGTGTAATGGCGCGTTGGCGCATCGTCACGCAAGGCGACACCGCGCTGAGTTTTTACGAGAAAAAATCGTAGATTAGTGAGCGGTGAGCGGTCAAAAGTTGCGAAACGCACAACTTTAATTGTTGCCGCTCACCGCTTTCCGCTCACTTTACAAAGATGCGTATTATTGCCGGCGAATTTCGAGGGCGCGTTTTGAAAAGTCCTTCCGATCTGCGAACGCGTCCGACTTCCGACCGTCTGCGTGAAACTCTTTTCAATATTCTCAACCCGCGCATCGGCGGCGAAACTCGTTTTCTCGATTTATGCGCCGGCACGGGCGCAATCGGCATCGAAGCGATTTCGCGCGGCGCGGGCTTTGCGACCTTCGTTGATAAATCTCAGAAAGCCTGCGCCTTAATCGAAGAAAATTTAGACCTTCTGAAAATTCCCGAAGACCGAACCGAAATTTTTCGCAGTCCCGCCGAAAAATTCATCGCTCACCGACACGCCGCAAATTGGGATTTAATCTTTTACGATCCGCCGTATCAGGAAAATTACAAACCGTTTCTTTTTGAATTTGCCGCCAACGTCGGAGAATTGCTGAACGACGGCGGCGTTTTAATTGCCGAACACCATTCCAAAACCAATCTGCCCGAAATTGTCGGCGCGATTAATCGTCAGCGCATTCTCAAACAAGGCGAATCGCAGCTTAGCTTTTACGAAAAGAGTTTTTAGTTTTTGGTTTACAGTTTTTGGCGTTTTGTTTCTCGATTTTGTTGAATTGAATTTAATCTGAATGCGAAGAGCAAAAATCAACAAACAAAAAGCCAATTTATGAAAATAATCGCCTGGCTTATTTTATGCGTAATTTGGGGAACGACCTGGTTTTTCATCAAAATCGGGCTTGAAGATTTGCCGCCGATCACCTTCGCCGCTGCCCGATTTCTTCTCGCGCTTTTCATTCTGGCTTTCATTATTCGACTGCGAAAAATACCGATGCCCGCGACAAGGCGCGATTGGAAGCTGCTGGCTGTAACCGGCGTTTTGCAATTTTCGATCAATTACAGTCTCGTTTTCTGGAGCGAAAAATATATTTCTTCGGGCTTGGCGGCGGTTCTGCAAGCGATGATTACCGTTTTCGGACTCGTTCTGGCGTGGATTCATTTGCCAAACGAGCAAATTACCAAAATAAAAATCGCGGCGGTTTTATTAGGCATCGGCGGCGTGGCGACGATTTTTATCGAACAATTGCAAATCAAAGACGCGCTGGCTTTTGCCGGCTGCGCGGCGATTGTCGTCGGTGCCTACGCGGCGGCGCACGGCTCGATTCTCGTTAAAGCCTTCGGCGGCAAAATGCATCCGGCGACGCTCGTTTTCGGACAGATGCTGTGCGGAATTTTGCCGATTATCATTTACAGTTTAACGGTCGAAGGAAACCCTTTCGCTTTGCATTGGACCTGGCGGGCGATTTTCTGCGTTTTTTATTTGACGGTGTTCGGCACCATCGCCGCGTTTTGGCTTTATTACTGGCTTTTGAGTAAAATCGAATCAACCAAAGCGATGATGATTTCGCTGGTTACGCCTTTAATCGCCGTCGTCATCGGCGGAGTTTTTTTGGGCGAAACGCTTCCGCCGCAAACGTTCTTCGGCGGCGTTTTAATTTTGGCGAGCATCGGTTTGATTGTTTTTAGGAAGAAGAATAATGCGCCGTCTGCCGGAAACGTCGAATCGGAAACCGGCGCGAGTTTTAACGCCGCCGATTAAAAAATTATATAAATCGAAAATTCTGAATTTTGCATTCTGCATTCTAAATTTTTATCGAAACAAAATAAATAATCAAGAATGTGAGTAACAGGACATTTTTATTTTATAAATGAAACCACAGATTTTCACAGGTAAACACAGATTTTTATCGGGATTTTATCCATCTTCATCTGTACATACGCGAAGCGGAACGGTTTCATAAAAATTATTTTGTCCATTTACTTAAAATGTAAAATTTAAGTCAAATTCTATAACCGTTAAGACAGATTGAATATGTTTTTCAAATTTACAACCGCCGGAGAATCGCACGGCAAAGCACTGGTTTCGATTATCGAAGGCTTGCCCGCCGGGTTAGAAATTGATGTCGAGCGCGTCAATCACGAGCTTTGGCGCAGACAGCAGGGTTACGGGCGCGGCGGGCGGATGAAAATCGAAACGGATACAATCGAAATTTTATCGGGCGTGCGGCACGGCAAAACGCTCGGCTCGCCCATCGCCATAAAAATTGAAAACCGCGATTTCGTTCACTGGCAGGAAATAATGGCGAGCCAGCCGATTGAAACGCCGCCGAAAAATCCGCGCATTGTGACGCGCCCGCGTCCCGGACACGCCGACCTGGCGGGCGGACAAAAATACGCGGCGCGAGATTTGCGCGACATTCTCGAACGCGCTTCGGCGCGGGAAACCGCTTCGCGCGTCGCCTGCGGCGCGTTCGCTCGCCAACTGCTCGAAAATTTTGAAATTGATATTAAAAGTCACGTCGTCAAGCTCGGCGCGGTTCCCGCCACGCCTCTTGATTTAAGTTGGGAAGAAATCCGTCGAATCGAAGAAACCGCGTCGCTGCGCTGCGCCAACGCGCAAATCGAACGGCAAATGATCGAATTGATTGACCGCGCGAAAATCGAAGGCGACACGCTCGGCGGAATTTTTGAAGTCGTCGCCAAAAACGTCGTCGTCGGTTTGGGTTCGCACGTTTCGTGGAACGAAAAGCTCGACGGTCGCATCGCGCAGGCGTTTATGTCTATCCAAGCCGTCAAAGCCGTCGAAATCGGCGCGGGCGTGGAAAACGCCGCTCTTTTCGGCTCGAAAGTTCACGACGAAATCGCTTTTGAAAACGAAAAATTCAGGCGGCTGACCAATCGCGCGGGCGGACTCGAAGGCGGCATTACGAACGGCGAAGAGTTGCGCGTTCGCGGTTATCTAAAACCGATTTCGACTTTGAAAAAACCGCTTCGTTCGGTTGATATAAATTCAAAACAGGAAGATTTAGCCGCCTTTGAACGCTCGGATGTGACGGCGGTTCCGGCGGCGGGCGTAATCGGCGAAGCGATGCTGGCGATTGTTCTGGCAAACGCGCTGCGCGAAAAATTCGGCGGCGATTCTTTGGCGGAAATGAAAATGAATTTTGATAATTATCGAAAGAATTTGGAAAATTATTAAAATCGTAATCGTCGGCGAAAGCGGATTGTCGAAGTCAATAATTCCAGACGCAAAATAAAGATTTAAGCGCGTCGCTTTGAATCGTCCGCTACCGCCGACGGTTCTGACAGTTTCCCGATGTCGCGCCGGAATTGCATTCCGTTCCAACTAATTTTTTCGACCGCGCGATACGCATTTTCAATCGCCGCCGTTAAATTTTCGCCCGTTGCCGTTACGCCTAAAACTCGTCCGCCGTTTGTGATGAACTTTCCATTCGCATTTTTTGCCGTTCCCGCGTGGAAGATTTTAACGCCGTCGAAATCTTTGTCCAAGCATTCGATTAGGTCGCCCGTTGCGGCTTTTTGCGGATAACCTTTGGCGGCGAGAACGACGCACGCCGAGCTTCCGCTTTTCCATTCGATATTTATTTCGTCGAGCGTTCCGTTCAAAATTGCTTCGCAAATCTCGATTAAATCCGTTTCGAGCCGGACCAAAATCGCCTGCGTTTCCGGGTCGCCGAAGCGAACGTTATATTCGAGAACCTGCGCGCCGTCAGCAGTCATCATCAAACCTAAAAACAAGATGCCGCGAAACGGAAAGTTTTCTTTCCGACAGCCTTCGAGCGTCGGCTCGATTATTTTTTCGACGATTTCGGCTGTTTGTTGCTCGGTCAAAAGACTCGCGTCGGTGATCGTTCCCATTCCGCCGGTGTTCGCGCCGCGGTCGTTTTCAAAGATTCGTTTATGATCGCGCACCGGCGGCATCAGAGCGAAATTTTCGCCGTCAACGAACATCAAAAGCGAAACTTCTCGTCCGGTCAGACATTCTTCCAGAACGATTTTTTCCGACGCTTGTTTTCCGGCGAGCGTTTCGAGTTCGCCGATTGCCTGTTCGGCGACTTGCCGGTTTTCAGCGACGACGACACCTTTTCCGGCGGCGAGTCCGTCGGCTTTGACGACGACCGGCGCGGTTTCGCCGCCGAATTTTCCGCTTTGTAAAATCTCTAACGCTTCCGGCGGCGAATCCGCGACGGCATATTCGGCAGTCGGAATATTGTGCCGCCGCATAAAATCTTTAGCGAACGATTTGCTCGCTTCCAGCCGTGCTGCTTTTTGATTCGCGCCGACGATTTTCAACCCGCGCTTTTCAAATTCGTCAACAATGCCCAGAGCCAGCGCGGTTTCGCCGCCGACGAATGTTAAATCAATCGAATTTTGCGCGGCGAAATCAGCCAGTTTTTCGATTTCGACGGGTTTTATCGCAACGACTTCCGCCGTTTCGGAAATTCCCGCGTTGCCGCCCGCGCAAAAGATTTTCGTTAATTTCGGACTTTGCCCAAACTTCCAACAGAGCGCGTGTTCGCGTCCGCCCGTGCCGATAACCAATACTTTCATAGCTTTTGGAGAATTGTAAATGATTAGCGGCGAATTATCATCTCGCCGGATAAACTTGACACGCGCCTTTGATGCTTATAAATTCAATAAAGAATCGGCAGGTAAAATTAACCGGTTTCGCGGGCTTCTCACCGGTTGAATTGACCGATTTAAAACTGTATCTGTAATTCCGGCGAATCCCCTAATTGTTCGCGGAAACGAAAATTAAAGGAAGTAAATATTTTGGGAAAAGTGTTAGTAAACAGTCTCAAAGAATTTAATCAGAAAACTTTCGCTGATGAACCGCATTTAGAAGACGCAGGACTCATTTGCATTGATTGTGGTAATGATTTTATCTGGAAAATCGGCGAACAGCTTTTCTTCCGCGATAAGGGTCTGCAAAATCCGCCGAAACGCTGTAAGGACTGCAAACAGGCGAAAAACGAGCGTCTGAACGCGATTTTAGCGACGGCGGAAACCGGCGTTCGACAAAAAATCGAGGTCGCCGTTTACTGCGCGCAATGCAGTAATTATACGACCGTGCCGTTTTATCCGTCGCAGGGTCGTCCGGTTTACTGCCGCTCGTGCTATCTGAAAATGAACCCGCTGCCGAAAGAAGGAAGTTCTCCCGAAGATAGCAAATAATTCGTCTCCGCCTTTTTAATCAAAATTTAATCACTCAAAATTGATTGCGTCTTAACCGCCGACGTGAACATTCGGTCTGAGTTCCGGATCGGGTTCCGCCTGCCGCAAAATTTCGCGGGTGACTGGCGCGGTGTCGCCTTCGCCGAACAAAATAAATCTGACTAAATATTTCAGCGGATTGCCTTCGCTCCAGCCGAAATAAACGTGCGGAATCTTCCCGGTTTTATCGCGCAGATGCAGCAGCAAAGCGGCAATCGCGTTCGGCACCGCCGACGATTCGGTCCGCAAAATTTTATACCCGTCGACTTCGATTCCGCGCACCTTCAATTTGCCTTTAAATTCCGAAGCGTCGCCGGTTTCAACCTCGAAGAAAATAATCGGATCGCTCGAAGGAATATGATTGTCAACCCGTTTTTCGTGTTCGTTGTAGCGATATTCGGCAACGTCGCCCGCTTCGCAGCGGTTGGTCACAATGCGAATTTCGCCTTCCGCCAATTCGTCGAGAAATTCTTTGGCTTTATCGTCTAAAACGATTTTGTTAATTCGTACTTCGGTCGAGCGCATCGCTCTCGAAATAAAAGACGTTGCGATAATCGCAAAGATGAACACCGAAGCGATTTTGATGCCGTCGGGACGTTCATAAATATTTGTCAAAGTCGTGTACATAAAGACAAGCGAAATCAACATAAAGCCCCACGCCCAGGGACTGTGTCTGCGCCACGCGGAAATCGTCACGGCGACCGCCGCCGAACTCATCAGAACCAGAACGCCGGTCGCGTATGCGCCGCCCTGCGCGTCCACGTCGGCTTCAAAAAACACGGTAACGGCGAAACAGATCGCCATAAAGACCAGCACGAGCGGACGAGTCGCGCGCGCCCATTCGGGAGCCATTCCGTAACGCGGCAAATAACGCGGCACGATATTCAAAAGCCCGGCGAGAGCCGACGCACCGGCAAACCACAAAATACAAATTGTGCTTAAATCGTATATCGTCCCGAAAATATCGCCCAGAAATTTATGCGCCAGAAAAGCCAGCGCGCGACCGTTGGCATCGCCCGATTCTTTAATCGCTTTGCTCTCGATTTCCGACTGGCTGCAGGCGCAATAGAACGGAGCATCATTAGCATCATCCGTGCCGCACGAAATTTTCGGGCAGAAAGATTTTTCGGGAATAATCACGCTCGTCACGAAGCTGCTGGCGATGAGCATAAAGCTCATAATCAAAGCCGCCGTCATCAAAAGTTTACGCGTATTTGAAATGCGGTTCGGGCTTTTGATCAAAGGCATCACCGCCACGCCGGTTTCAAAACCGGAGAGTCCGAGCGCGAGCTTTGGAAAAACCAGCAGCGAAATACCGATAATCGCAAAAATGCTGCGCGCGTCGCCGGTTCGGTGATTTGTAAAAAGCGCGGTTTTCCAAGCCGGAAAAAGCTCTGGATGCGTGGTGATTTCGTAAAATCCGAAACCGATGACGACGACGTTCAGCAATAGATACAAACCGACGAGAAAAACGGCAATGCCGATGGCTTCTTTGAATCCTTTCAGAAAAACCAAGCCGAGCAGAACAATTAATCCGAGCGTGACCGGGACGGGATGATCTAAAAAAGGCAGATGCGTTTTAACGAACGGGTTTTCGATGACGTGCGCCGAAGCGTCAGCCGCCGAAAGCGTAATCGTGATGACAAAATCGGTGGCGACGAAACCGAGCAGAACCAGCACAAAAAGTTTTCCCTTCCAGCGCGAAAGCAGACTTTCAAGCATCGCAATCGAGCCTTCGCCTTTCGGACTTTCCGCCGCCACGCGATTATAAATCGGCAGCGCGCCGAACAGCGTCAGTGAAACCAGGATTAAAGTGGCGATTGGCGAAAGAACTCCCGCCGCGATAAAAGCGATGCCGGGCTGATAGCCGAGCGTCGAAAAATAATCAACGCCTGTCAGACACATCACCTTCCACCAGGGATGCTGATGATGCGTCCCTGATTTTTCGTAAGGAGCTTCGACTTCCCTGACACCTTGAAAAAGCCAGCGTTGAAAGCGATTGTTTGAACCCCTTTCGGTTTTACCCATAAAATTTTACGTAAAAAACCACAAATGCAAGTCAATGCACTTGTGGTTTTTTGAACAGCTTACACAATTTAAAGCGGCTTGTCTTCCAATAAGCCTGCGAGGTTAGCTGACGGGCTGGAAAATCGGAATTTTTCCTCAATTTCTCAAATTGATTAGCCCCAAATATTTGGTTCCCCCGCGGCGTTTCAAGTGAAACGCCCTCGGCAGCGCAAATTGTCAAAAAATGAAATATACGCTTGTCAATTTGAATTTGCAAGCGCAAAACGACGCGTCCCTTAACCGCCGACATGAATGACCAAACAGGGTTGAGGGTCTTCTTCCGCTCACCGCAAAGTTAAAATCTTCTGATTCCGATCCGGAAGCAGTAAAGCTCGGCAAAAATTACAAATATTGCAAAATTCAAATTTTCTAAACGGGCAATGAAAGAGTATGGAAGAATGTTTTAAAAGTTAAAAGGGCAACGTCTCCCACACCGTCGCCCCTAGGTCACAAGTCCTCACCCCTCGTGACCAAATGTTCACCGGGGAGGTGAACATCTATAGATTATGCATATTGTTTATGAAATAGCAAATAACAATAAGATTTTTTTTAGTTTATTTATCGTCCGGGATAAAATGACTATTCCATTCATTGACAATATCTTCAATCGTTAAACTGCCAACCGAATACTGTAATTGCTTATCAATGCTTTTAATAAAAAAGCTATATTCGCCAAACGAAATTCGACTGTCTATATTGACTTCAAAACTGATGACGGAAAGATCATCGCCATAATCGTCAATGATTATACTTTTCGGCGTAACGCTCAGATACTGCGAATTGAAGCCGATAGTAGTGTTGTTCGCGTTAAGATTTTTACCGCCGACGTAAATTCGATACGATTTTCCGCCGTTGACCGGCACGGCGAGATCAGAGATTTGACCGTTAAAACCGATATAACGCGCGTCGAAGGATTTGCGGATGGAAGTCAATTTTCTGGATATGATTTGAGTTTTATCTTTGCCGATTTCAACTTCGCCGAGAATTTCAAACGAAAAAGACTTTTCCGAATCGTCGGCGACGCTCTGCGCGTAAATTTTGTAACGCCCGCCGTTTAAACCTTCGAGCCGGTAAAAGCCTTCGGCGTTGGTAATAACTCCGGCAATTACTCGTCCGCTGTCCGCATCCTCCGCCCAAACTTCAAGATTCTTCGCTGCTTTGCCGCCGCCGCCGAGCGTTAATTTTCCGCTGATTGTTCCGCAGCATTCAGTATTTGAAGCATTTGCTCCATAAAGGGCGCGAATGCCCGCCAAATCGTCTTCGGACAAAGTTCTCAAGCTCGTTCCGGGCAAATTATACGCGCCGTTTTTGCCTTGGTGTTCGTGCATCGTCGCGCCCGTAATCAGCGAATGTTCAAGCCCGAGCAAATGTCCGATTTCGTGCGTCAAAGTAGATTCAAGATCATATGTGCCAATCGAACCGTCGGTGGAAAATTGCTCATAAGGATTCAGAACAACATCGGCTTCGGTGATAAAACCCTTGCGGCTGTAGAAGATGCGCGTGCGGGCGGCGACTTCGCCGGCATCGCTGCCAATCGTCAGAATATTTTCCGGTGTCGCGGCAATCGTCACGAGATTTACGCCGTCGCCGGCTTTCCCGGACGGGCTGATCGTTTGTTTGTCGGTCCAGGAAATTTGAAATTTGACGTTTGAAGCTTGTTCCCAGGTATCGAGGCTGCGGCGAATCGCGCCTTCGACATCGCTGTCCGGCTTTATATAGGAATTAGATTTGAGCAGCGAGGTCGAAAAGGCAATCGGAATAACACCGGTTTTCCAATGCAGACGCAATGTCTCGCCCGTGTCGGCAAACTGCGTCGTATAGCCGAAAGAATTTCCGGTCAGATTGAGCAAAAGCAGACAAATTGATAAAAATTTGAGCGTTTTCGACATCGAATTTACAAATTGCGTTATTCGTTACTAAAGCCTTCGAGATTTTCGCGCCCGACGTTTTCCAGATCGGCGGCACCGACGACGAGCAGCAGCGCGACCAGCGAGAGCGTCGCTAAAATATATAAAACCGCGATTTGTTCGAGATAAATCAGCGTTCCGATAACGATTCCGATTAACACCAGCCCGAAAAACGCAATCGTCCGGCGACTGTAACCATTTCTTTTTTCTGCCATAAACTTTTAAATAGATTTCTAAAATCCGTGAAAGTTAATCCTTATTGATACCAAATTTTTCGCCTTCCGACAATCGAAAAATTCGATTTATCTAAGAAACTGCTAATCATTCGATAATTCTTAAAGGAAAATTCAAAGCGTTTTTCGCATTTATTTCCGCCGCGTCAATGACGGGCGGAAACTTGCTTCTGCCGCGTCCGTTTTGAGCGACCTCCACAATATCGAACGCCTTCAAATCCACGTCGGGCGTTTTTTCGGCTTTGATCTGGTCTAAATCGGCTTCGATAATTTTGGTTTCGCCGTTTTCGCGCCGGTATATAACAATGCTTTTGGCATCGGCGTTTTTGATTAAGCCGCCCGCGCTGTCAATCGCGCGGCTGAGAGTGATTTGCGTCCGCGCCGAGATTTGTTTCGGGTTTGCCACGCCGCCCATTACGTAAATCGGCGCGGCTTCCTGCACGGTAATAATGTCGCCGCTTAATATTTGCGGGTTCGACGCTTTTTTCCCCGCCAGCAAATCCGTCAATTTAATGTTGATAAAATCCGATTCGCTGCTTTGACCGGCGGAATTTTCCGTTTTTTCCGTTTTTTCGCCGTCCGTTTTCTCCGCTGCTCCGGTTTCGGCGATTTTGCGGCGGCAATTTAAGCTCGGCGGGCGATAAATCTGCACTTCGCCGCTTGCGTTTTCGGTCAAGCCGCCGGAAACGATGATTAATTCGTTCAAAAAAACCAAACGTTTGATTTGCAGTTTTTGCGGAGTTTTGACCGCGCCGCCGATTAACGCGACCGGACGGTTCGAGCGGTCGAGAATTCTAACGATGACCTTCGGGTCACGCAGATTTTTGCTGTAAACTTTGGCGATTTCTTCGGCGACCGAAGTTTCGCTGCGGCACAGTCCGTAAACCGGATTTTCGACGAAATCAATGCCTTTGAATTGCTTTTGAGCATCGTTTTTGTTCGCTTGTTCGAGAAAGCCTTCCGCGTTGAGGGTTCCGCGCCAGTCATATTCGAGGCTGCCGATCACGTCCACGTCAATCAAATCGCCCGGATGAATCAAATCCGCTTCATCAACTTGAACCGCGGCAAGTTTCATTTCATTTTCGGTCGGCGCGGTTTGAGCGAAAAGAGCAGAGTGCCAGACCACGAGGCACAATAAAACATATGACAAATGATGCGGCGTTCTTTCTTTCATTTGCTCGCGCGGCTCGCCCTCGACGATTTAATTTTTTCAAAGTCTTCAGAAAACTTTGATGTTATTTTTGTCGTCGGTATTTTTTTTCGGCTTGCGGGTTGGCTTAGTCGAAACCGTTCCGGGAATGGCGAAGCCTTTAAATTCCCAATTACAGTTATCGCACAATAAGTTATAACGAAAAAGCAGTTTCGACCAGAAGGGAGTCGGACGATAACCGCGTCTGACCCGGTCGCTGTTACATCTGGGGCAATTTTGAGTACTCATTTTAAAGCTATTTAGATACTATTTCTAGTTCGTCGGTATTTGGCGCAAAGATTCGATTTCAGAATTTATGTTCGCGGCAATCGCGTCTCTGGCTTTGGTTTTTACATCTTCGCGCGCCAGAAAAAACAGTGCGTCCCGATACAGGCTTATGGCGCGTTTGTTATTACCCTTAAAAGCGGCGCGTTCGGCTTGTTCGATCCAGTGCGAAATTTTTATCGAGGCGATAAAATCCTTTAGAACCGCTTCAGATTCTATTAAGCGCGTCTCGTTCGGATAAAACTCCAGAGCCGACTGCAAAACGCTCAGGGCATCTTGCGCCGTATTTAATTTATCGGAAATTGTAACATAATTTTGCGCTTTTCGCGTCAGCGCGCGGGCTTCGGTTTCCGCCCACGACAGCAGATGAAAATGGTGCAGTTCCTCGACGATTTCGCGCCCGCGCCGGAAGCCGACCAAGCGCGGCGAACCTGCGCCTGCGGTCTCCATCTGCTCGCCGCTCACCGTCAGATAGACGCGACAGCTTTCCAAAACGTCCAAATGCGCGTCGGCGGAATTTTTCAAACCGCGCGCCGCGTCGGATTTTTTTTGAATGTCTTTGATTAACCGTGCGTTTTTTTCGAGCGTGATTTTCCCGTTTTCCCGCTCAAGCAGATGACGCGGCGGCGAAACGGTTTGGATGTGCTGCCTGAATTCTTTTTCCATCGCCAAATATTGACGGCGGGTTTTGCGAAGCAGAACTTCGCGGCAGAAAACGGCGGCGGTAGCAATGAGTGCCGCGCCGCCGACGGCAATTAAAAACGCCGTTTCTTCGCTGCCTTCGCTCAAAATCGCCCACACGAGAAAAAAGAAACCGACCCCGGCGACCGCTGCGAAAAAATAATAGCCGGGCGCGTATAACCAGAATGGACGACGAAAATTCAATTTCGCGCGTCCGATTTTTTTGGGGTAAGTTTTTGGAAGTCTATATTCCGGGTTTAATCTGCCGTTCAAACTCCGCCTCCGAACCTTATCTGCCGACCATTCGAATTGGAACTATTCGAATATTAAACGTCTTTCATAGTGAAATTTTCCGGCGCGATTGTCAACAGTTAACCGTTGACGGATGACAGCCCGCCGTTTCCCGTGCAACTATTTTAGATGTGATGAGCGATAAGAAAAAAAGAAAAATTCAACAGCCGATTTTCGATTCGATTCGCAAGCCGATTGCGCCGCCGAGCCGCAAATTCGGCAAAGATAAGCCGGAAGAAAAAGCCAATCCGTCCGGGCGCAAAGTGAAACATAAGAAAAAGGAAGAATCGGAAAACTAAATAAATGAGTTTTTTTAAGAACTTATATCAAAAAATCGTTCCGCCGAGCGTTTGGGCGCGACCGGAAATGTCGGTTACCTTTCGCGCCGGAATTATGCCGGGCAAAAACCGTCAGGAACGCACCTTTAAGATTAAAGAAGTTTTACGCAACGGTCGCGTAATTTTGCACGAGTTCGCGGGCGAACATCGTGAAAGCGAATTCGAACCGGTTAATTTCAAACGCGAGAATCCTTAAATTTCCGACGCTTTTCACCATTCGTAAACCTGCCCGACCTGCAAAATTTGCAGATTTTCAAGTTCCAAACGGGCGATTTGCTCAACCACTTCGTCGTAATACATCGGCTTGATGTTGACAACGTAAACGGCGCATTCCCTTCGATTGAATTTTTCCAGTTCCGTTCGCATTCGCTTTGGCGTTAAGTGATGCGAAGTTCGCGCCAGTTGCTCCAAACTATCCGGGAAGGCGCATTCGATTAAAAGCGCGGAAAGATTTTCTTCGGCGTTTACGCCCTGCCAAAAACCTTCCATTTCCGCCGTATCGCCGCTTAGAGCGACGGTCGTCTTCTGATCGGAAACGACGAAACCCACGGTCGGAACTTTATGATTAACGCTGAGCGGTTTAAAGCGCAGATGTTTCACCGAAAATTCGCGTCCGGGTTCAAACGAAGCGTATTTCAATACTTTTATGCGGTTTGAATTTTCCAGTTCGGAAAAGCGCGGGTAAAGCGTCCAGTTAAAAACGTCGCGCTCGAGAATTTCGACGACTTCCCTGGTCGCGTGAACGCAAACCGGCTGTTCGAGAGCGGCGAATAAGTCGTCCACAAACAGCGGCAACCCGGCGATATGATCGAGATGCGCGTGCGTCAAAACTATGTCTCGAATTTGTTTTTTCTGCGCGACGCTCGCCGCCATCGCCAAACTTCCGGCATCAATCGCCACGCAGTCGTCAACGACGAAACACGCCAGATGCTGACGCGGCGAGGCTTTGCCGTTTTCGTCGAAGGTGCTTGGGAGCAGTTGAAATTTCATACGCAAAAAATCATCTGGCACAGGTTTGCGCGCGTCCGCCGTCAATCGCGTAAGTCGCGCCGGTAATCCACGAAGCCTTTTCCGATGCCAGATAAAAGATTAATTCAGCGATTTCTTTCGGATTGCCGACGCGCCCAATCGGATGCGTTTTTTTCGAGTTCTCCAGAAAATTTTCGTAAGCCGTTTCCGCCATTCCGCCACGCTTGTGCAAATCAGTCACAACGACTCCGGGATTGACGGCGTTAACGCGAATTTTTTTCGGCGCAAGCTCGAGCGCAGCGCAGCGCGTCAGTTGGTCAACGCCCGCTTTTGAGATGCAATACGCCAAAACATTCGGAAACGCGCGCGTTCCTGAAACACTCGAAACATTAACGATATTGCCTTCGGTCTTTTCCAAAAAAGGCACGCATTTTTGCGTCAGATAAAACATCGAGCGCAGATTGATGTTCATCATCCGGTCCCAATCTTCGAGCATTGTGTTTTCAATCGAACCGTTCAAAATGATGCCCGCCGCATTAACCAGAACGTCAATCTGACCGAATTTGGTGGACGTTTCCGCCACAGTTTTTTCGATTTGCGACGTGTCAGACAAATCAGAGACCAGCGGCGTAACGCTTCCGTCCAAACTTTTCGCTTCGTTTTTGAGAGCGTTCAGTTCGTCAATATTTCTGCCGAGAGCGACGACGTTCGCGCCGTTTTCGGCGAATAATAAACTCGCCGCCCGACCGATTCCGCTGCTCGCTCCCGAAATTAAAATTACTTTTTCCCGCATAAAAATTTGCCGCCCGCGCTTTGAAAAAGTTTAACACAAAAGCCTTATCCGCAAGCCAACCGTCAACGGCGAAAATGCTTCATTTAAAATTTAAAAAGGACAGCCTGATTTGGCTATCCTTAAGTGCTACGGTATTTAGCTCGTCTTAAAATCTTTACAAAGATCGTTCCGCCAAATCTATACGCCGTTAATTTGCGGATGATTTGAAAAGAAATTTTCGATGGCTTGTTTCGTTTCTTCGCGGCGACGCTGTTGAAATTCGTTGACCCAGTTCGACACGGTTGAAACCATTTCGCGCGCCGCCTGTTTCGGCTTCAATTCGGTCTTAGCCGGCGTTTCGGCGGCTTTCGCTTCGCCTTTTTTAATCACTTTTATTTTTGCTTTCGCTGTCATTTTTATAATTTCCTGTTTGTATGAATCTGATACTGTAAAGACTGCTTCGACTAATACCGTTTATATTGTTAGCAATTCGAGTGCCATTGTTAGACGGAGGCGAAAAATATTTTTTGCGAAGTTCTTTTCAGTAGAGTTTATATTTATTTAATAATTTGCATTCTGCAAATCGAATCTTTAATTTTTCGCGCTTTGCTATTTTCTTTAACGCCCGACCAAACGCTTTTGTTCCAACAATTTTCTGCGTTCGCCTTAATTTACCGGTTGTCCGTCGCAAATCCGATTTTCAGAATTGGCGACGGCTTTGTCGGCACGCGCTTTGCCATTTTCTCGAACTGATGAATCTGACCGACTTTATAATTATTTATCTGACCGGCGGCGCGCCGTTCGCCGTTCACTTTTTTTTACGCAGACGCGCGGCAAACGACCGAAAAAAACTCTGGCTGAAAACCGCGTTGGCTTTCGTGTTTTGGCTGCCGCTCGCTTTTTTGACGTTTCGCCAATTCAAAAAGTCGAAATGGCGCGCCGTTTCCAATTTAAATAATAATTTTCCCGACGAAATTACACTTTCCGCGACGCAGAAAAATCTCGAAGCGTTTTTGCGCGCGACTGATTCGCCGATTTCTTTATTTGAATTTCGCCAGACGATAGAACGCTACGCCGATTTGACGATTTTATCGAACGACGCGACGGAAAAACCGACGACGCGCGAAACCGAAGTTTTTCGCCGCGCGAATAGAAAAGATGTCGAAATCGCCGCCGTCTGTCTGCACAGACGCAACCGAAAGCGGCTCGCCTTTCATCAAACCGAAGCGCGCAAGGATTTTTTGCGAACGATTGAAATTTTGCACGGCTCGCTTCAAAACGCCGACCGATTCGGGAACGCAGTCAACGAATTCGTACAGATTCTCAAAGATTCGACGGCGCAAGAAAATGTCGAAAAAATATTCGCGGCGAATCTGCAAACCGGCAAGCCGCCGCGCCTCAATTATTTGGAGACCGAAGTTTTATGGAAACCGGAAATGCCCGAACCGTTACATACGCCGACTGCCCGCAGTCGTCAAACCATTTTGGCGGCGATGACGAATCTACGCGGCAGAGATTAGAAATTCTGCTCGCCGCCAACGCCGAATCCGCGCAAAAAAAATCGCTCTACACGAACGAACAGGACGCGCTCGAAGCGGCGACGATGAAAAACCCTTTGTCCGACAAACAGGCGTTCGCTTATTTCGGACTTCTGCTCGGAACGATTCCGCCCGCCGCGATTTTCACGCGCGCTTTTATCAACGACGGCGCGTTTCGCTTTGAAGATTTGTGGGTTGTCGGCATCATCGCCGTCGTTAATTTAATCGCCGCCGTCACTGCTTATTTCACCGGCAAAGTCGTCGGAAAAATCGTCGGCGATCTGGAACAAATGTCGTGGACGAAAATGCTTCTAATTTTGCCGTTCGTCGGAATTTTGTGGGGAATTTTGTCGGGTGGCGCGGGCGGCACGATTATTTTTTTGATCGGCGCGGTTTTCGGCGGCGCGCTTGGCGCGATGGTCGGCGGTTGCGCGTTGCCGATTTTTGCAATTCTGCACCGGCTTTTGAAAAAGGAAGACAAAATCGCCCGCAAACATTTTCTGCCGATTGCCTTCGGCACGACTTTTATTGTTTCGGCATATATTCTCGGCTTGTAAGCGGAGTGAATCAAAACTGAATCGGCGCGTCAAAAAGGAGCGCGGACGGCTCGTCTGCCCAACGAGCGTTTGCGAAGTTGTTTGATTGGAATTGCGCGACTCAAAAATAACGATTCGTCGCGCGCCGTCGCGCTCGAATGCGGACGAGCCGTCCGCGCTCCGGCGACGAAATTTTGCAATTTCTCAAACTTCACGTTAAAACTGAAACAGATGCTCGTGCTTCTACATCTTTTCGCGCTTTTTCTGCTGGTAACGCTCGGCTTCTATGTTTTCGTGGCGAACCCGCGCAACCGCGCTCACCAGACGTTCGCCGCGTTCATCAGTTTTCTCGCCTTTTGGACAATTAAGGATTTAATCTTCTGGAATTTTCACGACGAAAATTTAGATTCGGGCTGGTGGGCTTCGGCGAGCTTTATCATCGCGCTTTTAATGCAGTGCGCGCTGGCGATTTTTGCGTGGGTTTTTCCTGAAAATTCGCGCACGCCGAAGAAACGCGCCGCTGTTTTGTTCGCGCCGAGCGTTATTTTAATTCCCGCCGCCGCGTTCGGACTTTTGTGGCGCAGCGTCGGATTTGTCAGAGGGCAATTCGTCATTGAACTCGCGCCGCTCGCGTATGTTTTCGTCGCTTACGTTTATTTCGTTTTCGGTTTCGGCGCGATTATTTTATTTCGCAAATATCAAAAATATCGGGACACGCAGCGCGGTCAGCAAGTCGGCGCGATTTTGTGGGCGGTCGTTATCACCGGCATTTTGAAAACGCTGGCGAATATCGCTTTGCCGTTTTTCGGTATTTATTCGTTTTTGCCGTTCAGCGCGATTTTCGTTCTGCCGGGCGTTTTGATTTACGCTTACGCGATTTCTAATTTCAAACTGTTCTCGCTGCAAACTGCGCTCGACCAGTTCAGACTTTTTCCGATTGCCTACAAAATCGCTCTGAGCATCGCGTCGGTGGCAATTTTAAGTTTTATCGTTTTTCAGATTCCGATTGTCTGGTGGGCTTTCCGCGACGGCGAGACGTTTGAAGCGTGGCGCAAATATCTGGTTTTTTCGATTATCTCCGCGCTCGTGCCGAATCTTTTGCTCGTGCTTTTAACCGTCCGCACGCTTTCGCGTCCCCTGCAAAGAATCACGGTCGCCGCCGTACAGGTCACAAACGGCGATTACGGAACCGAAGTTGACCTGAAAAAAAGCAACGACGAAATCGGCTTACTCGCCGAATCTTTCAACGAAATGAGCCGCAAAATGGCAAGCGACATCGAACAATTAAAACATCTGAACGAACAACTGATTCGCACCGAAAAACTCGCCGCGATGGGAACTTTGTCCGCCGGAGTCGCGCACGAAGTCAACAATCCGCTCGCGGCGATTTCGTCTTTGATTCAAATGCTGCAGTCGAAAAACGGTTTGGATGAAAACGCGCGGGAAAAATTGAAATTAATTTCAACGCAAATCGAGCGCATCACGCAGGTGACGCGCGATATGATGGATTTCGCGCGCGTTCGTCCGGCGGCGAAAAATCATTTCAATATCAACGAAATCATCGAAACGAGCTTGCGGCTGGCGAGCTTCGACAAATCGTTTCAATTTTTGCGCCTCGCCAAAAATTACGCCGAAAATTCGCCGACGGTTTTCGCCGACCGCGATCAATTGCAGCAAGTCTTTTTAAATTTATTTCTCAATGCGCGAGACGCGATGCCCGACGGCGGCGATCTGCGAATCGAAACTTTTAACGGCAGCGACGAAATTAAAATCGAAATCGCCGACAGCGGGACAGGCATCGAAGACGCGAATCTCAAACAAATTTTCGATCCGTTTTTTACGACCAAACCGGCGGGCAAAGGCACGGGTTTAGGACTGGCGGTTTGTTACGGAATTATCACCGCGCACGGCGGACGCATCGAGGCGGCGACGAATGCCGCAAACGGCACGACGTTTTTTATTACGCTGCCCGCCGACTCCGCGCAAGATTCGGAAACTTTAAATCTTTCGTAAATCAAACCGTTCTCCATTCACTATCGGATTTTCGTTGCCGAACCGAGACTGCTTTTTTTTAGCGAATAACGAATAGTGAATAGTGAACAGTTGCGGAAAGAAAAGGTTATACGAATCGAAATAAAAAATTTATCGGCGATTCGCCCGTTCAATTCTTGACACGCGCCCTGATTCGTTGCAATTTAGATTTGCACTTCTTTTCAGCTTTTTACGAGGAAAAATAAAATGAAAAATTTTCTGATGTTCGTCGGAATTTTCCTGCTTTGCGCCGCGCCGCTCGCCGCGCAGGAAAAGCCGACGGCGTTCGTCAACGCCAAAATTATTCCGGTCGTCGGACCGCCGATTGAGCAAGGCATTCTGATCGTGCAGAACGGCAAAATCACGGCGGTCGGCGACGCGCGCACCGTGCGTTTGTCGTCCGACGTTGTGCAGATTGATATGGCAGGCAAAGTGATTATGCCCGGACTCGTTGATTCGCACAGTCATATCGGCGAACCGGCGGGCGCGGACGGTTCTGCGCCGATTCAGCCGGACGTGCGGATTTTGGATTCGGTCAATCCGCGTTCGGGCAGCATACAGCGCGCTCAATCGGGCGGCATCACGACCGTCAACGTGATGCCCGGTTCGGGACATCTCGACAGCGGTCAGACGCTTTATTTGAAGCTGCGCGACGATGCCGTGAAGATCGAAGACTTATTGATTTACGGCGCGGACGGCAAATATATGGGCGGCATCAAATTCGCCAACGGCACGAATCCGATGCGCGCCGGCGGCGGCACGTTTCCCGGCACGCGCGCCAAATCAGCCGCGCTCGTGCGCGAACAATTTATCCGCGCCAGAGAATACGCCGACAAGGTGAAAAAAGCGGGAAGCGACAAATCGAAATTGCCGCCGCGCGATCTGGCGTTGGAGACGCTCGCCGAAGTTTTGGCGGGCAACCGCGTCGTTCATTTTCACACGCACCGTGCCGACGACATTATGACCGTTCTGCGTCTGCAAAAAGAATTCGGTTTCCGGCTCGTGCTGCATCACGTTTCCGAAGGCTGGAAGGTCGCCGACGAAATCGCCAAACAGAAAATTCCCTGCTCGATTATTTTGATTGATTCGCCCGGCGGCAAATTGGAGACGGTGGATATACGCTTTGAAACGCCCGCGATTATGGACAAAGCCGGAATTTTGTTCGGCTTTCACACCGACGATTACATCACCGATTCGCGTTTCTTTCTGCGCGAAGCGGCAATCGGCGTGCGCGGCGGATTATCGCCCGAAAAAGCTCTCTATGCCTTAACGATGGCAAACGCGAAGATTCTCGATTTGGACAAGCGCGTCGGCTCGCTCGAAACCGGTAAAGATGCCGACTTTATCGTTCTGTCAGGCGATCCTTTGAGCGTTTACACACACGTTTTGCAAACGTGGATCGAAGGCAAAAAAGTTTTCGACCGCGCCGACCCGAAAGATTATTTAATTTCGGTCGGCGGCGACGGCGCGGGCAAAGACAATCAACTCGACACCGACGACGCGGAGGACGGTAACTAATGCAAAATTCAAAATGTAAAATGCAAAATTTATTTTTCTTTATTCTATTCTTTTCCGTTTTCCATTTTTCGTTTTCCATCGCTGACGCGCAGATTGCCGTCAAGGGCGAGACGGTTTGGACGATGGCGGGCGAGCCGATTCAGAACGGCGTGGTTTTGCTGAATGCGGACGGAAAAATCGAAGCGGTCGGCGCGGCGAATCAAATTAAAATTCCGTCGAACTACAAAATCGTTTCGGCGAAAATCGTGACACCCGGCTTGATTGACGCGCATTCGGTCATCGGTTTGAACGGCTATTTGAATCAGCCGCAGGAACAGATGGCACTCGACGGTTCTTCGCCGATGCAGCCCGAGCTGCGCGCGATTGACGCATATAATCCGAATGAAAAATTAATCGAATGGGTGCGCTCGTTCGGCGTAACGACCATCCACACCGGACACCAACCGGGCGCGTTGATTTCCGGGCAAACGATGATTGCCAAAACCGTCGGCAACACGGCGGACGAAGCGGCTTTGATTCCGACGGCGATGGTTGCCGTGACGTTGGGCGAAGACGCGCTGGCGAGCGGCGGCAAATCGCCCGGCACGCGCGGCAAACAAGCCGCGATGCTCCGCGCCGAGCTGATTCGCGCCTCGGAAGCCAACAGTAAAAACAGTCCGGCAAAAACGCCGACCACCATAACCACGACGACCACCGCGAACAACGGACAGAATAAAAACGACAACAGTCCGACAGCGACCAATCCGAATTCGATGCTCGAAAATCCGCCGACGGAAAATAATCGGGCGACGCAAAACGGCGGCACTCAAAACGGCGGCACTCAAATCATCGTTTCAACGCAGCCGATCAGCGATCTGCGTTCCGACATAATGCAGAAAGTCATTCGCCGCGAAATTCCTTTATTGGTCACGGCACAGCGCGCGCAGGACATTATCACCGCCATTCGCATCGCCAAAGAATTTAACATCCGCATCGTTCTCGACGGCGTAGCCGAAGCGCAGATGGTTTTGAATGACATAAAAGCTTCCGGTTTTCCCGTCATCGTTCATCCGACGATGTTCCGCGCGGCGGGCGAAACGGAAAATCTAAGTATGGAAGATGCCGCGAAATTAAAAGCGGCGGGCATCACGGTCGCGCTGCAAAGCGGTTACGAATCGTATGTGCCGAAAACACGCGTCGTTTTGTTTGAAGCCGGAGTCGCCGCCGGAAACGGGCTTTCCAAAAAAGACGCGCTGGCGATTATCACGATTGACGCGGCAAAAATTCTCGGTCTTGATTCGCGCATCGGCTCGCTCGTTAAAGGTAAAGACGCGGACGTGGCGATGTATGACGGCGATCCATTTGAATATTCGACGCACTGCATCGGAACGATTATCAACGGCAAAATCGTCAGCGAAATTATCAGATAATTGTTCGTCGTTCGTTGTTAATCGCTCGTTTTTATTTTTCAAACCGTCACGAACGATTAACGACCAATGACGAACGACGAACCCTGAACAATCATCAAAAAATATGATTCTTTCAACTTTTCTGTTCATCTTTTTTCTTTTCCAAACGCCGAACGTGATGGAATCGCCGACGGCGACACCGACACCAACGCCGACGGCTTCGCCTTCGCCGGTTACGCCGATCACGGTTCGCGTCGGCGACGCGCCGAAAGAACCGCCGCGCCTTGCGCTCGACGAACCGGATTCGGTAATGAAGCGTTCGATTCGCGTCAACGGCAAACAATTAAATTACACGACGAAAACCGGCTATATGCCGATTCGCAACGCGCAGACGGGCGAAGTCGAAGCGAAGATTTTTTATATGGCTTACACTTTGGATAATCCGCCGGCGAATCGCCCATTGATGTTTTCGTTCAACGGCGGTCCCGGCTCGGCGAGCGTTTGGCTGCATCTGGGCGCGCTTGGACCGAAGCGCGTAAAAATGCTCGACAACGGATTTTTGCCGCCGCCGCCGTATGAAACCGAAACGAACGAAGCGACGTGGCTCGCCGACACGGATTTGGTTTTTGTAGATACCATCGGCACGGGTTACAGCCGCGCCTTGAAACCGGAATTTAATCAGAAATTTTTCGATGTCAACGGCGATATTCAATCAACCGGCGAATTTATCAGAATGTATCTGGGACGCGAAAACCGTTGGACTTCGCCGCTTTTTCTGGTCGGCGAAAGCTACGGCACGACGCGCGTTTCGGGTTTGTCGAATTGGCTTTTCGATCACGGCATCGGTTTGAACGGCGTTCTGATGATTTCGACCGTGATGAATTTTCAAACGATTCGTTTCGCCGACAACAACGACGCGCCGCTCGTTTTGATTCTGCCGTCTTACGCGACGACCGCGTGGTATCACAAAAAATTGTCCGCGCCGATGCAGGCAAAATCGGTCAAACAAGTCGCCGACGAAGCCGAACAGTTTGCGATGAACGAATACGCGCCCGCGATGATGCGAATTGACCGGCTTTCCGCGACTGAAAAACAAACGCTGCTTGATAAATTCAGCCAATACACCGGCTTGTCGAAAGACTTTATCGAACAAAGCAATTTCCGCGTCGAACTCGGCGCGTTTATGAAGGAGCTTTTACGCGACCAACGCCGCACGGTCGGCAGATTAGACAGCCGCTTTCAAGGCATAGACCGCAGTGCGGCGGGCGGCGAAGCGGACGACGACCCGAGTATAAACGCGATTCGTCCACCGTTCACCGCCGCTTTTAATGATTACGTGCGGAGAGATTTAAACTTCAAATCCGACCTCGAATATTATCTGCTCGGCGGCGGAGTCGGGCGTTGGAATTGGAACGTCGAAAACGGTTACGCCGATACTTCGATGCGTTTGAAGGACGCGATGCAGAAAAATCCGTATATGAAAATCTTCATCGGGCAAGGCTATTACGATATGGCAACGCCGTTTTTCGCTGCCGAATACACGGTGTCGGCGATGAATCTCGATCCGACTCTGCGAAAAAACATTTCGTTCGCCTACTACGAAGCCGGGCATATGATGTATATCGAAAAAACGTCTTTGAAAAAACTGCACGACGACGCGGCGGCGTTTATTCAGAGCGCAACGCGAAAATAAATATGAGATTAAATATGAAAATTAAAACGCTTTTCTTGTTGTCGTTCGGTTTGTATTTTTGGTGCGCCGCGTCATTTTCGGTTCAGGCGCAGACCGCGCCGTCGTTCAAGATTTCGGCGATTAAAATCGTGCCGTTTGAAGAATTGACTGGCGAATTCGGTGAAGAAATCACCACCAAAAACACGCGCGAATTCTTCAACGAAGTTTCGACCGGATTGCTGATTACCGTCGTCGTTTCCGGTCAAACGGACACGAGCGCGAACAATCGCCGCATCGAAACAACCGTTACGGCGGGCAGCAAAATTCTCGCCAAAAAATCAACCGTGGTGTTCGGTGTCGGCGCGGGCGGAAAATATTTCGTTCCGCTCTACGTTGACGCGGGTTTGTGCCAGCCGGTCACGATCACGGCGAAAATCATCGGACAGAAAAACGCCTCGACGATGACGCGAAAACTTTCATTCGTCTGCGGCGAATAATGTTTTTAATTGGCGAATTTCAAACGACGAATTCTCAAAAATCATTTTTAATTTTTAGTTTTTAACTTTTAGTTGAATTCAGTGTTTGGTTTTTCCGCCGATTTGATTTATCGCGTGCGGCAGAACGGGTTTGAGAATTTCAAAACATTCGACGACGGCTTTCGGCGCGCCGGGCAAATTGATAATTAAAGTTTTATTGCGAACGCCCGACACGCCGCGCGACAAGACGGCGGTCGGCGTTTTTTTCATCGTCCCGAAACGCAACGCCTCGCTGATGCCCTGCGCTTCGCGTTCGATGACGGCGCGCGTCGCTTCGGGCGCGTTGTCGCGGCTCGACAAACCGGTTCCGCCGGTCGTGATGATTAAATTGACATCTTCGCGCTCGCTGACGGCGGAGAGCGTCTGCCGCAGATTTTCAAAATCGTCGGTGACGATTATCTTTTCGACGATTTCCGCGCCCGCTTCGATGAGCAATCCGGTTAAGGTCACGCCCGAAACGTCGGTCGCCTCGGTGCGCGAATCGCTGACCGTCACGACGACGACTTTGATTTGAGTATTTTCTTTCATTTTTTATTCTTCGATGTCGTATTCGCTTTGAATTTTTCGCTTACCGATAACGACAATCGCGTTTTTATTTTTCCGGCGCAGAGCTTCGACTTTTTTTGCTTTCTCCTTCGTCACCTTCGTCCCGGCATCAACGATCACTTTATTCAATACAACGTTTTTTTCAATCGAAGCGTTCGGCAAAATTATCGAATCGGCAACTTCCGCGCCGCGTTCGACGATTACGCCCGAACTTAAAATCGAGCGCGAAACGCTGCCGCCGATTCGGCAGCCGTGCGAAATCAGGCTGTTTTGCACTGCTCCTGATTTTTCAAAATATGCCGGAACGCGCTGCGAGGCGAGCGTCAGAACGCGCCAATCTTCATCGTCGAAAAACAATTTTCCGCGTTCGTCAAGTAGTCCGATTTGCGTTCGCCAGTAGCTTTTAATGGTGCCGACATCCTGCCAGTAACCGTTCAGGCGATGCTCGAAAACATTGCCCTCTTTGACCAGACGCGGCAGCAATCTGTCGCCGTAGTCTTTTAATTCTTCGTTCTCGCGCTTCAAATCCCTGAGCGTTTCGAGCAGCGTTTTCGCGTCGTAAACGAAAATTTCGGTGGCGATTAAATCGCCGGACGGCTTTTCGGGTTTGTATTCAAATTTGGTCACGCGCCCGCTTTTCGCCGTCTCGATTACCCCGAACCGGCTCGCCGATTCGCCTTTCGGCAATTTCGTTGAAACCAATGTCAACGCTGCTTTTTTTTCGAGATGCGTTTCAATCGCGTCGCGGAAATCCAGTTTATAAACGTGATCCGCACTGAGAACGATTAAATTGTCGGGCTTAAATTCCTCAATTAAATTAATCTGCCGGTAAATCGCGTCGGCGTTTCCTTCGGCAAACCCGCCCTTGTCGTTCGAGTCTTCGTTCTGCTCGAACGGCGGCAAAACCTGCAAGCCGCCGTAAGTTCGATCTAAATCCCAGGGTCTGCCGTTCGATAAATGCTCGTTCAACGAATGCAGTTCGTATTGCTCAATCACCCAAACGTCGGAAATTCCGCTGTTGACGCAGTTGCTCAAAGCGAAATCAATCAGGCGATACGCGCCGCCGAACGGCATCACCGGCTTGGCGCGCTTCTCGGTCAAAAGCCCGAGCCTGCCGCCCGCGCCGCCCGCTAAGATAATCGCTAAAATTTTTCCCTTGAACATAAATTTTTTAATCGCGTCGTAAAATGTTATTAAATCAATGAATATATTATCATTCTAACGAACCGGATTTCAGCCTTTGATTTTCGCCTTCATTTTATATGTTGAAAAAAATCCTAATTTTATCGGCGGCGGTCGGTGCGGGACATCTTCGCGCGGCGGAAGCGATTGAAAAAGCGTTCAAAGCGCGGCACGCGACGGCGGAAATAAAAAACATAGACGTTTTGAATTATACGAATCCGCTTTTCCGACGGCTCTACGGCAAAGCATATCTCGATATGGTCAACCGGATGCCCGAAGTTCTCGGCTGGATGTATGACTCGCTCGACAAGCCCTGGGAAAATGAACGTCGCCGCCTCGCGCTCGACCGACTAAATACGCAGCCGCTAATTAAATTCTTAAAAGAATACGAGCCGGACATCGCCGTCTGCACGCATTTTCTGCCCGCCGAAATTATTTCGTGGCTGACGGCGAAGGGGAAAATTTCGTTTCCGCAGGCGATTGTCGTGACCGATTTCGACGCGCACGCGCTCTGGCTGTGTCATTTCTACGAACGCTATTTTGTCGCACTCGAGGAAACGAAAATTCATCTCGCCAAAGTCGGCATTCCCGCGAATAAAATTATCGTTTCCGGCATTCCGATAGACCCGATTTTCTCCGAACCGAAGGACAAAGTGGCGATGCGCGAAAAACACGGCTTGGCGACGGATAAATTAACGATTCTGGTTTCGGCGGGCGGCTTCGGTGTCGGCAACATCGAAAATCTTCTCTTCGCTCTGAGCGATTTACAAACGCCTTCGCAGATTCTGGCGATTTGCGGGCGCAACGAAGAAATGAAAACGAAGCTCGAACGCGCCGCAAAAGAGAAATTAAACAACGAACGCGTAATTTTTAAGTCAATCGGTTTTACAAAAGAGATGGACGAATTGATGTCGGCTTCAGATTTAATCGTCGGCAAGCCCGGCGGTTTGACGACGAGCGAAGCGTTGGCGAAAAATTTGATTTTCTGCATCGTCAATCCGATTCCCGGACAGGAAGAACGCAACTCCGATCATCTGCTTGAAAAAGGCTGCGCGATCAAATGCAACAATTTGCCTGTTTTAGCTTATAAAATTGATGAGTTGGTAAAGGACGAAAAGCGTTTCGCGCAAATGAAAATTAATGTTTCAATTTTCGCCCGTCCGAACGCCGCGAGCGAAATTGTGACAGAAATTATTTCCATAGCGGACTCAAGAAACTAATAATGAAGAAACCGAGATTTTTAACTTTGATTTTATGTTTTCTCGTTTACGAATGCAGTATTTCTTTCGTTCACGCGCAAAACAAACCGATCCTGACTGCGGCAAATCAATATGCTCTGGCTTTGAAAAAAGTGCAGACTCGGAAATCGAAAAAATCAATCGAGCCTTTGATTGGCAAAGGAAGAGCGGTTGCCGACCATTTTGACGAATTGGAATCTTTAAGCGAAGCCGAATATGCTTTGCTCGGAAAGAAAATGCAGGGATTTGTCATTAACCGCGAAGAGGTTCTTTTTATCGAGCCGGAATTCAAATTTTTCAGCCGATTTTCAAAGACTCACGGAACAAAAACCGACATCGCTTATTTTGCCTTGCTGCACGCAATCAAACCCGACGATGTTTGGACGGCATATTTTGAACAGCAGACCGATGTCACGGGCTGCACGAGATACGGTAAAGGAATATTGACTAATTTATACGGAAAGATTTTGCAGTTTAAGCGCGCATATCCGAAAGCCTACGTCGAGGATATTAAAGAGGAAATGAATAATATCTTAGAAGAATTTACCGGAGGCACCTGCGCGTGCGGCGACCGCCGCGGCGTTCTCAAGGAATTTCGGCTTTTTATTAAAACTTTTCCAAACGATAAAAATACGCCGGTCATCAAAAAAAGACTGGCAAAAATTGAAAAAGAAAAAGATTTCAGATTCAACTGCCAGTCCGGTTAAATTTAATCTAAAAATCACTGCGCCTTCAAAACCCAGCCGTGCGGATCAATTTCAACTTTCGCGTCCGCCGGCAGCACGATGCTGCCCTTGCCGTTGTTCATTTCGACGCGCTCGGTTTTATCGCCGATTTTCACTTCGATTGGCATCGAAAACGGCAGATTGTTCGGCGTTTCCCAATGCAGATTTAATTGATTCGCGCTCGTTTCCGCAACGAGTTTCGGCAGCGCGGGCTGGCGCAGATAAACTTCAAAAAACCAGTCTAATTTTTTGCCCGATTCACGTTCCGCCGTCCGCATAAAATCGTCGGTCGTCTCGAAATGAAACTGTCTGCCGTCGGTTACCCGTTCCATCTTCGGGTCGGGATACGTCGTTCTTCTCAACGCTTTGAAAAATGCTTCGTCGCCGATGTAAAAACGCAGCGTATTCAAAATCAACGCGCCCTTGCCGTAGATGTCGCCGTCGCTGTTTTTATAATCGGGCGGCAGCATATAAATCTGCGTCGTCGTCTGCGCTTCGCGCGGCGCGACCGGCTTGATGTTGTGTTGTCCGCGATAACGCTTTTTCATCGCCGCGAAATACGCTTCCTTGCCGTTTATCTTTTCGCCGTAGAGCGTGTCCATAAACGATTCGAAGCCTTCGTGAATCCAGAAATCGTTCCAGTCGGGCGCGGTCACCAGATTCGCCCACCATTCGTGTCCGAATTCGTGAAACAGCAGCCAATCGTCGCCGTTGGCATCGAATTTAAATCCGTTGCCGTAAGCCGTAATCGTTTGATGTTCCATTCCCAAATGAGGCGTTTCGGCGATGCCGATTTTGTCGGCGCGAAACGGATACGGACCCAAATAGCTTTCAAAAAACGCCGTGTATTTTTTCGCCAGATCAACCAGCGATTGCCCTTTCGCTTCGTCTTCGGGCAAAACGTAAAACTCAATCGGAATAGATTCGCCGGTGATTGATTTGACCGAATCTTTAATCACTTTATACGGCGCGATGTTCAGCGCGATGCAGTAATTGGAAATGGGCTGCGACACTTCCCAGTTAAAAGTTTTCGTGCCGTCCTTATTGTCGTCAACCGACTTTAATTTGCCGTTCGACGCGGCGACGAGCGTTGCCGGAACGGTAAAATGCAGCGAAGAGGTTTCCGCCTTGTCCGACGGATGATCTTTGACCGGAAACCACAAATCCGCGCCGTCGTTCTGCACGGCGGTCGCCACCCACGGCGAGCCGTCCGCCGTCTTCGACCAGACAAAACCGCCGACCCACGGCGGACGCGGCGCAACCTTTGGCTTGCCGCTATAGACAACGCGCACGCTCACCGTCTCGCCTGCTTTTTCCGTGCGCGGAAACTGAATCCAAATTTTTCCTTCCCGGCGTTCAAACTTCAAATCCGTTTCCTTTTTCCCGTCAACGAGCGTCGCCTTTGCCACGGTAAACGGATAATCCAGATCAAGCACGAAATTATCGAGCGGTTTGACGATTCGCGCCGTCGCCGTCAAAGTGCCGCTGATCGCCTGATTCGGAATATCAATTTTGACCGCCAGATCATAATGTCTCACGTCATAAGCCGCCTGCTCCGGCATCAAAACGCCGCCCGAATCGGTCGGACGCACGCCCAATTCCCGCTGCGCGAACGCCGCCCCCGCGAACAAAACCAAACCGCACAAAAATCCGCCGCATAATTTTTTGAACATAGAAGTTTTTCCCTTTTGGATATATTTTCGTTCATCTGCCCGCGTATTTCAAATAGTTTCGACGGTCAACCGCTCATAAATTTCTGCGGACGCTTTAATTTATCCGCTCTTTTTATTACCATTTTCAAATCAACTGACTCAATTTGTTATAATTTTGGGAAAAATGCTTGAATCCACCGATCTACTAAACATCAAACAGGCGAGCCAATGGGCAACCGCGCACATCGGCAGAACGGTAGAGCGTCGCCAATGTCTTAAACAAGTGCAAGAATTTCTCGTCGAGGATTACTTTTTTCTTGTCGCCAATGGCAAATACAATCTTTACGCTCATCTCAATTAAGATTATGGAACAACTAAACAGAGACGATTTGATTTATTGGATTGATAAAAATTTCGTGCAAAACACCGCACAGGAAAGAATCGGCAGAAGTTTGAACGACGAAGAAATTTCACAACTAACAAAAATGGTTGAAAACGGTTTGTGGGAAGCCATAGATATTTCCGTGAAAACTGCGATTGATGAGGTAAGTCAGTAAATACGAAGCCGAAATCTGTTGCCGAACTATTTTGGATGACTAATTAATGAAAGTTGTGGAAGACCTCTGAACCACCATTATTCACCGAAATTTCAGAGTCAGGAAATTATGGTATATTTTCAATTGTAAAATCTTACGCAATATGTTGAACGGAAAAAATACAGTCATTTTGGGCAGTAGTTTTCAAATTTTAAGACAGTTTGAAGAGGAATGCGTTGATTTAGTTATCACCTCACCACCATATTTTCAGCAAAGAGACTATGGAAATGGAGAGTTTGGAATAGGAAATGAATCGAATGAAAAAGAGTATCTGCAAAATTTGCTTGAAGTCTTCAAAGAATGCATCAGAGTAGTAAAGAAAACGGGTTCCATCGTCTTTAATCTCGGAGATAAATATATTGGCGGTAATTTGGCACTAATTCCTTATAAATTTGCAATTAAAGCGAATGAAATCGAAAATGTTTTTCTTATTAATCAGTTAACTTGGGCAAAGCTGAATCCAACACCGCGCCAAGAGAAGCGAAAACTAATTCAAGCTACAGAACCCTTTTTTATTTTTGCCAAATCCAAAGACTATTATTTTGATTTGGAGAGTTATCTGAGTCATTTAGATGAAATCAACAAAAACGGTAAAAGTAAGCCAACCGAAAATCTTGGGCGTAAATATTTTGAATTAATCAAAAATTCAAATCTGAGTGAAACTGAAAAAGAGAACGCCGTCTGCGAACTCAAAGCAACAATCGCTTCGATTCATAATGATGAGATCGTCGGATTTAGAATGAAAATTAGGGATATTCATAAATTAGCTTACGGCGGACAAGAGGGCGGACGTAACAACCAAATTAAGAATAACGGTTTTACCATTATAAAAATTTTAGGCAATCGGATGAAAAAGGATATTATTGAAAGCCCTGTCGAAATTACAAAGGACAATCATCATCCGGCTGTTTATCCGTCATACATTATTCAAGAATTGATTAAACTTTTAAGCAAGAAAGGCGATACCGTGTTAGATCCTTTTTGCGGAAGCGGCACGACCCCGCTTGCGGCAAAAGTTCTGGGCAGAGATTTTATCGGTATAGAGATCAATCCAAATTATGTAAAACTTGCCAATAAAAGATTGAAGCAGGCTTCAATTCAGCAAGAAATTTTTATATGAACCCAATAGAAATTTTAGAAGAATGTTATGCGAAAGTTTTGGAAGCAACGATAAACGGAACTGACCCCGTAGTTTCAGATGATATTAAATTCGGCATTGATGTATTTGTCTCAAAAATTGAAACGGACAAATCTTTAATTCAGGTTATTGTAACAAGTCTTCTTAAAAAGTTAGTTTCACCCGAACAGGACATTCGCCGGCATATGGCTAAGTTTGAGGGCGGATATTCTGCCAGAGTTTTGGATACAAAAATTACCTCGCCTTTTTTCAAGAAATACTTTCCGAAATATGCTAACAAAGAAACCGCGTTTTTAACCAAAGCTACTCGTGCTGAATTGATCTGGAATGCAACCGAAGGGGCGAAACTCCCTTTTAGAAGCAAAATTTTGATTGAGCCGTTTCTAAGTTTGATGGACAAAATACAAAATCAGTCTTTCAATTTAAAAGATTGTTTGACTTATATTTTGTTTCGTCTTCATCGGTTATCCCAAGAATATCAAACGATCTTCGATGAAACATTAGAAAGCGCAGATTTTTCCGACGTGCTGAGTATCAACAGTGTTCTGAATATGTTGACAACACATTTCGACTGCAAACTAAGTTCAAGACTGCCTGTAATTGCCATTTATTCGGCTTATATTCAGTTATTCAAAACAATTAGACGGTACGAAGGCAAGATTTTAAGACCGCTTAATGTGCATACTTCCGCCGACAAACACGGCTATGGAGATATTGAAATTTGGAACGATGACCACACGCCGTTTGAAATGGTCGAAATCAAACATAATATAGCTATTGACCGAAATTTAATTTTCGATGTCGTCAAGAAAACTGAACAAACGAGCGTAAAGAGATATTACGTTCTGACAACTTACAAGGGCTGTTTCGCCGATGAAGCCGAGGAAGAATATATCAATATGCTAATCTTGAAGATAAAAAGAGAACGCAACTTAGAAGTTATTGCAAACGGCATTATTCATAGCTTGAAATACTACTTACGCTTTGTCGAGGACTATCAAGAATTTATAAAATCATACACTGAAGAATTGATAATAGATGCGAAAAATTCAACTGAAGTTAAAAAGCATCATATCGAAATTTGGCAGGCGATATTAAAAGAGCATCAATTAGAGAATTGATGCTTCAGGTTCTCCATTCTGTCACAACACCCGATTTTTCGTCATAAAACAGTGATTATATCAGCGCGAGCGCGTTTCAGGTGATTCAGGCGATAATGACCGATTTGACCGCCGCGAACGGTTTGCCCGATAAAGCGAGCGAAATCGAACGCATCAGAGCCGTCGCGCGCGCCGGTGAAATGATAAAGGTTAAGCCGACGAAGATTGATGTTTTCGTCGAAGCCGAAGACGGCGAGTTGTTTCTGTTCGACATCAAAACGGCGAAACCGAATGCGGGCGGGTTTAATGAATTCAAACGAACGCTGCTCGAATGGGTCGCCGCCGTTTTAGCCGATACGCCCGACGCGAAAGTTAATTCGCTGATTGCGATTCCTTATAATCAATACGCGCCCGAACCTTATAACCGTTGGACGATGCGCGGGATGCTCGATTTGCCGCAGGAGTTGAAAGTCGCTGTAGAATTTTGGGATTTTTTGGGCGGCGCGGGCGCGTATGACGATTTGCTCGACATTTTCGAGCGCGTCGGCATCGAATTGCGGGGCGAGATTGACGAATATTTTGCAAAATTTAACTTGCGATGATTTCTCCGACAATTTTGTTTGATGAACTTGTTATTTGGGCGGTTCGGGTGTAAATTCGTCGTGCATTTTGCGTTTTAACGTTTGGTTTTTTGTTAATTTGCCGAAAGTCGGCGCGGATTGATCCGGTCAAAACTTTTGACGATGACAAGTGCAAAAATCCTGACCGCCGGATTGATAAATTGGCTTATCAGCTTTACGATTTGAGCGAAGATGAAGTATGAATTGTCGCGGGCGCGGTGTAAGACGATGAATCGCACGGGCAAATTTGTCTGAAAACGAAGCCGGCGGATTTGGGAAAGAAGCGAAGCGGGACGATGATTAAATTTATTTTATTAGTTCTGACAATTATTATTCCGGCGGCGCGCGCCGTTTACGCTCAACCGTGCGAGCTGACCGATTTGTCCGAAAAATTCAATTTTCGCGTCACAGTTTTTAAGTCTAAGGAAGCCGACGACGGCGATGCGCGGCGGATTTCGCAAATACGTTTGCAGATAACCGCCAAAACGAATAAAAAACTGACTCAGCGCATTACCGTTACGCCCGATTTTTTGTTTCAGGACGCTTTTACGAAATGCTCGGCGGCGCGGTCATACGTTACGAATAAAAATGCGAAAGCAGAGGCGGTTGATAACGATTACGGCGATTTTATCGTGGCGGATCTCAATTTCGACACGCTCGAAGATTTCGCCGTCAAACGCGATTCGGGCGGCAACGGCGGCGCGTTCTACGAGTATTACATCCAAAATAAACGCGGCGCGTTTCTTAAAGATTCGTTCTTAACCGACGAGATCGGTTATTTTCCCGGCACGATTGACGCGCGGCGCAAGCGTTTGATTACCTATATTCACGCCAACGCTTTCGGCTATAACGAAAATATTTACAAATATAATTCCGTCACCCAAAAATGGACTTTTTTCAAACAAACTTACCGTCCAGCCGGAAATTGAAAAATTATACGGTTGCATCAAAAATCGCTTGTCGCTTTTTTTTGGAAGTCGTTAGACATTCGCGCTTCGCTTATCAGCATTCAAAAATTAACCATTCACCATCGAAAATTTATCCGTATGAATCTCCTGCAAACTTCTGACGCTTACCTTCGCCTGATTTTTTTTCGTCGCAATCGCTTCGATCAACGCTTCCGCGCCGGTGATGGTTGTCACGGTCGGCACATTGAACTGCAAGGCGGATTTGCGAATCGCCTGCTCGTCTTAGTATAAACTGATGTTTAATCTTTCGGCGGATACCAACCGGCACTCACCCAAATTTTTCTTGCTTTGACGGATTGCTCGAAATTTAAGCGCAAAGCGATAACCGTAGCGCGTCCGCAGACGGTTTTGCCGACGATCTCGGTTTGCTCCTCGCTAAATTCAAAATGTTCATACCAATTCTGATTTCGCGGATTGAACAACTTGATCTTCTTATTCGTTTGCGGGTCAACGGCGTGAGTTTTGGCGTGCTTGAAACCGTTGCAGTTTCGACAGGCGAGCCACAAATTTTCTTCCTCATCGGTTCCGCCGTCGGCGATTGGGAGCAGATGTTCGATTTCTAAAAGCATCGAAACTATCTCCTGCGGAGTCAGACAATATCCGCACCGATTTCGCGCTGCCCGCCGAATTTTATTTTTCAATTCATCGAAAATCACGCTCATTTCAAATCGGCGGGCGAATTGATTAAACCGCGCTTGACGGCTTCGGCGATGCCGTGGGCTTTGCGAAGATTGGCGTTATTGTAAATTTCCAGATACATTTCCAACTCGCTTTTTTCGACAATGCCGATTGCTCCGCTCTGTTCAAGATCAGACAATTCGCTCATTCGGTTTGCCTGTTCTTTGGGAAGTTTCAAGTTTGCCAAAGCCAAAATCGCTTCGTCCGTCCAAGACGCAACTGTTTCCCCGTAATCCGATGTTTCAACCGAAATATCGTCTTGCAGTTTGTCGGTAATCACATCTTCCACACGCCGATGTTTTTTCTCGGCGATCTCGGAAAAATTTCGATAGATATTTTCAGGTAAATTGAGCGTTACTTCCATAATTTGCCATTTTAACACAGAACTATTTTACTTATTTTCATTAGCCGTCAGCTCTCTGCCGTTGTGAATCTCCTGCAAACTTCTAACGCTTACCTTCGCCTGATTTTTCTTCGTCGCAATCGCTTCGATCAACGCTTCCGCGCCGGTAATGGTCGTCACGGTCGGCACGTTAAACTGCAAAGCGGATTTGCGAATCGCCTGTTCGTCGTAATGCGAAGTTTGACCCAGTGGCGTGTTGATGATTAAACTGATTTCGTTTTGTTTGATGAGGTCGGCGATGTTCGGGCGACCTTCGTTGACCTTGAAAACGATTTCGCATTCCAAACCGACTTCCTGCAAACGTTTCGCCGTGCCGTAAGTCGCCACTAAATCGAAACCGAGATTGTTTAAGCGGCGCGCCAGGACGACCGCCTGACCTTTGTCCGAATCGTTGACCGAGACGAAGGCTTTGCCGGCAAACGGCAAAGTCAGAAACGCGCCTTCCATCGCTTTGCCGTAAGCCTCGCCGAACGTTTCGCCGATGCCCATCACTTCGCCGGTCGAGTGCATTTCGGGTCCGAGAATCGGATCAACGCCCGCGAATTTTTTGAACGGAAAGACCGGCGATTTGACGAAAATTTTCGGCACATTGAGGACTTCGGGCAAGTTGAAATCCGCAAGTTTTTTATTGCCCGCCATAATCAGCGACGCGATTTTGGCGAGCGGAACGCCGGTCGCTTTGGCGACGAACGGCACGGTACGCGACGCGCGCGGATTGACTTCGATGACGTAAACGCGGTCGTCTTTGATGGCGAGCTGCAAATTCATTAAGCCGACGACTTTTAAGGCTTTGGCTAAAGTCCGCGTGTAATGTTTGATCGTTTCGAGATGTTCGTCGGCGATTTTTTGGGCGGGCAGAACGCTGCTCGAATCGCCCGAATGAATTCCGGCTTCTTCGATGTGTTCCTGAATTCCGCAGATGACGCAGGCGGTTTCGTCGGCGAGCGCGTCAACGTCAATTTCGACGGCGCGTTCTAAAAATTTATCAATCAAAATCGGTTTTTCCGGCGAAGCGTCAACCGCCGAACGCATATATTCGTCTAAAGTTTGCTCGTCATAGACAATCGCCATCGCGCGTCCGCCCAAAACGAACGAAGGGCGCACAACGACCGGATAACCGAGTTTTTCGGCAATCGCTTTGGCTTCTTCGCTCGAGACCGCCGTGCCGTTTTCGGGCTGCGGAATTTTCAAATCCTGCAGCAATGCGCTGAATCTTTTACGGTCTTCGGCGAGGTCAATCGAATCCGGCGACGTGCCGATAATCGGCACTCCGGCGTTGTGCAATCTGTCCGCTAAATTGAGCGGCGTTTGCCCGCCGAATTGGACGATGACACCTTCCGGTTTTTCTACGTCTACGATGTTCATCACATCTTCAAACGTCAGCGGCTCGAAATACAGGCGGTCGGAAGTGTCGTAATCGGTCGAAACGGTTTCCGGGTTGCAGTTGACCATAATCGTTTCAAAATCCGCGTCGCGCAAGGCGAACGAAGCGTGACAACAGCAATAATCGAACTCGATTCCCTGCCCGATGCGATTCGGTCCCGAACCTAAAATCATAATTTTTCGCCGCGTCGTCGGCGCGGCTTCGCATTCTTCTTCGTAGGTCGAATAAAGATAAGGCGTGTGCGATTCAAACTCCGCGCCGCAGGTGTCAACGCGTTTATAGACGGGCGCGATATTCAGATTTTTGCGGCGTTCGCGGACTTCTTTTTCGGTTGATTTCGTCAGGTGCGCGATGCGTCTGTCCGACAAAGCAAACTCTTTCGCGTAGCGCAAAACTTCGCTCGGAACATCATTTAAATTTCTGGTTTCGATGCGTTTCTGCAAAAGCATCACCTCTTGGAGCTGCTCCAAAAACCACGGGTCAATTTTCGTCAAACGATGCACTTCTTCAATCGAATAACCGTTTTGCAGAGCGTATGTAATGTAGGAAAATCTGTTTGAATTCGGGCGCGCCAATTTGCGTTGCAAAACGTGATCGGGAACGCCTTCGAGCCGTAGAGGTTTGACGGCTTCGAGCGAACGCAAGCCTTTGAACAGCGATTCTTTGAAGGTGCGCCCGATTGCCATTACCTCGCCGACCGATTTCATCTGCGTTCCCAAAACATCTTCCGCGCCGGGAAATTTCTCGAACGCCCATTTCGGAATTTTCGTGACGACGTAATCAATCGTCGGCTCAAAACTCGCCGGAGTTTTTTTCGTGATGTCGTTCGGAATTTCGTCGAGCGTGTAGCCGACGGCGAGCTTGGCGGCGATTTTCGCAATCGGAAATCCGGTCGCTTTTGACGCGAGCGCGGAACTTCTCGACACGCGCGGATTCATTTCGATGATGCGAACGTCGCCGTTTTCGGGATTAACCGCAAACTGGATATTAGAGCCGCCGGTTTCCACGCCGACCTTGCGAATGCAGGCGATTGACATATCGCGCAGGCGTTGATATTCGACATCGGTCAAAGTCTGCGCGGGCGCGACCGTGATCGAATCGCCGGTGTGAACGCCCATCGGATCGAAATTTTCAATCGAACAAATGATGACGACATTGTCGTTCAAATCGCGCATCACTTCGAGTTCGTATTCCTTCCAGCCTAAGATGGATTCTTCGATCAAAACCTGCGAAATCGGCGACGCGGATAATCCGCCCTTGACGATTCCTTCAAATTCTTCGGGGTTAAAAGCCACGCCGCCGCCCGTGCCGCCCAACGTGAACGCCGGGCGAATAATCGCCGGATAGCCGGTCGTTTCGACGATTTTCTGCGCTTCCGCCCAATTATGCGCGAATCCGCCGCGCGCCGACGGAATGCCGATTTCGTCCATCGCCTGTTTAAAAAGCTCGCGGTCTTCGCCGACTTTTATCGAATTGATATTCGCGCCGATCAATTTCACGCTGTGCTTTTCCAAAATTCCCTGCTCAAACAGTTCGACCGATAAATTTAAAGCCGTCTGCCCGCCGACCGTCGGCAAAAGCGCGTCGGGTTTTTCCTTTTCGATAATCGCCGAAACAGTTTCTATCGTCAGCGGTTCGATATAAGTTTTATCAGCGATTTCCGGGTCGGTCATAATCGTCGCCGGATTGGAATTAACCAGCACGACTTCAAAACCTTCCTGTTTCAAAGCGCGGCACGCCTGCGTTCCAGAATAATCGAATTCGCAACCCTGACCGATGACAATCGGACCTGAACCGATGATTAGAATTTTATGGATGTCTGTTCTTTTAGGCATTTTTTCGGCAAATGTATTATTTAAATTTGTAATTATAACGAAACTTCGCTTATTTACCGAATTCGCAAGTTTCGGAAATTCTCTGGAAATCGAATATATAAAGAATGCCGCGCTTCCAAACCCAAAGCGCGGCATTCTCTTCTTTTCTCGATTCAAAAACAAATTATTTAGAGCTTTTCCATTCGGCTAATTTTTTCTCAAGTTCGCTCGTATCAACCGCCGGTGTCGCCGCTTTGCCGGCGGCGATGGCTTTTTCGACAGTCGTCACGGCTTCGCCTTTTCTATTCAAAGCCGCCAGAAGCTGCGCTTTTAAATAAAGATTGCCGACGGTTTCGTGTTTTCCGATGGAAACGTCCGTCCATTTCAAGGCTTCATCGTAAATTGCCGTGAGCTTGTTCGTGAGAACATACGACGCGCCCTGCGCGGGCGTGCGAAAATCGTCGGACTTTAACGTCGTCATCTGGCGGCGAATCTCGGCGAGAACTCGACCGTCAACATCGCCGACATCGACGGTAAACGGAACCTTTATCTTATCCCAAACGATGGCGACATCGGTCGCATTGGCTTTGACGTTTTCAAAATCAATCGCCATCGTTTCCTTCATATCGCCGCTTTGCGGTTTGACGCTGACGCGCAACGCGTCCTGCTTCTGGTCGTATTTGAAGCTGCCCCATTCGTTGTTGACCTTGTTGAAAATAATCGTCCATTCGTCTTTGTTCGGAATCGAATGCAAGCCGTATTTTCCCTTCGGCAGTAATTGTCCGTTGATTTTGACATCGTTGGTAACTTCAAAGGTCGTGTTTTCGTTCGCGCCCACGCGCCAGACTTCGCCGTATTTTTGCAAGCCGCCCCAAATTTCTCTGCCTTTGACGTTCGGACGATGATAAACGATTGACACAATCGTATCGCCGACCGTCTGCGAAACTTCCTGACGCTGACTTTCGCGCGGCAGATTCAACTGCGCGAACGCGCCCGAAACCGCCAATAAACCGATTGCCAACGCTAACAATAAATTCTTTCTCATAATTTTTACTCCTAAAATTTCTCACCGCTTCTCAAAATGATTCTGCCTTAAGTTTTCTCCAAACGCTCGCGCGCCTTTTGCACGAAACCTTTAATCATTTCGGCGACGCGCTTGCTCATTTCGCGGCTGATAATCGCTTCGCCCGCGAGTCCGGCGAGCAGATGCAAATCCCGCGCCGAATCGCGCCGCAATTCGACCGACTGCGAAAACCGCACGAGCGTTGAATTCGCTCCTTTTTCAACTAAATCAACCGCGTATCGCAGGAAATTCTGCTTTTCTCCGGCAATCGGCGACCACTCGATATGTTCGTCGTCTTTTTCCGAAAGCATCACCGAGAAATTCTGTTTCAGTTCGCCGATAAGCGGAACGACGGCGCGAATTTTCCAATGAATCACGCCCTTCGCATCGGCGCGTATGCTTTCCACGCCGGGCATCAGCTCGACAAAATTTTTAATGTCGGTAAAAAACTCGCTTACTCTTTCAAGACTCGTTTTAACCTCGACCTGATCGCTGTAATCGGCGCGAATCGTAAACATATCTTTATAAGTTTGCAGGAAGTTACAGGAAGTTACAGGAAGTTACAGGAAGTTACAGGAAGTTGCAGATAGTTGCAAACCTGTAAATCTTTCGATGAAAAAAAACTATCGCAAAATATTCCCGACTCTCTCTATAACTCTCTACAACCTCCCGCAACTCTGTAACTATCCGTAACTTCCCGCAACTCTGTAACTCTGAAACTTTCTGCAAACTTTTTAGAAAGTTCCATTAAACAAAATCGAATTAAAAAACGGTCGCGTCATCGTGCGGAAGATGCCGCGAAAAAACGGGTCCTCGGCGAATAAAATGACGTGTCCGTTGCCGGTCGGTTCGTCTATCAAATACGCCGTGCCACGCAGAAGTCTCTCCGTGTTGCCTTCCCAGACGAAGCCGGAAAGCGTCAGAGGCGTTTTCGGTTTCCGGTCGAACACGAGCGCGTTCGCGCCTTCCTTCGACGGTCGGAAAAAATAACCCGACGCGAGCAGCACCGGCATATTTTCCTGTTCCAAACCGTATGTCAGATACGTCGTACGGTCAACGGTCGCCCGCATAATCGCCCCCGGAATGCCTTCGGGAACTTTGCCCGCGTTTGCCGAAGGCGACGCGACGGGCGGCAAAACCGGCGATTGCCAATCCTGTTTGTCCGTGCGGTTTTCCGGTGTCGGCGACGGTTCGGGAATTTGCTGTTTGTTTTTATTTCGTTCGGGTGTCGGCGTAGGCGTTGGATTTTCGATTTCCTTACGCTTATCGGTTTCGTCCGTTTCGGTCGCTTTGCCGGCATCTTCGTCATCGTCGCTCCCGACCAATTTTGCCGAAGTCAGACCGACATCCTTGAGCGCGGCGAAAACCGACGAGCCGCGCATCGTCACCAATGTTCCGCCGCCGTTAATCCAAGTTTTCAGAGCCGCAATGCCGCCCGCGCCGAGCGCGCTCGAAAATCGTCCCGCCGAGCCGTCGGGCATAATCAAAACCGTGTAATTTTTTAAGGTTCCGCCGCGCAGATTGTTGATCGTGAGCGGCGTAAATTCGATGCCGTAACGGTCGAGCGTCCACCAGATCGAACCGTAGGAAGTTTGCTCTACGCCTTCGTCGGCGACGACGGCGATTTTCGGATTTTGCAGCGAGACGACGTTTTCGCCGCCGATGCCGGTGTCGCCCGTGTCTTGAAATTGCGTGTTCGCGCCATAAACGGTCAAATTCAATTCGCGCGCCAGCATTTCGACGGCTTGATGAATCGTCGGCTGATTGCGCGTTACGCGGACGACGAACGTGCCGCGCGGAAACGTCTGTCCGGCGGCGTTCAAAGGTTTGGTGGCGACGGCGACGCGAAAGTTTTGTTTCAGAAGCCGAATCGCCGCGACCGCCGCCGCGTCCTGGTCATACGGAATTATATAGGCGGTTTCGGCGCGCGAAAATCTCGATTTTTCGGCGCGTTTCTGCTGGAGAAAAGCGTCGTCAACGACGACGGAATTTGAAATTTGCGACGCGTCTTCCGACCAGTATGCATCTATTCCGAACGCCAACGGCAGATTCCAGGCGGTAATGTCGTAAAAGCCGTAGTCTTCTTTCTGTTGCGATTTGCCGCGCAGCTCGTTGCGTTTGAACCGGTCGGTTTGATCACGGACAAAAGCCGCGTCCTGCGGCGTGTCGGGTTCGAGTAAGGCTTTGGCAATCCGTTTCTGCGGCTGCGCCAGGTCAACGATATACGCGCCGTTTGAAAAACTGCGCGCGGTTGCCGCCGCGTCTTTTTCCGCATAGCTGTGCGCTTTATTCGCGTTAAAATTCGGCGACCAGCGGACTTCGATTTTCGCCAAACGCAAAATCTCGATTAAATCCGCCGCCTTGCCCCAATCGTTTCGCGGGTCAATGACAATGCGTTTTATTCGTTCGGTTTTAACTTCATCAATCGCCGTGCGGCGGAAATCGTAAAAATCCTGCAATCTCGATTGACGATTTTTCGCCAGAGTTTCGAGGGTCGTCATCGAAGCGACGAAGTGTTTGGCAATCGCCGAGCGCAGAGTCGCAATCGAACCGTCGTCGCGCGTCCAGTTAATTCCCTTAAAACCGCCGCCGTCGGTTTCATAAGTCATTCCAATCGCGCCGTTCAGAGACGGAAACGAATCCCAGTAGCCCGGATAAAAAAGGTCGAAAATGTCGCGCACATAATAATCCCAATGATTTTTGTCGAAATTGTTTGCGTTCGCCCGTCCGAATGTATCGAGCCATTTGTTCGTCGCGGGCTGCGGCAAATTCGGGTTAATCGGCAGAGCGGCAGGCGGAAAAAAGAATTGCGAAGGCTGACCGTGCAGGTCGGCGGACACTTGCGGATTCCACTCGAAAAACGCTTTTTGCAAATTGCGCGTTTCCTTCTGCGTCGCGGCAATATTGTCGCGGTTCAAATCGAAACGGAAATGATTTAATCTGCCGTAAATCGTCCACGGTTCGCGGTGTTCGAGCGCGTTGCGGTCGGCGTTGCCGGTCGAGACCGAGTTATACCAGGTGACGAATCGCTCGTGTCCGTCCGGGTTTTCGCCCGTAATAATCAGCGTTACGCAACTATTTAAAATCTCCAAGGTCTGCGGCTCGTTCGACGCGGCGAGCTGATAAACGACCTGCATCATCGTTTCAAACGAAGCCGATTCGTTGCCGTGAATCGTGTAAGCGAGCCACGCGACAGCCGGCTGATTTCCGATAATCTGCGCGGCTTGGGCGGCGTTCGTTTGCCGCGAGTCGGTTAATTTTTGATTGTTCGCCTTAATCTCGTCGAGCCGCCGCATATTTTCCGGCGAAGAAATCGCCACGACATGCTGCATTCGATGTTCGTTCGTTTCGCCGATGTCGAAAATCTTCACGCGGTCGGGCGCGGCTTTGGCGATTGTCTCGATGACCCGTTCCATCTGGGCATAGCTCGTATGAAAATCGCCGACATCGAAATTTAAAATGCTTTGCGGGCGCGGAATTTCCGCACGATATGCGCCGCGCGTGTAAAAATCGAATTTTTCTTCGGTTTGCGAAACGGCAATCCGGACGAACGCCGCGCCAACCAAAACGGCTGCCAACAGAGACTTAAATTTTATCATCAATATTTTCAGAAACTTTGAATCTCGGAAAGAACTTTACCAGATTTTAAACCGTAAAGCCTTTAACGCACAAAGCGGCGGAAAGGTTTTGAAAGAATTATGCAATGTCCGAAATGCGATTATCCGCGAATGAAAACGTGGGAAGAATTGTCAAGCGAAGAAAAATTTCTCGTTGAGCGTTTGCCTTTGTCGGCTGAATTTTCTTTGCAAGAACGGGAAAGTCATTTGTTTTGTCCGCGCTGTCGGAACGAAATAGTTTCCGACAAAACGGCGATTTGCTGAAGAAATTTCAATATTAATCGGCGAGATGAACGCGCTTCAGTAAATCCTGATAACGTTCATCGTCGCGCAAATCGTCGAACGCCGGATCAATTTTCAGCGAAACCAGATCGGCTTGGCGCATTTGATAAGCTTTTTCAAGCCACGCAAAAGCCTTTTCCTTTTCGCCGAGCAGAGCGTAAACGTCGGCGACTTTATACGGGCTGTTTTTTCCTTCCCCGGAATTAATAAAAGCTTCGGCGTATTTTCCGGCTTCGTCGCGTCGTCCGTCGGCGTTGAGAAGCGCAAAACGCATCAAACTATCCGTCGGAATTTTTTCGAGCGCGGCGAAGGCTTTATCGAAATCATTTTTCTGCAGATAAGCTCTCGCCAGTAAACTATACGCGCCGCTGCCGTCATCCGGTTTGAGAGCGAGCATCTGTTCGGCTTGTTCAATCGCTTTATCGGGCTTGCGCCAATACCAGTAAAGCTCGGCTAACTGCATCCGAACGCCGTAGGAAAGCGGATCAATTTCGCGGGCGCGCAGAATTTCCGCTTCGGCTTCCTCGAATTTTCCCTGCACCGTGTAATTGTTCGCCAGCCAGAGACGAGCCGTGCGGTAATTCGGATTTTTCTGCAATGCCAGACGATAAAATCTTTCGCGCTCCGCCAAATCGTAATTTTGCATTGTGGTGACCGCGCCCAGTGCGAGATACGCGCCAGCCAGATTGTCGTCTAATTCTAAAGCCCGGCGTGCGTGCGACTCGGCGAGCGCGGCGACCGTCTGCGGCGGTACCATCGCGTTTAGTTCCATCACGGCGTAAGTCGAAGCCGAGCCTTCGTGCGCGAGCGCGTAATTTGCATCAACTTTTAAAGCATTTTCAAAATAGCCGACGGCGCGCTTCAAATCGTCCGCGCCGAGCCGGTTGCGATAATACATTCCCCGCAAATAAAGCTGGTAGGCTTTGACGTTTTTCGTGTAGCGTTCGGCGGGCGCGACTTCGCCGCAGAGTTTTACTTTTAATTCGGTGACGATTTGACAGGCGATGCCGTCCTGGATGGCGAAAATGTCCGACATTTTTTTCTGTTCGGAATCGCTCGCCCACAAAACGGTGCCGTCCTGCGCGTTAATCAGTCGGACTTCGACGCGAAGCTGTTCGCCGCTTTGTTTCAGGCTGCCTTCGAGCAATGTTTCCACGCCGAGCTTTTCGCCGATTTCCCGCGCCGAAACGTCTTTGTCTTTGAATTGAAAAGCCGAGCCGCGCGAGATGACTTTGAGCGATTCGACGCGCGATACTTCGTTAATCAAGCTTTCCGTGATGCCGTCCGACAAATAATCGTTTTCCGCATCGCCCGTTAAATTTTTAAGCGGCATAATCGCAATCGAATGTTTTTGCGCGACGGTTTCGGTCAAAGTTTTCGCTTCGACGTTTTTCGGCTTTTGCCGGTATTGAAAAAAAGCGAATGCGATTAATGAAATCAAACAGACACCGCCGATTGCCGCGAGAATCGAACGATTTTTTAACGCCGAACGATTATTGATTTTTTCGACCGCCGGCAAATTTTCAGTTTCATTCGCTGTTTGTGCCTCGACAACGAGTTTATTAATTGACTGAATAGTGCCGTTTGAATTTTCCGCGCCGTTCGCGCCGTTTTCCATTGCTTCCGCGACCGCGCCGATAAAACGGTAGCCGCTGCCGCGTCGGGTTTCGATAAAGCGCGGCGATTTTTCCGTGTCGTCGAGCGATTTGCGAATCGCGCCGACGCATTTCCGAAGCGCGTCGTCATAAACGTCGCGCCCGTCCCAGAAATTATTCAGCAGCTCGTTGCGGCTGACCACGCGCCCGCGGTTTTCGATCAGAAATTGCAGAACCTGAAACGGACGTTTGGCGAGATGAATTTCCGCGCCGCCGCGCCGCAGAGTTTGCAGCCCGATTTCCAAATCGAATTCGCCGAAAGCGATTTTTTTGCCGTTGCCGTTTTCCACTGGTGCGTCCGTCGTTCCGTTAAATTTCCGCTAAATTTCCGCTGCGTCGCCGGATTCAGCGACAGTGTTTTTGTTAACCTGCGATTTATAGATCCGAATTATAAAGCCGTCGCCTTCTGATTTAAAGTTCTAATCAACTGTCTTTCTTATTAAATCAACGCTTCGGCGAACGGCGCAAATCTATCAGCGGGAAAAAAATTTGAAGATGCTTAATCGTAAAAGAATTTATCCGTCGCCGAAAAATGTCCGGCGCAAATCTGAAATTATCGTTCCGGCGATGCTCGTTCTCTTTTCGATAATAATTTATGAGGGCTGTAGCCCGCTTATTTATGAAGCCACGCGCGTAGCTCTCGAAGAAAAATATTCCGCGCCGCTCTACAAGGATTGGGGAACACTCAATCCCAACAGCTTCGGCAGAGCGGCAAGTCCTTCGGTCGTGCCGAGACAAGGCATCGTCACGACAAACATTTCGGTCAATGACGAAATTACTTCGGCGGCGCGTCAGACGGACGGCAAAATTGTCGCCGCCGGAATCATCAGCCGTGATTTCGCGCTCGTTCGTTACAATTCAAACGGCAGCCTCGATGCGACATTCGGTGATAACGGCATCGTCAGAACTAATTTTTTCTCTTCAACGGACACGAGAAACGAAGGCATCGCTTCGATAGTTATCCAGCCGGACGGCAGAATCGTCGCGGGCGGAACGGTTTTGCAGAACGGCGGCGATTTTAACAATTACGATTTCGGGCTGGCTCGCTACAACACGGACGGAAGTCTGGACGCGACGTTCGGCACGGGCGGCAAAGTCATTACGAACGTCGCGGCGAACAAAGCCGATGCGATCACGTCTTTGGCTTTGCAGGCGGATGGCAAAATCGTCGCCGCCGGTTTCAACGGCGCGCCGCGTTCGCCGCAGCAGCCCGCCGATTTTTTAGTTGCCCGCTACAACTCGAACGGCAGTCTCGACGCGACTTTCGGCACGAACGGCATCGTGACGACGGATTTCGGCAACGACAGCGATTTCGGTCTCGCGCTCGTCATTCAAACGGACGGCAAAATGATTGTCGGCGGCTGCGCTTATGATTTCGTGAATACGCATTCCTTCGATTTCGCAATGGCGCGCTACAACTCGAACGGCACACTCGACGCGACCTTCGGCAGCGGCGGCAAAGTCATTTACGACGCGGGCGACAGCTCGCCGAACAATCCGCGCGGCGACTCTATAATTAGTATGGCATTACAAACGGACGGCAAAATTCTCGCCGCCGGAACGGGCGAACCGAACCGCAGCGCGACCGACAGCGATTTCGTGATCGCCAGATTTAACGTGAACGGCACGCTCGATACGACCTTCGGCGCAAACGGGCGCGTCGTCACTGATTTTAACGGCTCGACTGATTTCGCCAGTTCGATTGCCTTGCAGCCCGACGGCAGATTCGTCGTCGCCGGAGTCGCCGACGGTCAGCTGCAAAACGACCTTTTGCCTCGTCTCAAAGTTCGTTACGATTCTTCCGTTATCCGTTCAGCGACTATTTCGGATTTCGCCGTTGCCCGCTACAACCCGAACGGCTCGCTCGACTCGAGCTTCGGAACCGGCGGCAAAGCCCAGACCGACATTTTCGGCAGTCTCGACGCGGCAATCAAAGTCTTAATTTTACCGAACGGCAACATTCTCGCGCTCGGCTTTACGCAAACCACCGCATTCGGCAGCGGTCAGGACGATTCCGCCTTGGATTTCGCCAGCGTGATGTATCAGGGCGCAGTTTTACAGCGGCGCAAACTCAACGATTTCGACGGCGACGGCAGAGCCGAATTCGCGGTTTTTCGATTGTCGAACGGCGCGTGGTATATCCAGAACACCAACGTCAATTCGTCGCGCCCGGCGTTTCGCGCCGTGCAGTTCGGACAATCCGGCGACAAACCCGTCGCGGGCGATTACGACGGCGACGGTCGCGCCGACATCGCCGTTTTCCGCAGCGGCATCTGGTATATTTTGCAGTCGTCGGACAATTTGTTTCGCGCCGTGCAGTTCGGCGCGGAAACCGATAAACCTGTGCCGGACGATTACGACGGCGACGGCAAAACAGACATCGCCGTCTTTCGTCCGGCAAACGGAACGTGGTATCTGCAACGCTCGAATCTGGGATTTACGGGCGTTCAATTCGGCACAAACGGCGACGTGCCGGTCAACGGCGATTACGACGGCGACGGCAAAAGCGATGTCGCGGTGTATCGTCCGGCAAACGGAACCTGGTATCGCCTGAACAGTTCAAACGGCGCGTTCAGCGGCGCGCAGTTCGGAGCGGCGGAAGATAAACCGGTGGTTGGCGATTACGACGCGGACGGCATCTACGACCTCGCGGTTTTTCGACCTTCAAACGGCACTTGGTATGTGCAGAAAAGCGCGGAAGGATTTAGCGCGGCGCAGTTCGGCGTTTCGACCGATTTGCCCGTTCCCGCCGATTACGACGGCGACCAGCGGACGGATTTCGCAGTTTTCCGCCCGTCAAGCGGCATCTGGTATGTTCTGCAAAGCGCAAACGGATTCACGGGAATTCAATTCGGCGCAAGCGGCGACGTTCCGGTTCCGGCAACTCCTTGACACCTGATTTTATAACGATGAAAGCGCGCGAAGATTATCCTTCGCGCGCTTTTATTTTTGATGCGTTCTGAATTATTTGACGACGACATTCACCAGACGATTCGGGACGACGATGATTTTGATGATTTGTTTGTCGCCGGTCAGCTCTCTGATTTTCGCGTCGTTCAACGCCGCCGTTTCCAAATCTTCTTTGGAAACGTTCGGCGCGATTGTTACGCGCGACCGCAGCTTGCCGTTGACCTGAATCGGAATTTCGATTTCGTCGGCGCGCGCCAACGATTCGTCGGCGATTGGAAACGCCGCGCCCGTCTGCAAAATTCCCTGCTCGTTGCCCGTTATGATTTCCCACATTTCTTCGGCGAAATGCGGCGCGTATGGCGCGAGCATTAAAATCAATTTTTCCAACGCTTCGCGGACGGCAAACTTTTCTTCGACGCTCGCGTCGTTCGGCTCGACTTTAAAATCGCCGAGCGCGTTCGACAATTCCATCAACGCCGCGACCGGCGTGTTGAATTGATAGCTTTCCAGATTTTCCGTCACGCGCTTAATCGTCTGATGCGTTTTGCGCCGCAAATCTTTGACGCTCGGCATTGATTCGTTCGACGCTTCCGTAATTCGTAGTTCGTCAATCGTCATTCGCAGATGCTCCCGCCAGCGGTAAACGAAACGATAAACGCGTTGCAAAAATCGAACCGCGCCTTCGATGCCGGTTTCCTGCCAGACCAATTCGTTTTCGGCGGGCGCGGCGAACAAAGAGAAAATCCGCACCGCGTCCGCGCCGTAAATCGCAATCATATCGTCGGGGTCAACGCCGTTGTATTTCGATTTCGACATTTTCTCGACCGCGACTTTGACCGGCGTTTCATCAGATTTCAAAACGGCTTGTTTGACTCGTCCTTTTTCATCGCGCTTGATTTCAACTTCGTCGGGCGCGACGTAACTCGATTTCGTCTCCGAATAAAAAGATTCGCCGACGACCATCCCCTGCGTCAAAAGTTTTTTCACCGGCTCGTCGAAATTAACCAAGCCGATGTCTTCGGAGAACTTCGTCCAGAACCTTGTGTAAAGCAGATGCATTACGGCGTGGTCAACGCCGCCGATATATTGGTCAACGGGCATCCAATAATTGGCTATTTTCGAATCGAAAGGCATTTCCGTATTGTGCGGATCGGTATAGCGAAAATAATACCAGCTCGAATCAACGAATGTGTCCATCGTGTCGGTTTCGCGCTTTGCCGGTTCATCACAGTTTGGACAAGTCGTGTTGACGAATTCGGGAACTTTAGCCAGCGGCGATTCGCCTACGCCCGTGAACGGCGCGGTTTCGGGTAATTCGACCGGCAAATCTTCGTATTTAACGGGAACCGCGCCGCAGCGTTCGCAGTAAACAATCGGAATCGGCGCGCCCCAGAAACGCTGCCGCGAAATTCCCCAATCGCGCAGCCGAAAAGTTACGGCAGATTCGCCGAATCCTTTTTCTTCCGCGAACCGCGCCATTTCGGTTTTTGCTTCCGCGCTCGCCTTGCCCGACCACTCGCCTGAATTTATTAAAACTCCGTAACCGGCGAACGCCGCTTCAAGGTCGTTTTCTGTTTCCGCGCTTGAATTGTTCAATTCTGTCTTTGAGTTGTCCGATTCCGCGCTTGAACTGGATTCTGCATCATCAGAGATACGCTTTTCTTCATCAGAGATTTGCATTTCTTCGCTTGAAATCCGCATTTCTCTGATGTCGGTCGGCAATTCTTCACGGCGGCTTTGCATTTCCGCCGACGCGTGCGTCAATTCCAGACTTGAATCTGCCGATTCTTCAATGTTGATTGGCGATTCTTCCGCTACGACTTGCCGAACCGGCAACCCGAACTTCTTCGCAAATTCAAAATCTCGCTCATCGTGCGCCGGAACGCTCATCACCGCGCCCGTGCCGTATTCCATCATCACGTAATTGCCGATCCAAACCGGCAGTTCTTCGCCCGAAAACGGATTAATCGCTTTCAAGCCCGTGTCAACGCCGTCTTTTTCCGTTTCTTCGCCGTAATCGGTCGGCTTGGCTTTTTCGATTTTGATCGCTTCGATTTTCGCCGAAACTTCCGGCGAAAATTCATTGATACGCGCTTCGATAATCGGATGCTCCGCCGCGACGATTACCGCGTTCGCGCCGTAAATCGTGTCAATGCGCGTCGTGAAAACCCGAACAGATTCCAGATTCCGGATTTCAGATTCGAGATTAATTTCCGATTCAGAATTTGGAACCTGAAACCCGGAACCTGAAATCTGGAATTCCACAAAAGCTCCTGCGCTTTTGCCGATCCAATTCGTCTGCATCGTCAAAACTCTCTCCGCCCAACCGTTTTCGATTTCCGACATCGCCGACAGCAACGCTTCGGCGTAAGCGGTGATGCGGAAAAACCACTGCGCCAAATCCTTCTTTTCGACCGCCGTGCCGCAACGCCAGCACACGCCGCCCGAAGCCTGTTCGTTCGACAAAGTGGTTTGGTCTTTCGGACACCAGTTGACCTGCGTCATTTTTTTATACGCCAAGCCTTTTTCCAACATCTTCAGGAAAAACCATTGGTCGAATTTATAATATTCGGGACGATGCGCGGCGATTTCCCTGCGCCAATCGTATGAAAAACCGAGCTTTTTCAGTTGGTCGCGCATCTGCACGATGTTGTCTTCGGTCCAATCGCGCGGATTCACGCCTTTCTTAATCGCGGCTTGCTCGGCGGGTTGTCCGAAAGAGTCCCAGCCAATCGGATGCAGCACGTTAAAACCCTGCAAGCGTTTATACCAGGCGAGTGCGTCACCGATTGAGTAATTGCGAACGTGACCCATATGCAGGCGACCGGACGGATACGGCAGCATTTCAAGCGCGTAAAATTTCTTGCGCGTTTCGTCCGCGTCCGCTTCAAAAGTTTTGTTCTCAGCCCAGCGTTGCTGCCATTTGCGTTCTATTTTTTGTGCAAAATATTTCTCGTCCATAATCTTCGGGTTTAAAGTTCGAGGTTCAAAGTTTTTTGAACCTTTTATCAAAATTCAATTCGTCGAATAAATAATAATTTTATTCAACGAATATTCGTCAGTCGTAATTTGAAATTCGTAATTGAACTAAGGAACGCCGCGTCGCCGAAATGTAAATTCGCCGAGCGGCTATCTAAGAAGGAGTTTGGTCAGGTTCCGATATGAAATCATATTTTCATTGATAAACTTTTCGAGCGGCGAATGTCAAGCGAAACGAAAAAAAAGCGCGAAGCATCTCGACTTCGCGCTTTTTTCGTCTCAGATAAAAAATATTTTTAAGCGGCGCGTGAATTTTCCGCGCGGTCAAAGACTTCCTTTAAACCTTCGACGGCGAAATCGAGCGCGTCTTTCGCTTTGGAAACCGCGCCTGCCAGACCGAAAAATTCGTGTGTTACGCCGTCGAATCTTTGCGCTTTAACCGAAACTCCGGCAACGGCTAATTTTTGAGCGTATTGCTCGCCTTCGTCGCGCAGCGGATCGAACTCCGCCGTGATGACAATCGCGGGCGGCAAGCCGCTCAAGTCGTCTGCCATTAAAGGCGCGACGTATTTGTCGGATTTTTGCGCGTCGTTCTCGAGATAATAATTCCAGAACCACGGCATCATCGAAGTATGCAGCGGAACGGTTTCCTGATTCTCCGCGTAGGACGGCTGCGACATCGAGGTATCGGTGACCGGATAAACCAAAAGCTGTGCGACGGGCATTTTTCCGCCTTTGTCTTTGGCTTGCAGACAGGTCACGGTCGCTAAGTTGCCGCCCGCGCTTTCGCCCGCGATTGCCACGCGCGCCGCGTCGCCGCCGATTTGCGCGGCGTTTTGCAAAATCCACTGCGCCGCGTCGTATGCGTCGTTGACCGCTGCCGGATATTTCGCTTCGGGCGATTGGCGGTAATTAACCGAAACGATGATCGCTTCCGCCGCGTTGCACAGGGCGCGGCACGAAGGTTCGTAAACGTCCAGATTCGCAATCACCCAGCCGCCGCCGTGAAAATAAACGATTACCGGCAGATTTGCGTCGTCCGACGGATAATAAACGCGGGCTAAAACTTCGCCGTCGCGCGTCGGAATCAAAATGTTATCAATTTTTTCGACCGGCTCGGGCATCGCGGGCATCGCCACGTTCATCGCTCTGGTCGTCGCGCTTTTGGAAGCCATTTCTTCGACCGCGTTCTTAAACGTCGGGGTCGCCCGCGCGTTGCCGTAATCTAAAGTTTCAATTGGCGGCGCATTAAATTTGTTCAGCTGGTCAACGACCGCCTGCATATCGGAATCTAAATTCATAAATAAAGTTCTCCCTTGTTTTTTATTCAACTCCTGATTTTGAAAAAGGAACTGTAAATTTTATTTCGCGTAATTTTCGTTAACGGATTTAAAGTCGCGTTCATAAAAATTGTTTTTGATTAGCGTCTAAAATTTGTGTTAAAATTTCTTTCGATTTTTCAGATGCGAAGATTTATCGAACTAAAGTTTTTTAATGATGAGAGAAACAATTTTGCAGTCGGTCAAAACTTGAAATTTCAGTTTGTCGTTCGACCGTCTGCCATTATCAAAAAAGAGGCAAAAAGATGGTCAAACATAGCAAGCAAAACATCGTCGGCGAGATTGACAAATTAAACGAAACGGAAACTTTAGCAGTCGTCAATTATATTTCCGAACTTCTTTCCAAACGTCTTTCCAAATCAAAAGATTCCAAATTAAATATTAACGACGATTTGCTCGGTTCGCTTTCCGACGCTTACGAAAACCGCCGCGCCCGGCAGGTTTTCGAGTGGGAAAAAACGCGCCGTCAAAACTCTTACCGAACGGCGTGAACGAACTAATTACGAATGACGAATTACGAATGACGAATTGGCGGCGATGCGTTTCTCGCGGTGTCTTTTTAATCGCGTTTTGCGTTTTTGGTTTCAATGTTTTCGCGCAGACAAATCTTGAAACTTTCGCTCAAATTATCGAGCGCGGCAACGTCGAGCAGAAGCGTGACGTTTTGATTGAAATCAGAAATCTTGCCAATGCCGAAGCGTCACGCGCCGCCGTTCCGCTTTTGAAAAATTCGTCGGAAATCGTGCGCGCGACCGCCGCAGCTTCGGTGATTTTTCTGCCGAAAACCGAAGCGTTGGAAAATCTGTTGCCGCTGCTTGCCGACAAATCGCCGTTTGTGCGGCGCGAGGCGGCTTACGCGCTCGGCAAAATTCAAAATCCGTCGGCGATAAATTTCTTAATTCAAACTTTTCAAAAAGACAAAATTCTCGAAGTAAAATCCGCTTGCGTCGTCGCGCTCGGCGAAATCGGCGATGCGTCGGCGATTGATTTTTTGATGAAGATCTTACAAAAAAACCCGCAGGCGAAGGAAGAATTTCTGCGGCGCGGCGCGGCGCGTTCCGTCGGGCAAATCGCCCGGATTATTCAAACCGGCGAGGCGGAAGTTTTAACGCCGGAAAATATTTCAAAGCCAAAACCCGAAACTTCGCCAATAAATCCGCCGCTCGTCAAAAAATTTCCGCAATTTGTTCCGGCAATCGAAGTTTTGATTCAAACACTGCAAAATAAAAAGGAATTTCCCGATGTCAAACGCGAAGCCGCCTTCGCGCTCGGCGCGATTGGCGACGCGTCGGCAATTTCAATTCTACAAAATCTTTCAAATGCCGAAGATTATTACCTCGCCGAAATCGCCCGCCAATCGCTGCGAAAAATTTCCGTCGCGGCAAATCAAAAACAGGAATAAATCGAGCGGCAAAAGTCATTATATTTAAGGAATTTAAAATTTAACTTTTCCTTTGTAATGGTTTTTGTTTTAATTGATTTATGCAAGCAACACACGCCATTGAAACCGCGCCGCAGGATTTGAAATCGTTTTACGCGCGGGTTCGACAATATACCGAACGGCTTTGCGAGCCGCTCGAAATTGAAGATTATATTCCGCAGCCGACGGTTGACGTTTCGCCCGCAAAATGGAATATCGCGCACACGACCTGGTTTTTCGAGGAAATGATTTTGAAGGGTTTCGCGCCGGAATATCAAGAGTTTGACGCGCAATTCGGCTTTCTTTTCAACAGCTATTACAACACCGTCGGCGAGCGAACGCTGCGCGACCGGCGCGGCGACGTTACGCGTCCGACGGTCAAACGAGTTTACGAATACCGCCGGTATGTTGACGAAAAAATGCTCGCGCTGCTCGATCAAAACAGCTCGGACGATTTACGCGAATTAGTCGTTTTAGGATTCAACCACGAACAACAGCATCAGGAGCTTTTGCTGACCGATTTGAAATACACGTTCAGCGTCAATCCGATTTTCCCCGTTTATCGAAAAGACTTCGCGCTCGTCGAAAAAACGGACGCGGGCAGCGAAGGATTTGCCGAAATCGCGGGCGGCGTTTACGAAATCGGCTTTGCGGGCGAAGGCTTTCATTTCGACAACGAACTCGGTCGGCATAAAGTTTTGCTCGAAGATTTTCAAATCAATCGAAGCCTCGTCACGAACGCCGAATTTCTCGAATTTATTGACGACGGCGGTTATCAAAATCATCGTTTATGGCACGCCGAAGGTCTCGATTGGGTCAAACAAAACCAGATCAACGCGCCGCTTTACTGGCACGAAAAAGACGGTGAATGGTTCAATTACACGTTCGCCGGTTTGCGAAAAGTAAAGCCGGAAAGTCCCGTCTGTCACGTCTCGTTTTACGAAGCGGCGGCGTTTGCCGAATGGAAACGAATGCGCCTGCCGACCGAATTTGAATGGGAAGCGGCGAGCGATAAATTCGATTGGGGTTTGCGCTGGGAATGGACCAATTCGGCTTATTTGCCGTATCCGCGCTTTTCAAAACCGGCGGGTGCGGTCGGCGAATATAACGGAAAATTTATGGTCAATCAAATGGTTCTGCGCGGCGCGTCGGTGGCGACTCCGCCCGGACACAGCCGCCGAACTTACCGTAACTTTTTTCAAACGCCGCTGCGCTGGCAATTTACCGGCATTCGTTTGGCGAAATAAATTTTAGATACAGGGTTTCAGGTTCAAGGTTCAAAGTTTGTAAGAAAAAATTATTGAACCTGAAACCTTGAACCTGAAACTTTGAACCTTGAACCCGAAACCTTGAACCCGATTATATGCAGAGCGTACTGAAACAAAATACATTCGCCGAAGACGTTTTGCGCGGTTTGTCGGCGACACCGAAATTTCTTTCGTCAAAATATTTTTACGACGACGAAGGCTCGAGGCTTTTTCAGCAAATTATGCGTTTGCCGGAATACTATTTGACCGAAACCGAATTTGAAATTTTTAAAGATCAAACTCACGCGATCTTCGAGGCTTTTACCAAACGAAACGAGCCGTTCGATTTAATCGAACTCGGCGCGGGCGACGGCGCAAAAACTTCGCTGCTGGTTGATTATTTTCTCAAACAACGCGCCGCATTTCGTTACGTTCCGATTGATATTTCGGCGGAAGCGATAAATTCCTTAACCGAAAAATTCGCCGTCCGGTTTCCCGATTTGGCGATGCAAGCCGAACAGGGCGATTATTTTCAAACCTTAAAAACTTTTCAGGAAAAAACGAAAACCCGCAAAATAATTTTGTTTCTCGGCTCGAACATCGGCAATTTCAGCCACGAGCAGGCGCGAAATTTTTTCCGCCAGCTGCGCGACGTGATGAACGAAACGGATTTGCTTTTTATCGGTTTCGATTTACAAAAAGATCCGCGGGCAATTCTGCGCGCCTACGACGACGCGCAGGGCGTGACCGCCGCTTTTAATTTGAATCTTCTGACGAGAATCAACCGCGAACTCGGCGCGGATTTCGATCTGGACTGCTTTTCGCATTATGCCACCTATCACCCGATTGAAGGCGCGGCGCGTTCGTTCCTGATTAGCCGCAAAGCGCAGACCGTTTCAATTAAAAATCTCGAAAAAGAGTTTCGATTCGCCGAATGGGAACCGATTTTTATGGAAATTTCTCAAAAATACAGTTTGAATTTAATTGAAGAATTAGCCGCGGCGAGCGGTTTTCAAGTCGCCCGGAATTTCTTCGACCGACGAAATTTTTACGCCGATTCGTTGTGGAAACCGGCTTAAAATTATTGTCCGCACTCCGAACCTTTTTTCGCCGATGAAATTTACGATTCTGCGTTTCGACTCGCTCGATTCGACCAACACCGCCGCGCTCGAACAAGCGAAATGCGGCGCGGACGAAGGCTTATGCGTTGTCGCCGAACAGCAAACCGCCGGACGCGGCAGACACGGGCGCGTTTGGATTTCCCCGAAAAACGCCGGACTTTATTTCAGCGTTATTCTGCGCCCGCGTCTCGAAAATGTTTTTTTTCCGCTGCTCACATTAATGAGCGCAATCGCCGTCTTCGATGTTTTAATTGAACTCTGCAATTTGTCGCCCGATATTAAATGGGCGAATGACATTTTAATAAACGGCAAAAAAATCTGCGGCATTCTGGCGGAAATGACCGAGACTAAAACGGGAACGGCAGTCGTCGTCGGCATCGGAATTAATCTCGAACCGGCGAATTTTCCGCCGGAAATCGCCTCAATCGCTACTTCCGTCGAACAGGAAATCAATCAGAAAATTAACGTCGAAACGCTGCTCGAACATTTGACCGCGAAGCTGGCGCATTTTTATCAAATTTTGCAGAGCGACGGCGGCGCGGAACAAATCCGCAGTGAATGGGCGCGGCGGTCTTCGTATTTTGAAGGCAAAAACGTGCGCGTTAAATTTGCAACCGAAACAATTTACGGAACGACTTGCGGCATCGAAGCGAACGGCGCGCTGCGTGTCAAAACCGCCGACGGCGAAATAAAAATCGTTTACGCAGGCGATGTTGAAAGCGTGCGGGTGAATTGACTGAAAACGGAGCGCGGACGGCTCGTCCGCCAACGGAGCGAAAGCGATGTTGTTCGATTAGAATTAGCGCGATTCGATTGGATCGGTGTGTCGCGCGCTGCCGCGCTCGAATGCGAACGAGCCGTCCGCGCTCCGACTGATTGAATTTTGGCGCGGCAGAGTGTAGTTTATAAATGTAATTATATAAAGTTTCTTAAAAAGCATTTATGAAAAACGAATTTGATTTTGAACCCGAAGATTTGGAATTTGACGACTTCAGCCAAGATTTAAACGACTTCGACGAATTTGACGAAAACGATTTGGACGACGTGCAGGTGCGAACCGCCGTTTTATCGAAAAACAATATGGTCGCGCTGCTGTGCATTAAAACGGCGACCGCCGGCGGCGCGATTTGCCGCGTTGACCCGCGCGAAGCGAATCCGTCGGTTCAGCTTTATGACGATCCGGCAAAGGCGATTGAATGGTTTACGAAAAGCCTTCGCACGAGCCGCAAAAACGGTTGGCAAATCGTTTACGACGGGCTTCCGCTGCAAGGATAATTTTAACGAAAAATGGAAAATGGAAAATGGAAAATGACTTGAACGTTTTCCATTTTCCATTTTCCATTTTCCATTTTCCAATATGCTTTTAGCAGTTGACATCGGCAACACGCTCACTAAATTCGGATATTTTGAAAACCAAAATCTCACCAAAAAGATAATTATTCCGACCGTCGGCGAACAAACCGCCGGTGTAATAAACGCGCAAATTGATTTTCCGAAAGTCGAAGCAATCATCGTTTCGACGGTCGTTCCGCAGTTAAAGGACGCATACCGCAAACTCGCCGCAGATTTTTTTAATGTCGAAGCGATTTTCGTCTCGAACACGATTGATTTCGGTTTGCAGATAAAATACGAATCGCCGCAGAATTTGGGCGTTGACCGCATTGTTGCGGCTTTCGCCGCCGTCGAAAAATACGGAAAACCGTGCGTCGTCGGCGACTTCGGCACGGCGACGACGATTGACGCGGTTAATTCAAAAGGCGAATTTCTGGGCGGAACAATTACGCCCGGCATCAAAACTTTAGCCGAATCGCTTTTTCAAAAAACCGCGCAGCTGCCGAACATCGAAATCGTCAAATCGGAAAAAGTCATCGGCAATTCGACCGTCAAATCCATTCAAGCGGGCATTTATTTCGGTTACGTCGGCTTAGTTGACGGCATTATCGAGCGGATGATTGATGAACTCGGCGAAACTCCGCAAACGATTGCGACCGGCGGATTTGCCGGAATAATTGCGGCTGAATCGAAACGAATCGAAATCGTTGACGACGATTTAATGCTCGCAGGCTTAAGTTTAATTTATGAAAAGCGATTCCGGTAAAATCTGCAAGCCGCATAGATATAGCAAGCCTCTAATAATCGCAGCGAACAATGCAAAATCGATAACCGCCGACAGCAATTCGGAAAAGTTGAATCATAAAATATTTTAACCCGCGCGTCTGAGCGATTGCCTGCGGGCATTTCAAATTATTTTGCTTAATCAATCATCGAATCTCGAAAGGCTTTTTTACAAGCCGCTTTTCGTTTATACTCTTCTGAACAATCTTCCGTAAAGATTTCCGAAGGAGCTTTCGATGAAAAAATCAGTTTCGATTTGTTTCGTTCTGCTCGTAATTTGTCTGAATTATCTTCAAACCGCCGCGCAGAAATCAATCTCCGCGCCGAAAATTTATCAGCCGCCGTCGTTTCAAAAATCGTCTGTGCTTCAGACGTTGCTTGAGAAAGCCGTCAACGAAACTTTGAGCGAATTCGCGGCGAAAAAAGTTACCGCGAACGACGTTGCCGCAACGCTGATTGATTTGCGCGACGCGAATAATTTGCGAATGGGAAGCGTGCGCGGCAATCAAAAAATTTATCCGGCGAGCGTCGTTAAATTGTTTTATCTCGTCGCGCTCGAACAATGGCTCGAAGACGGAAAAATAAAAACTTTTACGCCCGAACTGCAACGCGCCGTCAGAGATATGATCGGCGTTTCGTCGAACGACGCGACGCAGTTTATCGTTGACGTTTTAACCGATTCGTCGAGCGGCGCGGAACTCTCGCTGAAGGATTTGAAAAAATTCGCCTTTAAACGCAACGCCGTCAACCGCTATTTTTCCGCACTCGGGTTTCAAAACATTAACACCAATCAAAAAACTTTTTGCGAAGACGCATACGGACGCGAACAGCAATTTCGAGATGGCGGCAAAAACCGCAATATGTTGACGACCGACGCGACCGCCAGACTTTTATCCGAAATCGTTTTAGGCAAAACCGTAACCGCCGAGCGCAGCCGGCAAATGTTGGATTTGCTGAAACGCGATTTCAGCGGAACCTCGATTGACGCGGACGATCAGGCGCACGGATTTTCGGCAATTGCTTTGAAGAAATTGAATTTGACCGGCGCGAAACTATGGTCGAAAGCCGGCTGGACATCGAAAACGCGCCATGATGCCGCTTATATCGAATTGCCCGACGGATCGAAATTCGTGCTGGTGATTTTTACCGAAAATTTTGCCGACGAACGCGATTTAATTCCGAACATCGCCGAAAAAATTATCAAAAAATTTAAGGACGCTAATTGAAGATTATGAGACATAAAATTTTTATCGCCATCGCTTTTTCGATTTTATTCGCGCTCGATACTGCGGCGCAAAATTCGTATCAGAAACCGCCGCAAAATGTTCTCGACGTATTGAACGCGCCCGCCGCGCCGACGAGTTCGATTTCTCCGTCGAAGGATAAAATACTGTTCGCCGAACCGCTTCGCTACCCGCCGATTTCCGAACTCGCGCAGCCGATGCTCCGAATCGCGGGCGAGCGCATCAATCCGAATACGAACGGTCAGCATCGCCAACCGTATTTTGTTAAAATGTGGCTCAAAAATATCGTTGACGGCAAAGAAACGCCGATTTCCTTGCCGAACAATGCACAAATAATTTCGCCGAAATGGAGCGCGGACGGCAAATACGTCGCGTTCGGCAATCAAACGCCGACGGGCATCGAGCTTTGGATTTTAGAAACGGAGAACGGCAAAGCCCGCGCTTTAAAAAATATTCAAGTCAACACGGCGTTCGGCGATTTTGACTGGATGCCCGATCAGAAATCGCTGCTCGTCAATCTCCTGGCGAAGAATCGCGGCACTCCGCCCGCGTATCAAAACATCACGCCGACCGCGCCGAGCATTCAGGAAACAAGCGGCAAAAGCGGCGCGGTGCAGACGTTTGAGGATTTGCTGAAATCGCCGAACGACGAACGGCTTTTCGATTTTTACGCGACTTCACAGTTGGCGGTTGTTTCGCTCGACGGCAAGATAAAAGAAATCGGACAGCCCGCGATTTTCAATCAAATGAGCGCGTCGCCCGACGGCAAATACGTTTTAATCTCGCGCATTCAAAAACCGTATTCGTATCTTTTTCCTTCGTCGTATTTTCCGAAAAACGTCGAAGTTTGGGATTTGAACGGCAAGTTGATTTACAAAGTAGCGACGCTGCCTTTGCAGGATAATTTGCCCGTCCAGGGCGTTCCGCTCGGCGCGCGCGGCGTTGACTGGATTCCGGTCGAACCGGCGACTTTGATGTGGGCGGAAGCACTCGACGGCGGCGATCCGAAAAGCAAAATAACGCCGCGCGATAAGTTAATGAAAATCGCCGCGCCGTTTTCCGCCGCGCCGACCGAAGTCTTAAAAATCGAGCAGCGTTTTCAGGGCAGGCAATTCGGCGAAAAAAACGGGATGATGATGTATTTCGATTTCGACCGCGACACGCGCCGACGGCGGATTTTTGTGACCGATTACCGCAGCCCGTCCGCGCCGAAAATGATTTCGGATTTGAATACAGGCGATCGCTACAAAGACATCGGCACGCCGGTTTTGAAAACGCTGCCCGACGGCGGGCGCGTGATTTTGCAAAACGGCGACGAGATTTTTTTGACCGGCACGGGCGCGTCGCCCGAAGGCGATAGACCGTTTTTGCGGGCAATGAATTTGAATAACTTAAAAACGCGCGAAATCTGGCGTTCGAGCGACTCGGAATTTGAAAGTTTCGTCGCGCTTTTGACCGACAATGCGGCGCAATTCGTGACGCGCAAAGAATCGCCGCTCGAGCCGCCGAATCTTTTTCTGCGCCAATCGTGTCCGCCGAATCAAATCTGCACGGCGATGGCTTTTCGACCTTTGACTGAATTTAAAGATTCTTCGCCGCAACTGCGCGGAATCAAAAAACAGCTCGTCAAATATAAACGCGCCGACGGCGTTGATTTGTCGTTTACGCTCTACTTGCCGCCCGATTATAAGGATGGCTCGAGATTACCGACGGTCGTTTGGGCTTATCCGCTCGAATTTACGGACGCGGCGACCGCCGGACAAGTTTCCGGCTCGATTAATCGCTTTACGACCATCGGTTCGTATTCGCATCTGTTTTTTCTGCTGCAGGGCTACGCGGTTTTGGACAACACGACGATGCCAATTGTCGGCGATCCTTTGACGGTCAACGACACTTTTATTAAACAAATCGTTGATTCAGCGCAGGCGGCGGTTGATAAAGCCGTCGAAATGGGGATCACCGACAGAGACAGAGTCGGTGTCGGCGGTCATTCCTACGGCGCGTTTATGACGGCGAACTTGTTGGCGCATTCGGATATTTTCCGCGCCGGTATTGCCCGTTCGGGCGCGTATAATCGCACGCTGACACCGTTCGGCTTTCAATCGGAACGCCGCAATTTCTGGGAAGCCAAAGAGCTTTATGAAAACGTCTCGCCGTTCTTTTTCGCCGACAAAATCAACGAACCGCTGTTGATGATCCACGGCGAAGCCGACAATAATCAAGGCACATTCCCGATTCAGTCGGAACGTCTTTTCGCCGCGATGCAAGGCACGGGCGGCACGGCGCGACTCGTCATTCTGCCGCTCGAAGCGCACGGTTACGCGGCGAAAGAATCAACCGAACAGACGCTTTATGAAATGATTAACTGGTTCGACAAATACGTGAAAAACGCTAAGCCGCGCCCGAACAATACGGCGGCGAAATAATTTTTAAGAATCTGTCTCAAAGCGCAGATTTTGTCGCCGACCGCGACTGACGACACAGCGCAGCGAGTATCGCCAACGCTGTGCCGTCAGTCATCTCCGATGACAAGGTAAAAATTTCGAGTTTTAAGCAATCGTGTAAATCGCAAAACAAACATATGAAAAAAATTATCACGCTGATTTGCCTAATCGTTTTTTCCAACGCGGCGTTCGCGCAAACGATGCCGAAGGATGCCGACCCGAAGCTTTGGGCGCAGGCTTTGAAAATACATAAAAAGGCGATTATCGTTGACGGGCATAACGATATTCCGACACCTTTGTTCGACGAAGATTATGATTTGGGAACGCCGACCTTTGGCAAATTTCACAAAGACGGCGATCCGTTTCACACCGATTTGCAGCGGTTCAAACAATCGGGCATCACGGGCGAATTTTTCTCGATTTACGTTTCGGCAAGTTTCGTCAAAACCGGCGGCTCGGCTTCGCACGCGCTCGGTTTGATTGACGCGACCTATCGCGCCGTCGAAAAATACCCGCAGGAATTGAGTTTCTGCACGACCGCCGAAGACATTCGCCGCGCCAAAAAACAAGCTAAAGTTTGCGCTCTGATGGGCATCGAAGGCGGACACGCGATTGAAAATTCGCTCGCCGATTTGCGCGAATTTTATCGTCTCGGCGTGCGCTATATGACCCTGACGCACAACAACACCAACGATTGGGCGGACGCGCACCACGATGAGCCGCGCAACAACGGACTTTCTGATTTCGGCAAGGATGTCGTCCGCGAAATGAACCGTCTCGGAATGCTCGTGGATATTTCGCACGTTTCGGCGAAGACGATGGCGGACGCGCTCGACGTTTCAACTGCGCCGATCATTTTTTCGCATTCGGGGGCGCGCGGCTTAAACGACCACACGCGCAACGTGCCGGACGACATTTTGAAACGCCTGCCGAAAAACGGCGGCGTGGTGATGATAAATTTTTATCCGTCGTTTCTCGACGCGCGAACCAATAAAGAGGAAAACGAACGCACCGCCAAATTAAAACCGCAAATCGACGCGCTCAAAGAACAATATAAAGATAACCCGGAAGCATATAACGAAGCCGAACGAAAACTTTTAAGTGAAAATCCGATTTACGTCACGCCTTACACGCGCATCGTTGATCATATAGATTACATAAAAAATTTAGTCGGCATTGATTATATCGGCATCGGTTCGGACTTCGACGGCGTGCCGTTTTTGCCGGCGGGAATGAACGGTATGGAAGACTTGCCGCTCGTTACCTACGAAATGCTCAAGCGCGGATATTCGGAACAGGACATCCGCAAAGTTTTAGGCGAAAATTTTTTACGCGCCTTTTCGCAAGCCGAACGAGTCGCCAAAATAAATTCGCGCCAAATCAGCGGCGAAGGAAATTTGAAGAAAATAAAATGATGCGGTATGGTTGAGCTGACTTGCTCAAATAAAACTCTGAAGGGGAAAATATATGACTGATAATCAATTCAATCAACTCTTTGATTTAGTTACCAAATGCGTCAGCGGCATACAAGAACTTAGAACCGGACAAGATGAATTAAAAAGCGATGTTTCCGTCCTTAAAGGCGATGTCGCAGAATTAAAAATTGACGTTGCTGTTCTGAAAACCGATGTCGCGGAATTAAAAACTGATGTTGTAGAACTAAAAGAAGGACAAACCAGAATCGAAAAACAAATTCGATTAAACAATTCGGTTGTCAATGAATTGGCAGGCGAACAACTCAAAATCAAAATTCGCGTTACCGAATTAGAAAAAGCGACGGTTTAGAAAATTAAAAACTAAAAGTGAAAAGCGAAAAGTATAATCTAAATATTTTTCGCTTTTCACTTTTAGTTTTTCACTTTTAAAGTCCCATCATTTCCTTGACATATTTCGCGGCGGGCGAGCCGAAGGAAAGCATTTCGTCGTGCATTTTTTGTAAATCAACCGCGCCTTTGTTTTTCGCTTCGTAAGCGCGGCGAATGTCATTGACCTCGACCGAACCGACATAATAAGTGGAAAGCTGCGTCGAAGAAAGCTGGGCGCGTTTCCATTTTCCGGCGGCTTCGCCTTCTTCCTGAAAACCTTCGTTCATCATAAAGGCAATCGCTTCTTTTTCGGTCATTCCCATTGTGTGAATTTTCTGGTCAATGATGGCGTTGATGATAACGCGCAGCTTCATTTTCAATTGCTGCATTTCGGTTTCCGCGCCGCCGAAGCCTTTTTCCGCCATTAGTTGCTCCGAATAAACCGCCCAGCCTTCGATAAACGAACCGCTCGTAAAAATGGCGCGCAGCATCGTCGGAGCTTTAAATTTATTGGCGTGAACGAGCTGCAAATAATGTCCGGGCATCGCTTCGTGAATCGTCAAATCGTTCATCATATAATCGTTATACTCGCGGAAAAACGAAGTTTTTCGGGCATCGGTCCAATCCTTCGGCGTAGGCGAAATGGCGAAAAAAGTTTCGTTCTTTTTCTCGAACGGTCCGGCTGAATCGCAGTAAGCCACCGCCGTTCCGCGTTTGAATTCGGGCATCACAATCGCCTTGACCGGCTCGTCCGGCACGGTGACGAGTCTATTTTGTTTGACAAACTCGGTTGTTTTTTGCAAATCTTCGTTCGCTTTGGCGACAATCGTATCATTCGTCGGACGCGATTCGGCGAGTTTGTTGAGAACACCTTTAATAATTTCTTTACGGTCAGCAAGCATACTTGCTTCTGATTTTCTCGACGGTGCTGGTGTCATTGTAAAACCATTCGGGTAAAGTTTTTCTAAAAGCGGCAACGCAACTTCATACATTCTATTTTGCGTCGCTTTCAAATCCGCTTCGGCGCGTTTCAAAAGTTCTTCGCGCGGTATATCGGATTCGAGTGCGTAACGCAATTTTTGACGATATTTCGCATCGCCGAGCCGAAAATCGCCGGTCGAGCGCGGCAGTAAATTTGTTTCGAGCCAATTGCCGTATTCAGTCAAAGCGGCGACGGCTTTTTCGCGGGCAGGCGCGAGTTCGGCTTTCATTTCCGGTGCTTGTTCGACAAACATTTCCAAATCATCTTTGACCAAACCGATCACGCCTTTGTTCTGCGCGATTGCCGTTTCGGTATAAACGCGCGGCGGATTTGCCAAGTTCGCTTTGGCGGCGGCGATCACGGCGGGAAATTTTTCGAGCCGGGCTTTGACGTTTTTCAAACGATCTTTGAGCGGCGCGAAATCTCTGGCAATCAGATTATTAATCGAATCGCCCGCGTTGTAATTCATCGGATTCCATTCGTATTCGCGCAAAACGTCAATTTGAAAAATGTTGTATTCGAGATTGTCGCGCATTATGCGCGCATCTATGTTGTTGACCTTGCTCAATTTATCGAGCGGCATCTGTTTGACCAGACTTAGATACTTTTCGTTAAAGGCGCGCATCTTTTTTACGCCCGCCAAACTGTAATCGCTCAATTGATCGTCGTATTGATGCTCGCCCAGATTGGTCGCCCATTCGGGATTCATCTTGAAAAGCTCGGCGATATATTTATTCGCCAACGCTTCAAATTGCTTATCCGCCGCGTCTTCTGTAACATTTGAAAAAACCGTCATATTAGGAAAAAGTAAAAGCGCAATCAGAATTATCGTCCAAATTTTGTTTGACATTGTAATTTTGTCCTTGAGTTTTTGAAATTCATTATGGAATAAGTTACAGCGCGAGTCCAATTTATTCGCCGCGATTCGCCGTTAAATTAAAAACACACGGAAGATAGTTTTTTGAAACTGCCAACGAACAGAATGAACAACATTGAACGCAGAGATTTTTTGAAAGCCGCCGCGATTGGCGGAATCGGAATGATGAATTTAGACATCAACGGCGCGAACGACATAAATTATTCTTCCGCGAAAGATTTTGAACTCGAGGAAGCGACCGTCAGCGAGCTGCAAGCCGCGATGCAAGCGGGCAAAATGTCCGCCAAAGACATCGCGCGCAAATATCTGGAACGCATCGAAACGCTCAACCCAAAACTGAACGCGGTGATCGAAACAAATCCGGACGCGCTTAAAATCGCCGAAGATTTAGACCGCGAACGCCAAAGCGGAAAAATTCGCTCGCCGCTGCACGGCATTCCCGTTTTAATCAAAGACAATATTGACACCGCCGATAAAATGAAAACGACCGCCGGCAGCCTCGCTTTGCTCGATGCGCCCGCTCCGCGCGCAGACGCTTTTATCGCGTCGCAATTACGCAGGGCGGGCGCGGTAATTTTAGGCAAAACAAATCTAAGCGAATGGGCAAATTTTCGCTCGACGAAATCTTCGAGCGGCTGGTCGGGGCGCGGCGGGCAGACGCATAATCCGTATATTCTGGACAGAAATCCGTGCGGCTCTTCGTCGGGTTCAGGCGCGGCAGTCGCCGCCAATCTTGCAGCCATCGCGGTCGGCACGGAAACCGACGGTTCGATTATTTGCCCTTCGACCACGTGCGGCATCGTCGGTTTGAAGCCGACGCTCGGCTTAGTTTCGCGTTCGGGCATAATTCCCATCGCGCATTCGCAGGACACCGCCGGACCGATGACCAGAACCGTCGCCGATGCCGCCGCGCTTCTAAGCGTTTTGGTCGGCGCGGATAAAAGCGATTCAATTACGTCGCAAGCGTCAAAAGGCGAAAAAGATTACACGCGCTTTTTGCAAAAAGACGGTTTGAAAAACACACGCATCGGCATCGGGCGACAAATCTTCGGCAAAAATTCCAAGATTGATTCGGTCATCGAACCGCACCTGCAAGTTTTGAAAGACGGCGGCGCGACTTTAATTGATGTCGAATTTCCGACGTTCGGCAAATTCAATGATGCGGAATTTGAAGTTCTTTTATACGAATTCAAAGCCGACTTGAACAAATATCTGGCAAATCGAAACGCAAAATATAAAACCCTCGCCGATTTAGCCGATTTAATCGAATTCAACGATGCGAATAAAGAAAAAGAAATGCCGTATTTTGGACAGGAAATTTTTCTGTCAGCCGAGAAAAAAGGTGATTTGAGCGACCGCGCGTATCGCCTGGCTTTGCAAAAATCAAAAGCAATGTCGCAAGCGCAAGGTCTCGACGCGGTGCTGTCGAAAAACAAACTCGATGCCGTCGTCGCGCCGTCGGGCGGGGTGGCGTGGTTGACCGATTTGGTCAACGGCGACTGCGGCGTGTTTGAAGGCTTAACGAGCTTTGCGGCGGTCGCCGGCTATCCGAGCATCACCGTTCCGGCTGGCTTTATTCAAGAACTGCCCGTCGGAATTTCATTTTTCGGACGCGCTTTTTCCGAACCGACGTTGATAAAAATCGCCTACGCATTTGAACAGGCGACAATGGCGCGAAGAGTGCCGAAATTTTTACCGACCTATTAATCGGAAATGAAACACATAGAAACATAGAACACATAATTTTGATTGCTATGAATCCTCTGTTTCTATGTGTTTCAAAGTTTTTAAAACAATCCTTCGCCTAAAAAATTTTCGCGCAGATATTTAATCGTATTCTGCAAAGTTTCCTGCGGCTCGCGCGTCGTGAAATTTAATTCTTCCGCCGCTTTTGCCGAATCGAAATACCAGAAGTATTCGCCCATTTCGACTTCCGACGCTTCAAACGGCGCGGATTTGTCGAAAGTTTTATACAGCGATGAAATCAGATTTGAACCGGCGACGGCGATTGATTTCGGAACTTTAACAAGCGGCGCGGAAACGCCGGAGAGCCGTTCGAGCCGTCTGAAAAATTCGGCAACCGTCCAATTCGCCGCACCCAATAAATAACGTTCGCCGTGTCTGCCTTTATCGAGCGCGTTGACGAACGCCGCCGCCGCGTCCGCCGCATCTACAAAACTCATTCCGCCCGACGGCGTGTATGGAAATTTTCGCGCCATAAAATCAAGCACGATTTTCGTCGAACTGAGCCGCTCGTCGCCTTCGCCTAAAAGCAGAGACGGATTCAAGATCACGAGCCGCTCGCCTTTGTCCGAAAATGCCCGGAGCGCAGTTTTTTCCTGATAATATTTCGAGGCGTAATAAGCCCATTTCGTCAAAATTTCGACCGGCTGCGGGTAAGTTTCGTCGAGAATTTCCGGCGTTTCCGAAATCGCGCTCGTGCCGCTCGATGAGGCGAGAATAAAATTTTTAACCGAGTGTTCCTTCGCCGCTTCGCATAACAGGCGCGTGCCTTCGACGTGGATTTTGTTCATCTGAACCGCGCCGTCATAGGCGAACGAAACCTTTCCGGCGAGATGATAAACCGCCTCGCAATTGACCGTCGCCGCCGCGACATCTTCTTTGCGCGTCACCGAACCGGCGAACGCTTCAACGCCCGCGTCCGTCATCCATTCGGGAACGGATGAAGCCATCACGCGCAGATTTTTCGCGCCAGCGTCCAAAAATTGGCGAACGAGATGCGTTCCCAAAAATCCCGTGCCGCCCGTGATTAAAATTTTCTTCTCAGTCTTCGCTAATGCTTTGGTTTTTTTCGCTGCCATAATCTTTATTTTACCAAGTTTTCCGAATCGGATGCGCTTCGGTATTAAAAATTACCTTATTGAAATCCAGAGTTTTCGGCGGCGTGAACAAAAGATAATAATATTTGAAAGTTTCGGCGAACAAAAAACTGTGCATATAGTCGCTCTTCTCTTTCGTGACAACGCTTTTCAAACCTGTGTAAGCGACATCGGTGCGGCAGTATTTGACCATATCGCCAAAGAATGTTTTGCCCATTCGCAGATATTTTTCGTCGTTCGTGTAGTGGTAAAGATAATACGCCGATTCGACGATTTCCGGGCGCAAAGCGTAACCCGCGTCATTTATCGCGCCGGTTTTATAATCGTATTCTTCGGGTTCGATGCCGTTCGCCGTCCACATTTTATAGCCCGAATCCTGCAATTTTTTCGCCCGTTCGAGGTCGCCGCCGAGCGCGAGAACCGCCGGAAAAAATGCGTCGAGCGCGCCGTAAGTCGTCGCTTTGCGTTCGCCCGTAAACATATCGTTGTGACCATACCAAAGTTCGCCGTTGGTTTCGTCGGCGTGATATTTATTGATCGCGGCAGCGGAATCATCATACATTTTACGAAGTTTCTGATCGTCGAACAGAATCGAGCATTTCAGCAAATATTCATAATACGAATCAATTCCCGAACCGACAAAACTGTCGGTGTCCGTCCATTCGCCGGTTTCGGCATTGATGCTTTCGCCGACCAACCCGATTGGCGAACGGCGTTTGTAAATTTCAATCAATGCGCGTTTCGCTTTTTCAAAATAAATCGATTTTCCCGTCAATTTCGCCAGCGTTCCGAATTCGATTAAAAGCGTTCCCGCTTCCGCCGGACCGGTAATCGGATCGCGTGTTTTTCCGGTTTTCAAATTGACAAAACGATACGGCAAACCCGTCGGCGAATCGAAAACCGGCAGCAGGCGCGTCCCCAAATCATCGGCGAGCGCGAGCAGTTTTTTATCTTTCGTCATTTGATAAGACGAAAGCAAACCGCCCAAAAGCCGAATCGTGACCTCGAAATTTTGAACTTCAATATCTTTATCAAACGAAAGATTCGCCGTGATATATTTTCTCGTCCGGTCGGCTTCTTTTTTGAATCCGAGCAAATAAAGCGAATCGAGCGAATCAACCGGAGTCATCAGTATCGTCTGCCCATACCAATCGCGGCAGGTTTTGCTGACCGGTTTGAGGTCGTCGTGTCCCCAACAATATTGTTTATAACCGTTCCAGGCGTGCAGAAATTCGGCTTTAACCTCAGCCGCCATTTGTTTTTTATCGATCTTTGGCGATGTTTGAGCAAATAGTTCGTGAACGAACGTTATCAATAAAAATATTGCAATTAAAGTTTTTCTTTTAAATGAATTCACAATTTTTAGCAGTTTTCTATACGCCGAAGAAGTCTTTGCCGCTGATTAATTTGATTTTGCAGTAACTGTTGATCGTTTCAAAATCTTTAATGTTATCCGTTACCAAATAAAGATTTTCTCTCTTAACGACGCGGGCGATTAAAACATCACGAATAATTCGTTCGGTATGCGAAGCGGAATGTTTCGGAATTTTGCCGGTTTTCTTTGATTTCAAACCTCTCCGCAGAGAATTGAGAATTTTGCCCGCGATCCACTAATCTTCCGCGCTCGGCGTAAATAAAGTTCCGTCTTTTTCTCTGTCTTTCCTGACTTGTCCCCAACGCCTTATTTCGCCGTCGTCGGACGAACCGGCGGTTAATTCTTCCAAAACAACAGCCGTCATACAAAATCCTTGCGGGTAATATGACGGCTGATGTTTAATAAAAATGCAGGTATCAAATGTTGTTGTCGGCATCAATCAACCCGCTTATCACGATTTTTATAAGTATATTCCCAGGCTTTCATAGTTGTTTTATCGGATTTTGACATCTGCGATTTATCCATCGGAACATTCAAGTTATGAATGCCGTTTGATTTGCCTGATTTTTTGAGCAGCCCGCTCTTTGATTGAGTTTCACCTTTTATTGTCGTCGTATTTTTAGCCATTTCGTTACCTCTCAAACCGGCTGAAACACCCGCAATTAGATGCTTACCGGTAAATTTATCTTTGCATACTGTCGAAAGTTAGTCCAGAAATGCGCTATTAAAATTCATCCGAACATTTTCAAAATCCGCCGAAACATCTTCCGGCAAAGGCGCGTCGAAATTGTCGGGAACGACGAATTCATTTTCGCTCAAACCGAACGGGCGCAGTTCGCGTTTATCATTTTCGTCGTCCAGAATAGTGACGATGACATTCACCGAACGACTGTTTTTCATTTCTTCCGGCACTTCGTCGCGCCATTCAAGTTGGTTGCCGTTAAGCGTCGCTTTGTAAGTTTGAAGCATAAAATTTTACCTGCACTAATTAAATCTTAGACAAAAGAAGTTATTCATAAAACTTCGGCTTGTTGATTAAGAACTTTCCATAAGTAAACCTGTCAAATTTCTCTAACGTCTCGTGATGAACTTTCCAATAAAACTCAATTGTTTCAACACTTCCTTTTCCCTGAACTGCAAATTCATCGAAATATTCGGCAAACATTTCTAATGCCTTCTCTTCTTTCTGAGTGTGAGCGGTTCGCATCCAAATTATTTTGTTCCAGGACGGCTTTGGCGGCAAATCATAATTTTCCGATTCGGCTCTTAGTCCAAAAGGTCTGTCTTCAATATATTTTTGAAACTTTTTAAAAATCTTTTCCTGTTCGCTTGCTTCAAAGCTAAAATCTTCAATCGCTTTCAACCAACCTAAAATCAGGCTCATTGCTAAAGTGAATGAATTGCTTCCGACACACATTGCAATTCTCCCCGGCATCATTTTTAAAATATCAAAGAATTGCATTTCCTTTCTTGCGCTGAATCGATCTTCGTCTCTTGTTGCCGCGTAATACTTTTCAATATCGGTTGTTCCGTCCTTCTTTGATAAAAATTCTTCTAAATCCGCAAACCATAAATCAAACGCTTCCGCCTGATTTTTTGAATACAATTCGGCTATGTTTAAAGAATTCCGATTTGAAGGAACTCTATATTTTACGCACATAAATTCGTGAAAGCCGTCTAATAACTCAAAACCTTTATAATCTTTGTGTTCAATCTCATAACGCCACACATAACCTTTCCAGAAAGCATCAAATATTATCAGAGATTTTTCCGTTAGATATTCCAACGGATTTTTTCTGATATACCAAAATGCTTCGTTGAGACTTTGAAATTTAGCCATTTCTATTCATCAATCACCGGCTCCTGCTTCCGGGTTTTGCGCCGTTCGGCTTTCCATTTCTTTCTGACGCTTGCAACGTCGAATACGTCACGTTTGCCGTCGCGCATATTTTCGATTTCAAACTGCACTCGTGCGGCAATTAATCGATACGCTTCGGTGTTGGGAACGCCTTTGACCATCGCGGCGAGTTCGTCGTATTCGAGAAATCTGCCGACTTTCGCGCCGACTTTCGCGCCGATTGATTTTTGCGCGGGAATCGTCATTCCTTTCGGAAACGCTTCGTAAGTTCCCCAGATGTAGATCGGCAGAATTCCGACTTTTTCGTTGAGCGCGAGATAGCCGATGATCGGTTTGAATTCGCTGATTTCGCCGGTCGTCGAGCGTCCGCCTTCGGCGAAAATCAAGATGTTGTAGCCTTCGTTTAAGATTTCCGTGACGTGGCGCAGAGATTGGCGCAAACTTCCGGTGCGCTCGATGGGAATGAGCGTCGTGAAGTTGTTCATATAAGCGCGTTTGTATTTCGTGTCGAACCAGTAATCGGCGGCGGCGACGGCGACGGTTTGTTCCGCCGTCTCTTTGCCGAGAGCTTTTTTGACGAGTCCGGTGTCAATGTGCGACGAATGATTCGGCGCGACGATAAAATTCGTGTGCTGCGGCACGTTCGCTTCGCCTTCGATGCGCGTGTCTAAAACGTTGTCGTAAAGTTTGTCCTGCGCGAAATCTATCAACTGATTTCCGACGCGGCGGACGATTGACGGGATGAAAATTTCGTCTTCGGTGCGCTCTTCTTTTTCGGGCGCGTCAACTAATTTTTTCGATTTATCGACGCGCTGAACGGCGGTCAAAAGTTCGCGGACGGTTTGGACTTCGTTTAAGGTGTCGGGCGAAATGACGCGCCCGCCCGCGTCTTCGACGGCGGCTTGCAGTTCGACGAACATCAGCGAATCAAAGCCTAAATCGGCGAGTTTCGATTCCAAAGCGATGTCCGAAAGCGGACGATTGGAAACGCTCGCCGTGATTTTGCGAATCCATAAAGCCGTGTCGTCGCCTTTAGTTTGGGCTTCGACTTTGGTTTTATTTTTCGATTTCGCTTCGAGATTTTGGAGAAAAGCGACGACTTCGCCGCGTTTGACTTTGCGCGTTGCCGTTCTTGGTAATTCAAACGGCGTGAGATGCAGAATTTTGACGCGCTTGAAAAACGGCAGACTCGCGGAAACTTCGCGGAAATGTTCTTCGACTCGTTTGTTCGCGGCGGCGCGTGAAAGCGCGATGTCGAATTCGTAATCAGGCACAACGAGCGCGGCGATTTTCTCGCCGCCGTCTTCGTCGGGCAGACCAACGACGGATAATTCTTTGATGAATTTCGACTTGCCATATAAATCTTCGATTTCGTCGGGATAAATATTTTTGCCGTTGGAATCAATAATCACATCTTTCGAGCGTCCGACGATATAGAGATTTCCGTCTTCGTCGAGTTTGCCCAAATCGCCCGTTTTCAGCCAGCGGTCGTGCAGCACTTCCTCAGTCGCCTGTTCGTTGTTGTAATAACCGAGCATCACGTTTTGACCGCGCGCCAGAACTTCGCCGACACCGCTCGCGTCCGCATTTTCGATTTTTACTTCCACGCCCGGAAGAGGTTTGCCGACGCTGCCGCGAATCAATTTATTTTCGGGGCGCGTAACGGTCAAAACAGGCGAAGATTCGGTTAAACCGTAACCTTCCAAAACCGTAAAACCCAATCCGTGCAAATCTTTCTGGACTTTTTCCGACAACGCCGAACCGCCCGAAATCAAATAGCGCATTCGCCCGCCCATTCCCTGATGAATCGGGAAAAATATGATCGGACCGAGATTGAAAAACGTGTTGTCGCGCAGCCAAGCGTTAAATTCTATGACGTTATCCGCCAAATCCGCGAACCAGTCGCCGCGTTCGCGCAAACGAGTTTTGATGCGCCGGTGCAGCATTTCCCAGAGCGCGGGAACGCCGACCATTCCGGTCACGAGATTGTTTTCGATGGCGCGGGCGAGTTCTTCGCCGTTTAATTCTTCCAAATATGTGATTTGCGTTCCGTTGGAAAACGGTGTCAAAAATCCCGCCGAAAATTCAAACGTGTGGTGCATCGGCAAAACCGACAAAACGCCGTCGGTGATGTTCATATCAAGCACGCTCGACAGCATCGAAATCATATTAACGAAATTTTTATGCGACAGCATCACGGCTTTCGGCGTGCCGGTCGTGCCGCTCGTGAAAATCAAACTGGCGACCGAACCCGACAGAATTTTCTGCGGCAAAAGCGCGTTTCTTCTCGCTTCTTCCTGTTCGGTTTGAACTTCAAAAACTTCGTCAAACGTCCAAATTGGAACGCCGTCATCTTGACGGCTCTGCGCCGAAACTTCGTCAACTTTTGCGTTCTTTTTGCCCGTTACATTTTCGTTCGCCGACGTTTTTGAACGCGCGGCGCGTTCATTGCCGTCAGGATGACGGCGTTCCGGGCGTTTCAGGCGTTCCGCCAAAACGGGATTTTCGGCTAAGAGTTTGGGCGAAATGATAATTGCCGAGGCTTCGCCCGCTTCAACAAAATTTAAAATCTCGTCAATCGAACTCGCCGGATCAATCGGAATCGCCGTCGCGCCCGCTTTCAAAATGCCGAAATAAGTCAAGCCCCATTCGGGCATATTGTGGGAAAACAAAATCACGCGCTTGCCGTGTTCGATGTTGTTTTCCGCCAGAAACCCCGCGGCGCGGTATGTTAATTCCTTAACGTCTTCGTAAGTGTATTGCTCTTTTTTGCCGTTCCGTTCGATTTTCAAACAGATGCGCGTCGGAAATCTTTTAACCGAAGTGTCGAACAAATCGAGCAAATCTTTATAAGTGTAAGAACGCTTTTCGATCTGCTTCAAATCTTCTTCCATCTGCGGCAAAACCCATTTCCGCATTCCGGGAAAATGGACTTTGAGCCAGTAATCATACCAATCGAGTTTTTCGGGATACCAAGGCAGCAAATTTTTCTCTTTTTCCTTGACGAGCGACATCAAAGCCCGCACGTTGTCCGAGCGATATTCGTAAGCGTTGTCAACCATAAACGGCTTAAACATCGCAAATGCGTCCATCGTTTCCTGCGTCGTCTGCTCGAAAGATTCGACCGATTTTTTCAAATCCGAAACGATGTTTCCGAGCCGCCCGCCCGCCCAATTCGGCGCGGCTTTGTCGAGTAAAACATTCGCCCGTTTCGCCAGTTTATTAAACATCGGCGCGGAATATCTTTCGTAAGTTTTCTGCGTCGTCGGCGAAGTTTCGATCATCGCCGCGACGCTGTTCAATAATTTATTGCCCGTTTCCTTTTCCTTGTAATATTCGCGTTTATACAGCCCGACGAGTCCGACCATTCGCTTCATATCGTTCGGATTCGAGTCGCCCGACGATGCCTGAAAAACGAGCGGCGGTTTGTCGTCAATCAAAACATTCATCGCCGCCGCCAAAATCGCGCCCGCGACCATATCGACGGGAATAATATCCAAAACCAATTTTTCGTTGACGGGAATAATCGGCTGCCCGCGCAAAGCAATCAGGAGCAGCGGCGCAGTCGTCGTAAAGCCTTCGTTCCAGCCCGCAAACGGATATTCGTTCGCCGATTCGACGACCGACGGGCGCACCAGAGTTTTGACGATGTCGTCCTGCTGCGCGATGATCTGTTCGGCTAAACTCTTGGAATAAGTATAGATATTCGTCCAGCCCCAATATTCCGCCCGCGCCGAACCGAGTTCGGTCGTGCGTTCCCGAATCCACATTTTGCGCTCGCGGAAAATCGCCGATTTCAATTCCGCTTCGTCGTCCGGGTCGCGTCCTTCTTCTGCAAAACGAGCGCGCGCCTGCTCACGAAATTTCGCAATCTGCACCGCGTCGTCGGCTTCCTGTCTGGCTTGTTCCGACAATCTCGCGCAGTCTTCAACCTCTTTGTTAACATCAAAAGTCGTCCCGACGAGTTCATTTTTACGCGGAAAATAACCGGCGACTTTTTCATTTTCCCACACCGCGCCCGAACGCTTTCCGGCGACGAAACAAGTCGAAACGTGAACCAAAGTAGGACGCTTCATCATCCGCGCCAATTTCAAAATATTATTCGAGCCGACGACATTTGTTCTCAATGCGCTTTCAAGCGGCGGATTAAACGTGACATTGCCCGCGCCGTTGATAATGACATCGCAATCCTGCATTATCGCCTGCGCTTCCGCTTCGTCCATTCCGAGATATTCATTGCCGACATCGCCGTTGACCGGAACGACCTTTTCACGAATAAAAGCCTCAAACCCGTCCGCGTATTTCTCGCGCAGCGGGTCAAACGTCGGCGAAGTGACGATGCTCGCCCAAAAACGATTGTTCGATTCTTCCGTATTTCTGGCGCGAACCGTCGCATAAACCTTCCCGACGTTCGGAAAATTATGCAGCAGCATCGACAGCGTCACTTTGCCCACAAAGCCCGTGCCGCCGATAAAGAAAATCTTTTTCCCTTCAAAAATTTGCGTTGGTGATAATTTCATTTCAATAAACTTCTGATAATACCGCTGAACTCGTCGCGCATCGGCAATTCGTAATCAATTTTGATTCGCCCCGTGCCGCTTTAATTTTTTACAAAGGTCCGACTCCGAACGAAATTTCGATTTTGTTTTTTTTGCCTTGTTTGACAACTTTTTCCAAAACAACCACGTCTTCGATTTCCGTGCCGCCGAAACTGATATAATTTTCATATTTCGGAGATTCAGTTTTCGCACGATAACGCGAAACCGCTTTAAGTCTTCTATTTATTAAGTTTACATCCTGCGAACGAATTCCCTTTTTGACCGAATTCATCAACGCAATCGTCTTGTCATACCAAAATTTTGTATCGCTTATTTTTTGACGCTGATTGTTTACCAGAAACTGGAACGTCAAAGTGTAATTTTCACAGCCCCAGTTTTTAATTGTCAAATCAACGTTTTTATCGACCCGAACTTTTTCAAAACCAATCGTTTCGCCCGTGTTTTCCTTATTCTTTATTTTGGTGAAAGTCTTTTTCGGAAAAACTGATTTCTTCAAAATCGGTTCGGGAACTGCCCGCACACAATCCATCACAGGCGTTTGCGAAAAACCCGAACAAGTTAAAAGTAAAACAAAAATTGCTGCAAAAATTACTTTCATAAAATTGTTAATCCGACACATTACAAAGCCCGATAATCGGCTGATGCAGCATCGTAATTTCCGCGTTTCTGCCCTGATACGAACGCGCCATCGCAATTGCTTCGGTTAGATTGTCGGCGCGTTCCCAGCCGAGCATTGCGGGGACGTGCGCGTTTTCCGCGCCGGCAACGATTACTTTGCCGACGTGCTGGCGACCGTTTTCGCCCCAATACCACATAAAAAAGGCGT
>CAXSGY010000003.1:0-338392 GCA_964237235.1 uncultured Pyrinomonadaceae bacterium
TAACCAACGAAGATTTACAAAAGCGTTCGAGCAGCTTTCTCGATGCACAGACCTTACGCCTCGCCGGAGTGCGCCGCGTCAACAATGACATCGCGCATCAAATTTTAGGAAAGGAAACCAGAATCAAAGATGTCGAATATGCGGGACTGGCGATTCCGTATTTTCAATTCCGCAACGACGACTCGCGCTATGTCGCCGAATGGACGGTGCGCCGCGATGTTCCCGATTTTGAGAAAAACGGACGCGGCGAACTGAAGGAAAAGCGCAAATACATCAAACACGCCGGAGTCAAAAGTCAGCTTTACATTCCGCCGATGATGCCACCGAAACTGCTGACGGATAAAACTCTGCCGATCATATTCGTCGAAGGCGAATTCAAAGCGGCGGCATTGGCGCGCATCGCCACGCGCGATTTCTCGCAAAAAGAGTGGCTGTTCGTTCCGCTCGGCTTATCGGGCGTGGACAATTTCAGGAAAAAGGGCAAAGCGGAAACGCCGCACGGAGTCCGCAACGTGAGCGAAGAACTCGCCGAGTTTCAGCGCGTCGCATTCGAGGGTCGCGCGGTCGGCATCTGCTTTGATTCGGATTTGTCGGACAAGCCAAGCGTCAAAGCGGCGCGGTCTCGTCTGTCGGCTTTTCTGAAAGAAAAAGGCGCGAAAGTTTTTCACATTAATTTTCCAAAGACATTTCAGGACAGCTCGACCAAAGGCATTGATGACTTTCTCGGCGCGGTCGAATGCGCGCTCGGTAAAGACCGCGCCATTGGCGAATTTCTCGATCTGCTCGACAAAGCGCAAAAGCCGAAAAAGCCGGTCTCACCCGTCACCGACAATTTCGAGCTGATCGAATACGGCACGGACAGTGCGGCGGGCGTGTATTACGAGAACAAGGAGACCGACGAAAAGTTTCGCGTCTGCTCGCCGCTTAAAATCACTGCCGAAACCCAAACCGCGCGCGGCGAAAACTACGGCAGACTGCTCGAATGGACGGATTCGCAAAATAGAAAGCACCGGTGGGCGATGCCGATTGAGTTTCTGCATTCGAGCGGTTCGCGCCTCGCCGAATACTTAGCAGCGAACGGACTGGAGATTATGCCGTCACGCCGTCATCACGAAAAGCTCGCCTTCTACATCGCTACTGCCGACACGGAAAAAACTTTCATCTCGACCGACAAGATCGGTCTGCACGGCGACTGCTTTATCTTACCGGACAAGACCTTCGGATTCGCGGAAAACGAAATTATTTACCAGACCGAATATGACGGTCATCATAATTTCAAAACCGCCGGAACGCTCGAAGATTGGCAGCAGAAAGTTTCCAAGTATTGCCGCCATAATACGAGATTATTACTCGCCGCTTCGTCGGCGTTCGGCGCGCCGCTTTTGCCGATCACGCAGATGCAGGGCGGCGGCTTCCATTTGCGCGGCGCGACTTCGACCGGCAAAACCACGTCGCTCTTTGTCGGCGGCTCCGTCTGCGGCGGCGACGGCGAGCAGGGCTTTTCGCAGACGTGGAAGGCGACCGCCAACGGGCTGGAGATTATCGCCGCCGGTCATAATCATTCGCTTTTGCCGTTGGACGAAATCGGCGAATGCCATAGCCGCGAAATCGGCAACGTCGCTTATATGTTGGCGAACGGGCGCGGCAAGGCGCGAATGACGAAAACCATTCAGGCGGGACGCGCTCTTTCGTGGAATCTGCTGTTTCTCTCAACCGGCGAACAAAGGTTGAGCGACAAGATTGCCGAAGGCGGCGGCATTGTTAAAGGCGGAATGGAGATTCGCCTCTGCGACATCGAAGCCGACACTGGACGCTTCGGATTGTTTGAAGATTTACATCATTTCCCGAACGGGCAGGCATTTTCCGATTATCTGCGTTCGGCTTCCTGCAATTATTACGGCACGGCATTGCGGGCGTATCTCGAATGGCTGGTCGAATCGGACTTCGACGAACTGCGCGCGGCGTGGCACACCTTCAAAGAACAGTTCATTAAAGCGGTCATCGCCGACCAATCCAAAACTCCGTCGGAAGTTCTGCGCGTGGCGGCGCGGTTTGCCCTGGTCGCATTCGGCGGCGAACTGGCGACCAAGGCGAACATCACGCGCTGGAAAGAATCGGACGCGACCGAAGCGTTAAAGACGGTCTTTCGGCAATGGCTCGACGGGCGCGAAGGCAGCGGGCAGACCGACGTTGAAAAGGGCATCCGGCAGATCAGAAAATATATTCAGAACTTCGAGCAGAGTCGCTTTCAAAAGCTGTGGGCGACCGACGAAGACAAGATATTCGAGAGAGTCGGATTCGTCAGAAGAATCGGCATCGGCGAAGAGAGCGAGCGCGAGTTTTTAATTTTTCCCGACGACTTCAAAACCATCTGCAAAGGTTTCGACGCGAAGGCAGTCGCCAACGCGATGAAGGAGAAGGACATTCTGCAAATTGACGGCGCAGGCAAAACAACGAAGCAGGTCAAGATCGGCGGCAAGAATCAGCGGTTCTATGTCATCACCGAACGAATTTTCACTTACGACGAAGAAGTCGAGGAAAGCCGAACGGCGACAATCTGAACATTATGAATTCTATTTTTATAAGCAACTGTTTTTCGCGTGTTACCGGTGTTACCCGTGTTACCGCTATGAAAACAAAGAGTTTACGCGGTAACACCGGGGTAACACAAATTCGCGCGGTGTTACCGCCGAAGAAGATGAAAAACTTTTCGAGGTAACACCGGTAACACCGGCGAAATTTGCGGTGTTACCTCGCTAAAGCCAATGAAATCAGGCAAGTAACACCGGTAACACCGGTAACACGACAAAAAGCATTACTTGGATAAAAACTTATGACAATCACCACGACGGCAACGAAACGGAAGCGCGGACTCGGCTCATTGCTTAATCAGTTTGGAAATGTCGGTGGAGCGATGCCGAAAGCCGCGTCCGCCGTCGCCGAACACGCGACGAAAGCCGTTCGACAACTGCCGGTCGAATCTTCGTTCGTCGAAAGGTTGAATTCAATGATTGCCGCCGGAGCGTCGTTCGACATCTCGACTGATGATTTTCAGGTTGTCGGCGCAGGGTTTTTATCGAACGCGGAAACAACATTTCTCCACGCGAACAAACCAGAAGTTCTCTGCACACTGCAACAATCGGCACTAAAGAAATATCTATCGCCGTCCGATTTGCAAATGTTCAAAGATGAAACAAAAGAACGCGCGGCGATTTTATCCGACGGCGAAAATCTTGAACCGCCATTCGAGATACTGCAATCAATCACAAAGGAATGGTTCGTAGATGTGTTGGAGGAAATGTTTGAAAAAGGATGAATCGTAAAAGAGAAGCGACGGAGTTTGTTTTGTTGGTTGTTCAGACTTACTAACCAACCCCGCCGCGCCTCTCATTCTCCTATCGAAGATGTCAATACAAAGACGTATCCGGTAAACAGTTCCAGAAAAAAAAGCAACTGAAATGATTATGAAAGTAGAACAATTTAATCAAAATTATACGATTAACCGAAAAACGAAAACGGGCGTGAAAGCGACGGCGAAGAATAATCCGGTTGAACCCGAATATAAAACCGCCGCCGGCGAAATTTACGATGCGAGTCGAACTTATTATTTCTTCGACGAATCGGCGCGCGCCGTCCGAGAGTCAGCCGGATTCCGCCGGATTGACGATCATCTGTGCGCGTTCGGACTGAAGATTATACCCGTCGCCCGTCTCCACGCCCGGCAATCGAATGCGCTTGCAGAAGTGCGTGATTTCGTAATGGATAAAATCAATGATCTGATGGCGGAATGCAATAGCATTGACGACCGGATAAAGGTTTGTATTAAGGAGGAAAAGAAAAATGGCGGTAACTAAAAAACAAGCAAAAACAAGCACAGCCGTCGGACGCAAATGCAGCGTTTGCACGCACGAACGGGTTAGAGAGATTAATTCGTCAATCGGCGAGGGCAAACCATTTCGTGCCATTTCGTGCCAAATTCAAGGCAATGATTCGATGCGCGAATCGGTGCGCCGCCATACGGAAAACTGCCTCAAACTCGAAATCTCGGCACTCATCAAACAAAAGAAAATCGAAAACGCGATTGACCATTACGAGGAGATCGGCGAGCAGCTCCGTTTCGCCAAAGACTTGAGAATTGCCGCCCGCGCCTATCTCGCATCCCCTGAAACCGGGGAGCTGACTTTGATACCGCGCTCGTCGGAAGTGAGCGTCGTTTACGAAGATTATGCCGACACTAAACCGAACGGCGAACCGAAGAAAAAAACCGACAGCTTAGATGTCTTACTTGAGCGCGTCGAAACCGGCAACGTCGAACCCAAACGCACGATCATCAAGCACGTGGATATTCGCTCCTTCGCTCTCGACGCGATCAGGACGACCGATATTGTGCTGGATAAAATCGCTAAGCTTGAAGGGCTTTATGAGAAACATAACCAACAGAAGAATCAGCAGAAGCCGCAGAGCGACGAGGAACTCGCCCGCTCCCTGTTCGAGCATTTGGTTAAAACGGTTGCCAACGTCGCACAGACACCCGCAGAACGCGAGCATATAATCGAAAGAATAATTGACAGGCTCAACCTTCGTTATCCTTCGATTGACCGCGCGATTTACAATAACCCGCCGACCGAATTGAAATTGCTGAACCGAGAAAAGCGATGAGCGACGAAAAGGACGAGAAATCTATTGCCGATAAGAAGCGTGGCGAAATTCGCCGGATTGAGATTGCTATGCTCGGTTTGCTGATGGAGAAATATCCGAGAGAATCGCGGGAAAAGGTGCGAAAGCTACCCGTCGAAAAGCCGAACGATTCCGCAGAAAAAACTTTCGTTTAGTGCAAGTAAATGATAAAATATTCCTGGCATTGCAAAGGGTCATCGCGTCACAAAACGTCATCGCCCGCCTACAACTAAAAGGTCATCAATCAAGATTCATCGCCTGTTCATTTCAAAAGATTTGAACGGGCGATTTTTATTTTCAAAAGGAGAGACACAAATGGCAACATCGAGAGGCAAGAAACAGGAAAACTTTCTACAAAATCAGCAACAAAGCACATTCGACGCAATCAAACCGACTCCGGTCGAAGATAAGCTATCGGCGAACACGCTGAATTTTTTGAACGACGCGGACGGCGGCAAGGACATTCGGGACATCGCGGGAATGAAACCGTTTCTGAATCTGTATGATTCGGCGACCGGACAGCAAGCCGACGAGAGGCAATCGAACGGCATTTTGAATCTCGCCAATCCGAACCCGCAGGCGGCAAACGCTCTGAAATCCTATTACAGCTACAAACGCCAGCAAGATGCCGCCGGACAAGTCGAGAACGCCTACAACCAAAGTTACGCCAATTACACCGGACAAATCGCGCCGATGCTGATCAATTCCGCAAACGGTCGGCAGATGGGCAAAGCGCAGCTCGCCCAACAACAGTATCAGGCGTATTTGGCGCGCCCGCAGCAGCCGAGTTGGTTTGACCGCATTTCCAAACTGGCGATGGGCGGAGCGCAGATGGGAGCGATTGCGGCGGGCGCGGCTGTTTAAGTCGGACGTTAATTTTTTACAAACAAAAACTAAATTTTGAAGGAGACGGCGCGAGCAACGCCGATAAAATTATGGCATTCCCGGATTTACGGTTCTTAATTCGACCACCGAAAACGACACCGCCGTTCGTTGATGAAAACGATCCGCCGCGCTTCCCGGTTCGCGCTCCGCTGTCAGGCGACGATCTGCCGCGCGCCACCGTGCCGCTTATGCCGCCTGACAATCAAGCGCAGAACGCGGGCTATAGTTTCCCCGTCAATGCGCCGATGGTCGGCGACGGGCAACGCGGTTTCGCGCCGAGTAGTTTGCCGCCGATGATCGCGCCCGTGAATGCTCAACCATCAAACGCATTCGGTAATCTTCCGCCGATGAGCATCGCGCCGGATAACCCGACACCGCCGGATTTACCGCCAATGGGACGCGGCGACGGCGTTGGTCTCTCGATGCCGATCAACGCGCCGACCGCCGAGGCGGAATTACCGCCGCCGCCTCAATTCCCAATCAACAACCTGCCGCCCGTTTATGCGCCCGCCGCAAACGGCTCAAACCGTTTCGCCGCGCCGAATGTGGCGAACGCTCCGGCGGACGTTAATCAGAGAACGCTTGATTTGCCGCCGATGGTCGCGCCGCCGGAAGTTCCGACCGCATACGAGGCGACCAATCCGTCCGCCAACCTGCCGCCGGTCACTCCGCCGCCGCAGTCGCAGGTTTTGCAAAATCAGATCAACGGCATTTACGGCAAGGATTATTCGATTACCAAAAACCCGGACGGCACGGTCACGCGCGGCAAAGACCGGTCAACGAATTGGACTTGGCAGGATAAGTTGAAGAACGGATTATTAGGAGCGTTGAGTTCCTTGCAGTCCGGGCAGGGATTGCTGCCGGGCGCGATTGCGGGTGCAACCGACCGCAATGCGGATGCCCGCCGCCGCGACAGTCAGCAACTTTCTCGCCTTTTGCCCGAACAGCGGCAGGCGATGCAGAACGAAGAATTTCAGACGCAAACCGCGCTGAGAGACGCGCAAACTCAAAACACGATTGATAAGCCGAAATTGGCACGCGAACAACTCCGCAGCCGGATTGATGCCGAAACGCAGAAGTTCAACAACCGAATGGCACTTAGGAATCGTGACGCGGATATTAAAAGCGGCGAAGCGAAAAACTTTATTGATGAAAATGGCAAAGTTTGGAAACAATTTCTGAAACCCGATTCAAACGGGAAATTCCGTGAAAATGAACCAGTCGTTAATCCCACAACCGGCGAACAGGAATTTCAACCGGGCTATGAAATGATTGACTGGCAAGACCCGAAAACCGGAGCGATCACCAAACAACGTGCGCGTGATACTTTGATGCCCGGGGCGACTTTGGCGACCGGCGACGCGAATCGCCAACAGCAAGTTGATATTAAAAATGCTGACAATCAAATGGATGTGGCGAAACAAAATGTCCAGAACCAACTAACCTATCAATCGCAGGTCAACAACGTGATGTCCACGATTATCGGCAACGACGCGAACCTGACGCAGCTCGGCGGAAACGTGTCCGGCATCAATGCTCAAATGGGTAAAAACTTCGAGGCGGGACAGTCTTTGCTCAGCCAGATCAACGACATCAATGCTAAAGATTATTCCGATTCATCCAAAGAAGAAGTCGAAGCGGCGAACAAATCGAGAGATGCCGCTGAATCTCGCTATAACAAACTGCTTGATGAAAATACAAAATTGAACGGCGATTTGATGACCGAACTCGGCAAAAGTGATGCGGGCAAACAGAAAGCCGACCAGTTGCAAAAACTGATGCCGAAAGTTCCGTCAAAACTGACTTTTACACCAATTCAGGCGACGAAAGTTTCGGGCGGAGTGAGAAATAATAACAGCCCGCAATTTACCGCAGATGAAATTCGCAGCGGCGGTAAATCAAGAAATTGGAGCGAAGCGCAGATTAACGCCAAGATTGAGGAAGCCCGTCAAGGCGGCTTTTTAAGAAACTGATGCCCGATTCGTTAGATGATTTTTTAGACGGCAAGTTGAAACCGTCTTCCGACAACGTGCGAGGCGCGGCGATGCGGCGCGGCGCGGAAAAACTCGGCATTGATCCGGTGGATTACGCGACCGTCATCAGTTACGAATCAGCCGGAAGTTTCGATCCGTGGAAAGCCGGTCCGACGACCAAATGGGGACAACATCGCGGAACGATTCAATACGGCGAACCGCAGCGCAAAAAATACGGCGTTTATCAAGGTCAATCATTTGAAGATCAAGTCGAAAACTCCAACGTAAAATACTTGCAGGATGCGGGTGTAAAACCGGGCGCGTCATTGCTTGATATTTATAAGGCAATCAACGGCGGCGACGTGAGCGTGTCGAAAAACGCGAGTGACGGTATTAATAAAATAACCGGACAGAAAAACACCATCGCTACTCACGTCGAAAAGATGACGCAAGAACATCGCCCGAAAATTATTGAAAGGTTTTTCTCAAATGATTTGGACAGTCTTTTAGACGGCGGCAGTTCACCAAAAACGCCAACTGCGCCCGCAAACAATGGTGATGCTCTTGATTCGTTTCTTGATGCGTCGCCGAAAGAGAACAGTCGTACAGAAATTTCGCCGACCTTTCCGCAAACGGTCGCGCCGGTCAAAGAAAACGATTTCGCCATCAATGAACAGGTTAAAAGCGCGAACGATCCGAACTCGCCGCGCGCCGCCGTGCTGTTGACCGATTCACGCAATCAATTACAAACTATTCCGCCTGACCAGCAGACGTTGTTTACTTCCGTCTCTACGCCGAACGGAACGCTGCTCGTCAACAATGACAAAGCCCGAAAGCTCGGACTAAAAGACGCGCCGCAGATTTTCAAATACGTCGAGAAAAACGGTTTTGCGAATCTAATCGGCAAAGTCGAAGATGTCGGCAATCAAACCGCCGACGGCATTACACTTCGCACGGAAAAAGACGGCAAAGAGCTAACGTCTTCAATCATTTCTCCGATTAGCATCGAAGCGCAAAGCCAAATTGATTTACAATCTCACCCGGACGCGACGAATCAGGAAGTTTTACCGACCAGAGATGCGGCTGCAAAAAGATTGCAGGAAACCGAAAACGAAGACCTTGCCAGTCTCGGCACGGCACAAGTCGGCGCAACCGATTACGATGCGAAATATCCGTCGCCAGCCGTGCCAGCGCAATCGTCAGCTACTCAAAAACAAGTTCAAAAGAAAATTCAGCCAAATATCGCGCCCGCCGAATCGGACGCGGATTATAAAACGTGGCTCGATTATAAAAATAAGTTTGAAGGCGCAAATCTAACCGACTCGCACGACACCAGAGCGAAATTTCATCAGGATTTGGCAGCGAATAGCAGTTTCGGTTCTGATGTTAAAATTGACGCGAAAACGAACTCGCCGCAGATTCAGTCTGAAAATTCGCAAGTCGCCGCAAACCAACCGAACGCCGTCGAGTCGCCGGATGCCGCGCCTGCCCAGCTTCCGATAAACCGTCGCGCTTTGCCCGCGGTCGAAGCGAAAAACGACGCGGAAGTTTTATCGAAAAGCAGCGCAGGCGGTGCGACGGTTGATTTGGAACAAAAGCCCGCGAATATGACGGCGAACGAGTATCTTTTGAAAAGCGCAATCAGTCCCGTTGCGGCAAAATACGGTTTGACGAACGACGAGATTAATAATTACGTTGCCACGAAAAAGGCGCAGTATTACGGCTCAATCAATAACCAGGACTTGCCGAAATACGTAGCGGCATTAAAAAAAGGCAAAGGCAACGCCCAGGTCGAAATAAACATTCCGCTCGCCGATGTCAATGAAATTTTGCAGCGTCGAAGCAACGAGTCGTCAGTCAACGACGATTTGGTCAATCCCGCCGTCCGCGCTCAAGTCGGACTCGAAGAAAATAATTTGGAAGGCGGCTTGGAGAAGAATCAGCAGAATATCGCGCAACTTCGTCAAATGGAAACCGACCGCACGCCGGAAGGACAACTGCGCCGCCAAGCCGAAAATAATATCTATAATTCGCCGCTCTCCGGCGGAACAAATGCGGAAGTCGAAGAAGAATATCAGCGGCTCAAAAAGATCGAAGATGAAAAACTCTCGCCCGAATCGCACGACATCTTGAAACAAATCGGTTACGGCTTGAACAACGCCGCCGCCGGAACGCAGTTTGAAGATGTCGGCAACGCCGTCGGCGGAGCTGTCGGCGCGCTCGGTTCGACTTCGTATCAGCTCGCCGGACTCGCGCGGTTCGAGCCGATTCACCGTGTTGCGGAAGGCGCGGCAAACTCCGCGCTCTCGTATCTCGGCTATGCTCCGAATAACTCGGATTCGGTCGAACGATTGCTCAGAAACATCGGCGAAGGCGGCGAGATTATTGATACCGCGTCGAGCGAATATGCTCCGGTGCGCGGCAAAATCGCTAACTTTTTAGGAAAACAGGCAGTCGAGTTGCCGAAATTCATCGGCGCGACCGCTCTCTCGGGCGGCAACGTCGTTTTATCCTCGGCGATATTGTCGGGAACGGAAAGTTTAGGACGCGGCAACACTTTGACGAGTGCCGGCGCGGACGCGGCAAAGGGAGCGGTTTTCGGCGGAATGCTCGAAGGCGGCAGCGCGCTCGGCAAAGCCCTGGAGAACGGCATCGTCAATGGCGCGACCAAAGATGCCGCCAAAAATCTCGTCGGCTGGGTTGCCGGAAACGGCGTGCGCGTCGGGACGGTCACGGGCGGCAGCTTTCTCGCCGCCAAAGCCGGAGGCGCGGACAATAAAGATGCCGGACTCGAAGCGTTGAAGATGCTGATTCTCGATGTCGGTTTGGGCGGCAGGGAAAAATACGGCGAAGTAAAAGACTTGTCCGGCAAGGTCATTCGAGACTGGAGGAACGGCGAATTCAAAGATTACGGTTTTGCCCTCAACAAAGACGGCGCGGTTGATGTCTATGATTTGACGGGCAAGAATCTGCCGAGTCAGGCGATTCAGAGCGAACTGGCGACCAAAACGACCGCGCCGAAAACTTCGGCGGCGGCAGAGACGCAAGCGAAAGAAAATCCGATTACGACGGCGACGGAAACTCAGCAAACACCGATTGCCGAGAGCGAAAATTCAGCGAATAAATCCGGCATCTCGACAGTCAAAAATCAAGGCGAAACACCAGCCGAAAACACCGAGCCGATTAAATCAGAAAAAAGTCCAATTGAAAATGAAATATCGAGTTCCGGTTCGGAAATAGGTAGCTCTGACTCCCGCCTAACTTCTAATAATGTGCAGGAGCGTTCTAATAATTTATTAGACCAATCGCCACAACAAAAATTGCAGGAAGCGGAAACCGAGAAACCAAAGGCGCGAGTTGACTACGCGGAACGCCCGAACCTTGCTGCAAAATTAAACGTCTTCACCGAGCGCGGAACAAAGGCGGCGATTGAGCCGAAAGTTGTTGACCAATCGGATTTGTTGACTTCACTCGACGAAAACTATCCGCCGGAATTCCAACCGCGCGACCGTTCACGCGCCGCGTCAAAAGCGCAAATCTCGGAAATTGCCAACAAATTAAATCCAGAGTTTTTAGGTGATTCGCCAAAGGCTTCGGACGGCAGACCATTGGTTGTTCCCGTTTCAATGCCCGACGGAGCGACAAAATACGCGGTGATTTCCGGCAACGGAAGAACCGAAGGCATTCGTGAAGCATACAATTTGGACAATGAAGGCTCGAAGAAGTATTCCGAGTTCGCTAAATCGAAAGGTGCGAGCGATGCGAAGCAACCGGTTTACGTCGGTATTTTAGACCCGAACGAAATCAAAGATTTCCCGAACTTCGCCAAAGAAGCGAACGAATCGGCGACGGCGCAGATGTCGGCGACCGAACGCGCGAAAGCGGACGCGGAAAGACTGCCAAGCGACCTGATGAATAAATTTGTCGCATCAGATGACGGCACGATTCACGGCGCAGCGAACAGAGATTTCGTGCGCGGTTTCGTCGAGACTGTTCCGCAGAGTGAACGCGGCACGCTGCAAATGCCTGACGGCAGTTTATCGCAGGAAGGCGTTGCCCGCGTTAGAAATGCGATTTTCGCAAAAGCCTTTGGCGATTCACCGGAAGGACTGACGGCGATTCAGCGAATGTCCGAATCAACCGACAATAACGTCAAAAATATTACGAACGCGCTGCTCGCCAAGAGCGGACATCTCGCGGCGTTAAAAGAAGCGGCGAGAGAAGGCACAAGATATAAAGAATTCGACATCGCGCCGGATTTGGGCAAGGCGATGGAAAAGTATGCGAGTCTGAAAGACGCGGGAACCTCGATTGACGATTATATCAAGCAAGGCAATCTGTTCGGGACGGAAACCACATCTTTGCAGTCGCGTCTGATGCAGGTTTTCGATTTTCATAAAAGAAGCGCGAAAGCCATTCGCGGCATTCTTGATAATTATTTATCAGCCGTCGAAGAAATCGGCAATCCCAACCAGCAGAATTTATTTGGAGAAACGAACAGACCGAGTGCGGAATCCGTTCTCGAAGGAGCAGTCAGAAGTTATGAAAGAAACACCGTTGCCGAGCCGACCGAGCAGTTCGGCTTATTCAACCAAAATTCGCGGCGAGAAAACCGATCCGAAGCACGTCAGCCGGGTGATGATAATGCTGCACAAATTGAGCCGAAAGCAGCAGCGTCGCAAATCTCTGACCGACGACTATCCGAAGGACGCGCCGCGGTAGAGCCGGAAACATCGAATGGCGAAATAAAAGATCAGGCGGAACGAATCGCCAAACTCCTCAACGATGATCCTGACAAAATGCGCCGCGTCATATTAGGACAAGAACCGCTTCCCGAAGGATTAGAGGGCGCGAGTGTCGCCAAAGCGATGGAAGAGCGCGCGGCGGAAAGAGGCGACGTGCAGATGGTCAAAGACATCGCCAATTCGCCGCTCGCCTCCGAAACGAGCCGCCGCGCCCCCGACAGTCCAATCGCTCAAATTCAGGAGATTCAAGCGGCGCGGGAAACAAAAGCGCAGAAGCGGCTCGGTAAAAAATCGGTGGAAGATGAAAAAGCTCAAATCGCCGACGAAATTAAAAAGAGCGCGCAGGAATCCGTTTCAAAGAAATCCGACTGGCGTTCTTTTATCAAAGAAATTCGGTGCAATTATTAAATTATATTTTGCTGTTAAATTATGTTCTGTCTGCCTAAACAACACGCGCAAAAGTTCGTCGAAGCCTTGATTAAAGGCGAGATTAACCCCGAAAAATTATCCGCAATGTCGTCGGACGAACGACGGGCGGAATTTTCAAAATTCGTCGGCGAAGAAAACGCTTCCGATGTTAATTCCTTGTTTGAAAGCAAACTGCTTCTCAAAAATCAGAAGCAGGGATATATAACTTGGGCGAAAAACGTCGGCGGCATAAAACTCGAAACGCGGCGCAATATAATTTCTCAAATTGAAAACCTCGATAAGATTTTATCGCCCGCCGAAGAAAAAGGTTTTTTGAAAGATTTAGCCGCTCAAAAATTGGGCGTTGCCGTCTCTTTTGAAGAAGCGAAAAATATCACTGAATTGACCGGCAAACTCAAATCCGTTGCCGAACAAAAAGACGAAGCCGGCAATCACACGGTCGAGTATTTTGAAGCGTTGGCAAACACCAAAAAATATGTCCAGTCCTTAAATGAAAATCCCGTGATGGCGCACACCGTTTCGATTCTGAGAAACTTCCTGCTCGCGTCCGTCAAAACGCCGCTCAAGGTTTTAACCGAAACGACAATCAACCGCGGAGTCGAAGGATTGATTAAAAAAGTCGTTTACGGTGCCAAAAACGGCGCGAATCCCGACTTTGCCAATGACTACGCCCAACGCGCCAGAGAAGTTTATCAAAAGACCGGCTTCAATATGAGTTCGATGAACTCGATGGACGAAGGCGATATGTTCGGCGACGCTTTTGCTCATCACGAAGGAACTTCAAGTTACACAGACGGAAAAATCGGCGCGCTTCGACAAGGTTTTCGCGTCGTCGCCAAAGGCTTAGACCGCGCCGTCATTCATTACGGACACGGCATTGTTTTTTCGGCGCATTTTAACGGCGCGTTTGCTCATTCGGTTGATTTGGAATCAACCGGAATCGCTAAAGCCGAAGGATTGGAAGGCGAGGAATTAAAAAATCGCGCGCTCGAGCTGTCCAGGTCGGCGATGAAAATCGGAACGACCGATAAATTAGGAAAGGAAATCAGAGCGCAGGCGCAGGAAGACGCGATGCGCGTGACGAACACGAATAATACTTACGGCGGATTCGTCGCCAAAGGACTGAAAACCGCGCTCAATTCCATTCCCGGCTTGCAGTGGCTGAGACTCGGCGATTTGACCGTTCCCTTCAGCAAAATCCCTGGCAATATCGTCGCCAACTCGCTCGGCGTGGCGGGACTTGATTTGCCGCGCGCCGCCTATGAATATAAACAGGCGTGGAACGAATACGCGGAAACGGGAAAAGGAAATTTCGTTCAGCCGACCCGCACGCTCGTGCGCGCCGTCGGCTCGATGGCAGCCGCCGCGCTGATCGCGTCGCAGATTGACGCAAAGCACTATGACGAGAAAAAGGGAATGATCAAAATCGGTAACTACTGGGTTTCGCTCGAACTCTTCGGGCTGCTCGGACCGGCTGTCAACGGTTTTATCCGGGCGAAACAATCCAAGTCGAACGAATATAAGATCGCCAATTATGCGAAGGGCGCGAGCGAAGGATTAAAGAAACTGCCGGGCGTGTCTGAAATCGTTGATTTGAGCGAGTACGGATTCAAGGATTACGTCGAAAACTTCGTCAAATCCCGGATTAGTCCGGCAATCGCCTCGGATACTTATAAATCGGTTCACGAAGGAACTCCGCTGCCATTGCTGATCGGCGCGAAAATGAAAAGCGATGCTCAGAGACGGCAAGAAGAAAGAGAAAAAGCGGCACAGAAATAAAAATGACCTTTTACAGCTGCTGCATTTGAGATGAAACGACTAGCCCGCTTCCGTTAAAATGAGCGGGCTTTTTAGTTTCAAGAATTGAACACAAAGGCGAAAGTAAAAAGAAGGTGAATAGAGATTTATTGCGGCAAGATAAAAGGAGAAACGCAATTGCTGTTGCAAATATCTATAAATTACGGCTCTTTTACTCGTCAATCCTAAAGTGCTTTCTCAATTCTTCTATAATCTCCGGCGTTATATTTTCAATTTCTTCCAATTTTTGAGCCTCACTGTAATAGCTAAAATACATTTCTAGTTTATAAGCTAAATTCTCATCAATATTTAGAACCTCTTGAAAAAGTCTAGAATCTTTGGAATTTGGATCAACCTTTTCTAAATTGCCGTCGCCGGAAATTATGTTCTTTATATTTCTTAGTGTTGTTATAGATAAATCAAGTCCTGAACTTCCGGCAATCGTTAAGAGAGATTCAATACTCCTATTTAAGTTTTTAATCTCGGTTGTCAATTTAGGAATTTCATTCTTTAGAAGATCTTTAAGTTCGCTGACATCTGATCTGGGCGTTGAATTGCCTCTAAAATCTTCCAAATCAATTTGAAAAGTGTCAGAAACATACTGATTTGTGTGCGGGTGTAGGTAGGCGGCAGCGGCATTAATTTTTCTTAATTCTCTATTTTGCGGTTGAAATAACTCAGTTGTCGTGTTCCAAAATAAATTAAATGTTTTGTTCGGCGGAAAATATTTCGTCCCGTTTGTAATCAATGATGGAATATTATCAGGTCTAGCCCATAACATCATTTCCGGAAATGAAAAGGATACATCAAGAGCAGGCATTGAACCGACGTTAGATATTTTGATATAGACCATTCTACTATTACGAATTTCCGCAAAAATATTAATCAAAGGCAAAACTGCAATTCGTCTATTACGAACATCATTAATTTCATAATCCTCCATTGCCTCTGACTTAAAGTTAAAGCGTTTGTAATACTTTCTGTCTTTTGCTTGATGTGGAGCGCGGTCACTTCTTGGTATTTGAACAGCAAAAATAGAATTCGTCGCCGACAGTTGAATCTGTGAAATGATGACATTATCAACGCGGGGACTGATATTACTCGTTATGATATTTTCCAATGTTTCACGCGAAATTCTTGCGTGGTCAACTCCGACATCTCCAATAACTGGTAAATTATCTTTCTCAGCTATGCCATAAATTATTATTCCTCCGTCCGAATTAGCAAAGGACGAGACATCTTTAGAAATTTCGTGCCGATTATTTTTGTCTAGAGCGTCGCTGTCTTTGTAGTCAAGGTGCAAATCTTCTTGCACTTTGTCGGTAATGAGCCTCTTTATGTGAGCAATATCAGTTGGCAAGTCTATCATTGTTTTTCTTTCTTCGTTCTATTTATTTCCGACTTAAAATCTTTCCACTCGTTCATAGAATTCTATTTCCAAATTGCCTTTCTTTTCATAACAAGTTCGTTGTATTTTTCATTTAACAAATCATCAAACGAATCTGGATCTAATAAAACTTTTTCAATATCTTCTTTACCGAAGAGCAAAATTAATTTTTGATTGGTTAAATTTTCTACATTTTCTACTGCGCCGCTTGTGAAGCCCGACATTGACATAAAAATTCCGTTCGTATCGGCTCTTTGATTTAGTTTTCCAAAAAGATGGTTAATGTCAGAAGGTGCGGATTTCTCATTTTCCCACTTGCACTCTATTAAATAAAATTCGCGGTTTTGATAAATAATAACGTCTATTTCTTCATAGGAAGTTTTTACGCTTTCCGATTGCTGCCAACCGGCAAATTCTATTGCTTTAGCTATCAATTTTTGAAAATCTCGACCTCTTTGCTGAGGAGCAAGGTGAGAAACGCGGTCAAAATCTTCGCTGATAGATTTCCCTTTGTGCCAAATTTCAAACTGTTTGCGCCCTTCCGGTGTGCTTTGATAACAACCAATCGTTACATCATTAAGCAGACCGAAGCCTTTCAAAAAATCTATATTCAAATGGTATTCAATCCTGTCGGCAATTTCAGGCGAAACTAAGTCGTCAATACAAACTTCACCGTATTTTCCATCTCGTTTATATACCTCTGATAGAGCTTCCAAGATTTGATAACGAAAATCTTGATATTTTTTAACTTTGTCCGAATCTACAAGATTTCTATTTTCGACTTCTTGGATTCCGAAACAAGTAATGTCGCACGGCTCGCTATAACCCGTTCCTCTTATGAGGTTTTTATCTTCGAGTTCTTCAACCGTTCTGGCAAAAAAATCTTCGTCAATATCATCTGATTTTCTGAGGATGCCGTAAACGCTACCGCCGACGCTTCTTTCCCACCAACCATAAAGTTCTTTTAAGATAAGATTTTCTAATTCAACTTTTTGCATCATAATTTTTGACATATAAAACCGACACACATCTAAACCAAAGAAAATAATTCTTTTCTTCAACATCTTCCCCCAAAGATGCTGATCAGTTTGGCGGTCGTCGGCTATGAATTCAGATTAGCAATTTCTGAATGTTGTAAGACTTGTGGTTGGAAATATAGGACGGTTTGGAATGAGAGTCAAGAAAGATTCCATTTCCGTCATCGCAAACAATATGACTTCAAACGATTGTATAATACAACCAAATATTGACTCATTTGCAAAACTCGTCTAAATTACTCATCAACAAAGTTTCAGGTTTTTATTGCTACTGAAAACCGACGACCAACGAAATCAGCTTCGACATTTTGGGGAAAATGCCGAAGAGAAAAGAATTCTTCAGGAGTGAAATTTCAATTTTCATTCCGAGTCATATTCTTTGCAATGAGTTCGGCAGTCTCGGTTCTTTCGTTATGCGATGGTGAATAAAATGAACAACAGATTAAATTTTTTGCTCGCTCTGGTCGTCCTAATTTTTCTGGCGTTCGGTTGCAGTTCAGCCGGCAACGAGAAGATTTCGACCGAAACAAAAACGTCGTTTACTCCAGCAGCCGAAGCAAGTCCTGGAATCATTTCGCCGCCTGTCATCGCGGACGCAGCAACCAAAGAAAATAAATCAAAAATTGAATCGGTTAAAATTGCAACGGTTATCAGCGAAAATGCCAGCCTGCGTAAAACCGGAAGTCAAAACGGAGAAATTCTTGATGTCATTCCCGAAGGCGCAAGCATTGAAGTCGTCAGGCAAAAGGGAGCTTGGTTTTATGTTCGGGTAGATGAAAAAACCGGATGGATGCACGGCAATACGATCCGTTACAGCGATGCGTCAAATGATGATCACATCGCTCCCTCGGATGATTATGTGACGGTGTCCGATTCAACCCCTGAACCGGCTCCGTCGCTCGAACCAGTCAGAACCGCGCCCGCTTATTCACCGTCCGCGCCCGTCACTCGTTACGAGCCGACACCGGAAATTTACACGCCGAGAACTTACCCGACACCCGCCTCGAATGATGAACGGGAGCCAGCCGTAGCCTCATCAACGGCGACCGCTATTTGTGTTGACGGAACAGTAAGTTATAGCGCGAATCGGCAAGGCACTTGCTCACATCACGGCGGCGTAAATAGTTGGCTCGGCGGTTCAAACTCAAGCGAAAACCCCAAGAGCGAAAGCACACATTCGCCGGGTTACCCGAGCGATTCCGCAGACCGACCGAAAACCATTAGTGTGCGCGGTTATACTCGCAAGGACGGCACGTATGTCGCGCCTTATAAAAGAAGTGCGCCGCGTAGGAGAAATTGATTTCTTGACGGAGTTTAATTTATGAAATTTTACTTTTCAACAATTTTGATTTTGGTTTTTGCTTTTGGAGCTTTTGGGCAAGATTCTGTTTATGTAAATGAACAATACAATTTTTCATTTATTCCGCCGACCGGTTCAAAGCAAGATACAAAAACAAATTACTTAGCTTCCTATGTTTGTAGGGTCAACACCTGTCCCGTTGCTGGATTGTTCGCGCTGATGAACATTGAAAAAATTAATTCAACAATGGCTGAAATGGTCAGACTTTTGCAAAGCAAAGATTTCCAAGAGGAAATAACTCAAATCGCTGTCAAAAGTTTCAGCCCAGAATATAATGCAACAGTTTTGTCAAAAAAATATACCGCTTTTGATGGGAGACCTGGAATTCGTGTTGACGTAAATTTCATAATTAAAGACGAAAGTTATACAGGAAGTTTAATCGCAATTTATGTTAAAGAAAGAAACGCCATTTTAGCTTTTTCGTTTGCAACTTTCGATGCCCAATCAGACAAATGGAACAGAATTAGCGAAAATACAATTCGCTCCTTTAAGTTAACGCCGATTAATTCAAAAACAATAAAACCGCCTCGTGAAGGAATTGCGGTAAGAATTGCGCCAAATCAAAACACGATTAAACCGCCGCGCGAAGGCATCGCAACGCGAATTAGCGGTGAAGATTCTTACCCGCCGCCGCCGCCTCTGCCTCCACCGCCCGTCGTGCCAAAGAAAATTAGTGGCGGAGTCTTAAACGGCAAGGCGTTAGAACTTCCAAAGCCTGAATATCCGAATGCGGCAAAAGCGGTTCGAGCAAGCGGAACGGTCGTTGTTCAAATAACAATCAATGAAGACGGCAACGTAATTTCAGCAACGGCGGTAAGTGGGCATCCATTGTTGCGAGAAGCAGCAGAAAAAGCGGCTTTTCAGGCAAAATTTGCACGAACTTTATTGAGCGGTCAACCAGTTAGCGTTGTTGGCATTCTTAATTATAATTTTACACCGTGAAATAAATCTATGAAAAAAATAATCTCACTTTTAATTTTAATCTCGTCGCTTTTCTTCGGCTGTCAGCGCACAAGTCAGCAAGGCATTCGGCAATTATCGTCGGCGAATTCCACGTCGCCGGTTGTGAACTCGATGCCTACAAACGCGCCGCTCATTAAGAGAGAAAATACGGCAGTCGTCATCAGCCTGCACGCCAATTTGCGCGAAAAAGACAATTCAAGTTCCGCCGTCCTCGAAGTCGTGCCGCAGGACGCTTCGGTTGAAGTCATTAAACAGCAGGGCGCGTGGTTTCTGGTGAAAACCGAAACGAATCAGGGCTGGCTGCACGGCAACACGATTAAGCTGCAGAATTTTAATACGAAAGTAATGACAGTTGAGCCTCCGCCAACCGTTAAACCGAAGACGACAATCGAGACGAACGACAGCGGCGCGACGGCGAAATGTCGAGACGGAACATTAAGTTACAGCGCGAGTCGGCGCGGGACTTGTTCGCATCACGGCGGAGTGGCTGTTTGGTATTAGATTTTCACGCCAATGTTGCGAGATGGATTAAATAAATCTATGAAAACGATTTTAAGAAATAATTTTATGGTATTTAATTTATGGGCTTTTTCGAGACTTTAAAGAGTAAATTTAAAACCGGAAAAATAAAGCAGGAACAAATCGTTCGTATGCGTGAAATAATCGGCACAGCTTTATCCGACGGCGAACTATCCGAATCCGAACTCGGCTATATTAACTCCGTTTATTTTGACAGCGAATTAAGCGCGGAAGATTTTCAAGGAATAAAATCAGAGGCGTTTTTGAATATCGTCGAAGTGGCAATCGCCGACCGGCGCGTTACGCCGCGCGAACTTGCCAACCTTGAAGCTCTCGTTGTCAATTTGGACATTTCGCCGCCAATTCAACAAATCGCCAAACAAAAAGTTCAATACTTTACTTTGTTCGCTCAAATCGAATCAGGCGAACCTTTGCCGACGGGAAATCCGACCGGATTGATTTTGAAGAAAGATGAAGTTGCCTATTTGAGTTTGCCTGCGACTTTGGTTGAAGAAAGAGTTGTTAGCCGCCAGTATCGCGGTAGTTCGCACGGTTTGAGCATTCCGATTGTCAAAGGCATTAGATTTAATGTCGGGCAACAGCGCGGAAGTTATCATTCATCTTCCGGCATCGTTCCCGTCAGCGAAGGTTATTTTGTTATCACGAATAAAAGATTGGTATTTTCCGGCAATCGAAAATCGGTGTCATCGGATTTTGCAAAGCTACTTGATTTTCAAGTTTATTCAGATGCTTTGCAATTTTCAGTTACGAGCCGCCAAAAGCCGACGACGGTTAAATTTTCCCGCGGCGAAGAAATCGAACTTTGCGGAATGATTATTTCGAGAATTTTGAATGAGCATTTTTGAATCTTTACGAAATTAAATATGAAAATCTACATTTCAGCATTTTTCATCTTTGCCTTTTCGATCTGCATTTTAGGTCAAGTAGTTGATTCGGTAATACTGCTGAAACCTGCAAAAACGCCCACGCCAATCAATAAGTCGGAAGATTTGCCCGTTGATCGTGATAAATACGGAAAAGTAATCACTATTATAACTAAGGAGGGTGATTCCGCTTATTCTATTTCCGACGGTTATGGGCTTATGCTGACCGAACTTGAAAAATTCAACAAATTAGCCCCCGGCGAAAAGCTTGCGATTGGTACGGAAATTAAAATTCCAGTTACAGAGAAAGTGTTTGAAAGACTTGTCCGGGCGGATCAGATAATTTTGGATGCAGGCATACTCTTCAAACAAGGGCTGTTTGATATTCAAGAACGGCGAACTGCGACGGCTGGCGGCGATTTTGATAAATCTGTCGAAGTTTTTCTGATGTCGGGCATCAACGTGAGTCGCAATGCGAAACTACAAAGCTGTTATAGCCAACTAATCGAAACCGTTTATCGAATAGAATTTCCAACAAGCACACAGACACCTCAGATCAGAGGTCTTTTGGCGACGTGCAGTTGGTCGATTGACAATGATTTGGCGGACAAAGTCGCAAGGCTCGTTTTGACCCCGCCGATTGAAACGAATAGTGTCGCGTCCGTCTCGACGGTCGGCGGGACAGTCGTGCAAACCACTCCGCCGCAAGGTTTTTATGAACAAAGGTTTGAGCCTTCGCCGCTCGATGATTTAGCAAAACTCGCCCCCGAAGAAAAGAAAACTGTTTTACCAAAATACTCGCGCCCACAACTTCAATTGCCGACCACAATTCCCAAAACTGTCAAAGCTAAAACCGGCGACACGGTGGCGACGCTCGCTTCGCGCGAAGGCATTTCGGCGGTCGAACTTGCCAAGTATAATGGGCTTCTGCCGACATCAACGTTGAGTGCTGGACGCGAAATCAAAATTCCTGGTGAATACGTTACTGTGAAACCCGTATTACAAAAAGTTTCGACCGTTGGCTACGCTACTAATAAAAGCGGCGGCATTGGTGCAAAGCCAACTCAAACCAAAGACGGCAAAGTTCAAGCTGTGCTGAATTACATTGACGACACTTTCAACGATCCGTATTCTGTGCGATTTGTAAAATGGTCAGCCATTGAAAAAGGTTATGATGCTTGGAAAGTAACGGTCAGGCTTCGCGCTAAAAATTCTTTTAACGCATATATTTTAAGTGAAGTGACCTTTTATATTCGGAACAATAAAGTTATAGATACGATCAAACTATTTTAATTACAGCAGCGTTGCTTGATTGTCCGCCGGTATTAAAGGTTTGGTGGTTGAGAATCTATGAGAGGAATAATTATTACGGTTTAGTCAAAAGAAGGCAAGTTAATCAAGCGAGAAATTCTAAAAACTCAATTAAAAGGATGAAATAAATGAACGTTAAAACGTCCGCATTCATTATCGAAATCACAAATGCTACGAATGAGGATTTTTTTATACACCTTAAATCAGACTTTCTTTATGACTATCAAAATAAAGTCTTGATCGTAGATAAAATTGATGGTCGCCCGGAACTTTGGGGCGGCTATCTAATGAGTTTGCGTGATTATCGCGTCCGCACTTCTGTTACTTACTCCGCAAATGAATTAGAGGTTATTTTAGAGCATCTTGAAGCAAACAAGCACGATGCAGATTTTAATTTCTTCTTATTCAACCAAATTACCGGTAAAGGCATTTTTCAGCACTACCATTCAACGCCTAGATGGAGTGGTTTTAAATGGTATTTGTCGCATAGATTTAATAAATTCCGATCATCTTCAAAAAACAAAGACGCGGTAGCTTTAATTTCGCCTATCTTCAAAGAAGATTCGTTGGAAATATACTTAAAAGAAATTTCACTGATTAAAGAAATTCAGCTAGAAGGAGCTTTTTATAGATACCAAAATAAGGGCTTTCGCCAATTAGCCGCACAGGCGAATCGAAAAATTCACACATTAAAATATTACAAACAAGCAGATGTTAGCTTCGAGGCAATTAAAGAGGGATTGCTCGAATTAATATCAGAAAATAATGTTCCGGGCTTGAAAATTAAAGGTGAAATTGATGGTGTGGAAAAGTTCTATGACATCGCCAATAATATAGATATTTTGTTCCAAGAAGAGTATAATGAATGGCTAAGACATTTGAGTTTTTCAGGCAAGGATATTAGAAAATCCGTGAATCAATCTGCGATGATTAAGCACCTACTTACTCTCTATAATACAGCTCGTCTGATTGCCAGACTTGACGAATCAGAATGACTTTAAAGAGGATGATTTATGAAAAACAGAATATTTTTCAATACTCTTTTTGGGGCTTTCGTTGGGATTTCTTTTATTTCTATTTTAATTTATTATTTTGTCCCAACGGCTTGCGCTAAATACGTTGATAAGTTACAAATTCCCCTTTTTACCGGATTTTTAACACTTGGAAGTTTTTTACTGACTTTGAAAACATTTATAATTGTTCAGCTCAAAGACAAACTTTATGATGTAAATGAGAAGTATTTAAGAGAAGTTGCGGAAAAGACAATAACCGGCTCGTCTGCCAATTTTTACAGCCCTCTTGAAAGACTTGCAGAATTATTAATAACCGCTGTAATTTTAGCCATTACTACAGCACTTTTACAATTAACTTTAGGCTATATCGGCAATCAACTTTCGTCGGCAATATGCATTAGTTTTGCCATAATAACTCTGTTGCTTGTATTTTTCGCTTGGTGGCAAATCAAGAAAAATATTCACGATTTATTTACTGTTTGGGAAAAAATGAAAAAACCTGTAATTGAAGCGGAGAAACAAAAAATTTTGGCAAACGCGGAAACCTCGGCAACCAATTAATTTATCTTAAATGAATTTCTCCATTCGCTAACTCTGTTTCTTCTCAAAGTTCGAGTTTTTTACGAGATGCGTCTGAAAAGGTATACAAAGAAGCCCTGAAGCTTTGACGCTCACGGCTTTCAGGTCGAAGGATAAAAGCCACCTGACAACCCGCAAGAAAATCGCCTCCAAAAAACGAGTAGGCAAGCAGGATTTTGTGTGACGCGAAATTAAATTTGCAAGAAAATACAGGCGACGTTTTCGGTCCGAAGACTTTGAAAACGTCGCCTGATTTGCATCGAACGTCAATGCGGATTTCGCGCCGACGTTCACCGCCTGATCTTCAAATCACGCTCGACTCTGACGACCACGCCGAGCATTTCGACTTCCGAACGAAAGAAAGTTTCCGTCCATTCCTTGCCGTTATGCAGAGTGATTTCAGCCATCGTCTCACGCGCAAACTTCGCCGTCTTGCCGTGCGGTGTCTGCCACACATAAAGATTCGATTCGTTAAAATGTTTCGTAATTTTAACGATTAAAATATCGCCGTGAAAAATGCCGAGATGTTCAAGCGTGTTACCTGCAAAAGGAACGCCGGAAAACACATCGGTTTCCGAGTCGTTTACTTTGCGAATCGTGCGAAATCGTGAAATCTGATTTTTCATCAGAAAATCCAGTTCGTTGATTTCGATGCGCCGTAAAAATTCGTTGTCGTATTCCTGTAAATCAATCATTGAATCACCTCCGCGTCTAAAATGTCCGTTAAAGTTCTTGAATCTAAAGGTTTGATAATGAAAGTAATCACGCCAAAAACATCTTGCGTTTTGACATCATAAATTGAGATGCAATATTCGTCGTCCGTATTCTTGATTATCAAATCGCCTTCTTTCGGCTGTCTTGCTCGGTCAAGCATTACCCAGTCGCCGTCAACTATCTCAATATCGTTCATTGAATCGCCGTGTATTCGCAGAAGCATCGCCGCATCAGAACCGCCTTTAAGAAATTGGTTCAAGTCAATCCATTCGCACTCGAATTCTTCGGGAATCGGCTTGTGTAATTTCGGTTTATTCATTGAATCACCTCATAATTTAATGATTCGGCATCTTTCGGAAGCCGCGAGTATTTCAACATTACCGCATACATTTCCGCGCAGTCCGCCGGAATGTTCGAGTTGTCATTAAGCGTGTTGTAAATCTTTTGCTTTAGCCATTCGGGGCAATCTTTGTGATTTGTGACCGCTTCGAGAAGGCACGGCACGGTGTTTTTAATCTTAATTTTCTTGGGCATTTTCCGCCTCCGCTTTCAAAAACGCTTCTTTCATATTCGCAAACCATTCGACGATGTGCGGCTTATTCGGAAAATACTTTTCCGCGCCATCGAAAACTTCCAAGACTGTCTCGCGGCTTTCTTTGGACTCGGTAAATAATCGCCATAAACGACCGAGTGTTTTGCTGATTTCTGCCTCGGTCGCCAATCTCGTTTTATGTTTCATTTTTCCACCTCCGGTTTGGTGTCAACGAATTGAATGGCGAACTGCATCGCTTCCTCGCGTCTGGTGTTGTAAATCTTTTCGCATTCGTCAAAGGCTTCCGCCATCGGCGGCATTTCGTCTTGGTGTAAGAAATGATTGCCGAGCAGTTGAAATTGCGAGCGAAGAAGTTCTTTGCCTTTTAATCTGCCGTCGAAGGCGAGAAATGTTTGACCGAGCGGAGCGTTGACGTAGAGCGGGTATCGTTCGAGAATCTCGGTTTTCTTGTTCGGCACGTCGTTGACAATCAAAATTCGCTCGCCCTCGCAGATGCGGCGGAAATCGGCGGCGGTCGGCTTTTGCGTGATGCCGTATTTCTCGCGGACTTCCTGAATCGTCAGCTTGATGTGTTTATCGAGAAACGGTGTTTCGAGCATTACATTGACGTTGATCCAATCCTGGTCAATCGAATCTTTTCTCAATTCGCGGATGATGTTCAGAGTTTTTCTTCGTTTCTCGAAATCGGACTTTCCGAATCGCAGAAAGATTCGGTGAAATACTTTTAGATCGGATTTGAAATTTTCATCGTCTTTTTGTTTTTCAGTTGGGGTCGTTGTATTATTCATTTGTGTTTTCTCCATTTAGAAATAAGTGGTGAATGAAAAGCGCGGCAATGTTGAAGATTGCCGCGCTTTTTGCTGTTTAGAAATTGCAGTCTGGACAAAATTCCGCGCCTTGTGCGAAGCCCCAACCGCGTGAAACGAGATTCAATTTTGTTCCCGTTGCCTGACTGCCGCAACAATCGCACATAACGCGCATCGTCGCTTCAAAAGTCGTAACCGTGAAAAGCTGACTTTGAACTTCGACCGTTTCGGTTGTTGTGTTTAGTTTTTCTGTTTGCATAATTTTCTCCGTTGAATTTGAATTGATTGAGTTATTCAATCTGTATTTATACTACCATTGGTAGAATAACCTTGTCAACCGTTGGTAGAATAAAAAGTATTTAAATTTGGAGTTTAGTTAAACCGTTGGTAGAATCATTTTAGATGGAAAAAGAAGAGTTAAAAAAAATGAGAGAAGAATTAGGGCTAACTCAAGGTGAACTTGCAAAGGAGCTAAAAGTTGCCTCAAATACTGTTTCACGTTGGGAGCTTGGCGAAAGAAAAATTCCTGAGTTTTTGGATTTAGCTTTAAAAACTATACAAAGAGAACTAAAGAAAAAGCCTTGATTTATTCTACCAATGGTAGTATGGTATAAGATATGTCAATGATATATCTGAATAAGTCTGGTTTTAAAAGTGGAATGCCCGAATATCATATTGCTTCCCGACAGATTGCTAAAAGAAGTAAGCAAATTTATCAAGCATCTAAACGTGCTAATGATTACGGTGTTCTAAATACTCTGACATCAAGACAATGGTTAAAAGTTTTGATAGAAAGTAAAGGAAAATGTTTTTATTGTCAGACAGATGTAGAAGCGGAAAATTTAGGTATTGACCACGTTATTCCAATGTGTAAAGGCGGCGCAAATTCTGTCGAAAATATCGTAGCTTCTTGCTTTGGTTGTAATGCAAAAAAATCGGTCAAAATACCTGATGATTTTTTTATCAAGAAATTACTCGAAAGAGAATTAAAACTAATTTTAGTAAATCAATGAATACGACCTTAGAAGCAACCGAAAATTTAAAAGCTGAATTAGATTTACTTCGCCCGCTAAATGCAGCCGCAGAACAGCGAATTATGCAAAAATTTCGTCTTGATTGGAATTACCACTCAAACAAACTTGAGGGGAATTCATATAGCTATGGCGAAACGAGAATGCTAATCCTTTATGGTTTGACGGCAGGTGGTAAACCCATCAGAGACCACGAAGAAATTTCAGGACACAATGAGGCTATTGAATACATAGTTGATATTGTAAAGGACAGCCAACCGTTAACCGAAGCATTTATAAGACATCTTCACAAACTTATATTAGTTAAACCTTATTATATTGATGCTGAAACACCTGACGGAAAGCCTACAAAAAAACTTGTTAAAATCGGTGAGTATAAAACCGAACCGAATCACGTTAAAACTATTACAGGTGAATTATTTTACTTTACAGAACCTTTTGAAACTCCGATAAAAATGCGGGAGCTAATAGATTGGTATCGAGATGATAAAGAATTATCTAAAACCAATCCAATAATTCTTGCTGCAGAGTTTCATTATAGATTCATTCGGATTCATCCATTTGATGACGGCAATGGCAGAATGGCAAGGCTGTTGATGAATTTTATTTTGATGCAAAACGGCTTTCCGCCTGTGATTATAAAAAATGACGATAAGGAAAATTACATCGCTGTTTTGCGCCAAGCTGACAACGGTATTCTTGAACCTTTTATCATATACATCGCGCAAAATCTGCAACGCTCGCTTGAAATAATGATTAAGGGTGCAAAAGGTGAAAACATTGAAGAGCCAGAGGATTTGGATAAGGAACTGGCATTACTCGAACAGAAATTAAAAATTGCGAGCAGTAATTTTCCTGTTGAAGTTACTCGTAGTCAAGAAGCATTGCAAATTTTATTCGTTGAACTTTTACATCACACTATTAAAGAGTTCTATAAAACCGCTAAAAAATTTGACCGTTTTTATAAAAACACCTCTTTTTCAATAGCGGTATATGATGACAAAAATGGTATTTCATTTAGTTCCGCTGCCGATTTCCGTTCTATAAAGGATGTGTTACAAGATGAAACTACGGGAATCGGAGTGCATTATGGATATAATACGTTGGAAGCCTTTAAATTTGCCGATATAAAATACAGTAGTCATATTGACTTTCAGTTTAACAGTCTTGATTACTCAATAAGGGTAAGTTCACCTAATTTTCAACAAGAGATTCAAAAATCGTATTTAGAGCCTAGTATGGAAAACGAGCTAGAACCCCTTATTAAGGAATTATCTAAGGCGCATAAGGAATTCATTGAACAGCAAGTTCAAACTATGTATGAAAACCCTTTATAGTTGCCATATTGCCTATGATTTTGACTACGGTTTAATAACGACATCTGAAGCCGCGGAAATTTTAGGCGTGAGTTTGCGGCGTGTGCGAGCTTTGATTGAAGATGGTCGTTTGCCATCTCAACAAATCGGGCGCGAGCATTTGATTATAAAGTCAGACCTTGAACTTGTCCGCGAACGCAGAACAGGCAGACCGCCGAAAGTGAAAGAATAAGTAGTATCTTATATCGTTGTTATTTGTGTCATAAACGACCCGATACTGTTGCCGAATTCAACATAGCCTTTACTATCTTGTCTGAAACGAGGTGCATTATGAATAAATTACCGATTCGATTATTGGGAGTTTTGTTGACTCTCGCATTTTTTGTTTTTCAGGGACGGGCGGCGATCAGACGCGTTGACATACTAACCGATGAGGAAAATAGAAACATCTGTAGGGACGCAACGTTCGGCGATTGCTCGTTGCGCGGAGCGATTCAGGGCGCGACGGCGGGCGATACGATTGACTTCTCGTTTATGTTTGATTCTCCGCAGACGATTACGATCAATACATCGGCTCTGACTATCGACAAAAATCTGACGATTACCGGCAAAGGAGCGCGGCTTTTAACCGTCCAGCACGATGGCAGGTTTCAGAACCTTTTCGCAATATTTCGCATTACAAACGGCGCGACGGTGAGAATCTCGGGGATGACCCTTACCAAAGGCACTGTTGGCGGCATTTATAATAATAACGGCACGGTCACGCTTGACGGGATGAACATCCTGGAAAATTCGAGCTTCAGCGGCGGCGGTATTACTAACCGCGGAACGATGACGGTTCTCAACTCGCTCGTCAGCGGCAATACCGCCGCTTTCGGCGCGGGTATTTATAATGACGGTGGGACGATGAGTATCGCCAATACGACCATCGCCAACAATACCGGCACTGGCGGTGGGAGTTATTTTACTGCGGCGGGCATTGACAATAATGCAGGCGCATTGAATCTGAATAATGTAACTATTATCGGCAATATAAACAAAAGCACAAACCAGACCGCTGCCGGCGGCTTGTATACCGCTAACGGCACGGTCAATATCCGAAATACCCTGATTAGCGAGAACACGGCGATGAGCAGCCCGAATGAAGATGTGAGCGGCACTTTCATCTCCAACGGCAACAATCTGGTCAGAGACACGACCGGCAGCACAGGCTTTAATCAGCCGACCGACATCACGAATGTTCAGGACGGCGGACTTGCCGCGCTGCAAGACAACGGCGGCGGCACGGACACTAGATTGCCGACGATGAACAGTTTAGCGGTGAACGCCGGAAACAACTGCGTCGTTGATTTGTCGTGCGGTGTGAACAATCCGCCCGTTGCTTTAACAACCGATCAACGCGGCGCAGGCTTCCCTCGACGAAGCGGTGTGGCGGTGGACATCGGCGCGGCGGAAGCGGCAGCACCGACGGCGGCAGGCACGACGGCTGGCGGACGAGTCACCGAATCGAACGGTCGCGGTATTTATCGGATTTTGATTACGCTCACGGATTCGCAGGGCAATCAACGACAGGTTTACACAAATCAGCAAGGCTATTACAGCTTTGAAGATGTCGCTGGCGGGCAGGTTTATATCTTTTCCGCCTTTCATCGTCGTTATCAGTTCGAGCAGCCGACGCAAGTGCAGTTTATCGGCGAAGAAGAAACAGGGATAAATTTCATCGGCTCGCCGTCCAGCATTTTCCGTTTCGATATTTGGAATCTGCCGACGAAACGGATTGAATAAATTTGACCTTTTGATACTTTTGATACTGCCCTAACCGGCGTATTTCTAAAAATGCTAATCAACGGCGAAAGATTATTTTTAGCGAAAGCCAATGCCCGCATCGAGCGCGACGAATGGAATGCGGTGCAAGGTAAAATCCGCGCCGAGCGAGTCAGGCGAACAGACAGAGCGATTATCATCATCGGCGTTTTGTGCGCTCTGTTCGCCGTTGCCGCACAGTTTTGAGATTTGAGAAGCCCGGAGCTTTTGTCCCAGCGAGGGACAAAAATCAAAGTGCGGAATCCGCATCTTGAAATTAGTTTCGTCAGCTTTTGTCAGTGGTCAATTCAGATATATTTCTAAAAATTAAAATTTTTTTGATGCCACCTTGACCGGTGAATTCCCGAAAAGCAGTTTTGTCAGCTTTTGTCAGTTGCGAATTGAGAGATTGTTCTAAAAATTTAGATGGGCAAATTAATTTATAGAAAGCGCGATGTAATGGAGTATTTCCAAATCTCGAAATACAAATTACAGCAACTGCTCGAGGACGGAATTATGCCGCCGCCGATCAAAGAGCCGAACCGCCACGCTTTTTGGCTCGACCGGCATTTGCGAACAGCCGAAAAGCGCATCAACGAGCGCGACAATCCACCGGTTGAATTGATACCGACCGGACGCAAGGAACGAAAGATTAGAAAAAGCGTTAGCAACCAAATTCGCGCTTACCACGGCTTACCGTTGATTCCATAAAAATTATGCCGGTTAGAGACATCGAAAATCATCTTGAACGCTGCGACGCGCGGATCGAAAGATTTGAACGGCTCGAGGCTCTGCGCGAAAGAAACCGACTGATTCGATTGGTCATTAGATTAAACGTCGCTATGTTCGCCATTCTGTGCGCTCTGTATGCCGTCGCCGCGCAGATTTGAGAAAATGGAAACTATGAAAAATATGAAAATGATGAAGCTGGAAAAAACATTTTCTCCGGCTTGAAAAGATTCGTAAAACGAGAAAAGCCCTCGGCTACTACCGAAGGCTCTCGTTTCAGCTATTTGATAACTGAATATGTTAATTAAGCAAAAGCAGCCTAGCAAATTTTGCCGGATTGTTTCAATCTGAAAAAGAGGCTTGAGAAATCTAATTTCTCCGCAAAATGGCTACATTTTTAGATACAGTCAATTTAAAAGCGTTTATTTTGTCGCTGTAAACTATTGCTTTCAAGGAACTTAAAGCAATCATCATAAAATTATTTTATGATAGTTTCCATAATTTAATGAATTATTTTTCTTTTGATTACATTTCAAGCAAGCGATTCGAGCATTAGAAGGGCAATGCCAACCGCCGCGAGAAAGTGGAATAACGTGGTCAATCGTTGCGGATTTGAAAGTCAGAAGCAGACCGCACAAGTAACAGTTCAGACCGTCGCGGTTGACGATTTCACGTTTAGTGAACGGAATGACGATTGAGCAGTTCAATTTTCGCGCTCTGTTCGCCATTCGGTTTCGTTCTCTAATCTCAGGACTTAGCTTTTTCCAAAACCTTTCAAACGGCTTTGAAACCGCTCGACAGGCGCGGCATCGTTCGAAGATAACGCCGCGCCTGATGAACATTTGCAAAGGCTTTTCGAGCCGGCAATTTTTACAAATCAAAGTTTTCATCGTTTTTTCGGCGGAACGAATAGTTTTTTCGCCCGCTCGAAATTGCCTTTAGCTTCTTTTTTGGCTTCGCATAAAGCGCAGGGTTTGACGGGTTTTTCAAAGCGATGCCGGAAACATTTGTCGTCGGTCGGTCGGCTCATTCGTTTTCCTTCATCGCTTCCAAATCCCGAACGATCTCCGCTTGATGATTTTCGAGCATTTCATAAAAATCGGTTCGGCTCGTTTTAGGAACATCAGCGGATTGAACTAATGCTTTAAGAAAATCTCCGACCGATAAAACAAATGTTTTTATATCTTCATCTGTTTGAGTTGCCGCGAACTCGGTAAATAAATCGAATGCCTTTTTCTGTTTTGCAGGCGGTAGTTTTTTTAATTTTGTTGCCATTTCTTGAATTTCTTGGATTTCTTCTTCGTTTAGGTATATATTTGTCATTGGCTACACACTCCTTAATCGCTATGGTTTTGGGGTTAAGAAGGGCTTAGGATTGTTAGCGCAAACCTAAGCCCTTCGTTTTAGAAACAGTTCGGACAGAATTCCGCCAAACCTCGGTCGAAAGTCCAGCCGCGTCGTTTTAACTCCGCATCAGTGCCTTCATCCTGGCTGCCGCAGATGTCGCAATAAACTTCGCGTTTTTGCTCGAAAGTCGTAATGGTGAACGGCAGATTTTGAACCTTTAAATTTTCCGTCGTGATCGTTGTCGTTTGAATTTGCATTTTATTTACCTCGTTTTTTTTTATTCGTTAATTACTTAACTGGATATATCTTATACCCTACAAGAATAAAAAGCAAGATAATTCTTTTACCCTATAAGAATTTATTTTCTTGATAATTCTTTTAGCCTGTTATATTATTTTTGCGTGAAGGAAAAATATCTCAAAGCATCGGAAATTGCCAAAAAATACAACGTCAGCGCGGTTTCCGTGAAGTCTTGGATTAAAGCCGGTTTGTTTCCAAACGCTAAATTTGAAGAAAACATTGTCGGCAGTCTTTGGCTTATTCCTGAAAGTGATTTGCAGAATTTTGCAAAACCGGAACGCGGCAGACCACGCAAAAGCCCTGAAAAGGTCAATGAAGAAGCTAAACCAAAAGCGGATAAACTATCGAAAGTGAAAGGTGAAAAAAATAAATAAAACTTGTGAATCAAGACATTTTTACAGCACAGATAATTGGAGTGTTTCTTGCTGAAACGGTGAAGAATATTGCGAAAGGCTCAGCCAATATCGTGTATGAAAACTTTCATTTATTTTTCGACAATGAAATTACAGCACTTAGTTTGAGCGATTCAATAAATGCTGGAGAAATCACCAAACGGCTTGAACTCCAGCCGCAAATACTTGAAAAAGTTCAGCGCAAACTAATGTCTCATCCGACGCTAGCCGAAGAAATTTCAAAGGTAATTAAAGAAGAGACAGGGCAAAGTTTCACTACTATTAATATCTCAAGCCGTAACCAAAAAGGTGGGCAAACGGCTCACACGATAATTAATAATTCTTTGCCGATACAGCCTTTAAGAAAAGTCAAGATTGACATCAACCATTTCCTTGAGAAATGCTTTGATGAGCTTGAAATGTATAGGCTTGAGATCGTTATGACTAATGAGTCGGAAAAACCGATTTCAAATTACAGATTTGAAATCGGAATCCCTAGAGCCTTTTTGAATGACTCAACTATTATAAACTTTGAGAATTTGGATAAAAGAACAGAAGAGTACAGATTCTTTCGAGTAACGTCTGAGAATTATAAAAATCAGCCTTTATATTTTGATGATAAACGAATAATTTTTAGTCCGAATTATTATTACACGGGAATTTTATCTTACAGCGAAATCTTGAAATGTAAGGTTTATATTGACGATAAAATGATTAAAGATATTGAAAAACCGATGAGAGAATTGGTAAATAGATAAGTTGAAAAAGGCAGACCGCCGAAAGTGAAAGGTGAAGATAAATGAATCGTAAGTTGCTCATTATTACGCTATCAACTGCTTTTTTAGGCATTGCATTGGCAATAAGCATAAACTTCCTTACGAACGATAAAAACATCAGTGATTGGTTAGTAGAAAAAGGAATTGGAACAAAAGAACTTATTGGGACTGTTTCTGTTATCACTGTGATATTTCTTATTCTAGAGTTTTTCAAGTTTCACAATCAAAATTCAACTGAAATAGCAAAAGACAATGACAAATCTGGTATTAATCAGAACATAAAGGTTACCGATAATTCCCAAAATTATCAGGTAGTTGGTGATATAACGGTAAATAATCCTGACTCAGTAAAAAGCCACAATCAGTTGGGTGGGCAAACAGCACATAATATAACAAACATAAATCACCATTATTCCGTGCCGTCAGAAATAGGTTCTGAAAAACAAAAAATTGCGCTATTGAAAAATGCACCATTCGAGGAAAATGCAAGAAACTTAACGCATATAATGGAAGATGCGGTTATTTGGGCAGAAAATACGGTTGAAAATATTAAACAATTGAGTAGTCCAATCATTATAGATGAGGCTATATATTCTATAAAAAAAATAGAGGAAAATTTAGAAGATAACCAAAAGATTATAAACTATATAAATAATACTTTTTCTGTTATAGAGGAATATAATGCTTTTTGCGGAATAGGAGCGGCAGGTTCTAGACAACGACTTGTTGAAGAAAAAAGATTAGTCGAATTTTTTAGTAATTTAATTACGGACTTAAAGGTAGCAATAGATGAAAACAAAGAAAAAATTACCTCCTAATCCATATACACTGCAGCCGATCATCAAATCGGCTTTTTTAGCCGGACGGTCTGAAGAACTTCAAAAAATTGAATATTATTTAGATTTAACTTCTTCTAGTGCAAGTAACCACTTAGCACTAATTGGTGAACGCGGTATTGGTAAAACAAGTTTGCTAAATTCTGCAGCAACTCTTGCGGTTAAAACCAAAATGCTACCGATTCGTATTCAGATGAATGAAGATGTATCTCGCTCACAAGGTCGTTTCTGGAAAGAATTATATGCAACAATGTCCCAGGCTATTGCCAAAATAGGAGGTTGGGGAGGAGAAACAGGAAAGCTATATGAATCACTTTTTCTTATGATTCATGCAGGTCAAACAGTTTCCTTGGATAAGGCAATACTTCAATTACCTTATGCTTTAGCAAATAACCAAGGAAACATTGATAACTTTCAATGTTCAGATGCATTGATTTTAAGAGATATTAAATTTGCACTTGAAGAGGTACGAACTAAGGACTTTAATGGAATTGTTTTTTTAATTGATGAAGCAAATTGTCTTGGATCGAATGTTTCACTTATTCAACAGTTTCGTAATATTTTTCAGCAACTAGAAAATTGTTCGCTAATTCTTGCAGGGACGGAGGCTATATTTCCCACTTTGACAGAGGTCTTTTCTCCTATTCCAAGACAATTTCATCGAATCAGCGTAAAGCGATTTACACATTTTTCTGGAAGTATTGAATTAATAAATCGTCCTTTTCAAGAAGAAATTTATAAAGGAGTTAAAGACATATTTCCAGACCTATCTGTAATGAGGCGGTTACATGAAATTTGTAGCGGTTCGCCATCAGAACTTCAACTTTATTGTCATCATATGTATAAAGAGGTGGAAGAGACTGAATTTGAAAAGATGGAATTAAGACCTCAAATTTATCGGGAAGTATTAAACGCTTATAAAGCAGGTACAACTTCAGATATTGGAGGTGTTACCTCGGCAATCGAAAAATTACCTGACAATTTGCTTTTTGGTTCAAATTGGCTGTCAAGAAAGACGTTAACTTTAGAAGAAAATATCAAAGTTGAAATATTCTCTCGAATATTGGAAGGAGATTTAGTTACAGAGGATATTGAATTGGAAATATCAGATGTCGTTAAAAAAAGTTATTCAGAATTATTTAAATCAGGAATTATAAGTAACGAATTCAAATTAGACTTGGTCGGAGATTCGTTTACTGAAGGCTTTTGGAAATCATACGTAGAAGTAGAAAAAGGCAAAACTTGGATTTGGAACAATGATAATTTTGATGATGCTTTATTCAACACTTTAATGTCATTGATTATAAAAGAAATTGATGCTGTATTTACAAAACCAATAAAGGACAGTGAAGAAAATATTTTAGATATATTGAAAAAGTTTAGAGAGGGGAAAGGTAAATTGAGCTTTAAAAGAAACAACGCTTATGATTTGATTATCTCAACCATACTTGGACGCAGATACGAAGCTCCTATATATACTGCATCAGATACGATACTCAAATTAAATCATGAGAACATTTCCAAACCCTTTCTTGTCAGGTGTTTGGGAGAGAACTGTGACAATATGCAAGACATTCTTGGGGAGTTTATATCCACGCACGAAAAGACTTTGCAATCATTTAATATTTCAATTGAAGTAGAATCCCCTCAAATCTGGAATTTATTATCTAATGAAGAGGTTTTACGTCTTGCAAATAAAATAAATATTATCGTTCCGGAAGATTTGTTCGGGAAGTCATTATACGACCGCGCAATAACAGCTTTTAGTCAAGGGGACATTGATACAACAATAGCTACATTTGAAATGATGTTGGAAGATGATTCAGATGGCGATATAAGAAATAATTTAGCCTTTTGCTATATGGTTGAAGGACAATATGACAAAGCGTTAGAATATCTTCAAGAAATATTGCCGAATGAAACAGTTGAAGCAGACAACCTGAGCTTACCTTATAGCCCTCTTTGGGACAATAATTTAAGTCTTTTAAATTATCTTTTATCCGATACAGATAAAGCCCCAATATTTCTAAGAAGAGCTTTGACTTGGCTCAACCATTCAAAAACTCAAAACGATCCTTTCGATGTAAGAAATGTTGCCTATATTTTAATGTTAAGTACAGACCTCCAAACAATAACGGCGCAACCTGTTGTTCCGGTTGATGTTGCATTATTATTAAATTTAGGAATCATGACCAAAACACCTACTGAAGAAATACAAAAGCAAATTGAAGAACTGTATCCAGATGAGTCAGGTAATTGGTTACATTTATTAATATAAATGCCCCATTTTAGTTTAAAATTTTGGGCTATGGAAAATGTTTTGTTAAGTAAGCAATTCAACAGAAATCTGCAATTAAAAAAGCATAAATTTTCCCTTGGTATTTTTAAAGTGTAATTTCATTTTACCTTGCATTTACACCTCGAATCGGTTAATTTTTAATCAGAAAATTTAGGTTGCGGAAGATGCCACACAAGCAAGAGTTGAACGCCTTGCAGACTTTCGAGAAATCGGAGTTTGCAAGGCGTTTTTGTCAATCCACCGAAGATTAAGTTTTAAGTATCAGGTTCAAGGTTCGGAGTCGAAAAAATGGCACTTCATCGTTACGAAAGAGTTTATCAGCCGCCAGCGGGAACGTCGCTGGCTTCGCCGTCTGTGCCGGGCGTGATTCGCAGCATCGCCTATATGCGTTCGCCGTTTTCGGGCGGGACGCTGAAACGAGTCAAAGTTTGGCTCGGACAGCCGCTCGGCTCGGATTCGCTCGGCTCGGCGGCGTTTAACGTGCGCGTCGGCGGAACGGCGCAATGGTCGGACACGGATCGTTTAATTATCGCCGCGGGCGCACAATCGGCGGAGAAAACCGGGCTGAACATCGCTTTGAACGACGGCGATATTCTGACGCTGGATTTGGAATTCAATCCGCGGGCAGAGAATCTTACGCCGATTACGGTTGTTTTTGAAATTGACGACGGCGCATCGGGCGGATTGTCGGCGGAAGAAATACAAGATTTAGTCGGCGCAATGTTAGTTGCGGGCGCAAATACTTCGATCACATACGACGACGGCGCGGGAACGGTCACGATTGCCGAAACGACAGCGGGAAAAACTGCCGAAGAAATTCAGGATATTATCGCCGGACTTTTAACTGCTGGCGCGAATATCACGCTGACTTATAACGACGGCGCGAATACGTTGACGATTGCAGCAAGCGGCGGTAGCGATTTATCAACGGTCGTCGGCGCGGACGGTGAATTATTATCGAACGGTAAAAAAGTAATTCGCTGGAGCGATGACGACGGGTGGATTGAAATTGGAAACGACGACACGGATTTGATGCAAATAAGCAATCAAGGCGTGTCATTCAACGGCAAAGTTTTTTTGTCGTCGCTACTCACTGCTTTAGCCGGTTATACGGGAACGGGCGCAATCAATCCGACCGACGCGCAATGCACAATCTTGGTTTCGACGGCGACGGCGGCGCGAACGGTAAATTTACCGACGACCGCCGAACAAGGGCAAATCTTTATTATTCAGGATTCGAGCGGAAACGCGGGAACGAATAATATCACTGTTAATCGCGGAGGAACTTCCCTAATTAACGGCTCGACTAGCAAAACAATAAATATCAATTACGGATATTTGATTTTGCAGTATGACGCAACAAATTGGAGTGTCATCGGGCGCGGTTCGGGCGAGGGTTTTAATTTAACGACGATCCCAAAAAGTGCGAGTTACGCTTTGACCGATATTGACACGGTAATTGACGTTGATACGTCGTCGGCGCGGACGATGACTTTACCAACGGCGATTGGAAGAAAGGGAAAAACTTTCGTTATTAAAGATGCAACGGGTGGTGCGGTGACGAATAATATCACGATTGCGACCACTTCCGCGCAGACGATTGACGGCGCAAGCGGCGCGTCAATCGCGCTCGCTTATGGCTTTTTGTGGCTGAAATCAGACGGCGCGAATTGGTCGGTTGTCGGCAAATCGCCGACATCGGGCGGCGAAGCAAATACCGCCTCGAATCTGGGCGCGACGGGCGCGAGCGTTTTCAAACAAAAAAGCGGCGTTGATTTGCAATTTAGAAAGTTAATCGCCGGAACAAATGTAACGATTACCGAAAACACGAACGACGTTACAATCGCGGCGAGCGGCGGCGGTTCGTCTTTGCCGACGCAAACCGGCAACGCCGGAAAGTTTTTGACGACCGACGCGACCAACGCGAGTTGGGCGGCTTTGCCGTTTGAAATGATTGTTGCAGCTTCAGATGAAGCCACGACAATTACAGTAGGAAACGGAAAAACGACTTTACGCGCGCCGCGCGCGTTTCGATTGACAAGTGTTCGCGCGTCATTAAACACGGCTTCGACTTCGGGCATTCCGGCATATCGAATTAACAAAAACGGCGCGACGATTTTTGCGACGAATTTGACGATTAACGCGAGCGCAAAAACAAGCGTCGGCGCGACGACCGCGCCCGTTTTTACCGGCAGCGCGTCGTATATTGATTTTGCCGACGACGACGAAATAACGATTGATGTCGTAACAAGCGGAACGGGAACGAAAGGTTTGAAAATCGCTTTAATCGGAACGCGCAATTAAATTTATGTCAATGCTTGTAAATGCGTTTTTTGCCAAAGGCGGCGGAGTCGGTTTCCCGTCCTCGTTTTCGGCGTGGGCGCGATTTAAAGCGAACGATCAAAGCGAGGGGAACGGTTCGAACGTCGCGCAATTAACAGACCAAAGCGGCAACGCTCGACACGGCACGCAATCGGACAGCGCGAAACTGGCGATAATGCGAACGAACGTCGTCAATGGAAAAAAAGTTTTCGATTTTACGGCAAGCGCGCCGTTTTACGAATTGCCGGATATGTCCGGTTTCACGCAGGGCGAAATTTTTTATATTTTGAAATGCGACTTGAACGATAACACGGACGGTTTTTCAAGCGGTTTAGGTCAATTCGGAACTGACACACAAAACTCGCATTACGAGTATAACGACGGCTCGGTTTACGAACATTTCGGACTGTCTGCGCGAGTTAATTTCACCGACAGCGCGTTTAATACGGCGGTTTACCATTGCTATAACGTCAACGTCAACGCGACGACGTTGAAAGCATTTCAAAACAATGTCAGCCGCGCAAGCATCACGTTGTCCGGCGTTCCTACGACGAAAGCGTTCAATTCCGCGCCGATTATCGGCGGCAATCGCGGCGGGACTTATTTAAGTAATTTTAACGGACGGTTCGCGGAAATCGTCATTTGTTCGACTATCTTGACGACGCAACAGCGGTTTGATTTGCATTCTTATTTTAATTACGAATACGGTCTTTCGATGACTCCGTAATAATAGAAAATGAGTTTTATCGAAACACAATCAGAAACCGTTTTGGCGACGATTTCGGGCAATACCGAAATCGTCGCCAATGCCGCTTCAACCCGAACGGGCAGCGCGGTCCTCGCCGGCGCGACGGCGATTCAGGCGATTGGCGTTTCGTCGTTTTCGCCGACCGTCGTTTTCGCGGGCGTAACCGTGCTGAATGCGACCGGGCGGTCGGGCAATGATCCAACGGGATTCGGCGCGGGCGTGATTGCCGGAGCAACGACGGTTCAGGCGGGCGGCTCGGTTTTGATCGTCGGCTATGTGCGGTTTGACGGGCAAACGACAATCGCCGCGGCGGGTAACGCGACCGGCGCGGAGTCAGCGACCTTGCGCCTGATTGTTGATGTGCTGCCGGTCATCACGTCGAATAACTATCAGAATTACGGCGCGCGGTTAAAGGTTGACGGGAACATCATTCCGATTGAAGTTTGGGACGTTGACGCGGCGGACGACGGCGCGGGCAAAACTTTCTCGGCGACGATTGCCAGATTCAGCGACCGCTCGTATTTCACGGCGAACGCGGCGATTAAATTCGAGTTGGATTTCGGCGACGGATTTTTCACGGAATTCGAGGGCGTTTTGACCGAGAAAAATTTCAATCTCTCAAACGACGGCGACAAACCGAACGATTCGTTTTCTTTCACGGCGGCGGACACGGCGACGAACCGGCTGCGAAAATCGCCGCTGAGGAATACCGTTGCTTACGACTCGGCGCGCGAAACGATTTCGCCGGAAGATTTCGAGACTATTTTCGACACAGCCGGTCGCAGTTATCCGCTCGAAGCGATTGGGATTTCGGGAATGAAATTATTCGATTTGTTTCAGGCGATTTACGTCAATCGCTGCGGATTCTCGGCGGTCCAGACGAATTTGCCGAACTATCCGGTTCGCCGCGCCGATTTTAATGTTTCCGGCAGTTATCACGACGGGATCAAGGGAAGCGTCGGAATGTTCGAGCCGGTCGTTTTCTCGGTCGGCGACGTGCTTTGGCTTGCCGACGCGACAAATGTGCTGCCGAGCGGATTTCCCGCGCCGCGTCAACTGCTCGCCTCGCGTATTGACGGTTTGCAGTCGAGCCAATCAATCGAGCCGGTCGAAGGCTTCGCGCTGTCGGCGAACGTCGCTGATTTGGGCGAGTATTTCACGCAGCGCGTAGATACGGAAACGACAACGGTTGGAAACATCGGCGATGACGGTTACACGCGAACGGTGAAAAAAACTTACGTCAACGAATATCGAATTGCGAGTCAGCCGCAAGTTGTTATCGGCGAAGTGACGACGAAAGAGCAAACGCAGATTTTCGACAATTCGAGTAATGTTTTTCCGATTGACGACACGCTGGTTACTTACAGTTACGACGCATACGGGCGGCAATGGAAAACGACAAAAACCGTTAAAAAAGACACGCCGAATCTGCCGGGCGGCACGACTTCGAGTTTGCAGACCGTCCGCACCGAAGAATCGAAAATTACTTACGGCGTAAATCCGTTTTTTCCGCAAAAGCAAATTCAAAAGAAAAACGAGATGATTGCGAGCGGATTGATCGCGCTCGATTCCGAGGTTCAGTTTTTGGGCAAAGATTTTCCGCAGGATTTTGTTGACGCAACGCGCGCCGGAAACTTGAAAGATTCGACAACGCTGATAACAGGAACTTTGGAAAGCATCGTTGAAACTTTTCAGCCGCTCCGTAACGGTCAGGTCAAAGCGAAAAAAGTTACGACGGATTTCACGCCCGCCGCGGTCGGGAGAAAGCCGATTGTTTCCGAGTCGCCTGAACAGGTTCGCTCCGGCGACGTTTCGCTGAAAGGTCAAAGCGGCGGGCGGCAAATCAAGCGTTATGTTTTTCCGACCGACGATTACACACCGACCGGCAAACTGATCGAAGATTTTGCGGTCGCCGATTTGCCGCTTGAATATGCGATTCCGCTCGCGCGCCGCCGACTGCTGCGGAAAACTTCAATCAATCAGCGATTGACGGCGAACATCATCGGGCTTGATCGAACGATTGAGCGCGGGACGATTTTAAGCGTTTATAATCGGGAAACCGAAGTCGAGGCGAAGCTAATTGTTGAAGGTTACAAAAAACACGGCGACGCTTCAAAAAGTTATATGATCGTGCGAGGCAGACAGGTATGATTTTTGATTTGAATGATAATCCGCTGTCGAGCGGACAGATTTCGGAAACGCTCGGCACGAGCCAGACGATAACGATTCGCGTGGAATGCCGCGCGAATTATTTTTTGCGGGCGCAAACAATCGCTGATTTTACGATTGAAGGGCGCAAGGTCGGCGATTCGACGTGGATTGATTTGGAAACGACGGGCATCGCGCTCACGCCGTTCGCCGGAACGAAGCAAAATTTTGAGATTCGATTAACCGGCGCGATTACCGGGCGTTTCGTTTTTGATTTGACGGTCAGCAAATAATGAAAGTCAGAAGCGGCGAAAAACTTGAAATCCGCGTCGAGCGCGACGCAATCGAGGGCGAAAATCAGGCAATCCGCAATTCGCCGATTGGCGAAGATGCGCCCGCGGGCATCATTCCGATTGAAAGCGAACCGGATTATCTGCCGCGCCGCGCGCCGAAAAAAGCAGGAATAAATTTTTACGACTTCGGGCAAATTTACGATGATGCTTCGAGCAGCTTCAAGGATTTGTCTTTCCGCGTTTTCCGCGTCACGACGAACAATCCGAGTCCGGCGACGGACGGCGGTTTTCTGGCAGCGCAATGGAATGCTCTTCGTGATTTGATTTTCGCCGTCTCGCCGAACGATTGGAAAACGAAATATCGCAAACTCGATTATGAAGCGGCGGAAAAATACGGCGTTGATTTGACGGTCGGCGCGACGAACGCCCTGCGCGTAAAATATCCGATTGCCCGGAACGGCAGCCGTCTCGACATTTTCGATGCCGCAATCACGGATTCGCACTGGACGGATAAAGGTTTGATTCCGGTTGAAACGGACATTCCGAATTTTCAGGTTTCGAGTTTCAGCGCGTTCGTTGATTTCACGGTCGGAACGCTGAACGGCGCGAAGTATTTCAAAGTGACCGCCGCGCCGAGCTACGCCGCGCCGGAAGTGACGGGCTTCAAGCTGGCAAAATCGGCGAGCGTTTTTCTCGTTCCGTATATTGTCGCAACCGAGTCAATTCATCAAACCGACATCGGCGGCGGGAGCGTGATCGAAAAAACGCTGGTCAACGGCTATCAGCCGTTTTCACGCGAATTCTGGTTGAATCGAACGATTGATTCCGCGGCGGCGTTGGTCAAGTTTCACCCGACCGAATTCGCTTTGACGGGCGCAAATGCGACGGACTGGACGAATTATATTAAGACTCTGGCAGGCGCGCTCGGGGTTCAAAAAAACACGAGCGGGAGCGGCAACGTCGGCTCTTTCGGCGCGGGCGGTTTTCCGGCAAGCGGTTATAAATCGTTTCTGGTCGGCAACGTGACATCGAGCGCGATTGTGCCGCTGGCGACTTCGCAGCTTTCGCCGGGTTGTTTCGTCGCGGCGATTCAGCAAAACGGTCAGACGTTTTACGTTTGGGAAGCGTTGACTTACGCGATGACGTTTTCGCTTGCTCGCGGATTCAACAAAACTTGGACGTTTAGTGTCGGATAATCGAATTATTCGCGGTCGGAAACTTTTCGTTTAACTGCTTTCGGAGTGGTAAATACAGAATCAGGCGAATTGGAATCGGTCGTGTTGTTATTACTCAAAATTATATTTTTCGGCGTTCCTTCAGCATTAAAATAAATAGCCCAAGTATAGTTTTCGATTTCGTCTCCAAGCGTCCGCGTCGCCTTTGCCGTCAGCACGTATTTACCGTTCTTTGGAAGACTCAGCGCAAATTTACCGTCGGCATCAGTCGTTGAAACGGCAACGGCAGGCGGCAGAGACTGAACGAATTTATCGCTTACCGCAGATTCAATTTCTTCCTGAATATTCCAAAACTCTTTGAGACTGTTGATGGCACGGACGGAAGATGAATCCGCCTCGAATTTGCTTTTCATACCAGAATCACGCGCATCCATATTGTCTAAATAAGCAGTAGTATATTCCGATGATTTAGAAAAGGCTTCATTTAATTTTGATGTCAGCGTTACAATTTCCGGCTTTTTGCGTTCGATGTTTTCTTTGATTTTTTCTTCAGGGAACGCCGCAACCTGAACCAGTCCGAGCTTATAACTGCCCGCGCCTTGAGTTACAACAAAAACATCGCCTTTTATTTCAGTTCGCTTATTACAGCCCACAGCGAATAAAACGCAGAGTAAGATCACGCTTAAAATAAATCTGATTTTCATTCTGATAAATTCCTTTTTCTTGGAGTAAGGCTTGGAGCCTGTACGGAATAATATCAGTTACCAAAGCGCGGTTTCAACAAGTTTTTGCACAGGCGTTTTTATTCGGCTTCGGAATCTTCTTCGAGTTTTTGAGACGATGCGCGTAAATCTTTGAAAGACGGATTCAAATATATCTGTGTCGTATTTAGCTGCTCGTGACCGAGCATTTTGGAAATATTATCGAGCGGGACGTTTTTTTGACTGAGGCGAGTGGCGAAGACGTGGCGCAAATCGTGCAATCTTAAATCTTCGCGTCCGATATTTTTTCTGATCGTGTTCCACGCCTTCTTGACGCTTTTGTAACCGATGACGAGCGAAAAATCTTCGATGCTGTGCTTGGGCTGTTCGGTTTTCCATTCGAGCAATGCCGCCTTCATCCGTTTCGTCATAAAAACCGGACGAGTCCGCAGCGCGTTTCCTTTGTAGTTTTTGGCGACGATGACATCGTTCTCGAAATCAACGTCCGACCACTTCAGCTTTAAAAGTTCGTTTCGGCGAAAACCGCCGTCGGAGATGCAGATAATGACCGTTTTCAAATGAAAGTTAAATTTTTTGCAGAGCGCGAGCGCGCGGGCTTCTTCTTCGCGCGTCCAGGTTTTGTTGCGGCGCGTTTCCTGCGATGAATCAATCAAAATCCGACCGTCGGCGAACGGGCTGCGGTCGAGCCAGCGATTCTGAACCGCGAAATTAAAAACTTGTTTGAGAATCGCCAGCTCGTAATTGACCGAACGAATCGAGCGCGGCGTGCGGCGAACCATTTTCTCCGTTTTGATGCGCTTGCGTGAGCCTTGAGGGCGTTTTTCGCGCGGAATGAATGTCTTTACTTTAATTTCCCGCTCGACCGGCGTGTTAAGACGTATTTTCTTGAATTCGGCGATGTCGCCGTAAGTAATGTTTGCCGTCGGCGCGTTGCCGAAATGCTCGACCAAAGTTCTCAAATATATTTTCGGAACTTCGAGCTGTATTTTTCCGGCGACTTTCTTGCCGTCACGAAAAACCGCCGGTTGCAGCTCGGCGGCGGCGAAACGCTCGGCAAGCTCGCTGAAAAGTCGCGCCGGACGAGTCCTTCCGGTTTTGGCTAAAGCGAAATCGGTTTCAATTGATTTGAGAATTTTTTCGTATTCGTCTTTTGTTCCGGTCTGACAGACGCGCCAGACCTGTCTTTGCTTAACGAATTTTTCTTCGCCTGTCTTCGGATTTTTTATCGTTCGATTGATTGTAATTGATTTGCGAACGTAGAGAACTCTTGTTTTGCGGTGAATGATCGTGAAGGGAAACGGACCGGGTTTATAAACGGTCGGTTTCTTCTTTAACGGTTTGTCTACATTTTTATCTACATTTATTGAGTCAATTTTTTTCATTTTTGACCGTTTTCAATACTGCTGAAAAATGTAGAAGGCGGCTTTTCATTGAATAACCGCCTTGAAAATTGGAGCCACCTTCGAGACTCAAACTCGAGACCTTTCGATTACGAATCGAATGCTCTATCAACTGAGCTAAGGTGGCTTTTAACAAGCCGAATTACAAAATATACTTTTCCGTCCGCAGTTATGTCAAGTATTGTCAACGGCGAAACGATAATTTTTCGCGTGTCGCAACGGTTAAACTTCAAATTTTTTTCGCCAGACGTTACGATTAAAAGATATGAACAAAATAAATGTCATCGGCGGCGGTTTGGCGGGCTGCGAGGCAGCCTGGCAGGCGGCGGAAGCGGGCGCGGCGGTCAGGCTTTATGAGATGCGACCCGTGCGGCAAACGCCCGCGCACCGCACCGATCAGTTGGCGGAAATCGTCTGCTCGAATTCGCTTAAATCCGACGAAATCGGTTCTGCGCCGTATTTATTAAAGGAAGAATTGCGGCGCGGAAATTCGTTGATAATGCGGGCGGCGGACGCGACGCGCGTTCCGGCGGGCGCGGCTCTGGCGGTTGACCGCGCCAAATTTGCGGAATTTATTACCGGAGAAATGGAGGCGCATCCGCGCATCGAGCTTGTTCGTGAAGAAGTCGAATTGATTCCGGCGGACGAAGTTTCGATTATCGCCACCGGACCGCTGACGAGCGACGCTTTGACGACGGAGATTATGAAGCTGACGGGCGACGACCAGTTGTATTTTTACGACGCAATCGCGCCGATTGTCGCCGCCGATTCGATTGATATGTCGGTTGCTTTTAAAGCCGCGCGTTACGGCAAAGGCGGCGACGATTATGTCAATTGTCCGTTTGACCGAGAACAATACGAAATTTTTTACAATGCGCTTGTCGAAGCCAAAAGCGTGCCTTTGAAACGCTTTGAAGAAACGCGCTGGTTTGAAGCGTGTCTGCCGATTGAAGAATTGGCGCGGCGCGGCGTGGACACTCTGCGGTTCGGTTGTATGAAGCCGAAAGGCTTGCCGCTGCCCGCGACCGGCAGAGAGCCGTATGCCGCCGTGCAGCTTCGGCAGGAAGATTTGATGGCGGACGCTTTTTCCCTGGTCGGTTTTCAAAATCATCTGCGCTACGGCGAGCAGGAACGGGTTTTGAAATTGATTCCCGGATTGGCGGACGCCGATTTCTTACAGTTCGGGCAAATTCACCGCAATACTTTTATTAACTCGCCGAAAATTATCAGCGCGGCTTTGCAAACCCATAAGAATCCAAATTTGTTTTTCGCGGGGCAAATCACCGGCGTGGAAGGTTATGTGGAATCGGTCGGCACGGGCTGGCTTGCCGGATTGAATGCGGGGCGGGTTTTACGGAACGAAGATTTACTTTTCGCGCCGCCGAGTTCGGCAATCGGCGCGCTGTGCCGCTATGTTTCCAACGTCGAGACGAAAAATTTTCAGCCGGTTAATATCACCTTCGGTCTTTTGGAAGAATTGCCCGTCGAGCTTCGCAAAAAATATCGCAACAAGCGCGAACGGCATCAGGTTCAGGTTAATCGCGCGCTCGAAACCTGGGACGAATGGCTTGTTCAAAACGATAAAAGCCTGACGGCGAATTTATGAGATATTTTTTGGCGTTTCTGCAAATCGGCGAGTTGTTCGCGGGGCATTTCAACTGGCGCGGCTTGGCGCAGTTGTTTTTGTTGATTGCGATGGCGTTAATCGCCATCGGTTTTGCCGTGTTCGTCGGTTATAAAGCATTTCGGACGAAGCGAAAATAAAATTGATTTCAGAAGAACAATGAAAAAGCCCGAGACGCGAATCTCAGGCTTTTTTGTGTAAATAAAACGGCGAGGGGCGGAAATTTTAGAAGGGAAGCGGAAACGGAACGTTGTTGCGCCAGTTGCCGTTTCTGTTCTGACCGTTGCGATTATTACGATTATTACGGTTGTTGCGGGCATTGGTATTGTAGTTGTAGGCGTTTGCCAAAACGTCTAAATCCTGTTGAATGCGATACCAGTCGTTCTGCACATTGCCGTTCAGACGGGCGCGATTAACAGCCTGGTCGAGTTGATTTCCCAACTGCAAAACGCGCTGCGCTTCGTCATAGGAATTGTTGTAATCGCGGCGGTCGTCATAGCGTTCGTCGAGCCGTTTCGCGGCATCGGCGAAATCTTTCGCCAATTGATTGATGCGGTCTTCGCGGTTGCGTCCGTTATAACGGCTGTTGTCGAGTTCGCGGTCAAGCCGTTTTTCAAATTGGCGGCTGTTGCTTTTAAGATTTCTGACGGTTGATTCGATATCGCGATTGTTTCTGCCGTTGCGATTGTAATCGTCGTTGCGGTAATAACCATCATCATCGTTCCGATTATTGCGGTTGTCGCGGTTATCGCGCCACTGCGCCGCAACCGCGCCCGGCAAACTCAGAACAAGCAAAGCAAAAGCAAGAACACCGATTAAGTTTTTTACACGATTCATAAAAATTTCTCCTTAACTCAAAAAAATAATTCTTTCCCGGCAAAGCGTCGTTTTCGCTCGTTCAGCTGGCGGCAGCCATTGCCGTTAATGGTAAAGCAATGCGTATGCCACTGATTTGAAGGGCGGAAAATCCTTTTGTCTGCATTATTTTAAGCGGTTCGACGCGAATTTTGGATTTGATTCTAAACGAGGTCGGATACGGTTTGCAGCAAATGGTTAAAACTAATCAGGAAACATTTTTCGCCGTAAATCTAAACGACGGCGGGCAAAAAAAAGAAGCGGTCGAAACCGCTTCTTTATCAATGAAAAATTTTCGATTCGTTTAATTCAAAAGAGCCTTTGCCGCATTGATGCGTCCGCCGCTTTCGATTTTGCCGTTGAGCGAGTCGAGTTTGTCAACCGATTTTAAGATTCGGTCGCGCAATTTTTCGACCGAAAGTTTCGGTTCCTGCGCCAAAACCAAAGCCGCGAGACCGGAAACATACGGCGTTGCCATCGAGGTGCCGGACGCTTCGCGGTAATCGCCGCCGAGCCACGTCGAAAGAATATCTTTGCCCGGCGCAGCGACGTGGACGGTTTTTACGCCGAAATTTGAAAACGAAGCCAGATTGTCGCTGCGGTCGAGCGCGGCGACGCTGATGACGTTCGGCAAATTGTAGTTTGAAGGATAATGCGGGCTGCGGTCGTTGCTTGTGCCGTCGTTGCCGGCGGCGGCGACGAATAAAATTCCCGCTTCGCCGGCGGCGCGAATCGCGTCTTCCAGAGCTTTTGAATACATCGTCGAACCCCAGCTCGCGCTGATCACGCGGACGTTGACGCCGTTCTGCTTGCGGTCAATCGCGTAATTGATCGCTTCAATCGCGTCTTTGGTCGTGCCGAAACCGCCGCGTCCCATAAATTTGAGCGGCATAATCTCGACGTTCCAGTTGATTCCGGCGATGCCTTCGTCGTTGTCGCCTTCCGCGCCGACAATTCCGGCGCAGTGCGTTCCGTGTCCGTTGTCGTCCATCGGGTCGGATTGATTATCCGTCGCGTTAAAGCCGTGCAAATCGTTGAAGGTGCCGAGTTCTTCGTCACGATACTGCGGCACTTTATCGGGACGAACCCACATATTCGCCGCTAAATCCGTGTGATTGTAATCAACGCCGCTGTCCAGAACGGCGACGACGACATCTTTGCTGCCTTTATTTTTCGCCCACGCCAGAAGCGCGCTGATGTCGGCGTTCGCTTTGCCGCCGTTTTGTCCGCTGTTGTTTAAAGCCCATTGTTCCTTAAACATCGGATCGTTCGGCATCACATCGCCCGGAGTCGCGTCGCGTCTGGTTTGATCGGCGGGAATGCTCGTCGGATCGTCGAGCCGGATTTCGTTGTTCAATTCGACCGTTTCGACAAAATCGGACATCTGGCTATACTGGTCGGCGACCTTCTGCATATCCTGATTGTCTAAATCGTCAATCGAAAACCAGCCTTTTTCCTGCTGAAAAATGTCTTCGATGCGGTCGTTGTTTTTGGCGACGATTTTTTTGATGTCCGCCAGACTGACGTTCGGACGGAATTTTACTAAAACTTCCGGTTCGCGCTCGTTGCCCGAACGCTTGACGGCGGTCGGTTTCGACGCGGGTTTGGTCGGCGCGTTAATTGAGAAAAGCGGTTTCGACTGCCACAGGCGAAGCTGTCCCAAAACCGCCGCGAATGCGATTAAAATAACGGCAATGCAGAAATGTATCCAAAAATTATTTCGATTCATTTTTCAATCTCCCGAAAAAATCCTTTATCTTCAAGTTTATCTTTACGATTCGATTAAATAATTCATTCCCTCGAATCCGACGAGCCGCAGCTGATATTTGTCGGCGCGATATTCATAATCCTGTCCGTCGGCTTTCAAATTGATTTGCCAGCCGCTCGAAATCATCTGCGCCGCCATTTCGTCTTCGACGGGCGCGCCGAGCGACATATCGGAAAAATCCTTTTCTTCAGATGAAATTAATTCGATTTCATCTTCGGAAATTTTCAAACGTTCGACTAAATCTGATTTTGCCCGCTGAGTTGCGCTGTCTTGATTAAATTTCATCTTGCTGATTGTTGATTACAGAATAAATATTGCCTTTGTTTGAACGGTTAGTCAATTAAAAAATTGTTACAAAATCAGATTTTTAACAATGAAAAACACTGAAGTAATTAGTTAAGAGGATTATCGGCAATAGTTTAAGCATTTTCGCGTTCTGAAAATTTATTTCCGGCAAAACTTGTCAAAGCGGATAAATTGCGACTATAATAAATTTTGCTTATCAAGGGGCGCAAATGGAAGCGTTTTCCCGCGCCGCCAACAATTTATCAAAAATTAGTATCTAAAAAATCAATTTAAAATAAAAAGGCTGTTAGTTGGACAGCCTTTTTATTTTTGGTTTGACGGTCAAATAACGAAATAGCTCGATGAGCGCAGGGACAATAAAAATTCCGCACGCCGCGCCTAAAATCGCGCCGGTCAAAAAGCGCGAAAGATGCGTGTTCGCCCAAATACCGAAAAATCCAAGCGAAAAATCAACTCCAATCGGAAGCAACGCCAGAAAAAGCCAGACGCGCGGAAACGGCTCGATTTCCTCGATTGAACGCAGCAGCGGATAAATCAAAAAGCCCACAAATAATCCGAAATAAATCCCGAAACAGCGCGAGCAGACGGCGAACGGATGATTTTCAATGTGCAGCGAACGCTCCGGCATCTGATGGCAGATAAAGCTGCAAACTTTGTAAATCGCGCTCGAAAATCCCGTAAAATTATTCGCTTCGGCAATTGGCGCGGCGATCAACATCAAAACCCAAACGCCGACCAAAAACGCGGCAATCGCCCAGACCTTAAACGCCTGTTGCCGCATTTCCTTAAACACGATTTGCGGAACGTAATTTTCGATTGTTTCAGGCATATTTTTTTAACAGTAAGTGGTAAGTGGTAAATGTAGATCAAAATCCGAAGGTCTTCATTTACCACTTACCACTTACTGTTAATTAAAATCTAATAACCGCGTCGGGACCGCCTTCGACGTGAACGGTGTCAACGAAGCGTATGTTGCGCGTGTCGGTCGTCATCACGACCGAATGCGTGCGTTTGCCCGCGCCGAAGAATCGAACGCCGCGCAGCAACGAGCCGTCGGTTACGCCGGTCGCAGCAAAGATGATGCGCTTGCCGGGCGCGAGATCGTTCGTACCGTAAACTTTGTCGGGATTGCTGATGCCCATCGAATGCAGTCGCTTCATCAGCTCTTCGCGCGGCGGAACCTTCGATTTATCAACGCCTAATCTTTCCGTATCGAAAACGAGCTTTGCCTGAATTTCACCGTTCAGGCAGCGCATCGCGGCGGCGGTCAAAACGCCTTCGGGCGCGCCGCCGATGCCCATCAGCGCGTGAATATTCGTTCCGGCGACCGCCGCCGCAATACCCGCCGACAAATCGCCGTCGGAAATCAGACGAATTCGCGCGCCCGCCGAACGCACGTCGTCAATCAGTTGTTTGTGCCGCGAACGGTCGAGACACATAACCGTCAAATCTTCGATGTCGCGGTTCAAACTGCGGGCAATCGCCTTTAAGTTTTGTTTGACCGGCGCGTCAATATCAACCGCGCCGCGACAGCTCGGTCCGACGACGATTTTGTCCATATAAATGTCCGGCGCGTTCAGAAGTCCGCCGCGTTCCGCCGCCGCTAAAACGGCAATCGCGTTATTCGCGCCGAGTGCGCAAAGGTTCGTGCCTTCGAGCGGATCAACGGCGATGTCGATTTCGGGAAAGGTTTCGCGCACTTCCGCCGGATAATCCTTGCCGCCGAGTTCTTCGCCGATATAGAGCATCGGAGCTTCGTCGCGCTCGCCTTCGCCGATGACGATGCGCCCGCGCATCGGCACGGTGTCCATCACCTCGCGCATCGCTTCGACGGCGACGTGGTCGGAAAATTTGCGGTCGCCCTGTCCCATCGTTTTCGCCGATTCAATCGCCGCCGCTTCGCAAACGCGCAGAAAATCGAGCGATAATTCGCGTTCTGATTTAAGGTTTTTCATTTCGTTTTTTTTGAATGTAAAAATCTCGTAATACTTATTTGTTAAGGCATTCTAACACTTGTCTAACCCGATTTGAAAAGATATGCTTTTCGATAATATATTTTTACCGAAATTATTTATCATTAAAGTTTGAGGAGATTTTCAAAAAAATGACTTATATCGTAGCCGAGCCGTGCATCGAGTGTAAATATACCGACTGCGCGGCGGTTTGCCCGGTCGAAGCCTTCCACGAATTGCCCGACCGTTTGTTGATTAACCCGGACACCTGCATTGACTGCGACGCTTGCCTGCCCGAATGTCCGGTCGAGGCAATTTTTTCGGATATGTCAATTCCGCCCGAATTTGAAGATTGGCTGGCAAAAAACGCCGAAGCCGAAAATTATCCGATTATCAGCACGAAAATTCCGGCTCTGCACGGCGCGGGTTGTTCCGGTCCGCCCGAATAAATTTTTATTGCTTAAAAAAAGCGAGCGATGAAATCCGACAAATTTCATCGCTTTTTTGTTTGTAGGGGCGACGGCTTGTCTTTTTTGTTTGTAGGGGCGACGGCTTGTCCTCGCCCGCTGAGCGCGAAAGCGCGAAAAATTCGTCGAACAAGAGAGACGCGAAATTATAATTAAACTCGAATAGAATTTTATCAAACGTCTTTTCGCTACGCTCATCGGGCGAGGACAAGCCGTCGCCCCTACAAATTCATGGGAAAGCCGTCGCCCCTACAAAAAATAATTTCAATTCCACCGAATCCCGATGCGCGCGTTCGTCGGCGAGCTGACGGTACGGTTCGGCGTTTTGCCGATTGAGTAGCGTGAGTTGAAAACATTTTCGACCGCGACGAAAATTTCTACTTTTTCCTTGAGACGCTTTGCCGCGAAAGCATCGAGCTGAAAATAAGGTTCAAGCCGGAACAAATTTAAATCGTCGTCAAACTGCGCCGACGATGCGCGACTCTGAACGGCGAAACTCCAGCCGCGTTTCGCATAGCGCGTCTGAAACGTCAATTGATGCCGCGCCGTCTGCGGAATGAACAAATTTTCCAGCGCGCGGTTCGCCGGAAAATCGGTAAAGCGCGAATCGGCGAACAAATATCCGATTGAAAAATTAAATTCCTTCACGCGAGTTTCCGCCTCAATTTCCGCGCCGCGCGTCAGGGTTCGCCCGACGTTTTGCCGTTGGCGCGTGATTAAATTCGGCGTTATTGACAAAGTTAGGCTCGAAACCGGCTGTGCGATTCGGGTCACGAAAAAATTTCCGCGCAGAAAAAAGTTTCTTCGATTAAAATTCGCGCCCGCTTCAAAATTTGCGGCACGTTCGGCGCGCAGATTTTCGTTGGCGAGCGTGTTGACGCTGCCGACGCGAAAACTTCGGTAAAGCTCGTTTAAGGTCGGAGCGCGGAAACTTTTCGAGGCGAGCGCGAAAACCGCAACGCTTTTGTTCGCCTGAAAAAGCAGCGAAATCTGCGGGCTGAAAGCTGTTTCGCGGCGGTTTGGAAAATTGATGAAGTTTAATTGATTCGTCGCCAATGTTTTCGTCGCGCTCGAAGCGTCAAGATTGCGCCAGGCATCGAATCGCGCGCTGCCCGCCAACACGAAACGCGAGCCGAGCCGCGCAAAGTCCTGCGCGAAAACGCCGATGCTGCGCTCGCGCCCGCCCGCCGCACTCGCCGAAGTCGCGCGGTTGTTGAAAAATCCGATTTCGTCGCTTGCGCCGCGCACTTGTCGCGCTTCGACTCCGGCAACGACGGTTTGATTTTTAAAAAATACGCCGGAAAATTGCCCCGAAAATCCCAAATTCCGCGCTGGAACTCTTTGCAGCCGGATCAAACTTTCGCTGTTCCTGTCCGCGCTGACCGAAGAAAAAGTCTGGTCGTAAACCTGCGTTCCGCCGTAGATGCGCCAGTCCAATTTTGGATTTTGAATTTTGGATGTTGGATCTTCAAACGAGAAATCGCCGCCCGCAACGAATTCGCGCAAGTGCGTGCGGTTGATTTGCGCGGGCGTGCCGTTCGTGCGGGCTTCGCCGAAATACGAAGTTTTCACAAAAACGTCGGCTTTGTCCTTAAAATTTTTCGCCAGACGCGCCGAAAGATTCGTGTTTTTTGAACCGGCGAAGCTGTCCGCCACGCCGCGCTCTCTCGCGTCAACCAAAACATAGCCGCGCGTTTGAAAATTTGCCGCGACGAAATCAGCCGAAAAGCCTCTTTTGGCAAAGCCGAACGCGGTCGAGCCGGAAAATGTCCGTTGCATTCCGCCATAGATTTCCGCCGAAAACAAATAATTTTCCGTCGTTTTTTTCGGCAAAATATTGATCGTTCCGCTCAAGGAATCGCTGCCGTAAAGGCTCGACGCGCCGCCGCGCAAAACTTCGACGCGCTCGACGGAAATCGTCGGCACGCGGCTCCATTGGACCCAGCCGCCGAAAACGTCGTTGAGCGGAACGCCGTCAACTAAAATCAACGAACGGCTCGCGCCGCTCGCGCCGACACCGCGCAGAGACACGCCCTGCGCCGTCGGATTCGCGTAACGGCTGCCCGTCCGCCGGAAAAGCGAAAATCCGGCGACTTGCCGCAAAACATCGTCAATCGCCGGCGCGGCGGTCGTCGTAATTTCCTCTTTTGAAAGCGAAACGACGCTCGCCGGCGTTTCGCTTAGATGCGTTGCCGAGCGCGTCGCGGTGATAACCACATCCGCCCGGATTGAATCGGGAACGAGCGTAAAAACAGCGTCGGGTTGAAAATCTTGCAATTTCTCGAAGTTTTGACGTAAAATAGAAAAGCCTTGCGCTTCGACGACGAGCGTAAAACCTTCTTTAACATTCGTCCCGCAGAAGAATTTTCCGTCCGTTCCCGTTTGACAAAGAATAGTTTGATTAGAGTTTGTAATTATTTTAACCATCGCGTTTTCAATTGTTAAGCCGTCGGAATCAACGATTTTACCGCGCAAATCAGCCGCGTTTTCCTGCGAAAACGACGGCAGACAAACGAACAAAACTAAAACGAAAACGGAAATAATCTTCATCACACAAAGTTTATCAATTCTCAAAACGATAAGAAACAAATGCACGACGGCTTTAAGAACATTGTGAAAAAAACAGCAGAAACAACTGCCGCGCCTCAAAAAACGCCGCGCCGTAAAATTCTCGTTCTTTTCGGCACGCGTCCCGAAGCGATCAAGCTCGCGCCCGTCGTTTCCGAACTCGCAAAAAATCCGCTTTTTCAAACGATTCTTGTTTCTTCGAGCCAGCATACGGATTTGCTCGAGCCGTTTTTGAAGATTTTCAATCTCAAAATTGATTTCGATTTGCGGGTAATGACGCAAAATCAAACGCCGAACCAAATCGCCGCGCGTGTTTTGGAGTCTTTAGATCAAATTTTAGAGCGCGAAACGCCCGAAGCGATTTTCGTGCAGGGCGACACGACGACGGCTCTGGCGGGCGCGTTCGCCGCGTTTAACCGAAAAATAAAAATCGGACACGTCGAAGCCGGACTGCGTTCGGGCAATCGTTTAAGTCCGTTTCCAGAAGAAATGAACCGCCGTCTGATTTCACAAATTGCGACGTGGCATTTTGGCGCGACGAAAAATAACTGCGCGACGCTTTTAGCCGAAGGCGCGGACGCGAAAAGCGTTTTTCAGACGGGCAATACGGTCGTTGACGCGCTGCAGTTTGTTCTTAAAAATTCAAAGCCGAGCCGGAAAATCGAAAAAATAATTCGGCAAACCGCACCTTTTAAGCGTATATTGCTGACAACGCACCGCCGCGAAAGTTTCGGCGCGGCGTTGGCGCGGAATTTAAAGATTTTGCGCGATTTCGTCGAAAAGCGCGCCGACGTTTGTTTGATTTTTCCGGTTCATCCGAATCCGAACGTGCGCCGGGCGACCGAAGAAATTCTGGCAAACGAGCCGCGAATTTTTCTGCTCGAACCGCTCGATTACGCCGATTTTGCCGCGCTGATGCGCGTCGCCTGGCTGATCGTTTCCGATTCGGGCGGCGTTCAGGAAGAAGCTCCGAGTTTCGGCAAACCGCTTCTCGTTCTGCGCGAAAACACCGAACGCCCCGAAGCCGTCGAAGCCGGAATTGCAAAAATCGTCGGCGCGAATTTGGAAACGCTTTTAGCGGAAAATTACGCCGACGAAACCTGGATAAATTCAATCGGAAAAATCCGAAACCCGTTCGGCGACGGTCGCGCGGCACAACGAATTGTCGAAATTTTGGAACGCGAAGTTTCCACGACGAAAAATTACGGCAAAAGTTACAAATCGTCAAACGCAAATGATTAAACCTCCGGAAAAAAAGACGCACCTTTTGACCGTTCTGGTCGAAGACTATTTTCACGTCGGCGCGTTTGAAAATTTGATACGCGAGCGCAATTGGTCGCGCTTTGAGCCGCGTTTTGAACAAAATACTTTGAAAACGCTCGATTTGCTCGACGAGTTTAACGCCAAAGCGACGTTTTTCATACTCGGCTGGATCGCCGAACAAAACCCGCGCATTGTCCGCGAGATCGCCGCGCGCGGACACGAATTGGCGAGCCGCGGATTTTACCACCGCAGCTTAAAAAATCTGACGGTCGAAGAATTTCGTGAAGACATTCGCCGCACCAATCACGTTCTGGAAGAGGCGGCGGGACAGAGAATCGTCGGTTACCGCGCGGCGGAAAAATTGGATTTTAGAAAAGACGAATGGATTTTAGACGTTCTCGCGGAAGAGAATTTCGCCTACGACGCTTCATTTCTGCCGACGCAGAAGGACGCGAAGGAGAAGCGTTTCGCGCATCAAATTCACCGCAACGGGCGAATCATCGAGGAATTTCCGTATTCGACGCGCAACGTCGGCATCGGCTTGCTGCCGATTTCCGGCGGCAATTATTTTCGGCAAATTCCGCACACGTTTATGCGCCACGCCGTCCACGATTGGCAGCGTCGTTACGACAAACCGTTTATGATGTATTTCCACGTTTGGGAACTCGACCCCGAACAGCCGCGCATCTCGGCGGCTTCGAGCTATAACCGCATACGCCATTATCGCAAGCTCGACAAAATGGATTGGGTTATCAGAGAATACTTACGAAAATACGACTTCACGACCGCCGCCGATTTTCTCGGATTAACGAATCAATTACGAATTGCGAATTACGAATTACGAAGCGAGCCGCTTGTTTTGGAGACGGCGAAAATCGGAATTCAGACTTTGAAACCGGAAATAACGATTGTTATTCCGTGTTACAACGAAGAACCGACGCTGCCGTATCTGGCGAACACTCTGCGAAGCGTCGAAGCCGAATTAAAGGAAAATTATCAGCCGAATTTCATCTTTGTTGACGACGCGAGCCGCGATCAAACCTTCGACAAATTGCAGGAGCTTTTCGGCAATCGCGCCAACGTCAGAATAATGCGCCACGAAACGAACGAAGGCGTAGCGGCGGGCATTATGACCGGCATCAAAAACGCGGAAACGGAAATCGTCTGCTCGATGGACTGCGACTGCACATACGATCCGCACGAACTTAATAATATGATTCCTTTGCTCGCCGAAAACGTTGATATGGTCACGGCTTCGCCGTATCATCCGAAGGGCGGCGTGCGAAACGTTCCCGGCTGGCGTTTGTTTCTGTCGAAAGGCGCGTCGTTTCTGTATCGCCGCGTGCTGGACGCGCAATTGGACACTTTTACAAGCTGTTTTCGCGTGTACCGGCGCAGCTCGGTCGTTGATTTGGAGTTAAAGGAAAAAGGCTTTCTGGGCGTGGCGGAATTGTTGGGGAAATTAAATTTAAACGGCGGTCGCATCATCGAATATCCGGCGATTTTAGAAGTTCGCCTGTTCGGTTTTTCAAAAATGAAAACGGCGCGGACGATTTTCGGGCATCTCAAACTGCTTTCCGATCTCTCAAAAGAGCGCGTCTTCGGGAAATACGCGCAGATTAAAACTTCTACAGAAAAGGGAAAACCGGCGCGAATCGGCGAAATTATCGAGAACAAAAAGAAAATTTAGCCGGCGCGCGGGGAAAATTTTTTTCGCAACGCTAAAAAATTCAAACAAATCAAACTTTTTATTTCGTAAAAATATTTCAAATTCAAATCGAAAATAAAATTATGTCACCTGAAACACAAAAACAAACAGTCAAATTACCTAACGATCAGGACATTTCCGGCAGAACCTTCGGCGCGGAGGAAATCGCCGCCGTGACCGAAGTTTTGCAGTCCGGCGTGCTTATCACCACCAAAGGCAAATACGGCAAGCTGCTCGAAAAAGATTTTGCCGAAAAGCTCGGCGTGAAATACGCCTACGCCTGCAATTCCGGTTCGGCGGCGGTTCACGTCGCCGTCGCCGCGATTAATCCGAATCCGGGCGATGAAATCGTCACCACTTCGATTACCGACATGGGCGCGCTGACACCGATTATTTTTCAGGGCGCGATTCCGGTTTTCGCCGACGTTGACCCGAACACTCTGAACGTCACGGCGGAAACAATCGAAAGAGTTTTGTCCGACAAAACCAAAGCGATTATCGTGACGCACCTGTTCGGCAATCCGTGCGAAATGAAAGCGATTATGGAATTGGCTGATTCGCGCAGCATTCCCGTTATCGAAGACACGGCGCAATCGTTTATGGCGAAATGCGACGGCAAATACGCCGGAACAATCGGCAAAATCGGCGCGTTTTCGTTTCAGCAGGGCAAACAGATGACGACCGGCGAAGGCGGCATCGTCGTGACAAACGACGACGCGATTGCCAGAAGAATGTATCTTTTCATCAACAAAGCCTGGGGTTACGGCGACCAGAATCCCGACCATTATTTCGCTTCGTTAAATTATCGAATGACCGAGCTGCAAGCCGCGATTGCTTATGAACAATTGAAAAAATTAGATTATTCGGTCGCGCAGCGGCAACGAATGGCGGCGTTGCTCGATGAAAAAATCAAAGACATTGACGGCATCGAATCCTACAAACCGGCGGACGGTTCGACGATGACTTACTGGAAATTTTGTTTGAGAGTTGACGATACAAAAATCGAAGACGGCGCGGTCGGTCTTGCCAAAGCGTTAAAAACTTACGATGTCGCATCTGCGCCGCGCTACGTCGTCAAACCGGCGTATAAATGCCAGGTTTTCCGCGACCAAAATACCTTCGGCGATTCGCATTACCCGTTCAATTTGGCGCGCCCCGAAGCAGTTGATTACAACGACGCGAATTTTCAGGGAACGATCAAGGGCTTGCACGACGTTCTCGTTTTGCCGATCAACGAAAAATATACGGAAGAACATATTGAGTTTTTAGCCGATTCAATCCGCGAAGCGGTTGAAACCGCCGGAATCAAATAAAATTAGCCACGAATTACACGAATAGCACGAATAAAACCATCAGGAAATCATTCGTGTTATTCGTGTAATTCGTGGCAAAAAATAATATGAACAAACTAAAATTTGCACTCATCGGAACGGGCGGCATCGCCCAAACTTACGCGCAGGCTTTTCAGCAGAGCGAATGCTGCCGGCTCGTCGCGGTCGCCGACATCAATCAGGAATCGGCGAAGGCGTTTGCCGAACCGCTCGGCGCGAAGTATTTTGAAGATTACAAAACTCTCGCTGAAAATGCGGAAATTGACGCGGTGATCGTCTCCACGCCGCCGAACACGCATCTTGAAATCGCCGGGTATTTTATGCGGCGCGGCACGAACGTTTTATGCGAAAAGCCGCTCTGTCTGTCCGTCGCCGAAGCCAAACAAATGATCGAAATCGCCGAAGAAACCGGCGTTGTGTTTACGATGGCGACCAAGTTTCGCTATTGTTCCGATGTCGTCAAAGCCAAAGCGATTTTAGCGTCGGGCGTTCTCGGCGAAGTCGTCCAGTTTGAAAACGCTTTCACGGCGAAGGTCGATATGTCGAAACGCTGGAATTCACAATTCGAGATTTCCGGCGGCGGCGTTTTGATGGACAACGGGACGCACTCGGTAGATATTATCCGCTACTTTTTAGGCGCGATCACTGATGTTCTCGCGCTCGAAACTTCGGGAACGCAGAATCTGAGCGTCGATGAAAACGTCAAATTGCTGGCGAAAACCGAAGGCGGCGTAGCGGCAAGCGTCGATTTAACCTGGGGAATCAACAAGGAACTGCCGAATTTCATCAGCATTTACGGCACAAACGGTACACTGCACATCGGCTGGCGCGAATCGAAATACAAACTAAATTCATCGCCCGACTGGAACGTTTTCGGCAAAGGCTACGACAAAGTTCAGGCGTTCAAATCGAAGATCGAAAACTTTCGCAACGCGGTTGCGGACGGCGAAGAACTGCTGACCAAACCCGAAGACGCTTTGGCTTCCGTCGAAGTGATCGAAGCGGCGTATAAATCGCTCAATCAAAATCTCTGGCAGAAAGTCATCGAAAAAAGTGAAACCGCGAAGAAGTAATCAACCACATAGAAACATAGAACACATAGAAAAGCTTAAAACGTTTTTTTGATAACCTGTTGTTTTCCTATGTGTTCTATATTTCTATGTGGTTAAAAATTTATGCCTAAAATTCACCCGACGGCAATCATCGAAGAAAACGTGCGTATCGGCGAAGGCACGAGCGTTTGGGATAACGTGCATATCCGGCGCGGCGCATCAATCGGCGAAGAATGTATTGTCGGCGAAAAAACTTATATCGCCTACGATGTCAAAATCGGCAATCTGGTGAAAATCAACGCGATGGTTTACATTTGCGCCGAAGTAACGATTGAAGACGGCGTGATGATTTCCGCCTCAACAACGTTTACCAACGACCGTTTCCCGCGCGCGACGTTTCCCGATTTAAAAACTCTGCGACCGAGCGAACCTGACGAACACACCTTAAAAACTCTCGTCCGCGAAGGCGCGACCATCGGCGCGGGCTGCATTATCGGCAATGATTTGGAAATCGGACGCTGGGCGATGGTCGGAATGGGTTCGATTGTCACCAAAAGCGTTCCCGATTTTCATCTCGTTCTGGGAAGTCCGGCGCGTTCAATTGGCGCGGTTTGCAAATGCGGACAGCTTTTTCATAGATTTTCGGCTGAAGACGCGGAAGAATTTGCAGCGAAATGTTCGGCTTGCGGTCTGGAATATGAGATTAAGAAACTTAAAGTAAGCGAGAAACATCTATCATAAGATTCAGGAGAAAATTATGAGGAAATTTGTTTTCGTCGCGCTCATTTGTTTTTGCTTCGGGCTGAATGTGTTCGCTCAGGCGAAGATTAAAGTTTTGAAATACGAAGTGCCAAAATATTCGCCAGCCGCTGCTGCGATTGGTGTGAAAGGCGAATTTATTGCAACCGTAAAAATCAACAATGAAGGGAAAGTCATTTCAGCAAACTTTGAAAAAATTCACCCACTATTAAAAAAGCAATTAACCGAAGCCGCGAATAAATGGATTTTCTCTGCCAATAAAAATTCAGAAGAAAGAGAAGTTGAAATAGCTTTCGAATATAGAATTAAAAGCGATAATTCTAAAAAGAATTACGATAAACCATCAAAAGAAAAGGTTAGTTTCAAAAAGCCGTATTGTCTTATCATTACGAGAACAGTTTATTCGATGACTCCTGTATATTAAGAAGCTTTTTGAAAACTCAAAATAAATGATCTTTGTCATCGAAGATGACCGACAACATAGCGTAGGGTGAAACCCTACGTTCGCCAGTCGGACGGCATCGCTCGCCGAAGGTGAGCAACCATCAGGCATTAAAACTGTTCGTCACTTTCAGCGATGGAAATCTTAATCACATCTCGACGTAGGGTTTCACCCTACGCTATGAAAGTCAGTCGCTTTCAGCGACAAAATCCGAGTTTTCAAATAGTTTCTAAGTTATTTTCTTTGCTTAAAATTAAACTTCAACATAGTAAAAATTATTAAAAAAATTGATAAAAAAAATATCGCCATCATCGGCTCCGGTTTCCTCGGCTTAACACTCGCTTTGCGTCTCGCCGAAGCTGGCGCGAAAGTAACCCTTTATGAATCCGCGCCGGCAATCGGCGGATTGGCGGGCGCGTGGCAAATCGGCGACATCGTGTGGGACAAACATTATCACGTAACGCTTTTGTCGGACTCTTTTACGCGAAAGATTATCGAACAAATCGGCTTGCGGGACGAGTTTGAATGGGTTGAAACGAAGACCGGATTTTATACCGACGGCAAACTTGTTTCAATGTCGAACACGCCCGAATTTTTAAAATTCCCGCCGCTCGATTTGATTTCAAAACTGCGGCTCGGCGCGACGATTTTTTACGCTTCAAAAGTTAAAGATTGGAAATCTTTGGAGAAAATTTCGGTCGAAGATTGGTTGACGAAATTTTCGGGCAGACGGACGTTTGAAAAAATGTGGAAGCCGCTGCTCAAAGCCAAACTCGGCGAAGCGTATGGGGAAACTTCCGCCGCCTTTATCTGGGCGACGATTCAGCGAATGTATGCCGCCAGAAATTCCGGCTTGAAACGCGAAATGTTCGGCTACGTGCGCGGCGGCTACGCGCGCGTGCTGGAAAAATTCGGCGCGCATCTGCGCGAAAAAGGCGTTGAAATTTGTTTGAATTCACAGGTTTCGGAAATCGTCAAAGACGGCGAAAAATTAGAAATTGTTTTTAACGCGAAAACGCAGAGGCGCGAAGGCGCGAAGACTTTGGAATTACAAATTGCAGATTCGAGATTTCAAAATAAAATCAGGTCTGAATTTGATGAAAATAAATCTGAAATTGCAAGAGAACAAAAACCGAAAACCGCAACTCGGTTTGATAAAGTGATATTGACTTGCCCGTCAAACATCGCCGCGAAAATCTGTCCGCAAATGACCGTCGAAGAAAAACAAAAACTCGAAAACATCAAATATCAAGGCATCGTTTGCGCTTCGCTTTTGACGAAAAAATCGCTCTCGCGTTTTTATGTCACGAACATCACCGACGAAACTCCGTTTACGGGAATTATCGAAATGTCCGCGCTCGTTGATAAACGCGAATTCGGCGGCAATGCGCTCGTTTATTTGCCGAAATACGTCGCGCCGAACGATGAATTGTTTGAAAAGACGGACGCGGAAATCGAAGAAATTTTCCTGAGCGCGCTCGAAAAAATGTATCCGCATTTTGCCCGCCAAGATGTCGTCGAATTCAAAATCTCGCGCGTGCGGAATGTTTTCCCGATTCCGACTTTAAATTATTCGGCGAACGTTCCCGACGTGAAAACTTCGCTTGAAAATATTTTCATCGTCAACTCGGCGCAGATTACGAACGGAACTTTGAACGTTAACGAAACGATTCAACTGGCGGAAAGATTTTTTGAGGAAAATTTAAACGCATAGAAACAGAGAGGCATAGAAATAATTTATGTGAGCTATGTTGCTGTGTGTTTCAAAAAAAATGAAATTAACTGCAAGTCTCAGCCTCGACCTCGACAACAAATGGTCGTATATGAAAACGCACGGCGACGCGGGTTGGGAAAGTTTTCCGACGTATCTCGACGTAATCGTGCCGCGCTCTCTGAAATTTCTGGCGGAAAGAAATTTGAAAATCACATATTTTATCGTCGGTCAGGACGCGGCGCGCGAGGAGAATTTTGACGCGCTGAAACAAATCGCCGACGCAAAACACGAAATCGGGAATCATTCGTTCAAACACGAACCGTGGCTGCATCTTTACACGAAACAGGAATTGACCGAAGAATTTGAACGAACGGAAAACGCGCTCGAAAATGTCACCGGGCAAATGCCGAAAGGTTTTCGCGGTCCCGGTTATTCATTATCGCCGACGGTTCTGGAAGTTTTGGCGGAAAGAAATTACGAATACGACTGCTCGACTCTGCCGACCTATATCGCGCCGGTTGCCCGCGCTTATTATTTTTTCAAATCGCCGGAAATGTCGCCGGAAGAACGCGAAAAACGTAAAAAACTGTTCGGCAAATTCAGCGACGGCTTTCAATCCCTGAAGCCTTACCGCTGGCGAGTCGGCGAAAAAAACTTGACCGAAATTCCCGTGACGACCTTGCCGGTTTTGAAAACGCCGATTCATTTTTCGTATCTTTTATATCTCGCCACATTTTCCGAATTCGCCGCGAAAACTTATTTCAAAACGGCTCTGCGATTTTGTGTTCTGAATCGAATCGCGCCGTCGCTGTTGCTGCATCCGCTCGATTTTCTCGACGGCGAGGACGCGGCGGAATTAAAATTTTTTCCGGCGATGAATCTCGCCGCCGGAAAGAAAATCGAACTCGTCGGCGACTTTTTAGAGGTTTTTCAGAAACACTACACGCTCAAAAGCGTGCGCGCACACGCGCGCGAAGCGGCGGCGAAAAAATTGCCTGTGAAATCAGTTTCCGATTTCGCGCCGCCCGATTCCGCGTCGCAAATCAGCGACGCGCATTCTGGAATTCGCCGTTCGTGAAGGTAAAATAAAAACCGGATACCGATGAGCGAAAAAATGTGCGGATATTTGCCGGACAATTCCGAATCGCCGAAATTTTTTTGGTTGGCGTTCGCCTTTCTGTTCGCCGCCGTTTTTATTTTTCACGGCAAAACGGTTCCGTTCAGTAACGAATTTCTTTATCTTCTGCGAATCGCGCCGAATTTTTTGCCGAACGATTGGACATTTTCCGGACCGGCGAACGAACACTGGCTTTTTAATTCGATTTTCAGTTTTCCGGCTCGTTTTTTATCGCTCGAAATCGTCGGTTGGGCGGGAAGAATCGCGGTTTGGAGCGCGTGTCTGATCGCGCTGATAAAACTCGGCAAAGAGTGGAAAATTTCTTACGCGGCAATCGCCGTTTCGATTTTCGTCTGGCTGGCGTTCGGACAGGCGGCGGTGAATGCCGAATGGATTTTCGGCGGATTCGAAGCGAAAACCGTCGCGTATGTGTGTCTGCTTTTCGCGCTCAAGGGGTTTTTGAAAAAGCGTCTGATTTCATCTTCGATTTTGCTTGGACTTTCTTTTTCGTTTCATCCGGCGGTCGGGCTGTGGGCGATTTTAGCAATCGGCATCGTGTTTCTTTCCGAAAAAATTTCAATCGCCGATTTAATCAAAATAATTTTTATCACCGGCGCGTTCGCCCTGCCGGGAGTTGTGCCGCTGCTCGCCGAGCAAACGAATGCCGCCGCCAACTCGTTCGACGATTGGAGATTCATCGTTTTATTTCGCGTTCCGTGGCATCTCGACGCGTTTCAGTTTGGACGGCGCGAGTTGCTCGCGCTCGCCTCGATGTTCGTTTTCAACATTTTCGCGCTGCGGAAAAACGAAGCGTTCGCGCCGCGTTTTTTGCTCAAGTTTCAAGCCGCGCTCGCGCTGTTTTTTCTGCTCGGAATCGTTCTGCGCTTTTTCGAGCTGTTCACGTTTTTGCGGTTTATGCCGATGCGCCTGTTTCCGGTTTTCGCGTCGCTGTTTTTCTTTTTCACGGTTTTTTATTTTTTCCCGCGCGCTAATTTGCGGCGAAATAAAATCGCTTTAGTTTTGTTCGTTTGTTTGATTTTATTTCTTCTCGATCCGTTTAGAAAAGGATTTTCGCAGATTCAAACGACCGTCGAAACTTGGACTGCCGCGCCGACCGACCTGCAAAAAACTTCGCTCTGGATTGCGGCGAATACTCCGCCCGGCGCGCAAATTATTCAACCGCCGGACAGCCGCGAATTCTGGTATTTTTCAAAACGGGCGAGCGTCGTTTGCTATGCTTACCCGACTTACGACCGCTTGAGCGAATGGCGCAGCCGCGTCGCCGATTTGACGGGCAATTTGCAGATTTCAAGCGGCGAAACCGCCAACGAAGAAATCGAGTCCGCGTATAATAATTTGTCCGCCGGGCAGATAAACGAACTCAAACAAAAATACGCGGCGACGCATCTTGTCAGCCGCGCCGTTTATCCTTATCCTATTATCTTCGAGACGAAAACTTATAAAGTTTATCAATTGCCCTGAAGACGAGGACTGTAAAATTATGGACACGATAGAAAAACCGCCGGTCAGATGTGCGGAATGCGACCGCGAAATGGAACATTTTAATGTTTTCCTAAGCCCGACGAACGAGGAAAAAGTCGTCTGTTGGGAATGTCTGGGGCGCGAGGAAAAAGGCTTTTTCACCAAGCGCGGCTGGCGGCGCGAAGCCCGTCACGGCGACATTCCGCGTTAGCCGTTTTGTAATTTGACGGGTGAAACAATTCGATACAAAAATTGGCAGGCAAACTCTTTGCAAATCGGCAGAATAAAAACTACGAGGAGAAAATCAAAATTATGCAGGACATACAAAACATTCCGAACCCTGATGTTAATTCGCCGGAAGGCGACGACGATTTCGGCAGAAATCCAAACAGCGATGTCGAGCGACCCGAAGAAGACGTTCCCGTGCCGCCCGATGTCAGCGACGCGCCCATCGAAGAGCCGCCCGACGAACGCGACAAACCGCCGATCAGCGAAGACCAAACCGAGCCGAAACATCTCGTTTAATAGCTCAAGGTTCAAGGTTTCAGGTTCAAGATCAGATTCAAAAACTTGAACCTGAAACCTTGAACCTGAAACCTTGAACTAAACATTTTTCTCCTTCCATTTTCCGCGCTTAAAAAGAATCGTCGAAACGACCGCCAGAACCGAAAAGGAAATTAAAATCGCCAGAAAAACGCCGTGTTCATTTAGTCCGAAATGATACGCCAGCAGATACGCGAGCGGAATTTCAAATAGCCAGAAAACGAACAAATTAATAATCGTCGGCGTGAACGTATCGCCCGCGCCGTTGAACGAAGTTTGCATCACCATTCCGAAAGCATAAAAAGTAAAACCAAGCGCAATGATGCGTAAAGCGTCGCTCCCGTAACCGAGAACCGTCGCGTCGGTCGTAAAAAATCCGACGATCCATCGGGCGAAAACAGCCAACAGAATTCCGATGACGGTTAAAAATCCGGCGTTTAAGAAAGCCGCCGACCAGACGGCGCGTTCGGCGCGTTCCGGTTTTTTCGCGCCGAGCGATTGCCCGACGAGCGTCGCCGCCGCATTGCTCATCCCGGCGGACGGCAAAAGTGCAAAAATTATCACGCGAATGCCGATTTGATAACCCGCCACCGCGTCCGTCCCGAAACCCGAAATTATTTTAACGAGAACCGTCCAGCTCGCCATCCCGATAATCGTCTGCATACTCGCCGCCGCGGAAATTTTTGTTAATTTCCAAATCGCCTTTGGTTGAAAGGCGAGATGTCGCCGCTCAATTTTCAAACGCCGCTCGCGCTTTAGAAGATAAAACAAAGCGAACAAAACGCCGCAGCCGCGCCCGATGGTCGTGCCGACTGCCGCGCCGGTTACGCCCAATTCGGGAAAAAACAACACGCCGAAAATAAAACACGGCGCGAGAAAGATGTTCAGCGTGTTGGCTAAAATCAAAACGCGCATCGCAATCGCGCCGTCGCCCGCACCGCGAAAAATCGCGTTGATTAAAAACAAAAAGACGATGACGAAATTGCCGCCGAGCATCACGCGCATATAATTCGTGCCGAGCGCGGCAACGTTCGGCTCTGCGCCCATCGCCGCCAAAATCTGCGGCGCGAACGCGACTCCAACGATTCCAAAGATTATCGAAACGATTAAACCGAGAAATAAAATCTGGACGGCGGTTTGCGCCGCGCCTTCCGCATCGCCTTCGCCGACGCGCCGGGCGACGGTCGCCGTCGCGCTGATCGCCACGCCGAACGCCAGCGCGTAAACGATCACCATAATTGATTCGGTCAAACCGACGACGGCGATGGCTTCCGCGCCGAGCTTGCCGACGAAGAAAATATCGAACAGCGCGAAAAGGCTTTCCATAATCATTTCCGAAACCATCGGCACGGCGAGCAGAACGAGCGCGATTGCCAGCGAGCCTTCGGTTAAATCGCGTTTCGTGCCGACGAACGCTTCGCGCGCAATTGCCCAAAAAGAATTGTTCTCCGTCTGCACAGACGGATTTTCTGCGTTGCTAGACATAACGTAAAATTATTTAATTGATTAAAAAAGAAAATGCGGAATCGTTCGGCATCATGAATTGATGCGTTTTCTGAATGAATGTAAATGAAAGACGCGCGATTTAGCGGATAAAGATTCTCATAATGCTGAAAATTCTAACACGGAAAATTTCCGCCTGGCGAACCGTGAAATGCGAATTTTCGGCGATTGCATCTTTAATCCTCTTTTGGAGAAGCAAATTGACGAACGCCGGTTTTGAAAATCGTTGCCTTTTATTCGGCAAAAGTTCTATCATAAAAAATCGGAAAACTTTATGAGCGACCACACATACAATTACGACGAACAACAGCCTTTCGCCGCCGCCGAATTCGCTGAAAATCCCGAGCCGCGCTGTCCCTGCGTTCTGCTGCTCGACACTTCCGGCTCGATGCAGGGCGAAGCCATCGAAGAATTAAATCGCGGCTTGCAGATGTTCCGGCAAGAGCTTTTTAGCGATTCTTTGAGTATGAAGCGCGTCGAAATTGCGGTCGTTACGTTCGGTCCGGTTAGTGTTTTGCAAGACTTTACGACTGCCGATATGTTTCGCCCGCCGCCGCTCGAAGCCGCCGGCGATACGCCGCTCGGCGCAGCCATCGGGCGCGGTTTGAATTTGTTGAAACAGCGCAAAGAAGTTTTGCGCGCGAACGGCATCAAGCTGTTTCGCCCCTGGATTTTTTTGATGACCGACGGCGCGCCGACCGATGCGTGGCGGCATCTGTCGCAGATTATTCGCGCGGGCGAAGAAAATAAATCGTTTTCGTTTTTCGCGCTCGGTGTGAACAACGCCGATTTCAAGGTGTTAAAAGAGCTTTCGGCGCGCGAGCCGTTGAAGCTTTCGGGCATCCGCTTTAACGAATTTTTTATATGGCTGTCGGCTTCTCTGAAAAACGTTTCGCGGTCGAATCCGGGCGATAAGGTTTCGATTCCCGATTATAAACCTTACGGCTGGGCGGAAATCGAATGAGTTTCGGAACGTGGCGCGTCGCGTCGGCTTCGGTCATCGGACAGGCGCATCTAAATCAAAACACGCATTGTCAGGATAGACTTTTGACGCGCCTGATCGAAACGCCGAACGCGGGCGAGATTCTAATCGCGGCGGTCGCCGACGGCGCGGGCAGCACGACGAGCGGACAGCGCGGCGCGGAAGCCGCCTGTCAATTCTTCGTTAATCAAGCGGCGGAATTCTTAAAAACAGCGGCGGTCGAATCTTTTACCGAAGATTTCGGGAAACTCTGGATTGCGTTTTTTCAGCAACAAATTAATGCCGAAGCGCGTTTAGAAAAAAAGGAAATGCGCGAATTTGCCACCACATTTATCGGTGCGATTGTCGGCGAAAAAAACGCCGCGTTTTATCAGGTCGGCGACGGCGGCGCGGTTTTTTCCGTTGACGGCAATTCGCAAAGCTATCAATTCGCCGTTCCGCCAATCGAAGCGGAATACGTTAACCAAACCGAATTTTTAACCGACGACGCGGCGGCGGAAAGTCTGCGTTTTGTCCGCGTCGAACAGGCGATTGAAGATTTGATTTTGTTTTCCGACGGCATTTTCAGCGTTGCGGTTGATTACCAAACCGGCAAGCCGCACGAACCGTTTTTGATGCCGATGATTGCGCCGCTCAGAAACGGCGCAAACGGTGAAAGCGGATTGAATGAAAAGCTCGAAAAATTTCTCGCGTCGCCGCGCGTCAACGATAAAACCGACGACGATAAAACGATAATTCTCGCGTCGCGCAAAATAGTGAATAACTAAAAAATAGTGAATAACTAAAAACGAAAAACTAAAAGTTTATGCCGAAGCCGGATTTTTGTTTGATTATAAATTCAATAACTTTTCACTATTCGCTTTTAACTTTTCACTGAAAAAAATATGTCTGCATTTTACGACAGTCAAAATAATGAATTCGCGCTCGGCGAAAGAATCGGCAGCGGCGGCGAAGGCGCGGTTTATGCGTGCGCGGATTTCAATTTCGTTGCCAAGATTTACCACGAACCGATTACCGACGAAAAGGCGGAAAAGCTGCGCTGGATGGCAGCGAACAAAAACGAAAAACTTTTAAAAGTCGCGGCTTGGGTCGTGGACGTTTTGCTCGACAAACCGAACGGAAAAGTCGTCGGTTTTACGATGCCGAACGTCAAAGCCAAGGAAATTCACGAGCTTTACAGCTTAAAAAGCCGCCGCGTTCATTTTCCCGAAGCGACGTGGCATTTTCTCATTCACGCGGCGACCAATGTCGCCCGCGCTTTTTACAGCCTGCACGGAAACGCGCACGTAATGGGCGATGTCAATCACGGCAACTGCGTCGTTCTGGCGGACGGCACGGTGAAATTGATTGACTGCGACAGTTACAGCATCAGCCGCGGCGATTTCCGGTATCGCTGCGAAGTCGGCGTGGCGACGCATCTCGCGCCGGAGTTGCAGGGCAAGGATTTAAGCAGCGTCGAACGCGAAACCAAACACGACAATTTCGGGCTGGCGGTGATAATTTTCCAGTTGTTTTTTCTGGGCAGACATCCGTTCGCCGGAAATTTTCTCGGCGCGGAAGACAAATCAATTGAAGATTGCATCCGCGAATTGCGTTTCGCTTATGGCGACGGCGCGGAAATCAGACGAGTCAGACAGCCGCCCGGAACGCTGCCGCTGAAAGCCGTTTCGCCGCGCGTGGCGACGATGTTTGAACGCGCGTTTCTGACCGAAGACCGTCCCGAACCGCGTGAATGGATTGAGGCTCTGGAAGATTTATTAAACAATCTGAAAGCGTGCGATTTGCATCCCGGACATTTGTATTTTAACGAGCTGAACCGCTGTCCCTGGTGCGAAATCGAAGCGCAGACCGGCTTGATGCTTTTTCCGTTCGTCACGGCGGGCGGGCATCTCGACGGCGAAAAGACATTTAATATTTTCACCGTCGAAAGTTTGATTGCGAGTTTCGGACTGAACGGCAACGCGCTCGCCAAGCCGCTTCTGCCGAACGTGACGCTTTTGCCCTCGAAGGAAATCGTCGAGGCGAAAAAGGCGAATCGAAAAATGATGTTCGTCAGCATCGGAACGCAGTTTTTCGGATTGATTTTTTTGACGGCGATGTTCGGTGCCGCGGTCGCGTTCTGTCTCGGTTTTTGCGCGCTTATTTGCTGGATATTTTATATCAACAACAATTTGGGTTTCTGGGGCGACGACCCGCAGCAAATGCTGGTCATCGCGCGGCGGGAATGGGAAAAGTTTCAAAACGACTGGCACAAAAATACGCAGCCTCTGAGTCTCGAAAACGATTTGGCGGGCATCAAGAGGAGACTCGCCGATTATCAAAAGTTTCAGCAAGCGAGCATTCTGGAAGCGAAAAATTTGCACGAAGACATCGCGCGGCGCGAGCTTTTTCAACATCTGCGCTCGAAACCTCTGGCAGAAGCGGAAATCGAAAATTTTGCCGAGCCGCAACGACAAATTTTAACCGGCAACGGAATCAAAACGGCGGCGGAAATAAACGAAAATCGTCTGCGCGGATTTAAGGATTTCGACGGCGCGATTATTCCGAAGCTGATCGAATGGCGCAACCGCATCGAACACGAATTCGCAGACGCGCCGCGCTCGGTTGACCTTAAAGTTGAAACAAACGAATTCGTCAAAAAAACCGCGCGCGAACGCCGCCGGCTCGAAACGGAAATCGAACATTCGTTGACGATTCTGCGCGCGGGCGCGGTCAATGTGCGCCGTCGTCAGCAGGAATTTTCCGACCGCGCCGCCGCGCTCGCCAATCGGTATCTGCAATCGAAAAGCGATGCCGCCGCCGCCGGAACGACCGCGCCGATTATTATCGCGCTCGTTTTGCTCACGATTCTGTTGCCGTATATGGGTTTTATAATCGGCGCGATAAATCAACCTCGAACAAATTATTCGGCGGGCAAAACATACTCGGGCAGTGCCGTCTCAAGTGCGCCGTCGGAAGATAAAAAGGTTTCCGTTGACGTAAATACATTGACGGTTCCAGACGAAAATATCACCGACGCGGGAATTGAAATGTTATCTGATTCTCTGCGAACGACCTACGCCGATAATCTTTACGTGCAGGCGTGGGATTCGACTTATAAGACGATAGATTTTCAAAAAGCCGAACAAAAACTGCGGCTCGCCGTTCGTCTGCAAGCCAACGACGTGCGCTATTTTAATCAGCTCGGCTACGTTCTATACGCGCAGGAAAAATATACCGAATCGTTAAAAGTTTTAAACCGCGCCCTCGCCGTCGAAAAAGACAACGGCAACACGCAGGTTTTTATCGGAATCAATTATTTGAGAATGAAAAGATTCAACGACGCGCGGCAGGTTCTAAGCGCGGCGGCTGAAAAATATCCGAACTTTTTTGAAGCGCAGTATAATCTCGGTCTGGCTTACAGCGGCTTGAAAAATTACGTTTCGGCGGCGGAAGCGATGCGCGGCGCGGTTGACCTGAAAGCCGACGACGCGGACGCGCATTATCAGCTCGGCTTCGATTACTATAAATTGGGCGATAAGGATAAAGCTAAAGACGAATATCTGATTCTGCTCGGAATAGACGAAAATCTGGCGGAACAATTAAGAAAAGCTGCGCGGCTCGATTACCCGAATTAAATTTCTCCAGCGGAGCGCGAACGATTCGTCCGTCCAACCAGCGATAGCGAAGTTGTTTGCGTAGAATTGCGCGAATTGGCGGTAACGGGCGTGTCTCGCGCTTTCGCGCTTCGTTTGCGGATGGGAACATCTGCGCTCCTTAAACTTCGCTGTTTAAAATCCGACCGAGATAATCTTTAACTTTTTCCGAAGTGTTTTCCGCCGAAATCAAGCCGATGTAATTATCCGGTCGCAGCAAAACCGTAAACGTCCGATGCAGTCCGAACGTTTCCGCGACGCTCGGATATAGCGGCAGCGTTTGAAAATTGACGAAATCGGGCAAGTCGGCGGCGTTGATCGCGGTTTGATTTTGTCCGTCGAAAAAATTGAGCAGATGAAACTTCGGCTCGCGCAACGTTTCATAAACGCTCGCGCCTTCGATTTCAAAATACGGCATTCTGTCGCCCGCTTTGGTCGAGAAAAATCCGTCGGTTTCGCTTAAAGCAGATTGGCGGTAATTAATGCCGATTTGCGAAACGAGCGGAAAAATAAATCGTTTGACCGAATCGAGACTCAAAGCCAGCGGAGCGACATACGGAAGAACGCGCATTCGCAAAAACTGCACGAACCATTCGTCGCTGGCGGCAAAATCGAAAATACGGTCGGTCGTCTGCAAAAGATGTTTCGCGTTGGCGACGCGCTCTTCGCTGTAAGTTTCCAAAAGACTCAAGCTCGCCTGTCCGCGCAAAACCAACGCCAATTTCCACGCCAGATTATAACCGTCCTGAATGCCTGTGTTCATTCCCTGCGCTCCGGCGGGCGTGTGGATGTGCGCCGAATCGCCGGCTAAAAAACATCGTCCGGCGGAAAATTTATTGACGCGGCGCGAGTGAACTTTATAAGTCGAAAACCAACGGACGTTTGTAATGTCGAGATTTAATTTTGAATCGCGCTTGATTTGTTCTTCGATTTCCGCGTATAAAATGTCGCCTTCGTCTTTGGCGAATTCTTCGGGAAACGTGCCGACGATGCGCCAGCGATTTTCGCCGACCATCGGAAAAAACGCGAGCAGCGAGCTTTCGGTCAAACAAACGTGCAAGCCGTCGTGCGGAAATTGCCATTCGATTTCGACATCGGCGACGTAGAACAAACGCTCGAATGTGCTGCCTTCAAACACCAGATTAAGGGCGTGGCGGACGGAACTTTTCGCGCCGTCCGCGCCGACGAGAAATTTCGCTTCAATCGTTCCCGTTTCGCCGCCGGAATTTTTGAAATTCGCCGTCACCATTTCGTCCGTCTGCGCGAAGTTTTCGAGCGTCGTCTGCCACCAGACATCTTTGCCGTGCGCCTTCAAAAAATCGTAAAGCAGCGTTTCGTGTTTGCCCTGTTCGACGAGCAGAAAAAACGGATACGCGCTCATTCCCGCGCCGACATCGGACAAATCGAGTTCGCCGCGCGCTTCGCCGCCTTCGATCAAGCGCACGTGATCCGCCTTCAAACCCTGCGCGATCAAATCGTCAGCCAAATTTATCTGCTCGTAAATCTCCAAAGTTCGGGCTTGCACGCCGATGGCTTTGGAATGCGGCGTGGTCGTTTCCTTCTGGTCGAGAATAATAAAATCAACGCCCAATCTGATGAATTGACACGCCAAAGCAAGTCCGGTCGGTCCCGCGCCGACAATGATGACATCTGTTTTCATTCGATTCGTCTCCGTTTAAATTTTCGATTAACTTGTTCCTCGCCGACGATTTTCGCGTCCGCTGTTTTCATTTCGCTTAAAAGAGGCTCGCGCTCTTCAATTTAGCCATTCAAAATTCGGCGGGCGAGCGTCAAATTCGTTTTCTCATTTTGATACGACGACGGTCGCCACGCCGTTCCCGGTGATATTAATCAAGGCTCGCATCTCGAATATAAATTGGTCAACCACCCAAAACAGAACAGTGCCGGACGACCACGAAATAAATAATCGGCGCGATGACAATCTTGAAGTCTTCTGCCTGCAATGATCGCTACAAGCGTTCGGAAAACCTCAGCCTAAACGAAACTTGAAAATATTTAATCGTGGTTAGATTGCCGGCGCAATCTTTGCAGGCAGGATGCCTGCTTTCCCGACAAAAAAAATAGACTATCGCTGCGCCGATTGCTTATAATTTCAACATCGGACAAACACCGAAATTTAACGAGCCAAAAGGGAAGTGAAAATGAACAGAAGAAAATTTATCGGCAGAACTGCCGCCGGCGCGGGCGCGTTGCTTATGACGCACAAAACCTTCGGCGCGAAAAACGAAACAAGGGAGAACGAACGAATGGCTTTTGAAACACCAAAAACGACGCTCGAGGGCGAAATGATTTACCGGACGCTCGGCAGCACGGGCGAAAAAGTTTCGGCCATCGGAATGGGCGGCTTTCATTTGAGCAAGCCGAAAACCGACGACGAAGCCGTCAAACTGATGCGGACGGCGATTGACCGCGGAATGACCTTTATGGACAACTGTTGGGATTACGCCAACGGCATCAGCGAAATTCGCGCCGGAAGAGGTTTGAAGGACGGCTATCGCAACAAGGTTTTTTTGATGTCGAAAATTGACGGGCGCGACAAAAAAACGGCGGCGCGACAAATTGACGAATCTTTATTGAGACTGCAAACCGACCATCTCGATTTAACGCAGTTTCACGAAATTCTTCGTTTTGAAGACCCCGACCGAATTTTTGCCGAAGGCAGCGCGTTCGAAGCGATGCAGGAAGCCAAAAAAGCCGGAAAAATTCGCTACATCGGTTTCACCGGACACAAAAATCCGGCGATTCATCTGCAAATGCTCGAAGTCGCGGCGGCGCATAACTTTAAATTCGACACGGTGCAGATGCCCTTGAACGTGATGGACGCGCATTTCCGTTCGTTTGAAAAACAAGTTCTGCCGAAATTAGTCGCCGAAAAAATCGGCGTTCTCGGAATGAAATCGATGGGCGGACCGTTCATTCTCGACAGCAAAACCGCGACCCCCGTCGAATGTCTGAATTACGCTTTGACTCTGCCGACTTCGGTCGTCATCACCGGCATCGAAAAACCGGAAATTTTAGAGCAGGCGTTCACCGTCGCCAAAAATTTCAAACCGATGACCAACGCCGAAACAACCGCTTTGCTAAACAAAACAAAAGAAGCCGCGTTGAGCGGAAAATACGAAAAATTCAAAACCGAATCACGCTTTGACGGCACGGCAAACAATCCCGAATGGTTGGGCGAGAAGCCGAAGGAAGTGTAGAATTTTTTAAAAAGAATTAATCAAAAAGGTCGGACGCTGGCAGCAGTCGTCCGACCTTTTTCGTTGAATATTGTCAAAAAATTACTGGGTTTTCTCCCACTGAATTTCTTTATCCAGTCGCTTGAATTCGCCGAACAGCGAAACGCGGCTGACGTTTTCTTTAACCAAATTCATCATCATCGTCCGCGTGCCTTTCGGATAGACGACCGAGATGCTCGTGTTGCTGACGTTAATCATCGTTCCGTCGCGCCACGACTTGAAGTCTTCGTCCTCGGTGGTTGTTTTCGCCAACCGGTCAAACTGTTCCGGCGAGATTTTCGCCGCCCAGGAATTTTTTTCTACTACCTTTGTTTCGCGCGCCTGTTTGTCCCAACGCCTGACTTCTATTGTTTTTATCGCCGCACTATTGTCGCGCTTAAAAATCAACGATACCGCGCACGGCGAACTGCTGCTCGCCGCACCGTCTTCTTTGCCGAAATACTCGACGTAATCCTTCCGGCATTTTGAATTCTCTTCGTAAAAATCCTTATAGACGGTTTTAAATTCGAGGGAGCTGACCGCATCGCTTTTGATTTCAACTTGCGGAATTTCAACCGGCGGCGTAGCGGTCGGCGACATTTTGGCAACAGTCTGATTCTGCGACGGCAAATCATTGCTCGACTGTGCCGTTTTACAACCAAAAAATATAGCGGCGAACGCCATCGTCGTCAAACAAAACATCGAATTTATTAAAATATTTCCCTTCATAGTTAATTTATAACGTATTTACAGAAAAAAATTGCGGAAAAAATTTCAAAAACTATAAATTTTCGATGGCAAATTAAGAGTAATCTTGCAAGAAAGATCAATTTAATCAACTGTCGGGAATCGCCGCGACTCGCGGATAAAATCAAACAAAATCCGTGCTTCTACCCGTTCAAGCGCGGCTAAAATTTTTCTGCAATACCTTTTATTTCACTGCCAAACTTTCAATGTTCTTGCTGAATTTCGGTTACAGCGTCATCAAAAATTTAAAACTAGTTCGCCGTCTTCCTCTTTAACCGAAACGCTGCTGCCGTCGGTTAATTTGTCAACTAATAATTTCTTCAAAATTTTTCTCAAAAGCAACCTAGATAAAATTTAATGAATCATTCATTGCAATGAAAACCATTTTCCCGCTGATAATCGTTTTGATTATAATTTTTCAATTTTCATTCGTTACAGCGCAGAAACAACAAGAAACAGTAAAACTACTGCCCGTCTCGATAGATAACAAGACTGGATACATAAACACAGGCGGAAAAATAATTATTCAGCCGCAATTTAAATTCGGTTCGGATTTCTTCGAAGGTCTCGCGCGTGTCGAATTTGATAATAATGATTATGGTTTTATTGATACAACCGGAAAAGTTGTTATCAGAATGAAAACGGAAATTGTTGATCATTTCGACGAAGGTCTAGCTGAAATTCGAATATGTGAAAAACTTGCAACGAGAATGGTTTGGGATGCTAAAAGCCAAAAGGAAATCGAAGGAACTTATTGTCCAGCAGACAAATTAAAATCAGGATTTATTGATAAAACAGGCAAAATTGTTATAAAACCTAAATTTAATTTCACGCTCGGCTTTTCGGAGGGATTAGCGTCCGTCAAAATTAACGACAAATACGGATTTATTGATAAAACCGGAAAATTTGTCATTGAGCCAAATTTTGAGCATATAATTGGCGGATTTAGTGACGGTTTGGCGGATGTAGAAATTGATGGAAAGAAAGGTTACTTAAATAAAACAGGGAAAATTGTTATCAAGCCAAAATTTGAAGAATCTTTTCCTTTCAGAGAAGGATTAGCGGCAGTTTCAATTGAAGATGAATACAGCGTTGATAAATTCGGTTTTATTGACCGAAGCGGAAAAATCGTTGTTCCTTTTATCTATGACAGAGCCGAGTTTTTCTTTGACGGTTTAGCAGCGGTTCAAGTAAACGAAAAATGGGGATATATAAACCGCAAAGGCGAATTGGTAATAAAACCACAATTTAATATCGCCGATAACTTTCGTGAAGATTTAGCTGTTGCAAGAATTGAGGAAGAAGGAAAACTCGGATTTATCGACCGAACCGGAAAATTTGTAATCAAACCGCAGTGGGGCGATGTCTGGCGTTTTTTTGACGGAATTGCCGCAGTTTCTACTGAAGAGTTTGAAGACCCCGATGCCAAATGGGGTTATATTGATAAAAAAGGAAACTACATCTGGAAACCGACAAAATGAGTTAGAGTTAAAATTTCAACTCTAACTCACCGTTGTTTTCTTCAACAACAACACTTCCGCCATCGGTTAATTTGCCGAATAAAATTTCATTCGCCAAAGGTTGTTTGATTTTTTCGTGAATCAGCCGCGCCATCGGACGCGCGCCGTATTTGCCGTCGAAGCCGTTACGAGCGAGCCATTCGCGGGCAGATTCGTCTAATTTAATCAAGACGCGCTTTTCGACGAGTTGTCCGTTGAGTTCTTTGATAAATTTGTCAACGATATTTTTGATGATCGAAATGTCCAGAGCCTTGAACGGAATCCAGGCATCGAGACGGTTGCGAAATTCGGGCGTGAACGTGCGTTCAATCGCGCCTTTCGCCTGTCCTTTGGTTTCCGATTGATTGCGAAAACCGACACCGCCGCTCGATAATTCTCTGGCTCCGGCGTTGGTCGTCATAATCAAAATCACGTTGCGAAAATCGGCTTTTTTGCCGTTGTTGTCGGTCAAGGTCGCCGAATCCATTACTTGCAGAAGCAAATTGAACAGGTTCGGGTGCGCTTTTTCGATTTCGTCCAAGACGAGAACGGCGTGCGGCGTTCGCATAATCGCTTCGGTTAAAAGTCCGCCCTGGTCAAAGCCGACATAGCCCGGCGGCGCGCCGATGAGCCGCGAAACCGTGTGCGATTCGGCGTATTCGCTCATATCGTAGCGCATAAATTCGATGCCGAGCTGTTCGGCTAACTGTTTCGATAGTTCGGTTTTGCCGACTCCGGTCGGACCGGAAAACAAAAACGAGCCGACCGGCTTCGATTCGTGTCCGAGACCGGCGCGGGAAATTTGAATCGCGTCAACCACCTTATCAACCGCTTCGTCCTGCCCGAAAATGACCTGTTTCAAATCTTCACGCAGCGTTTTGAGTTGTTCCTTTTCGTCGGCGACGACGGTTTTTGGCGGAATTTTCGCCATTCGCGCAATCGTGTTTTCGACCATCTGGACGGAAATTTGTTTCGGACGTTTTTCCGCCGCGAGCAATTTCGTCGCCGCGCCGACTTCGTCAATGACATCAATTGCCTTGTCGGGCAGAAAGCGGTCGTTGATATATTTTCCGGCGAGTTCCGAGGCGACTTTTAACGATTCGTCGGAATATTTTACGCCGTGATGGTCTTCGTAAAATCGTTTCAAGCCTTTCAGGATTTCGTAAGTTTCTTCGACAGTCGGCTCGCCGATTTCGATTTTCTGAAAGCGTCTGGCGAGCGCGCGGTCGCGCTCGAACGCGGCTTTGTATTCGGCGTAGGTCGTCGAGCCGATACAGCGCAAATCGCCGTTTGCCAACGCCGGTTTCAAAATATTCGAGGCATCCATCGCGCCGCCGGAAACCGCGCCCGCGCCGACGATGGTGTGAATTTCGTCTATAAAAAGAATCGAGTTTTCGTGTTTTTTAAGCTCGGAAATAATCGCTTTGAACCGCTGTTCAAAATCGCCGCGATAGCGCGTTCCCGCCAAAACCGCGCCCATATCGAGCGCGAAAACTTTCGCGTCTTTTAATACTTCCGGCACTTCACCCTGCGAAATTTTCAACGCCAAACCTTCCGCCAAAGCCGTCTTGCCAACGCCGGGTTCGCCAACATACAACGGGTTATTTTTTTTGCGGCGGCAGAGAACCTGAATCGTGCGTTCGATTTCCGCCGTGCGCCCGATAATCGGGTCAATTTTGCCGTCGGCGGCGAGCTTGACGAGTTCTTCGGTAAACGCTTCGAGCGGCTTTTTGCGCTGCGCTCCTCCGCCCATCGCGCGTTCTTCGGCAAATTCTTCGTCTTCCAAGCCGTCGCCCGCGTTTTCAAAATCGAAGCTGTTATCAATTTTTGAAATGCCGTGCGCTAAAAAATTCAAAACGTCGAGCCTGTTTACGCCTTGCTGTTTAAGCAGATAGACGGCGTGCGATTGTTCGGCTTGATACATCGCGGCTAAGATATTGCCGCCGTCAACCGCCTTCTGTCCGCTGCCTTCCGCCTGCAAAATCGCGTATTGAATGGTCGATTGAAACGTCGCCGTCAGCTCGGGCATCTGATTGACGCGGGCAGGCAGTTTCTCCAACACATTGGCGAAATAATCTTCCAAATCCTTGCCGATTTCTTCTAATTTCGCGCCGCAGTTATATAAAATATCCCGCGCCGTCGCGTCTTCGAGCAGCGCGAACAAAAGATGTTCCAGCGTCACGTATTCGTGCCTGTATTTGACGGCTTCGTCAACCGCGTAAGATAAAGTTTCTTCTAATTCTCTAGTCAACATATTTTCAAAAAATTTCTTTGATGCGAATTTCGGTTTTTAGTGACCGACAAATTTTCGCGTTCATTTATTTTATCCGAAAAATTATTGTAACAAAAAAATGCAATTGAAAAATGAAGGGCGGGAAATTGCCGAAACTATCAAAGCGTTGAATTTCACACCGCTATAAAATTCTGCCGCAACCGAAAAAAAAATAAAAAGCGTGATTTTGAAAATTCACGCTTTTTATTTTTGAAAATTCAAACGAGCGAAAATTCATTCTTCTTCGACCGTGCAAAGCAGCGGATATTCCTGTGCGCGGGCGAGATTCATCGCTTTTTCCGCCTTCATATTGGCGATTTCAAACGAATAAGTTCCAGCGAGTCCGATGCCTTCGTGGTGAACTTTGAGCATAATCGCAAACGCTTCTTCGGGCGGACGCAAAAAAACCTGCGTTAAAGCGAAAACGACGAACTCCATCGTCGTAAAATCGTCGTTGTGCAGCAAGACTTTGTAAAGTTTCGGTTTTTCGAGTTTGGTTTCGCTCTCGGTCAGAATGGCACTGTCGTCTTCGTAATCGGGAAATTCGGGCATAAATTCGCTGAACATTTATCATTGAACATTTATCATTTGATAAATGTTCAATGATAAATGAATTAAAATGACTTGACCTCAAAATACGTTTTAATCGCTTTATACTTTCCGGCGTTGTTCAAGATGTCGAACGCCTGCGCGAAATTTTCCAAACCCTCAATTTTGTTCGTCATCATTTTGGCGAGCCAGCCGGAATACATCGCTTCGCACAAAGCTAAATCTTTGACACCCATCTCGAAATGTTCGCGGTTGGCGTTGACCGTGCCGACCATCGCGCGGTTGCCTAAAACGAACTTTTGATTGATTAAATCGGACGGAACGCCGTCGGTTTTTCTATCGCCGCCGGTTACCGAAGCCAAAATCAAAATGCCGTTTTCGTTCAAACTTTGCATCGCGTCGAAAACGATTGGCGAAAAACCCGTGCATTCAAAAATCAAATCGTATTCGCCGTATTTGCTCACCGAATCGGTGACGGAAATTTCAGCCGTCGAATCGTAAGTTGCGCCGATTTCTTCTAAAAGATCGGCGTTAAAATAACCGGCGCGCGCGTCGCGTCCGAAGCCGTGAACCTGATAACCGCGCATTTTCAAAGCCATCACGGTCAAAAGCCCGACGTTGCCCGTTCCCAGAACGGCGGCGGTTTTCGGCTGCCAGATGTCGAGCCGTTTTTGAATGTCTTCGGCTTGCTTCAAACCTTTTTCGATGATTGAAAGCGGTTCGAGCAGAACGGCGATTTCGGCGATTTTCGACGGAATTTTGACGAGAAAATCCGCACTTTCAACGTAGAATTCCGCCATATAACCGTGCAGCCGCGAAATGCCGCGTTCCCAATATTCGTCGTCGGTCGTAAAATCCTGCTGACCAATCGTGTCGTAGATGCTATGTCCGAACGGTCTTCTGACGGTGGCGACGACGAAATCGCCGACCGCCAATTCGGTTACGTTTGTGCCGACCTCGGCGACGCGTCCGAAATTTTCGTGTCCTAAAACCAGAAAATCAAAACCGGCGGGCGCAACACCGTATTCGCCGTTGTTGATTTCTCTGTCCGTTCCGCACGCGCCGACGCGCAAAACTTCGACCAGCACGCCGCGCCCGTCTTTGATGTCGTCAATTTTCGGTTTGTCCATCTCGATCAGGTGAACGCTGTTTACTTGTTTCGGTTTGACTGCGATTGCTTTCATAAATTTATTTATCCGGGAAACCTGCAAAATACTTGTTTTGTTATTACATTTGAATCATACTTTTTATTGTCAAATTACAAAAACGTGTCGATGATTTTTCGGATCTTAAACCGCAAAATTGCCGGCGAAAAAAATTAGGGAGAACATAGTGGCAACAAAAAAGGAAATTAATGATGATGCGAAAATAAAGCAATTATCGCAGCATACGACCGACGGAACCGGACAGCCTTTAACTACCAATCAAGGCTTAAAAATCAGCGACAATCAAAACTCTCTGAAAGCCGGGACGCGCGGTCCGACGCTGCTTGAAGATTTCATTATGCGCGAGAAAATCACGCATTTTGATCACGAACGCATTCCCGAACGCATCGTTCACGCGCGCGGCGTGGCGGCGCACGGCTATTTTGAAGTGACCGATTCGTTGAAAGAGTTTACAAAAGCTAAATTTTTAACCGAAACCGGCAGGAAAACGCCGGTTTTTGTGCGTTTTTCGACCGTCGCCGGTTCGCGCGGTTCAAGCGATCTGGCGCGCGACGTGCGCGGCTTCGCCGTCAAATTTTATACGGACGAAGGCAATTATGATCTGGTCGGCAACAATATTCCGGTCTTTTTTATTCAGGACGCGATTAAGTTTCCCGATTTGATTCACTCGGTCAAACCCGAACCGAACAACGAAATTCCGCAGGCGGCTTCGGCGCACGATACTTTTTGGGATTTCATTTCCTTGATGCCCGAATCAATGCATATGATGATGTGGGTGATGTCGGACAGAGCGATTCCGCGTTCTTTGAGAATGATGGAAGGCTTCGGGATTCACACTTTTCGCCTGATTAACGATGAAGGCAAAGCGACGTTCGTCAAATTTCACTGGAAACCGCGCCTGGGCGTGCATTCGGTGGCGTGGAACGAAGCGCAGAAAATCTCCGGTTTCGACGCGGATTTTCATCGCCGCGATCTTTTTGAAGCGATTGAAAAAGGCAGTTTTCCAGAATGGGAACTCGGCGTGCAGCTCGTTGCCGAAGAGGACGAACACAAATTCGATTTCGATCTTCTGGACGCGACGAAAATCATTCCCGAAGAACTCGTGCCGGTCAGAATCGTCGGCAGAATGGTTTTGAACCGCAACACCGACAATTATTTCGCCGAAACCGAACAGGTCGCGTTTTTGCCGACTAATATCGTTCCGGGAATCGATTTTTCCAACGATCCGCTTTTGCAGGGACGGCTTCATTCGTATCTCGACACGCAGATTTCGCGTCTCGGCGGACCGAATTTTCACGAGATTCCGATTAATCGCCCAATCGCGCCGCTGCATAATAATCAACGCGATTCGCAGTTTCGGCAAACGATTAACAAAGGCAAAGTTGCCTATGAACCGAACACGCTCGGCGGCGGCTGTCCGTATCAGGCAATGTGGCAGGACGGCGGTTTCGCGTCGCATCAGGAAAAAATCGACGGCAATAAAATTCGCACGAGAAGCGACAGTTTCCGCGACCATTTTACGCAAGCCGCTCTCTTTTTCAATAGTCAAGCCGAATACGAACAAACGCACATTATTAACGCGATCAGCTTCGAACTCGGCAAGGTCGAAGTTAACGCGATTCGTGAAAGAATCGTTTATATTCTGAATCAAATCAACGAAAAACTGGCGAACGGCGTGGCGGACAATCTCGGCATCGAAATTCCCGCGAAACTGGATTTGCCGATGAATATGAGTTATCCGGCGGACGCGAACCCGGACGATTATCAGCCGATTCCGAAAAAGAACGCGAAGATCAAAAAATCCACTGCGCTCTCGATGGCGAACACGGTTAAAGATACGATTGAAACGCGCCAGATTGCTTTTCTCGTCGCCGACGGTTTCGACGGAAACGATGTCAAAACGATGAAAAACGCCCTTGAAAAACAGGGCGCGACGGCGAAAATTATCGGAATGAAATCGAAATCCGTCAAAGACGCGAGCGGCAAAGAAATGAAAGTTGACCACGCTCTGCGAACCGTCGCTTCGGTTCTTTTCGACGCGGTTTACGTTCCCGGCGGCGAAAAAAGCGTTGACCGATTAAGCGCGGAAGCCGACGCGATTGAGTTTGTCAACGAAGCGTTTCGCCACTGCAAGGCGATTGCCGGAAGCGGCGAAGGCGTGAATTTCATCAACAATGAAACCTACGCCGGACGCGCGAAAAGCGACCAAGCCGTGATTTTGAGCGAAGATTTGGGAAAAGATGCCGCCCAAAAGTTTATTGACGCGATTGCCCGGCATCGCAATTGGGACAGAGAAACCGCGCGGAAGGTTCCGGCATAAAACGTCTGTCTTCAATTTAAAATAAAAAGGCGAATTCTCAATGAGAATTCGCCTTTTTATTTTAAATTCTGTTCGCCGTCTATTCGACGAAATCAACTTCGACCTGATGCGGAATAATTCCTTTCTCGAAACCTTTTTGCAAAAGAAGTTTCACGCCCGCCCTACCGCGCTCGCCGTAATCTAAAGTCAAATCATTAACCCACATCGCAACAAATCTATCGGCTAATTCGGGCGGCATATCGCGGGCGAACTGCATTGCGTAGGCAAGCGCGTCTTCGCGGTTGTCCATCGAGTATTCGATGCTTTGGCGCAGACATTTCGAGACGCGGCGCATCAAATCTTCGCCCAGATCGCGGCGGATGACGTTGCCGCCCATCGGCAGCGGCAAGCCTGTCTGTTCGTGCCACCACTCGCCCAAATCGAGGACTTTATTCAAGCCCATATTTTTGTAAAAAAGCTGTCCTTCGTGAATCAAAAGACCGGCATCGGCTTTGCCGTCTTTCACCGCGTCTATGATTTTGTCGAACGGCACGACCGTGTATTCAAAATCCTGATTGAAAATTCGCAAAGCTAAAAACGCGCTCGTCAATTCGCCCGGAACGGCGATTTTGATGTTCGGAATATCTTCGGGTTTATACTGCTCTCTGGCGACGACAATCGGACCGTATTTGTCGCCGATGCTCGCGCCGTGCGGAAGCAGCGCGTATTTGTCGTCAACGTAGGCGAAGGCGTGAAAGCTGATCGCCGAAACGTCGAACACGCCGTTTTTCGCGTCTTCGTTCAAAGTTTGAATATCTTTTAACGTATGTTCAAATTTCAAACCGTCTGTTTCGAGCTTGTTCGTCGCCAAGCCGTAAAACATAAAAGCATCGTCCGAATCGGGCGAATGAGCGACGGTAATCAATCGTTTTTCTGTCGTTGCGTCCATATGAAAAAAGGAGAAATTTAAAGCTGTCCGTAGAAAATTTTGGTGTCGTATTTAATGTCTATTTTACCGTTTTCCGCGTGCGTTGCAAAAAGCAATTCGAGATTTTTCAGCATTTCGCCGTAACGCGGATTTTCCGCCGAAGGCATATACGAAGAGGAAAGCATTCTGCCGCGCAAGCCGTCGAAATCAACCGTTTGTTTATTGTCGAAAAAGGCTTCGTTAAAATTCGTCTGAAAGAAATCCTGTAAAGTTTCTCTGGTGATATTTTCGTGCCGCACCTGCGCGTAATCAGTTCCGAATTCGATTAGAAGCCGTTCGTAATCGCGCAGAAATGCGGTCGTGCCAAGCTGGCGTTCGTTCCAAATCAAAGCGACGTAACTTTTATCTTTTAAAATTCGCCTGAATTCGTCGCGCGTTTCATCTCGTTTGAACCAGTGAAAAGCCTGCGCCGCGACGACGAAATCAATAGAATCGTTTTCCAGATTCGTATTTTCAGAAGTGCCTTCAACTAAAGTCAGTCGCGGATAATTTTTCAGAAATTCCTTTGCCGCGCCGCGCATCGGCGCGTTCGGCTCGACGGCGAAAACCGGATTGCCGTTTTCGAGAAAAATCTTTGCCGAAATGCCCGTTCCCGCGCCGATGTCGGCGACGATTGAATCAATCCGCAGATTCATTTCGCTGCGAAATAAATCTAAAATTTCCGCCGGATAACCCGGACGGTATTTCACGTAATTTTCCACGCGGTCGGAAAATCTTTCGACTGTGTTACTCATAAAATAGTTTACGTCGATCCTAAAAACGGCGCGTCCCGGGGAGCGCGGACGGCTCGTCCGTCAACGGAGCGCGAGCGACGTTGTTCGCTTGCCGACGCGCGACTTGAGGGCAATGTCTGGTCTCGCGCTAAGTGCGCTCGAGGCGCGGACGAGCCGTCCGCGCTCCTTTCGCCGCAAATTTTAATGTTGCTTCAAAAAATTTAATAACCGGCGATGAAAACCGTCATCTTCCATTTTCCGTTTCGTTTTTCAAATCCGGCGCGAAAATCAATCGGACTGCGGACAAATTCCGCGCCCACAAAGCCGCGCTTTCCGCCGAGCGTTTTTACTTCATACCAAATTGTTTTATTGATGTCGTTCGCGTCTTTGACCGAATCGAGAATCTCGACGACGTTGTATGAAAGGCTGCCGACGATTGCCGCGTTTTTATCGGCTTTCGCGCGCAGATTGACGTTGTTGCCGAAGATGATGCTGTGATTGAATGCGTCTAAATCCTCTGGAAAAGCCTTAAAAACGTAAGGTGCGAAAAACGTTTTAGTTTTTCCTTCAATCGTAAACGTGCCACCGTTGTTGATAACCGTCGAAAATTCGCTCCAAAACTCGCTGTCGCGTTGTTCGATTTTCCAGTTTTTCTCGAAATTTTCGATGCCGTCGTCACCGCCGAAACTGTTTTTGATGTTGCGGTCAACAATGCTCAAAATAAATTTCGCGTCGTGCCGTTTTGCCGCGTTGACGAGCTGCGTCCGAAAGGTTAAAAACGATTTGTCCCGCGCGGCTTCATCAATCGGTTTGACGAATCTTTCCTGCGCCGGAACGAAGGAAAACAATAAAAATAAACTGAAAAAAGCGGCTAAAAATTTCATAAGTTTATTCTCCGTGCGCGACTTCTTCGCCCGTCCACTGCGTTTTTTTGGAATGCGGAATATCGAACTGGTCTAAAATTCGATAACAGACGTGATTGACCAAATCGTCAATCGTTTGCGGCTTATGATAAAAACTCGGACTCGCCGCCAAAATCGTCGCGCCCGCGCGGGCGACGCGCAACATATTTTCGAGGTGAATCTGATTAAACGGCGTTTCGCGCGGAACTAAAACGAGCCGCCGGTTTTCCTTCAGACAAACGTCCGCCGCGCGGTGTATCAAATTCGTTCCCGCGCCCGACGCGATTGCGCCCAAAGTTCCCATCGAACACGGCACGACGATCATCCCGACTTGTTTGTTCGAGCCGCTCGAAGGTTTCGCCGCGAGATTGTTCAATTGCCAGAAGCGTATCAATTTTGAATCGTCGGGCAAGCCGAGCCATTCGTTGATTTTCTTTTGATCCAGATTTTTAAGATTTACGCCGAGTTCGACCTGTGCGACGATTGGGACGACTTCCGATAAAATTAGGTTTATTGTTTCAACTGCGCCGCTGGCAGCTAAAAGTTGTAGAGTGCGTTGCGCGTAAATTGTGCCTGACGCGCCGGTTACGCCGACTGTTAATTCCATATGGTTCGATAATCAAATTCTATCATTGGTTCAAAAGGCATAATAATTTCTGTCAATCGAGCGTATTAAATTAGAACGGCAATAGTTTGATTTCGATCAAAATGACCGATTTTAATACTATTTTAATTGTATCAAAAACGATGCATAAATTGTTTGTATTTGTTTACGTTTGCTCAAGATAATCCGTATTTATCATTATGGCATTGAATTTGCCACATGAGAAAAGCGTATTCTCTTTCTTGAGAAACAATGGATGGGCAATCCGAAACTTTGACAGCAATGATTATGTTTTTGAAACATTGTAGTTTGCTACCTGGGTTGTTTGTTTGATTCTATTTTTGATTATTCGTTTACTTAAAGGGGAAAGCGGTGAATTTTTTCACCGCTTTTTAATTTTAAATCAGGCGTATTAAATTTGCCCGACTTGCCAAACCCGCTTATTTTCGCCCGTCAAGGAAACTTCTGACGAAACGCGCCGATAATCAAAATAGAAAATCAGTTTTGATAAAAGGAGAATTAAAATGGGCTTTGGCATTCCGAATCCGATAGACATCGCAAAAACCGTCGTTCACAAGGCGGAAAATCTTGGAGAGACGACGGTGAAAACGACCGTCAATGTTGCTGAGACGACCGCTGAATTCGGCAAAGACGCAGTGGTCAGCACGGTCAAACTGCAAGCCGAGATAACCAGGATCGGTTTGGAAAAAACTTTCGAGGCAGCCAAAACCGGCGCGAATTTTGCCGAAAATATCTTTGACTCGATAACGCATCCGGGCGAATCGCATCCGCCTGCCGCGCAGGGCTTGGAATTTTCCGAAACGAAAAGCGCGTGCGAAATCGCATATAAGAGATCAAATTCAAAAGTCGGCGATGTTTTTCAATTTCCGGACGGCAAACAATGGAAGGTCGTTGATGTCAAAGAAGATGCGAACACAGGGTTTCGCGCCGTCGCTTTAAAGCCGGTTGATCCGAACGATAAGCGCGTCGTCGTCGCTTTTTCCGGCTCGGACGAGGGCGGCGATTGGGACGACAACCTTAAACAGGGCGTTGGTTTACCGACGGCACAATACGGTCAGGCGGTTGATTTTGCGAACAAATGGAAGGCGGCTGCCGGCGACAACGTAATTTTGACGGGACATTCGCTCGGCGGCGGTTTGGCTTCGTATGCTTCGATTAAAACTGATCTGCACGCGACGGCGGTTAATTCCGCGCCGCTCGCGCTCGATCATCTCGGGTTGAATCCGCTTGACGCGCTTCGCATCACGCAGTATTACGTTCCGGGCGAGGCTTTGAGCGTCGTCAATAATGCGAATCCGCTCGACGTTCGACCGGGTGAGAATATCGCCGTGCGGGGAAAATATTCAATTCTCGATCCGCGTTCGATTGGCAGAAATCATTCGCTCGACAGCGTCGCGCCGGATATTCCCAAGCCGCAATACATCGGCAATTTCAATTAGAAATTTTGCTATGCAAAAAAAAACAAAAGTCCGCCGAATCGTTCGCGCGGGCTTTTGTTTTTGCCTTTCAATAAATTTAACGCATACGCTTGACGGAAAATTCTTTGCCGTCGGCGCGGTAGAAAGTTCCGCCGTTGTAATTTTCGTCGTCAAAAACGAATTTGTTCGCTTTGCCGTTCGCCGAATCCGACGCAAAGGCGTATTTGCCGTCGTCGCGTTCTTCGGAAAAGAACATTTCCGTTCCCGTGCCTTTCGCCCATTTGACTTCAAAAGCCATTTTCGCGGGTTTGACCGCGCAGCTCGTATCGCCGACTTGATACGCGCCCTCAAACTCGCCGGTCGGCGAAGAATTTTTAGAATTGTCGCCGGAATCATTCGCGGCTGATTCCTTGAAATATTTCAGTAGATTTTCGCCTTTGCCGTAATCAATGTTGGAAATTTTCCACGCCGAATTTTCCTTGACGAGCTGATAAGTCAGCGAGTTTTTAATTTTGAAATTGACAAAAGTTACGGGAACACTCGCCTTGTCGCCATCAATTTTTGCCGCGCCGATGTTCAGGTTTTTAATTTCCGCGTCCTGCGTGTTGTAAAAAATATCGAAATCAATCACGCCGACTTCGTCCTTATTCGTCGTCATATCCTTCCAAATCAAATTGGCGAGATTTTTATCGAAATACTTGTCGAGAATTTTGCGGTTTTCGCCCTGCACAATCGCGCCGTTATCTCTGTCGTGCGCTTTATACAAATCTTTGACGAGCGCGTCGGGCGCAATTTCGGCGGTTTCCGCGGCGGCGTTTTCGACCGCCGAGTTTGACGGCGCGATTTTAATATCTTCAGCGTTCATCATCACGACGTTCGCGTTCTGATTCGCCGGTTTCGTCGCCGAAGAACAATTTAAAGCCGTAAAAAAAACGGCAGTCAATAATAAATAATTTAGCGATTTCATATTTTGGGGTTTTCCTCTCTAAATTTTGCGGCGCGAAATTTTTCAAGCCGCGATAATTTTTAATTTTGAAAAGATTACGCTTAATTTGCGGAATTTTCAAAAGAATAACGGCAAAGCCATTAAAAAAATCTCTCGTTTGCGGCGTATTTCCGGCGAATGCTAAAATGATTTTTCGCTTATGATAATTCGTCTGAATTGTCGTTTTACTATTTATGGAATTAGCCGTCGAAAAATATCGCGTCGAAAACGAACCCTATTATCTTCCCGTCAACCGGGAAGTCGAACTTTTTCAAGCCGCGTATGCGGCGAAATTGCCCGTGATGCTGAAAGGTCCGACCGGCTGCGGCAAAACGCGCTTCGTCGAATTTATGGCGCACAAACTAAATCGTCCTTTGATAACGGTCGCCTGTCACGAAGATTTGTCGGCGACCGATTTAGTCGGGCGATTTTTATTGGAAGGCGACGAAACCGTCTGGCACGACGGACCTTTGACGAAAGCCGTCCGCACCGGCGCGATTTGTTATCTCGACGAAGTGGTCGAAGCCAGAAAAGATACGGTCGTCATTATTCATCCGCTGACCGACGACAGGCGCAGATTGCCGATTGAAAAGCGCGGCACAATCGTTGACGCGCCGCCGGAATTTATGCTCGTCGTCTCGTATAATCCCGGTTATCAATCAATTTTAAAGGATTTGAAACAATCCACGCGCCAGCGTTTCGTGGCGATGGAATTCGATTATCCGAATGCGGAAGCCGAAACGGAAATCGTCGCCAAAGAAGGCAAAATTGACGAAGCGACGGCACGGGATTTGGTGACAATTGGGCAAAAAGTTCGTAATTTGCGCGGACACGGTTTGGAAGAAGGTGTTTCGACGCGCCTTTTAATTTATGCCGCGCAAATGATCGCCAAAGGAATCGCGCCGATTGACGCGGCGGAAGTCGCGCTCTGCTCGCCGATTACCGACGACCGCGAACTGCAGCGCAGTATCAGAGAAATCGTGACGACAATTATTTAAAAATCAATTATGGATATTTACGGTCTGGAAAATCTCTCGCCTCAACAACTCGAACAGGAAATCGCGCGCGGCGGCAAATTCGTCGTTTTTGAATACTGCATCTCGCTGCTGATCGTCACCTTCAAGCGTTCGACGGACGTTTATTTTATCCGCGCCGGCGAAAGCACTTTCAGCAAAAGTTTTACCTACACTCTGCTCTCAGCCGTCGTCGGCTGGTGGGGATTTCCGTGGGGTCCGATTTATACGATTGCCGCGCTTCACACCAATCTGAGCGGCGGCAAAAACGTAACGATGGAAATAATAAACGCCTTAAACAACAAGCCGAATCATACGATCCTGAGTTAAAGCAGATTTCAAGTATATGTAAAATCGAAATTATGAAATCTATGCGCGGCTATGTTTCTATGTGGTTAAGATTTCTAACCACATAGAAACATAGCCGCACATAGAAAATTCGGACTGCTCGACAACCGGTCGAGAAAATAATCGTAAAATTTTCCGTCGCTTATTTAAAAATATCCTTGCCGTCGCCGTTTTCCGTCAGCAGTTCGACTTTCGCTTCCTGCACGACAATCGGGCTGGTCGGATAAATTTCGATGTTCGATTTGCTCAAGGCTTTTTTGATGCCCGTCGCCACTTGATCGAAAACTTCCATCGGTTTGCTTTCGTTCGTGTTGATCCAAAAATAAATCGAGAGATTTACGCCTTCCGAAGCCAGATCGGTCACGTAAACGCTCGGGGAAGGCTCTTTAACGACGGTGTTTATTTCACCCATCACTTTCAGAATGCCTGATTTCGCCTGGTCAATTTCCGCGTCGTAACCGATGCTGACGGTTAATTTCATACGCCTTGCCGCGCCCGCGCCGCGAATAATCAGAGCGTTCGAATACATATCGCCGTTCGGCATCAAAATCCGCTCGCCGTCGTCCATTCGTAGGGTCGTCGCGCGCACGCCGATGTATTCGACCTTGCCCTGTTTATCCTTCACAAAAATATAATCGCCGATGTGAAACGGCTCTTTCCATAAAATTAAAACGCCCGACAAAAGATTGTTCAAAATATCTTTGGTGGCGAAACCGACGATAAACGACGTAAAGCCCAAACCCGCAATCAAATCGCCGAAGCGAAACGACGGCACGATCACCGTCAGAGCGGTAAAAATCCCCAACACAAAAATAAAAATTCCGATCAGACGGCTGAACAAAATTCGCAGACGATTGTCTAATTTCGTGCGGCTCGTCGTCGCCCAAAACGCGCTTTTGAAAATTTTGGAAAGTATCCAGAAGAAAATTAAAACCAGAATGCCCGAAACGAGATAAGGCAGCTGTTCGATCACCGATTTGATTAAATTATCCACCGACGAATAAGCGACGTTCGTGACCTGCGACGCGCTTTCGATGACTTTGGTCGGCGTGTTTGAAGTTTGAAAAAACATAATAAATTCAAATAATTTCGAGCCGTTAAAAGTTCAGCCCGAATAAATATGAAACCAAAATCCGCGTTCGAGTTGCTTGCGAATCGGTCTTTAAACTTGACTTTTTAATTTATTAGAATTAGAATAGTTCTAAACAAAAGAGAAATTATGCATAACACGAAGAACGATTTGGCGCAGGAAAAACGCGAAAAGGTCGCCGAATATCTGAACGCGCGACTGGCGGACGCGATTGACTTAAAAACACAGGCGAAACAGGCGCACTGGAACGTGAAGGGAATTCATTTTATCGGTTTGCACGAGCTTTTCGATCAAGTGGCGATTGCCGCTGAAGCGCACACCGATTTGATTGCCGAACGCATTACCGCGCTCGGCGGCACGGCATATGGCACGGCGCGCGTCGTCGCGCAAAAATCCAGTTTGTCCGAATATCCTCTGGAAATCATCGACGGCACGGCGAACGTTGACGCACTTTCGACGGCGATGTCGGATTTCGGCAAACGCATTCGCCAGAATATTGACGACACGGAGGAACTCGGTGACAAAGACACGGCTGATTTATTGACCGAAGTTTCGCGCGAAACCGACAAACTTTTATGGTTCGTCGAAGCGCACATTCAAGCATAGATAAAAGTTTAACAAGGGGCGAACAAGGGGGCGAGAGGCGAATTTGAAAAAATTCGCCTTTTATCTTTCAGCCTTCGACGATTTCCCAGGCTGATTCGGTTTTCAAAAGTTTGCTCATCATCGAAGCGTGAACCGAATGACCGCTTTTGTGGGCTTTGATTCGTCCTAAAAGCGGCATTCCGAGCAGGGAAAAATCGCCGACAATATCGAGCGTTTTGTGCCTGGCGAATTCGTCTTTAAAGCGCAGAGGCGTTTCGTTGAGCATTCCGTCGTCGCTTAAAACAATCGCGTTGTTCAAGGATCCGCCGAGCGCGAGATTTGCCTTGCGGAGCATCTCGATTTCGCGCGTAAATCCGAAGGTTCGCGCCGAGCCGATTTCGCGCCCGAATGAATTGCCGGTTAATGTAAAATTAAAAATTTGCCGTTTGATAAACGGATGCGGAAAATCAATCGTGCATTCAATTTCGTATTTTTCCGACGGCGCGATTGACATTTTTCGGTCGCCGTCGGCAAATTCGACCGTCTTTTTTATCTTCAGAAAACGGCGCGGCGCGTTTTGCTCAATCGCGCCCGCTCGTTCGATTAAATCCAGAAAAATTTCGCTCGAACCGTCCATAATCGGAATCTCGATGTTGTCGATTTCGATAAAACAATTATCAATATTCGAGCCACGCAGAGCCGCGAGCAGATGTTCGCAAGTCGAAAGCAGAACGCCTTTTCGCAGAAGCGTCGTCGCATAGCTGCAATGCGAAACGTATTCAATCGAAGCCGGAATTTCAAAATCATCCAAATCCGTGCGGACGAAAACATAACCCGTATTTTCCGGCGCGGGCTTCAGATTCAAATTTACCCGAACGCCGGTATGCAGTCCGATGCCGTTTGTTTTGACGACTTTGGAAATTGTTCGCTGATTTATCATCAAGCATTCAAATAACAAGAGTTATGCCGAGTTTCTTTGAACGGCTAAACGATTTATTTGATATAGTTTAGATTCTGCAAATCATAAATTAAAAAGGCTTGCTGTTGCGGCGAGTCAACAAATCTGTGGCATAATTCACGATTCACGATTTACGATTTACAATTTACAATTTACAATTTAGATAAAAGTTATGGCAATTAAATTAGCAGGTTTGAAATCTGCGAAACCGTCGGAAATAAAAATCGAAAATCAAGCGAGCATCGCTCTGCCGAAGAATACCGAAGAATTGATACGGCAAATTCTGGCGTATCTGCCGCTCGAGCATCAGCGCGGTCTGGAGCGCATACGGCTCGTAGATTTTATCAATAACGCTCAACTGAAAAATTCACCCGTGCCGATTAAAGGCGATTTGCCGGGACTTTATCACCCGAAAATTCAAAATAAAAACGCCTGGATTGAAATTGCGCTCGGCGCGCTTTTGCAGCCGACCGAAAACTTCGGCAAACGCTGGATGGCGAAATCGGCGTTCAAAAGCAATCTCGCCGGTTTGCTGTTTTCGCTCGTCGGGCAGCATTATCATTTGACTCTGCGCCATTCGGTGAAAAGAGAAAGTCTCGAACCGCAGATTCGTCAATACGCGCAGAAAAATTTGAAAACGTGGAGCGAAAAACAATCGGAGACGAGCAAGCGCGCCAAATTTTTCAAACCTTTTCGCCCGTATATCGAACGCTGGGCGAAATGGCTGAACAAAAAAGCGGCGGAAGCACAGAAGAAATCTTAGAGTCATTTGATAAACGAAAAATTTTCTCTGTCGTCAACCATTTTTTTTCTGCGAAAATCGAAAAATAATAAAAACTCTCACAAATAGAAATGGACGACGCGACAAAAGAGGCAATTAGCGAGAAAATCGAGCAGACGGTTGAAGCGGCGGAAGAAATCGTTCGGCATCCCTATACGAAGCGTCTCGCTCAGTTAGGTTTCTATACGAAGGGATTTCTTTTCACCGTGATCGGAATTTTGGCGTTGCTGGTCGCCTTCGGACAGCGCGGTGGCACGCTTGCCGATCCGACCGGCGCGTTGAACGTCATCGCGCAGCTTTCATACGGCAAGGTTTTTTTGATAATTTTCGTCGTCGGAGCGGTTTGTCACGGCATCTGGAATATTTTGCGCGGCGTGGCGGACGTTGATAACGCCGGTAAAAAATGGCAGGGCATCGCTAAACGCATCATCGCGGTCGGAACCGGAATTTTTTACATATTTTTGGCGTGGACGGCTTGGATTATTATCACGACGGCGCAGGTTTCCACGCAAAACGGAACGGTTCAGAAAAGCATTACGGCTTTGATTCTCGCGTTGCCGCTCGGCACGATTTTGATATTGATCGTCGGTTTGAGCGTAATCGGCGCGGGCTTGAGCGAATGTTATCGCGGCATCACCGGAAAATTTCAGGAAGATTTCCGGCTGCGCGAGCTGCAGGGCTGGAAACGAAAAATCGTTACCGTTCTGGGCGCGTTGAGCTTTACGGCGCGGGCAGTTATTTTCGGTTTGATCGGTTATTATTTCGTTCTCGCGGCGATTGACGCGAACCCGAACGAGGCGACCGGCGTGGACGGCGCGCTGCGAACGCTGTCGCAGAATTTTTACGGCAAAACGCTTTTATTCGTCGCCGCCGTCGGCTTGATCGCACACGGCATTTTGTCGCTTTACGAAGCGCGTTACCGCCGAATTTGTTAAAATCTTTTCGATGCGATTCTGGCTCGTCAAACAGGAACCCGAAAAATATTCGTTCGACGATTTGATTGCCGAAGGCGCGACTGATTGGACGGGAATCAGAAATTTTCAGGCTCGGAACAATCTCCGTGAAATGCGCGTCGGCGATCAGGTTTTGTTTTATCATTCGGTGTCGGAAAAATCCGTCGTCGGTTTAGCCGAAGTTTCCAAAGAAGCGTTTCCCGATCCGACCGGCGAAAATTGGCTGGCGGTCGAAATCAAACCGCTCGAAAAATTTAAAAAAGCCGTTTCGCTCGACCGAATTAAAGCGGAAAAAACTTTAGAAAATATCGCGCTGATCAAGCAGTCGAGATTATCGGTGATGCCTTTGAGTGCGGAAGAATTTGAATTGATTTTGAAAATGGCTGAAGATTAATCATCAGTTATTGGTCGTGTCAGAACCATTTGCGTCTGCGGAATGATTAAACTGACATTGATAAAGTCGGCGAATTTCAAACACCGCGTTTAACCACCCGCTAACGCAGGCGGTTCTGACTTCGCGCCGCCAAAGTAACTTGTCAATAACATTTAGTCGAAAACAATTAACCGTTTACCGTTAACAAAATTATGCTGACAGAAGCCGTCGCTTATTATCATCAATTATTGGAAGATTTCGATTTAGCCGAATCGTCGCGGCTCGCGCTCGACGAAGGTTTGGAAGGCGCGCGCCTGATTTTCGGCGGTCGTCGCCTTTCGCCATATTTGCGCCCGCATTTCGTCGCCGAAGCGGATTGGCAGCGCGTTTCCGGGATTTGTGAAACCGTCTGGTCGGCTCTGCAAAAGGTCAAGGACGCGGCGATTGCCGACGAAGCGATTTTAGACGAACTCGGCATCACCGAAATCGAAAAGGATCTGGTGGCGATTGACCCGAAATATAAACAGGTTTCGCCGAACGCCAGGCTCGATTCGTTTTTGACCGAAAACGCTTATTCGTTTGTCGAATTAAACGGCGAATCGCCCGCGGGCGTGGCTTACGCGGATTCGGCGACCGAGATTTTCAAATCGCTTCCCGTGATGCAGAAGTTTCTGGAAAAATACGACGCGCAGGGCTTTGAAGGCAGACCGCTGCTGCTCGACGTTTTGCTGAAATGCTACACGGAGTTTAACGGCGGCTTGCCCGAGACAAAGCCCGTGATTGCGATTGTTGATTTGAAGGATTTGCCGACTCAGAAAGAGTTTGAGCTTTTCAAGGATTATTTTGAATCGGAAGGTTATACGGCTTTGATCTGCTCGCCCGACGAACTCGTTTTCGACGGCAAACGTCTGCTTTACAAGGAAGTCGCCATTGACATCGTTTATAAACGTCTGCTCGTCAACGAATACATCCCGATTATCGAATCCGCGCCCGCGCTGCTCGAAGCATACCGCGCCGGAGCGGTTTGTCTGGTCAACAATTTTCGCTCGAAAATAATTCATAAAAAAGCGGTTTTCGCCGTTTTGACGAACGAGCGTTACGCGCATCTGTTCAACGAAACGGAACTCGCCGCAATCGGCGCGCACGTGCCGTGGACGCGCAAGTTCCGCGACGAAGCGACCGAAAATAAAGGCGAGCGAATCAATCTCGTCGAATGGACGCGGACAAATCGCGGCAAATTGGTCTTAAAACCGAACGACGATTACGGCGGACACGGCATTTATATCGGCTGGGCTTCGACCGTCGAAGAATGGGAAAAAGCGATTAATGTCGCACTCGAAAACGGCGATTATCTCGTGCAGGAACGAGTGCAAACTTCCAAAGAGTTTTTCCCGATGCTCGACGCGGCGGGCAACTGGCAAATGGTCGAACAACTCGTTGACCTCGATCCGCTTTTATACAACGGTTTGGTCGGTTCGGCGTTCACGCGCCTTTCTTCGTCGGAACTCGCCAACGTCTCTTCCGGCGGCGGAATGGTGCCGACTTTTATTATTCGAGAGAAGGAGTGACGGAACGACTTTCCTTGATTTAATGTGAAAGTCGCGCGGAGTTTTATTTACTGAAATCTGTAATCCTTTACTTATTTTTATATAAAGGCTTGCGCTTAATCCGCGCCAGCGAATATGAAGAAGGGGATGATTGGATTTGTGCCAAAAATCTTGACAACTCGCTTCGTTTTAATTTAATGTGATTTTCACTACACTAAGGAGTTTTAGTAATGAATAAAAGAGTTTCGATAGTTTTTAGAACGCTTTTGCCGGCGTTTTTGTTGTTGACTTTTATCAACGCCAAAGCGCAGACAGCGGGCAGTCTCGACCCGGCGTTCGGCACCAACGGCAAGGTGGCGACGCACTTGACCGTTACGGCGACACTGAAGGATTTAGTAGTTCAGCCGGACGGTAAAACCGTCGCTGTCGGGACAACTTTCGCGCCGCCGCTCACGCCGAATTCAGCTCCGGCAGCGCAGACCACGTTTGTCGCTCGTTTTAATCCGAACGGTTCATTAGACCCAACATTTGACGGTGACGGTTATAACAATACGTTCTATATGAGTGATGCTTATTCTGTGGCATTGCAATCCGACGGAAAAATCGTGGTCGGCGGATTTTTCTTCAATTACAGCAACAGCACATCGGCTTTCGCCGTTTATCGTTTCAATACCGACGGTTCACTCGACACGACGTTTAACGGGACTGGCAAAGTTGTCACATCAATCGGTATTAGCTCAATCATTTATTCTGTTAATATTCAAGCGGACGGCAAAATTGTCGCCGCCGGAGTAACGAATCTGACCGCACCCAATTCCAACACGGATTTCGCGGTTGTCAGATACAATACTGACGGTTCACTCGATACGACATTCGGCACGGGCGGACGAGTCGCCACAAACATCAATAATACGGATTACTTATCCGATTCTATCATTCAAGCGGACGGAAAAATCGTCGCCGCCGGATATTCCACCGATGCTCTGGCAAACGTTAAACAAGCGACGATTGTCAGATATAAAAGCGACGGTTCGCTCGACGAAACTTTCGGCGCAGGCGGCAAAGTAATCAGAGCGACTACGACTAATTCGGACGCGCGTGAAGCGGCGATTCAGGCGGACGGCAAAATAATCGTCGTCGGCGAAGGCATCGCGCCGCTCAGATACACCGCGAACGGCGCGTTTGAAACTGCTTTTCCGACAACGGGCGCATTTTTCGCGCATTCGGTCAAAATTCAATCGGACGGTAAAATCGTTGTCGGCGGCGGCGAAATCGGTTCAGACGGAAACAGCGATTTTGTTGTTGTCCGCTATCAAGCGGACGGCACGCTCGATACGAGTTTCGGAACGAACGGCAAAGTGAAAACGGATGTCAGCGGCAGCACCGCAATTGAGCAGATTGACATCCAGCCCGACGGTAAAATCGTTGCCGGAGGCACTCAATCAAACGAAAACTTCGAGTTATTGCTCGTGCGTTACGTCAGCGACGCGGGCAGACGCGCCGGAATGGATTTTGACGGCGACGGCAAGGCGGATTTGTCCGTGTTTCGCCCCGCAAACGGCGTGTGGTATTTCAATCAATCGCAAAACGGTTTTACGGGTCTGCAGTTCGGCATCGCTTCAGACAAATTAGTTCCCGCTGACTACGACGGCGACGGCAAAACCGATATCGCCGTTTATCGGGACGGTAACTGGTTTATTCAGCGTTCACAGGCGGGTTTCGTTAATCTTCAATTCGGCGAAGCAACTGACATTCCCGTGCCGTCTGATTTCGATGCCGACGGCAAAGCAGACCTGGCAGTCTATCGTCCGTCCAACGGCGTGTGGTATGTCCAGCGTTCGCAGGCTGGATTTACGGCTTTGCAGTTCGGCGCGGCGGAAGATAAGCCGGTGGCAGCGGATTTTGACGGCGACGGGCGGGCTGATTACGCAGTGTTTCGACCGTCGAGCGGCATTTGGTATGTCCAGCAGACGGGCGGCGGATTTACCGGCTTGCAGTTCGGCGCGGCGGAAGACAAATTAGTCGTTGCCGATTACGACGGCGACGGACGCGCGGACTTCGCGGTATTTCGACCGTCGAACGGATTCTGGTATGTGCAGCGTTCGACGCAGGGCTTTATGGGCATTCAGTTCGGACAGTCAGCGGATGTGCCTGTTCCGGCGGATTACGACGGCGACGGCAAAGCCGACATCGCCGTTTACCGGAACAATGTCTGGTATCTCAATCGTTCGACGCAGGGCTTTACGGGCATTCAGTTTGGTTCAACCGGCGACGCGCCGATTCCGGGCGCATATAACAGATAAACATTTCGCTCAAAATTACCGAAAAAGAGGCTTGAGTTGCGAGCCTCTTTTTTTATTTATCCCGCGCCCGGTCTTATTTTCGCTGCCTGAAGGTTTTATAAAAATTATAATTTGTCGTGTTTCAAGCAAGCGAACGAATTGACATCTTACGACATCTTAAACTGCAAATCGGGTTAATAAAATTTTATCAAAAGCGAAATGAATAATTATAAGAAACGGATTTTTCAAATGTTCGGCGCGGGTTTGTCAATCGCGCTGCTCGCCTTTGCCGCCATCGCTCAACAGCAAGTTCAAAGAGCGCGGTTCGACGTAACGAATTATCAGATGGACGTTCAGCTCGTTCCGAACGAAAACAAGCTCAACGCGACGGTTGACGTTAATTTTACGCCGCTCGAAGACACGCGCACTGTTTCGTTTGAATTAAACGGCTCGCTGAAAATCGAAAGCATCACGCGTCAGAATGCCGCCGCGCCGATTACTGCCGCGCCGACGAAAACAAAGAATGCGGCGGCGACGGTTAATAATTCTGCCGCCGGACAAGTGACGTTCGTGCAGGATCAAACCGGCGTTTCGGATTTAGGTCCGAGCGTGCGAATTGATTTGGGCGATACGGTTTTGAAGGGAACGCCCGTGACGCTGCGCTTCAAATACGGCGGCGTTCTGGCGACTCCGAACGGCGGACCGCTGCTTACCAAAAGGCTCGCCTACATCGGCTCGAAGGACGGATATTTGATGTATGCGGCGCGCTGGTTTCCGTTTCACGATTACGCGGCTGATCCGGCGACTTCGGACATTTCCGTTTCATTGCCCGCAGGCTTACAGTTGGTGGGTTTCAGCGACGCGCCGGTCAACGGCGCGGGCGGCAAATATCATTTCGTGCAGTCAAAACCGGCGTTAATCGGCAATTTCGCCTACGGTCAATACGCGAATAAAAATCTGCGTTTCGGCGAATACGAATTGCAGTTCAATACCCGCATCGGCAACGACGCGCAGGTCGCCGCCTACGGCGAAACGCTCGGCAAGGCTCTCGAATATTACACGAAACAATTCGGCGATCCGCAGGGCGGCAAGCGTCTGATCGTCGCGCAGATTGACGACGAAAGCCTCGATTTTTATTCAACGCAAGGAATGATTTTTATGGCGAGTCGCCTGTTCGAACAGCAGCGCGACGTTACGCAGGACCGCCTACAGCGCGAAGCTGCCTTGCAGTGGTGGGGCTTGACGGTCGGCTTGAAATCGTTTGACGATGCCTGGATTTCGCAAGGTTTAGCCGAATACAGCGCGTTCGCTTTGCGCGAAACGAGTCTGTCGGGCGCGCAGCTCGAAAATCTGCGCCGCGAGCTGCTCGAAAAATCCTTGACGTTCGAGCAAACCGCTTCGCTGACACGCGCTCCGGCGACTTTGGACGACCAGTCAACTGCCTATCAATATATAATGTATGGCAAAGGCGCGACGGTTTTCCGACTTTTGCGCGAAACGCTCGGCGACCAGAAATTTACGCAGCTTTTACGAAACTTTCTGCAACAATATCGCGGCAAAAACGCTTCGATTGACGACTTTGAAAAATTGACGACACAGGTTGCCGGTCAGCCGATGCGCTACTTTTTCGCGCGTTGGGTCGAAAGCACGGGCGTGCCGGAATTCTCCTTGGATTATCAAATTATCAGAACGCGCGGCGGCAAATTTGTCACGCGCGGCACGGTCAAACAAAATTACGATAATCTGCGTCTGCCGCTCGATTTACAGTTGAAAAGTGAAGGCGAGGGAGGTTTGAAAACCGTGACGGTTGACATCGAAGACGCGAGCGCGGATTTTAACATCGAATCGGACGGCAAACCGATTGGCGTAAACGTTGACCCGAACTTTAAACTTCTGAGAATTTCGCCCGATTTGCGCGTTTCTTCAATTGCCCGGCGCGGCATCGAACAGTTCAAAGAAGGCAATTACGTCGAAGCGCAGCAGCAGTTTGAAGCGGCGTTAAAGCTCGACCGCTCGAACTCTTGGGTTTATTATCATCTCGGTTTGCTGTTCTTAGAGCAGCGCAACTACGACGTGGCGATTGATAATTTCAAAGCCGTTTTGGGCGGAAATTTACAACCGACGTGGCTCGCGGTCTGGGCGAATATTAAAATGGGCAACGCCTACGACGCAAAAGGCGACCGCGCCCGCGGAGTCGCCGCCTACAAACGCGCCGAAGATTTGGGTGATAATTACGACAATGCCCAGCAAGCCGTCAAAAAATATCAAGCCACGCCATATGACCCGCGCGATAAATCGAACTCGATAACGGCAGCTAAATAAGGGCTGAAGGACGAATAAAATAAATTTTTCCCGCCCTGTTCAAAGAAAAAGCGAGTCAATTTTAGACTCGCTTTTTTCGTTTTATCCGAGCTTTGATTTTAAAAAATAATTGTCAGCCGTTTGTTTACGAGCCGGAATTTTATGAACTTGGCATCGCACAAAAAACAATTCAATCGTCGTTTTTGATAAACGCCGCGTTTATTCTATCTATCTCGTTTTTTATGTTATTTCGGCTGATATTTTTATTTTTGTTTTTACCCGAAAAACGCGCCGACGGCGAATAAATTTTTTGCTTATCCGGCGAAAGAGTTGATTCATTTCGCGGCATCCGGCGAGATAATTGCTTTTTTACGAAATCGTAGCTGAATTCGCCGACCGGATTATTTTTGGTCGTCTCATTCCATTCCAGATACGTTATTTCAAAAACAAACGAGGAACTGTTTTTCCAATTCAGAAAATTGTGCCGGAACGCAGGACTTTTCCTTTCGTCAAGGACGGAGATTTCATCGGCGGTTTTTGTTTTATCGAAAAAATTATCTTCTCTGACAGTCGCGTCGGCGAATGACTTTACCAAATCCGCCGTTTTGTAGATGTTGATGCCATATGCGTTATTGACAGCCAAATGTTCCCCGTCGGGCGACCAGGAAATTGCGCCGGGCGTTTCGACCAAATTATAAAAAACGAACTCTTTTCCGTTTTCGTCGCTTCGTATCTTGACGAAATTTGCTTCGGCTTTGTCGTCCGTGCCGAAAAGAAAGCTCAATTTGTATTTTGAATTCGTTTTCCGGTCAATCGAAATTTCGTTTGATTTTCGGGTGGTTGGCGGCATTTTATCCGGTTTCGTTTGACCCGCCGTTTGGCTAAAATTAAAAGCGCACAGCAAAATCGTCAGCAGAAGAAATGAGAGCCGAAGTGTTTTCATATTTTCATAATGAAGTCCTTTTGAGATTTTAGGAGATATTACAGCAATTTTCGATTGGATGCGACTCGGAAAGAAAGCGGAAACCCGCCCGCAAGATCAGTAAACTCTTCGATCCTTTCCGCTCTTGCTGACGCGCGGGCTTTATTTGTTTGGATCATCAATTAAAAAGGCGAGCCGTGAAAGACTCGCCTTTTCTTTTCAAGGTTATATTCAGGTTAGAAATTAAACCGAAACGCAAATTGAATTTGCCGATTTGTTCCCAAGCCGACCGTGCGCCCGACGGTCGAGCGCAAAACGCCGAAGGTTGATCCGGCGGCATCCTGGCTGAACGCTTGTCCGGGCTGTCGAACGGTTGAGGCACTCGCGTTAATTGTGAAAACCGGCGCGGCTAAACCGTTGGTCGCCGTCGGATTAATTGCCGTTAAAGTCGGCAGGGCGTTATTTAGCGTCACCGACGGATTGGCGAAATTAGTCGTGTTGAAGATGTTGAAAATTTCGGTGCGAAACTCGAAATTCATCGTTTCCGTCAGGCGGAATTTTTTCGCCAGCGTTAAATCAATTTGCTTGAAATTTGGACCTGAAAGCTTGTTGCGCGGAAAATCGCCGAAGGTTCCGGCGACAGGAATGGCGAACGCCGCCGGATTGATAAAGTTGCGGTCGCTGTCGAGAAACGGATTCACGCCCGCGATTAAATTCGGTCGTCGAACGTTGCGCGACGCGCCGCCGCCCGGCGTGTTAACGACTGCCGCGAATCCGGTCGGCAACGGCGGCGCGTTAAAAGCCGCCCCGTTCGCCGCGCCGTTGCCGACCGTCGGCAGATTGATCGTGTAGCCGTTCGGAACAAGCGTCGTCGAAACGGTCGTGCCGGAAACTGCCGTATTAACCAGACATCCGGCGGCGAGCTGACATTGCGCGACGACATCGGGACGCACGACTAAAACTTCAAGCGGAACGCCGCTTCGCGCGTTGACGATGCCGCCGACCTGCCAGCCGCCGGCGAGAAAATTGGCGGCTTTACCGAAATTGAAGCGTCGGTCTTTGCCGATTGGCAATTCATACAACGCGCTAAAATTGAAGGTGTGGCGCACGTCGAAGTTGTTGCGCCCGCGGTCGGCTTCAAAATTGTCGAGCTGCGCCGACGTGCGGGCTTCGTTTGAACCGGCAGTTAGTCCGTTGCTTTTCGCAAAAGTATATTGCACGTTCATCGTCAAGCCGGTGCTGAGGCTGCGCCCCAGAGACAATTGCAGCGCGTTATACGAATCGTCGCCGCCGCTCGTTTTGTAGTCAACTTCGGCGAACGGACGATTTTGCGTCGTGCCGGAAAGAACATCGAACTGGCGAACCGTGTTCACGCCGATGACTTGTCCGACGGCGTTCGTGCGGTTAATCACGCCGACTCCGTTCGGCAAATTCGCGCCGTTCAAAATCGTCGTGTTTCCCGCCAAAACCTGATTGGCGACGCTTCGCAAAAACAAATTGCGTCCCTGGCTGCCGACGTAAGCGACGGTCGAGACCATTTTATACGGAAGCTGCTGCTGCCACGAAAAGCTGTATTGATAAACCTTTTCGGGAATTTGATAATCGCCCGAATAAGCGCGCGGCTGATATTGGCGATTTAAAGGATTGGCGTTGAAGTTGGCGATAATCTGGTCAATCGCGGCGGGAAACGCTAATAATTGCTGACCGTTAAAAACGGTCGAGCCGGAAATCGTCGAAGAAATGCGGTCGCTTTCAATCGGCTGAATCTGGTCTTCGGTTTGTCCGGGACCGTAAAAAATGCCGAAGCCGCCGCGAAACACCGATTTGCCGCCGCTGAAGAATCCTTCGCCGCCCGCGTTCGGCGAATAAGTTAAGGCGATGCGCGGACCGAAATTCGTTTTCGATGATTTGAACGCCGCTTCGTTTGAAGGGCGCAGTTGTCCGGTTTTGATGTCGAACAAAACCTGCGCGTTGTTGCGCTCGCGCAAAGGCGTGTAATATTCGTAGCGCAAGCCGTAGCTCAAAGTTAAACCCTGCCGCAATTTCCATTCGTCCTGTGCGTAGCCGATGTAATATTCCTGTTTGGCTTCGCGCTCGCCGGTAATGCCGTTGTTGAACGGACTCGCCGCGCTGACATCGCCCAAATACTGCACCGACGCGGGCGTGTTGGCGAGAAAGGCGTTGAGGTTTGAAAACGTATAAGTCGTGCCGCCGAGACGATCCGTGTAAAGCCGAATCAAGCGAATTTCGCCGCCGAATTTCATATTGTGATTGCCGCGCACGGCACTCAAGCTGTCAATAAATCCAATCGAATACGGCGTATATGGCTGACCGCGCCCGTTCGTGGCGGAGTTAGCGCGCACTAAACCGCCGGGAATCGAGATGCCCGAAGACTGTCCCTGTCCGGCGATGCCCGTGTTGGCGACGCTGCCCGAGATATTCAAAATGATGTTAGAAAAATCAAGCCCGTTGATCGTCGGCGCGCTGCCGTTGATACGCGTGCGCGCGCCGTTGTAGCCGAGCTTGAATTCGTTAATCAGCGAGCCGCTTTTGTTCAAAACCGATTGATAGCCGAACACGCCGTTTTGCGGAACGGCTTCGATGTTTGTCACGCGACCGGAAACGCCTTCGGGCGCGATGTCCGTGCCTTGGTCGCGGAAAAATCTGAAATACAATTTGTTGAGCGGGTTGAATTGATAATCGAATCTGGCGGCAAATGCTTTTTCGTCGGTTTTTTCGTCGGCTTGCAACTGCGCGATGTCGAAATCGGCGTTGGTCGAAGCGTTCGGAATAATCACCGCGGCGGGCGATTTGAAAGCCGCGATATACGGTCTGACCGAAGCGACCGCGCGCGCCGCGGCAACCGCCGACGGCACGGCTTCGACGAAGTTCAAGCCGAAACGCCCGCGATATTGTTCATAGGAGGCGAAAAAGAATAATTTGTTTTTAATAATCGGTCCGCCGATTGAGCCGCCGAACTGGTCGAGCGTCAATTTGCTTTTATCAATTCCCGGCGTGATATTGTCGAAATAATTGCGCGCGTCGAGCGCGTCGCGGCGCAGATATTCAAAAGCCGAGCCGTGAAAGCTGTTGCCGCCGGATTTGGTGACGACCGAAATTTGTCCGCCCGTTCCCGTGCCGAATTCAGCCGGGTAGTTTGACGAATCAACGCGAAACTCCTGCACGTTTTCGAGCGAAGATTGCAGGCGAAACGGCGACGGAACTTCGCCGTTCAGATTGCCCGGCGAAGCGTCAATAATCGCCGAGCCTTCCACGCCGTCGTAACGAATAATGTTTTGCTGCACGGCGCGACCGGAAAAGCGTATATCGCCGAACGTTCCCGTGCCGCTGTTGACCGCGCCCGGAGCTTGCAGATAAAGCTGCGAAAGCTGGCGACCGTTGATCGGCAAGCCTTCGACTTCGCGCTGGTTGACGTTCGCGCTCAGGCTCGCCGAAGCCGTGTTCAAAGTCGCTTCTTCGCCGCCGACAATATCAACCTGCACCGACACATCCGTCGTTTGCAGCGTAACGGTCAGATTTGTTTCCTGACCGACGAGCAGCGCGACGTTTTTCTGCGAAAATTCTTTGAAATTGCCCGCCGTCGCCGATATTGTGTAGGTCGTCGGCTGAAGAGCAACGACTAAAAAAGAACCGTCGTCTTTGGAAACGACCGTGCGTTCTTCGCCGGTTTTTTCGTTTTTGATAACGACGTTCGCGCCCGGAATAATCGCGCCGTTTTTATCAACGACCGTTCCCGCGATTCTGGCGTTATCGGTTTGTGCGACGATAGCGACGCTGAAAATGGTCAATAAAAAGGCAATGCTTAGAATTGATGAAATATTATGCCGTCCGTTGTTCGATAAATTCATAAAGTTGTCCTCATTAAAAGAGTTTCGATTTATTGTTTGACTGTTAAATAGACTTCGGGCAAAAACCGAAAATCCTCGATGCGAAATTCGGTTTTTGCGAAATGTAAATTGGTCGGTTTCAAAGAAAGAGATTAACGGCGAAAGATTAAAAAGATGTGAAGTGTTTGTTAAATTTATGTTAAGAGTTTTTTTTCACCTGACCGTTAAGCAAGCCGCTTTCCGAAACGCGCCGTGATGGGTAATGAAAAGTCCGGCGCGGTCTAATGGACGGCGTGCTTAATGATGATTTTTGTTTTTTGAGATATTTTCTATTAACAATCCTTGAACAATGTCGTAGAATAAAACGTAAATATTCCGTCAGCGTTTTGAAAAGGAGTTTCCCAAAAAATATGAAATACAAAATAGCCGAAGACGCGCGACCGCAGTTAATGCTTTTATTGATCGCGACCGTTATCACGATTGCCCTGTGGTTTATTCCATACGCCGATTATCTGGTTTACCCGATTCGGCTGTTCGTCACCTTTATCCACGAAGGCAGCCACGTTTTAGCCGCGCTTCTGACCGGCGCGAGCGTGCATAGCCTGACCGTTTCATCAGACGGCAGCGGCGTGGTCGAATCTTTTACCGGCAGTTGGTTTTCGGTTCTTTTAACTTCGAGCGCAGGGTATCTGGGAACGACTTTGTTCGGCGTTCTCCTGCTCGTTCTGATTCGCCGCGCATATTCGGCGCGCATCGTTTTAGCCGCGTCCGCCGGGTTCGTCGGACTGATGACCGTGTTTTTCGGATTTCTCGCGCCGCTCTGGAATATCTTTTCGGCGGGCGTAACCGTCGGCAGCGTCGCGTTTACGGTCATTTCCGGTGCGCTTTTAACTGCCGGACTTTTGGCAATCGCGCGTTTCGCACCGGCAAAATGGGCAAATTTCACGCTCGCTTTTCTCGCCGTGCAATGCGTTCTGAACGCGCTTTCCGATTTGAAAACCGTCTTTTTAATCAACGCGCCGTTTTCGGGTTCGCACATTCATTCGGACGCGGCAAATATGCAGGCGGCGACCGGTTTGCCGGCAATCGTCTGGGTTCTGATCTGGATCGGCATTTCGCTTCTGATGATTTCCATCGGCTTGCGCGTTTACGCCGTCAGTCAAAAAGGCAAGCAATACGATTTGCCGTTTGAAGATTAGTCTTTCGATGAAAATTTCTGTCAAAAAATTCGGGACGGCAAAATTGATTTCGTTGATTTTGCTGTCCTTTTGCGTGAATGCTGTCGCGCAAATCAAGAAAATCGAGCCGCCGAGAAAAGAAATACCGTATGCGGAATCTTTGCAAGCCGTCGTCGTGACGACCGACGATTGGAACTCGGTGACAGGAACGGCACGGCTTTTTGAACGCGAAAGCCGCAGGTCGAATTGGAAAGCCGTCAGCGAAACATTTCCCGTCGTGGTGGGCAAAAACGGAATGGCTTGGGGCGGCGGGTCGAACTATTCTCCGATTGGAGAAGAAAGCAGACTCATTCTAAAACGCGAAGGCGACGGCAAATCTCCGGCAGGCATTTTCGGTTTATCTTCGGCGTTCGGAACGATTGCAAAAAAAGATCAAATAAAACTGCCGTTCACCAAGCTCGACGAATCTACCGAATGCGTTGACGACGTTAATTCGACATATTACAACCGCATCGTCAATCGCGCGGCAGTCGAAAAATTCGATTGGAAATCGTCTGAGAAAATGTTTGAAATCGTTCCGCAATATGATTTAGGGGTTTTTGTCGAATATAATTTTAACAAACAAAAAGGCGCGGGTTCGTGCATTTTTCTGCACGTTTGGACCAACGACGCAAGCGGCACGGCGGGCTGCACGGCGATGGAAAAAGCTAATACGGAAAAGATTTTATACTGGCTCGATCCGCAGAAAAATCCGGTTTTAATTCAACTTCCGAAAGGCGAATATGCCAAAGGGCAATTATCTTGGAAACTTCCGAAAATCTAAAAACCTTACGCGAACTGCCTGTGGGCGCGCGGCTTCTGATTCGCTCGAAAACCGACTGGCGGGCAGCGGTCGTCGCGCGCTTTTACGAAGAAAAAGCGACGCTGATAGTCTGTTCACCGACGGGCAGAACTTACCGTTTGCATCGCTTGTCGGAAATGGAAATCGTTTTCGACGGGAAAATCCCGATTCTAAAAATTGATTCGGAAGAAAACTGGCGCGACAATTTCACCAAATACGATATGCGATGGTGAGAATTCAAATACCTAAATTAACAGGGCTGAAGAGGATGAAAGGGATTTTTATGACTTAAAAATCCCTTTCATCCTCTTCAGCCCTGTTAAATAAAACGTCGTTAGCTTAAAGTGATGCGGTTTACGCCGATGATTTTGCGGCTCGCGTTTTCCTGTACGAAGACGACCAATTTTAAGTTTTCGCGCTTCCAGTTCGGCTGCGCTTGCAGCGCGCCTTCGAGTTCGAGATTAATTTGCGCGGCGGTCAACATTCCAATCGCCTTTAAATCGCGGACGACCGACGTATGTTCGAGCTTTTTGCCGGAATTTTCGCCGCCTTTGACGTTCGACGCTAAATTATCTTCGGTAATTGCCAGAAAAACGGTCGCGTCCTGATGCGCGGGAACGTTCGTGATTTTTATTTTGTAATTGTCCGCCGACGGCACAATTTCGACGCTCGCCTTCGGACTTTTCAACGCTTCGGCAATCGCTTTATTCGCTTTGTCCGAATCGCTGCCGACGAATTCCTTTCGACCGTCAACGACCATCTGCGGTGTGTAGTTTGAATCGAGCTTTAAAGCCTGCGAATAAAGTTGTTGACGGCGGCTGAAAACCGCCGACGAGTATTCGTCCTTCCAACCGAGACCGTTCCAGTAATCAACGTGCAGCGAAAGAGTCATGATTTCCGCGTTGGCAATTGGCTGATCTTTTTCGAGTTGCGCCAGCACGCGGTCGGCGGGCGGACAGCTCGAACAACCTTCCGACGTAAAAAGCTCGACCAGAATCGGCGTTTTTTTACCGTCGCTTTTCGTTTGGTCGGCAAGCTGCTCCGGCTCTGCTCGCGGCGCGTCGGCAACCGCCGCATCGCCTTGAAAACTGCACGCGAAAAAGCCTGAGAGAACGATCAACAGTCCGATGATAAAAATTTGTTTCATAGAAATTTTGCGGAAAAATCTAGCTTTGATAATTCAATTTGTTCACGCCGTAAATTTTCTTCGTATTTTTGCCCTGCACGAACACGACGAATTTCAAATTATCTTTTTTCCACATTGATTGTAGCTGAATTGTCGTTTCGGTTTCAAAGTTTTTATCGGTCGGATTGATTTCGCCGAGCAGATTCAGCTCGCGCGCGACCGATGTGTGGTCGAGCGTTCGTCCGCCGTTTTCGCCGTGTTTGACGCTCGTTCGCAGGTTGTCTTCGGCAATCGCCAACCAGACATAAGCGGCTTCGTGGGCGGGCAGATCGGCGATTTTTACGTTTAATTTATCGCCCGTCGCCATCGAAATTTCAATATTCGTTTTCGGATTTTTCGCCGCGTCGCTGATTGTCTGGCTCGCCGTTCCGAAATCGCTGCCGACAAATTGCGTCTGACCGTCAACGACCATCTGCGGCGTGTAAATCGAATCAAGCTTAAATCTTTCCGCGTAACCGCTTTGCCTTTGACTATATTCGGCGGACGAAAACGGGTCTTTCCAGCCGAGATTGTTCCAATAATCAACGTGCAGCGAAAGCGCGATAACTTCCGCGTCGGGGTTTTTCTGTTCTTTTTCCAACTGCATCAAAACGCGGTCGGCGGGCGGACAGCTCGAACAGCCTTCGCTGGTGAAAAGCTCGACAAGGACCGGTGTTTTTTTGTTTGCGTTCATAGTTTTCGGTGTTTGATTCGTCTGCGCCTTTGACTCGAAGCTCGGTAAATTCCAGGCGGCTAATCCGACAAAAACGGCGGCGACCGCGAAAATAAAAAATCTTTTCATAATAAAATTTCTCCCAAAATGCTATCTATATTATCCTTAGTTTCTGATGTTTTATTCCCGTTTTGCGTTCAAGTTTTGTTTTGATAAACTTAATCTTTGCCCAAACGACAGGAAGTTTCATCTATGCAAGCAGCAGCTAAGAGTCAGAAAGAAGTTATCGAAGTGCGCGGCGCGCGGACGCACAATCTGAAAAACATCTCGTTTTCACTGCCGATCAATGAATTGACGGTCGTGACGGGCGTTTCCGGTTCGGGCAAATCTTCGCTCGCCTTCGACACGATTTACGCCGAAGGTCAACGCCGCTATGTCGAATCTTTATCGGCTTACGCGCGCCAATTCTTAGAACGAATGGACAAACCGGACGTTGACGAGATTTTAGGCATCGCCCCCGCGATTGCGATCCGGCAGAAAAACACGACCAGAAATCCGCGCTCGACCGTCGCCACGCAAACCGAAATTTACGATTATCTCCGACTGCTTTTCGCCCGCGTCGGGCAAACCTTCTGCCACGTCTGCGGGCGCGAGGTCAAAAAAGATTCGCCCGAATCGGCGGCTGACGAAACCCTTGCGGCTTTGGCAAACGGAACGCGCTTTTACGTGACGTTTCCGGCGGAAACGGAAGCAGTCCAAAATCCAAAATCTAAAATCCAAAATCCGAAGATTCACGTGACCGCCAATTTAATTTCGCTGATGCAGCGCGGCTTCACGAGGCTTTTCCGCAACGGCGAAATTATCGAATTGCAGAAACCCGAAGATTATCCGTTCGCCGATTTTATCGAAACGTTCGTTCTGGTTGACCGCTTGAAAGCCGAAGAATCAATCAGGCAGAGATTGGTTGATTCTTTGGAAATTTGTTTTCACGAAAATCATTCGGCAATCGTTTTAACGACTGAAAACCAGCGTCTGAATTTTTCGGAAAAGTTCGTCTGCAAATACGACGGCACCGTTTACGAAGAACCCGAGCCGCGTCTGTTCAGCTTTAATTCGCCATTCGGCGCGTGTCCGACGTGTCAAGGGTTCGGCAATTCGATTGACATTGATTTCGATTTGATCGTGCCGAATCCGCTGCTTTCGTTGGAAGACGGCGCGATCAGCCCGTTCACGCGTCCGCAATACGATTGGGCGCAAAAGGAATTGCTGCGTTTTGCGCGCGGCGAAAATATTCCCGTTGATATTCCGTTCGCCGACTTGAGCGAGCGGCAGAAAACGGAAATTTTTGAAGGAATCGGCAAATGGCGCGGCGTGCGCGGATTCTTCAAATGGCTCGAAACTAAAAAATATAAACTGCACGTTCGCGTTTTTCTGTCGAAATATCGCGGTTATACGATTTGTCCCGAATGCAAAGGCGGGCGATTGCGGCAGGCGGCGCGCGATGTGCGAATCGCCGACCGAAACTTGCCCGAAATCGTTGCGCTTTCGATTACCGACGCGGCGCGATTTTTCGACGAATTGGAGCTGTCCGAAGAACGCGCGCAAATCGCCGAAAAATTGCTTCTGGAAATTCGCCGCCGCGTTAAATTTCTCTCGGATGTCGGACTCGAATATTTAACGCTCGACCGTCTCGCTTCGACTTTATCGGGCGGCGAAGCGCAGCGCATTCAACTGGCGACCAATTTAGGTTCTTTGCTCGTCGGCGCGTTGTATGTTTTGGACGAGCCTTCGATTGGCTTGCATCCGCGCGATAACACCAGACTCGTCAAAATTCTCGAAAATCTGCGCGACATCGGCAACACGGTTCTCGTCGTCGAACACGACGAGGAAATGATGCGCTCCGCCGACCACGTTCTCGACATCGGTTTATACGCCGGGGAACTTGGCGGCAATCTGGTTTTTGAGGGCGACTTTAAACAACTTTTGAAGGATAAAAATTCGCTGACGGCAAAATATCTGCGCGGCGAATTGGAAATTAAAATTCCGTCGAAACGCCGCGAAATAAATCCGAAACGACAAATTGAAATCACGGGTGCGCGCGAACACAATTTGAAAAATATTGATGTCGAAATTCCGCTCGATATGCTCGTCTGCGTGACCGGCGTTTCCGGTTCGGGCAAATCAACATTGATTCACGACATCGTTTACGCCGGACTGAAAAAGAAACGCGGAGAATGGAAGGATCACGTCGGCTTGGTCAAGGAAATCAACGGCGCGAAATTGATTGATGACGTGATTCTCGTTGACCAATCGCCCATCGGTCGAACGCCGCGCTCGAATCCGATTACCTACATCAAGGCTTACGACGCGGTGCGCGAAGTTTTCGCCGCGACGAACGGCGCAAAATCGAAGGGCTTTACCGCGTCGCATTTTTCCTTTAACGTTCCCGGCGGACGCTGCGAAACCTGTCAGGGCAGCGGCACGGTGACGGTCGAAATGCAATTCCTCGCCGATGTCGAATTAACCTGCGAAGATTGCCGCGGAACGCGCTTTAAGACGGAAGTTCTCGACGTGAAATACAAAGGCAAAAGCATCGCCGAAGTTCTCGATATGACGGTGCGCGAAGCAATTCACTTTTTCAAGGATGCGCCGAAGCTCGTCGGTAAAATCAAGGTTTTGGAAGAAGTCGGCTTGGGTTATTTGCGGCTCGGACAGTCGGCGACGACCCTGAGCGGCGGCGAAGCGCAGCGCGTCAAGCTCGCCGCGCATCTGGCGCAAAAAACCAAATCAAAAACGCTTTTCATCTTCGACGAACCGACGACCGGCTTGCATTTCGACGACATCAACAAACTGCTCGCCGCCTTTCGCGCCCTGATCGAAAACGGCGGCAGCCTGCTGGTCATCGAACACAATCTCGATGTTATCAAAACCGCCGATTACATTATTGATTTAGGTCCCGGAGGCGGCATCTACGGCGGCGAAATCGTCGCTGCGGGAACACCGGAAAAAATCGCCGCGAACGAAAAATCTTTTACGGGAAAATATCTGCTTGATTATTTGAAGTAATACGTTCGTTTTTCGGTAAGACAATCATAATTCCTAGTTTGTTCCCGTTTCGTCGTGCGGCGCGTCAACGGGTTTCGATTCGGGCGAGCCTTTCTGTCTTAAGAATATTGACAGAACGACCATCACGCCGATTGACAAAAATTCGCTTTGCCAGTTTTGGAATGATTGAAACCAGAACTGCGAAGTTTCCATAAACTCGACGGTTGTAATAGTCGGTTCGTGATGTTCGATTTGTTCTTTATTATATTCCATCGCGCCGCCGACTCCATGCAGAACGAACGATATTAAGAACAGCGAAAGCAGCGCGATGCTCAAGGAATTTTGATAAATTTTTAATCGCCAGCCGCCGCGTCGTACCGGCGCGGGCGCGTTTTCCGCAAGCAATTTTTCTTCGGGAATAATATCAACGCGCTCCGTCGTGTCGGGCGTTTTTGATTCGGACGAGCCTTTCTGAAAAAGAAAAACCGTCAAAACGACATACATTCCCATCTGCAAAAATTCGCTTTCCCAATTCTCGAAAATGGCTTCGATAAAATGTCCTTCGCCTAAATATTCGACGTAACCGACGCTCGGTTGATGATGTTGTTGCAAATCATCGTTGTATTCGTTAAAGCCTGTGAGATATTGACCGGCGACCGAGAAGAAAAATAACGCGAACAGCGCGATTGAAAGACCGTTATTGTGGAAAAATCGGCGCATAGAATCTCTCCTTTGATAGTAGAAAAACAGTTATCGAAAAATTGTTATTTTTTCTTGAATAAATCGGCGACACCAACCGTAATTCCGGCGAAAACGCCGAAGCGCGGAGCCGCCCGGTTAAGTCCGAAACGCATTCCGGCATCGAATTGCACACGCTCGCCGAGTTTGCGCGTCAGCGCGCCGAGCGCAAAAACTCCGCGCGGCAAAACGTCGTCTTCGCTTTGTCCTTCAATTTCGCCGATTAATCCAAAGCGGTTTTTGAATTCGCGCGTGAACGACAAAGCCGCCTGACCGCCGGAGGCGCGGCGGTCGTTTTCTTCGCGCCCGACGTTCAAATAGGCGGCGTTGAAATCTATGTCGGTTGCGTCGACCTTTTTACTTAAAAGCGCGATGATTTTGTGGTCGGTTCGTTTCGTGCCGAGTTCCTTTTCAGCACTTGCCGTCGGCAATTTCGCATAATACGCAAAGGCGAGAGCCGGATGTTTTTCTGTGTCGGAGACGGCGAGAAACTGTACGCCGACGCGCACGTCGCCGACTCCGATTTCGCGCTGCTGACCGGTCACTGTTTCGGAAATAATCGTGTCAATGTCAAAGTCGAAAAGCAGACGTTTAGCGGCGGCGAGCCGCAGCGTTAAAGGCGCGGTTTGTGCGGAGCGGAAATCTTCACTGCGAAAATTGCCGTCGTAACCGAATTCGACTTGAAGTATTCCGGGCTTTTGAAATTCGGCGGAATTGGCGACGTTCGGGCGGCTCGGCTCAATCAATTTTTCCTCGTCGGAAGATTGTTGAGCGCAATCGCCGTCCGCAAAAAATAAAATAATAAGCGTCCCGAAAACTGCAAATACGATCCGAGTTTTACTTATTAGTTTCGCGTGACTCATCTTATTTTCTTTGCTCATACAAAAAACTATTGAAAATTTTCGATTTCATTCTTCATCGCGTCCGTGCGCCTGCGCGGGCGGGTGCGTGGCTTCGACCGCCGTGAACGATTCGAGAACTTTATAAGTGTGCGACGCGCCTTTCGGAACGACCCACGAATCGCCTTTTTCCAATAAAACCATCTGACCTTCGAGATGCAGCTCGGCTTTGCCGGAAATTACAAAGCCGATTGTTTCATAATCGCGCGTCGAATGCTCTTTCTGCTCGTCGGGCTGTTCGTTTTCCCAGAGGCGCATCGCCATAGATTTGCCCGAAGCGAGATATTTTTGTCCCATTTCGCCGTGCGGCGAATTGCTCGAATCTACTTTTGTAACCGTCGTATCTGCCATAAAATTTACTCCTTTAATATTTTACCCGAGTTAAAGAGCAAGCGATATGCCAACGGCAATTTTATTGCGCTAAAGATTTAAGTTAATTGATTTTGACGGATTTGAAATTTACGAAGTGTTCGATATTCGTTCGACATTTGACGGACAAGTTTATGCGAAAAACAGCTCGCAAAGATTTTAACTGTTCACTATCAACTATTCTCTATTAACTGAAAAACAGAGATACATTTTTTATCAGTGAACGGTCAATAAGGAATAATGAACAGTCGAGCAGACATTACCGGCTATTGGTGAAATTTTTGGCGCGAAGACGGGCGCGTTTAGTTTTTCCTTGATTTGACCGATCTTTTCGGCGGCGCGAAATTTTTCGGCGCAATTTGTTTTTCCAATTTTGCGTCGGTTGTTGATTTCGCAATTTCAAAGGCGAGGCTTTTCGATAATTTGCCGTTAACGAAAACGTCAACGCGATAGTCGCCCGGCTGCCAGCCTTTGGCGGGCGAGGCGTGAAAATTTACGCCGTCTTCGTTGCCCCTGGTCGTATAGCTGACCGAGATGCTTTTCGTTTCGGGCAGTAAACCGGCGGCTTTGACGGCGACCAGAATCATTTTTACAGTCGCTTTTTCAGTTGAGTTAAGCCGGATCAAACAATGAATCGGCGCATCGTCGGTGCTGAATTTATCGGTCAACTCACCCGGATTGCCCTTACCGTCGTCGCGCGCCAGAGCGATTTCTGCGACGGCGACTTCCAGAGGTTTTTCCGTCGGTGCGGATTGTGCTTGAACGCTCAGAGCCAGAAACGAACACAAAAATAAAATCAGGACGGATTTCATAAGCGTCTCCTGAGAAAAAAAGTAAATCTTCGATAATCTTTCGTAAAATTCCTTTTTTATTGGTGCGGCAAATTGGCGTTTAGTTGCACTGAGCGGAAAAATAATTTTAATCAGCGGGCAAATAATTTTCAATCGCGTTTCGCAAAATTGCCGCGTCGCCGGCTTCGATTGTTTGAATGACCTTGACGTTTTCGAGACCGCAATTTTTCGACGCGATGACCGGAATTCGGTTGGCGGCGGCTTGCAGAAGTCGTCTTGGCTTGTGTTCGACGAACGCGGGCAGAACCACTAAATCGGCTCGTTCGAGCCAACCGCCGCCGCCTTTTTCGCAATCAATTCCGTGCCAGAAGTTCGCGCCTTCGAGTTCCGCGCCGAGCGTCAGAAGTTTTACGTCCAAACCGCGTAACGCCTCGCGCAGTTCGTAACAGCCTTTGCGTCCGACGGTCGAAGCGGGAAATACGATGGTGAATTTTTCGTTTCTCTTTTTGTCGGATTTTTTCGCCGTCGGCAATTTCCATTCGAGCAGTGTTGCGCGTTTACCGAACGGCGCGGCGATTGCCGTGTGCGCGGTGATGATTCGTTCGGCGTTTTCGAGTGCTTCGGTTTCGGCTTCGACGATTTTATCGTCGGCGCGAAAATCGCCGAGCGTCGGACTTGAAGGATGCAGCGCGGCGGCAAAATCCAGATTTTCCTGCAAATTTTTCATCGGCAAAGCCGCCATCAAAACGTCGAAGGTTCTGCCGCCGAGCGCGCCGCTTCGCCATAAAAACGGCAGAAGATTTTGCTGGATGATGAGATGCGTTTGATCGTAACGAAGCGATTTCGCGTAGCTTTCGGCGAGCTTTCGATGCATCGCCAGCAAATTTTTTTGCCGCGCCGCGCTCTGCGCCGCGAGCTTTCGTGATTTATATGAGCGTTTGAGCGTGATGAGCAATTTTTGCTCAACCCGCTCAAATTCTTTCGTCGTCCAGGCGTAATTCGCTTTTCTAAAACGCTTTCCGTCAAGCGGAACGAACAGAATATCCGACGGCGTTTTCGCCTTTTGAATATAATCGTCAAACTCCGGCGCGAATTCGTCAACGAGAAAAGCGGCGCGTCCGAATTTTCGCGGCGCATTATTTTTCAAGCTGCGAAAACAGCTTTCCACGCCGCACGTCGCGCAACTGTTCGGTGTTTTTTGCGGCGCGTCCGAACTTGAAATCGAATCTTTTTTGCTGATCGAAATCAGCGCAGATTTTTGCGGCGCGTCGCCTTTAAATTTGACGCGCAGGTGATCTTTGCCGAGTTTGGCTTCGATGCGAAAGGCGCGGACAGAACGAAAACGCAAATCTACGTAATTCCAGAAAACGGTCGCGTCACGTCCCTTTTCGGCGAGCGAACCGGCGACGATTTGCGAATGCGCGTGGCGTTCGACGATTTCAAATCCGGCTTGCAAAGCCGCGTCGTAGAGCGCATTCGAGAGTTGACATAAACCACCGCCGACATTCGGAATCAGACAGCCTTCGCGCAGCTCGCGTCCCTCGACGAATCCGCGGCGGCGCGTCGCCCGTCCGATTGATTTCCAAAAACTGAAAACCTCGTTCGCGGGAATTTCCAAGCCGTCTAAATGTTTGATCGCCGCGCGCAGATTTTCGACTTTGCCCGCCAAGAGGAATTGTTCTTCCGGCGCGGCTTCGGTCCACAGAGGCGTTTTCGATTCGGCGATAATTGATTTCTCCGCTAAATTTTCCGCCGCCGAAAATCGTTCGATGCGTCGGTCGAACGCGTTTTCAAATCCGCGTTTTAACTGCAAAAGCGAGCTTTTACCGCGAAAAATTAACGATTGAGCGAACGTGTGAATTCGGTTTTCCTGTTTCATTTCGATAAGAAAAATCTCAGCCGCCGAAAGATTTGTGATAAATTACAACAATTATGAAAATTTATCTATTGCTTTCGGCGTTTTCCGTAACCTTTTTATTGACGTGCGCGGCAAACGTCTTTGCCTTGTCGAGCGACCGCGACGCGAAAATCAAAGTCGATATTCAGAAGGTTTTGACCGAACAGACGGCGGCGTGGAACGCGGGCGACATCGAAGGATTTATGAAGGGCTACTGGAATTCGCCCGATTTGATTTTCGTCTCCGGCGATAACGTCACGCGCGGCTGGCAGCCGACCGTTGAACGCTATAAAAAGAATTACGATTCGAAAGCGAAAATGGGCGCGTTGACGTTTACCGATTTGCAAATTGACGTTTTATCAAAAGATTCGGCGGTCGCACTCGGCAGTTGGGCTTTAAAACGCGACTCGGACAATCCGCACGGAAAATTTACCTTAATTTTCAAAAAATTTAAAGACGGATGGCGCATTATTCACGATCATACGAGTTGAAATCGGAATTTACCAAAACGGATTCCGACTTGAGCGGGCTTTCGTCGCAATCAGGAATAGGCTCGACTGGAAACCCGGAAATTTAGAGGAATACGGTTTGCCTTGGTTCCGATGACTGTTTGATTTCAGAACAATTCAAAAGAGCAAGGGAAGATTAATTTATGGAAGATAAAAGAGCGGAAGCAATCGAAAAATTTAAGAAATTAACCGAAGGCATTGATTTTTGTATGCTGACGACGATTAACGGCGGACAGCTTCGTTCGCGTCCGATGTCCACGCAGGAGATGGATGAAAACGGCGATTTGTGGTTTTTTACGAGCGATCAGACGCACAAGGTTGACGAGATCGAAAAAGACGACCGCGTGAACGTCGCTTATTCGAAACCCGGCGACAACACATATGTTTCGGTGGCGGGCAGCGGGCAGCTTTCCAAAGACCGCCAGAAAATCGAAGAGCTTTGGAATCCGATTTTAAAGGCGTGGTTTCCCGAAGGTCTCGACGATCCGCATTTGGCTTTATTAAAAGTTTCCGTCACCGAAGCCGAATATTGGGATTCGCCGAATTCGAAAATCGTGCAGCTTTACGGGTTCGTCAAAGCGATGGTCACGGGCGAACCGGCGAAAGTCGGTGATCACGGCAAAGTAAATTTGTAAGATAATTGAAAACCGATAATTGTTGATGGATAATGAAACGCGAAAGTTTCATTATCCATTTTTCGTTTTCGGGAGAATTTTATGAAGAAGTTTTTTGCCGTTTGCGCCGCCTTTATTTTCGTGGTATTCGCGTTCGCGCAAACTAAAACCGCGCCGCAAAATTACACGATTCAGCAGTATCTGAATATCAAATCGGCTTCGTCGCCGACGTTTTCCGTTGACGGCAAGCGTTTGTTTTATCTGACGAATGTCACCGGAACTTCGCAAATTTGGGCGATTGATGTGCCGAACGGACAGTCAAAGCAAATTACCGATTACGAAGACAACGTTTCATTCGTCAAGTTCGCGCCCGACGGCAGCGGCGCGGTGTTCGGCAAAGCCGTCGGCGGCAACGAAAACACGCAAATTTTCTGGATGAAATCCGACGGCACGGGCATCAAAGAATTAACGAAAAATCCGTCGGTTCGCTACAACTTCGGCGATTGGTCAGCGGACGGCGCGAAAATTTATTACGCCTCGAACAAGCGCGATAAAGATTTCTTTGACATTTACGCGATGAACGTGGCGAGCGGCAAAGAAGAATTGATTTACCAGCAAAACGGCAACAACGATTTTGCCGCCGCATCGAAAGACGGCAGCAAAATTATCGTCTCGCGCGACGGCACCGAATTGAGTCTCGACAACAATCTTTATTTGATTGACGCACAGACCAAAAAAGAAACTCTGCTGACCGCGCACACCGGCGCGAGCGAATTCGGCGACGCGCATTTTTTGAAAAACGATTTGATCGTGCTGACTTCCGACGACGGCGGAGAATTTGCCAATCTCGAATTCAGAGATTTGAAATTGAACAAAACGCTTCCTTTTGAAAAAACCGATTGGGGCGTGGAAAGTTTGACAATTTCGAGCCAGAACAACGGTTTCGCCTACACGAAAAACCGCGAAGGATTCAGCGAATTATACGTCGCCGACGCGCGCGCCTATAAAGAACAAAACGGCAAAATGATTGTCGGCGTTCCCAAATACGTCGAGCAAATCGCGCTGCCCGGCAAAGGTGTCGTCGGCGGTCTGACGTTTTCCCAGGACCAAACGAAAATCGCCTTCACATTCAGCGGCGCGAAATATAATTCCGACGTTTGGATGTATGATTTTATCAAGCAGAAACTTACGCAAATCACGAAAAGCGCACGCTCGGATATTCCGCAGGAATCTTTTGTTGAGCCGCAGTTGATTAAATTCAAGAGTTTTGACGGGCGCGAAATTCCGGCTTGGTACTATAAATCATTTTGGATTGATAGAACTGTTTCGGCTGTAAAAGGTGCGGATAATGAATGGAAAACAACATTAACAATTGATAAAGGTTCACCCGTCATCGTCAGCGTTCACGGCGGACCCGAAGGGCAGGAGCGTCCCGGATTTAATCCGCTTTATCAATATTATCTGTCGCGCGGTTACGCTATTTTGGCGACGAACGTGCGCGGCTCGACCGGTTACGGCAAAACTTTCACGCATCTCGACGACGTTCGCAAACGCGAAGATTCGGTCAAGGATTTAGCCTCGGCGGTCGAATGGCTGAAACTGTCAGGCGGCGCGGATAAGCAAAAAATCGCCGTGATGGGCGGCAGTTACGGCGGTTATATGACGCTCGCGGCGATTACGCTTTATCCTGATTTGTGGGCGGCGGCGGTTGATACGGTCGGCATTGGGAACTGGGAAAGCTTCTTAAAAAACACGAGCGGTTATCGCCGCCGCCAGCGCGAAGTCGAATACGGAATGCTCGACAAAGATATTGATTTCTTGCGCTCGATTTCGCCGCTCGCCAAAGCCGATAGAATCAAATGTCCGCTGTTCGTCATTCAAGGCAAAAATGATCCGCGCGTGCCATATACCGAAGCCGAACAAATCGTCAAAGCCGTCAAGGACAAAGGCGGAATCGTCCAGTATAAACTTTACAACGACGAAGGACACGGCATTTCCAAACTCAAAAACCGCCTCGATTTATACCCGCAAGTCGCCGATTTTTTGGATAAATATATGAAGTGAGACTAAAGTGAAAAAGTGGAAAAGTGGAAATGTGAAAAAGTTCGTTTGATCTAGACAAAACTTTTTCACATTTCCACTTTTCCACTTTTTCACCTTTTAAAAATCCTCATCCGCATTCCGTATTTCGGGCGCAAGGTAATCATTGCATGCTTTGCGATTCTTTGTTCGGGCATTAAAGATAGTTTCCATTTCCTGCTTAAATTCGCCAAGAGCAAAACGCCTTCCATCCAAGCGAATTGTTCGCCGACGCAGCTTCGCACGCCTTTGCTGAACGGGAAGTAAATAAATTTATTGCCGGCTTCTTTAATCGAGATTTTTTCCCATCGTTCGGGAGTGAACTGTTCGGGGTTTTCCCAGAAACGCGCGTCGCGGTGCATTACGAATTGGCTGGCCAGCACGAGCGATTTCGCCGGAACCTGAAAGTTTCTGAATTCGTGATTTTCCGTCGCCAGTCGTCCGATAGTCCACGCGGGCGGAAACATTCGCATTGATTCGGCGAGAACGGCTTCGGTATATTTCAGACGCGGATAATCTTCGGGCGATAAAGAATTGTCGCTCAAAACCGCGTCGAGTTCGGCGTGAAATTTTTGTTCGGCTTCAGGGTTTTGCGAGAGCAGATAAAACGTCCAGACGAGCGCGTTGGCGGTCGTTTCGTGTCCGGCTAAAAAAAGCGTTAAGCATTCGTCGCGGACTTGTTTGTCGGTCATCGCGCCGCCGGTTTCTTCGTCCTGCGCGAGCAGCAGCATCGAAAGCAAATCGCCCGTGTCTTCGCCGGACGCGCGGCGTTCGTTGATGATTTTATAAATCACTTCGTCGAGTATTTGACGGGCGCGTTTTAATCTTTTAACCGGCGGCAGCGGAAGTTTTTCCAAAATTTCCGAGAAGGGAAACAGCATAAAATTAAACATTGAAACAATCGTGTTCATCGCCGCGCCGACTTCCGCCGCATCGGTTTCGACGTTCGCGTTGAACAAGGTTTTGCCGACGATATTTAATGTCAGGCGCATCATTTCGCGGTCAATGTCGCACACGTCGCCGTCGCGCCATTCGCCGGAAAGTTGGTCGGAAAATTCGATCATCGCTTTCGCATATTCGGCGATGCGGGCGCGGTGAAACGCGGGCTGAATCATCCGCCGCTGGCGCAAATGAAATTCCTTTTCGCTCGTCAGCAAACCTTCGCCCAACAATCCTTTCGCTCTTTGCAGGGCGCGACCTTTGAAGAATTTTTGATGATTTGTCACGAGCAAATCGCGGATCAATTCGGGATGATTGACGAGAAACGCCGGAACTTTGCCGACGCGAAACGCAGAGACATCACCGAGTTTCGACAGCTTAGTCAGAAACTCAATCGGGCTTTTGCGAAACGAGCGAAAATGCCCGCCGAATAAATCGGCTTTGACGGTCGGCGGCACGGGTTGCGGTTGTGGTTTCATTTGGATTGATTTTATCAAAAGATTTTTGAAACCACAGATTTTCACAGATGAACACAGATAATTTTAAGATGACAGACAGAATTTGCAGGATGAAAATCATTCTTTATATCTGTCTTCATTTGTGAAAATCTGTGGTTAAATTTTTCTTTGGCTTAGAAATTTCGTCGAAAAACTGTTATTTTTAGAGAACTATGTCAGAAGCCAAAGCGAAAAAAGTGAAACCGGATATTCGCGCAATTACGCGCCTTGTGCCGCCGAGCGGCAATCTCGTGCAGGGGCAATCGGAATTGCCGATTGATCCGCAATTAGCCAAAGATGCGGCGGAAATTATCGCCGCCAGCCAAAATCATTACGGCGGTTCGGAAGGCGATATAAATTTGCGAAAAGCCGTCGCCGAAAAAATTAAACGATATAACGGCATCGAAGTTGACGTAAATAAACAGCCGCTCGAAATAATGATTACGAACGGCGGCACGGGCGCGTTAATCGGCATCGCGCAATCGTTTTTGCGCGGCAAATCCGCGCTCGTTTTCGAGCCTTATTATCCGTATCACCGCAAGATTCTGGAAGAATTCGGCGGCAAAACCGAGACATTTGAATTAAACGCGCAATTGAGCTTTGAAAAAGACGCGCTTTTGCAGAGATGCCGGGAATTAAAAGACCGCAGCGATTTTCCTTTGAAGGCGATTATCGTTTGCACGCCCGCCAATCCGTCGGGCAAAGTGATGACGCAAACCGAACTCGAAGCGATTGCGGACGTGGCGCAGGAACTCGATTTAATGGTCGTCTCCGACGAGGTTTACGAGCATTACGTTTACGGCGAAAATCCGCATATTCCGATAGCGACGCTGCCGGGAATGTGGGAACGAACGGTGACGGTCAATTCGTTTTCCAAATCGTGGAATATTTCCGGCTGGCGTTTGGGTTATGCTTACGGACCGGGAAATTTAGTGCAGCCGATCAACAACGTCGCCAATATCGTCAACGTTTGTCCGGCAACGCCTTTGCAAGCCGCGCTCGCTAAAGTTTTGATGGCGGATTCGGATTATTATTCAAAATTGCGCGAAAAATTTGAAACAAAACGGCGGTTTTTCGGCGACGCGATTACCGATTTGGGATTCAAAATCTACGATTCCGGTTCGGCGTTTTACCTCTGGACGCGCATTCCCGAAGAATTCGACGACGCGATCAAATTTAACGAAATGCTGATGCGAAACGGTGTCGGCGCAACGCCGGGCAGCGCGTTCGCCGATTCGGACGATTGGGATGCTTATATGCGAATCTGCATCGCCCGCGAAGATAATATTTTGGAAGGCGCGCTGGAGAAAATCAAAACCGCCTTAGGTTAAATTCAGCCAGTTAAATTTAACAACTTGAACAAAACTATCCGAATCAAAAAGGATAATGAAATTTTTCAGAAGATTATTCAAATGGTTCGGTTATTTTTTGCTCGCCGTGATTTTAATTGCGGCGGGTTTTTATCTTTATCTTGCTATGCAGACTGGTAAATCAGCGGAAGCGCGACCGGTTTTTCAAAACGAAAAAATGGCTCGTCCGCTTGTTTTCGCGCATCGCGGCGGCGGCGGACTTTTTCCCGAAAATACTTTGGAAGCGTTTGAATATTCGGCGCGAATGGGCGCGGACGTTCTCGAACTAGACGTGCATTCGACCGCGGACGGAACGCTCGTCGTAATGCACGACGGCAGCGTTGACCGCACGACGAACGGGCGCGGGCGCGTCTCGGAAATGACGCTCGCCGAACTGAAAAAACTCGACGCGGGTTATCTTTTTACCAATGACAACGGGGCGACTTTTCCGTTTCGCGGGCGCGAAATTACGATTCCGACCTTGCGCGAAATTTTTGAAAAATTTCCGCAGATGACCTTTAACGTCGAGCCGAAACAGGCAACGCCTTCGATTACGAGACCGCTCTGCGAAATGATTCGGCAGTATAAAATGATTGACCAAACCATCGTCGGTTCGTTTCGCCAGACGGCGGTTGACGAGTTTCGGCAATTTTGTCCCGAAGTCGCCACGTCAGCCACGCCCGCCGAAGTTTCGGAGTTTTTGGCGATGTATAAAACCGGCATTGCCGATTCCTACACGCCGCCGTTTCAGGCTTTGCAGGTTCCGGTTAACGCGAGCTTTCTAAACGTCGTTTCAAAGGATTTCGTCGAAGCCGCGCACCGCCGGAATTTGCAGGTTCACGTTTGGACGATCAACGACGCGGATGAAATGCGGCGACTGCTTGAGATGAATGTGGACGGAATTATGACCGATTATCCTGACAGATTATTAAATTTGCTCGGACGCGCGCCGAAGAATTGACGGCGCGACAATCGGGATCTGAAAAAGAAAAAGCATCGGAAAATTGAAAAGTTTTCCGATGCTTTTTTTCGTTGGTCTAAACAACCGCGTTATCTGCGATTACCTGTTTGTAAAAATCCGCGCTTAATTTCGGCGTGCGTTTTTGCGTTTTGTAATCTACATAATGCAAACCGAAACGATTCGAGTAGCCGTCCGCCCATTCGAAGTTGTCCATTAAACTCCACAAAAAATAACCTTTGACCGGAACGCCTTCGCTCGCCGCTCTCTGCAAATGCGACAGGTAATTTCTGAGATACATCACGCGGTCGGTGTCGTAAACTTTGCCGTCGTCCGCCGGAATGTCCGAAGAAGAACAGCCGTTTTCGGTGATGTAAATTTCCTTTGCGCCCCAGATTTTGTTGACGTGATGCGGTCCCCAATAAAGTGCTTCGGGACCGATGGAAAGCCACGGCGAAAGCATATGCGGATATGATGCCGGAGGCGGAACGACCGCGAAACCCTGTTTTGAATTATCGGCGCGAACGTAGGTCGGCGTGTAGATATTAATACCGACGAAATCGAGCGGCGACGAAATCGTTTTCAAATCCGCGTCCGTAAATTTCGGCGCGTCCTTGCCCGCGTTTGCCAGATAAAGATCGGTATATTTGCCTTCCTGAATGACGGTCATATACTGCGCGTTGATTTGTCGCGTCGCTTCTTCGGCGGCTTTGATGTGTTCCGAAGTTTCGATGACCGGACAGCAAATCGTCATATTTTCCGCGAGTCCGATGCGCGTTCCGGCTTTCGCTTTGGCGCGAATCGCCTGCACCGCCAAACCGTGACCGAGAACGGCGTGATGGCGCGTTTGATTAAATCTGGCGGGCGGCAATTTTAAGCCGGGCGCGTGAATTCCGATGCGGTAGCCGAGTTCGACAAACGCGCCGAATTCGTTGATCGTGAAAAAATGCCTGACGCGATCCGACAATTTTTCGGCGGCGTAACCGGCGTAATTGCCAAACGCTTCCGAAGTTTCGCGTCGTTCCCAACCGCCGTATTTATCCTGCAAAACCTGCGGCAGATCCCAGTGATAAAGCGTCGCAAACGGCTCGATTCCGTTTTTCAAAAGCTCGTCAATCAATTTGTTATAAAAATCCAACCCTTTTGGATTCGGCGCGCCGGTTCCGTTCGGGAAAACTCTCGACCACGAAATCGAAAAACGATAGCTTTTCACGCCGAGCGATTTCATCAACTGAACGTCTTCTTTATAACGATGATAATGATCGTCGGCGACATCGCCCGTCGCGCCGTTCACGGTTTTGCCGGGCGTTTTTGAAAATGTGTCCCAAATCGAAGACGTGCGACCGTCTTCATTAAACGCGCCTTCGACCTGATACGAAGCCGTCGCGCTGCCCCACAAAAATCCGTCGGGAAACTTTCGCGCCGGATTGATTTGATTGACCGTCGATTTTTCTTCGTGCGCCGGAGCGTTTCCTTTAACCGAATTTGCCGACGCGCCGAGCGCGGCTGCGCCGACGATTTTTGCAAAATTACGCCGCGAAAATTTCATTGATTTTCTCCTTTATTAATCTGCGTCTGTTTGGAATTTCTGAAAATCATTTTCGTTCAAAAGACGGTGCTTTGTAAAGAAATTTGATCGGATATTTTTCGGCGTTGATCGAAATTCGGATATAAGTTGTTCGTCAAAATGATATAAAATTGGTTTTATCACAATAAAAATTTCAAATTTATAAAATGCTGAAAAAAACCTTGCTAATTTTATTTTTAACGGCGGCGAATGTTTTTGCCGGCTTTTCGCAATCGGCGGGCATTACAACTTACTGCAATCCGCTCGATTTAAATTATCAGTATAATTTCGAGCAGCTCAACGAAAAAATCTCGTATCGTTCGGGCGCAGACCCGGTGATCGTCAATCATCGGGGCGAATATTTCCTGTTTGAAACAATCGGCGGCGGCTGGTGGCATTCCAAAAATCTCGGCAATTGGGAACACGTCAAAGCCGACAATCTGCCCTACGAAGAAATCGTTGCGCCGGCGGCAGTCTCCGACGGAAACACGATTTATCTTTTTCAATCAACCTTTGAACAGCGTCCGATTTTTCGGCTCACGAATCCGCTGCGCGGTCATCTCGAAATTTTTAACCGTTGGATGCCCCTGATGCCGAACGATGTCAAAGGACCTTGGGACCCGGATATTTTTTACGATGCCGACACGAAAAAATGGTTTATGTATTTCGGCTCGTCGAATCTTTACCCGCTTTACGGCATCGAACTCGATTTTCAAAACAATCTCGCTTACAAGGGAACGCCCAAGGAATTAATCCGGCTCGACCCGCAGGCGCACGGCTGGGAGAGATTCGGTCAAAATCACGCCGGTATGATTGCGCCGTTTATCGAAGGCGCATTTATGACAAAACACGACGGCAAATTTTATCTGCAATACGCCGCCCCTGGAACGGAATTTAACGTTTACGCCAACGGAACTTACGTCGCGGACAGTCCGCTCGGCGAATTCAAATACGCGCCGTATAATCCGATTTCCTACAAACCCGGCGGCTTTATGACCGGCGCGGGACACGGCAACACGTTCAAGGACGATTTCGGAAATTACTGGAACACGGGAACATCCTGGCTCGGTGTCAACTGGGATTTTGAGCGGCGAATCGTAATGTTTCCCGCCGGATTCGATGCCGACGAGCAGATGTTTTCAAACACGCGCTTCGGCGATTTTCCACAGCGTTTGCCGATTGGCAGGCGAAACCGAAAAGACGATTCGTTCGCCGGCTGGATGCTGCTCTCGTATCGCAAACCGGTGACGGTTTCTTCGACGTTGGAGAATTTTTCCGCCGCGAATTTAACCGACGAAAACCCGCGCACTTTCTGGGTCGCGCAGACGAATCGCGCGGGCGAGAACGCGACGATTGATTTGCAAAAAGAATTTGAAGTAAAAGCCCTGCAAATAAATTTCACCGATTACAAATCGAATATTTACCGCAGCGACGAAAAAATTTACACGCAATTCAAGATGTATGCTTCGACGGATAATCGAAAATGGAATTTGATCGCTGATCTGACAAAGGAAAAACGCGACCGCCCGAACGCCTATATCGAATTGCCAAAATCCATTCGCGCCCGCTACATCAAATACGAACACGCTTACGTCGGCGCGCCGAATCTGGCAATCAGCGACATTCGCGTTTTCGGCAAAGGTTTCGGCGGCGCGCCGGAAGTTCCGGCAAACTTAAAAATCGAACGGGATCGAAACGATTCGAGAAACGCGATTATCACCTGGGATAAAATTCCGAATGCGGTCGGCTATAATATTCTTTGGGGAATCGGCAAAGACAAACTTTACCAGACGTATCAAATCTTCGCCGACCAACCCGCCCGGCTCGAACTGCGCGCCCTGAACGCCGGTCAGGATTACTTTTTTGCGATTGAAGCGTTTAACGAAAACGGAGTTTCCGAAACAAGCGAGATTGTTCGTTGATTTTGATAATCGAAAATTCTCACACAGAAAAATTAAAAAAGCGTTTTGGAATAATCTGTGAAATTAAGTGTATAATATCCACCGGCAGCAAGGTAATTATAAGCGAAATAAAGCATTTATGCATTATCATCTAATCGGAATATGCGGCACGGCAATGGCTTCGCTCGCCGGAATGTTGCAGGCGCGCGGACACAAAGTGACGGGTTCGGATCAGAACGTTTATCCTCCGATGTCAACGCAGTTACAGGAACTCGGAATCGAGATTTTGAACGGTTACAAAGCGGAAAATACCGACATCGGTGCGGACTGCACGATTGTCGGCAATGCAATTTCGCGCGGCAATGCAGAGCTTGAGGAAGTTTTGAATCGGAAACTGCTTTATCGTTCGCAAGCCGAAATCGTCAAGGAAGAATTTATCCGCGGGCGGCGCAGTTTGGTCGTCGCCGGAACGCACGGTAAGACGACGACGACGAGCATCGCTTCCTGGATAATGGATGTCGGCGGTTTGAATCCGTCGTTTTTGGTCGGCGGCATCGTGCAGAATTTCGGCGCGTCGTTTCGTGTCGCCGACAGCGATTATTTCGTCGTCGAAGGCGACGAATACGACACGGCTTACTTCGACAAAAAGCCGAAGTTTATGCACTATCTACCTGAAACGGCGATTGTCAACAACGTCGAATTCGACCACGCCGACATTTATCACGATTTGCGCGAAATCAAATTCGCGTTTTCGCGCCTGATGAATCTCGTGCCGTCGAACGGACGATTGATCGTCGGCATTGATTCGCCGGTCGCGCGCGAAGTTTTAGAGGAAATGAAAGGCAAACTGCACACGAACGTCGAAACTTTCGGGACGAGCGACGATGCGAAATGGCAGGCGCGTTACATTGATTTTACGGGCGCGGCGACGCGGTTTACGATTTTCAAGGACAATCATTCGTGGGGCGAATTTGAAACGAATTTGATCGGCGAATTCAACGTCAGAAATTGTCTCGCCGTAATAATCGCGGCGGATGCCTGGGGCGTTTCGCAGGAACGAATCCGCGAAGCTCTGCAAACCTTCAAATCCGTGAAAAGGCGCGTCGAGATTCGCGGCGTGGAGCGCGGCGTAACCGTCATAGACGATTTCGCGCATCATCCGACGGCGGTCGAAGAAACTTTAAAAGCCTTGAAAACAAAATATAAAGGCAATCGTTTGATCGCCGTTTTTGAGCCGCGCTCGTGGTCTTCGCGGTTGGCGGTTTTTCAGGAAAAATATCAAAAGGCGTTCGCTTACGCCGATTATGTCATTATCGCGGGCGTTTACAACACTTCCAAAGCCTCGGAACTCGGCAAGGTTCTCGACACCGAAGAACTCGTCAGAGACATCGAATTGACCGGCAAACCTTCGTTCAGCTTTCCCGATGCCGATGCGATTGTCGAACATCTCGCGCCGGAATTAAAAGAAAATGATGTCGTGGCGATTATGTCGAACGGCGGCTTCGGCGGCATTCACGATAAAATTTTAGACGTGCTGAAAAATTAAATTGTGCCGACGGCTGAGATAAAAGAAACGATTCCCGCTTCGGCGGACGCGGTTTTCGCGCTTGTTCACGATTACCGGCGACGGCTCGAATGGGACACGCTTTTGCAGGAAGCGTATCTCGAACCGGAATTTGCGGAAGCGGCGCACGGCGCGATTTCGGTTTGTCGCGGCAAGAACATTCTGGGCGGTTTCGCCGTGCGAACCGAGTATGTTTCGTTTGAAAAAGGAAAGGTTGCGGCGGTCAAAATGCTTAATCGGCCGCCTTTTTTTCACACATTTGCGGCGAGCATCAGGCATTTTCCGGTTGACGAAAACTGTTCGGAAATCGTTTACAAAGTCAATTTTACCGTTAAACCGCGCTGGCTGTGTCCTCTTCTGAATCCGTTTATTCGACTCGTTTTCACCTGGGAGACCCGCCAGCGTTTGACGGCGTTGAAAAAATTCTTTCAATCCCGGAGATGTTTTTAGACGATTCGCTTGCGTAAAAGCGAAAAAAAATGCACACTATTCAAAGTTTTGCTCTCAAAAGTATCTCTGGTAGATGCGTCCGTTCAAGATAAGACGAGCGACGGTTTTAGTTCGGTTGGAGAGTTAGGATAATTACAGAAGCAGCTTCGTTTTATAAGGCATCGCAAAAAGGTCGGGCGCGTCGCGAATCGCTAGAGAAAGATTTTAAGAATTTCATTCCCTGAACAGTTCAAGCCAGCCTTTGCTTCGTTCACAGAAAATAAAATAGGAAAATTTAAATGAGTACAAAACTATATGTCGGAAATTTATCGTTTGGCGTAACCAGCGACGATTTGCACGAGCATTTCGCTCAGGCGGGAACGGTCGAATCGGCGAAGGTCGTCGAAGACCGCGATACGGGTCGCTCGCGCGGCTTCGGCTTTGTCGAAATGGCATCGTCGGACGAAGCGCAGTCGGCGATTGAGCAATTTAACGGTCAGGATTTTGAAGGTCGCAATCTGGTCGTCAACGAAGCCCGTCCGCGTGAAGAAGGCGGCGGCGGCGGTAATCGCGGCGGCGGCGGCGGCGGCGGACGCGGCGGCTACGGCGGCGGCGGCGGCGGCGGACGCGGCGGCAATCGCGGCGGCGGCGGCGGCGGCGGCGGCGGCGGTGACCGCGGCGGTAATTATTCGCGCTGGTAATTTCTAAAGGGAAAAAGTTAAAAAGTGGAAAAGGGGAAAAGTTGGTTGAGCAAATTCAACAAAACTTTTCCCCTTTTTTCACTTCTGCGCTTTTTCTACTTTAATTGGTTGAATAAATTCAACAAAACTTTTCCCTTTTCCACTTTTTAACTTTTCCACTTTTTAACTTTAAAAAGTTTTTCCGCTGAAGTTCGCCAGCGCGACGACGATTTCGTCAATCGCGGCTTCGCGTTGGCGCGAATTATTGACACCGTTGACGATAATCGAGAAAACGAGCCGTTCGCCGGCGTTGGTCGTTACATACCCGGAAAGCGCGGAAACCTGGTCAATCGTACCGGTTTTGCCGCGCACATTGCCGGCGGCGTTGGTGTTTTTAAAACGGTTTCGCAAAGTTCCGTCAACCGCGCCGACGGTCAAAGCGTCGCGCCAGACGTTGGCATAGCGGCTTTTCGACATATATGTGTAAAGCTGGATGGCGGACGACGGCGTGACTAAATTGTGCCGCGAAAGCCCCGAACCGTCGTGTTGAATTACGCTGTCGGCGGGAATGCCGATTTCCGTTAAAAATCGCTGAACAGTTTGCAGTCCGATTTCCGCGCTGGTCATTTTGCCGATTTGGACAAGCGCGTCCGCGTCAACCGTCAGAGACGTTTCCTGTTTTCTGCCGTATTGTTCGCCGAGTGCGCGCAAAATCGTTTCGGTATACATATTCTGACTCGGTTTCAAGGTTTTCGCCGCGATGACGCTGAGCGGCGGCGACTCGAAACTAACTATTTCCTTCGGCGAAACGTAGTCATTTAAAGGCAATAAAACAATCTTGCTCCTGGCTGGCAGCGGGCGACTTGTCTGCATCAAATCTTTGTAATCCATCACGCGCGTTTGCCCGGTCACGACGATTCCTTTCTGCTGCAAAGCGTTTTTCAGCTGCGCGACGAAAAGTCCGGCGGGTTTTGTGACGGTGATATTTCCCGTATAGCCTTTATCGTCGGCGGGCATTGTTCCGTTGATTTCAAGCTCGTTCGAGTCGAGTTTTTTCGTCACGGAAATCATTCGTTTTTCGCCGGACGAGACGGTTTGCGAGAGATTCACGACTTTAAACAAAGAATTCGGCGGAGAAATCGCTATGATGCACGGCATCCCGAGTTGCGTGTTCGGTGTAATTTTTAACTCGACGACGTTATCATCGAACGGCAGTGCCGAAACTTCCGCGCCGGATTTCCATTGTAAATCGTCCCATTCCCAACCGTCGGGAATCGCGCTGCCCGAAAAGAAACTTTCGTCGCCGACTAAATTTCCTTCGACGCGCTTCACGCCCGCCTGCGCGATTGCCGCCGCTAAACCGTTGACGGCTTTGTAGTTATCACCGTCGTAAAATGTGTTCGAGAACGAAACGTCGCCGCGTCCGTAAACGGTCAAATCGCCTTTAATCGTGCCGCTCGAATCAATCGGCGCGGCGGCGTAAACGCTCGTGACGAATTTGAAATCCGGCGAAAGTCGTTCGATTGCCGCCGCCATCGTATAGCTTTTCATATTCGAGGCGGGCATAAGATATTTCTCGGCGTTTTGTTCAAAAAGAGTTTTGCCCGTGTCGAGCGAATTGATTTTGATGCCGACCTGCCCGCGCTGTAATTCGGAACGCGCCAGCACGCTCTGAATTTTCGTCTGAACTTCCGCAAGCGTTTGATAATGTGCCGGTGTCGGTGTTGGCAGCGGAGTCGGCGTAGCGGTCGGCGAAATCGTCGGCGTTGGCGAAGTCGCCGGTTTGACAAACGGCGTTTGTTTCGGTGTCGGCGTTGATTTAGCGGTCGTTATTTTCTGCGCGGTCGTCGGAACGCTAAAATTAAGTCCGAGACACAAAATCGAAAACGCGATAAAACCGGCAACATTAATTCTGCTTTTCTTCATTTTCATTGCGAATTGATTTTACGGGAAAATCCTTAAACTGAAAAACGCGGGCAAAAAAATGGCTGCCGGAAAACGCTTCCGAACAGCCGAAGTTTTCGAGGAGAGAAAATAAACAAAATTATTTCACGCCAAGCAGAATATTAATGTCGTTTTGCGGAACTTGCAAATCGAACAAGACTTCCGCGCCGCTGCGCGTGATTTTCGCGCCGTCAATCATCCGGGCATAAACTTGTTTGTCCGCCGCTTTCGAGCTGCCGAGAAGAGTTTTTCCGAGCATCTGCAAACCTTCGAGCATTTCCTGTAAACTCTGCGCTTCTTCAGCTTTCGAGGTTTTCGCGCTCATCGAAACAATCGTATTTCCGTTTGAAACGTCGAGCGAGCCGGACACCTGTCGAATCGTGTCGAGCGTGTTGCCGAATTCGTCGTTGTCGAGAGCGATAAATTCGGATAAATTTTTCGGTAGCTTCGCGCTAAAGCTGATTAACTGGTTCGGTTTGCGGTTGACCGCGCTTAAAACGTCCGCGCCGACTTTCGTTTTCGCTTCCAAAGTTTCGCGCACACGAGCCGGCGAGCCAAACGCCAGAGTATTCGTGTCATAAGACGTGACGGCGATTTCCTTCAAACCGTTAACCGTCCGCTCAATCGCGCGGTCAAGCCAGGAATTGTTCGTCTGCGGCTTGTTTTGCTCGACGATTTCCTGCGGCGAGAAAACGTAAACGGTGCGGCTGCCGACTTTTTCTTCGCGGTATTTACCGTTCGCGCCGAGCTTGGCGAGCGCGATCAGCGCGCCCGCGCTGTATTTTCCGCGCGCCAGAACGACCGGCTCCAAATCAAATTCCTTCGCAGAAATCTGTTTAATCGAAACGCCGACGGCGATTTGTTCAAACTGGCGCAAGTCGAGTCCGGTTTTTTGGCTGATTTCGTCAATTTTGGCGTTGATTTTGGCGAGCGTATCCGGCTTGCCCGCTAAAATCTGCGGCACGGATTCGCTGAGAAGCCGTTTCATATCAATCGTGATAACGCCTTCGGACGCGGGCAAAAGCGCGGCGAGCGAATTTGTTTGAGCAGTTTTCGGATCGGCGAAAACCGTTGCGAAACTGTGCATAAAAATCGTCAAAACCGCTGTCAGAGCGAATAATTTTTTTCTCGTCATTTAGGAAAACCTCTTTTGAAATTTACGTCGGAAAATTCGGCTGCAGAATTAAAGATGATTGATAAACGGCAAACGGTTGGCTAATATTATAAAATGTTCAGAAGAAACTGGCAAAATCTTTTGCCGAGCCGCCGATGTCTTCGATAATTTTTCCAAATCCCTTGACGCATAAATTTACCGAATGGGTTTCGTTCGGCGAATATTTTTACAATACGCGCGACATCATCGGTTTCGGCGGCACAATGACCGTCGAAAATCTGCGCGCGGCTTACCGAAAGGGAATTTTTCCATGGACTATCGAAGGTTTGCCGCTGCCCTGGTTTTGCCCGGAAAAACGCTCGATTCTTGAATTTAAAGAACTGCGCGTTCCGAAATCTTTGCAGAAGGAACAACGCAAAACCGATTTCACCTGCACGATTGACCGCGATTTCCGAAGCGTGATCGAAAACTGCTCGCGCGTCGAACGTGCCAACGAGCAGGGAACCTGGATTACAAAGGATTTTATCGAAGCGTATTGCCGATTTCACGAGTCGGGCGACGCGCACAGCGTCGAAGTTTGGGACGCATCGGGCGAACTGGTCGGCGGACTCTACGGCGTTGACGCGGGCGGCGTTTTCTGCGGCGAAAGTATGTTTCACAAAAAATCGAACGCTTCCAAATTAGCTCTGCTTTTTTTAATCGAGCATTTAAAGTCGCGCGGCGCGGCGTGGCTCGACACGCAGGTCATCACGCCGCATTTTGAAGCGTTCGGCGCGAAGGAAATCAGCCGCGCCGAATTTCTGCATAAGCTCAAGGAAACGCAGGCGAAAAATCTGATTTTATTTTGAAAAAAAATATGGACAAGCAAAAAGAATTACGCGAACATCTGCTCGAATTATTGAAGGGCAAATCGGCGCATATTGATTTGGAAACTGTTTTGAAAGAATTTCCGCTTGATAAAATCAACGCGAAAATCGAAAACGCGCCGCACACGGCTTGGGAATTACTCGAACATTTCCTAATCGCGCAGCACGATATTGTGGAATTCAGCCGTGACGAAAAGCACGTTTCGCCGAAATTTCCCGACGGTTATTGGAACAAAACCGTTGCGACCGCCGCCGATTGGAAAAAATCTTGCAAACAAATTTTGAAGGATTTGCAAACGATGCGCGATTTAGTGAGCGACGAGAAAACGGATTTATTCGCCCGCATTCCGCACGGCGACGGGCAGACCGTTCTGCGCGAAGCACTATTGGTGGCCGATCATAACGCTTATCATCTCGGACAAATCGCGTTTATAATGCGGACTCTGGAGACAAAATAAAATGCCGCACCGCGAACGCAAAAACATCCGCGCCGGATTAAAAGTCGCCATTGTTTTGAAACAAGACCAGCGAACGGGCAAACAAACCACCGGCATCGTCAAGGATTTGCTGACCAACTCTAACTTTCATCCGCAGGGAATTAAAGTTCGTCTGACCGACGGTCAAGTCGGGCGTGTGCAGGAAATTTTGGCAGAAGATATATAAAAATAATCAACCGCCGACGAGCGCAGATAAACGTAGATTTACTCTGATTAAATTCAATCTGCGTTTATCTGCGTTCATCGGCGGGTAAAATTTATGGATAACTTTTTGATTTACGGCGCAAACGGTTACACGGGCGAATTGATTGCCCGCGAAGCCGTGCGGCGCGGATTAAAGCCGATTTTGGCGGGCAGAAGTCAGAATAAAGTCGAACCGCTGGCGAAGGAGTTGAATTTAACCTGCCGCGCGTTTTCGCTCGAAGATCAATCGCTCGAATCCGCGCTCAATGAAGTTGATTTCGTTATCCACTGCGCCGGACCGTTTTCGCTCACGTCGGAAAAAATGGTCGAAGCGTGTCTGCGGCTCGGCAAACATTACACGGACATTACGGGCGAAATTGCGGTTTTTGAAGCGATGGCGCGGCGCGCTGAAGCGGCGAAGAAAAGCGGAATAATGATTATGCCCGGCGTTGGTTTCGATGTCGTGCCGTCGGATTGTCTGGCGCGGCATCTGAAAAATCTTTTGCCGTCGGCGACGAATTTGACGCTCGCTTTCTACGGTTCGGGCGGCATCTCGCACGGCACGCGGGCGACGATGACGATGAACGTCGGAAGCGGCGGCGCGGTGCGGCGCGACGGCAAAATCGAGCGCGTTCCGGCGGCTTACAAAACGCGCGAAATTGATTTCGGCGAGTTCAGGAAAACCGCCGTGACGATTCCGTGGGGCGATGTTTCGACGGCGTTTTATTCGACCGCGATTCCGAACATCGAAGTTTATACGGTCGTGCCGGAAGCGCAACTTAAACTTTTGAAATTGAGTCGTTATCTCGGCTGGCTTTTACGGACGAAGTTCGCGCAAACCTACCTGCAAAAGCAAATTCCCGAAGGCGGACCAAACGCGGCGGAAAGAGCGAAAGGCAAAACTTATCTGTGGGGCGCAGCGGCGGATAAAAATGGAAACAAAGTCGAAGCGCGCCTTATTTGCCCGGAAGGTTATACGACAACCGTTCTGACCGCGCTCGCAATCGCGGAAAAAATCGCGGCGGGCGATTTTCAAGCTGGTTTTCAAACGCCCGCCAAATGTTACGGCGCGGATCTGATTTTGGAAATCGAAGGCGCGAAAAGAATTTGAGACAAATCTATTTAACCGCGCTTTTTGTCGGGTCGCGGTTTGATCGCCGCGCTTGTTTTGCTCTGCGGAGTTTCGGTTTCAAACGTCTGCGCCGCCTTCGCCTCTTCGGACGCTTTGGCGTTCGCCAAAAGTTTCGAGTCGTTTAATATCTTCAACGCCGCTTTCGCCGTTTTGCTTAATCTTTTTTTCGTTTGTGCCATTACAATTTTCTTTATTTTGCGCCGTTTTCATCAGCACTATTCTTGACAATAATCGCGCCGTCGGGCATTTCATAAACGATTTTACCGTTGCGCCAATAGACATTCGGCAAACCGAGACGATGATTTTCCGCCTGCGCTGCACGAACGCCGCGGTTGCCGATGCGGACGAATTCCGCCATTCGCCGGTAAGTTTCCGCGCTGATTTTGCTTTGTCCGTTTTTCATATTTGCAAAAATTTTTGGTAAAGATTTTCGTCGAAAATTTCCATTTCTTTGTTTTCGCTTAAAGCAACTTCGCAAAACATTCCTTCCGAATTATAAATCAAATTCCACGAATCGGCTAAATCTTTATAAATGTTCCAAAAATTTTCCTTGCCGCGTGTGAAACGTCTTTGCACATCTTCGTCGCCGACAAAATGACCGCCTTTTTTGACTCGTTCGGCAATGCGTTCAATTAAAATTTCGGGCGATTCGGCGAAAAGAAAAATGATCTGAATCGCGTAATCTTCTCTTTTTAGATTTTCGAGAAACTTTTGCAAATAACGTCCGGCGAGCGTGCTTTCGATGAGCAGCGATTGATTAGCGGCAATCGCCTCGTTAAATTTTTGAAAAAACAATTTTCCCGCGCTGATTTTTCTTCCGCCCGGGTTGTCCGGCGCGAGCGTTTTGGCGATTTCGTCGGCGTTCAAAAATTCGTAATCGTATTCGTGTAAAAAAGCGCGCGCGAAGGTCGTTTTTCCAACGCCGTTCGCGCCCGCGATAATCACAATTTCCTTTGGCATTCGTTACTGATTTTTGATAATCCAACCGCCGCCGACCACTTCTTCGCCGTTGTAGAAAACGGTTGCCTGTCCGGGCGTGATGGCTGATTGCGGTTCGTCGAAAACGATTTTCGCGCGGTCGTCGGGCAACGCGTAGATCGTCGCCTGCGCCGGTTCGTGGCGGTAGCGCACTTTCACATTGGCGCGAACAGGTTCGTCGGGCGCATCGAACGCCACCCAATTTACGCCTTTGGCGATGAATTCAGAAGATAAAAGCTCTTCTTTTTCGCCGGCGATGATTTGGTTTTTGGCGCGTTCGATCTGCACGACATACAAAGGCTTTTCGTGCGCGATTCCCAAACCGCGCCGTTGACCGATTGTATAACGGTGAATTCCCGTATGCGCGCCGATTCGTTCGCCGTGTCGGTTGACGATTTCGCCTTTTTCGGGCAATTCGTCGGCGCGGTTTTCGTGTTCGAGATAACGATCAATAAAACCCGAGTAATCGCCGTCCGGCACAAAACAGATTTCCTGCGATTCCTGTTTTTCGGCGACGTAGAGATTTGCTTCGCGGGCAATGTCGCGGACTTCTGATTTCAACATTTCGCCTAAAGGAAAATAAGCGTGTGAAAGCTGTTCCTGAGTCAATTCCCACAGAAAATAACTTTGATCTTTCCAATGATTTTTTCCGCGAAATAAGCGATGGCGATTGTTTTGCGCGTCAAATTCGACGCGGGCATAATGTCCGGTCGCCACTTTGTCGCAGCCCAAACTCTGCGCCATTCTGTCCAAAGACGCGAATTTCAGACGCGAATTGCAGGCGACGCACGGAATCGGCGTTTCACCGTCCAGATAACTCTGCACGAACGGCTCGACGACATCGCGCTCGAAATCCTTTTCCAGATTCAAAACGTAAAACGGCATTTCCAAACTTTCCGCCACGCGCCGCGCGTCGTAAACGTCGTCGAGCGAACAGCAGCGCGACGGCAAAGAATCGCCGTTTTCGTCAACCGAAATGCCGCGCCGCTGATTCCACAGCTGCATCGTAAAACCGACGAGTTCGTGTCCCTGTTCTTTGAGAAGTGCCGCCGCGCTCGAAGAATCAACGCCGCCGCTCATTGCCACCGCTATTTTCATTTTTCTTGTCATTTAAATCTTTCGCCATTCCGCTTTTCGGCAAAGCGATTTATAATTATAGCAAAACGCCGAATATTTTTAGATAAACGCCGAATATGAAAAGATGCCCGCAATGCGGAACGATCTACACGGACGAAACGCAGTTTTGCTTGAACGACGGCGCGGTTTTAATCGAAGACCACGCCGCCTTCCAAACTGAAAACGCGCTCGACGAAGAAGACACGATCATCAGACATTATCCGATTACCGTTGATATTTCCGATGCCGCCGCGCCGTCCGAACAAATTAGTTATCCGATTTCGCTCGCGCCGAATCAGCCGACGATTATCATCGAAAAACAGCGCAACGCGGGAAAATATCTTTTGTTTTTAATCGCCGGTTTGCTGCTCGGCGGCGGTTTGGTGCTGGCGACTCTGCTCGTCGCGCGGTCCTTAAATCAAAACGACGGTGCGACGGGAAATCAAACGAACAATAAAAATAAGGCGGAAAAAACCGTCGTTTCCAGCCAAAATTTGAATTCGCAGACGAACGCGCTTGAAAATATTAACGCGCCGGCAAATGTCAACGTTACTCAAAATAACAATGCCAACGCGCTCGAAGCAAACAAAAGTCACGAAGAAAAAACCGCCGCCGCCGATGATGAATTTAACGGTCGCGTCATCACGCTCAACGCTTATCTGCGCACCGCGCCGACCAAGCAATCATCGGAAATTTCGATTCTGCCGAAGGGCGACCGTCTGAAAATCGGGACGCGCGAAAATCCGGGCAGTCCCTGGTATCGCGTCACCTGCGAACACGGCGCGAGCGGCTGGATGCACGGCGATACGATTGAGTTTACGAAGTAGTGAAGCGTGAATCAAATTGTCCTAATTTGAAAGAGGTTAACCCGTAGTTACGGGTCTTTATTCGTAAACGTCAAACGACGATTCACAATTGATGATTCAAAAAATTATTGCCAAAAAAATCGGCAGGCGGCATAATTCGCTTCGTAAAATTATGACTGGAAAATGAAGTTACCGCGCAGAGCAATTTTCAAAGTATGGCGAAACCGTTGCCAACAGTCGCGCCGGTTGGTCAAATTCTGTGCGACAATCGGATTTTTGTTTGTCACAGTTGTTTATAGCGAACGGCTGCCCGTGAAAACTTACACGGTCGCCGACGGACTTTTGCGGGATTCGGTTGATAAAATTAAAAGAGATTCGCACGGTTTTTTATGGTTTTGCACGGGCGAAGGCGTTTCGCGGTTTGACGGATATTCTTTCAAAAATTTTACGACTGACGACGGTTTGCCCGAACGACACGCGAACGATTTTCTCGAAACACGCAGTGGCGCGATTTATATCGCCACCGGCAACGGACTCGCCAAATTAAATCCGCGCGGCGATTCAGTGAACAACTCGTATTTTTCAAATTATCTTCCCGACAATCCGAAAGCTAATTTTATCAATATTTTATATGAAGATACGGATTCGACGGTTTATATCGGCACGAGCGGCGGGCTTTATAAATTTGACGAGAAAAAATTGACGTTTGAATCGGTTGATGTGGGAAAATCTTTGTCGAGTTTCGATGCGGTTTCCGTGACGGCGATTCTCAGAGACGAGCGCGGACGATTATGGATTGGCACAGCAGACAATGGTTTGCGCCGTCTGTCACCGTCGGGCGAAGTTCAAGTTTTTACGCACGACAACGGTTTGCAGGGAAATTCCGTTTTTGCCCTGTTTGAAGACGCGAACAAGCGAATCTGGACGGGAATGCGCGTTGATAAATTCGGTGGTGGATTGAATCTTTTAAAAAACGAACCGGACGCGAATAATTTTATCGTCGAAAGCCATTTTTCATCGAAAGACGGTTTGACTTCCGATTGGGTAACGGATTTTTCTCAAACTGACGACGGCGAACTGTGGATTAGCACGACGGGCGGTTTGTGTCTCTGGCAGGGCGCAGGCGAAAGATCCGTTTGCAAAAATTATCGCGCCGCGAACGGTGTCTGCGATTATGATGTTTGGACGGTTTCGCAGGATCAAAACGGAAATCTCTGGACGGGTTCGAGATGCGGCGTGAAAAAAATAAACCGGTATGGTTTTACGACTTACGACGAATCGGACGGCATTACCGCGGAGCTGCCGAATTCGTTTTTCGAAAATTCGGCAGGCAACTTTTTCGTTTCCACGCTCGGGGCGAAAGGGCGGGAGATTTATCAATTCGACGACGGGAAATTCGTTCCTATAATTCCGCATATACCGGCGAAAATCAAGGATTTCGGTTGGGGCTGGAAGCAAACGGTTTGGCAAGACCGCGAAAGTTTCTGGTGGATCCCGACGGCAAAAGGCATTTTTCGTTTTCCGGCGAATACGGCATTTAAAAATCTCGATAAAACGATGCCGCAAAAAATTTCACCGGCGGCGGTGAGCGATGAAATTTTTCGGCTTTACGAAGATTCACGCGGTGACGTTTGGGTTGCGACTTTGAAAAAAAACGGGCTTTGGCGTTGGGAACGCAGCGCGAATGTTTGGCACGATTACGCCGATTGGTTCGACGCAAATTTACCGAATCAAACAGTAACGGCGTTCGTCGAAGATAAAAGCGGCAATTTATGGATTGGAACGGGTGCGGACGAAGGCGGCGAACTGATTCGTTACCGCAATCAAAATTTCGAGATTTTTACGAAAAAAGATAACTTTGACTGTGGGTGGATTCGGGATTTGTATGTTGATAAATCGAACCGGCTTTGGATTGCGAACACGAAAAACGGATTGCTACAGCTCGACGAGGTAAATGCCGAAAAGCTGAGTTTTAAGTATTATGCGAGGACCGAAGGACTTTCGAGCGCGGCAACTTTATCAATTACAGAAGACGTTTTTGGGAGAATTTATATCGGAACGCCGCGCGGCGTTGACCGTTTGAACGCGGAAACCGGACAAATCGAGAATTTCACGACGAGCGACGGATTACCTTCGAGCTATGTGGAAATCGCTTATCGTGATCGACAAAATAATTTGTGGTTCGGCACGGCGAACGGTCCGGCGAAGTTTGTTCCCGAACCGAAGCGGCAGCGCAAACCGCCGACGACTCTGATAACCGGTTTGCGCGTCAATGGCGAATCGCAAAGCGTTTCGATTTTGGGCGAAACTGACGTTCCGAAAATTGAATTGAATGCCGGACAAAAACAAGTCAGCGTTGATTTCGTTGGTTTAGGCACGTCTTTGGGCGAGCCTCTGAAATATGAATATCGTTTAGGAAATTCCGATTGGATTCGGACGACGGAACGCGTGGTAAACTTCGCCAATCTCGATTCGGGCAATTACGAACTAGCGATTCGCGCCGTGACCGCCGACCGAATTTACAGCTTGCCCGCGACACTCGCGTTTCATATCGCCGCGCCGATTTATCTTCAGACGTGGTTTTTGCTCGCGTCCGTTTTGCTGGTGGGCGCGGTGATTTTTTACGTTTATCGTTATCGTGTCGCGCGGCTTTTGGAAATGGAACGAATGCGTACGAGAATCGCCACCGATTTGCACGACGACATCGGCGCGAATTTAACGAAGATTTCTATTTTGAGCGAAGTCGTCCATCGAAAATTAGGAAACGGCACGGATAATTTTCGGGACGGAAATCTTCTGGAAAACATCGCTGAAACTTCACGCGAATCAGTTTCGGCGATGTCGGATATCGTCTGGGCGATCAATCCGAAAAAAGATTCGCTCGCTGATTTGACGAGAAGAATGCGCCGTTACGCCGAAGAAGTTTTGGAACAGCGCGAGATTTCCCTGCAATTCGATTCGACCGTCGCCGACTTACGACTTGATGCGAATGTGCGGCGCAATGTTTACCTGATTTTCAAAGAAGCGATCAACAACATCGTGCGTCATTCGCGGGCAAACGCCGTGCGTGTAGATTTTAGAATCGAACAAAACGCGCTCATTTTAATTATCGCGGACGACGGCGCAGGCTTTGAAAACGATACCGAAAGTGATGGCAATGGCTTGGCAAGTATGCAAAAACGCGCCGTTGAACTCGGTGGAAATCTAGAAATCAATACGGCGCAAGCGAAAGGCACGACGATTATTCTGCACGTCGAATTAACACGCGGATTTTGGTCTTGAACAAGATAACCCGCCAAAACGTGCGGGTAACAAAATTGAGAATTTCGATCTAAACTTGTCAGATGCAGCAAATTGCCGCGGTGCCAATCGTTTTGGAAAATCAAACACTAAGGTCAACTATCAAGGTCGCCATTATCGAAGATTTGCGCGATTTGCGCGAAGGTTTAGCGATGCTCATCGGCGGAACGCTCGGTTTTGAATGCGTCGGAAGTTTTCGCTCGGTCGAAGCGGCGATTGCCAAAATCGAATCGAAAAAACCGAACATCGTTTTGACCGACATCGGATTGCCCGGAATGAACGGCATCGAAGGCATCAAAATCCTGCGCGGCAAATATCCTGAAATTTCCTTTATCGCGCTGACGGTTTACGACGACGACGAGCGGATTTTCGATGCGATTTGCGCCGGAGCTTGCGGCTATTTATTAAAAAACACACAGCCGTCGCGCCTGCTCGAAGCGTTGCGTGAAGTTTCAATGGGCGGCGCGCCGATGTCGCCGGAAGTCGCGCGTCGTGTCATCGAATTATTCCAAAAATTCGCGCCGCCGAAAACTTCCGTTTGTCATCTCACGCCGCAGGAAAAAGAACTGCTCAAACTGCTGGTTGACGGACACAGCTACAAAACCGCCGCTTATACGCTCGGCATCAGTTATCACACGGTTTCGTTTCACCTTCGCAACGTCTATGAAAAACTCCAGGTTCATTCAAAAAGCGAAGCCGTCGCCAAAGCCTTAAAGGAAGGGTTACTTTAGTTTTCCAGAAATTTGCGCTCGTAAATCTTCTGCTACCTACCTAAGTTGGTAGTTACGGGCAATGATTTTTTATGCCTAAAATCAAAACGTAAATCTGAAAATTAAAAAGGAAAAATTTATGAAACGAGTGTTATTAATTGTTGCGGCGATTTTCGCGTTTTCCGTTTTCGCAGCGGCGCAAACGACGGCTTTCAATTTTCAAGGACGACTTAACGACGGTGCAAGTCCGGCGAACGGAAAATATGATTTGCAGTTCAAACTTTACGACGCGCTGGCGGGCGGCAATCAAGTCGGTTCGACGATTTCAAAATCGAATCTGACGCTGGTCAACGGCGTGTTTTCAACGCCCCTCGATTTCGGCGCGACGGTTTTTAACGGCGACAATCGTTTTATCGAAATCAGTCTGCGGCAAGCCGTCAGCGGCGGTACTACGCCGAACGCTTTCGTCATTCTCGGACCGCGCCAACAGATTTTATCCGTGCCGTATGCGGCAAAAAGTTTGAATGCGTCGAACGCTGACAACGCGTCGAACGCTGACTTGTCAACCAATTCAAATAATCTCGGCGGTTATGCGTCCAACAGATATTTGCGATACAGCGATAATGATAATGTCGGCATCGGAACGACTTCGCCCACCGACAAATTAACCGTAAAAACCGCAACCAACAGTTACGGCATCATTCACACAGACGGTGCGGTGCAGGTCGGAACCGCCGTCGGCATCGCGGGCAGCGGCGAACTCGTCGGCAGTTTCGGGACGAAATCAAATCATACGCTGCGCTTTTTTACCAACAACAATGGCAATGGCGGAATGACGCTCGATGTCAACAGCAATCTGCGCCAGCCGTCAAACTCTTTCGGTTTAGTCAAAGCGATGGCTGAAGTTAGTATTGATGGAACTATTCTCAAGTGTTACAACTCAAGTTTAATCGGCAATTCGGCGACTATCGTGCCCTGCGGAATTTTGGTTAATCATTTTACAAACGGCGGCTACGGCATAAATTTTGGTTTTTCGGTGAATTTCGTCTCCGCCACAATTACAAGAGGAGGATCATTTAATCCTGTAACCGATAATGGAATGATTCGTTACCAATATGGAACCGGCAATAACATAGACATTCGCACGGCACGTCCCGGCGAGAACACAACCACGCAGGATTACGGCTTTATGGTTATTGTTTATTAACTTCGCAAAGTTACCCGAAACTAAAGGATGTTATGAAAATTTATCAAAAGAAAAATGCGATTTTAGGTTTGGCGATACTCTCGACAATTATTTTCGTCTTCGTTCAAACAGCGACGGCGCAACAACTAAAGCCGAAAGAAATTATTTACAGCCGTTTGCAGACGAATCTGCAAGCCGCGCCGACGGGCGCGAATCAGCCGACGATTTGGGCAATCGGGCAGGACGGCGCAAATGACCGGCAAATCACGACCGGAACGCAGCCGCGCATCTCCGATGACGGCAGATATTTGCTGTTCAAACGCTTTCCCGGTTCGCCGAATAATCCTTACGGAAATCCGTGGGGCGGCGACGGGCAGCTCTGGGTGCGTGAGTTGGCGACCGGCACGGAAACGATGATTTTCAGCTGGTATTACGCGGGCTACGTCCTCGGCTATTATTTTTCGCCGGAAAGCAATCAGGGAATTTACCAGATAATTTTGTCCTACATCACGTTGACCTATAAGATGAACCTTGACGGAACGGGCGGCACGCCGATTCCCGGTCAGCTTGAACGCGATTTTTTTCCGGTCGTCAGGCGCGGCGACAGCAAAATCGTTTCGCACGCTCAGGGCGAGAACGGCTTGGCGACGCTCACCTTCGACACGGCGACGCGGACGGTTATTCCAAACACGCAGACGAACGATTTCAATCCGTCCTGGTCAAACGATAATCAGCTTGTCGGCTACGGCACGATTTTTCCGGCAAACGCCAATCCGTTTAATGTTGCCGCGCCGTATCCGTATGTTTTCGGCAAACTCGGCAAAACCAAACCGGACGGCACGGGCAGAACTCAACTGCTCGATTTAACCGGCGGCAGCACGAGCGGCGGGACTAACGGCATTACGTTCAGCACGATTTGGACAAACGACAATTCAAAAATCATCGTCGCCGCGAAAATCAACGGCGTGAGCGGACTTTACGCCGCGAAGACCGACGGCAGCGGAACTTACACGCGCATTCCGATCTCTAACGGCAACGCGCCGGATTGGGTTGGCGGCATCGTTCAGCCGCGCACCGACGCGCAGCTCATCTCGAACGGCGGCGGCTTAATAACTGACCAAAACGGAAATTTTGCGGCGAAGGAAGACGGCTCAATCGAAGCGGACATCGCGCAGGTCAATCAATACTCGCTCGTTGATTCTATCGGCGAACCCGTCGCGGGCGGTGCGATGTCGGGCGGCGGGTTCAGTTTTACGAGCGGTTTTGTGCCGAACACGCCGGCGAATATCGCGGGCGGCACGGGCAGCGAGGGCGATGTCGCGGGCAGACCGAACGGCGACGGGCAGGTTTTGGCGAACGATGTCGTCGAGGTGCAGCGTTTTCAAATCGGGCTTGACCAACCGTTTCAATCGAACGAATTTCAACGCGCCGATGTCGCGCCGTTTTTAGGCGGCGGCGACGGGCAGATTTTAGCGAACGATGTCATTGAGACGCAGCGTTATCAAATCGGACTCGACCAACCGCAGACCGCACTCGGACCGGTTGATTTCGGCAGCAGCCGTCAATTTGAAATCAGTGAAAATTCCGAACGGATCGCCGCGCCGCGCTCTGTTCACGTCGAAAACCTGAGCGCGATCCGGGGACAAACCGTCACGGTCAATATTCTGGTTGACGCGCTTGGCGACGAATCGGCTTACGGTTTTAATTTGAATTATAGTTCGGCGGCTCTCACGGCGACTTCAGCGCAAATCGGCACGGCGGGCGGCTCGCGGCTTTGCAATTTGACGGTTGCCGGACAAATTCGCTGTTCGATTAACAATTTCTCCGACGATTTGCCGGGCAGCGACACCGACCAGATCGGCGAAATCCACGTCGGCAATAATCAGCTTTTGCTGAAAGTGAATTTTACCGTCGCGGCAAACGCGCCCGGCGGAACTTCTTCGCTGACGCTCTCGAACGTCAATGCGTCAAACGATGCCGCCCAGCTTCTGACGATTAGCGGGCAGGACGGAACGCTCACGGTCAACGCGCCGACGGCGGCGGGAGTTTCCATCGGCGGGCGCGTTTTGACGGCGGATGGCGAAGGAATTCAGAGCGCGCAGGTGACGGTTATCGCCCAAAACGGCGCGTCGCGCGGAACTTTGACCAACAAATGGGGACGATTCAGATTCGACGATTTGGCGGCGGGCGAAACTTATATTTTCAGAGTGGCAGCAAAACGCTTTACGTTCAGTCAGAATTCGAGCGTGGTCGCGGCTGGCGAGGCAACCGACGATTTAGTTTTCGTCGCCGACGGTCAAAGCGTTACGAGTAAATAGCATTTGAAATGGCTGCGCCGAATATTCGCCGGTAAATTTTCGCCGTTTTAATCAGCGCGGAACTTCGACGGTTTTCAAAATGTCTGAAATAACCGCGTCGGTCGTCGCGCCGTCGAGTTCGGCTTCGGCGCGGAGCGCGAGACGATGACGCAGAACCGGCGCGGCGACATCGCGCACATCGTCGGGCGTTGGAAAATCGCGCCCGCGAATGGCGGCGAGAGCTTTTGAACAAAGCAGAAGCGCGACCGAAGCGCGCGGACTTGCGCCGTAGAGAATCGTCGGATGCGAGCGCGATTGGCGAACGATTTCGACGATATATTTCTGCACGCCCGCTTCCATCCGCATCGCTTTGACTTCCGCGCGGCAATTTTGAATTGATAATTCCGCGCTTAACGGAACGATGTCCACTTGCTCTAAATGACGCGCGTTAAAACCTTCGTCCCAACGCGCGACGATTTCCGTTTCGGCTTCGGCGTTCGGATAATCAATCAAAATTTTCAGCAAAAATCTATCGAGCTGCGCTTCGGGCAGCGGGTAAGTTCCTTCGTATTCAATCGGATTTTCCGTCGCCAGAACGGTGAACAAAGAAGGCAGCAAACAGCGTTCGCCGTCAATCGTCGTCTGGCGTTCTTCCATCGCTTCGAGCAGCGCGGCTTGCGTTTTCGGCGGCGTGCGGTTGATTTCGTCGGCAAGTAAAATATCCGTAAAAATCGGACCCTGCCGCAAACTGAACTGCGACGTTTGCATATTGAAGACGTTCGTTCCGGTGATGTCGGACGGCATCAAATCCGGCGTGAACTGAATGCGCGAAAATCCTGCGCCGATGATTTTGGCAAGCGTTTTGACCGTTAAAGTCTTCGCCGTGCCGGGAACGCCTTCGAGCAGCGCGTGTCCTTCGGCGAGAACGGCGACGAGAATTTGCTCGATCACTTCGTCCTGTCCGACGATCACTTTGCGAAGCTCACTGGCGATGTGCGCGACGGCGGCTGGCGTATAAATCAAACGGCGGCGATTTTCTTCAACGATTGGCTGTTGAACGATTTGAGCGTCGAGCGCGTCCGTGTTTTCGATAATTTGTTCTTCCGGTGTCATTTTTTACCAATTATGTTGTCGAGCAAAATAAATTTAAAGATTTTAGCCACGAATAACACGAATGAATACGAATTATTTTATTTTATTTTATTCGTGTCCGTTCGTGTTATTCGGGGCTAAAAAACTATTTTGCTCGATTGCTTAAATAAAATCCCAAATAGTTTTCAAAGCTAAAATCAAAACCGTCGCCAGAAAAATTCGCTTCAGCCAAACGTCGTTTAATTTCGTGACGGTGTATGCGCCGATGTATGCGCCGGCGAACATTGTCACGGCTAAAATTGCGCCGAGCCTGTAATCAATTAAACCTTGCCACATAAAAATCGCCGACGCAATCAACGACGAAAAGACGTTGATTAATTTCGTCGAAGCGACCGATTCGGTAAACGTCATTCCGAAAAACGCGACATAGACGGCGGTCAGCATCGTGACGTATCCGCCGCTGTAGAGTCCGCCGTAGATGCCGAGCGCGAACGTCAAAATAAACGTCAAAATGCGCGCGCGGCTGGAAATTTCGGCGACGGCGGCGATGCCCGCGTCGCGCTTCAAAAGCGTGAAAACGGCGACGGCGATCATCGCCAGCGAAACGAGCAGTTTGATATTTTGCGGCGTGATGAAAATTAACAGAATCGCGCCGATTGCCGAAGCGATGACGGTGATAAAAATCAGCGGCGAAACTTTTTTCCGGTCAATAATTCCTTGCCGCAAAAACGGAATCGTCGCGCCGATGTTCATAAACGTCAAGCCGAACATATTCGTGGCGACGGCGATTTTCGGTTCGATGCCGAACTGAAACATTACCGGCACGGTAATCAGCGAATTGCTGCCCGTGACCACGCCGACCGTGCTGGTGACGAAAAACAATATTATCAGCAAAATCAGGGAAGTCGTCGGCATATTTTTTCTCGCTTTATTTTCGCTTTTGCCGCTGCAAGCCGAGCCGCGCTTCGACGGCGCGAAGCCGCGCGGTCAAATCCAGAACTTCGCGTTTATCGGTCGGCGCGCCGTGCGTGATGTCTTCGCATTTGAACATTAGTTGCTCGATTTCCGCTTCGTCAAGTTTGCCGCGTTCGGCAATCATTCGCGCCAAATCCGTCCGCGCGACGGTAAAATTATCCGCGCCGACGAGCCGCGCCGCGCGGCGGCGAAAATCCGTGTAAATATTTTCGATTGCCAGATCGAAGGCGCGGGTTCGCTGCTGCAATTCCGCCATCGCCGCGACGTATTCGAGCTTTGAAAGGCGATTCGGTTCGCGTTCCGGCAGAGCGCGGGCGAAGCGGCGGCTCTGCGCGAACAAAACAAAGATGATGAGCGCGACGATTTGCAGAAAAACGGCAACCATCGGCGTGCCTTCAAAATAATTCAGCAAACGATTTTGTCCCGCGCCGAAGCCTTGATGAAATTCGTCGAACGCGACGATTCCGTCGCCCGAAGCGATGATATTGACGGCGAGCTGCGCGTTGTCAACCAAGTTGATTCCGCTGTTGGAAACGATAAACGGGTCGCTTAAAAAAACGATTTGTCCCGCGCCGTGCGGAAAGTCGGCGAGCAGAATTTTGTCGTTGTTAGCCAACAGTGCAATCGGCGCGGCGAGTGCGGGCGTTTGGACAACGCTCGCCGTTCCGCCGATTCGTGTGGCGATGCCGTTCGACGGCGCGGATTGATTTTTCTTCGGCGACGCTTCGCGCGGCGGCGCGGGCGGCGGCGGCACATCGTCGTCTTCGTCTTCTTCGCCGCTTCCGGCTTTCAGATTCGCATTTGAATTTTTCAAATTAACCGGCTTGGGCGGCGCGGATTTGTCGTTCGGATGTTCGATCACGATTGACGAAGCGAAGCGCGAAGATTGAACGGCAATGACTTTGTTCGTGTAAACGGCGGGCTGCGTCGGTTTGGCGGCGACGATTTTTTCGGTCATTTGATTGACGTTCGACGGATCGAAATTGATAAACGGCGGCTCGGACGCGGCATCGGCGGAAATTTTCCAGCCGCCGGTCGCTTTAATCAAATCGGCAGGCGGCTCGCGGTCGATAATCACCAGTCTGCCGCCGCCGGAAACCCATCGCAAAAGCTGTTCGATTTCCGTCGCGTCAAACTCGCGGCGCGGGCGACCGATAACGACGAAGGTTTGCGGTTTGTTTTTATCGTTGATGAGCAAAGCCGACATCGGTTCCTGCCAGCGCGCCGGTCGTCTGCCGGTTTCCGCCAGCAATTCGTAAAGCGCGCGCGTGCCGGTCGCGCCCGCGTTGAAGGTCGAACGATTCGGCGCGAATTCGCTGTCCGGCGTTTTTTCCTTCTGCACGTAAGACGCAGCGTTCAGCCCGATTAAAACGACGACGAGCAGAATCAATCCCGCAAATATGAAAAACTTTTGTTTCATTTCTTAGTCGGCGGCGAGCGGTAAGCAGCGAGCAGCTGTTAACTTCTGTTGACGAAATATCTTTTTCGACGATCAATAAAAACTGACCACTGCTCAGCGGTTACTGCTCACCGCTCTCCGGTAATCGCGCCGGAAGTTTTCCCAATCTTCGGCGGCGGCTTGTTCGAAGCCATACCAGTGACGCTCGTAGTTGAGCGTCAAGCCACGCATATTTTCGTATAATTCGTTCTTTTTCCGCACGTCGCGCAAGTAATCGCGGTTGGTTTTGTTTTGCTGAAGAGCGATGATTTTGCGCTCGCTCAATTCGCATAAAAGCGCAATGTAGCCTTTGCGAATCGCGCCGCGCAAATCGCCGCCGCGCGCCAGGTTTTCCGCTTCGCCGAATAAAGTATCGGCGTTTTCGTGCGCCGCCAACCGCTCGCCCAAAACGACCCGCTCTTTCTTACTGCCGAGTTCGAGCCGTCGAAAACGGGCGGCGAAAAGCGGCGCGAAACGGTAAATCAAAAATCCGATAATGCCCAAAACCAGCGCGTAAAGAATTACCTGTAAAACGACTGAAAACGACTGCAATTTATTGCCGTTCGAATTTGATTCGGGAATGTTCGGGCGCGGGAAAATTTTATCGAGCCATTCCGAAATCCGGCGGTAGAGTCTGTAAAATAAACTTTCCTGTTCGGCGACGGGTTTTTGATATTCTTCGCGCCGCAGAATCTCCGCCAGTTTCTGTTTGTCTTCGTCCTTCGAGCGCGACGCGGCGGCGGCGTTTTCAAGCTCGTCGAGCTTATCTTCAATCGCACTGAGCCGCTCGGCGATTTCCGTCAAATATGCTTCGCGCTTCGGCGATTCAACCGGCTCTTTTTCAAATTTGTCGAGCCGTTCGGCGAGCCATTGATTATTCGTTTCAAACGTCTGGTTTTGCCATTCGATTGTTTCCGAGACCGGCACGTCCCGGCGAATCTGCGCTAAAATCGCGCGGTTTGATTTTGCATCGTTTTCAAACGCTTCGTCGTCTCCGTCCGGATCGAGTATATTTTCGACAGCGAGCCGCGCGTCTCTGACCGCGCCGCGATATTTCGTCAAAGTTCTGGCGAAAGTTGTCGAGGTCGAAAGCGAAAATAGGACGAGCAGGAAAATCGCTGCCGAACGCGCGAATTTTTTGAAGATATGCAGCTTAAATCGGTAATTGGTTTTTTTCATTCGTGAGTCAAAACCTAAATAAATTTTGCGCCGTGTCAGAACCGTTCGCGCCAACAAAACAGTTGAACTTTATTAAAAAAACGCCGACCGACAATCATCCTGTTCAACCGCCCGTTTACGCAGGCGGTTCTAACCTCCCAAAAAAAATCATCTCAAGCCCAAAGGCGACATCGAAGATTTTTGCGGCGGCGCGGGCGGCGTTATTTGTTCGGGCGCAATTTGATTGGACAGCGCGGGATGCAACGGGTTGACGTATTCGCGCGGCACCGCCGGAATTTCGCCGAGCCTTCGCGCCGCCAGCAGTTCAATGTCGTAACCTTCGTGGCGCACGCGCTCGTCAACGTATAGCAGACACAAACCGATCATCCAAACCGGCATCAGCAAAATGAAACTCGCCTGCCAGACGAACTGGGTGGCGATTTCGTACCACGCCGGAATCAAATCTTTGTCGAAACCGAAGCTGAAAATCGGCACGCCCTGAAGATAAGCATACCAGCCGAGCGGAACGTAAAAAAGCGACAGCGCGGAATAAGTCGCCACGGTCGTAAAAACGAACAGCGCGGCAAGTCTTCTGACGTTGCCGCCCGCCAGCGTCGAGCTTCGTCCGAGCGCGGCAAGCACGCTTTGACCTTCGACCATTATAATTTGCGGAACATACGCGAAGCGCGCGGCGAGAAAGAAAAACAACCAACCCGTTCCCAATAAAATCAACGCGCCGAGCAGAACCGAAACGACGATTATCAAAAACGGCGAAAAACTGAACGCCGCCGTCGCCACCAACACGACAATCGTCGCCGCCGTCAGCCCGAAATAAAAAAGCATTATGCCGATGATGCCGAGCAGCACGGTGATAACGACGGAAGCGACAATTAAACCGCCGAGTCTGGCGCGGACGTTTTTGTAGATCGCGGCGAAGGCGAGCGGTTCGCCGAATAAAATATGGCGCACGAAATTGCGCGCCGCGCCGCCCATCACCGTCAGCGTCGCCACGGTTTCGGTCAGCCAGATAACAATCGCGCCGAACCACGTGAAGAGATAATAAAAAATCATCTCGCTCGAACCGCGCGTCTGGCTGACCATAAAAACCTTGCGTCCGAGCAAAGTCCAAGCGATGGAAATTAAAGTTCCGACGATAATCGGCGGCGCGGCGATCCAGACGAACGTCCAAAAATTCTGCCGGTAAAATCGCACCGCGCGGTCAATCAAATCGCCCGCGCCGAGCGGCTTGAGCGACAATTGAGTGTTGGCTGAATCGTTCATTGTTCGTTTCGCAAATAACTTTTCGATTATAGCCTGCCGCGCGGATTTTTGTAATTTCAAAAAGGCGTTGCCTTCGCGTGAAGGCAACGCCTTTTTGAAATCGCGCGAAATAAACCGTTAATTAAAAACTTACGCGCAGCATTACATCAATCAAGCGTCCGTCCGGATGGTTCATCGTCAAGATATCCTGATCTGCCGAGCCGCTCAAAAGTTGTCCGAATGCCGGATCGGCGGGAATGCGATGCGCGCCGTCTTTACCGGTCGTCGCTTTAAATTGCAAAAAAAGGAGAAGGCGGTTAAGCCTTCTCCGAGTGATTTCAAAAATCGAATTTTCGATTTCCTTAGAACAAAAATCTCACGCCGAGCCGCAGTTGACGGGCAGAACCCGAGTTAAAGCCCGGATTCTGGAAGCTGCCGACAAAATTGCCGAACGAAGCGTCTTCCGTAATCGCGTCGGGAACTCCGAAGTTTCTTTGGTTAAAGATGTTCGAAGCCTCGATACGAAATTCGATTTTCGTGCTTTCGGTAATGTTCGTAGATTTGAACAGCGACAGATTGACGTTGTAGAAATTACTGCCGAAGAAGGTGTTGCGACCGACATCGCCGTAATAATTACGGAAATACTGAAACGCTTCCAAATCACTGAAAGACAAAAATCCCGGCGAAGCGGCGGCTAAACCGGCATCGTTGTAAATCAGACGAGCCTGTTGCTGCGCCGCCTGCGCGTTCGCGACAACCGTTCCGGGCGAACCGGGTTTTAAAGTGTTGTAGATGATGAAATTTCCCGGAACGGCGTTATCGCAAGCCGGTCCGCCGAACAGAAATTGACAAGCGGCGTTGTAACCGAACGCGATAGTTCCGTTCGGCGCGTTGGTATTGCCGTTGAACGGACGCAGAACGCCGTTCGTAAACGAGCCTTCAAAACCGAGGTCAACGTTTGATAACGCTTCGACCGGCGTGTATGGACGACCCGAACCCAGACGGACAATGCCGGCGAATTGGAAACCGCCGAGAGCCTTTCCGACAAAGCCCTTCTGGTCTTTATAAAACGGCAATTCGTAAATAAAGTTTGCCGTAAAGTTATGTTTCTGGTGAAACGCCGAAAGTCCGCGCTCGCCTGCTCCGGTATCGAATGGGTTCTGTGAAACCGCGACTGACTGCCCGCCGCCCAGCGTTCCGAAAATTTCCGAAGCGTTGTCAATCGTTCGGCTGAACGTGTAGTTAGCGTTAAAAACGATGTCGCTGAAGCGCGTGTCAAAGCGCGTTTGCAGCGAATTGTAACTGGCGGTCGCTCCGTTGTTGCGAATTCGGGTCGGACCGAAATTAGGATTCAGTCTTCCGTTTCCGCTCGGCACGCTCGTCAAATTAGCCAAACCGGGCGTAACTAAAGTAACGGCGGCGCGGTTGTTAAATCCGAGTCCGGCGCAAGCATCAGATTGCGAAGCCGCTGCGGTACCGGCGACGTTGCCGTTCGAGAACGCGCCCGGATTCATTCCCAAACACTGTGCCGCGTTATTCAAAAAGCGAATGTCGGGATTGCCGTTGACCGTCTGAAATTGTCCGATGATTCTCGAACCGACGTATCTGACTTCGAGAACCGTGTCTTTGAAAAGCTCCTGCTGAATGCCGACGCTGTAGCCCATCGTATATGGACTATAGAAATTCGGATCAACGCCTGTCTGGTTGAACAAACGCGGATCGCCGCCCTGCGCTACGCCGTTAACGAGCGATGTCGTGCCGGGCGTGCGGTTAAGCTGCGCGGTCGTACTTGGCAAAAACGGATAGCTTTGCGCGCCGGTTCCGCCGGGCGTTTGCGTAAATTGACCGGCGGCGGCAAACGGAGCCGCCGTGACGGTGTTCAGAACGATATTAAAGAAGCTCGGGTCGTAGGAAATACCGAAACCGGCACGGAGAACGGTTCTGCCGTTGGTAAACCGGTCGCCCAGATATTTCAAGTTCGGCGAGTAAGCGAAACCGACGCGCGGCGCGAAATTATTTTTGTCGGTTTTAATTTTTTGTGCCGTACGCAGGTCGAGCGAAAACGCCTGATTGAAAATCGCGCGGCTCGCGTCGGCTTCGCGCGCGTTTACATCGTCAATAATCGGATTAAACGGCGTGGTCGAATACTCATAACGCAAACCGAGATTGAGCGTCAGATTTGACCGCGCCCGCCAATCGTCCTGGACGAAGAAAAAGTAGTCGTTCTGATTGGTTTTGATGTTCGGATTGCCGAGCGCGAAATTGACGCGGTCGGGACGACCGAGCAGCAAGTTTTCAAAGGCATAGGCGTTTCCGGTGCGCGGCGTTCCGGCGGCATCGCTGAAAAATCTGCAAAGCGGGCATAAAGAAGTGCCGGAGGAAAGCGTTCCCGTTCCGCCGAATCTGTAAACGCCGAGGAAATTCGGCAAAAAGAAGTTATTGACTTTTTGCTGACGAATGTCGAAACCGGTTTTGACGAAATGATTGCCGAGCGAAGTCGAAACCGTGTCCTGTTCCTGGTAAACGTCAACCAGCCGCGACTGCGGCAGATTATTCGCGGTTCCGAAGCCTAAACTGCTGAAGTTTCCGGCAACGTCGCGCTGGTTTCTAAAGGTAATGCCGGGAGCCGGAAGCGTTCCGGTCGGATCGCCGAAACGAACATCTAATCTTGAAAAGTTAAATCGGGCTTCGTTCGTGATTTTTGAATTGATAAGGCGATTGTATGTAATTCCGAGGTTGTTATTTCTCGAAGGAACATCGAAAAACGCGCCGCTCAAGAACGAACCGGTCACGGGCGTGTTCGGAAATCTCGTGCGGTCGTAGATATATCTGACGTTCAGCGTATCTTTGCTGGTGATATTGAAATCCTCTTTGGTAATCAGCTGATAGCTGCGGGAATTGTTGCCCGAGATACGAATCGCTTCGCCGGTTTGCAGCGCGACGACGTTCGCCGCCGGACACGCGCCGGTCGTGGCGACGGTGCAAACAAATAAACTGTTTGTAAATGCGCCGCCCGGATTGACGAATGAGTCAATTACGCCGTCGCCGTCTACATCTTGCGTTGCCGGAACGACGTAGAAGGTTCCCGGCACGTTGGCGAAGGCGGGACCGCCGCCGACATTCGTGTTGGCGAGAATCGAAGCACCCGGAAAACCGAGCGTTTGCGCGATGCGGACACTGTTCGCGGTAAACGTGTAACCGCCGCTGCCGAGTCCGTTCGTAGCTGATTCTCCGTTCTGCGTTTCCTGTTGATACGTGGCGAAGAAAAACGCGCGATTTTTGACAATCGGTCCGCCGAGCGCGCCGCCGAAGCGATTGTTGCTGAATGGATCTTGCCCGTTACGGTTAGCCAAACCCGTAAGCTGCGGCTGTCCGTTTTTGACTAGAAAATTATAAGCGGTGGCGGCTTGTTTTTCGAGATTGTTGCGGGAATTCAGCTTGTTGCCCTGATAAAATTCAAACAACGAGCCGTGAAATTCGTTGGTTCCCGATTTGGTGATGACGTTGATTTGCGCGCCTGCGTTGCGCCCGAATTCCGCTGAAGGATTGTTGGTGATGACCTGATAATCGCCGATGGCTTCCGAATTGGTAATCGAAAGCGTCGGACCGGCGACCGAGTTGTCGTTATTGTCTTGTCCGTCGAGCTGGAAGTTATTTGAACGTCCGCGATTCCCGTTTGACGAAATGCCGACACCGTTTGCGAAATCGGTGTCGCCGGGCGTAACAACTCCCGGGGTCAGCAGCGCGAGATTGTCAATCGAGCCGCCGTTATACGGCAATTGGGTTAATTGCTGCGGCGAATATGAAGTGGATAGTTGGTTTTGCGACGTGTTGATGAGCGGCGTTTCGCCGGAAACGGTCACGATATTCGTGCCGCTCTGAATGCCGAGTTCGATGTCCACGCTGTTTTCGGTGGCGAGACGAACGGCGACATTTTCAATCTTCTTATTTTCAAAGCCGGGAGCGGAAACTTCGACCGTGTAAGCATTGGCGGGCAGCAAATTCACGACGCGGTATAAGCCGTCGTCGTTGGTCGTCGTTTCACGAACCTGCCCGGTTTGCGTGTTGGTAACTTTGACGGTCGCGCCCGCGACGATTCCGCCGTTCTGGTCTTTGACAACGCCTTGTAAGTTACCGGTAGTTTGCGCGTTTGCGGAAAACGCGACGGCGAGAACGCATAAAACGGCAAAGACGTATAGATACGATTTACCGAAGCGTCTCAAAAAACTCTTATTCATACAAAACTCTCCTTGTTAAGTTAAATTGCAGGGATTGGAAAGATTCCAACTTCTTTATTTAAATAAAGCAATAGTTATTCCAACTCAATTTTATAAACACAATTATTTATTATATTTGAAGTTATCTCAAGCGGATTCGGCGGCGGCGGTTCATATTTTTGGAAAAAATCCGATATATTGAAATCCGTTGATTTTGAAAGTTGGCGATAAATTGATTTTTGATTCTAATTCAAATGCGGCGGCGAAACTGTTAAAATTGTCGCAGAGGAAATTATTAGTATGGAAAACGGAGCGAATTTGCGTTTTGCGGGAACGGTCGATCATTTGGCAGTCAAATGTGAGAACTTGAACGAAGCGGTCGAAGAATACAAGCGTTTCGGCTTTACGGTCGAGACGATTTACGAAGATTGGGCGATGATGCGCGACGCGAAGGGTTTCGGCATCGCGCTGCTTCCGCCCGAATCCAAACATCCGACGCATCTCGGATTAAGAGTCGAAACTTTAGAAGAATTAAAAGCTGCCGCGACGCGTGAAAATCGCCCGCTCAAGGAACACCGCGATAAAACCGTTTCGTTTTATACGAAGGGCGTGGGCGGCAACGCCGTCGAATTGATTTATTACCCGGAAGATTACGGCAAATAATCGGCGGGCGATTTAATTTTCACGACCGGGAGCGAAAAGCGTTGCGACGCGCGATTTTTGTTTTCGGTTTTTCTTCGCGGAAAAATAATCGAATGAAAAAACTGCCGCGCGAATTTTATACGCGCTTCGACACTCTGCAAATCGCGCGCGAACTGCTCGGCAAAACGCTCGTCGTGCCGGACGTTTCCGGCAAAAGAGTTTCCGGTAAAATCGTTGAAACCGAAGCCTATTGCGGCATCGAAGACAAAGCCGCGCATTCTTACCAAAACCGCCGCACAAAACGCACCGAAACGATGTTCGCGCTCGGCGGGACGGCGTATATTTTCTTTATTTACGGAATGTATTATCAATTTAACGTCGTCGTCGGCGAAATCGGCGTGCCGCACGCGGTTTTGATTCGCGCGGTCGAGCCGCTCGAAAACATCGAGATTATGCGCGAGCGGCGGCATTCGATAAAAAGAAAAAACGATTCAAAAATGCCCGACAAAAATTTAACTTCCGGTCCGGGAAAACTCTGCATCGCGCTCGCTATCGATCGAACATTTAACGGCGAAGATTTGCTCGGGAAGCGCGTCCGGCTCGAAGACGGCGCGAAAATTGGCGACGACGAAATCGCCGCCGGCAAGCGCATCGGCATTGATTACGCCGAAGAATACGCCGAAAAACCGTGGCGATTTTGGCTGAAAGACAATCAGTTCGTCAGCCGAAAATAAAGTTTAAGGTTCAAGGTTTGAGATCAAAACTAACCCTGAACCCTGAACCTTGAACCCTTTGCTTGTGTTAAACTTCCAAAAATGAGCGAAGAGAAATTGAAAAAATATAAACCGCGCGTTCCGCCGTGGCTGCTCGGCGGGTTGGTTTTAATTTTGTTGACGCTTTTAATTCTGCTTCAGTCGTCGAATCTCTGGACGAATCTCGCGCTCGATTCCGCCAGCGATACGCTGCTGCTTTATTCGCTTTCGTCGCTCAACTTTTTCGCGTTCGTTATTTTCGGGTTTATTTTTGTTCGCAGTCTCGTTAAATTAAGCCGGGAACGCCGCGCGCTCACGCTCGGCGCAAAGATTAAAACCAGACTTCTTTTATATTTTTTCGCCGTCAGCCTGATGCCGATTATGGCGATGGCGGTTTTCTCGTATCTGTTTCTGAACCGCTCGCTCGACCGTTGGTTTACCGACATTCCCGAAAAGGGAATTCACGAAGCGAAACAGATTCAAGACCAATCAATCGAAGATCAAACGACGAAATTAAACGAAACGGCGCGAATGCTGGCGGACGTTTTGGAAAAAGAATTGATTGATAATCAAAAACTCGAATCAATTCTCGAAGCCGGAAATTTAACCAGAATAGAAGTTTTATCGAAAGACGGAAAAAGCATCGCCGCGAGCGAAAAAAACTTGAACGCCGAACAAAAAGCCGCGCTTGAGCGAACGCTCGTCTTCGTTTACCAAAACAATCTGAACGAGAAAATTCTCGCCGACGGCAAGGATTTCGATGTGGCGACGGCGCAGTTTTCCGACGGTCGGCGTTTGATCGTCGTGCCTGATTTGCGTCCCGACGGAAACGTCAGCCAAATCGTCGAAAATTCGCTCGCCGACTTTGAAACATTGAAGCAGAGAGCCGTTATTATTCGCCAAATCGGGCTTTTGACGCTCGGCGTTTTGACCTTTCTTTTGATTTTCGCATCGAGCTGGACGGCGTTTTATATTGCCCGCGGTTTAACCGTGCCGATTAAGGCTTTAGCCGAAGGCGCGGACGAAATTGCGCGTGGCAATTTTACGCACCGCGTCGAAGTTCTCGCCGAAGACGAACTCGCTCTGCTCGTTTCGACGTTTAATCAAATGTCCGCCAAACTCGAAGCCAATTCGCTCGAATTGTCCGAACGCCGCCGCTATATCGAAACGGTTCTGCAATCGCTGCCGACCGGCGTGATTTCGTTCGACGCGGCGAATCGCGTGACGACGATTAACAAAGCCGCTGTTGAAATCCTCAAGTTGGAGACGGCGGATTTTATTGACTTTGAACTAAAACAAATCGTCAGCGAAGATAACAAAATCGTTTTGGAAAGGCTGCTCAATCGCGCGAGGCGCATCGGACAGGCGAGCGAACAAACGATTTTAAAGCGCGAACACGCCGACGGTAGCGCGGAAACAAACGAAAATTTGCCGGTCGCGCTGACGGCGACCGCTTTGCCCCGAAACTTCGGCGAAGCGAGCGGCGCGGTCCTTGTCATCGAAGATTTGTCGGAACTGATCGCCGCCCAGCGCGCGACGGCGTGGCAGGAAGTCGCCCGCCGTATGGCGCACGAAATTAAGAATCCGCTCACGCCGATTCAGCTTTCCGCCGAACGAATCGCTAAACGCTTCGCTTCGGTTCAAGGTTCAAAGTCCAAAGTTCAAAGTTTTTTGAATGTTTTTAAATCGAAAGCGGACGAAGAAAATTTAAAAAACGACGAGCAGAACGCGAAGGTTATCAACGAGGGAACCGAAACGATTTTGCGCGAAGTAAATTCGTTGAAGGCAATGGTTGACGAGTTTTCGCGTTACGCGCGGCTGCCGGACGCGAAGCTCGAAGCGGGCGATTTGAACGAAATCGTCAAACAATCGGCGACGCTTTACGAAGACCGTTTCGCGGACGCGGGCATCGAATTGAATTTAGCCGCAAATTTGCCGTCCGCGCTGATTGACGAAGAGCAATTCAAGCGCGTCTTCGTCAATTTAATCGAAAACGCCGTTGAAGCCTTCGACGAAGTGCAGACGAATAAACAAATTTTCATTAAGACCTTTCACGACCAGGCGCGCGACATCATCGTCGCCGAAGTCACGGACAACGGTCGAGGAATCGCGCCTTCGGATTTTCAAAAACTTTTCCAGCCGTATTTTTCCACCAAAGGACGCGGCACGGGATTAGGTTTGGCAATCGTCCAAAGAATCGTCTCCGAACACCGCGGCAAAATCCGCGCCGTCAATAATTCTTCAAAAGGCGCGAAGTTTATTGTAGAATTGCCTGTGGCGGTTTGAGGTGAATTTATGTTTGCAAAACGTCTTGAAGAATATCGAGAAAACTATTTGGAAACCCAATTTATTTCACAACTTTCGGCGTTTCTTATTTCTTTATTATCACTACTTAGTTTATTCGATAATTTACACGCCGGTTATTTATTTCCCGAAGTGGTGAAAAATAATTGGCGATTTTTTTGGATTCCGATAATTTTTCATATTTTCGTATCTCTATTTTTCGGCGTTAGATTTATTTTATTATTTTTTAGTTCAAAGAAAAGTTTTTGGCTTTCACAGCTATTTTGGCTTCTTGGTCTAGTTGTACTATTTACTTGGAGTTGTTATACGGAACATAGTTTTTACGGATTTTTTCGCGCATCTTTCCAAGTTCCATCTAGCATCGCATCAACCATTTCAGAAGCTCCTAATACTAATTTTAGCAACGCTTCTCAAAATTTATCGCTTTGGGGAACTGCTTATTTTTTTCTTAGTCCGATTCGACAATTTTTTACATTTATAATTTCGGTATTCAAACGATGATAAAAAGAATGCTAATCGTCTGCAACGAGCGATGAGTTAACTAAACTTTAGCCTTTTGAATGTATAATTTGAACATTATGACCGATGTACAAACATTAGAAATTTTGAGAGATTTAAGAACTTTACCGTCAGATAAAGCCGCCGAAGTCAAAGATTTCGTCGCTTTTTTGCGGGAGCGTTACGGCGAAACCGAAGATATTGACGAAAGCGGCGAATGGACGGATGAGGATTTGAACGATTTTGCATTGGCATCGTTCAAGTATTTTGAAGACAGCGAGCAAGAGGATGAAATAAAGAAATGAAACCGGGAAGCGTCGTTGTCGTAGATTTTCCGGGCGCGACCGGAATAAAACGCCGTCCGGCAATTGTCGTTTCGACGGCAGTTAATCATGCTGAAAGACCGGATTTAATTCTCGCCGCCGTAACGACTCAGACTGCCAAAGCGACGGCAAAAACCGACTATATTTTGCAGGATTAGTCGTCCGCCGGTTTGAACAAACCTTCGGCGGTCAGAATTTTTCTCGGCACAAGACCCGCCGCTGTTGTTACCGAAATCGGCGAACTTTCCGAACGCGATTGGGCGGAAGTGCAGAAATGTCTGAAAATTTCAATAGAAATTTAATGTCCAATTCAATCTTAATCGTTGACGACGAGCGCGGCATACGGGAAACGCTACGTGGCGTTTTGGAAGATGAAGGCTTTGACGTGGAAACGGTCGAGTCGGGCGAAGCCGCGTTGAAAATTTTTCAAACGGCGAATTTCGACTGCGTTCTGCTTGACGTTTGGCTGCCCAAAATTGACGGGTTGGAAACTTTGAAACGCCTGCGCGAGCAGAAGATTGATGCGGCGGTCGTGATGATTTCCGGTCACGGCAACATCGAAACGGCGGTTAATGCGACGAAGTTAGGCGCGTTCGATTTTATCGAAAAGCCGCTTTCGATTGAGAAAACCGTTTTGACCGTCCGCAACGCGCTCAAACAGCGCGAACTCGAGCGCATCAATCAAAATCTCGCCGCGCAGCTGGCTGAAGAATACGAAATGATCGGCGATTCGATTGCGATGCGCGCGCTTCGCAAGCAAATCGCTGTCGTCGCGCCGACCGACGGGCGCGTGCTGATTTCCGGCGAATCGGGAACGGGAAAGGAATTGGTCGCCCGCGCGATTCACGCCCAGTCAAAGCGACGAAACGCGCCGTTCGTCGAAATAAATTCCGCCGCGATTCCCGAAGATTTGGTCGAATCCGAGCTGTTCGGACACGCCAAGGGCGCGTTCTCCGGTGCGGTGCAGGCGAAGAAAGGCAAGTTTGAAATCGCCGACGGCGGCACGATTTTCTTAGATGAAATCGGCGATATGTCGCCGCGCGTGCAAGCGAAAATGCTGCGTGTTTTGGAAGAACAACGCTTCGAAGCCGTCGGCAGCAATGTGCCGGTCAAAGTTGACGCGCGCGTTATTTCGGCGACCAACAAGCGGCTCGACGATTTAATCGAAGACGGCGATTTTCGCGCCGATTTGTTTTATCGTCTGAACGTCATTCCGTTTCAAATTCCGCCGCTGCGCGAACGGCTCGAAGACATTCCCGCGCTGATTGATTTTTTCAACCGGCGTTTTTCCGCCGATTACGGCAAAAAGACGAAAATATTCGCGCCCGAAGCGATTGCCGCTCTGCAAAATTACAACTGGCTCGGCAATGTCCGCGAACTGCGAAACATCATCGAGCGCGTCGTGATTATGGCGGAAAAACAACGAATCGCGGCGGACGATCTGCCCGAATTAAATCCGAAAAGCGAAACGCCCGCCGCATCTTTTCGCTTTCCCTCGTTTAAGGCGGCAAACGACGCATACCAGCGCGAATTTATTCAGCATAAGCTCAACGAAGCCGACGGCAACGTCTCAAAAGCGGCGGATGCGATGGGCGTTGACCGCAGCCATCTTTACCGGCGGATGAAATATCTCGGCATTAACTTTGAAAAATAAGCGTTTAATCTCCGCCTCCGGCTGATTTCCGAAATTTGCGACAAATTATTTCAATGTTTCGAGACTTTCTTGTTATACTGAAAATCTGCAATGCAACTTTGGCGGATTTGAGGTCGTAAAGGGTTGTGCGGACAGCGTTTTTTGGCAGGTAAATTTTGAGGAGCGTAGAAAGGTAAAATGGGACTGTGGTCAAGAATTGTGCGTATGTTTCGCGCCGGCACGGGCGCGGCTCTCGATAAAGTGGAAAACCCGGAGATGGTTCTGCAGCAAACCATCCGCGATATGCGCGACCGCGTGCCGGAACTCAATAATTCGGTGGCGCAGGTAATGGCGACCGAGCGGCTGCTGGCGCGAAATAAGGATAATCTCGAAAAACAGGTCGTTGATTTGGACTCGAAAATCAAAGCGTCGGTGAAAATGGGACGCGACGACATCGCCACCGCTTACATCGGTCAATTGCAGCAGGCGCAGGTGGATTTGGACCGCACCGCGATGCAGTTTGAACACGCGCAGGTCGCCTCGAAACAAGCGTTAAAGGCGCGCGACAATTACGTGCTGAATATGAAAAAGCGCACCGCCGAAGCGATGCAGCTCATCAGTGCTTCGAAACAGGCGAAATTGCAGGAACAGCTCGCGCAGACGATGGAAACCTTTAACATCGGCGATGATTCTTCGACATTCAACGAAATGCGCGAAAAAATTGACCGCCGCGTCGCCGCCGCCGAAGCCAAACTGCAGCTCGGTTCAAGCTCGGTTGACTCGCAGATGCAGGACATCGAACGCGAAGCGATGGACATACAGCTTCAGGACAAACTGCTCGAATACAAACAAAATATGGGAATGCTCGGCAGCGGTTCGAGCAGCAAGCAGATTTCCGCCAATTCGCAGGTTCCCGACGAAATCACGCTCGACCAGGTTCTGCTCGAAGACGCGAAGGATTCTAAATAACGAGTTTCAAATTTAAAACCTCGACGCAATGGATATAATCGTCGCCAAAGAAAAAATTTCAACCTTTCAACCGCCGTCGCCCAATTCCCAAAACGGCGACAGGGAAATTTATTATCCCGAATCCGACGGAAAACCTATGGCAGAGACCGGCTATCACGTCAAAACTATGGTCGGCTTGTATCAGACTTTAGAATTGCTCTTTAAGGATAGTGCCGATGTCTGCATTATCAGCGATATGATGTTCTATTACGAAGAAGGCAATCCGCGAAAATCTATCGCGCCGGACGTGATGATTGTCAGCGGTGTCGGCAAGCACCTGCGCCGCACTTTCAAGCTCTGGGAAGAACGCCCGCCCGATGTTGTGTTTGAAATTTCTTCACGCGGAACCTGGAAGGAAGATTTGCAAAAGAAGTTTTTCCTTTATCAGGATTTCGGCGTGAAAGAGTATTATATTTTCGATCCCGAATACGATTATTTAAAGGACGAACCGCTCGTTGCGTATCATCTGAAAAACGGCGAGTTTAAATCCATCAAGGTAAAAGGCGGCAAAGTTCGCAGCCCGTTTTTGAAGTTGAACATCGTTGATACGGGCGCGGGTTTGCGGCTTTACAATCCTGAAACAAAAAACTTTTTGCCGACGATGGAAGAGTTGTCCGAACAAGCAACGCGAGTCGAGAAACTCGAATCAGAAGTTGAGAAGTTAAAAGCGGAATTAGCACGGTTAAAAAAACAACAGTAGATTTTTTATGGCGGACATCGCAAAATATCAACAGCAAATCACGAAATTCCAGTCATCATACGCCAAGGAAGCCCTAAAGGAGCCGGTTAATTTTTGGGGCTTGGCGGGTTTCGCGGTCGCGGCGGCTTATACGCAGAGCGTTATTCCGCTGCTGATCGCTTTGCTTTGCGAAATCGCTTATTTGTTAATCGTTCCCGTTCTGCCGGCGTATCGCGGACTTGTTAATAAGCGCGAAAAGGATCGTCTTTTCCAACTCAACAAAGCCACGCGCGAGAAATTAATTAAAAGTTTTACTCCGCGCGAGCGTGAAGCGGTCGAATATCTGCGCTGGCAGAAAGACAAAATTCTGGAAAACTATTATAAATTCACCGGCTCGAAGGAATTGCCCTCGAATCTGACTTCGCTCGAACAGCGTTGGGAAGATTTTGTTGACCTTCTGGACGTTTACCGCCGCCGCAAACAGCATCTGAAATCAATTAACCGGCAGGCAGTTCACAATCAATTATCGCAGGCGTTTCGCGCCGCCGAAAACGCGCCCGATGAAAAGACAAGGCGCGTTCAGCAAACGAACGTCGAGATTTTAAAACGCCGTCTCGCGTCGTTCGACGAATTGGAGCGCAGCGTCAAACTGGTCGAAGGACAATTGCAGTCAATCGAAAACTTCTTCGGTTATTTGAACGACGAAATCGTCACGATGTCCACGCCGGAGAAATTCTCGTTGCTCGATTTTGAACAGTTGAGCGATTCGATTGCGATGACCAAACAGATGCTCGACCAAACCGCCGACGCGATGGGCGCCCTCGATGCGCACAACCGGGCGATGGGCAATTACGAGCTTTTACCGAATTCGAGCCAGTGATAAAAACGCGCGGCTCATTCGATACGGATTTAGAAAAAATAAAAAAGGGGGAGAGAAAACGATGAAGTTATTCGTGTTTTCTGTGGTTTGTTTTCTGTTCGTATCAATCGCCGTTTTGAATTTTACCGGAAATCAGACGGTTCAAGGGGCAAATAATTTTCCGGCAACCAGAATGTTTGTGCCGCCGGCTGTTCAACTGCAAACAATTATTGGCGGTTTAACCGCGCCGCTTTATATGACCGCCCGCGACACGCGGCTTTTTATCGTTCAGCAAGACGGACGAATCAGAATTTTTCAAAGCGGTGCATTGCTTTCCACGCCGTTTCTGAACATATCTTCCGTAACAAATTATAGCGGTGAACAAGGCTTAATCGGCTTCGCTTTTCATCCGAATTATCCGACCACGCCGTATCTTTTCGTTCATTTCACCTCAAACGGAACGACTCTGCCCGACGGCACGACTCCGGCGAGCGGTAACAACGTCATCGCCAGATTCAACGTCTCGGGCAATACAAACGTCGTTGATTTCAGCTCGGAAAAAACTTTGCTCGTTATTCCGCAGCCGTTTACCAATCACAACGGCGGAATGATTGAATTCGGTCAGGACGGTTATCTGTATATCGGCAAAGGCGACGGCGGTTCGGGCAACGACCCGAATAATAATGCCCAAAACACCGGTGTGCTGCTGGGCAAAATTCTGCGTATAGATGTCAATCAAAACGTCAATACGGCTCCTTATTACGCCATTCCGTCAGGCAATCCGATTGCCGGAAGCCCGATTTTCCTGATCGGTCTGCGAAATCCCTTTCGATTTTCGTTCGACCGCTCGAACGGCGATTTATGGATCGGCGATGTCGGGCAGGGCGCGCACGAGGAAATTGACCATCTGCCGATTAACGCTTCCGCGCCGGGAAAAAATCTCGGCTGGCGAATTTACGAAGGAAATTCCTGCACGAACATTGACGGCTGCGGACTTCCCGCCAATTATCTCGCGCCGGTCACCGATTACGGACACACCGGCGGACGCTGTTCGATTACCGGCGGCTACGTCTATCGCGGAACGCAAATTCCCGCGCTCGCCGGCAGTTACGTTTACGGCGATTATTGTTCGGGCGAAATTTTTCGGTTGACGGGCACGACGCAGGAAGTGATGCTCGACACGGCATTTACTATTTCATCGTTCGGCGAAGACGGCGCGGGCGAGCTTTATGTAATTGGTTTATCATCGGGAACGCTCTATAAAATCGTCGCCGCGCCGACTGCCGCCGCCGCCGTCATTAGCGGTCGTATCGCTGCGGCAACGGGGCGCGGCATCAGCGGCGCGGTCTTAGAATTAACCGGCGGCAATTTGACCGAACCGCTCACGGCGCGCACCAATTCGTCGGGTTATTATCGTTTTCCGGCAATCGCGGTCGGGCAGAATTACATTATCAAAGCGACTGCGAAAAATCGTGATTTCGAGCCGTCGGTCAGAGTTTTCACGCTTTTGGAAGACGCGCCGGACGTTAATTTTACGATTAAATAAAGGCTGGAAAATAAATTGTTTCGGCTGAAAACGATCTAAAGGATAATAGAACCGCCCGCTCCGGCAGGCGGTTTTTCTTTGCCGGCGGCTAAAAAATAAACGACAATCCGATGTCAACGCTGCGGGCGTTTCTGGCTACAGTCGGTTGCCCGAAGAAAGGAGAAGTTTGAACGCCGACATAGTTGGTCAAATTGGCTGTGTTAAATAAATTTCTGACGTTCACGTTCAAATTTATCGAACGCTTGTCATTTTTCGCTCTGAATCCCAAGTATCGCATCGGCAATTTTCGCTGCAAACGCACATCAACTTGTTCCAGCCATTCACCGCGTTCGGTGTTTCTGCCGATGCCGAACGGTCGGTCGTTAAAAGTCGCGTCGCCGTTATCGTCTCTGCCGGTCGTGATCGTATATGGCAAGCCCGATTCGATTTTCAAAGCGGGAGAAACTTTAACTTTCCAAACGTCGAAATTAAAGCTTAAATTCAACTTGTGTCGCTGATCCGTATTGTCAAGCCCGCGGTCGAGCCGCAAATTATAATTATCGAGAGGCAAGTTGAGCGCGTCGGAAAAATCCGAAGTCTGCTTCGCCAGTTGGTAATTGCCGTAAAAATTAACGCCTTTGAAATAAATATTCGTTCGCAGCTCGAAAGAATTTTCCCGCGTCGCGCCGCTCGATTCCAAAAGCTGAATTCGTCCGAAATTAGTGTTCGGTCTGATATTGTTGATCGGCGCGTTGATGTCGCGGCTGCGGAAAAGATGCGAGCCGTTTTTGAAGGTGTAAATTCCTTCAAAAGTAACGAGTTTGTTCAGCTTGTAATTGAACGCATTTTGGGCGACGAAGATTGCCGGATTCGTCAGATCACCGGCAAGTTTTGAAACGCTTGGCGGCAACGTCCGTGAAACGATTCCGCCGCTCGACGGATTCGGAAATCCGGGATTGACGACGATCAAATTTTGTCCTTGTCGTCCGTCGTTGGCGAGAATCGAGGAAACGATTTGCATGTCGAGCCATTCATAAAACACGCCGATTCCGCTTCTGACAATAAATTTGCCGGTTTTTTCGGGTGACCAGACGAAACCGATGCGCGGCGAAAAATTATCGCCGTCGCTCAAATTATTTTGCCGTTCATAGCGCGCGCCTAAACCGATATTCAACGCTTTACGAATCTTGAAATAATCCTGTAAATAAAATGCGGTGCGCGTCTGGCTGAATTTTATATCGGTCGCGCCGGTTGTTTGCGAGTATTGCGAGGGCGTTTGATTTTGAAAATTCGCCAGACTCGAAAAAATAAACCTGCCGTTCAAATTATTTTCCGCGATGCTGCGGACATTTACATATTCGATTTCCGTGCCGAGTTTGAGCGAATGTTTGCCCACATCGAACGCTAAATCATCAGCCATTCTGAACCTGGTCGCCGCATCACGCGATCTCAATCCCGAACTGCCGCGATTAAATGCCTCCAAAACAATAATCGTCGTGTCATCGCTTTCCGGCGTGTTTTTTCTAAACTCTTTGCCGAATTCAAATCTCAAATCGTTAATAAATTTTTTTCTGAAAGTTCCCGATTCGGTCAAGCTCAAAGTATGGCGCGGATTACTGTACGTCGAAGCGCGTTCCGGCAAATCGAGCGGTCCGAGCCGGAAAAATGAAAAGCTGTTGAGCTGATATTTGAAATTTAATAAATGATCGTTCGGCAGATTGTGTTTGATGCCGAACGTCGAAAACATTATGCGGTTTTTTGTCCGGCGATTTCCGATTTCGTCCGCGCTCAAACTTTTCCCGATAAAATTCTGCGTGTCGAATCCGTCAATGCCGAATGTGTTAAAGCTGAACGAAGTTTTCTTTTTAATAATTGGTCCCGACAGAAACAACGCCAATGTTCTTCGCTGTTCCGGCAAACGTTGTAAATCAAACGGGTTTCGCGCGTTCAGCGCGGAATCGTTGAACGAGAAATTGACAAGACCGTGAAAGCCGCTGACCGTTACTTTCGTACGAATGTCAATAATGATGCCGGCAATCTCGTGAAATTCCGCGTCCAAAACGTTGCGAACGACTTTAATCGAAGAAATCTCTTCGCGCGAAGGAATCTGCGAGCCTTCAAAATCGCCGTCAACCCGAATCAAAATATCGTCGCCGTATCTTCTTTGCAGCTCTTCCTTGATGTCCTCGCCGCTTTCCGGCAGCGCGTCAATTTCCTTCTGCGACAAATAACCGCCGAGTGCTTCGTCCATTCGTTTTTCCCGTTCGCTTTGTTCGACCTCGACATTGACTTTTATCTCTTCCAATTCGAGCCGTATCTCGAAATCGCTGCGACCATTTTTTATCTCGACGGTTTTTCGATACGTCTTGAATCCGGGCGATTGAATTTCCAAATCGTAAATTCCGGCTGCCGCATTCAGCGTATTGATTTTCGTTTTCCCGATTTCGATTTCAGCGATTTTTTTTCCGTTCGCGTCAATCAAAGAAACAATTCCCGCCGTCACCAAATCGCCGTTCCGGTCAAAGATATTGATCGAGACGAATTGTAAATCTTGAGAGAAAACCGGAGAATTTAACAAAATCAGAAAAAGGCAAATTGATTTGAGATGTTTCAGCATAAAACGCTTTTCAATTATTTTATTTCAAACATACTTTCCTTAAATTTCGGGTTGAGTTCAAATTCGAGAACGTCAAGGTTTGAATAATAAAAAGTCGGCGATTTTCCGGCGGCGGTTTGTTTGTTTTCGACTTTTATTTTTCGCGGAATCAGAACGCCGTTCGTCGTTTGCCGGTCTGAAAAATAATATTTCCATTCGACATCGCCGACGAAAAATGAATCATTTCGTTTAAAGGTAACGATCATCATCAGCAGATAATTGGTTTCCGTATCGAATAAAAGACGATAATTTTTGCCGTTGCGCGGCTTAAAATCCACGACATTCGCCGTGATATTATTGGCTTGCGCCTTTCCGACATAATTAAATTCCACATCTTGTTCAAAAGGATGCGTCAAAATCAGAGGAAAAAGCCCAGTCCACATTGATTCTAAAAGAATTTCTTTCGGGTCTTGTCGTTTGGCGTTTTTCAGAGCATTCAATTTGTCTTTGTCTATTCTTCCCTCAAGAACGTCGAACGAGTTGTTTCTGTCGGGATTTATTTCATCTTTAGTATTATCTTTGACGATTCTTTCTCCCATCATTTCAAATTCTGAAATTGATTTATATTTTTCGCCGTTCCAAGTTTTTGTTGAAGTCGAATCAATTCCGCCGCCCATAGTAAAAATTGACAAAATCTTGTCAGGCATTATCGCGTTAATCTCCGTGACATTCACCATTTCTGTAATATTTTTAAGCGAGTTGCTATTTGCTGGAAGCGGATTATCTTTTACTAAAGCTATATCTTTTAATTTAACGCGGAAAGACTTCACTTCTATTTTTTCAAATCCAATAGCTTTTTGAGCATCTTTAACGATTTGGCTTCCCCTTGCTGATTTTTCAGTCGCGCTCAATGCATTGTTTTGTGAATGTAACGAAGTAAATAATGTCAAAATATAGATTGATATTAGAAGTGTTTTTTTCATGATTTTGGAAAAGTGAACGCAAAACTATAAGCAACTGCGTTCACTTTCTAAGTTATTTAGATGATTTGAAAAACTAACTTATTCCGGCTTAGCTGAGACTGTTCAATTCAGGATTTTTTCTTCTTTTAATTACAGATTGATTATATTCCATCTGCGATTCCAAACTACAAATTTGCATTGCTCTATCAAGTATCCCTAGTGCATAGTCTTGGGCAGCTTGGCAGCCATTAATGTTCTTGACGCAAGCATACATTGCCTGTGATGCAGCTAGATCAGCCCGGGCTATTGCTATATTGCATTGACTTCCAACAGTAACTTTACAAAGCGTTTTTAGCCCAACTATTTTCTTGCTGAATTCAATTTGGTTGATTTTGACCGAATTCGGTAAATCGTTGTTCAAAGTTTCTGCTTTAATTGCGAGCGTTCCGACAAACAAAAACGAAAGACCAAGCATCAAGGTCAGTATATTTTTTCTCATTTTCTTTCTCCTATTCTTTCAAGGTGAGAGAAACTAAAAATAAACAGGAAACATCAACGCGGATATTTTTAATTTCTCGAAATAATTGTTGAACTCGTGTTGTGTTTCGCGTTAAGATACGAATTATCAGAGTCGCATTTGTTGTCCTGAAACACAGCAGAAGCACTTAAAAGGGAAGAGCCTTGAAGTTCATTGACGGACTTCGAGGCTTTTTTCTCACAATACTCGAAAAATTTTAGTTAAAGATTTGCCAACAAATGTTTAAATCTATGATTATCAGACTTCAAAAACCCAGAGAATGTTTTGAGTATTGTTTTGTAAATGAACTTTTAAAAAGTAACTTTTTCCGCTTCCGAAATCAACACTTATTTATTGACCTATATAACTATTTATTGACCTGTATGACTATCTATTGGACAAAACGACGATTTATGGCGCGCGGCTGTTATTTGCCGCTCGCGTCGCCGATTGATTTGAATTTTACGTAGTTTTCTTCGTGATATTTGCGCGGCGTTAAGCCGTATTTATTCTTGAAAAGACGATTGAAATACGCTTGATCGTAAATGCCGACCGCCGCGCCGACTTCTTTAGCGCGCATCAAGGTCGTTGCCAGCAATTCACGCGCTCGTTCGAGACGCTGTTCGCGCACGAATTCGCCGAACGACATTTTTGTTTCCTCTTTAAAAAGTCGGCGCAAGTGCGAAGCGGAAAGATTGACCTCCGCGCGCAGCTCTTCGATTGTTAAAGGCAACTCTAAGTTCTTGATAATCGTTTTTTTGAGTACAAAAATCCTGTAATCCATTGTGAATCTCCACGATTTAACACTTTGAAAAATTGAGCGTCCTGATTTTATGAATACGGGGTGACTCAGCTTAACACAGCCGTTTGAAAGCTGTAAAGAATCGGCTTTCGGACAGAAATCCTTTGAATACTTGTCTTTGAAGCGGTTATTAAATAAAATCATTCGTTTAGGGAAAATCCTGAAAAAACCAACTATATATTAACTGACATTTATTTAAGAGAGGATATTAAAAATTATGAAAAGAGTCGGTATTTTAACCGGACGGGAAGTGACGTTTCCCGAATCAATTATCAGAAGCATCAACGAACGCGGCGGCGGCGAAGTCGTCGCGGAAATGGTGACGGTCGGCGGCATTCGTCTCGACGAAGCCAAAAAATATGATGTCGTTATTGACCGCATTTCGCACGAAGTTCCGTATTACCGCGCGACTTTAAAACGGTTTGCGCTCGAGGGAACTTATATTATCAACAACCCGTTCTGGTGGTCGGCGGACGACAAGTTTTTCAATTATTCTTTAGCCGCGAAATTGGGCGTGGCGATTCCGAAAACGGTTCTGCTGCCGCAGCAGGATTACATCAAGGATATTTCGAGCGAATCTTTGCGAAATTTGGAATTTCCGCTCGATTGGGAAGGCATCGTCGAATACGTCGGCTTTCCGGCGTTTTTGAAACCGCACGACGGCGGCGGCTGGAAAAACGTCTCGAAGATTTGGAGTCTCGAACAGCTCTGGCACGAATACAACCAGTCGGGCAAACTTTGTATGACTTTGCAGGAAGGCATCGAATACGACCAGTTCGTGCGTTGTTATTGCGTCGGTCAGGAAAAGGTTTTGATTATGCCGTATGACCCTTCGCAGCCGTATCTGTCGGGAATGCAGTATGTCAACGTCGAAGATTATCTGTCGCCGGAACTGCACGCCCGCGTCGAAAAAGACATTATCACGATTTGCAAAGCGTTGGGTTACGATTTGAACACGGTCGAATTTGCGATCAAAGACGGCGTTCCGTATGCGATTGATTTTATGAATCCCGCGCCGGACGCGGAACTCGCTTCGGTCGGCGAATTCAATCACAACTGGATCGTTAACGCGATGACCGATTTTATTTTCAAGAAATTGGAAACGGGTTTTGAAACGCCCGAATATCGCTGGACTTCGATGCTCAATCCGGGGGCGAAAAAAAGCGAATCGAAGGCTGAAAAGAAAACGACGAATGCCAGGGCGAAAACGACGAGTGCTGCTAAACCAGCAGCCAAAACCGTCAAGAAAACCGCCGCGAAAAATTCTAAAACCAAAAATGCGAGCGCGGAATAGTTCCGGTTACGCATTTGAAAATTAGAACTGAAGAAAATTAACAGGGATGAAGAGGATAAAAGGGATATTTTTAAAATTGTGAAATATCCCTTTTATCCTCTTCATCCCTGTTAATTTTTTCTTGTCTTCACCGCCAGCCGTGTTCGCCGATTAAAGGGACGAACGCGCATTTGCCGAAATCTTCGGTGCGAAAGCCGCGCGTGTCGCGCACGACGCGAATCAGTGTTTGTGTCTGCTGCGTTTCGCCGATTGGCAAAACCAGCCGCCCGCCGATTTTCAGTTGATTGAGCAAAGGCTCCGGAATTTTCGGACTGCCCGCCGCGACCAGAATTGCGTCGAACGGCGCGTTCGTCTGCCAGCCGAGAGTGCCGTCGGCACAAATTAATTCGACGTTTGCGACATTTAACCGGCGCAGTTTTTCCCGCGCTTCGTTCGCCAAAATCGGCACGCGCTCGACGGCGTAAATTCTTCCCGCCAATCTCGATAAAATTGCCGTTTGATAACCCGAACCCGCGCCGATTTCCAGAACCTTTGACTGATTATTTAATTCTAAAAGCTCGGTCATACGGGCGACGATAAACGGTTGCGAAATCGTCTGTTTCGACGCAATCGGCAGCGCGTTGTCTTTATAGGCTTGCGATTTTAGAGCGTCGGGAACAAACGAATGCCGCGGAATTTCGCGCATCGCCTGTAAAACCCGTTCGTCCGCGATTTTGTAATGCTCGCGCAAAAGCTGAATCATTCGCTCGCGCGGAATATGATATTCGTCTTTGATATTCAAGAGTATCGCCGTGCCTTTCATTGGTTGAAGTTAAGAATATTATAAAACAGCGGACTGGAGCGCAAGCAGGGATGCTTGCATTGAGCGGCGCGAGCCGCGAAAAAGAAGTTTATTTATACTCAATTTGAATCAACGCAAAATATTTATTCACTCCTTGCGCTCGATGCAGGCAGGATGCTTGCGCTCCAATTCATTTAATCGGGCATTTCCGCATTGATCGGCGAAGGTTCGATCCAGGCGGCGAACAAACCGATGTTGTTGCTGCCGTATTTGATCCACGCAAAACCGTCTTCGCCCCAATTTTTGCCCCACGAATTTTGAATCAGCCACGCGCCCTTAGCGTCGTCCCAACCGATGAGAACGACGACGTGATTGACCGAGTTATTATTCTGCCCGTTGAAAACGCCGCTTTTATAAATAGAAAAACAATGGTCAGCCAGCATCGGCGCGGCAACCGGACCGTATTTAATAAGCGCGGCTTTGAGCTGTTCGATTGAAGGCATTTTATCGAACGGTTGATTGACATAACCCCACGCCAGGGCGCGGTCGCTCGCGATCAAAATCAAATCGGAATTTTTCTTCAGACGCGGCGCACCGTCGGGACCATCGGTCGGCACTATCTGAAATCCGCCGCGGCTGACATTTTTATTCGTCAAAGGATCGGTGCAGACGGATTTTCTCTGTGTGAATCCTTCGAGAAAAGTCGTTTCGTCTTTGTTCCAGACGAGCCGGTCGGGAATGTGCGGAACGTGACTATTGACCATAAAAGCGAACGCCGTGCCGTGCCAGCCGGCATCGCAGTTGCCCTTCGTCTCGGCGATACAGTTGAGCATTTGCTGAACCGACGGCTTGCGTTTGAAATATGAATTTTCGGGAACGATCTGCCGCAGCAAAGCATCGCCCGTTCGTATCTGTTCCAAATCCCAACTGTATTGATAAACCGAAACTGAAGCGAACGCCCAACAGCTTCCGCAGATGCCTTGATTCATCACCTGCCCGACATTAAGCCCGCGCGTTCGCCAATCGAACTGCGCCAGTTTTTCCCATCCGTCGGTGTTTTCGAGGTCTTTAAATTGCTTGTAAAGAAGAATATTGTCGGAAAGAATTTTCCGCTGATATTCATCCTTCAGCGTTCGCAAAACCTGATCGAGAGGCTCGCCGCCCCATTCGTTTTCCCGATAGTTTACCCATTCTTCTTCGGTCGTTTTGCGCCGCTCCTGCCGGTAATCGAGAAGCTGTTTTCGCAAACCGGCGACTTCCGGCGAGCTTAAATCGTCGGTGTTCGGAACGTCCAAATCGCCGAGCAGCTGCGTATGCTCGATTCGCTCAATCACGCCGGGACTGGCGGCAACGCCGATTCCGGCGCGCCGTGTAGTTGATTTTCGCACGGCGGTTTTGCGTCCGAACGGGCTGTCGCCGATTGTGTAAGTCGGTTTGTCCCGCGCCAGAGCCTGTTCGCACGCGCAAAATTCACTCGTCGGCGGCAGAGGCGTTTTATTGTTTAATTCATCAATGTTGCAAACCGCCTTTTGCTGCTGCGAGCTGACCGCATCCAGCTTTGTCAAAATTGACAGCAGGACGATTGAAACGATTATCAAAGGCAATTTGATTTTCATAAAAACCTCGATTACAAATCGCGTATCAACGGAAAAGCGTTTCGCCGCGCCGGGCGAAGTTAATAATCGGCGAAATGCTTTTTCGCTCTCAGCATTTGATTAATTACCGATATTGCACACGGAACGTTTGTCGATGCAGGTATCGCCGCACGGTCTTTGTCCCGCTCCGCAGCTTCCGCCGCCGCTTTCTCTGAGCCGGCTGATCAGCTTTCTCACGCAGCTCGATCTTTTGGCAATCGCCGTTGCTTTGGCAACTCTTTCCTTGCCGTCAACCCAGCCTTCGAGCGTCACTATTCGCTTTTTGACGCTGACGTTCAAATGCCGCATCTGATCCTGAAAGTCGGTATCTGCCGCAAATTGTTCTTTTATCGCTTTGACGATGTCGGCATCAGACGTTTTAGAACAACTGGTCTGCGAAGTTTTCGCTTTTTTAGTTTTCGATTTCGCATCGCCGTTAGCGGCGAGCGCGCCGAATGACAAAAACAACGTCAGTAAAAACGCGACCACAGCATTTTGCACATTTGATTTATTAAGCATTCGATTCTCCTCGTTTATTTGAAATTAGTGACCATCGAAAGCAAACTGTATCTGGTTTGCTTTCCGAAATAGATTGTCCGGTCGTCGGGTGACCAGCTTAGTGTGGAAAAATAAAGCTTCGCGTCGTTGTTCGAAGTGATTTTTCGCGGTGCGCCGCCGCTTAAACGCGCGATCCAAATGTTGTCTTTCCCGTCTTTGTTAGAAACGTATGCTAACATTTTTTTGTCCGCGGATAAGTAAATATTGTAAAGATAAACCGCTTCGAGTTTAAGAAGCGGCGTTTGCCTGCCGGTTTCAACGCTGACTTGAACGATGCCGACTTCGGTCGGTTTTCCCGTTCCGCTCTTATTGCCAAGAGCGGCGAGAATTATTTCCTTGTCCGACGGCGACCAGCCAAGCAATCTTTGAAAATTTTCCGACTGCGCGACAATTTTCGCGTTTTTCGTTGCGAGGTCAATGACGACGGTAGTGTAAGAAATTTTGCCGGTTGCGGAAACCGCTTCGGATTTTGAAGAGTAAGCCATGTGTTTGCCGTCCGCCGACCAGAGCGGGCAAGAAACGGAAATGTTTGAATCGAGGTTGTTTGTCAAAGCAATTTTGCCTGCCTCGTTGTCCGCATCAACCGACCAAATATTACGCGCGCCGCCGCCTGAAATGTATGCGATATTTTTGCCGTCGGGCGACCAGCTAAAACTCTCGGTTTGCGTACGATTGTATGGAAGAGTAGTAAATTCAACCGAAGGCAACCCGTTGTTCGTTAATTGTTTTTCTTCGCCGCCGCCGCCATTGATTGTCCAGAGATTATACGCATCGTTCGCCAAACGAATAAACGCCAGACGCTTGCCGTCGGGCGACCAAACGGGCAAACCGCCGCTCGCTGTTATTTGAAAAGGCGGCGCGTCCGAATCAATTTGCCTGGTCAAAATCGCGCCGAGAAATAATTTATCGCCCTGACTCAAGTTTTTGATTGATTGATATGCGACGGTTTTGTTGTCGGGCGACACCGCCGCCCATAGTTCCGCGTTGATGTCGGAAGCGAACGGGAATTCTTCCGCCTTTTCGACGTTCACGCCCCAAACGTCGGATTCTTCTTTTGACGCGCCGTAAAGAATTTTCGCGCCGTCGGCGGAAACGTCGAGCGCGAAAGCGTCGCGTTCGCCGAAGGTAATTTGCGCCGGATTGCCGCCGTCCGCGCTTGCCGCGAAAATCTGAAACGCGCCGCCCGTGTTTTGGCTGTAAAGAATTCGTTTGCCGTCCGCGTGCCAGACGGCGTTTCTGATTTCGTCCGCCGAACCGACGATTTTTTTCACTGCTCCGCCGCTCGCAGGCATCGTATAAACCGCGTATTGGTCGTTTTCAAAAGCGACGTAGGCGATTTGTTCTTCGTCGGGCGAGACGCTGAAACTATCGGGATTTATTTTCGCCGCGTCGAAATCGGTCAGCGACGACGCTTGACCGGATTTAAGATCGAGCGCGAAAAGATTGCCTTGCACCTCGAAATAAATCAAATCTTTTCTCGACCAGCGGCGCAGAATCGCGCCGCCTTCTACCGCTTTAACGAAAGTCGGGTTGCCGCCGAGCGAAGGCATTCGCCAGATGGCGGACGTTCCGCCGCGCGTCGTGAAAAAAGCGAGTTCGTCGCCGTTCGGCGACCAGACCGGATTTTGGTTTGTGAATTCGTCGCGTGTAATCTGCACGGCTTCACCGCCCGCCGTTTGTTTGACCCAGATATTTTTGCCGCCGACCTTAGTTGACGTAAAGGCGATCATTTTCGCATCGGGCGAAAACGCGCCGACGCTGTAAATCTCGCCGGGCGCGCCGCGCCAATTGACGACTTCAACGCTACTCGGCGCGGCGGACTGCACGGTTTCAGCCGGAGAATTTCGCTTGCCGAAAAACCAAAACGCGCCGCCGATTGTCAGACTTGCGACGAGAAAAATCACAATCGCGTAAAGAAAATTAAACAAGCGAATCGGCGCGGCGAGCGTCGCGTGAATTTTGTCGGCGTTGGTGGAACGCGCTCCGTTTTCGGCGGCGGTCGGCAGACGTTCAGCGGAAAATTCGATTGTTCGGCGGAGTCTTTTTATATCGAGCAGCAAATCATTGCTCGTTTGATAACGCTCGTCCTTATTTTTCCTTAACGCTTTGTTGACGATGCGTTCGAGTTCGGCGGGCGCGGCGGGTTTGACTTCGGTCAGAGGCGGCGGCTGTTCGGTCAGAATCGCCGCTATCACATCGCTCGAAGTCGGCTTGTCGAACGGCTCCGCGCCGGTCAGCATTTCGTATAAAACCACGCCGAGGCTGAAGATGTCGGAACGCGCGTCGATTTTTTGCCCGCGAACCTGTTCGGGCGACATATAATTGAGCGTGCCGAGCAGCATTCCGGGCTTCGTTCCGGTCATTTTTTGGGCAGTCGTTTCGCCTTCGCCGTCAATCGAATCGGCGGGCGGCGCGATGAGCTTGGCGATGCCGAAATCGAGAACTTTGACGATTCCGTCGTGGCGAATCATTATATTTTCCGGCTTGATGTCGCGGTGCGCGATGTCGCGCGCGTGCGCCGCCGAAAGTGCGAAGGCGGTTTGCTCGGCGATTCCGAGCGCATCGTTCAAAAGCAAATCGCCGTTTCTGATTTTCTCGCGCAAAGTCTCGCCTTCGACAAATTCGGTTACCAGAAAATGCGCGCCGTCGTCCGCGCCGAATTCGTGAACGGTTAAGATATTCGGATGATTGAGCGCGGAAACCGCCCGCGCTTCCTGTTCAAAACGCTTGAGCCGCGAAGCGTCGGCGGCGAAATCGGCGGGTAAAATCTTGAGCGCGACGCGGCGGTTGAGCCGCGTGTCTTCCGCCAGATAAACTTCGCCCATTCCGCCTCTGCCCAAAAGCTTTTTGACCAGATAACCGCCGATTTTTTTGTCTGTCAGACTGTTCAGTTGCGCGCGTTCGTTGATAACTTCGGCGGCAAGCGCGTCGGGCGGCGCGTCCAAACGCTCGTCGAAGGTTTTGTCAAACTGAAGCAGGGACTCGACCTCGCGCCGCAAATCCGCGTCCGCGCCGCAAAGTTTTTTGATAAACGATTCGCGCTCGGCGAACGGCACGTCCAACGCCGCGTGATAGATTTCTTCGATTTGTTTCAGCCGTTCGGAATCCATTTTGTCGCAGCGTTTTAATTCGCCGAATTCGGTCGCAACGCCAATCGCGCAGCCGTCGCTAAATTCGGCGCGAATCATCTGGCGTTAGTTTTTTTTTGAGGTGAAAATTGACACGCCGATTATAAATCAGAAACAGCGAATATAAAAACTTTTTGAGGCGAAGCGAATGTTTTTCGCTTCGCTGATTTTGTGGATAATGGAAATATTCTGATAATTCAGCGCGGGCGCGGTTTCGGGTTTTGTTAATAAGTGTAAATTGTTTTTTTTTACCAAACACCTGTTTGAAAAAACAGATGCTTGTCGCCAAAGGCGACGAATAACAGCGTAGGATGAAACCTTACGATCCGGTATAAAAAAATCCGACGCTGAAAGTGCCGAACAAACCGGTATAATTGTTGCTTACCTTCGGCGAACAATGAAATTGATCGCGGTCAAGTTAGGGTTTTCCCAATAGACTATATTGTTTGTTATCTTCGATAACAAATCAGAGACATTCGACTTTTCAAGCGGTTTCTAAGTCAATGTCTGATTCCACGATTGCAGATTTTCGATGGCTTGGTGATTGGTCAAATCGCTGCGCATCGGCGTGATCGAAACGAAGCCTTCCTCAATCGCGTCAAAATCCGTGCCGCCTTCTTCGGCGCGGTGAAAACCGTCGCGCCGTTCGCCGATCCAGTAATAAAATTTGCCGCGCGGGTCGGTGTGTTCGCTGATTATCGGCGTGGCGTTTTTCAAGCCCTGTCTGGTGACGCGCAAGCCTCTCGGCGTGCCTTTCGGAACATTGACGTTAAGCAGAGTGCCTTTCGGAATGCCTTCCTCGATTGCCTTGCGCGTCAATTCTCCCGCCACTTTCGCCGCTTCGGTAAAATCGTGATTGCGGTTGGCGACCAGGCTGAACGCGATGCCCGGAACACCTAAAATAGTTGATTCCATCGCGCCTGCGACCGTTCCCGAATATGTCGCGTCGTCGCCCAAATTCGCGCCGTGATTAATTCCCGAAGCGCAAATATGCGGCATTTGTTCGGCGGTTAAAATTCGGTTCAAAGCAAACGTCACGCAATCGGTCGGCGTGCCGTCAACCGTCCAGTGCCATTCGTCAATTTGTCTGATGCGAAGCGGTCTTGCCAGCGTCAAGCTGTGCGACGCGCCGGACATTTCCGATTCGGGCGCGACGACGAAAACCTCGCCGATTTCAGAAAGCGCATTCTCTAAAGCTTTGATGCCTTCAGAATATATGCCGTCGTCGTTGGTTATTAAAATGCGAATTTTTTCTCGATTCATTTAAAAAATTAGATGCGCGAAGCGTTAAAGATTTTGAATAAAAACTCTAACGCTTCGCGCATCGGTGTTCGGTTAAAAATAAAATTTATCTGTTCTGATTAAATCCCTGATTGGAATTCGGACTGTTCTGATTCATCGGACGCGGCGCGGCGGAGCGGAAACGTTTGCGGTTGCGCTTGCGGGCGTTGACTGATTTCAATTTCGCCTTTTGTCCGGGCGGCACGAAATGCGCGTGTTTTTTCAAATCCTTGATGATTTCTTCGGTTATCACCTTGCGCTTAAAACGACGCAGCGCGCTTTCGATTGATTCATTATTGTTTACTGAAATATAAGCCACTTTTCCTCTTTCACATCCTTTTTGCTTATAGATTGTGTCGTTCACAAAGCAAACTGTAATTAAACACTTTTTTCGCGTTATTGGCAAGTATCTTTGGCTGAAGGGCAAGCATTCTGCCTGCGCTGCAGCCGGCGAAACCGGTAAATAAATCGTTGTCGAACCGCTTTCGGACGTGATAAAATCGTTGTTCCGCACTCATTCGACGCGGATTGACGATTGAATCGAACTCTTTGCAGGAAAGAAAAATCACGGAAGGAAAATTTATGAAAAATCTGTTCAGCCGGTTGATCATCGCGCTTGTTTTTTGTCTCGTATTAATCCCGTCGGCTTTTTCGCAAACGCCGTCGCGCGATTTGCAGAAGGAAGAAAAAATCTGGCAGCAAATCGGTATTGACGCGTCGAAAGCGGTTGACGATTTCAAAGCCGCGACCGCCGCTCTGGACGGAAAAAATTACGAGCAAGCCATTAAACTTTACAATCTGGTTTTAGAAAAAGCTCCGACCTGCGAACCGGCGTTCCGGCGTTTGGGTTACGCGCTCATCGCCACGGGCAAACGCGAAGAAGGTTTAAAGGCAAGCCAGACGGCTCTTGATTTGAATCGAACGCCCGACAATTTGACGGGTTACGCAATTGTTCTGACCGATCCGGGCGTGAATCATTATAAACCGACGCGGGACGAATTAAAGCAGGCGTTCGATTTATCGAAAGAAGCGATGGCGAAGGACACCGAAAACGATTCGGATTATCCGCTGTTGGTCGCGCAGATGGCTCTCGCCAACGACGATTTGCCGGAATTTACAAAGGTTTCAAAACAACTGAACGAAAAATTCCCGGATCTGGCGGCGACGCATTATTTTAACGGCATCCGTCTGGCGAACGACGGCGATCTTAACGCGGCGGAAACCGAAGTGAAGCGAGCCGAAAACGAGGGAATGCCGACCGAAGCGACGCAGCCGCTTTTAACGGCCATCGAAACCGAAAAAGACAACAATTTTTATTGGCTCTGGAATTATTTTTACTACGGCGTTTATCTGACCGGAGCGTGGATTTTAGGGTTGGCGATTTTGTTCGTCGCCGGAAAATATCTTTCGGCGCGCACCTTGAAATCAATCGAAAATTCAGACCCGAACGATGTCACCGGCGGCGGGCAAGCCGGACTTCGCAAAGTTTATAAAAACGTCGTCGGCATCGCCGGAATTTATTATTACGTTTCGCAGCCAATCGTGATGCTGCTGGTTTTAGTAATCGCGGGCGCGATTATTTTTTCATTCTTTTTAATCGGCACGATTCCGATCAAGCTCGTTGCCATTGTCGGATTTGTCGCGCTGGCGACCGTGTTTTATATGGTCAAATCGCTTTTCTCGAAAATCGAAGTCGAAGACCCCGGACGCGCTCTGAGCGAGGACGAAGCTCCCGGACTTTGGACGCTGGCGCGCGCGGTCGCTTCGGAAATAAATACGCGTCCGGTCAACGAAATCCGCATTACGCACGGCACGGAATTGGCGGTTTACGAGCGCGGCGGAATGCGCGACAAGATGCAGGACAAAGCCGACCGCATTTTAATCGTCGGCGCGGCGACGCTCAACGGTTTCAGCCAGAACGCTTTTCGCGCCGTTCTGGCGCACGAATACGGACATTTTTCCAACCGCGACACGGCGGGCGGCGCAATCGCTCTGCGCGTCAATATGCACATTATCCGCCTCGCCGAATCGATGGCTCTCGGCGGCACGGCGACTTTTTACAACATCGCGTTTCAATTTTTGCGTTTATATCATTTTCTGTTTCGCCGCATCACGCACGGCGCGACGCGTTTGCAGGAAATTCTCGCCGACCGCGTGGCGGTTCATCAATACGGCGCGGACGCTTTCCGCGAAGGCTTAACGCACGTCATCCGCCGCGGCATCGAATTCGATCACGTTGCCAACAAGGAAATCAACGCCGCTCTGAGCAGCAACCGCGCTCTGCAAAATCTGTATGAAATGACCGAGCAGAACGAGGAAATCAAAAAGGATTTGGAGCAGCAATACAACGAAAACATCCAGCGGCCGACGACCGAAGACGACACGCATCCGAGTCCGCAAGATCGCTTCAAATGGGCGAGCCAGATCAAAGCCAGAGAAGTTGAACCGATCAGCGGACAGGTCTGGGATTTATTCAAAAACCGCGAAGCCTTAACCGTTGAGATGAACACGCTGCTCGAAAAGCGAATCAAAGCGATGATGTAGAAAATTGCGATTTTCGACGGTAAATTTAATTTATATTTCGTAAAAAGTTTAGATAATTTTTTATCTAGACTTTTGTTTTTATATGCCAATCATTTTTAATTGAATAAAATATTGTATTATTTGGGTAAGGATTAAGTTATGCAGTTAATTTCAAACAGAATCACGATCAACGAAAATATTTGCAACGGCAAGCCGACGATTCGCGGTAAAAGAATTACCGTGCAGACCGTTCTCGAATTTCTGAGCGCGGGCGAAAGCGTCGAAGAAGTACTCAATCAATATCCGTCGCTCGAGCGCGAAGATATTAGTGCCTGTCTTGAATTCGCTTCGGGCTTGATGAATCGCAATTACGTCATTAAATCTTTTGCATAAGATGGCGAAGTATCTGATTGACGCAAATTTACCGTATCGTTTTTCGCTTTGGAGAGGCGATGATTTCATTCACCAAAATGATCTGGGCGACGAATGGACTGACACGCAAATCTGGAATTACGCGAAAGAAAATAATCTCACAATAGTCACGAGAGACGCAGATTTTTCCAACCGCATTATTTTCCACAATCCGCCGCCGAAAGTAATTCATATTAGATATGGAAATATGAAAATGCGCGAGTTTTTTATTGTTCTGACGGCAATCTGGAATGATGTTATCGAACTAAGCGAAGATCACAAACTTGTTAATATTTTCCGCGACCGAATCGAAGCGATTGAATAAAACAATGAAAAATTTAAATCTTCTGACTTATGAAATTTCAGACTGGAATGGCTTATCATTTGAAATTTTAATTGATGAAAAACCTTTGGCTGAATATGCAGGTTTTAGAAATCATTTTAGAGATAATTTGATTCCATACTGGTTAGTTGAAGAAGGATTTCCTGTGTATGAGCAGACAGGTGAACTAATTGTTGCAGTTTGCGGTTGCGGTGAATATGGCTGTGATTGCGTTCTTTGTAATGTAACGAGAAAGACGGATTTTGTAACTCTTACAGATTTCCGAAGAGAAAGAGGTTTTGATTTACGACAGATCGAATTTGAATTCACATTAGAAAATTTCCAAGATATTGAATCAAAACTTAAATTTGATGCGGACGAGAAACGGCAAAGTTTTGAAAAATAAGTTATGTATTCATCAATCCATTTTCAATCAAAACCGCGCCAAACAACCAACGCTTCCAAACCGGAAGTTATCGAACGATTAAAATTAATCGTCGGCGCGGAAAATGTTCTAGTCGAGCCGGAAAAGGTCGAGCCTTACGGCGCGGATGCCGTGAAGGAAAAGTTTCCGCCCGAAGCGGTCGTGTTTCCCGAAAGCGCGGCGCAAATGTCGGAGATTTTAAAGCTCGCCAACGAATGTTTTTTTCCTGTGACCGCAAGAGGTGGCGGTGTCGGCTACACGGGCGGCGCGGTGCCGGTTGACGGCGGCATTGTCATTGGAACTGACCGAATGAATAAAATCATCGAAATCAGCACCGACGATTTATATGTCATTTGCCAGCCGGGACTGACGACTTTTGAATTGCAGCAGGCGGTCGAAAAACACGGATTGCTTTTTCCGCCCGATCCGGCGAGTTATAAAGATTCGTTTATCGGCGGCAACATCGCCGAAAACGCGGGCGGAATGCGAACGCCGAAATACGGCGTCACGAAACATTCGGTTTTAGGTTTGGAAGTCGTTACCGCGACCGGCGAAATTATTCGTACCGGCGGGCGTACGGTCAAAAACGTTGTCGGTTTTGATTTGACCGGTTTGATGTGCGGTTCGGAAGGAATGTTGGGGATTATCACTGAAGCGACTTTGAAATTATTGCCGATGCCCGAAGCGACCGCGACCGTTCGCGCTTCGTTCAAATCAATGGAAGCAGCTTGCAAAGTCTTAACAAAATTCACGCCCGAAGGCTTGTTGCCGATGGCGATGGAAGTCGTCGATCGAAACTGCATCGGCGCAATCGAAGAAAATTTCGCGTTCGGTTTGTCGAAAGAAGCGAACGCGATTTTAATCGTCGCCGTTGACGGTTTCAAAGATGAAGTCGAAAAAAACGCTTCAATGATCGAACGCATTTTGCAGGAAAACGAAGGCTTCGACACGCTGCGCTCGCGCACCAAAGAAGAAGAAGACAAACTCTGGGACGTACGCCGCGCCATCAGCCCGAGCCTGATGAAATACGGCACGCTCAAACTCAACGAAGATGTCGTCGTCCCGCGTTCCAAAGTTCCCGAACTAATCCGCCACATCGAAGAAATCGGTCGCCGACACGACACCTTCGTCGCCAACTTCGGACACGCCGGCGACGGCAACATTCACGTCAATTTTATGTGCAACAAAGACGATGCCGAATCAATCCGGCGCGCCCGCGAATGCGTCAAAGAAACCTTCGCCCTATCTGTCCAATTAGGCGGCTCAATATCCGGCGAACACGGCATCGGCTACGTCAAAGCGCAATATTTAGAGATGGCAATCGACGCGCCAACGCTTTCCGTAATGAAAGGAATCAAACAAGTTTTCGACCCGAACGGCATTTTGAATCCGGGAAAGATGTTCGTTTGAGGGAAAATCGTTCGTGCTAAGATAAATTTGTAATGCAATTATCACCAAGCAATTTTGTTGATTCGTTTAATCTGATGCTTCACCGCGCTGTTGCGGAAAAATTGCGGCAGAATCCAAAAGCTGCAATGCAGATTGCGCGGAAAAATCTCGAACATTGGTCAAAAAATAAAAGTTTTGCCTTGACCGAATGGCAAAATATCCTCGAAAACAGAACGCCCGAAGAAATTGCCAAAATTATTTCACAGGATACGGACGAAGGGCAAAGGTTGCGTTCATCGTCGCCGTTTGCCGGAGTTTTAACCGAATCCGAGCGCGACGAAATTTGGAGCGAATGTGCGGAAATCGGATTTATTTAATCTTTTGTCGGCAGTCAAATCGCTTGCGCCCAACGAAATTCCGATTGTCGTCGGCTCGCAAGCCGTTCATCTCGTCACAAATTTTCCGCCTGAAATTGTCCGGCAATCAATCGAATGCGATTTTCTTTTAACCGGCGACGGAAAAAACGAAATCCGCGCCGCTATCAATAAAATTCTCGGCATTTTCAGTCCGTATCAAATCGAAAATGGTTTCTACGCGGACGCGCTCGGACTCGCCACCGTAATTTTGCCGACAGGCTGGCGCGAACGACTTCAAACGCTTGAAGACAAAAACGGAAATGTCATTGCCTACGTCGCGGAAATCCACGACATCGCCGTCAGCAAACTGATTGCCGGACGCGAAAAAGATTATGCGTTTCTGAAGGAATTAATTTTGCCCGGATATATTTCAATAAAAACTTTTCTCGAACGGGCAAAGTTGGTAAAGGAAATGCCGAAAAGCCAAGTCCTAATTCCGCGCCTTGAAAATCTACTGAAAGTTTTGCCGAAAGATAAAACTCCGGCAGTCAAAATATTAATTGCCGAATTAAATTCAACTTAAAACCTCCGGCAAACACGGCATCGACTGTCAAAACGCAACTTTAAATGTGGCGATTGTCGCGCCGACTCTCGAAGTTATGAAAGGCATCAAACAAGTCTTCGACCCGAACGGCATTTTGAATCCGGGTAAGATGTTTGTGTAAATCAATAACTATAAAATTGATTTCTAATAAATTCTTTCCTAAAATTATCAAGATTCCAAGATTAACTACTCTCATATGCAATTTAGAAAAATAAAAAAAATTAAAGACTTTGGCGTATTTAGAAATTTTGGTTGGAAAACTGATTTACAAGAGTTCTCCAATTTTAATATTTTCTATGGTTGGAATTATTCAGGTAAAACTACTTTATCTAGAATATTTCGTTGCTTTGAAACCCAAACTAATCATCCTGATTACTTTAGTTCAAAATTTGATATAGAAGATGAATGTTCTGGAATACATAATCAATCACTATTAAACGGAACTCTATCAGTTCGTGTTTTTAACAGTGATTATATTGTTGATAATTTGAAGCGGTATGCACAAGATGATGACATACCACCAATACTTCTTTTAGGTCAGGAAAGTATTGAATTAACCAAAGAACTTGAAATTGAAAAAAGTAATCTCAAAACTGTAAAACAAAAAAGAGAAAACACTATTAAAGACAAAAGTTCAAAAATTGCTTTAATGAATCAATCCTTAACCACTAAAGCCCGTGAAATTAAAGAAAGTTTAGTGCTGACAAATTTTACGAAAGCTCACTTTGAGCCGAAAGTTAAAACGGTTTCAAATGAATCTTTTCAAGCAGTAAAACTTAATGATAAAGCTGTTAACAGTTTAAAAGATACTTACAGAAGCACCGAGAAAAAGAATCTAATTAATAATATTTCATTTTCAGTACCCAATATAAACTTATTGAATGCTGAAATTGTGAAGCTGTTTAATACAACAGTTGAATCAAAAGTCATTGAAAAATTAAAAAACAATCAAGAACTTAATGATTGGGTGAAAACTGGAAAGCATATACACAAAAATAAGGATTTGTGTGAATTTTGTGGAAACAAAATTCCTGGTGATTTAATTCAAAAACTCAATGAGCATTTTTCTAATGAGTATGAAGAATTGTTACAAGCAATAGATTCGCAAATTAGAAAGATTCGTGATCTCAAAATAGTTCTTAATCTACCTGACTCAGCAAATTTATATGGACAGTTTCAAAATAAGTATTTGGAAGAAGTAAAAATTCTTAAAGGAAAAGTAGAAGAGGTAAACGAATATCTAAAGAACATATTCGAGCAACTAAAAACTAAAAAACAAAAGCCCTTTGAGAAAATTGATTTTGAAAATCTACAAAATGATTTTGATGAATTAGATGGAGCTAAACTAAAAGTTAATAATGTTATTAACCTAAATAACCAAAAAACATCAGATTTTGAAAATGATAAAAATCAAGCTCGTGAAAGATTGATTGAACACTATGCCCAAACATTTGCCGAAACTAATAAATTTGCAAAATATGAGTTGGAATTGTCAAAGATTGAAGAGATTGTCGTTGGATTTGATAAAGAAGAGTCTTTAATTGAAAACAAAATTCTAGCTTATGAAAAGAAACTTTCAGACATTGTTAAAGGAGCCGAGAAGATCAATGAACATTTATTTCAATATTTTGGTAAAAATGATATTAAAGTAACGGTCAACAGCGACGAAAAATTTCAATTGACAAGAGCAAGTGAAATCGCAAAAAACCTCAGCGAAGGTGAAAAGACAGCGATTGCTTTTGCTTATTTTGTGGCAAGTCTTGAAAACAAGGATACTAAACTTTCAGAAACAATAGTTTTTATAGACGATCCAATATCAAGTCTTGATTCTAATCATTTATTTAATACATACTCATTCGTAAAAAATGTGTTTTACGATTATAAACGCGATCCGATTACGAATGAAAGAAAACATCAATGTAAAGCAGCGCAGTTGTTTATTTCAACTCATAATTTCGAGTTTCTTAACCTCATTAAACAATGGTTGGAAAAAGTAAAAAAAGTAGACAAATCTTTCTACCTAATTGAAAGGATAAATAAAGATATAAATAGAGAATCAATAATCAAGGAATTACCAATAGAACTTCTTAAATTTAAATCGGAGTATGTGTATTTGTTCTCTGTAATATACGAATTTTACAATAGTCTAGAAATGGATTTCAGATTGCTTTATAATTTACCTAATATAGTGCGGCGTTTTGTAGAATCTTTTTGTGCATTTAAGCATCTATCGACAGTAAGTATTGATGAAAATTTAGACCTCTTCATTAAAGACAATATTAAAAGAGAAAGAGTTCGTAAGTTTGTCCATTATTATTCACACAGTTTGAGTTCCAAAACTATAATGGAATTTTCTGACGCCACGGAAAGTAGAGAAGTTATTGAAACAGTCTTGAATTCTCTTAAACTTTCGGATGAAGAACACTATAATTCCCTAATAAAACAGGTAAGCCCCTCAACTTAAAAGTTAGTTGACAAAATTAGTTTGTAGAAGTAGGAATGTAGTTTTTTATTGAATATTTTCGTAAACAAATAGATTTTGAGATATTTTGAAAATATGAATTCACTTAAATTTACAGCTAAAATTGAACACGGTGTGATTCATTTGCCGAAAGAGTTTGAAGAATATAACAATGCAATTGTTCGTGATGTGATAAGTGTTGAGTCTTGATGAGAAAAAGGCGCGGAAGGAAAGATTATTTGAGGCACTGAAAAATTAGCTGAAGTAAATCCGTTTAGTCGCCGCGCCCCTGAAAAAGACGAACGAAACCGCCGCGTAGTTCGTCCTTTTCAGGGACGGCGCAATTGGCTCGCAAATAGAGTCGGGATTCTCCCGACTCTATTGCATTAATGGCTTTCAGCCACAAAACCGATTATTTCTGGCAAATGTCAACAGAACCCAGATAATCAAAAATCAGGAAAAGTGTGTAATTCGGTTTCAAAAATATACTTGTATTTGCAATTGCTGAAAAGCATTCAAGCAGATTATAAATATTGAGCAAGATGAATTTTTACATTGTTTGGAAAAATTGTCCGGCTGATAAAGATCGCAGCGAAAGAAACAAAAAAAATTATTGACTCACATTCCGAAAAGGCGTAAATTGTTGGCGTTACTAATCTTATTTCACTAACGGAGATCTTTACATTATGGCTTTGTCAACTACTGAGACAATCGGACTCAACAATCAATTTGTTCAGCTTCTCGAAGATAATAAAGCGGATTTACAGGCGAAGGGGCTGGATGTCAGCAACTGGATTACGGAATTAAAAGAATTAAACAGCGACACGGTGGCGAACGATGCGGCGCAGGATGATTTGAAAGCCGCGCTTAAAACGAAAACGGCGGAAACTCAGGATTTAGCTAAACGAAATTACAAGATGACTTCGAGCCGGCTTGATGCCGTAATCGGAGTCTTAGGTAAAGATACCGCTTTCGCAAAGCAAGCCGCGCGTTTAAGAAGCAGTCTTATCAGACAACCGAAAAACAAAACGGCTGAAAAAAATAAAACATAGCAAAATTTAATCGGCGCAACGGTTTGAGATCGTTTAAACAAACGTTGAAAGCATTTTATCAAGCATAAAAAAGTCTTTACGACACTGGAAATTTCCTTTTCCAAATGTTGTAAAGACTTTTTTATACACGATAATCATTTCCTTACAGCCGGAAAGTCAATTACCAAGCGTCAAAATCAATTTTTAACGCTTAAAAAACTCGCCGCAACTGATTGTTTTAAGTTTACGATTCGTACAAAAGCGAAAATGCTCGAAACTTTTCGGAAAAAATCCTGTCGCGCAAAATTTTTGAGATTTCTCGATTACATTAAAATTTCGGTTCACAACTTTTTTTAATCGTCGTTCGATTTGGCATCACCGCTCGGCGCGAAAAATTTTGTGCAGGGAATTTTTCCGTCGAGCGCGTCAACGAGAAAATTGTTTCGATTGCCGCCGACGATCCACGTTTCGATATTTTCGATTTGGCAAATCATCGCGGCTTCTAATTTTGAATTCATTCCGCCCGTGCCTAAGCCGGAATCGCGTTCTTCGATTAAGCTTTTAGCTTCTTCGATATTGGTGATTTCGGTGAGCAGTTTCGCGTTCGGATGAAGATGCGGATTTTTGTCGAAAACACCGTCAATGTCGCTCGCGATGACGAGCAAATCAGCTTTAATCAGCGTGGCGACGAGCGCGGAGAGTTTGTCGTTGTCGCCTAAAATTATTTCTTCGACGGCGGTCGTGTCGTTTTCATTGATGATCGGAACGTATTCGTGTTTGACGAGTTCGTTGATCGTGTTGAGCGTATTTCGGCGCGAAGTTTCGTTTTCAAAATCGCGGTAGGTCATCAAACACTGCGCGGTTCTGATGCCGAAATCGGCGTAGATTTCCGTGTAAATTCGCATCAGAAGCGGCTGACCGATGGCTGCCATCGCCTGTTTCGATTCGACCAGACGATTCGGGTCGAAAATGTTGATGCGCTGTTTGGCGGCGGCAATCGCGCCGGAAGAAACCAGAACGATGTCGAAGCGTTCGCGCAAATCGAGAATTTGTCTCCCGATGTCTTCGATCTTGCCGCGCGAGATTAATTTCGTGCCGTTGGTTAAGGTTGACGTGCCGATTTTTAAGACGAGTTTCTTTTTCATAATACGGGAGAATTTTTAAACACATAGAAACATAGAGAACATAGTTTCTTTCAAAAAATACATTTATTGCTTTCTTAGTTTTTTCTATGTATCTATGTTTCTATGTGTTTAAAATTTTCTTCACTTTCTGATTTGCCCTGCGCCGCGAACGAACCATTTGTTGGTCAAAAGATGTTCCGCGCCGAGCGGTCCGCGAAAATGGAGCTTTTGCGTCGAGATGGCGATTTCCGCACCCAAGCCTAATTCGCCGCCGTCGGTAAAGCGAGTCGAAGCGTTGTGGTAAACCGCCGCGCAGTCAACTTCCGTCAAAAATCGTTCGGCTTTTTCGGTATTGTCGGTGATAATTGCCGCCGAATGTCCACCGGAAAATTTATTGATTTTGGCAATCGCGTCGTCGAGATTTTTCGCGCTGCCGACGACGATTTTCGCCGACAAAAATTCTTCAAACCAGATTTCTTCATCTTCGATTCGTTCGACTGCAAAATTCGTTTTGCAGATTTTTTCGTCGCCGAAAACTTCGATATTTTCCGATTGTAAAGCGGCGATTAATTGATTCGACCGCGCCGCAAAATCCGACAAATTTTCATCAATCAAAACTTTGTCGAGCGCGTTGCAGACGCTCAGACGCGATTTGCCGTTGACGACGATTTTCAAAGCCGTTTCAAAATCCGCGTCCGCGTCAACGTATGCGAAATTGTTGCCGCGACCGCTGACGATGACCGGAGCTTTCGAGTTTTTCAAAACAAAATCAATCAAAGCGTCGCCGCCGCGCGGAATGACCAGATCGAATTTTTCCGCGTTGCCTTCGATTAATTTTTGCGTTGCTGCGCGCGAATAATCGAGATATTTCACAAAGCCGGTGTCCGCGTCGTTTTCCTTTAGCGCCGCCTGCCACAATCCGGCTAAACAAAGATTCGTATTTCGCGCTTCTTTGCCGCCTTTTAATAAAATTCGATTGCCGGCTTTGAGCGCGATAATCGCGGCTTCGACGGAAACGTCTGGGCGCGCTTCGTAGATAATCAAAATCGTGCCGAACGGAACGGCGCGGTTTTCGATTCGCAAATCGTTGTCGGCGCGCGTTTTTTCGTAAAGAATTTTGCCGACCGGATCGGGCGCGGCAATGACGTTTTCGATTGACGCAATCATTTTTTCCATCTTCGCGTCGTCAATTTTCAAACGGTCGAGAATCACCGCATCTCCAGCCGGACAAGCGGCAACATCGCGCGCGTTCGCTTCCAGGATTTTTTGTTTGTTGTCGGCGAGCAGCCGCGCGAGCGATTTTAAAATAGTGTTTTTGATTACGGCGTTCATCTTCATTTCGCGAATTTAATATATTAACAAACGAAAAATTTTCGGCAAAGGTGTTTGATAAAGGCACGCACCCGCATTCGTTCAAAACAAGTTTTACCCGTTTGCATTATAGACGGCGCGAATCGTTAAATGTAAAAGTCGAGAAAAATCACGTTTTGTAAAGTTTATATGAAGATTTTATTTTCGCTCGCGCTCGGTTTGTTGATTTTCGTTGCGACGGGCGACAGCGCGTTCGCGCAATACAAAAAATTAACCGTCGTTCTTTTGCGCCACGCTGAAAAAGACGTTTCCGAAGAAGCCGACACGATGAACCCGGAGCTTTCGGCGATGGGCAAACAGCGCGCTGAAAAGTTGGCGGAAATCGCCGATAAATATCAGCCGGACGCGATTTATTCGACCGATTACATACGCACCCGCGCGACCGTGCGACCGCTCGCGCGGAAGCGTCGGATGATGACGCAAATTTACGACGAGCGCGATCTGGCGGCGATGAACGATTTGATTTTGTCTGGAAAAATAAAACGCCTCGTCGTCGTCGGGCATAACAACACCACGCCCGCGCTGGTCAATCTGCTTTTGAAGCAGGAGAAATACAAAAAACTCGGCGAATCAGAATACGATAAAATTTTTATTGTTAAAATCAGACGCTATAAACGAAAACCGGCAAAAATCTCGGAAAAAATAATCACTTATTAAAAATTACGTATTCGCCCATTTCCAAAACGCGCACGCCTGTCAAGCCGGCATAAAAATTCGCGGGAAAATTTTATAATCAATCGTCGAGCGGTTTTATATTAGAATTGAAAAATGCGAAAACGGTTTGTCGTTCACGAACATCACGCCCGCCGTCTGCATTTCGATTTGCGGCTCGAAATCAGCGGCGTTCTGAAAAGTTGGGCGGTGCCGAAAGGCGTTTCGATGAACCCTTCGGAGAAAAGACTAGCCGTCGCCGTTCCCGATCACGCGCTCAATTACATCAATTTTGAAGGCACACTTGCCGAAGGAACTTACGGCGCGGGTCGCGTGGCGATTTGGGACAGAGGCGCGTTTGAAGCCGAAAACGCCGAAGAAAATTTGCAAAAGGGAAAATTGATTTTCACGTTCGACGGCGCGAAATTAAAAGGCGAATTTACTCTTGTGAAAATATCGAATCAGGAAAAAAATTGGCTGCTTATCAAATCGAGAGACGAATTCGCCGACGCGCTCTGGAAATTGGAAACTGTTTTAGAACCATCGAAATAATTAACCGCGAATAACAAGAATGGACACGAACAAAATCAAAATAAAATAATTCGCATCCATTCGTGTTATTCGCGGCTAAAATTTTTAGGCGATAATTTGTTTTTGATTTATCTTCGCAAAATAAACCGCGACAAAAACGGCGATGATCATAATCGCCGCCGCCGTCCAAAACGTGCGCTCGATTGTAAAATTGTCGATTTTGTTAATCGCGTTGTTCAGCAAAACGCCGCCGACTGCCGGACCGATAGCGCGCGCAAGGCTCGCGCCCGCCTGCAATACGCCTAAAGATTTTCCCTGTTCGGTGTCGTGCGAAACCTTCGACGCGAGGCTCGTAATCGAGGGCGAAGCCATCGAATTACCGATGGTCAAAAAAGTCGTCGTTATGAGCAAACCGAGCAATCCGCCCGAATTCGGCGCGATGTAAGGAATCGTGAAAAGGCTCGCCGCCATTATCAAACAGCCGAGAATCATCAAAGGATTTTCGCCGAACTTTTTCACTAAACGATCAAAAAGTCCGCCCTGAAAAATCACCGCCAAAATGCCGATGAACGCGAAAATATAGCCGTTTTGTTCGGCGGTGTAACCGAAGCGTTCAATCGTGTAAAGCACGAAGGCGTAAGTCATTATCGAAAACGACGTAACCAGGAAAAAGTAAACGGCGGTCAGCGTTCCGAAGCGCGGATCGGAGAGGGATTCGACGATTTCGGCGAAACGGTTTTTGCGAAATTTGAGCGCGTTCGATACGTCTAATTTGACCGACTCGGGCAGAATGAAGAAAACTAAAACCGCGTTGACGATTGATAAAACGGCGGCGAAAAGAAACGGCGCGTGAATGCCGTAACGACTTAAAATGCCGCCGATTGCCGGACCGAGAACGAAGCCGAGACCGAACATCGCGCCGAAAATTCCCATTCCCTTGGCGCGGTTTTCGCGCGTCGTCACGTCGGCGATATAGGCTTGCGCGGTCGAGATATTTCCTCCGGTGATGCCCGAGACGATTCTGCCGGCGTAAAGCATCCAGAGCGTCGAAGCGAAACCGAGCAGAAAATATCCGGCTGCGGAACCGAGAATCGAAATCACTAAAATCGGGCGGCGACCGTATCTATCTGAAAGACTGCCCAGAATAGGAGAAAAAATGAATTGCATTATCGAATACGAAGAAGTAATCAGACCAATCTCGAAAGGCGTGGCGCGAAAAGCATCGCTCTCGGCGTAGATGGGAAGCACCGGAATAACGATGCCGAAGCCGATCAGATCAATAAGCACAGTTAAGTAAATAAGGATTAAAGGTTTGGTGAAAAATTTTTCGGTTTCGCTGCCGCGAATGGTTTCGGCTTGTAAATCTTCGTTCATTGAAAAACTTTTTGGACAGCCGCGACTGCCTGAAAATTCTATTTTATTGTAAAATTACAAAAATAAACGATAACACTTCGGCGAAAATTGCCAAAGCAGCGTAAAAACGAATGAATTTAAAAATCTTTATAATTTCGCTCAGTCTAATAATTTCATTTATGTATCAGGAAACGCCCGCGCAGAAAACGAAAAAACCGGCGAATAAACCGGCAACGGTCGAAGCGAAAATCGCCGCGCCGACAATCAGTTACACGGTTTCGATGTCGAAACCGTGGACGCATCTTTTGGAAGTCGAAATGCGCTTGAACTGGACGACGATGCCCGCTCAAATCGAGCTGAAAATGCCGGTCTGGACACCGGGCAGTTATTTGATTCGTGAATACGCCAAAAACGTCGAAAGTTTCGCGGCGAAAGACGCGGGCAGCGCGGATTTGGCGTGGCGAAAAATCAATAAAAACACCTGGCAAATTGACGCGCAAGACAAAAGCGAAATCGTCGTCCGCTACAACGTTTACGCGAACGAATTGACCGTCCGCACGAACGAATTAAATGCCGATCACGCATTTTTTACCAACGCCGCGCTTTTAATGTATCCGAAGAATCAACTGCAAACCGCTTCGACCGTCAAAGTCGTGCCGTTCGGCGGTTGGAAAATTGCGACCGGCTTGCCGAAAGTCGCGGGCGAAACGAATGTTTTTCGCGCCGTAAACTTTGATATTTTATACGATTCGCCGTTTGAAGTCGGCGATTTCGACGAAATTTCCTTCGACGTGCAAGGCAAGCCGCATCGTTTTATCATCGAGGGCGGCGGCAATTACGATTTGAATCGAATCGCCAAAGACACGGCGAAAATCGTCGAGACGGCGTATCAGATTTTCGGCGAGCTGCCGTATGAAAATTATCTATTTATTTTGAACACGCGCGGCGGCGGCGGTCTCGAGCATTTAAATTCGACGGCTTTGCAGTTTAGCCGGAACGGGTTTACGACGCGCTACGACAGTTTTCTGTCGCTCGTCGCGCACGAATATTTTCATCTCTGGAACGTCAAGCGCATCAAACCCGACGCGCTCGGTCCGTTCGATTACGAAAACGAAAATTACACGAAGCTGCTCTGGGTCGCCGAAGGCGGCACGGCTTATTACGAAAGCGTTCTGGTGACACGCGCCGGTCTGCTGACACCCGAAAAATTTCTTTCGGGCAAAGCGGCGCAGATGCAGGCTCTGCAAAATCGTCCGGGCAGATTTGAAACGAGTCTGGAGGACGCGAGCTTTGACGCTTGGATCAAATATTACCGACCGGACGAGAACGCGGTCAACAATCAAATTTCCTATTACGACAAAGGCGAACTCGTCAATTTTCTGCTCGATTTGGAGATTCGCAAAGCGACGAACGGCGCGAAATCGCTCGACGATGTAATGCGCTATCTTTACGGCGAATTTGCGAAGAAAAACAAAAATTACACGCCCGAAGATTTTCAAAAAATTTGCGAAACCGTCGCCGGAAAACCCTTAAATGATTTCTTCGCCAAATACGTGCGCGGCACCGGCGAAATTGATTACGATTCGATTTTGAGCGGCATCGGTTTGCGTCTGACGATTGGCAGCGGAAACGAACAGGCGTTTCTCGGCGGCGATTTTGTGCAGCAGGGCGAACGCCTGACGGTCAGACAAGTTCAAAAGGGAACTCCGGCTTACGAGCAGGGCTTGAACGCCAACGACCAGATCGTCGCGCTCGACGGTTACCGCATCGCGCCGGTTGATTCGATCAAAGATTTGACGACGCAAATCGAGGGCAAAAAACCGGGCGATAAAATTCGTCTGACAATTTTTCGTTTCGACCAACTGCGCGACATCGAAATCACGCTCGGCAATCGCATCAAGCCGGATTATAAAATCATCGCCGTCGAAAATCCGTCCGACGAACAGAAAAATTTATATCGCGGATTTTTCGGCGCGGATTTGAAATAAAGAAAAATGAAATTACGGGTGAATACAAATAAATATAGATTGAAATTCGACAATTTAAATGCGGTCGTCGGTTTTTTTCTATTTGTTTCGATGGCTTTTTCCGGCTGTCAAAACAACGTTCTTAAATCAACGACCAACAGCGCGCCGACCGCGTTTCGACAGATTCCCGCCCTGCGTCTGAATTTTCGGTTCGAGCCGGACGTTCCCGCGCCGATTGTTAATCAGACGGCGCAGGATAATCAGCTCGTGCCGTTCGTGCAAACGGACTTTGATCAGAATCGAACGCAGGACGTTCTGGATAAAACGATTGTCTCACCGGATAAATTGCGGGTTCTGGTCGTTTATCATCAGCCGCAGGACTTGCCTTCGGAATTCCGGCTCGATATGTATTCGATGGACGGCAAAATGCTTCGCAAAGTTACATACGACGGAATGGCGGTGCGTTTCGCCGACACGATTGTCTGGTCGCCCGATTCGACCGCCGTCGCTTTCGTCGCGGCGGTGCGCGCCAATCAATCCGCTTCTGTTAGCTCAACGCCGCCGCCAATTTCGCCGGAAAATCAAACGAACGCTAATACAAACGCGGAAGCAAACGCGAATGCAGCGAACGGCAACGTCGAAAACGCGAACGCCAATAATGATGCGGGAAATGCGAACGTCGCGCCGGCTAATGCGCCCGCGCCCGAAGCGGCAAAAACCGTTTTGACTTTTCGCACCGAGCAGTTATACGTTTGCAACCGCGACGGCGCGGACATTAAACCGCTGACGCAAAACGAAGGCTTGATTTATTTTTATTTCGTGTGGTCGCCCGACAGCTCCGCGCTTGCCGCCCTCGCCGCGACTTATCAGGAATGGAATTATCTGCAATACGCCGCCGACCAGAAAGGCGAGCATTTTAATCCGCAGGGCAGACCGCGCGTGGTCGAAAAAACCGGACGCGAACGGCGGCTCGACGATAATTTAACCGTCGCGCGTCCCGTCTGGTCGCCCGATTCGTCGAAGGTTGCCGACGCTTTCGACAAACAAGTGCGAATCTACGATGCAATCGGCGACGCGCCGACGCAAGCCGCGATTCCGCTTCGAAATCAGCTTTTGATTTCGTCGAAGGCTTTCGACGAAAATCTACAGCGTCAGGAACAAGGCGCGGACAATGCGAACGCGCCGATCAACGCCAAACAGGAAACCGCGATTTTGCCCGACGAAAATTCGCTCGTCTCGTTTAATCCGATTATTAGTCTCGAATGGACGGACGACAGCCTTCTGTATTTGCAGACGGGTTACATCAAGGAAATGAAAAACGAAGCCGACAGCGCGCGCAGTTATCTGCGCTGGCATCGCCTTGTTTTCAGCCCGCAAGCCGCCGCGCCGCAATAAATTTCGGCATTTTACAATTTGGAGAAAATTAAAATTATGAACATCAGCGACATCTATGCTAACAACGATAAAATTCACGAACGAACGAAACAAATAATCGGCGAATTGACCGACGAGCAAAAATCGTTTTTGTCCGACGACGAAAAATGGTCAATCGCGCACATCGTCGAACACATTGCCATCGTGCAGGAAGGAATGGCGAAAATCTCCGCCAAACTTTTAAACCAGGCGCGGGAAGCGGATAAAGAATCCGACGGCGCGGCGCGGCTTTCGGAAAATTTTCAAACTAAAGCCGCCGAAGCGAAAACTTTAAAATTTGAAGCTCCCGACCGCGTGCGTCCGACGGGCAGTCAGACCGTCGAAGAATCGCTCGGAAAAATGGACGAAAATCAAAAAATGTTACACGAACTGCGCCCGCTTTTTGAAACGGTCGAATGTTCCGACTTCAAATTTCCGCATCCGTTTATGGGCGATTTAACCGCGCACGAATGGCTCGCGCTCGTCGGCGGACACGAATCCAGACATCAACGACAAATCGAAAATATCCTGGAAAAAGGTGTCGGAAAATAAATTTAAACGAAAAAAAACCGCGACGGCGGAGGGATTTGCAATCGCGGTTGAAATTCTAGCAATACTTCCGAAAAGAGATGTAAATGCAAATATTTATTTCGGAAACGGAAACCGATTTGTCTGCTTAAAATCAATCTCCGTGTTTATATACACGTTTCGATTCTGATTTGGTTCCAAAAGTTTTAAAGTAAATTTCGGTTTCTGATTTTTTTTGAACTAAGCCGGATTTGCCGTATCAATTAAACAATTTAAAGAGTGACCGGCGGCGAATTGTCTTCTGAAATTTTTCGTTGCGAATTCAAATTTGAACATAATCCCAAAAGTTCGAGCCTGAATTTTCGCTTCAAAATCAAATTCAAAATTCACCGCCGACCACAACCGCGTCGTCAATTCCTGTCAACGAACCGGTGCCGGAACGTCGCCGTTCTGCCCGAATTGGCGGTATTCGAATGTTCCGTTAACGCTTCGCCAGATATACCAGAAGCCGTTTGACGGACGGAACACCGCGATGTCGATTTTATCGTCGCCGTCGTAATTTCCGGCAACCGGAACATCGCCGTTTTGTCCGAATTGGCGAAAATCGAACATCTTGTCCGAACTTTTTTGAATATACCAGAAGCCGTTCGACGGACGGAAAACGCTGATGTCGGCTTTGCCGTCGCCGTCAAAATCGCCCGCCTGCGGAACGTCGCCGTTCGTGCCGAACTGGACGGCGTTAAATTTGCCGTCGCCGCTTTCGAGCCAATACCAAACCCCATTTGACGGGCGAAAAACGGCGATGTCGGCTCTGCCGTCGCCGTCGAAATCGGCGGGAATCGGAACGTCGCCGTTCGCGCCGAATTGAACGGCGAAAAACCCGTTGTCGCCGCTTTTTTGAATATACCAGGTGCCGCTCGACGGGCGGAAAATCGCCAAATCGCCGCGTCCGTCGCCGTCGAAATCGCCGCGCACTGCTGTATCGCTCGCCACGCCGAATTGAACGTTCGTTATGCCGCCGTCGGAACTGCGCTTGATGTTCCAGATGCCCGCGCCGTTGATTTTTTGGAAAACCACCGCGTCGGTTTTGCCGTCGCCGTCAAAATCTCCGGCGACGATTTTATCGTTCGCGCCGCCGAACGTCTGCGCGTTAAAGCCCGCGCTGTTCGAGGTAAACCAAGCTCCGGCGGACGGACGAAAAACCGCGAAATCGCTGCTGCCGTCGCCGTCGAAATCGCTTCGATCCGAATGCGTTGTCAACTGTCCGCGAATCTCGCCGTTCGGATTATTTGCGCTGGCAATGACCGCCGACATCAAGCCCGTGCGAAGCTGCGCGACTTGAATCGCAGTGATTGGAATAACCGCTGTCGGGAAATTTCCGTCTCTTCTGCCAATCGTCGGGAAAGTATAAAAAATTCCGACCGTATCGAGCAAAATCTCGATTCGTGCGGCGATTTGCTGACTTGAAAGATTATGAAACTCGCCCGTAATTGTCGCTTCGGTTTCGGTTTGATTGAGAAAAATTTTCACTTCGCCAATCGCGTTCGTCGTTACCGCCGGATTCATTTGCGCGCCGGTTAAATGCGCTTCAAAAAATCTGCCTTGGTTCGGTGTCGGACTGGCGTTCGGACTCGGCGTAGCGTTCGCCGCGCCGCCGAAAATGCCTGAAAGAATCGTCGCGTTGCCGTAATTGACGGTAATTGTTGTTCCGCTCGTTATCGTCGGAATCGTCTGACCGCGATCACTTCTCAAACGCAATCTGCCTTCGCCGTTGTTTTCTAAAATCAACTGTCCGGCAGTCGCGCCGTTAACCGAAACCGTCAGCGACGTGCCGATTGGCAGATTGATTTGACGAACGCGAACTTCTAATTCCGTCCGGCTGCTGTGAATTTCATACTGCGCGTAGCCGTTCGGCAAAACGCCGTTGACCGTCGCGCCCGTCAAAGCGGCGAACAAATCGCCGCCGTTCGGCGAAGCGGTCGGACTCGGCGAAGGCGAACCGCTCGGAGTCGGCGAGGCGGTCGCGGACGGCGAACCGGTCGGCGAAGGCGTAACGTTGCCGCCGCTGAACACGCCGTTTAAGATTACGTTCGAACCGTTTTTGACTTGCACGGTCGAACCGCCGTTGATGACCGGAACATTTTGACCGAGTTCGGTTTTGAGTTTTAATTGAGCCTTTTGTTGGCTAATCGCCGCTTGCCCAACCGGACTATTGTCAACGAAAAAACTCAGCGTCGTGCCATCCGCCGCGTTGACATCTTCGGCTTCGATTTCAAGCTCGCGCTGTCCGTTGTCGGACAGCTCATACGTCGCCGCGCCGTGCGGATTGACGCTGCCGGTCGGCGAAACGAGATTCGCCGTTCCGGTTAAAATTACAACGCCGTTCGCCGCCTCGCCGCCGGCTTTGACCAGCATCGAAATCGGTAAAACGGATAAAATTAATGCGGCAAATACCGCGACCGAAAAATTCAAAACACGCCCGTGTTTTATTTCGATTTTGTTTCGTTTCATAAATTGCTACCTGCCTGATTTTTATTCGCCGAAAAATCGTTTGAAATCTTTATCATTCAAATATTTTCGTTCAATCAAACAGTGCGGTGAGAATTGGAGGAAAGACGCGCCGCTAAAAATTTAAAAAAGAAAAAACCGCCTTAAGTTCAAAGCGGTCTTTTCTTTTTTAAATTTTCGGCGGAAATTGTTCCGGGATTATTGGGCGCAGCCGTTCGGCACGACGCGGATTAACGCCGCGAGCGCGTCAACGCGGCTCGTTTTTATTCTGATCGGCTCGCCGCGCGAATTTTTTCTGGTCGGATGGTCGTAATCCAATTCAAAACCGGAATCCTTTATTTGTTCGACGACGTTCGCCGGAGCGCAGCTTGGAAATTTCGATTTAACCAGGGCGGCGATGCCCGAAACAACCGGCGCGGACATCGAAGTTCCGCTCCAAACTCCGTAACGCCCGCCCGGAATCGCGCTGACGATGTCTTCGCCCGGCGCGACGACCTCGACCCAATGTCTTTCAAAACTCGAAAAATCGGCGAGCGCGTCGAAACGGTTGACCGCGCCGACCGCCAGCAAAGCGTCGAGCGTTTCCGCCGCCGGAAAGATTTTCTGCGGTTCGCCGTCCGCGCCCAGACGGTCGCCGCCGTTGCCCGCGCCCGAAGCGACGAGCAGGCGGCGCGTGCCGAGTTCGGCGAAATGCTTTCCACTGATTGTCTCGCCGTTGTCGCAGGCATCAATCAAATCCTTCAAAACTTCGACGTTATCGGGATAACCGAAGCTGATATTGATGACATTCGCGCCGTGTTGCGCCGCCCAGATAATCGCCGCCGTGACGCGCCAGAGTTCGCCTTCGCCGTTCGCGTCAAGCACGCGAATCGGCATAATTTTCGCGTCCGGCGCGACGAGCGCGACGATGCCGGCGACGTGCGTGCCGTGTCCGTATGCGCCTTGCCGCAGCGCGCCGACTTCGCCCGGATTCGTGTCGTTGTCAACAAAATCGTAACCGGCGACTAATTTTCCGTTAAAAGCCGGATGCGTCAAATCAATTCCCGTGTCGAGAACCGCGACGGTGACACCCGCGCCGCGCGAAGAATTCTGCGCTTCCTTCAATCGAATTTTATCGGGAAACCACTGCCGCGCGTAACCTTTTCCGCTGCCGCCGACCGCCCAAGAGTGTCCGACCGCCCACGAATGTCCGATTGTCCAAGGCAAATTTTCGCGCTCCGCCGCCGATAATTTTCGATTGACTTCCGGTTTGGCAATCCGCGCGTCGTTTTTCATTAAACCGACAATTTGCGTCGGCGTATTGCCGTCGGCGATTTGCATCCGAAAAGTCGGCGGCGTTCCGACTTGTCCGAGCGGCGCGGGATTCAGTCCGTATTGCGCGGCAATCGCCGACAAATTCGACGGATTAGCGAGTTCAAAGATAACTTCGTTCGCAACGCAGTCGCAATTCGTCGTCTGCGCTGAAACGGATCGCTCGAAGCGTCCGGCAAAAGAGATAAAAACGAGCGCGAAAATTAAAACCGTCCGCCCCCAATTATTTTTTACGAATTCGTTCATTATTGTTCCTGAAAATCGCGCGCAAGTTCTCCGTCCGATACACAGTGCGTCCTGACTCGCAAAAAAGACGCGAGAAAATAAAAAAAGCGAAGAAAGAAAACTTTTCGCGTTATCTGCCGATTAAAGCGAACGGCGACCAGAAATACGGATGCGCGCCGCGCTCGATAAAATTAATTTGAGCCGCTTTTAGAGATGCCGAAGCGGTTTTGCCGCGTTGCAAGTTTTTGTAAAAATCCGCCGTCAATTCGGCGGTCGCTGCGTCGTTCACCGTCCACAAACTCAGAATCAAAGATTTCGCGCCTGCCGAGAGAAAACCTCTCGCTAATCCTAAAATTTCTTCGCCCGCGAAAATTTTGTGCAAGCCCGTTTCACACGCGCTGAGCGTAACGATTTCGGCTTTCAGACGCTGCGAATAAATATCGCGCGCCGTGATCCAGCCGTCGGCTAAATGGAGACTTGAAAACAACGGATTTTCGGGACGAAATTGTCCGTGACAAGCCAGATGCAGAACGTCGAATTTAGCGGCGTTTTCCGCATAAGCCGCAAACGTCGCCTGTGCGCCGGTCAGAATTTTCGAGTCGGCGAAGATGTTTTCGAGGCTTTCGATTTCTCGCTTGATTTGCGGAACGCGCTCGTCGGCGAAACCGATTAATAAAGCGTTTTTCAATTTTCGCTTCGGTTTCGAAGCCAGAAACTGCCAGACGGTCGCGCTCGGCGCGTAAACTATTTCGCGCGTTTCGATTTGATATTTCGCGCCGTCGAACAGCGCGTGAAACGGAACGTAATGAAGTCCGCCGACCGGCACGATTATCAAATCAAGGCTGCCGGTAAAATCCGCCAGCGGCGCGAGAAGTTTTTCGTATAATTTTCGCAGATAAAAATCGGCGCGTTTTTTGAGTTCGGGCAGAAAAGATTCGGGCATTTTCGCGCCGTAACGCAGGCTGCCGAACTGAAATCGCAAATCTTCAAGCAGCGCGAGAACTTCGCTTTCTTTGCCCAGATCGGCGGCGAAATGAATCGTTTCGGCGGTGACGATGAAAGCCGACAAATCGCCGTCGAAATTAACGAATTCCAACAAAGCCCTTCGTTGACCCAGATCGTTTTGCAAACGCTCGAAATCTAAAAAATCCGGCAAACGGGATTTTGCTTCGGCGGTGCTTGAGATTTGGCGCATCACATCGGCGATGCGCTTTTCGCGCCTTTTCGCTTCCGACTGCAGTTTTTCGACTTCCGCTTCGTCGGCGCGATCCAAACGACTGTAAAACCAATTTAACTCTTCGCGCAACGCTTCTAATTTGCGCGTCAATTTTGTCGAAGCGTCGTTTCGGCTGGCGTTTGCCGTCCGAATTTCAGCATTGCTCAAACTTTCCGCCAGAGAACGCGCCCGCGCTTTTTCAATCGTCGAAAACGCTTTTTCCAGGTTGTGTTCCGTCAGATAAATCTTCGCCAGATGCTCGAACGGCGCGAGTTTATCCGCCAGAAAAGCCATCCGAAATTCCTCCGCCGCCAGCGGCGCGCGAAGCGTTTCGATCAACTCGATTGCCCGCGCGAAATGCCCGGCGGCTTGCCGGTAATTTTTCTTCTCGACGGCGATTTTACCGAGCGAGATTTGCGCCGCCTGCGCCGTATTCGATTGTTCCTGTTCGATTGATTCGGCGGAAATTCGAGCGAGCATTTTTCGCGCCTTTTCGCCGTCACCCAAATTTCGCAAGGCTTCGGCTTGAAGATATTGAGCGAGCAGCAGATTCCGCCGATTCTCCGTTTGATTGAGAAATATCTCGGCTTCTTCGGCTAATCGCAATGCTTTTTGATGATTTCGTAAATCGAGTTCGAGCTTCGATTCGTTTAATTTGACCGCCGCCGCGCCGACTTTATTTTTTTCCAAAACATAAAGCCGCGCCGACTTTTTTAATTCGCGCCGCGCCGTTCGCGTGTCATTCAAAAGAGCCGCGACCCGACCGAAATTTGCCCGCGCTCTGGCTTCCTCGCCCTGTAAATTCAGTTCGCGCAATCTGCCGGCGATTTTTTCGTAAATCGAAGCGGCTTCAATCGTCAGGTTTAATTCGAGATAAATACCGGCGATTTCAAGTTCGGCGATTGCCGTCTGATGAGGCATTTTCAATGAATCGTATTTTTGTCTGGATTTTTCAAAAAAATTTAACGCCTTATCGTATTTACCTCTAAAAAGAGCGAGATTTCCCATACTCGCTTCGATTTCCGCTTCGGTGACAAACATTTCCGCTTTTTTTGCGTGACGCAGTGCCTGCGCGTAAAAATCTTCCGCTTTTCTGAATTGATTAAGCGCGGCGTAGGTAATCGCAAGACCGTTTTTCGCCATCGTCAGCCACGACATTTCATTGTTTTTAAGAAAGCGTTCGTAAGCCGAAAAATAAAATTTTTCAGCCGCCGTATGAAGTTCACGCCGCGAAGCGATGTTTCCGAGATTGATCTCGATTTTTCCGGATGTGAGTTCGTCACCGTATTTTTCAATAATTTTCAGAGCCTTTTTCCCGCACTTGAACGCTTCTCGATAGTGTCCGAGCGAGCCGAGCGCGTAAAGTTTGGCAACCTGAGTTTGCGCGGATTCGTATTCTTTGTTAATTTTCAGAAAAATTTGCGCGGCTTTGTCGAGATTTTCGATTGATGAAGCACTTTTCCCGCGCGTTAAATCGGCGATGCCGGAAACCCAGAGCGAAAGAGCTTCGATTTCTTCGGTCGGATTAAGTTTAACTAAATTTTTGAGTATCTGCGCCGCCTTTCGCACTCTTTTCGGTTCGTTTGTCCAGGATTTATAGTAAGAATCTTTCAGAGCCTGCGCGAGCTTGAGAAAATCCGTCCCGGAAATAGATTTCAGCAGGGATTTGCGGGCTGATTCGGTTTTCGCGTTAATGAGTTTTTCAGCCGTTTCCTGTAGATTCATAAATTGATTCTCGGCAAATTCAAAAGAAAAGGCGAGCAAAAAGCCCGCCTTCCCGAGTTTAATTCAACATTAATTATTAACGAAAAAGAGAAATTCAGCTTTCGCCGCTCAACAATTCCAAAGCGATTATTCCAGCTTCAAATTTTCAACGACAATTTCCTTTTCGCCGTTTTGTAAAAGCAATCTGTATTCGCCGCCGGGAATATCTGCCAACTTGAATTCGCTGTTTTCATTCGTCGTCGCTTCAAAATCGCCGAGCAGGACGCGGCGATTGGCAAAATCTTCGCCCAGGATTTGCCCGTGCAGATTAAACCCGTTTTCGGTTTGCGCGATCCGTATGTCCAGAATATTTTCGCCCGCTTGAAACAGCATTTGACGCGCTTGCGAATTGGCGGCGGAACGCTCGCCGAAAACCGCTTGATTGGGCGCGAGATTTGCTTGTAAACTCGCCAGAATTCTTTGCGGAAATGAAACTTTCGGTTCGACGACGCGCGAACGAAAAATATTTTTCGACCAGCGAATCGCGTCCGCCGGCGCGTCAACTGATTTGTCCGCTCGCATCAGTTCGATTACTCGTTCTATTTCCTTTTCGTTCGGTTCGCTCATCAATTTCATTATTTTCCGCCTCACCGTTTAACAGTGCAAGCGGAGACGCGAAAAAGACGAATGTTAAAGTGAAAATGTGAAAAAGCGAAAAATTTTTGTCTCTAAAATTTCGCGCGGCTTGTTTAATTTTCGGTCTTCGCTTTTTTCTATTTTTTATCTTTTATCTTTTTCACTTTTAACCCTTCAAAATTTTCGCCAGCTTTTTCAAACATCTGGCTCTGAGCGGGCTGATGCTCGTTTCGCCGACGTTGATTTGGTCGGCGACTTCGAGATAAGTCGCCGCCGGTTCGCGCAAATAGATCATCGAAAGAATAGTCCGGCATTTTTCCTCTAATTTTTTCAGCGCGGTTCTGATTAGATGCTGTTGTTCGAGTTCGATTAAAAGTACGTCGGCGAGCGGCGCGGCATCCGGCAAATTGGCGGTCTGCGCTTCGATTTCTTCCGCAACGGCTGCCGCGCCTGAATTTTTTTCGCCGCGAATCGCGCCCCAGGTTTTGAATTTCGCGGTCGTCACGAGCCACGCGCGAATTTTTTCCGGCTGTTCGATTTCGTCTAATTTTTCAAACAGCGTTAGAAAAACTTCCTGCAAAATATCCGCCGACTGCGCTTCGGACAAACCGGCGCGGCGCGGCACGGTGAAAATCAAGCGTTGAAATCGTTCGACGAGTTCGTCCCACGCGTTCTGGTCGCCGCGCCGACACGCTTTAACGAGTTCGACATCGCTTTTTTCCAAGCTCGGTGCCGGAAATTCTTCGGAAATACCTGTCATTGCTTAAAAAGAATAAACGAAAAAAACTCGCAGAAGCAATAAAACGACTTAAGATTTCGCGCGTAAAATTTAAATCGCAAATTCGGCGACGACCGGCGTGTGATCCGAGGGTCGTTCCGCGCCGCGCGGTTCACGGTCAATCCGACAATCAACGCATTTTTTCGCCAGATTTTCCGAAGTCCAGATGTGATCAATGCGCAAGCCCTGATTTTTATAAAACGCGCCCTCGCGGTAATTCCACCACGAAAATTCCCGCGCGTCGCCGTTTTTTTCGCGGAAAACGTCCACGAAACCCCATTGTTTGACGTGGTGAATCGCCGCGCGTTCGGGCTTTGAAAAATGCAGTTTGCCTTCCCACGCGGCGACGCTCCACACATCGCGCTCGTCGGGCGCGACGTTGAAATCGCCGCACAGCAAAACGTCCGAATCCTTCGCGCAGGTCGCGTCGAAAAATTTACGCAGACGTTGCAGCCAATCCAATTTAAAGGTGAATTTATCCGACCAAAGCTCGGTGCCGTTCGGAATGTATGTGTTGACGATGCGTATGTTTTCGACGGTTGCCGCTATCAATCTTTTCGGCGCGTCCGCGTCGTCGTCCGGGAAACTTTTCTGCACGTCTGTAATTTCGCGGTTCGCCAGAATCGCCACGCCGTTGTAGGATTTCTGACCGAAAAACTCAACGTTGTAGCCGGCTTGCTCGATTTCCGCAAAGGGAAATTTTTCGTCAACGCATTTGGTTTCCTGCAAACACAAAACGTCGGTTTCGGTCGTTTTGAGCCAATTCAAAACCTGTTCGAGCCGGATGGCGATGGAATTGACATTCCAGGTGGCGATTTTCATAAAAACTAAAAACTAAAAGTGAAAAACTAAAAATGAAAAATCCCTCAATAAGCAAGAGTTTTTTGACCGCGAAACGCTTTCGGATTTTCGACGCGCGGTCAAAAATCGCCTGCTTGACGATTTGATTATTTTGAGCCTGCTTCTAAAAACTAAAAATCAAAGAAATAAAATTTTTCACTTTTAATTTTTCACTTTTCACTTTTAGTTTTCCCGCTGTTTCGTTCCCAAAAAACGCCGTCGGCAAAGCCCTGGATCGTTTTGTCGGTTTCGGCTAAAGCGAGTCGTTTTTCCGCCAGCAGACAAAAATCTTCCTCCGATTCGACGGCGACGAAACGACGGTTTAATTTTTTGGCGACGACGGCGGTCGTGCCGCTGCCGGCGAACGGATCGAAAATCGAATCGTTTTCGTTGGTCGAAGCGAGTATTATTTTCGCAAGCAGTTTTTCGGGCTTTTGCGTCGGATGAACGGTGTTTTCGGACATAGACCAAAACGGCACGGTCAAATCAGTCCACAAATTCGACGGCGCGGTCAAACGAAAATTTCCGTCGCCGGACTTTTCCCAATCCTTCGGCGCGCCGTTTTCATCAACATACGGCGCGCGAACCCGGCGTTTGGTTTTCACATTTTCGAGATTAAAAACGTATTCGTCGGACGCGGTGAAAAACCATATATCTTCCGAAGCGTTTTTCCAATTTCGCGCCGCGCCGCGCCCCTTTTCGCGCTCCCAGGTGATGCGGTTTCGTAAATTGAAATAACGCGCGCCGACGCGCTGAATCGCGCTCGACGAACGCCAATCGCCGCAAATATAAATCGAAGCCGTCGGCTTTAAAAGTTTTATCGTTAATTTCAGCCACGAATCAAGCCACGCTTCATAATCTTCGACCGAAGTTTGCCGGAACGAATTCGCGCCGAAATTTTTCGTTAAATTATACGGCGGATCGGCGAAGAGCAAATCGAATTTTCGCGCGGGCAGTTTTTCTATAACTTCAAAAGCGTCACCGCAGACGATTTTATCGCGGCACGTTTTAAAATTATCCATTGTCGGACGGACGAGACGTTTTTTGTAAATTTCGATTTCCGGCGCGGCAAGCGTCATTGTGCGGTTGCGCGATGCGCGCATCTTTTCGTCGGCAGCAGTCATAAACGCTTTATAAGAACGACTTTAACACAAAATTTTAGTCGGCGAGCAGCAGCGCGCCGATCAGCGCGGCGCGGCGCGCAACGTCTTCAACGAAAACGAATTCTTCGAGCGTATGCGCGCCGCCGCCGGAGATGCCCAAACCGTCGAGAACCGGAACGCCGAGCGCGGCGACGAAATTGCCGTCCGACGCGCCGCCGACCTGCGTTTCATCTAATCTGAAACCCAAGTTTCCGGCGATGAAACGCGCTTTTTTGTAAAGCGCGGCGACGCTTTCGTTGCGCTCGAGCGGCGGACGATTTAACCCGCCCGAAAGTTCGAGCGAAATCTTCGGGTCGTAGCTTTGTAAATTTTTCAGCGTCTTTTCGATGCTTTCCGCTTCCGCCATCGAAGCGAAGCGCACATCAATCGAGCATTCGGCGTGTTCGGGAATAACATTCGTCGCCGTGCCGCCGTCAATCGTGCAGACGTTGGCGGTCGTGCCGGTTTCGAGATTGTTTAACGAATGTATGCGCTCGATTTGCCTTGCCAATTCCAAAATCGCCGACGCGCCGCGTTCCGGTTCGAGTCCGGCGTGCGCCGGAACGCCGCGCGCCCGCAAAACATAACTCGCCGTTCCTTTGCGTCCGGTTTTGACTTTGCCCGCCGCCGAAGGCTCGCAGACCAGGCAAAACTCCGCACGTCCGGCTTCGCGCTCGACAATCGCACGTCCGGTTTGACTGCCGGTTTCTTCGTCGCAGGAAAGCAGAATCGTTATGGGTCGCGCCGGTTTCAAATCAAGCGCAGCAAACGCCTTTAGAATCTCGAACATAAGCGCGCAGTTCGCCTTCATATCGAAAATTCCGCCGCCGTAAAATTTTCCGTTTTCGATGCGCGTCGGATTTCTCAATTTCGCGCCGACGGGATGAACGGTGTCGGTGTGTCCGAGCAGTAAAATGGGTTTTTCGTTTGAGTTTGAAAAAGCGCGAACGATCAGATGCTCGCCGAGATTTTCGACGGCGATTGTTTCGATTTTCAAGTCGAGTGCTGTTTTTTCGGCTTCAATTTTGAGACGTTCGACGACGGAACTGCTTCCGGCAAAACAATTGGAAGGTGATTCGATTTCGACGATTTCACGAATCAAATCCAGAATTTCCTTTTGTTTCGCGTTGAAATAGTCGAGCAAAATTTTCATAAATTGCCGTATGAAAAATTAAGAAGAGAAATGCGGACGAATGGAATCGAACCATCACGAGCTAATGCCCACAGGCTTCTGAGACCTGCGCGTCTACCAGTTCCGCCACGTCCGCGCGAGAATTGGAAAAATTAGAATACAATTTGCCGCTGCAAATGGCAAAAGTGGAAACTCTCTTCCCGCTTATTCGGTCGGCAAAATTGACGACACTAGAATTTCATCGTAAGAATTGTCGGTTATATTTGACCCATAGCTTCCTGAATTCGGTGATCTGAATAATCCGATTATGGACAGCGTGCTCCGGCGATAAACATAGGCTGTCGGATAAGGACTTAAGCCGAAAAACGGAACATCGCCGCTTCTACCCCAGACAAATGTGGAAAGTGAAAGATTGCTTCGCAAAATAAACCATGTTCCGTCGCGGAAAACGGCGATGTCGATTTTGCCGTCGCCGTCGTAATCCGCCGGAACCGGTTTATCAGTACTAATGCCGAATTGAACCGCGAAGAGCGAATTGTTCGCGCTGTCGAGCCGATACCACGCGCCGTTTGAAGGGCGATAAACAGTAATGTCTGCCTTGCCGTCGCCGTCATAATCCGCCGGCAAGGGCTTATCTTCGGAAACGCCAAACTGAACGGCATAAAATCCGTTATTTCGACTCAGCAAAATATACCAGATGCCCTGGGTCGGTCGGTAAACGGCGAGGTCGGCTTTACCGTCGCCGTCGTAATCAGCGGGAACGGGTTTATCAACCGAATTGCCGAATTGAACGCCGTAACCCGTCTGAGTGGAGCTTCTGTAAATCCACCAAAAGCCGGTGGATTTACGGAAAACCGCGTAATCGGTGCGCCCGTCGCCGTCATAATCGTTCGGCACGGGAACGTCGCCGAGCGACCCCGTTCCCCACTGAAAATGAACTTGATTGTTCGGAAAATCGTCGGTGTAATACCGCCACAATCCGTTTGCCGGACTCCAAAAGGCGCGGTCGGTTCTTCCGTCGCCGTCAAAATCAACAATCGCGGTTTGTCCGGCTGGATTGCAAGAGTTTTGTCTGAAACGGACGACTTTTTTCAGATCGTAAGTCGAACTCGGATTGGTCGTCGTGACGACGCTGTCGAGAAACGGCTGTTCGAGAGTTAAAACGTCCGCTTTAGAGTCGCCGTCGATTTTTTCCACCGAATCTATGTCGTCTAAAGAACCTCTATTTTCCTGCACGGCGAAGGTTAGATTTCCCTGATTTGCCAACAGCGCATATTTGTTTGATCCGGGAGCAAGAAAGTCCGTTTTTCCGTCGCCGTCAAAATCATCTATCAAACTACCGGGGTAAAAATTACGAAAGCTGAAACCCGCGGGAGGAACGCCCAACGAAGTAGCGAAATTATTGTTTCCGTCGTTGATCGCAAATCTGAGTTCCAGAGCGTTCGGATCCGCCGCGCCCTCAAAAATGCCGAGAAAAACGTCTTTCTTGCCGTCGTTGTTGAAATCGGCGATTTTTATTTTGTCCTGCGGACCCTTATACGTTGTCGAATAAGTTCGCGAAAATGCGCCGTTGCCCGAATTGGTCAGAATGTCCAGGACGAGATCAACCCCGCCCAGACGAACAAATCCTATATCTTTTAAGCCGTCATTGTTCAAATCTTCAACGAAGATAAGCGGAGATCTGCTATTAAGATCGAATGTTACAGTATCGAACGAAAGAGTAATGATCGTTTGCGCCGCACCGAAAGTGTTGTCGGGTTGATCGAGCCGGTAATATAGCGTATTTCCGCTATTAGGCGAATTGCTGTTTGATGAAATAAGATCGGCCTTTCCGTCGTTGTTAAGATCAACGGCAGATAGAATATAGCTGTCGCTGACAGGGCTTTCGATTGGGCTGTCGGTGATAAATTTCCCGGTTCCGTCGTTTAGATAAGTTTTCACGACCAGCGGACTGGACATCCGTTTGACAATCAAATCCTTTTTTCCGTCATTATTTACGTCTCCGAAAACCCGCAGATCGTATCTGCTGACATCTAATATAGTCGTCGTTTTGGCGTTTGTATCAAAAGAATTCGGGCTGAGTCGCTTGTAAAAATAAATCTGATAATTGTCGGAATCGGTCGGCGTATAAGCGAAAATATCTTTCAGCCCGTCGTTGTCAAAATCTTCAAATTTCCAATAAACGAAACCGTTTGAAAAAACCTGACGTTTCGTCTCGTTAAAGTAAATGCCGCACTGCGCCGAAATTTGAAACGAAAAGACGAAAATCGTCAAAGATATAAAGCAGACTTTAATCATTATTTCTCCAATCGAACGAATAAATTTCGGTAAGTTTAGCGAAAATACCGTTGACTTGCTACGTTTAGAATACTTCAAAAGAGAATCGGTTGTCAGCATAATTTTTGCGGCGACCGGCTGATGCCGGCGATTCAATATAAACCGGCAAACAATCATCGCGCTTTCAGCTTTCGGAAAAAAAACTTAAAATTAAATCAATGAAAACGAATCTGGCGCGAAATTTTGCCGCGGTCAAAGAGCGAATAAACCGAGCGGCGCGAAAAGCAGGCGGAAACGAAGATGAAATTAAGCTAATCGCCGTCAGCAAAACGCATCCGGTCGAAGTTTTGGAAGCGGCGGTTGAGGCGAACATTCGCGTTTTCGGCGAAAATAAAGTTCAGGAAACCGAAGAAAAAATCGCGGTTTTGAAAAACGACCTGCTCGAATGGCATCTGATCGGACATCTGCAATCGAACAAAGCCCGCCGCGCCGTGCAGCTTTTTGATTGTCTGCATACGCTTGATTCGATAAAGTTAGCCGAACGGCTGGAAAGGCTTTGCATCGAAGAAAATCGCCGCCGTTTATCAATTTTGGTTCAGGTTGATTTGGCAAATGAGCCGACGAAAAACGGCGCGACCGAAGCGGATCTGCCTGAGATTATCGAATTTTTGAAAGGGTGCGAGCGTTTGCAATTAAATGGATTGATGACGATCCCGCCGTTTTTTGAAGATGCCGAAAAGACGCGCCCGTTTTTTAGAAAGCTGCGCGAAATCCGCGATAAAGTTTTGCCGTCGGGCGAACTTTCGATGGGAATGAGCCACGATTTTGAAATGGCGATTGAAGAAGGCGCGACGATTGTCCGCGTCGGGACGGCGATTTTCGGAGCGCGGGAAAATCTGCTATAGAAGGGAATTCAAATGATGACTGACAGTTTTTTGCTCGGAAAAGTTTATCCGATTGTCTGGCTGGTTGCTTTAACGGCGACGCTTGTTTTTGTCGCGCTGCTGCTTTTGCGGCTCGCGTTCAATTATTCCGATCCGAATCCGTTCGGCAAAATCGGCAGATTTTCGTATCACCTGAAAAAGCGCACCGATAAATTCGTTTATCCGGCGGCGCGGTTTCTGGCGCAGTTTCGCGTTGACACGCGGCTCGCGCCGGTTTTGACGATTTTGATTGCGGCGGTTCTCGTTTATTTCGCGCTGCAAATCGTTCAAAATACGTTTTTTATCGCCGACGGTTTGACGGCGGCGATCAGGACGAACAATGCCCGCGCTTTGATCGGTTTCGCGCTTTACGGTTTGATCAGCGTTTATATCTTGTTTATTTTTATACGCTTTATCGGTTCGTGGTTCGTTTTCACCCGAAACACTTTTCTCGGTTTCGTGCAGCGCGTCACCGACCCGATTTTAGTTCCGGCGCGGCGTTTAATTCCGACCGTCGGGATGATTGATTTATCGGCGATGATCGTTTTGATTCTTTTAGGTTTTTTGCAGACTTTGATTTTGCGGGCGTTTGTTTTTTAGTGATTCGATTTACCGAAAAAGACGACGCGCTAATTTTCAGCGTGCGCGTTTTGCCGAAATCTTCAAAAAGCGAAATCGTCGGCGAGATAAACGGCGCGTTGAAAATTAAAATTAAATCGCCGCCCGTTGACGGCGCGGCAAATGCGGAATTAATCAAAACGCTCGCCGAATTTTTCGACGTGCCGAAAAGCGCGGTCGAAATTCTCAGGGGGCAAACTTCAAAAACAAAACAAGTCAAAATCGTCGGTATAAAAGCGGCGAATTTGCCCGACTTAAAATTGGCGTGATATTCTTCTCTATCAATAATTCTTAAAAAATTCTAAAAATCAGGAACGAATAATCAATGTCAGGACATTCCAAATGGCACACAATTAAACACAAAAAAGGCGCGCTGGATGCGAAGCGCGGCAAGATTTTCACGAAATTGATTAAAGAAATTACGGTCGCGGCGCGCACGGGCGGCAGCGGCGATGTCGAAGCGAATGCGCGGCTTCGGAAAGCCGTCACGGACGCGAAGGCGCAGAATATGCCGAACGACACGATTGACCGCGCCATTAAGCGCGGCACCGGCGAACTCGAAGGCGTAAACTACGAAGAAATCACCTACGAAGGCTACGGTATCGGCGGCGTGGCGGTTCTGGTCGAAACGATGACCGATAACCGCAACCGAACGGTCGCCGAAATTCGACATCTTTTTTCAAAAAACGGCGGCAATCTGGGCGAAGCCGGCTCGGTCGCGTGGATGTTCGACAAAAAGGGCTTGATTATCGTTGACAAGGCGGCGAAATCCGAAGATGAACTTTTTGAAATCGCCATCGAAGCCGGCGCGGACGACGTAAAAGACGAGGGCGATGTTTTTGAAATCTACACCGCGCCGGAAAATTTCGACGCGGTTGACGCGGCAATCAAAGCCGCCGGAATCGAGCCGCAGGCATCTGAAATCGCGCAAGTTCCGCAAAATTACATTAAACTCGAAGGCGCGGACGCGAAACAAATGCTCAAACTCTACGAAGCGATTGACGACAACGAAGACGTGCAGAAAGTTCACGCGAATTTCGATATTGACGAATCGGAAATGGAATAAATTTTTCAAAGGGCAGGAAGTTTTATAACCAAATGAAAGAAGTTTTTTCAAGCGAAGGAAAATTCGGTTTCCTTTTCTTTTTAAGTGTTTTTTTAATTTGTTCGCAAAGCGGCGCGGCGCAGAGCAGAAATCAAAAAAAGAATTATTTTTTCAAGCCGCCGATTATCGCGCCGCAATTTAAAACAAAAGAGCGAATCAATTTCAGCGAGCGTAAAACCGCTTTTAAAGTGACGGAAAATTCTCCGAATCCGTTTCGTGCCGTGACAATCAAACGAAAATTTTCGTTTGAAAAAATTAGTGCCGCGCCATTGATTTCAAACCAATCAACCGAAATTAAAGACGCAAAAAAAAATGATTTCGCCTATCGTTTTTCATCAATCAAACCGCGTCAGAGAGGTTTTGAATTTAACGATTCAATGATTGACAAACAATCGGGCGAGTCGTTTTCGCGGACGACGAAAAACGAAAAGTTTCCCGTCGCAACCGCCGATTCAATTGACAATGATTCAAACGATAAACAGGGCTTTCAATGGAAACCGGCAATCGCCCAATCACTTATGTTTCTCGCCGTTCAGCACGGCTATGCGATTACGGCGCAGGCGAAAACGCGCCGCGATTTGAAGCACGGCGCGTTTTTCCGCGATTACGTTGATTCGGTCAAGTCATTGCACGGCTGGGACGACGGCGGCAGATTTTTTACCAATTACATCGCGCATCCGATGCAGGGCGCGATGACCGGATTTATCTACGTTCAAAACAGTCCGCAAGAAAGAAAACTCGAATTTAACGAATCGTCGGCGTATTGGAAAAGCCGTCTGAAGGCGTTCGCGTGGTCGGCGGCGTGGTCAACGCAGTTTGAAATCGGACCGATCAGCCAGGCTTCAATCGGCAATGTCGGTCTGCACGGCAAGCAAACGTGGGAAGACATTATCGTTACGCCGACGGCGGGAACATTAATGCTAATCGGCGAAGACGCGCTTGACCGCTTTATCACCAGACGCATCGAACGCAACACGAACAATTTTTACGTCAAAATTTTCGCCCGAATGCTGCTCAGTCCGGTGCGTAATTTCTCGAATCTGGTGCGCTTCAAATCGCCCTGGTATCGAGACCGAGCGACAGATTAAATCTTTAATTGAAAATTACGCCTTCGGATGCGCCCGGTCGTAAACTTCGATCAGTTTTTCCATCGAAACCTGCGTGTAGATTTGCGTGGTCGAAAGCCTGGCGTGTCCGAGTAATTCCTGTATGTCGCGCAAGTCCGCGCCGGAATCTAAAAGATGCGTGGCGAACGAATGTCTTAGACTGTGCGGCGAGATGTCGCGGTTGATTTCCGTGCAGATTTTGATGTATTTATCAACCATTCGCCCGACGCTGCGCGTGGTGATGCGCGTTCCCTGATAATTCAAAAAAACGGCTTGGTCGTCGCGTTCCGCGGGCGGACAGTTGGCGAGAAAATCGGCGCGGGCTTCGTTCAGATAAAACATCAAAGCCTGCATCGCCGGTTCGCCGAACGGCAAAATTCTTTGCTTTTTGCGCTTGCCGGTGACGCGCACGAGCTTTTCGCGGAAATCTACGTCCTTCAAATTTAGGTTAGTTAATTCACCGACGCGCATTCCGGTCGCATAGAGAAATTCTAAAATCGCGCGGTCGCGCCGTCCCAAATCCGTTTCCAAATCCGGCGTTTCGATAAAGCGCACGGCATCTTCCATCGAAAGATGCGTCGGCAGTTTGCGCTCAATTTTCGGCGTGGCGACAAGTTTTGCCGGATTGTTTTCGAGAACGCCTTCGCGGATTAAAAATTGAAAAAACGTGCGTAACGAAGCGAGCTTTCTGGCAATCGAAGTTTTCTTTTTGCTCAAGCCGTGCAGATTCGCCATCCATTCGCGGATCGTCAAATGATCTATGTCTTTGACGGCGATTTGCTGCCGCGTGCCATTTGCCAGCGGCGGCGCGATGTGTTCGTGAAACTGTTCGAGATCGCTCGAATAATTTCGCAAAGTGTGCTGGCTGACGTTGCGCTCATAGCGCAGATGTTCGAGAAATTGACGCAAGTATTCTTCTAACATATTTTCGTCAATAGTAAATCGTGAATCGTGAATAGTAAAACCGTAACGCCGTTGGCGGTAAAGGCAACTGACCACTGACGATTAACGATTTGCGCGGTTGGAAATGTAATAACCTTTCCTGGTTCTGACAGTCAAATCTTTTTTGTTTTTAATGGAAAGAGAAATCTGGCGAAAATCGCTGCTTGGCGCGCTTTCTTCCGGGTAATAATTTAAAATATAAGTTTGCGAAAGCTCGGCGGAGATTTGGTTAAAGGCTTGGTCTAATTCTTTTTCGTCAATCGGCGCATACACCTCGCCGCCGGTTTGCGTGGCGAGTTCCTGCATACGGCGTTCGGCGGTTAATTTTAGAATGTTGGCATTGCCGCCGCGCTGTCCGGTGCGTTTGAAGTTTTCAAAATCGGTCGTTTTGACGACGAAAATCTGACAGTTGGCGATTTGCACGGCGCGGACGACCTTCTCGAGCGTCGTTTCCAAATCACTGTAGGTGTCTTCGCCGTCGGAAACGATGACGAGAACGCGCCGCCCGTCGGTTTCCTGTAAGTATTTGGCGGCTTTGATGATTGCGTCGAGCAGCGCGGTCGCGCCCTGCGGCGGCGGAAAATTTTGAATCGCATTAGTTAGCTGCGAAACGTCTTTCGTCAAAGGCTGTTCGAGGCGCGAATAATCGGAAACCGAATAAAGCGCGGCTAAATCTTTGTCGGGACGCAAAATTCGTTTGAAAAATCTGACGGCGGCTTTGATTTCAAATTCGCGCGCCGGCAAAACGCTCGAACTGTTGTCGAACAGCATCGCCAGGCGGACGGGCGATTCCGAGTGCGTAACTTCGCTGATTTCCGCCGCTTTGCCGTCAACGAACAGCTCAAAATCTTCGAGCTTTAAATTCGTCACCGCTCTGCCGCCCGCGTCAATGACCGAAACCGGAATCGGCACGAGCGTCGAATCAACTTTGATGACATCGCCTTCCTCGTCCTTCTCGATTTTCGGTGTCGGCGTGGCGGTCGGATTTGTGATTTTAACAATCGTTTCGGTCGGCGAATAGATGACGCGCGGACGCGGCGAAGGCGTTGGTGTCGGCGTGGGCGTTTCAACGGTTTTAATGCGTCCCGACTGTGCAAACGCCGATAAACTCAAAGCGAGAATAAAAATGATAGATTTTGCGTTCGAGCGCGTCTGCATAAAAATTACTGCCAGTTCGGTGGGCTGCTAAATTGAGAAAAGTTATGCTTGTTGAAAAGTGCTTTGACCGTATCGCGCGATAAAACAATGATGGTGAAAACGCCCAGCAGCGTTCCGAACGGCACGAACATACAGTTGACGGCGGCGATGACAAAACAAAATGTAAATTTTTTCTGCTCTTTGATATATTTTCCGGCGAAAAAACTGCAAATTGCCAGCGTGAATCCCATCAAAATAACAACGGCGGCGATACCGATAAAGAACCAGCCGAACGCGGCGGGCGGCGCGTCTCTGCCGTTATCGAAACTGCCGGAAACCATTGCGATTCCCACAAATAAATGGATAAACGGAAAACACGCGAATAAAGCGGTGATGCCGGCGTAAACATAAAAACCGATGGAAAGCATCTTCAAATTTTCGTAATCTTTATTCATAAAACTTTCGCTCGTTTGACGGCAAATCTAAATCATTATTCGGGTTGCGGTTTCACAAAAGTGGCGGTTTTCTTTTCCGTGTCGCACATTTCGATTGCTTTGCCCGCGGTTTTCTCGGTTTTCATTTCTTCGGCGGGCAAGCCCAAACGCTCGCGGATAAATTTTTCGGCATCAGCTTCGATTAATTCGCCGTTGACGACGAAGGTTTTTTCAAGCAGCACGTCGCCCTTTTTGGAAAGTTTCGACGGTTCGAGAAAGACGTTATACGGCGAACCCCAGCTGCGCGTGTCGCCGGTCGCTTTGCGATAATCGTAATGCGCGGTTTTCTGTTTCGCGTCCTTCGATTCTGATTCATAGACAACCGGAAACGTAACGCTTTTTTCGGTCAAATTCGTTTTCATCGCGTCAACCGTGTCGTATTCGCCGACCCCGATGACATCGAAACCGTTCGTTTTATATTTATCGTAAAGTTTCTGCGCGAGTGGAGCTTCGTGCCGCCAATTCGGACACCACGGAGCGAAATAAACGACCATTACGAGCTTTTTATTTTTCGTGAAATCGCGCAGATTAACAGTCGAACCGTCGCGGACGCTATTATACGTCCAATCTTTGTATTTAACTTCCTTTTCGACGACCGGAGCTTCTTCGGTCTGCGCCGCCGCGAACATCGAACCGAATATCAAAAACGCCAAAGCTAAAAATATTTTCATAAAATTTTATTCCCTCAGTGAAAGGTTAATAGTTCAGATGCCGAAAAACAAGCAAAAGCAGCTTTGATTTACCGAGTAAACAGCCAAGAATCAAATTCGTTTCCCATTAATTTACCATTTACCGTTTACCGCTGACCATTCAATTTATGCTAATCTGTGTTTGATTTTCAATTTCAGGAGACATCGAATTTTAATGAGCAATCAAACGACCGTGTCCGACATTTTTCGCCGCGCTTTGGAGATGAGAAAGGCGAATCCGAATCAGGATTATAAAGGCGTGAAGGCGCAAATCGTCAGCGAATTTTCAGGGAAACCGTTTCCGCAAACCGCTTTTTTGACGATTCCCGAATACGACAACATCGCGCCCGAAGAAGATTGGACAGCCGGTTTGCCCGTCGTTTTGCGCGGCATTCAAACCGAAGATTGGGCGGAAATCGCGCACGGCATCGTTATCTCGCTCGAACAGGTCGAAAATTATCCGAAGGAATCTATGCGCGAAGACGCGCCGGAAAAGGAATGGCGCAACCGCAACAAGGGAATTGCCGAAGCCGAACAGAAAAATTTCGATAAATGGATGCCCGAAGATTTGATGAATCTGGCGCGGCGCAACGTAAAGAGTTAGAAAGTTAGCCACGAATAACACGAATGAACCTGAATTAAAATTAGAAAATAATTCGTGTTCATTCGTGTTATTCGTGGCTGAAAAGTTGTTTAGACGTATGAACTCATCAATGATTGTTGTGTTGACGACCGTGCCGAATGAGAAAGAAGGCGCAACGCTGGCACGCAAGATTGTCGAAGCGAAACTCGCCGCCTGCGTGCAAATTCTCCCGCAGATAAAGTCGCTTTATTTCTGGGAAGATAAAATTCAAGCCGACACGGAAAATTTGCTTTTAATCAAAACTCTCCACGAAAAATACGACGAACTCGAACGATTTATCAAAGAAAATCACAGCTACGACGTGCCGGAAATCGTCGCGCTTTCGGCTGAAAAAATTTCGGGGGGTTATTTTAAATGGATGCGGAATTATTTGAAATAATTCAAACAGCTTGTATAAAAGAGCGAAAACCGTCGCATTGTCAAAAAAGCATTTTCATATTGACATCAAAATCAATCTAAAATCTAAAATCCAAAATCAAATTTAGCTTTCCTCGCCGTTGCCGATTTTCGTCTGCGACGATTGAAAGGTTTTGACGATAAAATCAACCGCGCCCTGCGGCGAATCGGTCAGATGAATCAAGCCTAAATCTTCAGCGTTGATGTTTTTTTCGTTGAGCATCGTCGAAGTCAGCCAACCCAAAAGCCCGCGCCAGTATTGCGAACCGAAAAGCACGACCGGAAAGTTGCGGATTTTTCTCGTCTGAATCAGCGTCAAGGCTTCAAAAAGCTCGTCCATCGTGCCGAAGCCGCCGGGAAAAATTACGTAAGCGTTTGAATATTTAATGAAAACCGTTTTGCGGACGAAGAAGTATTTGAACGTCAGCGATTTCGTTAAATATGGATTCGGCTGCTGCTCGAACGGCAATTCGATGTTGCAGCCGACCGAAACTTTTTTCGCGTCGAACGCGCCGCGGTTCGCGGCTTCCATTATGCCGGGACCGCCGCCGGTGATGATTTCAAATCCGGCTTCGGCGAGCAAACGGGCGGTTTCACGCGCCGCGATATAATTTTCATTCGTTTCGGCGGTGCGCGCCGAGCCGAAAATCGAGACGCCGCGCGTAATCGTCGCCAAAGAATCGAAACCATTGACGAATTCGCCCAGAATGCGAAAAACGCGCCACGAATCCGACGTTTTATATTCGTCTTCCGGGTTCGGCGAACGCAGCAAAACTTCGTCGTCGGTTAATTGCCAGTAATCGCTTTTTTCTTCGAGTTCCTTCGCTTCGGCGACCGTTTTCGGTTCGATTACGTCAGCTTTCGTTTTATTTATTTTCTTCGGAGTTTTTTCGGCAGATGTTTTTGTCGTTTTATTTGCGGAAGTTTGCACGATTTTCTTCGCCGATTGATCTGCGTCTTTCTTCGCCGATTGCTTTACAGTTTTGCCTGCGCTTTTATTCGCGGTTTTGCCCGCCCTTTTTTCTGTGTTTTTCGTAAGTTTTTTTACCATTCAAATAACGAATTTCAAACTTTAATTTTCAAATTTCAAATCAATCTAAAATCTAAAATCTAAAATCCAAAATACCTCAAACTCCTATAATATTAAATCCGCAGTCAACATAAATCGTTTCGCCGGTGATGCCCGAAGATAAATCGCTGACCAGAAACAGCGCGGTGTTGCCGACTTCCTTGACTTCGACGTTTCTTCTGAGCGGAGCGCGTTCGGCGATGTGTTTGAGCATCGCGCCCATATTTTTCACGCCGCGCGCCGACAGAGTGTTAATCGGTCCCGCGCTGATGGCGTTGACGCGGATTTTCTGTTTGCCCAAATCTTCGGCTAAATATCTTACGGAAGATTCAAGCGCGGCTTTGGCAACGCCCATCACATTGTAATTCTGCACGACCTTTTCCGCGCCGTAATAGCTCATCGAAACGATGCTGCCGCCGTCCTTCATCAAAGGCGCGGCGGAACGCGCGAGCTGCGGCAGGGAAAACGCGCTGATTTCCATCGCCGTCAAAAACGCTTCGCGCGAAGTCATCAAAAACTCGCCTTCCAACGCTTCCTTCGGCGCGAACGCAATCGAATGAATCAAAAAATCGAGCTTCCCGAATTCCTTCTCGACCGTCGCAAACGCCTGATCAACTTCGGTTTGATTCGTGACATCGCACGGCACGACGAGCGCGCCGTCCATATCGGCGGTTAATTTTTCGACATTTTCTTTAAGACGGTCGCCCTGATAGGTAAAAGCCAGTTTCGCGCCCTGCGCGGCGCAGGCGGACGCGCACGCCCACGCGATTGAACGCTGGTTGGCGACACCGAAAATCATTCCGACTTTATTTTCGAGCATAATTTTCAGATTTTAACTTATTGGAAGAGAATTAACCACATAGAAACATTAGGATACATAGGTTTTTAGGGGTTGAGTAACAGCATTTCGGAATTGAAAATTGAATGACCGAATACTTTAGCTCGATTCTAAAAAATTCTATGTGTTCTATGTGGTTAAAAATATCAAGCAGATTTCGCGCGTTCAAACACGACTTCTTCAAAATTCGTGATTTGCTTAAATTTACGGAAACGCTCGTTGATTTTTTCCTGCGTGAGTCGGTCAACCCGTTCCGTGCCGAATTCTTCGACGTTGAACGAAGCCATAATCGTGCCGTAAACCATCGCGCGGCGCAAAGTTTCATCGTTAATTTCCGTTTGCGACGCGAGATAACCCATAAAACCGCCCGCGAAAGTGTCGCCCGCGCCGGTCGGATCGAAAACCGCTTCGAGTGGATAAGCCGGAATCGCAAAATAAGAATTTTTTGTAAAAAGTGCCGCGCCGTATTCGCCGCGTTTGATGACCAGAGCCTTCAAATCGCCGAGTTCGATGATTTTTTTCGCCGCTTTATGAATGTTCGGTTCGTCGGCGAGTTGACGCGCTTCGGCATCGTTAATGATGACGCAATCAACGACTCTGACGGTTTCGATGACCGCGTCCTTCATCGAATTAATCCAAAAATTCATCGTGTCCATCGCCACGAATTCGGCTTTCTCGCATTGTTCGCGCACATCTTTTTGAATCATCGGAACGATGTTCGCCAAAAACAAAAAGCGCGAATTTTTCGATTCCGGCGATAATTTCGGCTCGAAAGTTTCAAACACATTCAACTGCGTGTCGAGCGTGTGCGCCGTGTTCAAATCGTAATCGTAACGACCTTTCCAAAAGAAGGTTTTCCCGTCCGCGACGATTTCGATGTCGTCTGTGTTGATGTTGTGCCGTTTGAAAACCGCCCATTCTTCGTCGCTGAAATCACCGCCAACGACTCCGACGGCGCGAACGTCCGTGAAAAAACTAGCGGAGAGCGAAAAATGCGTTCCCGCGCCGCCCAAAATTTTATCGCGCTGACCGAAAGGCGTTTCCAATGCGTCGAACGCGACCGAACCTACAACTGTTAAAGACATACTTTTGTTAATTACTTCCTTTTTAAAATTTGGTTTGTAAAACTCAAAATTATGATTTTACACGCCAGGGCGGATTTTGGCGATTTAGTCAAGGTAGCGGCTCAAATATAACTTTCCTTCATAATCAACTAAACCGATTTTTACCGATTCCAGCCAGCCGTGCCGACCGAGAATATTACGGTTAAAATTTTCATCTGCGGCGAAATAAACGAGCGAATCGAATTGCAAATTTTCAACTTCCAACGAAACTCTAAAACCGTAGGCGACGAAAATTCCGGTTGCCGTGCCGACTCGCTGGTAAATTCCGTTTTCGATTTCAAAGCCGAGTTTTTCGCCGTATTTTCTTTCAAAGACGCAGAGCGCGGAACCCGTATCAATTTTGGCGGAAAAGGAAACTGATTTGCCGGAAATCCTGAGCGTCGCGTCAACCGTAATACCGTTTTCGCCCGCGTCGTAATTGACTAATTTCTCAAACTCAAGCCGGTAATCGTTCATTACCAGCCTCCGAACGGAATATCGTTTTCGGAATAAACGAATGTCGTAAACGGATTTCGAAAGCCTTTTTTCAGAGCGTTTTCGCGGGTTTCGCGCAGTGTTTTGCCTTCGCCGACGAGTTTGTTTCCGTGCAGCGCGACATATTTTCCAGCGTATTTCTCGCGGTTTTCCTTAAGCCATTCGATTTGCTTCGAATAATCTTCTTCGGAAACCGGCGACGCGGAATCGGCAGATTTTTCTTTCAATTCTCCGGCTAAGAAATCGGCTAAATCGCGCTTGGATTCTTTATCCAAAGCGATGATTTGCTGTTTTATTAGCGTTAATGTTTCTGTCTGCATAGCAAAATTATTTTACACGCCACGGCGGATTTTTGCGATTTTCGCCCGCGTAAAAGAGACAGACGCGGTTGCCGCCCGGATCGCGCAGATAGCTTTGCCGCCACAGCCAGGCTTGATCGGTCGGATCGGATTCAAATTCCAGACCGGCTTGTTTTAGTTTTTCAACCGTCGCGTCCAGATTTTCGCACTCGAAGTAAATTATCGTTTCCGATTGGACAGGCGCGTCAATATGATTCACGGAAAGCGTCGCGTCGCCGTCGGGACATTCAAAGCGAACATAGCGCGGCGCGGAATCAACGATCAGGCGCAGACCGAGTTTCGTGTAAAATTCGATTGATGCGGGAATATCGGTCGAAAAGATAGTTACCTGATTGAGATTCATTGCTTCGGCTTGAGCGCGGTCAGAGTTTTCTCCGCGTCAGATTTATACTGGCTTTGCGGATAATTTTCGACGAGCTGCGAAAGATACGCGACGGCATCTTCGCGCAGTTTTTCGGGCGCGAACTTTTTCGTTTCTTCTTCAGATTTCGTGTCAACTTTCTGCTTGCCTTTGTTGTTGGAAAGATAAAAACTGCTCATTCCGGCGAGATACAAAAATTCGTCCATTTTGGAATAATCAGGATATGCCGCGAAGGTTTCCTCAAAGCGCATCAGCACGGCTTTGTAGGCTTTGCGGGTTTTAAAGTAATAATTGGCGGCTTCGAGATTATGGCTCGCGTCAGCTTCGAGAATAGGGTCGCGCTGAATTTGTTTTTCGATTTGTTTCTGCGCGAAAACCGAATTTCCGAATGCTGAAAATATAAAAATAAAGAATGCGAAAACAATCAAAGATTTTTTCATAACGCTTGTAAAGATGTCTGTCAAAGGCGAAAAGTTTTCCCGCTTCGCTTATTTCGCCGCGTATTTGCCGATAATCGCTTCGAGCTTTTGCGCGGTTTCAGGATTCCAATTTTCCGGCGCGGTGAAGATTGCGCTTTTCGTCGCGCCCGCGAACGGATTCGGCGTTTCTTTGGCGGCGACGCGTTTGACGGCTTCCTTTAAAACAAGCTGCGCGTTGCGAACGTTTTTGTGCAGATAGCCGATGACCATCTCCGCCGAAACCGCGTCGTGTTCTTCGTGCCAGCAATCGTAATCGGTGACGAGTGCGAGCGTCGCGTAGGCGATTTCGGCTTCGCGCGACAATTTCGCTTCCTGCAAATTCGTCATCCCGATTATGTCCATTCCCCAACTGCGGTAAACATTCGATTCGGCGAGGGTCGAAAAAGCCGGACCTTCCATACACAAGTAAGTTCCGCCGCGATGCAGTTTTAATCCTTCGACGGTTTTACACGATTCTTCCAAAATATCGCCGAGTTCGGCGCAGACCGGATGCGCGAACGTGATATGTCCGACGATTCCGTCGCCGAAAAACGTCGATTCTTCGGCGCGGGCGCGTGTTCTATCGAAAAACTGATCGGGAATCACAAAATCCGTCGGCGCGTATTGCTGCTGCAAACTTCCGACCGCCGAAACGGATAAAATATAATCTACGCCCAAAAGTTTCATCGCGTAGATGTTCGCGCGAAAGGGAAGTTCCGACGGCGTTAAAAGATGCCTGCGCCCGTGTCGGGGCAAAAACGCAACCTTCACATCTTCCAATTCGCCGACGATAAAAGCGTCCGAAGGTTTGCCGAACGGCGTGTCAACTTCAATTTCTCTGACATTTTTTAATTCCGGCATCTGGTATAAACCGCTGCCGCCGATGATTCCGATGTTTACTTGTTCCATTCTTTTTTATTTTACAAAGATTTTACCGCCTTCGGGCAAATGACAGATTGTAGCAAAAACTCTTCGTTTTCGCATTTTTGAGGAATAAATCGCCGCAGCTTGAAACATTTAATAATACTGAGCGTTATGCGTTGTTTCGCCTGATAAGGCAAAAGGCGCGCGCCATTTTCGTCTGGTTGGGTTGTTAGGCAAACGCTTTAGCGCGTGATATTATCTCTGTTTTGATATTATACGGTAATTTTATATCAAGGATTTTGTGAAAGTTTTTTTAAGACAACAGCCGTTTTATAATAAACATCGGAAACAAATGTTCGAACGAAATTTTCTTCGGCAGTCATCAATTCTTCTCCCGTTATTATTAATTTTTATACCGTTTTTCGGTGCTTGCAGCGGCGGCATCATTAAAACCAAGGACATTCGACCGACTTTGCTAAAAGTCGAGGATGCGACGCAGGCGCAGATGCTCGACCAAATCAGCAATTTCGCCAAAATCAATTCGATGCGGGCGAAAATGGATTTGAGGTTTGAAGATAATTCCTACGCCGAACTCGGCATTGCCGAAAAATATCGCAGCGCGCCCGGCGAAATCGTCGTGCAGCGTCCGGCGAATATTTTGTTGAAGGTGCAGCTGCCGTTTTTCAAAAGCGATGTCGCGCAGATGACTTCGGACGGCGAAAAATTTCGCGTGGCGGTTTTGCAGGACGGCGGCGACGGGAAAAATAAGAAATTCGTTTTAGGCTCGAATAACGCCGATTACGCGGGTTTGCAGGCTCAATTCAATAAAATGGATTTAGACGACGGCAAGCAGTTAAAGCAAAACGTCAAGGCTTTTGCCAACCTCAGACCGCAACATTTTACCGACGCGATGCTGATGCGTCCGGTTGATACGACGAAATTTTCCTATTCGCAAAGCACGATTTTACAGGAAGAAAAAACGCCGGACGTGGCAAAAAAGTCGCCTTTAAGAAATGTTTTGCGCGGTTATTATCTGCTCGACGAGCTTCGCAAAAACGAAGACGGAAGTTTGACCGTCGTGCGCCGTTTCTGGTTCGACCGCGTCGGAACTGTACGGCTTGCGCGTCAGCAAATTTTCGACGAAAAGGGCGAAATCGAATCGGATATTACTTACGGACAGACGGGCAATCTCGGCGACACGGGCGAATACAACAATTTGCCTCTGCGAATCGAGCTGACCAGACCGAAGGAAAAATACAAAATGAGCCTGACATATCAATCGCCGGAAAGCGTTTCAATCGGCAAAACGTATAAACCGGAAGTTTTCGTGCTGCAAAATAGCTGGAATCTGGAAGAAGTTGATCTGGACAAAAAACTTCGGGAAACAGACCGCAATTCGCAATCCGCCAAACAAAATCCCGCGACAGACAACGATTAACGGTAAGTGGTAAACGGTAAACGGTAAGTTTAGAAATTAACATTTACCATTTACCGTTTACCGCTCACCACCAAAGAAATGAACCCGATTTTACGAACCGACAATTTATCGAAAACTTACAAGATTGGAAAGGTCGAAACGCACGCTCTGCGCGGCGTTTCAATATCGGTCGAGCCGGGCGAATTTGTGGCGATAATGGGACAATCCGGCTGCGGAAAATCAACCTTGCTGCATCTTTTAGGCGGTTTATTATCACCGACGAGCGGCGACATAATCATTGACGGGGAAAATTTATCGAAAATTTCCGATGCCGAGCGCACCGACATCCGGCGGCGCAAAATCGGTTTTGTTTTTCAGCGTTTCAATCTTTTCCCGACCCTGACGGCGGACGGCAATCTGCGGCTCGCCGAACGAATTCATCAGGGCAACGGCGACGGCAACGCCGACCGGCGGCGCGAAGTTTTAAGTCTTCTAAAGCTCGAAAATAAAATGAACAACAAGCCGCTCGAACTCTCCGGCGGCGAACAGCAGCGCGTCGCTCTGGCGCGGGCGATTGTCAATAATCCGGCGATTATTCTGGCGGACGAGCCGACCGGCAATCTCGATTCGGAAAACTCGAAAATCGTCTTGGAAATGTTCCGCGAATTAAACCGTAAATTCAATCAAACGATCATAATGATTACGCACAACCCGGAAGCGGCGGAAAATTGTCATCGAATCATCCAAATGCGCGACGGGCGAGTCGTTGACGAAGAATAATTCGTTTTGGAGCGCGGACGGAAGCGTCCGCATCGAGCGCGAAAGCGCGAGACAAATCGCCGCGATTAAGTTGCGCGACGGCAATCAAACAACGTCGTCGTCGCTCGGTTGGCGGATGAGTCGTCCGCGCTCCCTTTGACGCGCTTTTTGCAAAATTACGCTCTGTAAATTAAACTCCGCAAAAATCTGTGATAATCTGAGAAATAATTTTCAGATGATCGCTTCGATTAAAAATTTTATTCAATGGCGGCACGAGCGCGGAACGTGGCAATACGATGTTTTTTGCCTTTTGATCGTCGCGTTCATTTTTCTTACGCCGAAGGCGTGGTTCGATAAAAAAGAGCGGCTTGCAACCCAAACGGCGCGGCTCATCGTCAAAGCTCAAGACTTCTCGCTGGACAAAAACGAATTGGAAAGGCGTGTGAAAGAGTTAAGCGGCGACAAAGACGCGCAGGTTCTCGATTGGCGCGAAACGAAAAACGCCGCCGGCGAAACCATCTACGAAATTGACATTCGTTAAAGAGGATTAATTATTTTATGAAATCATTTTTAAAAATCGGTTTGACGGCACTCGCCGTCACTTTACTTTTCAGCGCGTTTACTGCAACCCAAACAAACGCGCAGGCGGGCAATCCGCTGCCGGAAATTTTGCGGCGAATGGATAATAACAACAAAGCTCTGACGACTTTGCAGGCGAGTGTGAAGATGGACAAATACAATTCGCAGCTGGATGAACACGACGTTACCGAAGGAACGGCGAAATATCTGCCTCTGAAAGGACGTGACGCGCTTGTGCGAATTGATTGGTCGAAACCTGTTCAGGAATCGCTTGCCGTCGTTAATAAACAATATGTAATGTATCGTCCAGGATTAAAGCAAGTAATTCAAGGAAATGTCGAAAACGCGAAATCCGGCGGCAAAGGCGCGAATAACGCGCTGGCTTTTATCAATATGTCGAAAGAGCAATTAAAAGCCAATTACACTATTAAATACATCGGACAGGAAACCGTCAGCGGCGGAACGCAAACGTGGCATCTCGAATTAACGCCAAAAAATGCCACCAATTATAAATTCGCCGACCTTTGGGTTGACGGGGACGGAATGCCGATTCAAGCGAAAGTAACTGAAAATAATAACGACACGACAACCGTTTTTCTTTCTAACATAAGAAAAAATGAAACGCTTAAAACTGATGTTTTTGTGATAGATCCGAAAAAACTTCCGAAGGGAACAAAAATTATTCAGGGTTAAAAGTCCGGCGAAAATTCAATTTTTCAGTAAAGGCTCTGAGACGCATTTGGTCAGAGCCTTTTATGCGGATTTGAAAAGAATTCTCTTAAAACTTATAATTTTACGTTTGGGATTTTGAGGAGAATTTAGAGAAAAATGCCAAAGGCAAGCAGCTTCAGCCGATTCACGCGCGGCGTTAAACACACCATCAAAGCATTCGCTTCGACCAAGCATCCGGTTTTAGTTCATATCGTTCCGATGCGCCGATGCAATCTCGCCTGCACTTATTGCAACGAATTTGATAAAACGAGCGATCCGGTGGCGATTGATGAAATGCTGAAACGCATTGATAAACTGGCGGAATTCGGTTCGTCGGTGATTACGATTTCCGGCGGCGAACCGATGATGCATCCGCAGATTTTCGAGATTATCGCCCGCATCCGGCATCACGGAATGATCGCCGGACTTATTTCCAATGGTTATTATTTTCAGCCGGAAAAGGTGAAAAAACTCAACGAAGCCGGACTCGATTATCTGCAAATTTCGATTGATAACGTCACGCCCGACGACGTTTCCAAAAAGAGTTTAAAGGTTTTGGATGCGAAGCTCGTCAACCTGCGCGATTACGCGAAATTTAAAGTCAACATTAATTCGGTCGTCGGCGGCGGCGTGGCAAATCCCGAAGAAGCGTTGATTATCGCCAACCGCGCCGTCGAGTTGGGATTTTCTTCGACCGTCGGCGTGATTCACGACGGCGACGGTTTAAACAAAGGTTTGACCGCGCGCGAAAAAGAAGTTTACAAAGAAATCAAAGCCAAAGGCACGCGCTCTTACGCGCGTTGGAATTGGTTTCAGGACAAGCTCGTCGAAGGCGGCGAATACGATTGGCGTTGCCGCGCCGGAGCGCGTTATTTATACATAGACGAGTTCGGAATGGTCAACTGGTGTTCGCAACAGCGCGGCACGCCCGGCATTTCTTTGATGGAATATACACACGCTGATATGGAGCGCGAATATATTACCGAAAAATGGTGCGCGCCGACCTGCACGATTCAGTGCGTTCACCAGGTCGGGCATCTCGATGCCTGGCGCGATCCGCAAATTTCTCTCTCCGATTTTAACAAACGCGGCGGCAAAGGTTTGAAAAAAGAAACTGTCGCGCAAGTTTTGAGCGCAGATTAAAATTCAAATTTTTCTTGCCTTTATTTTCGCCCTTAAAGGCAATCGCTTGACTAACCTTTTGGCATATCCGATTCTATTTAAACGGCTTTAAAAATTTAACAAGGGAAGGTAGATCAATGGCAGAAAATACGGCAAAAAATTTTATAGACGCGCTCGGTAAATTAGAGGCGGAACGCGATTTGGAGACAATCGTCGGTTTATTCAGCGACGACTGCGAAATCGGCAACGTCGTGACCGAAGATAAAAACATCGGCGCGAAAGAATTTTGGACCAGCTACCGCGAAAGTTTCGGCGAAGTGCGCTCGACTTTTAAGAACGAAATCATTACCGATTCGACCGCCGCGCTCGAATGGACGACGAGCGGCACGACCGGCAGCGGACACGAATTTGAATACGAAGGTGTCAGCGTTTTAGAAATTGACGGCGATAAAATCACGCGCTTTCACGCTTATTTTGATCCGAACAAGCTCGGCAAACAAATCGTCGCCGACGACAAAACGGAGGCGCAAAGCAATGGCTGAAAAATTGAAAAAAGGCGACGCGGTCGAATGGGAAACTTCGCAGGGCAAAACCAGCGGCACGGTGAAAAAAAAGTTGACCAAGCCGACCGACATCAAAAGTCATCACGTCGCGGCTTCCGAAGAGAACCCGGAATATTTGGTCGAAAGCGAAAAATCCGGCAAGCCGGCGGCGCATAAATCCGCGGCTTTGAAAAAACTAAAAACTAAAAACTAAAAACCAAAAACGAAGCAATTTTATAGAAAAATCGCTTCGTTTTTTCTATTGCCCAAAATTAACGGCGCGGCACGTTTTCGCCGACCGTCCAGACAATCACCGAACTCGACACGCCCAAGCCGGAAAGTCTGCCCGCCATCATCACGATTGTTTCGCCTTTTTCGATGACTTTGGCTTTTAATAAAGTCGCTTCGCCGTCTTTGAGAATCGCTTCGGTCGTCGGCGCGGCATCGTGGCAGAGCGGTTCAACGCCCCAGATTAAAGCGAGTTGGTTGCGAACTTCGTCGGTGTTGGTCAGCGCGTAGGTCGAAAGACCCGAACGAATCGAAGAAAGCCGCCGCGCCATCAAACCCGATTCGGTGAAGACGGCGACTTTTTCGGTTTTAATTTCGCGGGCGCAAATCGCCGCCGCTTTGCAAATCGCCAGCGAAGTTCTGCCGGTCGGCGGTTCGCTGAATTTTACCGGACGCTTTAATTTGGTAGTTTCGACCCGTTCGGCGGTGTCAATAATGCGTTTCATCGTGGCGACCGATTCGATTGGATATTTTCCGGCGGCGGTTTCCGCCGAAAGCATCACGGCATCAGTTCCGTCCCAGACGGCGTTGGCGACATCCGAAGCTTCAGCGCGCGTCGGGCGCGGATTTTCGATCATTGACTGCAGCATCTGCGTCGCCGTAATCACGAATTTATCGTTCATCACGGCTTTTTCGATAATCAATTTTTGGTAAACCGGAACGAGTTCCACGCTCGTTTCTACGCCTAAATCGCCGCGGGCGACCATCACGCCGTCGGTTTCTTCGATAATATCGTCGAGATTTTCGATGGCTTCCGCCTTCTCGATTTTGGCGACGAGCATCGGTCGTCCCCATTTGCGCTTGTTCAGTTTTTTGATTAAATCCTTGACTTCCTTGCAGTCCGAACCCTGCCTGACGAACGACAGCGCGATGTAATCAACGTCCTGCGTCATCGCCCATTCCAAATCCTTTCGGTCTTTTGCCGTCAAGCTCGGAATCGGCAGCTTCGTGTTCGGCAGATTAATTCCTTTGCGCTCCGACAAAACGCCGCCGTTGACGACAATCGTCGTGACATCGGTTTTCGTCACTTTTTTTACTTTCAATTCGAGCGCGCCGTCGTCGAGCAAAATTTTATCGCCTTTTTTGACGAGCTTCGGCAGCTCTTTAAAGTTCGTCGAAACTTCGCCCGAATTGCCTTCGATGTCGCGCGACGTGATGACAAATTCGGCATCAATTTCCAAAACAACCGGCTTGGCGTTTTGCAGCAGTCCGGTGCGGATTTTCGGTCCCGACAGATCAACCAAAACGGCGAGCGGTCGGTCGAGATTTTTCGCCGCCGCCTTCGCCATTTTTATCGTTTCGGCGTGTTCGTCCCAGGTGCCGTGCGACATATTGATTCGTACGGCGTTTAATCCGTTTTCGATTAACGATTCGATAATTTCCTGCGTGTTGGTCGCCGGTCCCAGCGTCGCCAAAATTTTTGCTCTTCTCATTGGAAATAGATTTTAGCGCGAAATTCTTTTAAGTAGAAATCGCGCATTGGAACTGATTACTTAAAACTTTTAAGTTTCTTCAAATAATTTCTGACCGTTGCGACAAACGTCGAATGCGACCACGTGAGCGGCGATACCGAAATGGCTTCGCCCGTTGTCGGATTAACCTGTTCGGCTAAAACGCCCGACGGCAGCGCGCGTTTGATTGTCCATTCCAAAATCTCCAACGCGCCTTTCAAATGCGATTTTTTTCTGGCGGCGGCGATGCGAAAATCAGCCAGCCAGAGCGTGCAGATAAACCACGCATTGCTTTGCGAATTTTCCGAAGCGCGCATATACGAATCGTTTTCAAACCTGGCGATGCCGCCGATGTCCGACTTTATCCAGAGATTTTTTTCGACGGCGCGCATCGTTTTGACGATCATTTCGTCGTCAGGGGCGAAACAACCGAAATAAAACGCGCCGAACAAAGAAGCGTCAATCGTTGTGTCGGCTTCAAAATAATCGTCGCCGTGAAACTGCAGAGCGCGTAAAAATCTGCCCGTCTCGCGGCTATAGAGATGTTCGCGCATCGCTTCAACGATTTCCGTCGCCGCCGTTTCGTATTTGGCGGCGCGGTCGATTTCGGCGAAAAGCCTTGCGAAATTCGCCGCTGCCCGCAGACCGCCGACGACCGACGCGCAGGTGAACGTGTGAATGCCGCGCCGGTCTTCCCAGAGATTCCAGCTCGGCGCGGGTAAATTTGTTTCCTTATGACGAAACACAGTCATAAAATCGGCGCAGCGGACGATTAGTTGATTATAGAGACGGTGAACGAATTCGATGTCGCGGTATTGGTCGTAATGCTGCCACAAAGCCCAAATCACCAGCGCGGTTTCGTCTTCCTGAATCGGCACGAGCTGTTTTCTGCCGAAAACGTCCCACGCCGCGTGCCAGCCCGACGCAACCGTCCCGTCGGCGTTGTATTTCTGCAAAAAGTAGCCGTTCTCGTGAACGATTTTTCCGCACAATTCAAAAAATTTGCGCGCCGAATGCGGATAGCCCGCCAGGTCGAGCGCGTTGGCGACGAATGCGCCGTCGCGCGTCCATAGATAGCTGTAATGATCGGTCGCGCGTTCGGTGACATCCGAATCGTTCGCCGCCAAAATCGCGCCGCCCTGGTCAATCTGCGTGTTGACGATCAGAAGCGAGCGTTTGTAAAATTCGACGATTTCCGGCGATAAGTCGGCGAAATCAGTTTCGTCCTTGTTCACCCAAACGCGCCAGTAATTTTCCGTGTAATCGAAATATTTCTGCGGACGCTGTTCGATAATGTGCGCGTTCAAACGGGCGACTTCTTCGTGCGAAAATCCGGCGGCGATCCAGTAGAAAAATTCATAAACTTTCCCTCCTTCAAGCGCGAAATGCAGCCCGACGGTCGAATCCACCGAGCCTTCGGTAATCGCGCCGCCACGCAAAACGCCGTCTTCCGCGTCGCGCCACGTTCCTTCCTGATCGCGAAAGGCTTTTCTGCCGGTCGAAAAAACGTCGAAATGCGGCGCGGTATTAATTAAAAAATAGCGGTGTTTTTTGTAATGAATAAGGGCGAAACTTTCCGGGTCGTAAAACGCCGTGTCGCCGACTTTATTTTCGTATATGCGAAAATCGTGATGCAGAAAAACGCGAATTTCCCGCCGCGTGTTTTTTAGATTTGTGACGCGGACGCGCCGCAGAAAAATATTTTCGTGGCTCGCCACCGTATCGTTGCAGATAATCTCGATGCCCAAATTTTCATTCGTCAAACCAACGTCGGTCACGAGCGTTTCCGACAGATATTTTAACTCGCGCTGCCAATCGTCCGAAAAAACCCACGAAAATTCGCCGTCGGTCCACACGCCGAACCGAAACGGATAACCTTCCGTATGATTTTCCTGTCCGACGTGCGGAAAATAAACGTCGCGAATTTGATATTTGTTGTCGAAAGTTACAAGTAATGAGCCGTTGCCGACCGGAATATCGCGCATAAGCTGAAATTTTCAAGTTTCGAGAAATTATTAAATGTGAATTCTACACTAAATTTATTTGAAAGAAGAATTGAAAGAAAATTAAAGCGGTGCAAATTGTTATACTAGGAAATTATGGCGGAAGAGAAGAAAAAGAAAATAAATTACTCCGGCGCGTGGGCGGAAGCGAAAATTTTGATTTGGAATTATCGCTGGCGGCTTTTGATCGGTTCGATTTTAATGTTAATCAGCCGCGCCGCCGGAACGATTTTGCCGGCTTCGACTAAATATCTGGTGGACGACGTTTTCGGGCAGAAACATTACGGCTTGCTAAAGTGGATTGCGCTCGCGGTCGGCGTTTCGACGATTGTTCAGGCGGTCGCTTCGTTCACGCTTTCGCAGGTTCTCGGTGTCGCCGCGCAGAGAGCGATTACCGAAATGCGAAAAAGAGTGCAGACGCACATCGAGCGTTTGCCGACTTCGTATTTCGATTCGACGCAAACCGGACAACTGATTTCGCGGATTATGAACGACGCGGAAGGCATCCGCAATCTGGTCGGCACGGGTGTCGGGCAAATCGCCAGCGGACTTTTGTCGGCGATGGTATCTTTGGGCGTTTTGTTTTATCTGAATTGGAAAATTACTTTAATCACGCTGACCGTGCTGATTATTTTCGGCACGGTTTTAACCTACGCTTTTCGCAAATTGCGTCCGCTGTTCCGCGAGCGCGGGCAAATTCAGGCGGAAGTTACGGGACGGCTGAACGAAGGTTTGGGCGGCATCCGCATCGTCAAAGCCTACACCGCCGAAAAGCGCGAAGAATTGTCGTTCGCCCGCGGCGCGCACACGCTTTTTCGCAACATCGCCAAATCTTTAACCGGCGTTTCGGCGACCGGCGCGTTTTCGTCGGTCATCATCGGCACGGTGGCGATTGTGATGATTTATTTCGGCGGCAGCGCGGTCATCGCCAACCTCAATGATCCGGCGGCGGGAATGACTTCCGGCGATTTTGCGATGTATATCGCGTTCACTCTGAATCTCGTTTTCCCGATTGTCGAACTCGCCAACATCGGCACGCAAATTACCGAAGCATTCGCCGGATTAGACCGCATCCGCGAAGTTTTTCAGATTAAAACCGAAACCGCCGAAGACGACGCGCGCGCCTCTCTGCCGCAAGTTCGCGGCACGATTGATTTTGAAAACGTCTATTTTGAATACGAACAAGGCGTGCCGGTTTTGAAGAGCGTTTCATTTCATTCGGAAGCCGGAACGACGACCGCGCTGGTCGGCTCAAGCGGTTCGGGCAAATCAACGATTTTAAGTTTGGTCTTGAATTTTATACAGCCGACGAGCGGTAAAATTTCGATTGACGGGCGCGATTTGCAAACGGTCAAGCTGCGCGATTACCGCAGTCATCTCGGCGTGGTTTTGCAGGACAATTTTTTGTTCGACGGCACGATTCTGGAAAATATACGTTTTTCCAATCCGCAGGCGAATTTAGAGCAAATCAAACAAATGTGTCTGGTTGCCAACGCCGACGAATTTATCGAAAAATTTCCCGACGGCTATCAAACGATTGTCGGCGAGCGCGGCGTAAAATTGTCCGGCGGGCAACGCCAAAGAATCGCCATCGCGCGCGCGCTTTTGGCTGATCCGAAAATTTTGATTCTCGACGAAGCGACTTCTTCGCTCGATTCGGAAAGCGAAGCGTTGATTCAGGAAGGCTTAAACAATCTGCGTAAAGGGCGCACGACGTTCGTCATCGCGCACCGCCTTTCGACGATTCGCGCGGCTGACCTGATTCTCGTCGTCGAAGCCGGAGAAATTTTGGAACGCGGCACGCACGACGAATTGATTGAAATGAGCGGTCGCTATAAACAGCTTTACGATAAACAATACCGCTTCGAGCAAAACTTATTCGTTAATCCGGGCGAAGATTTTACATCAGCCGCGTCGCGCGCCGCGAACGAAAAACTGAAAGCCACTCGGTTGTAATTTTTACGAATCAAAGCGATTACCTTAGAAAAGAAAAGTCCTGCGAAATTTCGCAGGACTTTTCTTCTTTGGTATTTAAAGGTTTAAGCGTTTGCAGTTTCGGTTTTATCCTTTTTTTCGCGTTTGATGCCGCCGATCTGGACGAGGTTATCGCCTTTGATGCCGTTTTTCTCCATCATCATTTGATTGTAAAGTTTCTTCATCATTTGCATTTCTTCCGCAGCGGTTTTGGGTCCTTCCATTTCCGGTTTATTCGGACGAGATAAATCAACGTCGTTCAGAATCAAATTATGCGTTGCATCGCCCATTTTGACTTCTTTACCGCGGGCGAAAACTTCGTGGCGACCGTGGTCTTTATACCATTGCGCGACGGTCGCGTTCTGGTGCATATGTTCGATAATGTTGCGCCAGCCGATGCCCGTGTTATAAGCGCAGAACGAAATTTCGCCTTCCTGTGTGCCGTAGGGAATGATGCACATTTCCGTGCGGCGGAAATCGTAGTTGAACAAATCCTGAAACCACATTCCGGCGATGAACAGGAAGTTCCAGGGGTCTTTGCGGCGTTTTTCGATGTCTTCCGCCGTGCGGTCGCCGCCAACTTTTCCGTAATCTTTGCCCGACAAACCGAATGATTTATCGAATTTCGCCAAGATTCCGCCCAAAGTTAAACTATCCGGCGCGCCGTATGGGTTGTAATTTTTGAGCAACGCCAACCCCATCATCATATTGGAAAACCATTTTCCGCGAGCCGTGTCGGTGATGTGCTTCATATCGGTGACCAATCCCTGAATGTTCAAAAATTGCGGGACGGGAGCCATTTCCTGTGTATCTTTGTTAATCATTACGGCAGTTCCGACACCGCAGTTCGGATGGCAGCCGCACGAAACTTGTCCCCACTCGGAATCTTCGCCGTGAACGACATCCGCGAAATCGGCGAACGCGCCCATTAATGAAAGCGGAAACCAATCGCGCGTCGGTTCGGTAATGCCGACCTGTTTCTGAACGTCCTGCGCCAAATGTGAAAGCGTATAACGTTGCTGTAATCTGCGTTGTTCGGTGATGTGTTCGTCGCGTCCGGTGAACGAAACGGGTTGAAATGACACAAACGAAATCTTCTTCGGATTTTCGAGCGCGAAACGAATAATCGTTCCGACCTGATCATTGTTCACACCGTTGACGAGCGTCGTTACGAGAACGATGTCCACGCCGGCTTCGTGCAAATTATTGATGGCGCGAAGTTTAACGTCGAACAAATTGCCGATTTGACGATGCGAGTTGGCATCGTTGCCGATTCCGTCGAACTGCAAATAAACGAATCTAAGTCCGGCTTCGGCGGCTTCGCGGCAGAATTCTTTAGATTTAGCGAACTCAATACCGTTCGTCGCGGCTTGCACCGAGTTATAGCCGACTTTGCGGGCATAACGAATCGCTTCCAGGAAATACGGCGAAAGCGTCGGCTCGCCGCCCGAATACTGTACCGACATCTGACGGCGCGGTTTAATGGAAATCGCATTGTCGAGAATTTCCTGCACGTCTTCCATCGAAAGCTCGTGAACGAAGCCGACCTGGTTCGCATCCATAAAACACGGATCGCACATCATATTGCAGCGGTTCGTTAAATCAACGGTTAAAACCGCGCCGCGCCCGTATTTGATCGTCGAAGAACCGTGATTGTGCAGCTTTTCGTCGTTGTGCGATTGAATGTCGCGTCCGGGAAACAAGCCTTCGATGTGCTTAAGAAATTCCGAATCAATCGCCATCAAATCTTCAAAATGCCCGTGTTCCGGACAATCCTTAATCATCCAGATTTGACCGTCCCGCTCGATAATCTGCGCTTTGATTTCGCCGACCTTTTCGTTAACCAAAATTCCGACATCTTTTTTGCCGCTTAAAATATCTTCACGCGCCTCAATGACACAGTTCGGACAGAGCGAATCGGTTGTTCTGGGAAAACCGAGCGTCGGTTTGGTTTTCTGCCACGATTTAAGCAGCGGTTTATCCGACCATTTCGGCGTAAACGACGGATTCGGCTTGTATTGATTGACCGATTTGACCGCGTTAAACGCGCCTTTTGCAATATAAGTCAAGCCTTTCTCAAAATGTTTAATAGGTTTCATAATTAATGCTTCTCCGAATTCCGAAATAATAAATTAAAATGCTTCGTTTTAGTTAGTTCAACTAAATAAAATAAACAAAGGCTATTGTTTGAACCTTTGAAAATTTCACAGTTTATTGGATAAGAAAATTTATATATTCAGTAGAACTAACAAGCAACGCGCAATATCATTATATAAACACAAGCAAAACTTATGCCGCGCCGGATAAATCTATAAGTGGAGTGGGTAAAGAATTTAGCGATCACTTCTGCAAAGAGTCATCATTATCTTGTGGAACAATTTGACACATAAAAGGCTTGATTTTGAAGATCGGTATAATATGACACACTCCAAATTCTATAAATTGTTTAGGGAATTCAAGGCGCATAAATCCCCCTGGATCCGAAATCCGAGTTTTGATTAAACTTCCGTTTAAAAAAATCCTACCTGTGGAAAATAAATTTGTCGAAAGTGTATATTTTTACAAATCAAAGTGTGTTTAAGACTATTTTGCGGATTTTCGTTCACTAATCGTTCACATTTAAGCACTGAGTTTAACGAATACTTGAAAGAATTTTTATAAAACGTTGAAAACATTATATTTAGATTAGTAAAAAAATGCTTTACAGATTTATTTTTTATATGCTAAATTCGTTTTCACCTTAAGAGAAAAGATGACTTTTTGGGCGGTCATTAAAAGTTTTCCCAATTTAAATAATTATACAAGCAGTAACGTCGGACTCGGAAGTACAGAAAATTGTTTAGTTCCCAAATTATTCTTTCTTTAAAATACTTATGGCTATACGTTTTGGAACATCCGGTTGGCGCGCCATTATTGCCGACGAATTTACGCTTCAAAACGTCCGACTGGTTACGGAATCCATTTGCAGTTATTTGAAAACTAATCTTTCGGATCAAGAGACGCAAACGCTGATTGTCGGTCACGATTCGCGGTTTATGGGCGAAAATTTCGCGCAGACGGCGGCGGAAATCGCCAAAAAGAACGGATTTCGAGTTTTGCTCTGCGGCAGCCCGACACCGACACCGACAATTTCATTTGCCATCAGAAACGAAAAAGCCGTCGGCGGCATCAATTTTACCGCTTCGCATAATCCGCCGGAATATCAGGGAATCAAATTTTCGACCGCCGACGGCGCGCCGGCTTTGCCTGAGATTACTAAGCAAATCGAGGCGATTATCGAGAGCAATCCGCAAAACGCGGAAGCAAAAGGCGGAACGATTGAAAATTTCGACGCGCGTCCGAACTACACGGAAGATTTGAAAACGAAAATTCGTTTTGACCGAATCGCCGCCGCCGAAGGCAAATACGCCTATGATGCGCTCTGGGGAACGGGACGCGGATATTTAGACGAGGTTTTGCGCGAATTTGGTTTGGAAGTCGAAACGATTCACGATTGGCGCGATGTCACATTCGGCGGAAAATCGCCGGAGCCGAGCGAAAAGCAGGTCGGCGAATTGATTGAAACGGTTAAGTCGAAAAATCTGACGCTCGGACTAGCGACCGACGGCGACGGCGATAGATTCGGAATTATTGACAACAACGGCGCGTTTATCGCCCCGAACGAATTAATCGCTTTGCTCGCCGATTATCTGGCGGAAAGCCGCGGCTGGACGGAAGGTTTAGCCAGAAGCGTCGCCACATCGCACCTGATTGACAGAGTCGCCAAAGAACGCGGTTTAAAATTATACGAAACGCCGGTCGGATTTAAATTTATCGGCGAATTGATCAATAAAAACGAAATTATTCTCGGCGGAGAAGAATCCGCAGGTCTTTCCATCAAAGGACATTATCCCGAAAAGGACGGCATTCTGGCTTGTCTTCTGGCGGCGGAAGCGGTCGCCGTTCGCGGAAAGAGTTTGACCGAACAGTTAAACGAGCTTTACGCCCGCGTCGGCAAACTCGAATCGGGTCGAGTCGGAGTCAAATTAACCGATGAAGTCTCCAAAAATTTGAAGGAAAAGCTCGCTCAGGAGCCGTCGGAAATCGGCGGGAAAAAGATTGAAAAAATTAACCGTTTGGACGGCGTGAAATTTATTTTCGCGGATCAAAGTTGGATGCTGATGCGTCCTTCGGGAACCGAGCCGGTGGTTAGAATTTACGCTGAATCAGAAAACAAAAAAGACTTGGAGGTGCTGCTTGAACAAGGTCGCCACTACTTACTGGGGTAATTCCCAAACATTTTCAACACCCGTCAAAGCCCACGCTAAATTAGCCGGGGCGCGCACAAAGGCAACGCCGCAATGGTTGGTGTTCGCCGGTATCGCAACAATCACTTTTATGCTTTGTATGGCAATCAATCTGCGCGCCTTTTCGGAAATGAGCGTGGAAGTCGAGCAAAACGAACGCTTGAGTTTAGCCATCGAACAATTGACCAACGAGAATCTCGAACTTCAAGGTGAAGTTCACAATTTGAAGACCGATTCATATACGCTCGGGCGCGAAGCGCGCCGCATCGGAATGAGTCGTCCGAATGAAAAAGTTCTTGTGCCGGTAAATTAACTTACGGAGAGTTAGTTTTTCAGCACATTTTGCCTGCCCCGTAATACAATCCGCCTTTTGCCTATCTACTCCGTTTTTGCCTACAGGTTAGCCTGCCGCCAACTTTGCGGCTGACATTTTCCCGAGTGTCAGCCGCACCACCATTTTAAATTCCAGGTTTCAGGTTTCAGGTTCCGGGTTTCAGATTTTGCATTCTTGGTTATAGATTTAAGATTTCAAGTTTGAGATTTCAGGTTTTAAATTTGAGATTTGAATCAGAAGAATTTAGGATTAAAATCTGGAATCAAAAATCTAACCAATGAATTCTTACCGCGTTTTTTATTCGCCGTATTATTACGCCGACATCGGCGAGAATCACGTTTTTCCGATAAAGAAATTCGAGCTGGTCAGAGATAAACTGCTGGCTGAAAAAACTTTGGAAACCTCGGAAATCGTCGAGCCGTCGCCCGGCGCCGTCGAAGACGTTTTACTGGTTCACACCGAAGATTATATTTCGAGATTGCGCGGCGGAACTTTGACGGCGAAGGAGATTCGTCGGCTCGGACTGCCCTGGTCCGAATCGCTTGTCCGGCGTTCGTTTCTGGCTTGTTCGGGAACGATTGAGGCGGCGAAATTCGCGCTCGAAAATCGAGTCGCGTCGAATCTGGCGGGCGGCACGCATCATTCGTTTCCCGACCGCGGCGAAGGTTTCTGCGTTTTGAACGATGTCGCCATCGCCATCAGAGTTTTACAGAAGGAAAATCTGGCGCGACGATTTTTGATCGTTGACTGCGACGTGCATCAGGGCAACGGCACGGCTTTTATTTTTGAAAAGGACGCGGACGTTTTCACTTTTTCGATACACGGCGCAAAAAATTATCCGCTGTTCAAAGAACGTTCGACGCTCGACATCGAGCTGCCCGACAAAACCGGCGACGCGGAATTTCTCGAAACGCTCGACGAAGCTCTGCCGCGCATTTTTCTCCACGATCCCGACATTGTTTTTTATCTCGGCGGCGCAGACCCGTTTGAAAAAGACAAACTCGGCAGACTTAATTTGACAATCGAAGGTTTGCGGCGGCGCGATGAAATGATTTTGGATTTTGCGAAGGAAAGAGAAGTGCCGATTGTCACGACGATGAGCGGCGGCTACGCGCTCGACATCAACGACACGGTTGAAATTCACTGCAACACGATTCGCTCCGTCAAGAAAGTTTTTGCCGAGCCGCAGATTCAGAACGCTCTGGCGTAAAATTTTTCAGAAGGCGTAATCCGAAATCATCTTTGAAGCCTTTTCGACGATTGTTTTTTCGCTTTTGAAGGCGAGCATTCCAATCGCTTCGACGGGAATGACCCAGCGCGCTTCCAAAACTTCCGCGTCGTGATTTTCAACCGCGCCGCTTTTGTAGGCGAGCAGGAAAAAATGAACTAATTTATGAAAACGGACGCTTTCGCCGTTGTGCAGACCGAAATACCAGTATTCAATTGTGTCAATCGGCGCGAGTATTTTCGTTTCGATTCCCGCTTCTTCGCGCACTTCGCGCAGAGCCGCCGTTTCGGGACTTTCATCCGCGTCAAGCAAGCCTTTCGGCAATTGCCAGCGACGGCTCGGATTAACGGAAGTGATGACCAATTCAAAACCGTCGCCGGCGCGCCGGAAAGCCGCGCCGCCCGCCGAAATCTGTTCGAGAGTTTTATATTTTAGGGGAATCTTTTTCATTGTTCCTTCGCCGCCAGTTCAACCGCGTCATCGATTTCCGTCTTCACAATGTTGTCAAAACCGACGATTTTTTTAGTCAGCTTTCCGGCGCGGTCGAAAACGAAAGTTTGCGGAATCGCGTCATTGCCGCCGGTCAAAATTCGCATCAATTCGTCGTCCGGGCGGGCGAGCAGATAATTTATTTTCAATTTCTCGATGAAAGCCGGAACGCGCGGCTCGTCTTCCGCGCCGCCGGCGTGCAAACCGACAATTTGAATTCGTTCACCGTATTTCGTTTGCAGCGAATTTAAGTGCGGAATTTCCTCTAAACACGGCGGACAATACGTCGCCCAAAGATCGAGGACTAAAATTTTTCCTCGATACGCGCCGAGTTTTTGATTATCGCCTTTCATCGTTTGCCAGCCGAGATTTTCGACGTTGCCAACCGGCGGCAGCGGCAAATTCGTTTGCGGAATATCATTAATCGAAACGGGTTTGTCGGAAATCGAGACGGGCGCGGCTGCCGGACGGCACGACGCGCCGAACGAAACGATAAAAAATAGAAAACCGAAAATGAGCAATCGCATTTCTTTAATATTAAACGGTAAACGGGAAATGGTAAATATTTATTCGCGCGGCGGATTTTTCGAGGCTTGAAAATAGCAAGCTGTTTTCGATATTCGCCCTTCGTCGCTTACTATTTATTTATGGCTTTTTATCCGCCAAAAATCAATGAGCGATTCGCCGCGCCGCGCAATGCGGGCGAAACTGAAAAGGCGAATGCCGTCGGCGCGAACGCGACTTTTGTGTGCGGCGCGGTTTTGCGATTTTATTTGCGAATTGATGCAAAATCGAAGCGCGTCGTCGAAGCGAAATTCAAAACCGACGGCTGCGGATTTGCGATGGCGGCGGCTGATGTTTTGACGGAAATAATCAACGGCAAAAAACTTTCCGAATTGCACGGATTAGACGACAAACTTCTCGAAAAAAAAATTGAAACCGCGCTCGGAAATTTCGACGCGGACCGCCGCCATTGTCTGAAATTGTCGCTCGAAACTCTGCACCGCGCTTTTGCCGGTTTTCGCGCCGCGCAGATTAAAGAATTCGCGGGCGAAAAGGCTTTGATCTGCACTTGCTTCGGCGTGTCCGAAGACACAATCGAAAATCTAATCAAAGAAAAATCGCCCGGCAGCGTCGAGCAGGTAACCGATTGGTGCAGGGCGGGCGGCGGTTGCGGCGCGTGTCAAATTTTAATTCAGGAATTGATTGACGTGCAACGCCGCGAAAGTTTTTGAGCGCGGATTTTTTGAGCCGCGCAATTGTGTTATAATCAGCCAATTCGAAACCGCGCATCAGGCGGCGACGCAATTTCAAGGAGCTTTAAATTGGATTTCCAAGAAAAATCCGAAATCGAAAATCCGAAATTAAAAAATGGACGATTCTGCCGGTAATTATTTACTTCTGCTGCTCTTTCAGGAAGCGACCGCTTCAATTTCTCTGACCGAAGTTTTAATTGATTTTGTCTTAATATTATTTATCGTCGGGCTGAACGGCTTTTTCGTCGCCTCCGAATTCGCGCTCGTTTCGGTGCGGCGGACGCGCGTCGAAGCCCGCGCCGAAGATGGCAGCGGCAACGCCAAAGCCGCTTTGCGCCTGCTCGATAATCCGACGCGCTTTATTTCCGCCGTCCAGCTCGGTGTAACTTTGGCTTCGCTCGCGCTCGGCTGGCTCGGCGAGCCGACGATTGCCAAACTGCTCGAACCGCTGGCGGAAAAAATCGCCACCGAAGGCACCGTCGCCTACGTCGCGCACATCGCGGCGATTATTATTTCGTTCACTCTGATCACGTTTCTGCACGTTACTTTGGGCGAGCTTGTGCCGAAAATGTTCGCCCTCGAAAAGGCGGAAACCTTCGCGCTCGTCGCGGCGCGTCCTCTGGAGTTTTTCGCCCGCTTTTTCGCGCCGGTTTTGTGGGTTTTCAATCTGGCGGGCGGCGCAATCGGAAAACTTTTGGGCTTAAAATCATCGCTCGAACACGCTTCGGTTTATACCGAAGAAGAAATCCGTCAGCTTATCAAATTGAGCGAGGAAAGCGGACATCTGAACAAAGAAGAACGAAGATTAATTAATCGCGTTTTTGAATTCAGCGAGACGACCGTCAAAGAAGCGATGATTCCGCGCACGGAAATCGTCGGCGTGTCGGAAAATTGCACGCTCGATGAAATCGCGCGCGCCTTTCAGCAAAACGGTTACTCGAGACTTCCTGTGTGGCGCGGCTCGCTCGACGACATTGCCGGTTTTATACACAGCAAGGATTTGATGCCGTTTCTGTTGCGCCCGAAATTGTTTAAGCTCGAAAAAGTCGTGCAAAAACCGATGTATGTCGTGGACACGGCGCGGCTCGAAGACGTTTTGCGGCAGATGCAGCGAGCCAAAGCGCATTTCGGTTTCGTCGTTGACGAACACGGCGGCGTGGAAGGAATCATCACGCTCGAAGACCTTCTCGAAGAAATCGTCGGCGATATTTCCGACGAACACGACGAAGAAGTCAACGAACAAATTCACAAAATCCAGGACGACGTTTACATTCTGGATGGCAGCCTGGCGGTACGCGATTTAAATCGCCGTCTCGATTTGAATTTTCCCGTCTCCGAAGGCTACACGACCATCGCCGGATTTTTAATGAGCGAATCGGGACAAATTTTGAACGTAGGCGAAACGGTCAAATACAACGGACATATTTTCAAAATCGAAAAAGTTGATAAACGTCGAATTTTGAAAGTGCGAATGGAAAAAAACAAACAGGAAATTAATGTCGGGTGAATTTTTCAAATTGGTTTGACAGTTCGCGCAACAAAAAGAGCCGCTTTTCGATGCGGCTCTTTTTGTTTTTCGACCTGATTCAAGTTAAATTTAACTCGAGCATTTTTCTTAAATTTATCAACGGAGCAATTATAAAAAAATGAGTTTAATCGAAACAGTTTGGGCGCGTGAAATTCTTGATTCGCGCGGCAATCCGACAATCGAAGCGGAAGTGGTTTTAGAAGACGGCACGACGGGACGGGCGGCTGTGCCGTCGGGCGCGTCAACCGGCGAAAACGAAGCGGTCGAGTTGCGCGACGACGACAAAAACAGATATTTAGGCAAAGGCGTTTTGACGGCGGTCAAAAACGTCAACGAAAAAATCGCTTACGAATTGGAGGGTCTCGACGCGCTCGACCAGACTTTGATTGACGAAACTTTGATTAAATTCGACGGCACGGAAAACAAATCGAATCTGGGCGCGAACGCGCTGCTCGCCGTTTCGATGGCGACGGCGCGGGCAGGCGCGGCGTTTCAGGAAATGCCGCTTTACCGCTATATCGGCGGCACGAACGCGAAAACCTTGCCCGTGCCGATGATGAATATCATCAACGGCGGCGCGCACGCCGACAACAACGTGGATTTTCAAGAATTTATGGTGATGCCGGTCGGCGCGGAAAATTTTTCCGAAGCGTTGCGCGCGGGCGCGGAGATTTTTCACAACTTGAAATCGGTTCTGAAATCGCGCGGCTACGCGACGAGCGTCGGCGACGAAGGCGGTTTCGCGCCGAATCTGAAATCGAACGAAGAAGCGATTGAAACGATTCTCGAAGCGATTGAAAAAGCCGGTTATATCGCCGGAGAAAATATTATGATCGCGCTCGATCCGGCGGCGAGCGAATTTTTCAAAGACGGAAAATACATCTTCAAAAAATCGGACAAGCGCGAATTGTCATCGGAGGAAATGGCTGATTACTGGATTTCGTGGACGGAAAAATATCCGATTATTTCCATCGAAGACGGAATGGCGGAAAACGATTGGGACGGTTGGAAATATCTGACGGAAAAAATCGGCAAAAAAATTCAGCTCGTCGGCGACGATTTGTTCGTCACGAACACGAAATTTCTGCAAAAGGGAATTGACGAAGCGGCGGCGAATTCGATTTTAATCAAAGTCAATCAAATCGGCACGCTGACCGAAACTTTGGACGCGATTGAGCTTGCCAAAACCAACAATATGACCGCCGTCATCTCGCACCGTTCGGGCGAAACCGAAGATTCGTTCATCGCCGATTTAGCCGTGGCGACCAACGCCGGACAAATCAAAACCGGTTCGCTTTCCCGCAGCGACCGCATCGCCAAATACAATCAGCTTTTGCGAATCGAAGAAGATTTAGACACGTCGGCGCGTTTTCCGGGCAGAAAGGCTTTTTATCAAATCAAAGGTTGAAAGAATAAAATTGAAAGAGGGAAAAGGTGAAAATGTTCACGCAAAACATTTTCACCTTTTCTCTTTTCAGGTTATATTAAAATGATTTCAGAGATAAAATTATGGGGCAGGTTACAATCGAAATACCGCAAAATATCAATCGCGCATATCACGTTGACGATTCGAAATTCAGCAAGCGAATTTTAGATGAATTAGACGATTTCGAGAAAAGCTCAAAGCCGAAAAAATTACAAAACGTCGTTCCGCCGCGTCGAAACAGTTTGAAAGAAGATGGTGAAGCGGTTTTGGGAATTTGGGCTGACCGCGAAGAATCGGCAGAAGAAACTGCGCGAAAGATCCGGGATCGAAACAACGGGAAAATCGAATGAATGAAATAGTTGATACGAATGTTTTCTCGAAGGTCTTTGCAGGAAATGCAGCGGTTAAAACTTATATCGAAAATTTGAACGCGATTATTGATACGACAATTTATATCGAATGTCTGCAAGGCTCGAAATCAAATCAGGAAAAACAAAAAATTAAAACATATTTATATAATTTTCCGCTTTTGCAGATCACGCCGGAAATTTCCCAACTGGCAATCGAATTAATTGACACATATTCAAACTCACAGGGGCTTCTCCTTGCTGATGCGTTAATTGCGGCATCAGCTCTCGAAAATGATTTGATTGTCGTAACATACAACATCAGCGATTTCAATTTTATCAAAGGTTTAAAAATCCTCAAGCCGAAGATTTGACCCGATGAAAAAAATTATCGTTATCGGTTCGAGCGGCGCGGGCAAATCCACCTTTGCCCGAAGATTCGGCGCGGCAACCGAAATCGAAGTCGTTCATCTCGATAAACTTTACTGGAAACCGGGTTGGATTGAGCCTTCCGAAGACGAATGGAAAGCGATTCTCGTTGAAGCGTTGAAAGGCGACTCGTGGATTATAGACGGCAATTACAGCGGCACGATTGAGATGCGCGTCGCGGCGTGCGACACGGTGATTTTTCTCGATTTGCCGCCCGTCGTCTGCGTTTACCGAATTCTTAAAAGAGTCGCCGTTCATTACGGAAAAAATCGTCCCGCTATGGCGGAAGGCTGCAACGAACAATTCGACTGGAAATTTCTCGTCTGGGTTTGGAATTACCCGCAACGCTCGAAGCCGGTAATCGAGAAAGTTTTAGAAAAATATAAAGACGAAAAAACAATCGTTCGATTGAATTCAAAGAAAGCGGTTGAAAACTTTTTAGCAAATTTATGAGCGAAAAACGGGAATGGCGCAACGGAGAATTTACGATCAGCACCGACCGCGAACAATTGCAGATTGACGCGGTTCAAAAATTTCTGTCCGAAGAATCTTACTGGGCGCGCGAAAGAACAAAAGAGCAAACCGCGACGGCGATAAAAAATTCCTTGTGCTTCGGCGTTTACGAGAGCGAACGACAAATCGGTTTCGCCCGCGTCGTGACCGATTACGCGACGTTCGCCTATGTCGGCGACGTTTTTATTTTAGAAGAATTTCGCGGACAAAATTTGAGCAAATGGTTAATGCAAACGATTGTCGAATACCCCGATTTGCAAAATCTGCGCCGCTGGATTTTGGCGACGAAAGACGCGCACGGGCTTTACGAAAAATTTGAATTCGCCGCGCTCAAATTTCCCGAACGCTGGATGGAAAAAACCGCGCCGAACGCTTATTAAATTGTTCGCCGCGCGTTCGCTCGGAAATTCGCAAATTTTTATTCACGAACCGCAAAGAAAAAGTGTAAAATAATTTCAGCTTTTCAAAGTTGCGCGCCGCGAACGCGCCGAACATCCGACAGATAAAAAATCCATAAATTATATGAACGAAAGACGCAGACCGCTGGCTTTGATAATTCTCGACGGTTGGGGCTATTCGCCAAAAAAAGAGGGCAACGCCATCGCTCTGGCGCACACGCCCTGTTACGACGAAATTTCCCGCAAATATCCGAAAACTTTGCTTGCCGCGTCGGGTTTGAGCGTCGGTTTGCCGTCGGACGCGGCGGGCAGCTCCGAAGTCGGACATCTGAACCTCGGCGCGGGCAGAATTATTCAAACCGATGTCGCCAAAATTGCAAACTCGATTCGCACCGGCAAATTTTTTGAAAACGAAACGTTAAAGAAAGCCTTTCAAAAAGCCAAAGCCGAAAACGCGGCGGCGCATTTCGTCGGATTATTGAGCGACGGCGATATACATTCTTCGACCGGCAATCTTTTCGCGCTTTTGCGGTTTGCAAAAAATGAAGGCATCGAAAAAATCTTCGTTCATCCGATTCTCGACGGGCGTGATGTCGCGCCGCGCACGGCTGACATCTACGTCGAAGCATTGGAAATCAAGCTCGCCGACATCGGTGTCGGCAAAATCGCCACGCTGTGCGGGCGATATTACGCGATGGACAAATTTCAAAATTGGGAACGCACGGCGCGCGCTTATACGATGCTCGTTCATTCGGAAGGCGAACGCGCGTCCGACGCGGTCATGGCAATTCGCAATTCTTTCCTGCGCGGAATTGCCGATGAATTTATTCAGCCGATAGTTTTGGAAGACGACGCGGGCGCGCCCGTCGGCAACGTCCGAAACGGCGATCTGGTCGTCTTTTTCAATCATCGTCCGGCGCAGATGCGCCAGCTCGTCAAATCGCTCGCCGTTTCGGACGGCGGCGAAAACGGCGCGGCGAAACCAAAAATAAACGTCGTTTGTTTGACCGAATATGACCGCGCTTTTAATTTGCCGGTCGCCTTCCGGCAGGAAAATGAAGACAACGTGCTGGCAAATATTTTCGCCGAAAAAGGAATCTTGAATTGCCGTCTGACCGAGACGGAAAAATACACGTATCTGACATATTATTTTAACGGCGGCGTTGAACTCGAACATCAGTGCGAGCAGCGCGTTCTGGTTCCCGCGCCGAACGCCAAAAGCTACGAACGGCAACCCGAATCGGCGAGCTTTAAAATCGCCGACAAATTTCTGCGCGGCATCGAAGGCGGCGAAAACGACGTTTTTATCGTCAATTTAGCTGCGACCGATTTGGTTGCCGGAACGGGAAATTTAGAAAAAACCATCGAATCGGCGCAGTTTGTCGATACTTGTCTCGGCAGTATGGTCGAAAAAGTTCGCGCGGCGGGCGGCGTTTCCTTAATCACTTCGAGCCACGGCAACTGCGAAGAAATGGCTGATTTGTTGACCGGCGAACCAAACAACGCGCCGACGCAAAATCCGGTGCCGTTTCATTTCGTTGACGAAAATCTCAACGGCTTGCAATTAAGAAAAGGCGGCGCGCTCGAAGATGTCGCGCCGACGATTCTCGGCATTCTCGACATCGAAAAGCCCGAAGAAATGACCGGCCGAGATTTGCGGGAAATCTGAAATTCCAAATTCCGGATTTCACATTCCAAATTGAAAATTTTGTCCTGCATAATTTGGAGTCGAAAATTTGGAATGTGGAATATGGAACTTGGAATTTGGAATTCGATCCCCAAAATATTTTAATCATTAACTTCGGGCAGATCGGCGACGTGATTCTGAGTTTGCCGGCATTTCACGCCGTTCGCCGAAAATTTCCGAACGCGAAAATTACGGCGATGATCGGCAAATCCGGCGCGCAGATCGTCGAGATTTCCAATCTGGCGGACGCAACGATAATCGTTGACCGCGTTCGTCTGCGCGACGGGAAAAAGATAAATTCAATCGGCGAGATTTTGAAAATCGTTGAAGACGCGCGTCGCCGCCGGTTCGATTTTGTGATTGATCTGCACAGCCTCTACGAAACGAATTTGTTCGGCTTCGTGACGGGCGCGAAGCGTCGGCTTTACGGCAACCGCGAAAGCCGTTCGCTCGAATTTCTGGCGAACTTTACCCCGAAACCGCCGCGCGAAAACAAGTCGCTTCATCTGACTGATTATTATCTGGAAATCTTAAAGCCGCTCGGCATTGAAAACGCGGAGCGGTTCGTCGAAATCAAACCGCGCGACACGGATTTGCGAAAAATTGAAACGCTTTTCGCCGCGAAAACGTCAAAACAAATCGTCGGGCTTTTTCCCGGCGCGGGCAACGCGAGCCGCCGTTGGGATTTGGAAAAGTTCGCCGCCGCCGCCGCGCGTTTCGCGCCTGACGAAGCGATTCGAACAATCGTTTTCCTCGGTCCCGAAGAAACAAATTTGCGTCCGGCGGTAGAAGAAAAATTTCCCGCCGAAACGATGATCGTCGATCAACTTTCGCTTCTCGAATTCATCGCGGCTTTATCGAAAACCGACGTTTTAATCAGCAACGACACGGGCGCGGCGCACTTAGGCGCGGTGGCGGGCGCGGCGATTGTTTTGGTGATGGACAAGCGCGCGCCGACGACTTATCTGCCGCTCGCGCGGAAACTCGAAATCGTCAACGACGCGGCGTTGAACGAAATTGAGATCGAAACGGTGTGCGAAGCGACGCGAAAATTATTGGAAAATTAAAATGCGATTTGTAAAAAAGTCAGCTTCCCGACGAATCTTTACGTCGATACTTTTGCTTTGCGTCGCTATATTCGCGGCGTGTCGCTCGCTCGAATCCGCCGATGTCGCAACGAACGCGCCCGCGTCAAACGAAGCGGATTTTTCCGTTCCCGGTTCGACGATCAACCTGGCGAAACCGCTTGTGATTTCGCCGCGCGCGGAAGATATCTGGCTGGCGAAACGTATCGACGACACAATCGAACAGAGCGAATTCGCAAACGCGCGTTGGGGCGTTTTCGTCGTGTCTTTGAAAGACGGGCGCGTCGTCGTCGGGCGCGACGCGCGAAAGCTTTTTAATCCGGCTTCGATTGAAAAAACACTCACCTCAATCGTCGCGCTCGACAAACTAGGCGCGGATTTCCGCTGGCGCACTTCCGTTTACGGCGCGACAAACATCGAGAACGGAATTTTAGACGGCGACTTAACGCTCTACGGTCGCGGCGCGCCGGATTTTGATGAAGCCGGCTTGCAAAATCTAATCAATCAGTTAGCGGCGAAAAATCTAAAGGAAATCAAGGGCGATATTGTCGGCGACGAAAGTTATTTCGAGGGCGACGACATCGGCGACGGCTGGACCTGGAACGATCTGCAATGGCATTACGGCGCGGAAGCGGGCGCGTTGACTTTCGACGAAAACACGGCGGACGTTTTTATGAAAGACGGGACGCCCGCCGCTTCGACCGATTATTTGCAGGTCTCGGGCAGACTCGAACCGAAACAGGCGGACAAGCCCGAAGCGTTCGGCATCAAGCGCGGACTCGCCGACAATCAAATTTACGTCTGGGGCAGCGGCGATAAATTGGGCGGGCGCGTCGCCGTTCATAATACGGCACTCTGGGCGGCGAAAAGCTTGAAGGAAGCGTTGGAAAAACGCGGCATTAAAGTCGGCGGCGCGGCAAAATCAGTTGATTGGAAATCAGTCGAACGGCTCGACGCGGAGAAAGCCGTCGAATTAGCTTCGGTTGAAAGCAAAACACTCGCCGAAGTTGTCCGGCGGATGAATAAAAATTCGGTCAACCTGTATGCCGAGCTGCTTGTCAGAACGCTCGGCAAGCGATTCGGCGATACCGCGCCCGACGAAAGCCGGCAGATTACCGAATTACGCGGCGACGATTCGGCGGGCGCGGCGGTGATCAGAAAGTTTCTGCGCGAAAACAACGTCGCCGCCGATGAAATTCAGATTCACGACGGTTCGGGATTGTCGAGGCTCGATCTGGTGACACCCGAATCGTTCGGACGCGCTTTGATTTTCGCGGCGCAATCAAGATTCTCCGACATTTTCACAGGCTCGCTGCCGATTGCCGGAACCGACGGAACTTTGGGCGGACGGCTCGGCAACGCGAAGGGAAAAATTTTGGGAAAGACCGGCACGATCACCTTTGTCAGCTCGCTCGCCGGTTACGCGCAGGCAGCGAACGGCGAGATTTTGGCGTTTGCAATTATCGGCAACAACATCACGCGAAACCAGGACGCGGCGCGGCTCGTTGACCGCGTCGCGCTCGCTTTGATCGAAACGGATTCAGCGAAACAGAAAACCGAAAAAGAAAAACAGCCAGAAGAAAAGCATTAAACCGAGCGGCACGACGATCATCGCCAAAAGACAGCCGACGTTCGCCCACGATTCCTGATTCCAGCTGTAAGGCGCGGGACAATTCGGGCAAATTTCCTTGATTGCCAGAAAAGGTCGCTTGCATTTCGGGCAGAGCTTAATTTGCATAATCGCACCAAGATTTTCGGCGGACAAACACAGATTATCACAAATCGAAGCAAAAATTTAGTTTGCTGCGCCCGCCGCGCGAATCAATTTCGCAAGTCGGAACGGCGGTTTTGCAGAGACGTTTTTTTATGATAAGTTAAAACGTTTCACACAACGGAAAAGGAATTTCAGAAACGGAAAATGGTTGAAGAATTTGCGTTCGACAATACGGAAGAACGCCGCAGAAACAGGCAGAACGGCGCAGGCTGGATCGAGGTCATCGTCGGTTCGATGTTTTCGGGTAAATCGGAAGAACTGATTCGCCGTCTCAAGCGCGCGCAGATCGCCCGGCAGAAAGTGCAGGTTTTCAAGCCGAAAATTGACGACCGTTATTCGATTGAGCAGATCGCTTCGCATTCGGGAATGACGCACGTTTCGAATCCGGTGATGACGGCGAAGGAATTGATGGCGCAAATCGAGCCGGACACGCAAATCGTCGGCATTGACGAAGGACAATTTTTTGACGCGGGCATCGTCGAGGCGGCGACGCAGCTCGCCAACGAAGGCAAGCGCGTCATCATCGCCGGTCTGGATCAGGATTATACGGGCAAGCCGTTCGAGCCGATGCCGCAGCTGCTTTCCGTCGCCGAATTTATCACGAAAACGCACGCCATCTGCGTCAAATGCGGCGCGACGGCGAATTATTCGCAGCGCACGTTCGAGTCCGACGCGCGGATCGAAGTCGGCGCGGGCGGCAAATACGAAGCCCGCTGCCGCAAATGCTTCGTGCCGCACTCGGACGCGCCGACGAATATTTAGTTTGCTATAATCTTGAAGGGAAGTTTCGAAGATGATTTATGAACACAAATTTCGCGGGCGTGGTTGAGGAAGTCAAAACAACTTTCCTTCGATGAGAAAAACGAATTAAAGAATTTGTTGGAGAATTATTTGAGCGAAGAAAGACGACAGGAAATCTTAGAAAACGGCGAGCAAACCAAATACGAACTTGAAAAAGACGAACTCGAATTTTTCTCGGACACTAACGACCTGATGAAGAATCTCGATGATTGAAATTGCATTCGGTTCAGCGTTCAAACGAGCGTTTCAAACGCCGCATTCAGGGCGTTGCCGGGCGCGAAAACGCATTTCAGGAAAAAATACGACAATTTCAAAACAACGTTTTCGAGCCGAGCCTGAAAACTCATAAACTCTCGGGTAAACTTAAAGATTACTGGAGCTTTAGCGTCGAATACGATTTGCGGGTAATTTTTTATTTTGCCGGAGAGTAAAAAGTTGGTTTTGTAGATATATGTTCTCACAAAGAAGTATATTGATTCGATTGCAAGATTCGGATTATCTGCGGCGCGATTTTTAAAGATAAATTGATAAAATGAAAGCATCAGCGAAAAACGGAGTGCGGGCAATTGCGGTTTTTGAAGCGTTTAAAGGCTGTATCGGTCTGATCGCGGGCTTCGGCATTTTGTCTCTGATGCACCGCGACATCGCCGATTTCGCCGAAGATTTGGTCGGTTTTCTGCATCTTAATTCCGAGGGACGGCTCGCGCATCGCATCGTCGAAACCGTTACGAAGCTCAACCCTTCCAATATCAAACTGTTTTTTATTTTGTCGCTCGTTTACGCGACCGTGCGGTTTGTCGAAGCCTACGGTTTGTGGCGTTTGAGGGCTTGGGCGGAATGGTTTGCGATTATTTCCGGCTCGCTCTATATTCCGTTCGAGATTTATGAATTCATTCAAAAACCGACGTTCACCCGCGCCGGAATCGTCTTGGTCAATATCGCCATCGTCATCTATCTTTATTCGTTCCGCAAAGAGCAGGTTCACGAAAAGGAAATTCACGAAAGCCAGATGCAGGCGAATCAACCGGACGCGCCCATCGCTTCCGAATAAAATCGCGTGTCGAAACCGCCTGCGTTCAGCGGACAATTGAAGCAGGTAAATTGAAATCTAAAATAGAGATGCGAGCGCGTCGAGTTTTAGCTGCCCGCTGACGCAGGCGGTTCTGACATTTTGCCCTAATCGCACCCGCCGAATAAAAAGTCGTTTTTTAATTCCCACGGTCCGTTTAAATATTGCCATAGCTGCAAGCCGACGGCGTTGCCGGTTTTTAATTTCCAGGTACTTTGCAATTCTTCAAATAATTGTCTGGCTTCGACGGGCGCGACTTTGTTTTGAAGCGTAATATGCGGTTTGAATTTTTGCCGGTCTTGCGCGGTCAGCCATTGCCGCCAACGTCCGGCGAGCGTCGAATGCAAATTCAAAAGCGCATCTGATTCGATGTTTGCCGCCGTTCCTTTGCCCATAAAACGCAGCGACGGAAATTTAATTTCAAACGCTTCGGATGCGCCGCACACGTCGCTTAAATCCGTTTCGATTGCTAAAATCTCCGCGCCGGGCAGGTGGTGAAAAAGTGTGACGTGCGCTTTTAGGAAATTGCGTTCGGGCGGAAAATATCTGCTTCGCAAATCGTCGAAAAAGGCGAACGAAGCGGCATCTAATTTTAAGGTGACAATCAAAGGCGGCGGCATAAACTTTCGAGTCATTATTCATCTTACACGAAAATCCGCCGCCGCTTAATCTGAGGAATCTGATTTTACGCGCCGCCTTTTACCGAATTTAATTTTCATCTGCGCCGAACAAAATACGATACGCTAAAGTCGAATATCGAAGCGGCGCGGCACGGATATGTCCGCCGGAAATCACTTTGACATTTGAATATCGAAATGACTGATGTCGCCTAACTTGACGCGCACCGATTCTTCGGAAAAGTTTTGAAAGCTCATCGCTTTGGCGGTGACTTTGTAATCGCCGATGGGAATCGGTTTGATAAGATATGCGCCGCTCGCATCGGTAATGGCGGTGAACGGCGGATTATCTTCGTCAAATTCGACGGGCGCGACGGTTATCAAAGCGTTTTTGACGGGCGCGTTGTCAATTTTGCTGCTGACGATGCCTTTGAGCTGTGTCGGCGTAGTCGGCGGCTTGATGATGCGGCGCGTCGTTTCATACGTGCGAACAAAATCCGGTTCGGTCGCTTTAAAGATGGTGACGAGCTTGTCGAGACGGATAGTTAATAATTCGTCGGTAGTTTTATAAAGCGCGGCGAGATTGGCGGTCGCGGTTTTGCGCTCGCTGACGGCGGCGCGGAGCTTCGGCGCGGCAGTTGAATAATCGTCAATCGCGGTTTGCAGATTGTCGAGCGTCGTTTGCGTTACGCTGTATTCGGCGAGCGCGTCGAGCCGCGCCGCGCCCGCGTCGTGTATGTTTTGACAACGCGCCGGAAGAACGTCTTCGCGCGTTTTTAATAACGCGGAGATGCTGAAATTAATCTGCTCGCGCAAAGTGTTATCGCCGACGGTCGCGGCGTAAGCCGAGATAATGCTCGCCGTGTCCGCCGCTCGTTCGCAAAGCACCTGCTTGCTTTTGTTTTTATCAATCGTGATGCCGGTCATCCGCTGGTCGTCAAGCCGCGCGACTTGGTTGATGTCGGCGATTAATTGTTTGAATTCATTAAGAGCCGTTGCAAAGGCGGCGTTTCGGCTGGTGATGTCGTTGTGCGCGTCGCAGTAATTTTCGACCGCGCGATACATTTGAAGTTTCGCTTCTTGTCTAGCTTCCATTTTTATTTTTAACCTCTCTTTTCGGTGTGCGTCGGGTTATAGAAAATTTGGCGGCGCGGTGAAATTTATTTCGTTGAGAACGAAGCCGAAGCGGTTAAAAAGGATCGGAAGCTGAAAACGGGAAATCGTTCCGCTTTCAACGCCGTCACTTCATGCAAATCGCTTCGCGCACGGACTCGAATCGAAAAGAATCGAAAACCGAACGCGTAAATTTCAAAAACGCTGCCAAAAATTTACGTTTAATCTTTGAAAGCTCGCTAAGTGCCGGACTTTCGCCGATACGGGGTTAAACGGAATCTGAGACGGATGATGATTTTTTGTTTGTAGTTAAATAATTCTTCGCTGTTCGTTAGCAATTCCCGACTGTAAGTCGTTAATGCTTTTTTGCAGTTTATTGTTTCTCGACCGCAAGCCGGAAATTCTTTGCTGTAGATTGCCGATTCCGACTGACAGATCTCTGATTCCCGACGGTCAACGATTGATTCTCTGCTGCGGTTACTTAATGCGCCGCATCGTTCCAGCGCGGATTAACGACGGATTACCGGCGATTCATTTGAAACATCGAATCGGCAAACGTCAAAGTCTGTTTCCAGAGTTAAACAGCGAACAGTTAAAGTTTAAGGTCCTCCTTAAATTGTCGAAAGCGTCGTTTGACTGATCGAGGAAATCCGTTCAAAAGGGGAGAATGAGCGTTTCCAGAGATTAGGCGACGGAAAATAAACGCATTATATTGCAGACGAAAAGCGTGAAAGCGGCTCTCGTCCGGATGCGAGCGTTCATAAAAGAAAATAAACCCAACGCGAGCAATTTAACATCAATCCGAGCGCAATTCAAGAAAATTCGCTAAAAAATTGTCGCGCGAATTTTGAGCGGAACATCATTAACGAAATTAATTTCCCGCCAATTTTCTTTGCTTCTCGAAATGCTCGAAAACTTCTCCGGCGGCTTTGGCTCCAAGAAACGGCGCGAGTTCTTCGACGGAGGCTTTAGCAATGCGTTCGATTGAGCCGAAGTTTCTAAGCAGTTTTAACTTACGCTTTTCGCCGATCTTCGGAATAGCGGTTAATTCGGATGTAAAGTCGCGCATTTCGCGGCGTTTGCGATGATATTGAATGGCGGTTTTGTGTGTTTCGTCGCGGATTTGCTGGACGAATCGAAAGACGGGTTGCGCCGCGTCGAAATAGACGGGGGCGTGTTCGTAGCCGAAGCGTAAAAGATGCGAGATTTCACTGTGACGTTTCGGCGGTTTGACCAGCCCGACAATCGGAATCATTTCCAGATCTAGTTCGGCGAGCGCGGCGGCGGCGGCGGAAATTTGTCCTTTGCCGCCGTCTATAAAAATCAGATTCGGAAGCGGTTTTTCTTCCATCAGAAGACGTTTGCAGCGGCGGAAGACGGCTTCGCGCATCGAGGCGAAATCATTCGCGCCTTCGACCGTTTTGATAATCAAACGGCGATATTCGTGGCGCGCCGGTTTGCCATTCTCGAAAACGACGATACCGGCGACGTTCTCCGCGCCCTGTATGTTCGAGATGTCGAACGATTCTATTCTTTCCGGGAAATGCGGCAGTTCGAGAATTTCCTGCAAATCTTCCAGGATTTTTTGCGAATCGGGCTTGAGGACGCGAAACCGCTGCTCGAACGAAATCTTCGCGTTCTGCTCGACCAGATGAATCATATCGAGCTTTTGCCCGCGCTTCGGGTCGAGAATTCGCACGCGCCGCCCGCGCCGCTCGCTTAAGGCTTTTTCCAGCGTCTCGCGGTCGGCGAAATCAGCCGGAACGTTGATTTCGAGCGGCACATAATCGGTCGAATAATACTGCGCGAGAACTTCGCCCAGAAATTCCGAAACGTCGAACGCCGGCGCGTCCAAATCTTCCCAGAAAAATTCGCGGCGACCGACGATTTTGCCTTCGCGCATCGTAAATAATTGCAGCGCGAGCCGCTGTTCCTCGCGGTAGAAGCCGAAAATATCTATGTCGCGCTCCGCCGTCATCGCCATCTTCTGCTGTTCGGCGAGGGCGAGAACCGTTTTGTGTAAATCGCGGTATTTCGCGGCGAGTTCGTAGTTTTGATTTTCGGCGAAATGCCACATTCTTTGTTCGAGATTGCCGGCAAGCTCCTTGTTTTTGCCTTCGAGCAGAAGTTTGACATCGGCGGCGGCTTGCGTATATTCGTCGGGTTTGCAAAGCTCTTTAACGCACGGCGCGAGACATCTTTTTAAATGATATTCGAGGCACGGGCGCGGTAGTTTACCGTCAATCTCGATGTCGCAAGTTCGCATCTGAAACGCGCGGTTGATTAAATCCAAAGTGCGCCGCGCCAGACTCGCGGGCAGAAACGGTCCGTAATACGATGAACCGTCTTTGATGATTTTCCTGGTGATGACGACCTTCGGAAACGGTTCGTGCGTCATCTTGAGATGCGGATACTGCTTGTCGTCTTTTAATAAAACATTAAAGCGCGGCTTGTGTTTTTTGATGAGATTCGATTCGAGAACGAGAGCTTCGACTTCGTTGTCAACGACGATAAATTCCAGATCGGCGATGCGCCGCACAAGCTCGCGCGTTTTCGCGTCGTGTCCGCGATTCGACTGAAAATACGAGCGAACGCGGTTTCGCAAATTCTTCGCCTTGCCGACGTAGATGATTTTGCCGTCGGCGTTTTTGTGCAGATACACGCCGGGCGCGGTCGGCAGATTTTTCAGCTTTTCTTCGAGCGTCATTTAATTAAATTTTACGAAAACGCGGGTGAAATGGAAAATGGAAAACGGATAATGGATAATAAAAAAGCGCAGACTGCCCGTTCACAAAAAATGAAAACCAATTTGACCGAATCGCCGATTGAAGCCGCCGAATTTATCAGGCGCGGCGGCGTGGTCGCGTTTCCGACCGAAACGGTTTACGGTCTCGGCGCGAATGCGTTCGACGCGCAGGCGATTGCGAAAATCTTCGCGGCGAAACAGCGTCCTGCCGACAACCCTTTAATCGCGCACGTCGCCAATCTCGAACAAATCGAATCGCTCGTGTCGGCGATTACGCCGAACGCGAAACGATTTATCGAGGCATTTTTTCCCGCGCCGCTGACGATTGTTTTGCCGAAATCAAAACAGGTGCCTTTAATGGCGACGGCGAATCTTGAAACCGTCGGCGTGCGAATGCCGCGCAACGATTTGGCGAGAGATTTTATCGAAGCGTGCGGCACGCCAATCGTCGCGCCGTCGGCGAATCTGTCGGGCAAACCTTCGCCGACGACGTGGCAAACGGTTCTCGAAGATTTAGACGGTCGAATCGAATGCATTCTCAAAGGCGTGGCGACCGAAATCGGTTTGGAATCAACGGTCGTTGACTGCACGAGCGACGTGCCGCTTGTTTTGCGGACGGGCGCGATAACTTTGGAAGCGTTGCGAAAAATCGTTCCCGAAACCGGCATTTATCGAGTCAAGCGAAACGAATCGCCGAAAAGTCCAGGCTTGAAGCATCGTCATTATTCGCCGCGGGCGCGTGTGATTTTGGTCGGTTCAAAGTTTAAGGTTCAAGGTTCAAGGTTCAAGGTTCAAGGTTCAAAGTTGGCGGCGTTTATCGGTTTGAGTTTGCCCGAGATTGATTTTAAATTGATAAAAATTTGTGCGTCGGTTGAAGAATACGCGCGGGAAGTTTTCGAGTTTTTTCGGATATGCGACCGCGCGCGCGTTGAAATTATTTACTGCGAAGCAGTCGAAGAAAACGGCATCGGCGTAGCGTTGATGGACAGGCTGCAACGCGCCGCGAACGGTTAGCTTTTTAGTTTTACTAAAACGATTGCCGTGTCGCCGTTGTCGCCGACGACTTTCGATTCGGCGGCGGTTGATTCATTCAAAATATTTTCCGCGTCCTTGTGCGGAACGAGCATTAAAATCTGCGGCGCGTTCGTTTTTTCAAGCCATTTAATCAATTCGGAAAAATCGTCGAAGCGTTTCAATTTGCCGTCTTCGTCTCTGATCAATCTGCCCGGCGCGTAAAATTCGGCATTGTGCGAAACGACGTAAAGATTGACGATTTTTTCAGCCGCGTAACCGTTCGCGTTCGCCGCTTCAATCAAACTTTTTGTCGAGTCTTCGGCGGCAAAGCGCGGCACGATGAAATGCAGAGAAAGAGCGACGGCGGCGAACGTGATAAAAGCCAAAAACTGCATCGCAAACTCGCGCCGCGCCGATTTACGAACGAAATCTTCAACGCTCATCGCCGCTAAAATCAAAGCGGCGGGCAGCGCGGGCAAAATATAACCGGGAAGTTTCGAGCCGGAAAAGCTGAAAAAAATAAGCGGCACGAGAAGCCAGGCGAAAGCGAAAGCGGCGAGCGGTGAGCGGTAAGCGGCGAGTGATTGCGAACCTTGAACCTTGAACCTTGAACCTTGAACCTTGAACAGTTTCCAAAACGACCCGGCGAAAAACGGCAGCCACGGCAGCGTCATCAGCGGCAGCACGAGCAGGAAAAACCAGAACGGCTGATGGTGTTGATATTTGTCGGATGTAAAACGCTGAAAATGATGTTGAATAAAAAATTCGTCAACGAACTTCCAACCGTTCGTCTGATACATCGGCGCATACCAGACGGCAGCGACGAGCAAACTTAAAATCAATCCCCAAATTAAGCTAAAAAGAAATTCGCGCGGCGGAAATTTCCAACGCAGCAGATAATAAAACGCGACGATTCCGAACGGAAAAACGATGCCGACGAGACCTTTGGCAAGCAGCGCGATGCCGATGAAAAGGTAGTAAGTGGTGAGTGGTAAGTGGTAAGTGATAAGTGTTTTTTTCTCCGCCTGGTCAAAGAGGAAAAAACCGACGAGCGATGCGGTAATCGGAAAGGTCAGGATTATATCAAAGCTCGCGCCGCGCGAAAATGCGATTAAGCCGATTGACGACGCGGCAATCGGCGCGAGCCAATCGGCAAAAGCCGAATGCCGAATACTGAACGTTGGAGATTCTTCATTTGAATCTTGAACCTTGAACCTTGAACCTTGAACCGTCCTGCCCAGAATCCAAAGGCTGAAAATCGTTCCCAAACCGAAAACGGCGGAACCGAAACGCGCGGCGAATTCGTTGATGCCGAAAAGTTTGTAAGATAAAATTTGCAGCCAGTAAAGCAGAACGGGTTTTTCAAACCAATCGAAACCGCCGAGCCTTGGCGTAATCCAATCGCCGCGCTCGAACATTTCTCTGGCAATCTGCGCGTAACGCGGTTCGTCCGGTCCGACGAGCGGAATCGTCAAGCCGAAAAAATAAACAGCAATAATGACAAGCGCGAACAAAATCCAGACAAGGCGGTTTTTAGTTTTTGGATTTTGGATTTTGGTTTTTGTGTTTTGCGAAATCATTTATAAAAATGAAAGTATCGCTAAAATAAATTCGACAATCAATTATGCACGAAATCCAAAATCCAAAATCTAAAATCCAAAATCCAAAAACCGCCGTCATCGGTGTCGGCAGTTTGGGTCAGCATCACGCCAGAAATTATGCGGAATTGGCGAAAGCGGGAACGAGCGATTTTGTCGGCGTGTGCGATACGAACGAAGAGAATGCGCGTTTGATTGCCGAAAAACACAACTGCGAATCGTTTACCGATTGGCGCGATTTGCTCGATAGAGTTGACGCGGTTTCCATCGTTACGCCGACCGAAACGCACTGCGAAATCGCCTGCGCGTTTTTGAAAAAAGGCGTGAACGTTTTAGTCGAAAAACCGATGGCGCGGACGCTCGACGAAACGAATTTGATGATGGCGGCGGCAAGCGAATCCGGCGCGAAGCTGATGGTCGGACATCTCGAACGCTTTAATCCGGCGATGGTCGCGCTGCGTCCGTTTGTCACGAAACCGCTTTATTTCGAGATTCACCGCGTTTCGCCGTTTCCGAACCGCTCGCTCGATGTTGATGTCGTGCTTGACGTAATGATTCACGACCTCGACGCGATTCAATGGCTCGTCGGCGCAGACGTGAAAGTTTCCGAGATTCACGCCGTCGGCATTCCGGTTATCAGCGATAAAGTTGATGCGGCAAACGCGCGCATCGAATTTGAAAACGGCGCGGTCGCCAACATTACGGCTTCGAGAATCGGCACGGAAAAAATCCGCAAAACGAGATTTTATCAAACGAATTCCTATGTCGTCTTAGATTACGCGACCAGGTTCGCGTCCGTGACATCGCTCGCGCCGAACGCCGTTCATCCGCTGCTCGGCATTTCGATTAACCGCCTCGAAATCAACGATGTCGAACCTTTGCGCGCCGAAATCGAAGCGTTTTTGGATTGTGTTATTAACGACAAAACACCGCCGATTACCGCCGAAGACGGCAGACGCGCTTTGAGTTTGGCGTTGGGCGTTTTGGAGAAAATCGAAGCGCACCGCAACCGTTTGAACGTGTAATCGAAATAACGCAATTCAAAATTGATTGCCCGTTTAAGATGTTTGAATATGCAAATAAAACTTTTCAATATACAAATATCTAATTTGAACGTTCAATTAAAGGAAATGAATACTGAAAGCTTTAATTTGAACACTCAATTAAAAAATACAAATTCTAAAAACTCTTAAGCAGATACTCAAATATAAAAATTTAGTATTCAAATTCTTTATCTGAATACACAGATAAGAAGTTTAATCGAAGAAAAAAGGATTTGTTAAAAAACATTTCTTTGGAAAATCACTTATAGAAACGTTTCGACAATTCTTGTTTCTGTTCTAGCTATGAGAAATGAAGTTATCAGCAACTTTCTGCAATCACGCATTGAAGCCAGAGATTTTCCGTCGGCTGTTTATCTCGTCGCGGAAAAAGGCGAAATTGTTTTCACCGACGCGCTTGGTTTTGCGGTCATCGAACCGGAACGAATCGAAGCAAAGCTCGATACGATTTACGATTTGGCGAGTTTGACGAAAGTTCTAATAACAGGTTTGCTTTGCGCGAAGGCGATTGAAAACGGCTTTTTAGAGTTGACCGGTAAGACTTATGAATATTCGAGTTTCTTTTTAATGGCAGACAAACACGAAGTAACGATTGAAAAACTTTTGACGCATATTTCGGGTTTTACCGCTTGGAAACCTGTTTATTTATTGACGAAATCGAATGACTTTTATGCTTTGATGAATACCGTTGCCGAAATTCCAAATGAAAATTTACCGAATACGAAAGTTGTTTACAGCGATTTGAACTTTATTACACTTGGATTAATTCTGGAAAAGATTCACGACAGTTCGCTGAACGAAATAGCGAAAGCGGAAATTTTTGCGTCTCTGAATTTACAAAATACTTTTTATAATCCACCGCAAGAATTGAAAAAACAAATCGCCGCGAGCGAATTCGGCAACGAATTTGAAAAGCAAATGTGCGTCGAAAAAGGCTTTGACGTTTCAAAGTATAAATGGCGCGAACGGCAAATTTGGGGCGAAGTTCACGACGGCAACGCTTATTTTATGAACGGCGTTTCCGGTCACGCGGGACTTTTTTCAAATGTTTTTGATGTTTTCAGAATCGCGCAGCAATTTCTGGCGAATCAGACGACTTTATTAAAGCCGGAAACTTGCGCTCTTTTTCGCACGAATTTTACGCCCGGTTTGAACGAAGCGCGTTCGATTGCGTTTCAGCTTGCCGAGACGAAAGATTCGACGGCGAGCGCGGCGTTGGCGAGGGACAGCTTCGGGCATCTCGGTTTTACCGGGACCTCGCTGTGGATCGAGCCGGAAACCGAACGGATTTTTATTCTGCTGACCAACCGCACGCACGACCGCGAATTGCCGTTTGCCAACATTAATGCGACGCGCCGCCGTTTTCACGAACTTGCCGCCGAAATGCTCGGCGAAAAATAATGTGTTCGCCGTTTCGACTAAACGGACTTTTCAGACATCTAAAACTGAAAAACTTTAATCAAAAAAATCTCTTCCCAACGCAAATTTTCGCTTCGGAGCAGCAGAATTTATGAAGAAATTATTTGTCGCTTTTTTGGGGTTGTGTGTCTTGAACATTTTCGCCGCGGCGCAAGCCGGACGCGCCACGCGCCCGCGCGTCGTTACGGAACCGGCGACGCAGACCGATTCTCCGGGCGAACCGCCCGCCAAACGTCCGCCGGTTTTAATCGGCGACACGAGTAAATCCAGCCAAACGTCCACGCCCTCGAAAACCGATGAAGCGGCGGCGGACGATGACGAAGTTATCAAAATCGAAACGAATCTCGTCACTATTCCGGTTTCCGTGCTTGACCGCGAAGGCAGATTTATTTCCGGCTTGCAAAAACAGGATTTCCAGATTTTCGATAACGGCGTTGAGCAAAAGGTCGAAGAATTTGCTTCGGTCGAACAACCGTTTACGGTGATTTTGCTGATTGACGTGAGTCCTTCGACGCAGTATCAAATTGACGAAATTCAGAATGCGGCGATTGATTTTGTCAGCCAGTTGAGGCGCGACGACAAAGTGATGGTGATTTCATTCGACGAAAGCGTTCACGTTTTAAGCCAGCCGACAAATAACCGCGCCGCGCTGCAGAACGCGATTCAGCAGGCGCGATTCGGCGACGGCACATCGCTCTATGACACGGTTGATAACGTCATCAATCAACAGCTTCGCCGCATTGAAGGACGCAAAGCGGTCGTTTTGTTTACCGACGGAGTTGACACGACTTCGCGCCGCGCCAATTTTCAAAGCACTCTGCAGGAAAGCGAAGAAGCCGACGCGCTTTTTTACCCGATTCGCTACGACACGATGAGCGATATGGGCGGCGGAGGCGGAAATAATTATCCGAATCCGTATCCGCAGCGTCGCCGTCGTCGCGGCGGCGGTTGGGGCGGCGTTCTCGGCGATATTTTAAGCGGCGGCAATGTGCAAATCGGCGGCGGCGGTTATCCGGGCGGCGGCGGCGGAAGCGCGGGTTCGAGCCGCGCCGAATATGAAGAGGGCAAAAAATATTTGGAAGGTTTAGCCCAAAACAGCGGCGGCAGAAATTTTGAAGCGAACAATAATCTGAACGCGGCGTTTTCCGGCATCGCCGAAGAACTGCGCCGTCAATATTCGCTCGGCTACTATCCCGAAGCGGTCGGACAAAAAGGCGAACGCCGGCAAGTCCGCGTTCGTGTCAAGCGTCCGAGTTTAGTCGTCAGAGCGAAGAACAGTTATATCGTCGGCGAAGCGGGAAGCAAAGTCGCCGGAAAATAGAAAACGCAAAATAGAAGAAGCAAAATAGAAGGTGCGTCAACCATTAATTTGTGGTTGACGCACCTTCTATTTTGCCGGAAGGAAAATTCTGACGGAATTTTTGCTTCGATTACTGCAAATTTCTAAATAATCGCTCCATTTGCAATCGTCGCGTTTTTCGGAACGATGATGATTCCTTCGCGGATAAAATAAGAGCCGTTTTCGCCGTCGAGCGTTTCGACGTTGTGTTGATTGATGAGCTGTACGTTTTTGCCGACGCGCGCGTTTTTGTCAATAATGGCGCGGCGAATGATTGAATTTTCGCCGATTCCGAGATGCGGTTCGCCCGCGGCGTTGTTATCGTTCATCTCTTCGAGTGACTCAAAAAAATCCGCGCCCATTACGATTGAATCTTCGATTCGCGCGCTGCGGTCAATGCGGCTCCGCAAGCCGATAATCGAATTTCTGGCATACATTCCGTTTAAAATGCAGCCTTCGCTGATCATCGAATTGTCTATGTCGCAGTCGTGAACCTTCGACGGCGGCAGATAGCGGCTGCGCGTGTAAATCGGGTCGTCGTTGTTGAAAAAATCAAACTTCGGCAGAGGCGATGCCAGATCGAGATTCGCCTGATAAAATGCGCGAATCGTTCCGATGTCTTCCCAGTATTCTTTGAAAAGATGCGCCTGCACATTAAATTTTTCAATCGCCGACGGAATGATTTCACCGCCGAAATCAAAGCGCGTTGGGTCTTCGTCGAGCAGTTCGAGCAGCCGTCTGTAATTAAAAACATAAATTCCCATCGAAGCCAGAAACGGGCGGCTTTGGCTTTCTTCAGCTGATAATCCGAAGCGCGTCGTATCAACGCGCATCGCTTCGAGCGCGTCGCCCTTCGGCTTTTCGCTAAATTCGACGATGCGCCCGTCGTCGTCGGTTTTCAGAAGCCCGAAACCCTGCGCGTCGGACGGATTGGCGGGAATCACGGAAATCGTTACGTCGGCGTTCGTGTCGTAATGGCGTTTGAGAAATTTCTGATAATCCATTCGATAAAGATGATCGCCCGACAAAATCACGACCGTCTCAACGTTCCAGCCGCGAATATGCGGAATCATCTGGCGCACCGCGTCCGCCGTGCCTTGAAACCATTCCGGGCTGTCTATTCTTTGTTCCGCGGCGAGAACTTCGACAAAGCCGGTCGAAAAGCTGGAAAAACGGTATGTGCGCGACAGATGCCGATTTAAGGACGCAGAATTATATTGCGTTAAAACGAAAATCTGCGAGATGTCCGAGTTAATACAGTTGGAAATCGGCACGTCAATCAAACGATATTTGCCGCCGAGCGGAACTGCCGGTTTTGCACGTTCCTTCGTTAGAGGAAAAAGGCGCGAACCCGCGCCGCCGCCGAGGATAATCGCCACTACATTTTCAGATTGAGCCATAATTTTTATAAAAGAAGCGTTAGTTTCGTATCTTCTACAATAGTCGCAGTTAGCCGGTTTTATCAAGCGAATTTCGAGGCTTTTTAAGACGGCTTTGACTTTTGGCAAGAAGGCGTGTTACCTTGCATTTCACCGTTTTTACAATGCTTTTCCAAAAAACCGTCTAAATTCGGTGAAATTGTTCTTTTTCAGCCTAAAATGCTTTTCGGTGTCGCTTTTCCCCCAAAGAAAGCGGCATAAACAGGGAAAGCGGGTGAAAATCCCGCACGGTCGCGCCACAGTGAACGGATTTTGGATTTTAGATTTTGGATTTTGGATTTGCATACATCAAGCAATCCAAAATCCAAAATCTAAAATCCAAAATCGAAGAGTCTGGAAACCTGCCTGGAAGTTTTTTAGCCGATTTCGTCTCGCGTCAGGACGGATGGCTTTTACGGGTGTTGTTCGTATATTCTCCTTTTAGAATGAAAAATCCTGTCTGTATTGCCGTTCGTTGTTGGTTTTCGAGGCAATAAAAAAGGCGGGATTTTTTATTTGTCCGTAGTAAAACAAAACAAAATCAAACGCGAATCGTTTGCCGGAATTTTTCCCGGCGCGAAATATCGCCGCGCGAAAAATTATTTTTCGCGCCGCTCGCTAATCGTCTTTTTATTGCTCGGCGCGTTGTCTTTGGCTGCGTGTCGCGGCGAACGCACAGCTTTGCCGCCGAGCGATTTGCCGACGCGCGAGATTACTGACGGTTTGGGGAAAAAGACGAAATTGCCTGCGAAAATTGATCGCGCCGTTTCGCTCGCGCCGAATTTGACGGAAATCGCATTCGCGGTCGGCGCGGGCGACCGTTTGGTCGGCGTGACGAGCTTTTGCGATTATCCCGAACAAGCCAAACAAATCCAAAAAATCGGCGACACGCTTAACCCGAACGTTGAAACGATCATCGCTTTGAAACCGCAAGTCGTTTTGGTTTCGACCGCTTCGCAGATGGAAAATTTTACGAAAACGCTCGAGCAGCAAAACATCGCCGTTTTCGTCACCAGTCCGAACAGCCTCGACGATATTTACGGAAGCATTTCTCAGCTCGGCGAGATATTCGGAACGGCGGAGCAAGCCGCGCGTTTAGTTGACGAAATGAAACGCCGCGTCGCCGCCGTCGAAGCGAAAACCGCCGACGCGAAAAAGATGAGAGTTTTCGCGCAGATTGATAAAAATTCGCTTTACACGGTCGGCAAAGATTCGTTTATCACCGATTTGATAAGGCGTGCCGGCGGCGAATCCCTGACCGCGGATTTAACGACCGCGTATCCGAAAATCAGCAGGGAAACCGCGCTTGCCTTAAAGCCCGAAGCGATAATCGTGTCGGACAGCGAAAACAACCGCGAGCCGAATGAAGTTTTTGCCGATTCTCCGGCGGTACGAAACGGCAAAGTTTTTCGCGTCAACGCCGATTTGCTTTCGCGTCCCGGTCCGCGCGTCGTTGACGGTTTGGAGCAAATCGCCAAAAATTTGCATCCCGAAAAATTCGAGTGAAAGCGGAAAGTTCAAGGTTCAAGGTTCAAGGTTCAAGGTTCAAAGCTCAAAAGGATTTGCGCTTTGGTTCGGGGCTTTTGATTTTGCTGATTGTTGTTTTACTGTTGGCAATTTATTTCGGCAGCGAGCGGCTTGATTTTTTGAATTTAACCGATGAGCAAACGGCGATTTTGTATGACATACGACTGCCGCGCGTGCTGCTCGGCGCGGCGGTCGGCGCAAGCCTCGCGCTGGCGGGCGCGGGTCTGCAGTCGCTCTTGAGAAATCCGCTCGCCGAGCCGTATCTTTTGGGCGTGTCGAACGGCGCGGCTTTGGGAACGATGCTGGCGTTCGTTTTTTTTACCGGTTACGAATGGTCGCGCCCCGTAATGGCTTTCGCGGGCGCGGGCGCGGCGACATTTGCGGTTTATCAAATGGCGAAATCGCGCGCCGGAATGAATGTCGAACGGCTGGTTTTGTCGGGTGTAATCGTGACGACTTTTCTTTCTTCGATTCTCGTTCTTTTGACTTCGTTGCTCGATACGACGCGGCTTAGAAGTTTTACGTTTTGGCTGCTGGGCGATTTGTCGCAAGGCTCGAAAAACGGATTTTATTTAACGCTTTCGGTCGTTGTCGTCGGCGTAATTGTTTTAAGTTCGCAAGCCAGAGCGTTGAATTTGATGATGATCGGCGAGCGCGACGCATTCGATTTCGGCGTGGAAGTCGAGCGGACGCGACTGATTGTTTTTACAATGGCGGCGGCTTTGGTCGGCACGTCGGTTGCGGCGAGCGGTTCGGTCGGCTACGTCGGCTTAATCGTGCCGCATTTGATTCGCTTGATTACCGGCAGCGACAACCGTTTCGTCATTCCGTTTTCCGCCGTCGCGGGCGCGATTTTCGTCGTTGCGGCGGACACGATTGCGCGAACGGTAATTGCGCCGCGCGAGCTGCCCGTCGGCGCAATTACCGCACTAATCGGCGCGCCGCTGTTTATATATTTGTTGAGGAAGAATTAGCCACGAATTACACGAATTACGCGAATAAAAATCGGAAAAAACAATTCGTGTTTATTTGTGTAATTCGTGGCTAAAGAAAAATGCTTGAAGTCGAAAACATCACAATCAAATACGGCGATTGCGCGGTTGTTAAAAATGTTTCGCTGACGCTTTCGGCGGGAAAGATCATTGCTTTGCTCGGCGCGAACGGCGCGGGCAAAACGACGCTTTTGAAATCTTTGAACGGCGGCTTGCCTTTGAGCGCGGGCGCGATTCGGCTTGACGGCGAACGAATCGAAAAATTATCGCGCCGCGCAATCGCGCAAAAAATTTCGGTTATCGCGCAGGAAACCGAATCGAAATTTCCCGTGTCGGTTTTGGAATTCGTGCTTGCCGGACGCTTCGCCAGCGGCGCGGCGTTCGGTTTTGAAACCGAACGGGATTTGCAAATCGCGCTTGGCTGTCTGGACGAATGCGATTTGGCGGATTTTGCAAACCGCCAAATGAATCAACTGTCGGGCGGCGAACGCCAGCGCGCCGTTTTAGCCAGAGCTTTGGCGACCGAAGCGAAAATTCTTTTGCTCGACGAACCGACCGCCAATCTCGATCTGGCGCATCAGGCATTGATGTTTCGACTGGTAAACGAGCGGTGTAAGAACAAAAAATTTTCGGCAATCGTCATCACGCACGATTTAAATTTAGCGTCGGAATTTGCCGACGAAATTTTGCTTTTGAAAAACGGCGCGACCGTCGCGCAAGCCGCGCCCGAAACAGTTTTAACCGTCGAAAATCTGCAAACGATTTTCGATGTAAAAGTTTTGCTCGACGAAAATCCGTCGAGCGGGAAAACTAGAATCACGACGATTTATTGAACGAATGCGCGAATTTCAAGTTGCCAACTACGAATCGGAAAATCTGACATTCGTAATTCGTAATTTGAAATTCGCTCATTCAAGGAAAACAATCGGCGCAAAGGAACGCGGCGCAAATCCGCGACTGCCCACGCAACCGTGAAGGCGATTTTGGATTTTAGATTTTGGATTTTGGATTTGCATACATTCAGACAAATCCAAAATCCAAAATCTAAAATCCAAAATCGCCAAGTCGGGAACTTTGTCTGATCGTTGAGGAAAATTAACCGCGTTCCGCGCTGGGCGGAAAAGGAGAAAAATGAAAATTATAAAGATATTAAGTTTAATTTGTTTTTTAACAATCGGAATTTTAGCGCAAACCGCGACGACGGTTTCGGGCAAGTTGATTGACGAAGGAAAAGCGGTTGCGAATCAACCAATCAAACTCGTTTCGGCGACCGAAACTTTTGAGACGACGACCGACGCAGATGGAAATTATCAATTCGCAAACGTCGCCGACGCGAATTATTTGTTGATTTATAACGGCAAACAGGCGAGCGTTCGCGTTGAGAACGGGCAGGTTTCAATCGCTCAATTAGCCGAAACGGTTTTCGTTTCGGCGAACACGGCGCAGTCGCTCGACGAAGTTTCAAAATCAATCAACACAATTGACGCGCAGGAGTTGCGTGACCGCGCCGATTTTTCGCTCGTCGAATCTTTGCGTTCGATTCCCGGATTTCGCGTTCAGCAGCTCGGCGGATTCGGCAGAACGGTTAATATCAAAACTCGCGGCTTGCGAAATCAAGACACCGCGCTTTTGATTGACGGCATTCGTTTCCGCGACGCTTCGGCGATTACGGGCGACGCTTCGCCGTTTTTGTCGGATTTTACATTGACAAGCGTTTCCAAAATCGAAGTTTTGCGCGGTTCGGGTTCATCGCTCTACGGCACGAACGCCATCGGCGGCACGATTGATTTTCAAACGCCGAAACCGGAAACGGGTTTTCACGGCAATGTGTCGGGCGCGTTCGGCGGTTACGGTTTGGGGCGTTTTCGCGGCAATGTCTCAAACGGAACAAAAGACGGCAAATTCGGTTTCAATTTCGGCGCGGCGCGCACCGTTTATACGAAAGGCATTGACGGCGAAGACGACGCGAATAATACGAATCTGCAATCGCGCATCGAATTCAATCCAATCGAGCGCACGAATATTTCAGCCAGATTTTATTTTTCGGACGCTTACGTTCGTTTGAATTCAAACCCGAATTACATCGCGCCCGTCTTCTCCGGCGTGCCGGTGACGACGATTGTTGATGCGATTCCGCTTGCGCGCGATGAATTGCGCCGCTACGAAAACGGAACTCCGCTCGCGCAGCTCAATCGCGGCGGCGCGAATTTTATTCCTGACGCGAACGACCCGGACAATTTTCAACGCTCGAAATTTTTCAACGGGCAGGTCGTCTTGACGCACGCTTTTAACGATCAATTTGTTTTACAGGGCTATTATTCTGGACTGCGGACGCGTCGTAAAAACGGAAATGGAACGCTCGGTTTGGGCTTTCAATCGGCTTCGACCGGCTTTTTCGACGGCACGATTCAGACGGCGAACGCACACATTAATTGGACTCCGAACCGCCGAAACGAAATCACCGCCGGTTACGAATTTGAACACGAAAAATACGGCAACGACGGTTTTACGCCGACCGGGACGGGCGATTTTTTCGCCCGCGCTTACCAATCGAGCAACACCGTTTACGGGCAGGAATTATTGAAATTACTGGAAAATCGCCTGCAATTCGCCGTCGGTTTTCGGGCGCAGTTTTTTGATTTGAAAACCCCCAAATTCAGTGCGGTTAACGCGCTTTACAGCGGTTTTACTTTAGAAAATCCGCCGAACGCCTACACTTTCGACGCGGCGGTTTCTTACTTTTTTGACCGGACAAAAACGAAAATTCGCACGCACGCCGGCAACGGTTATCGCGTTCCTTCGCTTTACGAGCGTTTCGGCAGCACATATTTTCTCGGCTTTACCGCGCTCGGCGATCCCGAACTTCTGCCCGAACGCTCAATCGCCTTCGACGGCGGCATCGAGCAAAATTTATTTAAAGACCGGGCGAAATTAACGGCGGTTTATTTTTACACGCGCCTGATTGACACCATCGGCTTCGGCGCGGGTCGAACGATTCCGAACACGCCGCGTCCGTTCGGCGGTTACATCAACACGCGCGGCGGCGTTTCGCGCGGCGGCGAATTCAGCGGCGATTTTCGCGTCGCCCGTTCGACCGACGTTTTTGCGTCTTACACATATACGAACAGCGACCAGCGCGTTTCGCAGGTGCCGACCGTCGGCATCGTCACATCGCTCGGTATTCCGAAGCATCAATTTACGCTTGTGGCGACGCAGAGATTCAAGCGCGCGTGGGTGAATTTCGATTTTCTCGCCGCGAGCGATTATCTGGTCGCGCTCGGTTTTCCGTCGAGAGTTTTTCGTTTTCGGGGCAACCGGCGCGGCGATTTGACGGGCGGTTATAATTTCCCTCTGAAAGGCGAACGCTTTAATCTGCGCGTGTTCGGCACGATTGAAAATCTGTTCGGCGACGAGTATTACGAAAACGGTTTTCGCACGTTCGGACGCAGCGGACGAATTGGTTTGAGTTTTGGATTCTAGGAATATAACTAACAGGGATAAAGATGATACAGGCGATTTATTTGCGACTTTAAAAATCCCTTTCATCCTCTTTATCCCTGTTAATTTTCCGGCGATAATTTTTCTATTCTTTGCATCAAAGAAAATGCTATAATGGCAGAAATTAAAAGAGGTGCGAAGATTATGAAATCGAGATTGTTGTTTATCTTAATTCTTGCGTTGGCGGCATTTACGCCGGTGTTGGCGCAAAATAATCGAACGGTAACGAACGAAGATTTGGAAAAATTTCGTCAAAAACGGCTCGCGGCGGAGCGCGATTACCGGGAAAATTACGAGCGAATGGGTTTTCCTTCGCCCGAAGAATTGCAGCGGCAGATCGAGCAAAGCCGCGTCGAACGAAGTCAATTAGCGGCGCGGCTCGAAGCCGAAAAACTTCAGCGCGATCAATTAAATCTCGAACGCGAACGCGCCGAAGCCGAAGCGCGTCCCGGTAATCTGCAATATCAAACGCCCACTTATCAAGCGAACCAGAATGATTATTTTTCCAACTTCGGTTATTCGAATTTCGGCTACGGCGGATTTTTGACTTTTCCGAATTACGGCGGTTCATATTACAACCGCGGCGGCAATCGCGGCGGCTTTTATGGCAATTACGGCGGTAACCGGCGCAGCAATTACGGCAATCAGCCGCGCGTCGAATACCGCAACAATCTGCCCGTCGTCGTTCCGCCTCCGCCGCGCCGAATTCTCGCGCCGCGCTAAACTTCGGCGGCGGGCGAATTAAAACACCGATAATTTTGAATTTGAGCGAAACGCGGATTATGATTGATAAATAATTCGCGTTTTTATTTTGTTGAAGAAAAAAATATGAAAGAAGGTTGGGAAGCGATTATCGGAATGGAAATTCACGCGCAGTTGGCGACGGAGACGAAGATTTTCTGCGGGTGCGCAGCAAACTTCGGTGACGAGCCGAATTCGAATACTTGTCCGGTGTGTTTGGGTTTGCCGGGCGCGCTGCCGGTTTTAAATGAGAATGTCGTTAATTTGGGCGCGAAGGCGGCTCTGGCGTTGGGTTTGAACGTCAATGAAACTTCTATTTTTTCCCGAAAGAATTATTTTTATCCGGATTTGCCGAAAGGTTATCAGATTTCGCAGTATGACAAGCCGTTTTCGTCGAACGGCGGATTGACAATTATGACCGCTGAGCGCGACGAACACGGACGCGCGAACGAATTTAAGCCGATGAAAATTCGCATCGAGCGAATGCATCTCGAAGAAGACGCGGGCAAAAACGTCCACGAAGGCTTGCCGGACGTTGATAAATATTCCTACATAGATTTGAACCGCGCCGGCACGCCTTTAGGCGAAATCGTCACCGCGCCGGATTTCCGTTCGTCATGGCAGGCGTATGATTACGTCAATCACGTGCGCCGTGCTTTGCAGTGGGTCGGAGCAAGCGATGCGGATATGGAAAAGGGAAATCTGCGCTGCGAGGCGAATGTTTCCGTGCGAAAAATCGGCGAAGAAAAATTTCGCAACAAAGTCGAATTGAAGAATTTGAATTCGGTGCGGTTTATGCAAAAAGCCATCGAATTTGAAATCGAAAGGCAAATCGAAGCGCACGAGAACGGTGAAACGGTCAATCAGGAAACGCGCCTTTGGGACGAAAAAAATAATCGCACGCGCGTGATGCGCTCGAAAGAAGACGCGCACGATTACCGCTATTTTCCCGAACCGGATTTGCAGCCGCTCGTCGTGTCTGCGGAATTCGTCGCGCAAATCAAAGCGGAAATGCCCGAATTGCCCGACCGGATGCGCGACCGGTTCGTCGAGAATTACAAAATTTCCTACAACGACGCTTCCCAATTAGTCTCCGATAAGGCATTGGCGACGTTTTACGAAAAAGTGGCGAACGCGTCTGGAAATCCGCGCGTCTCGGCGAATTTTATTTTGTCGGAACTGCTGCGCGAGTTAAATAACGCAAATAAAACGGCGCAGGATTCACCCGTCGCGGCAGAAAATTTGGCGGACTTAATTAAGACTTTGGACGCGGGAAAAATCAACAACAATCAGGCGAAGGAGGTTTTGACGGAAATGTTCGCGTCCGGCAAAAACGCCGAAACCGTTATCGCCGAAAAAGGCTTCGAGCAGATTTCCGACAGCGGGCAACTCGAAAAAATCGTTGACGAAATCATCGCAAAAAACGAAAATCAAGTTACGGCATATCGCGGCGGCAACGAAAAACTGTTCGGCTTTTTCGTCGGGCAAACGATGAAAGCGTCCGGCGGCAAAGCGAATCCGAAAATCGTCAACGAAATTTTGAGCGCAAAGCTCAAAGGCTGACGAAGCGCGGCGCAAACTTTAAATCGAAATCGTTAATTTGGAGGTTGGACGAATGAGACGCTTCGGAAGTTTTTTGAGCGTTCTGATTTTAATTTTTATTCTAGATGAAATCGCGCCGTCTCAATTCGCCGGTTTGCCGAGTTACCGCTTTCCGCCCGGTTTGACGAAAAGAGATAAAGAGTTAACCGCGCTCGATCCGGCGGACCGAATCAGGTTTGCCGATTTTTTGAAGAAAGACGAAACCGGCTTTGTTCGCCTGCACGACGCGGCGAACTGCACGGGAAAAGCTTTGGTCATCAACACGAACGAACCTTGCCCGTGGAACGTGCCGGGAAAAGCGACTTCGTATTCGTTCAGAAAGGAAAAATATCGCAACGCGTTTTTCTCGGACCTCGCGCTCTTTGATTCAAAGTTTCAAATCGTCGGCATCAATTCGCTCGGCTTTCTGACCGAACTCGGCGATGTCGCGCTCGAAAAACTTTCATTGCAAACCGGCGGCATCAAACAGTTGTCGGAATTCGTGCCTTCGAGCGATCTCAAGGAAATCGAAAAACAATACTCGGCGACGAAAAAAGGCTTTCGCGTCGGCAATTTTTTGTATATGAATGCGCTGCCGGTCAAAGAAAACGTCGCTTATGCTCTGCGCTGCATCGCTTATAAATCAAAAGTTTACCGGAGAGTGAACGGATTTAAAGTAAATCTTTTAGACGGCGATAAACGAGTTGACGTGACGCTCGTTTTTCGCGTCATCAGAAAACACGACGACGGCAGTGTCAGCATTTTGTGGAAGCAATTAAATGAAAAAGATGCGCCGAAATTAGTTTTTGCCGAGCCGGAAAAAAAATGAAATTACAATGAATTTAGAAAATAAAATCGTCGTCGTAACCGGCGGCACGAAAGGCATCGGACGGGCAGTCGCCGAACGTTTGTTGAAAGAAAAAGCGAGCGTTTTTATCTGCGCCCGCGATAAATTTGAACTCAAACGCGCGCTCGAACAGCTTTCCGCGCTCGGAAAAGTTGACGGCGAAATCTGCGACATACGCAGCGAAGCGCAGGTCGAAATGATGCTCAAAGAATGTGAAAGAATTTTCGGCGGCGTGGACGTTTTAATCAATAACGCGGGCATCGGCATTATCGGCAAAACGGTCGAAGAGATGGCGGCGAGCGAGTTTGAACAAACTTTGCAGACGAATTTGTTCGGCGTTTTTTACGCCTGTCATCACGCGATTCCGATGCTGAAACAGCGCGGCGGCGGTTATATCATCAACATTTCCAGTTTAGCCGGACAAAACGCGCATCCGAAAATGGCGGCTTACAACGCTTCAAAATTCGGGCTGAACGGTTTCACTGAAGCGTTGATGCAGGAAGTTCGCGCCAATAAAATCAAAGTGACGACGATTTGTCCCGGCTCGGTCAATACATATTTCGGCGATCAGGAACCGTCGGACGAAAAGGCGTGGCAGATTCAGCCCGAAGACATCGCCGAAGTCGTGGTAGATTTGCTCAATTTTAACGAACGCGCTCTGCCGAGCAAGATAGAAATTCGCCCGTCGAATCCGCCAAAAAAATAATTTCTCAGGCAGTTAAATTTTTAATCGTTTCGATTAATTTCGCGTCGTCGAACGGTTTGATCAAATATTCGGAAACGCCCAGATCGAAAGCCTTCTGGCGATGTTTTTGATTGGCGCGCGACGTGATCATCACGACCGGAATTTTTTGGAGATTTTCCTGCCGCTTGAGCGACGCAAGAAATTCGTAGCCGTCCATTCGGGGCATTTCCACGTCCGACAAAATAATGTCCGGCATCTCGCGCAAATCCTGCAAAATTCCCAATGCTTCGAGTCCGTCTTTGGCTACAATCGCGTTCCAACCGGCGTTTTTAATGATGTTCGATGTGAGATGGCGAACGCTCGGACTGTCGTCAACGATCAGCACATTGAGCGCGGTCGGCGGCGCGTCCACTGTCGGGCGCGCAATGCTCGCCGCTTTCGATGATTTCGCCGTCCGTTCGCTCGCTTTCGACGCTTTGCCCGTCGTTTTCGCTTCGGCGTTCGATAATTTTCGTTCGAGCAAATGAATTAAATCCAGAACCGGCACGATGCCGCCGTCGCCGAGAATCGTCGCGCCGAGCAGTTCGGCTATATTTTGCAGAGGGCTGCCGAGCGGCTTGATGACGATTTCTTCGGATTTGACGATTTCGCCGACGATCAGCGCGCACGGTTTTTCTAAAGTTTCCAGCAGTAAAACCGGCACGGTTTCGTCGCTTGTAAAATTCGGCGCGGGCAAATTGAGCAGCTCGCTCAGATAGACGGGCGCGTAATTTGCGCTGCCGACGGAGAGACGATTTTTTTCTCCGGCGATTTGCAAATCGGTGGCAGAAACTTCGATTGCCTGTTTGATAATCTTGAGCGGAAAGGCGAAGGTTTGCTCGTTTGTTTTAATCAAAAGCACGCGCGTGACAGCTAAAGCCATCGGCAAACGCAAGGTAAAAGTCGTGCCTTGATGCGTTTCCGAATCAATCGAAATCGTGCCTTGTTGTCGTTCGATGCTTTGTTTGACGATGTTCATTCCGACACCGCGCCCGGAAATCTGGCTAATTTTGCCGGTCGTCGTCAAACCGGGCAGAAAGATCAGCGAAAACGCTTCTTCGTCGCTCATTCTGTCGGCGGCGGTTTGTGAAATCAGTCCGTTTCGCAAAGCTTTTTCCTTCAGACCGTCGGCGAAAATTCCGCGTCCGTCGTCGCAAATTTTCAAGATGATGTGCGTGCCTTCGCTTCTTGCGCGAACTGTGATTTTTCCGGTTTCGGGCTTGCCCAAAAGCCTCCGCGTTTCCGGCGGTTCGATGCCGTGCGCGACCGCGTTGCGGAGCAGATGCAACAGCGGTTCGATTAAAGAATCGAGAATGTGCGTGTCAACTTCGAGATTTTCGCCTTCGATAAACAATTCGGCTAATTTATTTTCCTCGTCGCAGGCGACGCGAATCGTGCGCCGCAGGCGAACCGACAACGCGCCGAACGTGACCAGCCGCAGGCGCAAAATTTTGTCCTGCATATCTTCGATCAGGCGGCGTTGATTGCCGAACAGCTGTTCGAGATTGGCGTGCAGATTGTCGAGTTCGGCGTTGATGGCGGACGTGTCGCTGGTGGTTTCGATCAGCTCGCGCATCGTTTGATGAAAATCGGTGTAACGGTCGAGTTCGAGCGTGTCGAAGGCGTTCGCGTCGGTGATGACCGGCGACGTTTGAGAGACGAGCAGCGAGCGGCGGACGCTGGACGCGATGCCGGTCAGATACGGACTGCCGATTGATTTCGGACTCTGAACATTGAGCATATTGGCTTCAAAGTTCGTTTCGAGTTTGTTGGTAGATTGCTGCAGGCGGCGCGTGCTGTTGTGAATTTCGCCGATTTGCTGTTCGAGTTCGGTCAGTCTTTGTTCAAAAACCGAACGACTGACGACCAAGCCGCCGACGATTTTCACCAAATCGTCGAGTTTTTCGAGCGACACGCGCACAATCGAACGTTGTGAATTTAGATGCGGCGCGGTTAAATTTTCAGCCGCGTCGTCTTCGTTCGTCGTCAGCGTTTCATTCGCCGCGCCTTCAAAAGTTTGATTCACGATTTGCGGCTCGGGCGCGGAAAATTCCGAAGCCGTCGAATCGCCCGCGCCCTGATTTTTAAGCGCGTGGAGCGTTTCGTCGAATTCTTCGTAGAGACGATTTATTTTCTGCTCCAGATTGGGCGATTTTTCGTTGTTTGCCAGCGCGCTGAAACAATCGGTCGCCGTCAAAAGCAGCGCGAATATTTTTTCGTTCGCTTCGATGTCGTTATCGGCAACATAGTCGAGCATATCTTCGACGCGGTGCGCGACCTTCGACAATTGATTTAATCCGACGATGCCCGCCGAGCCTTTGAGCGTGTGCGCGTTCCGGCGAATTTCGAGCAACGCCTCGCGGTCGTTTGGAGCTTCGTCGAGAATTTTTAGATTGTCGCCGATGCTCTGCACGAGTTCTTCGGCTTCGAGCGAGAAAATTTCGAGCATTTCCTCGTCAATCTCGAATTCTTCCTCTGCTGCCGCCGTGCTTTCGCGCGTTTCGCTAATCAATACCGGCGGCGCGGGCAAAGCCGGCGTTTTTTGACTGAGCCATAAATTATCGAACGATTCTTCGACAAAATCGGCGACGCTGATTGTCGAATCGTCTATGGCGAAACGCATCTGCGCGAGCAGAATTTCGAGTCCGGTTAGTTGGTCGAGAATTCGGCGCGATTGTTCGTCGTCGAGATTTTGTTTCGCTTCGATGACGGTCGAAAGATTTTTCTCTAAATTTTCGGTGGAATTGACGATTTCGCTCAAATTTAATTTCGCCGCCGCCGCTTTGATCGAGCCGACTTGCCGCAGCGACGCATTCAGCGCGCCGTAGGAGTTTCCTTCTTGAGCGCAGACGAGAATGCCGCCGCGAATCGTCGGCAGAAAACTTTCGGCTTGCGTCAAAAAATCTAAAGAAACGGCGGAATCCATAATTCAGTGGTAAATAGTAAGTGGTAAGTGCTAAATTTTTGAAGACAAAAAGCTAATAAAATTAAATAAAAAATCAAATTTAATTAACGTATAGATTGCCGTCGTTTGCCGGCGGACGACGATTGGAAAATTTGTCTTCGGGCAGCTTGAACGGCGCGACCGAGCCGCGCAAATCGTCGGACAATTCGACCAGCATTCTGACCGAATTGGCGGCGCGTTTCGTACCGTTCTCGACGAGTTCGGTAACTTTTGAAATGTTCGACATCGCCTGCGAAATATCTTCGGAGCTGTCCGCCTGTCGTTTCGCCGATTCGGAAATTGATTCGATCAATTCGGCGAGCCGCGTCGAAACTTGTTCGATTTCGACTAAGGCTTGTCCGGCGCGGTCAGCCAGAGCCGAACCGACGACGACCTCGTGAATCGTTTCTTCCATCGAAGCCACTACGTCTTTGGTTTCCGTCTGAATGGTCTGCGTCAAAGTTCCGATTTGATTCGTCAGACGGTTCGAGCGTTCCGCCAGACGCTCGACTTCTTCGGCGACGAGCGCGAAGCCTTCGCCCGCTTCGCCCGCGGCTGATGCCTGCAAAGAAGCGTTGAGCGCGAGCAGGCTCGTGCGGTCGGAAAGGTCGTCAATCAAGTTGACGATTTGAGAAATTTCCTGCGAGCGTTCGCCGAGTTTTTTGATGCGTTTGGCGGTTTCCTGAACTTGTTTGCGAATCGAATTCATCGCGCCGATATTGTCTTGCACGGCTTGCGTGCCGTAACGCGCGTTGACCAGCGCGTCGCCCGCGACCTGCGCCGACAGAGACGCATTGCTGGAAACTTCCTGAATTTGCGCGAGCATCTGCGAAATCGCCGAAGTCGTCAGAGAGATTTGCGAGGCTTGCGCTTCGCTGCCGCGCGCGAGCTGTTCGGTCGTGTCGTTAATCTGGTTGGCGGAACTCGAAACCTGAAACGTTACGTCTTTGACCTGCTTGATTAAAGAGCGCAATTCTTTGGTCATCGAATTAAACGCTTCGGCAATCGCGCCGGTCATTTCAGAAGAAACTTCCGCCTGTACGGTCAAATCGCCCGCCGCGACTTCGGAAACTTCCGAAGATAATTTGATAATTGATTTTTGCAGCAAATCGCGCTCTTCTTTGGTTTGCACGAGCGAGCGCAATTTCTCGATCATATTTTGAAACGAATGGCTCAAAACGTCGGTTTCGGCTCGCGGATTGACGTCAATCGAAAGATCGCCGGTCGCAATCAAATCGGCGGTCGCCGCTTTTTCCCTGAGATACGCGGAAATTTCTTCGAGCGAATGCAAAAGTTCGCTGCTCGTTTCGATTTCGGCGAATTCGTCTTCGACCAATTCACCGACGGCTAGAAGATTGGCGATATTCGTCGCGTCCTTCAGTTGATTTTCGATTTGAAAATTGTCGAAGCTGACGGCGACGAGCGCGAACACGCCGAGCGCGGCGGCGAACACGGCGAATAAAACGCACGCCGTTTTGTTATCGGTCAAATCGAAGCCCGCGACGTAGGTCATTCCCGCGCCGACGACCAGCAAAACTATTGCCAGCAGCGAAGCGATTTTGATAAAAAAATTCCAAAGCGATTTTGGCGACATTTCCGAAATTTTCTCCTCGATGACCGATTTTTGAGCGGCGTTTTATAAAATTTCAAGCGGGTAATTCGTTTCAACCGGCGGCACGGATTTTTTTTGCGGCGGCGAAGAATCTTTTTTGAAAGCCGCCTTGACTTTGTAATCGGCGACGGCGAAATGCAGATTTTCGACCGAACCCAAAAAACTGCCGATTTGCGTTTCGGCTTCGCGTAAATCCTTGATGCCTTTTTCCGTTTCGACGATGGTCGCCGAAAAACTTTCAAAAGCCTTTTCCGTATCAACCGATTGCTCGCCCGCATAAACGACGAGCTTTTCCTGTAAATTCAAAAATCGCTCGACGTATTTTTCCAGCACAATCAAACTGTTGCTCGTCTCGATGGCGAATTTGGAAAGCTCGGCGACTTCACCGATGCTTTCGTGCAGAGAATTTTCGACCTCGTTGATTTCCGCCGTGATTGATTTGTGCAGGGTTGAGATTTGCTTGTTGGAATTGGCGGCGCGGGCGGCGAGGTGTTTGACTTCTTCGGCGAGAACGGTAAAACCGCGTCCCTGACCGTTGCTGCCGGCGGATTCGGCAAATTGAATCGAGGCGTTGAGCGCGATCATATTCGTTCTCTGCGCCAAATCTTCGAGCGTTTTGGAAACCTTGCCGATTTCGTGCGCGCGCTCGTTCAAACGCCCGACGCGCGTGGCGACTTCCTGCATTCGCTGCCGCAGTTCGCCGACCGTATTGAGATTTTTCTGCGCCGTGTTTGAACCGGCGCGCGCTTTTCCGATTGATTCCTGCGCGGAATTGGCGGAGACGAATAATTCTTCGGAAACTTTTCTGACCGACTGCGGAACTTGTTTGAGCGTCAGCTTCGCCTGGTTCATTTCACGCACGCGGTTTTCCTTCGCGCCGATAATTTGCTGGACGATTTTCTGCAGACCGGCGGCGGAAATTTTCGCCTGTTTCGAATCGTCGCGGACGTGCGCGACGAGTTCGTTAAATTGATTGAGCAAAAGTTTAAAGCTGTCGGTGATCTGTCTGGTCTGCATAAAATCCGAAGCGACTTCGACATCGAGGTTGCCGTTTTTGATCGGCATAACTTCGTCGGAGATATTTTTAACCGCCGTTTGCAAACGTTCCAGATCGCGCTTGGCGTAAATTGATTCGGTAACTTTGACGAGCAGCTTTTGAAACGAACGGCTCAAGCGGTCGGAATCTTCGAGGGCGGACAGCGCGACCTCCGTTTCGCCGTTCGACACGCGCTCCATCAAGCCGACAATCGTTTGCAGCTGGCGGTTCGTGCGGTGCAAAGTTTGCAAAAGCTCGTCGGTTTCCGCCGCGCCCGACGTGCGCGGAATCGTGACCGCAACGCCGCGCTCGAGACTTTTCGCCAGCAGAGAAACTTTTTCGACCGGCTTGACGACTTCGTTGGCGAGCCGCCAGCCGAAAATTAAAACGCCGATGATGACGAATATAAATTCGGCGACGACGGTCGAAAGCGAGTTTTCGACGAACAATGAAACGACTAAGTAGGAACCGATGCCGAACGCGAAGATAAAAAATGCCAGCGCGCCGGTGGCGATCCAAACTTTACTTTTGAGCGATTGAACGAAGTGTCGAGCCATAAGTTTTCGAGAATCGGCAAATTTTCTAAACTATCAACGAGGAAATAATTTTTTCCGGGTCAATCAAATTCAAACGCTTTCCGAGATGCGTCGCCCGACCGAGAAGGCACGGCGCGTTTTCGTCGCGGTTAAACTGAATCTCATCGCCGCGCACGTTGATAATTTCGCTTAAACGGTCTGCCGTGAAAGCGACGCGCGGCGCGGAATCGGACGACTGCAAAACGACGATTTTCGATTTCGGCGAATGCGCCGGATACTGTTTTTTGAGCAGCGTCGGCAAACTGACGACTAAAATAATTTCGTTGCGAAGATTGGCGATGCCGAGCAGCCATTCGGGCGCGTTCGGCAGAGCGGTTACGGCAAGCGGCGGCGAAACTTCCGCGACGCGCCTGGTGGAAACCGCGTGCGGCTCTTCGCCCAAAAAGAAGACGAGATACTTTTCGCCGTTTGATTTCGGCTGCATTTTATCGCCTAAGAACGAGTTGGCAAGATTGGTAAAATCCAGCGAAGAAAAATCAATCTCCGGCGGTAATTGAATGTTCGGATCACTCATCGGGGTAAATGCTGTTTGAGTGCTAAGTGCTGAGTGGTAAGTGGTAAGTGGTGAGTTAAAAAAACTTACCACTCAGCACTTAGCACTCACCACTATTAAATAATGTAGCTTTCGATGGTTTTCATCAGCGTTTCGGGTCCGAACGGCTTGGTGATATAGCCGCTCGTGCCAGACATTCGACCGCGCACTTTGTCGAAAAATCCGTCGTTGCCGGAAATCATCACAATCGGCACGTCTTTGGTCGCTTCGTCGGTGCGAATGATTTTGCAAACCTGATAGCCGTCCATTCGCGGCATATTAATGTCGAGCAGAATCAAATCCGGCTTGATGTCCTTGATTTTTTCGAGCGCGTCCACGCCGTCCACCGCGCAGACGACTTCGTGTCCGACCTTTTCGAGCTTGCTGGAAATCAATTTTCGCACCGTCGCGCTGTCGTCAATGACCATAATCGTTCTGCCGCGCGTCATCAAATTGTAATTGCTCTGCTGCTGTTCGATTTCGAGCAGGCGAATTTTCAGCGAATTGATTTGCGAGCCGAGCATCACGTCGTTCGGATTCAAACGCAGAGCGGCTTGCAGATATTGAACGCCCTGCCGCAGATTTTTCAGGTTGATGTGTCCGATGGCGAGCGTTTTCAGTTCATCGGCTTCCAAATCGCGCTGCGCTTTTTCGCTTTCCAGGAAGCCGACCGTCTGCCCGACGACGCTTCGCTCAACTCCGTTATTGGCAAGCAGCATTTCCAATTCGGAAAGCGTTAAAATCGCTCGGCACGCCGAGCAGGCGAAAGCGTTCGATTCGTTTTCGACGCTGCAAAACGCGCAGGGAACTGTTTCGGTCGAAAATTTTGCAGACTTATCAGCGTTGGAATTTTCTTCGGTCGTCTGAACGAACGGTTCGTTGTCGGCGGCAACATTCGGGGCGTTTTCATTTGTCGTCGCGGTATTTTCATTCGCCGCCGCGCTCGTTTCAAACGCCGCCTGAAACGAAACGCTTTGTTCGGACTGCGGATAATTATCGAAATTGCGCTCGACCGATTCGGAGACGCTGAAATTTTCCGCCGGTGTTTGATTTTCGACTTGAAAGGTTTCAAATTGAGCGTTCAAAGGCGGCTGGAATTCGCTCGTGAATTCGGTCGTAAATTCCGGCGTGACGGTCAGATTGTCCGTTTCGTCAATCGGCGCGTCAGCGGATTGTTCGCGCATAAAATCGGCGATTTTCGCCAATCGTTCAGTTTTCTGGCTTTCGGATTTCGCCATCATCGCGCGCAGCGAAGCCAAACCGGAATTGGCGGCTTCATTTTCCGGGTTGAGCGATAAAGCCTTCTCGAACGCGGTGATTTTTTCGCTGAACGATTCAGCCAGATACGATTTCAAAATCCACGCTTCTTCCAGTTCCGGGTTCTGCTCTAAAACTTCCTGCAGCATTTCGTTCGCTTCGTGCTTTTCGCCGGAAATCGCCGCGCGGTTCGCCTTTTGCAAAATCGCCTCGGCGTTACGGTTTTTCGCCGCGAGCAGCGAAGCGTGGGCGGTTTCGTTATTCGGATTAATCGTTAAGACTTTTTGCAGATGCGCGATTTTGTCGTCGCTCGAATCGGAAATCGAAGCCATCCACAGCCACGCCATTTCATTCTGTTCGTCGTGCGCGATGGCTTGCTGAAAACATTGTCTGGCTAATTCGATTTTCGCTTCGTTCGAAGCGTCCACGCCGCGCTGCACAAAATTTTTGGCGAGCATAGATTTGGTCGCCTGCGACCATTCCAAAGCGCGCGTGTTTTTCGGATTAACGGCTAAAATGTTATTCAGAAAACCGAGCAGCTCCTCCGGGTATTCGCTGATCGAAGCCAGCCAGAGCCAGGCGTTTTCGTTGTCCGGTTCGGCTTCGGTAACTTGCAGAAGCAGATGCCGCGCGTCGGCGCGTTTTCCTTCCTGCGCGGCTTTGATGCCGGCTTGAAGCGTCTGCGAAACGTCTTCGACGCGATTTGCCGAATCAATCTGGTTGTCAATCCGTCTGTCGGCAAACAAAACGGTTGAAGGGGTTGATTCAAATTCCAATTTCATATTTTGTAGGGGCTGCAAAGTTTTTTGATGTGCTAAAATCCTTCTCGAAAGCGGACGGAAAAGCGAAAGACACTTCGCCCGTTCCGATTTAAATCTAAAAGCAAGACAGATGCCACGACGAAAGACCGAATTCGGAACAGCCGCAAACGGTTTGTTTAAGCAATTAAAGAATTTTGCGAAAATTTTGAGCGGGAAAAAGATTTAGAAAAGTGCGTCTGAAAGTGACAAAAATCGGAACGCGGCGTTGACAAAAAATGGCATTAAAAAAGTGAAATTCATTGATTTGGCGGGTAAAAAAAATGGTGAGGATTATTTTTTGCAAGGAGAAGACGGAACAGAAGAATAACTTCAAAATATCTTGTGCAAAAATGAGACCAAAGAAGCGGGCGCGAAGAAAATGAAGTTTGACGTGATCATCATCGGCGGCGGCGCGGCGGGCATCTCGGCGGCTCTGTGGTGCGCCGAACTCGAATTAAACGCGCTGCTTTTGGAAGGCGGCGCGGAACTCGGCGGGCAACTGCTCTGGACTTACAACGAGATAAAAAATCATCTGGGCGGCGATGCCGCGAACGGACGCGATCTGCGCGATGTTTTTCTCAAGCAAATCGAAAACCGGCAATTTATTACGCGCCTGAATGCAAAAGTCGAGAGCCTTGATTTGAAAAAAAAAGAAATTGCGCTGACCGGCGGGGAAACATTTTCCGCCTCGTTTATCATCGTCGCCACCGGCATCAGACGCAGAAAGTTGAACGTCGAAGGCGAAGCGAAACTTAAAGGTCGAGGAATCGTCGAATCGGGAAAACGCGACGCGGAAAAATTGAAAGATTTGGAAATCTGCATCTTCGGCGGCGGCGATGCGGCGTTTGAAAACGCGCTGATTTTGGCGGAAACGGCGGCAAAAGTCACGCTCGTTCACCGCGGCGAAAAATTTCGCGCCCGCCGCGAATTTGTCGAGCAAGCCGCGAGCAATCCGAAGATAAATATTTTAACCGAAACCCTTGCGCGAAAAATCACCGGCGGCGAAAAAGTCGAAGCGGTCGAATTGAAAAATAAAAAGACGAACGAAATTTTTAAGATAAACGCGCAGGCAATCGTCATCCGCATCGGTGTCGCGCCGAACACGGAATTTTTAGACGGGAAAATCGCGCTCGACGCGGACGGATACATCAAAATAAATCAATTTTGCGAAACCGAAACGAGAGGAATTTTCGCCGTCGGCGATGTCGCCAATCCGCTCGCCCCGACCGTCAGCGGCGCGGTCGGAATGGGCGCGACCGCTGTTAAAGCAATTACGAATTTCAAATTAAGAATTACGAATCGAAGCAGATTCGAGCATTCGTAATTCTTAATTTGAAATTCGTAATTATTTTAGCGCGGCGAACGCATCTTCGCCCGACGTTTTAAATAAATGTCTGGTGTCGTTGATAGCCAAAACACGAATATTGTTGCGTCCGCGAATTTCAAAACGATTAATGCCGCAGTTGGAGGTAATCAGCCACGGAGTTGTTTTCGTGTGACGGTTGATCGCGCCCATCAGGTAAAGCGTCAGATAGCAGATCGCGCCGGTGTGCGAAAAAATGACGACGTTTTCGCCGTGATGTGTGCGAAGAATTTCGTGCAGCTCGCGCGTCGCGCGGCGCAGCAGTTGACGGTAACTTTCACCGCCCGTGATGATATGATGAATATTGCGGTTGACGAGCGCGTAATAATCTCTCGGATGCGCCGCCTTCGATTCGTCGAACGTTAAGCCTTCCAAAACGCCGACCTTTCTTTCACGAAAAGCGGACGTTGTGATAACCGGCAAATTTAAGATTTCGGCGAGCGGTTCGGCGGTCTGCACGGCGCGGAGCAAATCGCTCGAATAAATGGCGGAGATTTTTTCCCTGGCGAGCGCGTCGGCGGCGAGCGTGGCTTGCTCTCTGCCGAGCGCGGACAGCGGGGTCGGCGAATGCCCGCCGAAACGCCCTTCGGCGTTTCCGTCGGATTGTCCGTGTCTGACCAGGAAAAGTCTCGTAACAGGCATTTTTAAGTTCAAGGTTCAAGGTTCAAGGTGGAGTTTCCGACTTTGAACCTTGAACTTTACGCCGTAACCGTTTCGGCTTTTAATTTTTCGGTTTGATAATGCGTCGTCAGACCTTCGACAAATTGGTCGAGCGCGCCTTCCATTACTAAATCCAATTGATGAACCGTCAAGCCGATGCGGTGATCGGAGACACGGTTTTCCTTGAAATTGTAGGTGCGGATTTTTTCACTGCGGTCGCCGCTGCCGACCTGCGATTTACGTTCGCTGGCTTGCGCGTCGTGAACTTTTTGTTCTTCGATTTCCTGCAATCGCGCCCGCAGAACGCGCATCGCTTTTTCGCGGTTTTTAATCTGCGATTTTTCGTCCTGCATCGAAACGACCACGCCGGTCGGCAAGTGCGTCAGGCGCACGGCGGAATAAGTCGTGTTGACCGATTGTCCGCCCGGACCCGATGAGCAGAACGTATCAATTCGCAAATCGTTTTGATTGATTTGCACGTCAACTTCTTCGGCTTCGGGCAGCACGGCGACCGTGATTGCCGACGTGTGGATGCGTCCGGCGGTTTCGGTTTGCGGCACGCGCTGAACGCGGTGAACGCCCGATTCGTAGCGCATTTTCGAATAAACGCTGTCGCCTTCGATCATCGCAAACGCTTCCTTCAAACCGCCGACACCGGTATCAGCCGCGTCCAAAATCTCCATTTTCCAGCCCTGCCGTTCCGCGTAACGGGCATACATACGCAAAACTTCGGCGGCAAACAGCGTCGCTTCGTCGCCGCCCGTTCCGGCGCGAATTTCCAGAATGACGTTCTTTTCGTCGTTCGGGTCTTTCGGAATCAAAAGAACCTTTAAATCTTCTTCGCCTTTGGCAATGTTCGTTTCCAGCTCGTTGATTTCCATTTGCGCCATCTCGCTCATTTCAACGTCGTCCGACGCTTCCAATAATTCGCGCGCGCCCGCCAAATCTTCGCTCATCTTTTTGATTTCGCGGTATTTCGTGACGATTTCCTCCAAAGAGCGATGCTGTTTCATCGTTTTGGCATACGTCTTCATATCCGACATAATTTCGGGCGATGAAATTTGCGCGGTCAATTCTTCGTAATTTTTTTCGATTTGTTCGAGTTTTTCCAACATAAAAATTTTGTAAATTACACGACAACTTCCAATTCTCTCTCGAAAACGGGAACTTTTTCCGCGTCAATCGGCTCTAATTTCAAAGATTCTTTCAATGAAACGATAGCGACTTCTAATTGTTGATCGTCCGGTTCCTGAGTCGTGATATTTTGCAGCCAGAGTCCGGGCATTGTCATTAATTTGAAAACGATTCCCGATTCCTTTTTCGCCGAAAAGCGAATGATTTCATACGAAAGTCCGGCGACGAGCGGCATTAAAGCGATGCGGACGGCGAGATTTAACCAGAGCGCGTCGAATTTTATCACCGAAAATAAAACGATGGCGACAAGCATCACGACCATTAAAAACGACGTTCCGCAACGCGGATGCTGACGGCGCATTCGTCTGGCGTTTTCGACCGCCAGATCCGCGCCGCCTTCCCACGCGAAAACGGTTTTGTGTTCCGCGCCGTGATATTGAAAAACGCGGTGAATCTCGCGCTGGCGCGACATCGTGAAAATCATCAAAACGAAAAACGCCATCCGAATCAAACCGTCAATCAAATTAAAAGCGATCCACGAATCCGGCTTGATTTCCCAAACGTAAGCCTTGACAAATGCGAGCCACGACGCTCCGTCGGCGATTGCCGGCTGCGCCGCCCAGCCGAGAGCGATAAACAAAATATTCGTTACAACGAGCGGAGCGGCGACGAACAGCAGAACATTGAAAAACAGAGCGAAGACGATTGAGCTAACCGCGCCCGCCGCCTGCGAAGGCTTTTTCGCGGTCGTTTTTTCCGGCATTACGACTTTCGCCGGAGCTTTTGTAAAATTTTCGTCCGCCGTGCCTTCGGCGTAGATGGTCTGGGCTTCCAAAACTTTATCTTCGACCAAAGCCTTTTCCGCTTCCTCGTCGTCGTGCGCGACCTGCGCCGAAAAATTCAGAGCTTTCACGCCGAGCAGCATAGATTGAATCAAGGTCGCGCCGCCGCGCAAAACCGGCAGGTTCATCCATTTATATTTATCGCTCCATTTCGGCAACGCCTCGGCGGTCGTCACGATTTCGCCGCTTTTTTTGCGACACGCAATCGCATACGCCGACGGCGTTCGCATCATCACGCCTTCCATCACGGCTTGCCCGCCGACGATCAAATCTTTCTGCATCGCCACAAAAAGATTCAGAAAATCCAATTTTAGCTTTCTGTTTTTCATAAAATTTACCCGTAAATAATTAAAGTTTTAACGAATAAAAAGGCTCAATAAACCGCCAATCGCAAATCTAAAAGCGCAAATAAAAATAACGCCGACTTTTTCTAAAAAACCTTTCGCATTTGAAGTGTAAGTTTTTTACACAAAGAGCGAACGGCGCGTTTTTTGAAAAGCGTCGGCGTTAAATTTTTCGGCTAATATTGATGTTTAACTAAACTCAAAAATTTATTTAGCAGCTTCGGCGTTTGCCGTATTGCCGCGCGCATAGCGTTTGTTAAAGCGGTCAACGCGACCGGCGGTATCAACTAATTTTTGTTTGCCGGTAAAGAACGGATGACAGTCCGAACAGATTTCGATGTTTAAATCTTTGCCGGTCGAACGGGTTTTAAAGGAATTGCCGCAGGCGCAAGTTACGTTGATTTCTTGATAATTCGGATGAATTTCAGGTTTCATTTTTCAATGGTCTCCTTAAAGTGTTTATGATTTTTACTTAAAATTTCTCGCTTCCGTAAAGCAAACTGTAATAATAAGTGTCAATCAGATGAAAGGTCAAGCTAAAAGGTTCGCCTTCATACTCGGGGCTTCCCGCTCAAAGGTTTTTATTGTTCGCCGTCGGATGCTTGATATTGCTCGTCGCTAACCTTTTCCATCCATTCGACGACTTTGCCGTCGAGTGCTTCCTGAACGGCGATGTGCGTCATCGCGGTCGTCGCCGTCGCGCCGTGCCAGTGCCGTTTGTCGGGCGGAAACCAGACGACATCGCCGGGACGAATTTCCAATTTCGATTCACCCTCGATTTGCGCCCAGCCGCAGCCGTAGGTGACGATCAGCGTTTGCCCGAGCGGATGCGTGTGCCAAGCGGTTCGCGCTCCCGGCTCGAACGTGACGCTCGCGCCGCGCCCGCGCGCCGGTTCGGGAGCTTCAAACAGCGGATCAATGCGAACATTGCCCGTAAAATAGTCCGGCGAGCCTTTGCCGGAAGGCTGCGAGCCGCTTTTTTTGATTGCCATATTTTTAATTTCTCCGAATTTAATTTGCCGTCAAATTGTCCCGCTGTTTTAAGTAAATTAACGATTAACCAACTTTTGCGAGCCTTCGCCGTAACGCGCTCCCTGCACATAAATCTGCGCGGTGATATTTTCGAGTTCGCGCAAATCTTCGGTTGTCAATTCCACGTCAACCGCGCCGATATTTTCTTCAAAACGGTGCAGTTTAGTCGTTCCCGGAATCGGCGCGATCCAATCTTTTTGAGCGAGAACCCAAGCGAGTGCGATTTGTGCGGGCGTGGCATTTTTCTGCGTGGCAAATTTGGCGATCAAATCAACTAAAGCCTGATTCGCTTTGCGGTTTTCTTCCGAAAATCGCGGCACGGTGTTGCGAAAATCCGTACTGTCAAACGTCGTGTTTTCGTCAATCTTGCCGGTCAAAAAACCTTTGCCGAGCGGGCTAAACGGCACAAAACCGATGCCCAATTCTTCGAGCGTCGGCAGAATTTCCGCTTCCGGTTCGCGCCACCAAAGCGAATATTCGCTTTGCAAAGCCGTGACGGGTTGGACGGCGTGAGCGCGGCGAATCGTGTCAACGCCCGCTTCGGAAAGTCCGAAATGTTTGACCTTGCCAGCGTCAATCAAATCTTTGATTGCTCCGGCGACATCTTCAATCGGCACGTTCGGATCAACGCGATGCTGGTAAAATAAATCAATATAATCGGTTTTGAGCCGTTTGAGCGAACCTTCGACCGCTTGCCTGATGTGTTCCGGTCGGCTGTCGAGCGGCGGCGTTTGATGCTGCGTTCCGTCAGCGTCAATATTGAACCCGAATTTAGTGGCAATGACGACCTGCGCGCGCACGGGCGCGAGTGCTTCGCCGACTAAGTTTTCGTTTGTAAACGGTCCGTAAACTTCCGCCGTGTCGAAAAAAGTTACACCTTTTTCGACCGCCGCGCGAATCAGCGCGATCATTTCCTGTTCGTCCTTCGCCGGACCTAAACCGAAACTCATTCCCATACAGCCGAGTCCGAGAGCCGATACTTCCAAACCGCTTTTTCCGAGCTTTCGTTTTTGCATAACTTCTTCAAAATTTATTTCGTCTCAATAACAGTAAAATTCTCTGTTTCGCTATTCGTGCTTGATTGTAAAACCTCTTAATGACAGAGCGGCAACCTAAATTGTATTGACATTGCGTTTTTGCATCACGGATTTTCCAGCCGTTTGACGAGCAAGGTTTCCAATCGTTGCTCGCTGATTCCGTAAAATTCTTTAATCGCCTTTATTTGCGCGTCTAACTTTTCCGCCTCGTCTTTTTTCGCGTCGCGCGTGCCGACGAGCATATTGTTTTTCGGCGTGTGTTCGGTGGCGATAAACTCGAAAAGTTTCGTCGAATAGCCGCTTTTTTCCAACAAAAGCGAGCGCAAGCCGTCGGTGATTGATTCGGCTTCGCGTTCGAGCATTACGCCGTGGCGGAAAATGCCGCTTAAAAATTCGGGCGGGCGCATTTGCGGGCGCAACTCCTGATGACAGCACGGCGCGACGACGATTAAATCGGCATTTGCCTTGATGCCTTGAAAAATCGCGTCGTCGGTTGCAGTGTTGCAGGCGTGCAGCGCGATTAAAATATCCGTGTTTTCCAATTTGTAATCGCCGATGTAACCATGAACGAATTGCAAATTTTCAAACTCGCTCGACTTGGCGATGTCATTGCAAAGACCGACTAATTCCTGTTTCGTGTCAACGCCGGTCACTTTGACATAAAGCCCGCGAATATTTTTGAAGAAATCATACGTCGCAAACGTCAGATAACCTTTGCCCGCGCCCATATCAACGATATTCAATTCACGTCGTTCGGCGAGCGGCGATTTGTCGAACAAATTGCCGAGCGTTTCGACGAATTTGTTGATTTGCTTCCATTTGTCGTGCTGTTTGTCGCGGATTTCGCCGTGGTCGGTCGTGATGCCGAGAGCCTTTAAGTAAAATGCATGCGGGTTGATTTGGATTTGTTTTTCGCGGTCGTGTTCGAGCGGCGGTTTCGTTTTAAACGTCGGCTTTCCGGCATTCAGACGCGATTTTCCTTTTTTGCCGATGTCGAGCTGAAAATCGTTTTCGACGGTGAAAAGATGTCCGCTGAAAAAGTCCGTCGTTAAAAAATCTCGAATTTTCGCCGCGCCTTCCTGAAAATCGAAATTCTTCGCCGTGTCGCGCATATCGTAGCGATAAAGAAAAAAAAGCCTTTTTCCTTTGCGCGTTTCGACCAGACGGACGAGGATTTTTTGCAGATGCGCGTCCGCGCCTTTATAATTACCTAAAGTCAATTTAACGAAAGTATCTTTCGATAAACTGTCATTAAATTCGCCGATGAACTTTTCGACTGTTTCGAGCATAAATTCTGAAAACTAGAGATTAACATAAATGGACGCGACCGCTAAAAACACCATCGCCGCAGACTATTTTCTGAAAAACATTTTGATACTTTTCCGCGAAACTTTTGAAGGCTCGCCCGAAGGCGAACCGAGCGCGTATCTCGACCGCAAAATCGGCGTTTTGACAACGCTCGACGAGCTTTCGGCGGCGCAGGTTTCAAGGGAAATCAACGACACGACCATCGCCGCGCACACCGAACATTTCAAATTTTATCTCGACCGCCTGTGCGAATTTATCACGGGCAGAACCGAGCCGGTCAACTGGGAACAAAGCTGGCTGATTGACGAAGTGAACGACGAAGAATGGACGCATTTGCGCGAATCGGTGCGAAAATCTTACGAAGGGGTTTTAAAAACCTTCGCCGAAATTGAAACGTGGAACGCCGACAATTCCGGCGAAGCGATGGCAATGCTCGCGCACACGGCTTATCATTTAGGCGCGATTCGGCAGATGGCGAAGATTGGTTAATTGTTTGCGGATAGATTGCGATTCACAAATTAGAATGAAAAACAGGCGAAGCGACGATTAAAATAGCTTCTTCCCAGAGATTTTCGAGCAGGAAAGATTGTAAACCGGAACAATAATCTAAAACTTCTTCGCGCTCGTTTGATTTGTCCCAATTCATCGGAAAATCCGAGTAAACAATATTTACGCGGTCGTTAATAATTTCATCGGCATTTGCAAGATAATAGCCGCCGACATTTTCCAGAATCGTGCAGCCGCCGCGCAGATAAGTCAGTTCCTGAGTTACCCAGGATAAAGTTTCTCGATAAGCGGTTTCGTAGCGGATTGGAATATAAACTTCAACGCGAATTTTCGGAGCGAATTTGGGCAAGGCGATTCGTCCTCCATTTGTTTATCTCTTTTAATTTGCGGCGGAATTCTTTGTCGGAGACTTCAGCTTTGGCGGGCTTTTCCGGCTCGGTGGTCGGTTTGACTATTTTGAGTTTGCTTTTCATTGTTGTCTCCGAAGGCAATTATCCTATAAGTTTTCAAAATAGACAAGATAATTTAGAACTTTAAAACAATTATGCAAAATTTATTTCATTTAGCATTTCCGGTCAAAGATTTGGAGTCTTCGCGCAAATTTTACGGCGAGATTCTCGGCTGCGGAGAAGGCAGAAGCTCCGACGAATGGATTGATTTTAATCTGTTCGGGCATCAGATCGTCGCGCATCTCGCGCCGAACGTCGCCGGCGTTCGACATAAAAACGAAGTTGATAAAGACCACGTTCCCGTGCCGCATTTCGGCTGCGTTCTGCCGCCCGACGAATGGGAAAAATTGGCGGAACGCTTGAAATCGCACAACGTCGAATTCGTCATCGAACCGAAAGTTCGCTTCAAAGGCGAAGTCGGCGAACAGGCGACGATGTTTTTTCTTGATCCGTCGGGCAACGCGCTCGAATTCAAATCGTTTGCCGATTTTTCGCAAGTTTTCGCCAAATAGTTTATGAAATTTAAAGCGTTCATTTTATTCGTTTTGATTGTTTTGCCCGTTGTCGTAAACGCGCAGGCGAAACAACGATTTATCGCCGTCACGATTGACGATTTGCCGGTCGTTTCGACGCGCAAAGATTTGAAGAACCGGCAGGAAATCACCAAAAAACTGCTCGCGCATATTACCGAGGCGAAAGTTCCGGCAATCGGTTTCGTTAATGAAAATAAACTTTACAACGGCGATCAACGCGACGAAGCGCAAGTTGATTTGCTGCGTCAATGGCTCAATGCCGGTTTGGAACTCGGCAATCACACGTTTTCTCATTTGAGTTTGAACAATAATCCGCTCGAAAAATTTGAAGCCGAAATTTTGCAGGGCGAGATTATTACGAAGGAACTGCTCGCGGCGAAAAATCAACGAATTCGTTATTTTCGTCATCCGTTTCTGCATACGGGAACGAGTTTGGAAATAAAAGCCGAATTAAATAAATTTCTCGCCGAACACGGATACACAATCGCGCCGGTGACGTGCGACAACGAAGATTATATTTTTTCGAGCGCGTATGATCGCGCCTTCGACAAAAAAGATAAAAAAATGATGCGGCGCGTCGGCGCGGCTTATGTGCCGTTTCTCGAAGCGAAAATGGATTTTTGCGAACGCCAGTCGGTGAAACTTTTCGACCGCGAAATCAAGCAGACTCTTTTGATTCACGCCAATTTTATCAACTCGGATTATTTCGACGACATCGCGCGAATGCTGAAAAAGCGCGGCTACCAATTCGTTACTCTGGAAAACGCTTTGACCGACGACGCTTATCGTTTGCCCGACACGTTTGTCAGTCCGGGCGGCGTTTTATGGATTTATCGCTGGGCGTTGGCAAGCGGCGAAAACAAGGTTCTGCCGAACGAGCCGCAAGTGCCGGATTTCGTCGTGCAAGCGTCGGAATTTAATTCAAACTAAAATGAAAAAAGCGGAAATCGTCATCATCGGCGGCGGTGTCGTCGGCGCGAGCATTGCTTATCATTTGACGAAGCGCGGCGCGAAAGACGTTTTGATTTTAGAGCGCGAAGCGGCGCAGGGTTTCGGTTCGACCGGCAAAGCGACGGGCGGTGTGCGGGCGCAGTTTGAAACGCAAATCAATATTCAAATGTCGCTGTATTCGCTCGATTTTTTTAGAAATTGCGGATTCGACTGCGGCTATGAACCGCGCGGCTATTTGTTTTTTGTAACGAGCGAAAAAGGTCTCGATTATTTGCGGCAAAACGTCGAAAAACAAAAATCGCTCGGCGTGAAAGACGTTGAATTGATAGACGCGCAAACCGTCGCGGAGATTTGTCCGATTCTCAATTGCGCGGACATTATCGGCGGCGCGTTCGGCGCGGACGACGGTTTTATCAATCCGCTCGCCGTGATGCGCGGCTTGACGGAAAACGCTTTGAAGAACGGCGCGAAGATCGAATTCGGGACGGAAGTTTTTTCAATCGAAACAACAAACGGAAAAGTAAAATCAATCAAAACAAACCGGGGCGAAATCGAATGCGAAAAAGTCGTTTTAGCGACCGGCGCGAAGGCGAAAATCCTGGCGAAAACCGCCGGCATAGATTTGCCCGTCGAACCGCAGAAACGCCAGATTGTCTGGGCGCGAAGCGAGACGGATTTGCCCGCGAATCTGCCGATGACGATTGATCTGGAAACCGGATTTCATTTTCGCCCCGCCAGAGATTTCGTCAATCCGTTCGAGACTAAAAACGAAATTCTTTTCGCTTATCCCGATTCGAAAGAAACGAATTCTTTCGACACGAACTTCGACGAGTCTTTTATCGGCAAAGTTTACGAACGAGCCGAACGCCGCTCGCCGTTTTTATTTCAGACAACACCGATTATCGAAAAATGCCGCGCCGGACTTTATGAAAACACGCCCGATCATCACGCGATTCTGGGCGGTTGCGCGATTGAAAATCTATATTTCGCCAACGGCTTTTCCGGTCACGGCGTAATGCACGCGCCCGCGACAGGGAAAGCTTTATCGGAAATCATTCTGGACGGCAAAGCGTCGTTTTTAGATGTTTCGTGTTTGAGTTTGGAGAGGTTTGCAACGGGCAAACTTTTGCGCGAAACAGCTTTTATTTAAAAGTGCGCGATGAAGTTTACGAGTCGAACTCAGGCTGATTTTTTTCTGCCATAAAGCAAAAATTTTTGCAATCATTCGTCAACAGTTGATTTCAAAAATATTTTACAAAAGCGAGGGGAAATTTTCCAATTTAATCTTCGACGTTTCGCATCTAGGGCGCAAATGCGTTTGTTTAATCGGTAAATTATTCAAAAACTATGGGAATGACAGACGAGCAAATCAGAATTGCCGCCAACATTATCAAAAAAGAAGGCGTTTCGACCGATCCGCAGGAATATCTCTGGCTGGCGCACACCGCTAATAATCAGGCGAAAGTAAAAGGCAAAACGCTTTACGAAATTCTTATGACGGGCTATTCGTCGGTCGGCAAAGGAGACAAAGTTGAGCTGTCCGACAAAGACCAAAGCGTGACCGCCAAAGCCGCCAGAGACGCAGTAAACGATGTCGCTAACGGCGGCGTTGATCCGACCGACGGCGCGCGGTTTTGGGACGGAACGGATTTTCTGGCTTGGGGCTTGAAATCGCCGGACGGAACGCCGCACAATAAATTTGAAGAATATGCGGCGATCACGATTCTCGCTCCGATATTCGATACGTTTTTAGCCGCCAACAAGGCAAAATACGGAGACAGCGTTCGTTACGGGAAAACCAGCTATACACTTCCGGCTGAGGTTTTTAACGATCAGAAGAATTGGTACCCGATAATCGTCTTTCCGGTTCCTATTCCAGCCCGGGCTGTTGGATTTTTCCGCTATACGACGGGTAAGGGCGGCAAGGAATTGGTGGCGACGGGCAGTTTCGGTTTGTCAATTTTTTGGAAAATAGTTTAGACGGAAAACTTTTATGAAAACTTTAATTGTATTTTTATTTTTGTGCGCCGCATTTGCCTGCGAGCGTGTTAATTCAAACGGACGTATCGCGGCGGTCTCGAACGAAAAGCAAACGCCGGCAAATATCGCCGCGCCGACCGCTTCGGCAACGCCGCCCGCGCAATCGGAAGAGTGCGCCGAGGCAAGCGATTATTGTCTGAAGGTGGTCGAAGACGCGGAACGCGAAGCCAAAAACATCAACCTCGTCATCGGCAGCAATGTCAAATCAATTATCAAATTGCCAAGCCCATCAGACATTAATGGCTACGCCTTAAATTGGGCAAAGAAAACAGACAACGGATTTGAAGTTTCCATCGAATACGGTTCGAGAAATTATTTCAATAAATCGTTTGAATTCGTTAAAAAAGACGAAACGTTTTATCTGACGGAAATTAAAGTTAAAAGTTTCGACAAACAGAACCCGGAAAAGGTGGAAAAGAAAACGGTTAAAATTCAGCCGTCAGTTTCGGTTGACAAATTTAATATTGAAGATTATATGAACGATTAAGTTTTTTCGCACGAAAATTTTTAATCGAACAAAGGCGGCGCGGTTTTATAAATCGCGCCGCTTTTGTTAATAATTGATGTATGAAAACGGCTTTAATTCATCATCCGATTTATCGAAAACACGACACGGGAAGCGGTCATCCCGAAACGGCAAGGCGTTATGAAGTCGTGATGAACGCGCTTGAATCGGACGAAAAATTGTGGAATTCGCTCGACGTATCAACGGCTGAGCCGGCGGGGAAAGGCTTGATTTTGGCGGCGCACACGAAGGAACATTTCCGGCGTATTGAAGAAGCATTTGAAAACGGAATTGAAAATCTGGATGCCGACACAATCGTTTCGATGAATTCGTTTGACGCGGCGATGACGGCGGCGGGCGGTGCGTGTCAGGCAGTTGATTTGGTGATGTCGGGCGCGGCGAACAACGCTTTTTGCGCCTCGCGCCCGCCCGGTCATCACGCGACGGCGGAACACGCGATGGGATTTTGTCTTTTCAATAACGTCGCCGTCGCGGCGCGCTACGCGCAGAATAAATACAGAGAAATCGAGCGCGTGGCGATTGTTGATTGGGACGTGCATCATGGCAACGGCACGCAGGGGATTTTTTACGACGATCCGACGGTTTTCTTTTTTTCGATGCACCAGTATCCTTGGTATCCGGGCAGCGGCGCGCGCGGCGAAAACGGTTTCGGGCGCGGCAGGGATTTTACCTTGAATATTCCGGTCAAGGCGAAAACTCCGGCGAAAGAGCAATTGCGAATGTTCGACGGCGCGCTCGGCGATATTCATAAAAATTTCAAACCGGATTTGATTTTTATCTCCGCCGGTTTCGACGCGCACGAAACCGATCCGCTCGGACAGTTGAAATTATTAAACGAAGATTTCGTTAAGATGACGCGCGCGGTGAAAAATTGGGCGAATGAAGTTTGCGGCGGGCGCGTCGTATCGTGTCTGGAAGGCGGTTATAATCTCGAAACGCTCGGCGAAACGGTCAGAAATCACGTCGCCGCATTAAGCAGATAATTTTTCAAAACAGAAAGAAAGCAAACCGACCTCATTTCGATTCCGGTTTGCTTGAAAATTAATCTGAAAAATTATTTTGCGATTGTTTGACTTCGGCGCGGCGGCGCATTTCCGCCATTAATTCCTCGTCGCTCATTGCTGAAACCGGCGGCGCGGCGGAGACAATCGAAGGAAGCTGTGGCTGACGTTTTTCCGTCTCCGCGCTTTCCTCTTCGTCGGCTTCACGCATTCCTTCCTTAAAGGCTTTGCGCGTCTGTCCGAGCGATTTGGCGAACTGCGGCAGTTTAGCCGAACCGAATAATAAAAAAACGGCTGCCACGACCAGCACAATCTGCATCGGGCTGTCGAACATAAAAAATAATAACTGCATAATTTTGGTGCTGAAAAGGAAATTTAATTGTTTCAGTCAAACCGAGTAAATAGCGGGCGGCAAAAGCCTTTACGATTGTTTGACTTCGGCGCGGCGGCGCATTTCCGCCATCAATTCCTCGTCGCTCATCGCGGAAATCTGCGGCGCGACGGGCTTCGGAGTAATTTGCTTCTGCATTTGTTCCTGCCGATCTTCTTCTTCAGATTCCTTTATGCCTTCCTTAAAAGCCTTGCGCGATTGACCCAAAGATTTCGCCAGTTGCGGCAGACGACTCGCGCCGAAAAGCAAAAACAAAGCCAAAACGATTAATATAATTTCCGTTGTTCCTAAACCCATAACACTTTTCCTCTGCTTTTTGACGCTTGCCGTTCCAAAAAAGTTGGCGCGTCAATCTTGATTTATCATAACGCCGTTTGTCGAATGTTTCCATCGAAAAACGGTAATCCGGCTGGTTAGACGGCTGATTTGCCTCTGAAGTTGTCGGTCGCTTCGACCAGAGCCGATGTAATTCCCGGCTCGGAAATCGAATGTCCGGCATCGGAAATGATTTTTAAATCGGCTTCGGGAAATGCTTTGTGCAGTTCCCACGCGCTCGTCGCCGGACAGACGACATCGTAACGACCCTGGACGATAACGGTCGGGATATGTCTAACCTTATCAACATTTTCGATTAAATAATTTTCCTTAGGGAAAAACGAATTGTTCATAAAATAATGGCATTCGATCCGCGCCAGGCTAAGAGCTTCGTGTTCGCCTTCCCAGTGTTCCATCAAATCCTTGCTCGGATAAAGTTTCGAGGTCGAGCCTTCCCAAACGCTCCACGCCCGCGCCGCCGAAAGCTGCGTTTTTTCGTCGTCGCTCGTCAGACGGTTGTAATACGCCGTCATAAAATCGCCGCGCTCTTCAAACGGAATTTCGTCGCGGTAACGCTCCCAGAAATCGGGAAAAATCTCCGACGCGCCGTATTGATAAAACCACAGAAGCTCTTGCCGCCTGGTCAGAAAAATGCCGCGCAGGAATAACGCCAGACAGCGTTCGGGATGCGTTTCGGCATACGCAAGGCTCAGCGTGCTGCCCCAGGAGCCGCCGAACACGCACCATTTTTCGACGTTAAATTTTTCGCGCAACGCTTCGATGTCTTTAATCAAATCCCACGTCGTATTTTCTCTCAATTCGGCGTGCGGCGTTGATTTGCCCGAACCGCGCTGGTCGAAAAGTATGATGTGATACGCCTGCGGATCGAAAAATTGCCGATACATCGGAATCAGACCGCCGCCCGGACCGCCGTGCAGAAAAACGACCGGAATGCCGTCCGGGTTTCCGCATCGCTCGTAATAAATTTCGTGTATGTCGGAAACTTTCAACATTCCCGAATCAAACGGTTCGATTTCCGGATAAAGTGTTTTCATAATTGGCATCATACAAGATTCGAGCTAAAATCTTCAATCGCGTCATATAAATTAGAATCGGCACGGCGCGGGTTTTATTCGGTTTTATGCGGAAAACAAAGAATTTAAAAATCGCTTCGTTACTGCCTTCGGCGACGGAAATCGTCTGCGCGCTCGGACTCGCCGAAAATCTCGTCGGCATCACGCACGAATGCGATTTCCCGCCGGAAGTCGCCGGCAAACCGACTTTAACGGCGAGCCGCATTTCGCACGAATGGATGAACAGCGCGGAAATTGACCACGCCGTTCGCGCGCAGCTCGACGGACACGGCTCGATCTACGATTTGGACGCGCAAAAACTGGCTGAATTAAAACCCGATTTAATCATCACGCAGGAACTCTGCGAAGTGTGCGCCGTCAGCTATAAAACCGTCGAAAAAGCGGCGAAAATGTATGTCGCCGACGCGACCGTCGTGTCGCTCGAACCGAACACGATCAGCGATATTTTCGCCAATATTCAAACCGTCGGCGAGCTTTGCGGCGTTCCCGAACGCGCCGCCGAAGTCGTCGCAAATTTGCAAAATCGTCTCGACAAAATCAAAAACCGTCTGGAAAAAAATCCAAAATCCAAAAACCAAAATCCAAAATCTTTCCTGCTCGAATGGCTCGAACCGCCGTTCGCGCCCGGACATTGGACACCGGAGCAATGCGAAATCGCGGGCGGCGTTTGTCTGCTCGGCGAAGCGGGAAAAAAGAGCCAAACGACAACTTTTGAAGCGGTTTACGAATCTCAACCGGAGATTCTGGTTTTGATTCCGTGCGGCTTTTACATCGCCGACACTTTGCGGCATCTCGAAACGACCGTGTTTCCGGCAAATTGGCAAGATTTACCGGTAATCAAAAACGGGCAAGTCTGGACGCTCGACGCGAGCGCGTATTTCTCGCGTCCCGCGCCGCGCGTCGTGGACGGCGCGGAAATCTTGGCGAAGATTTTTCACCCGGAAATTTTCGGCGCGCCGGGCGAAATTGAAGCCGTTCGCGTTCAAACAAATATGCTTCGATTCGATAATTAAAATATGAAATTATTTTCCGTAATCATTTTATTTCTTCTGAGCTTAAACATTTTCGCTCAAAAATCCGACGGGATTTTGGCGACCGCGAACGGGCAGAATTACACCGCGCAAGACCTCGTGCCGGAAGCCGGACAGGCGTGGCAAAATTTACCGGCGACGCTGAAAGAGGCGCGAAAGGCTTTGCTTGAACAGCAAATCGTCGCCATTCTGCTCGAAAAAGAAGCGGCGGCGCGCAGTGTCTCGACGGATAAGATTCTCGAAACCGAAGTCAAAGCGAAGGTCGCCGCGCCGACCGAAAAGGAAATTAAGGCAATTTACGATGCCAACCGCCAGACAATCGGCGAACGCAGTTTGGAAGAAGTGCGACCGCAAATCGTCGAGTATCTGCGGCGCGACGCGGAACAGAAGGTTTACGGCGAATTTGTTTCCAACTTAAAATCGAAATACAAAGTCGCGCTCGGCAAAGATGTCAACGCGGCGAATTTGACCCAGTTTGAAAATTTGGCGATTGTCGGCGATCAGAAAATTTCGGCGCAAAGCTTCGAAACGAAAAATAAAGCGACGCTCATCGAATTTGAAGCCGCGACGATTGAGCAGACGCGCGCCGCGCTCGAACAAATCGTTTATTCAAATTTGCTCGTGGCTGAAGCCAAAGCGCAAAATATCGAACCGAGCGATTTGGTCGCCCGCGAGATTACCGATAAATTAAAGGATTTTTCCGACGCGGAACGCGCCAATCTCGAATCGGCTCTGCGCGACAGATTATTTAAAAAATACAACGCGAAATTTTTAATCAAGGAAATTCCGCCCGTCGTCGAAAACGTTTCGATTGACCGACAGCCGTCGCGCGGCACAGCGGACGCGCCGGTCACGGTCGTAATGTTTACTGATTTTCAATGTCCGGCGTGTTCGGGAACGTATCCGGTTTTGCAGGAAGTTCTGAAAGGCTTCGGCGACAAAATTCGTTTTGTCGAACGCGATTTTCCGCTTACGACGCTGCACGAACACGCCTATCGCGCCGCGCTCGCGGCGAACGCGGCGAACGCGCAGGGAAAGTTTTTTGAATACACCGAAATTTTATATCAAAATCAATCCAAACTCGACGACGTTTCGCTCGTCGCCTACGCCGCGCAACTCGGACTTGATACGAAACGCTTTGAAGCCGATTTGAAGGGTAAAAAATTCGCGTCTGAAGTTGACCGCGACATCGCCGACGGCAAAACGCTCGGCATTACCGGAACGCCGACGATTTTCGTCAACGGCGTGCGCGTGCGGACGCTTTCGGCGGAAGCGTTCAGAAGCGCGATTGAGCGAGCTTTGAAAACTAAAAACTAAAAGTTAAAAACTAAAAGTTAAAATTAAAAGTCGAGAATTTATAATCGCAATAAACATTTTCTTAAATTTTTAACTTTCAACTTTTAACTCCTGAAATATATGCGTTTTATTTTATTAACTTTATTCGCGGTTTTCGCGGTTTCGTGTAAAACTGCTACGAATACAAATCGTCTGAACGTGAATACAAATTCTTCCGTCAACGTCAGCAAAAATATCAATTCCGCCGCGCAAACGACGACGGACAAAATTCCCGTCTATTCGTATGATGTGGTCAATACCTTCAAGCACGATTCAAAGGCATTTACTGAAGGTTTGTTTTTTCACGACGGATTTTTATACGAAAGCACCGGGCAGGAAGGCAAATCCGATTTGCGGCGCACCGAACTCGAAAGCGGAAAAATCGTTCAGCAGGCGAAGCTGCCGACCGACAGCTTCGGCGAAGGCACGACGATTTTAGGCGACAAAATTTATCAATTGACGTGGCAGGAAAAACGCGGTTTCGTTTACGACGCGGCGACCTTTAAACAAATCAGCACTTTTGAATATCAAAATGAAGGTTGGGGCTTGACGAACGACGGCACGAATCTGTTTATGAGCGACGGCACGAGCGTCATCAGAATAATGGAGCCGCAAAATTTCAAGCAGCTTCGCGCGATTTCGGTTCTCGACGAGCGCGGCAAGCCTTTGATGAAAATTAACGAACTCGAGTATATCAAAGGCGAAATCTGGGCGAACGTCTGGCATTCGGAAGAAATCGGCAAACCGAATCATATCGCTCGCATTGATCCGAATTCGGGCAAATTGCTCGGCTGGATTGACCTGGGCGGCATTTCGCCCGACGACGTTTCGCGCGACGACGAAAACACAATGAACGGCATTGCCTACGATGCCGCCGCCGACCGCGTTTTCGTGACCGGAAAAAACTGGAAAAAACTTTTCGAGATAAAAATAAAGCCGAAACCGCAGCAATAAAAAATGAACGAACAAGACGAAAAATTTATGCGCCGCGCGGTCGAATTGGCGCAGCAGGGAATCGAACGAAACGCGGGCGGACCATTCGGCGCGGTCGTTGTCAAAGACGGCGAAATCGTCGGCGAAGCGTTTAACCAGGTCACTTCGACGAACGATCCGACCGCGCACGCCGAAGTCGTCGCCATCAGAAACGCCTGTCAAAAATTGAATTCGTTTCAGCTCGACGGCTGCATTTTATATACTTCGTGCGAGCCTTGCCCGATGTGTCTCGGCGCGATTTATTGGGCGCGACCGGCACAGGTTTTCTACGCCGCGACGCGCGAAGACGCGGCTGAAGTCGGTTTCGACGACGAATTTATTTACGAAGAAATCGAAAAAAACTTCGAGCATCGCCAAATGAAGCTCGTCAATTTACTGCGCGACGCGGGCGTAAAGGTTTTTGAGAACTGGGCGAACAAAACGGATAAAACGGAATATTAGAAAACGGAAAACGGAAAATGTAAAATGTAAAATGAAAGAGAAATTTTCCGTTTTCCGTTTTCCGTTTTCCATTTAAAAAGTGTCTTCATTTCTCAACAATTATTTTTTCATTTTTCTGGCGATTTTGGCGGGAATGGCGATGCCGACGCAGGCGGTCGTCAACAGCAAATTGGCGACGACGATTGACAGTCCGATACTGGCGGCGTTTATCTCGTTCGCGGTCGGCACAATCGCTTTGTTCGTTTATATTTTGCTGACCGGCGTGCCTTTAAGTAATTTGGCTGCGTCGGCAAACGCGCCGCTCATCGCGTGGATCGGCGGATTTTTAGGCGCGTTTTTCGTTTCCGTCATGGCGACAATCGTGCCGCGCATTGGGGTCGCGCTCGCGTTTTCTCTGGCAATCGGCGGGCAGATGATTGTAACGCTTTTGATTGACCATTTCGGCTGGCTCGGCGTGCCGGAAAAACCGATTAATTTAGTTCGCGTTCTCGGCGCGGCGATGATTACAATCGGCGTGATTTTAATTCGGAAATTTTAAACCACATAGAAACATAGGATACATAGAAGAAATATTTTTCAATTACTATATGTTCTATGTTTCTATGTGGTTAAAAATAAAATGATTCGATTTATCCTAAACAATCAATTAATCGAAACCGATTTGCCGCAGGGCGCGACGGTTTTGGATTTTGCCCGCTATCACAAAAATCTCAAGGGAACAAAAATCGGCTGTCGTGAAGGCGACTGCGGGGCTTGCACAATTCTCGTCGGCGAACTAATTGATGAAAAAGTAAAATACCGCTCACAAACTTCGTGTTTGATGCCGCTCGTGAATGCGCGCGGCAAGCATATCGTTACCGTCGAAGGAATTAATCGGGCGGACGGCGAATTGACCGAAGTGCAGAGCGCGTTGGTTGAGCAATCGGGAACGCAGTGCGGATTTTGCACGGTCGGTTTTGTAATGTCTTTGACCGGATTTTGTCTCGATGAATCGCCGAAAACGAACGAAGCCGCCGTGTCCGCGATTGACGGAAATATCTGCCGCTGCACCGGTTACAAATCCATCGAACGCGCCGCCGCTTCGCTCTGCAGGCAGTTGGCGGAAATCAATGAGCAATCGGCAGTAAGCGGTGAGCGGAAAAATCCGCTCGAAACGGCAATCGAAATGGAAATCGTTCCCGAATATTTTTCGGGAATCGTCGGCAAACTTAAAAATCTTAAATCTGAAATTTCAAATCCGAAATCCGAAATCCGAAATCGGAAATTCCTCGCGGGCGGAACCGATTTATATGTTCAGCGACCGGAAGAAATGGCAAAAGTCGAAGGCGAAAATCTTTTCGATAATTTAGATTTGAGATTTATTAAAGAAATAAGCGAACTAATCGAAATCGGCGCGTCAACGGTCGTCACCGATTTGCTCGAATCTGATGTTTTCGGACGGCTTTTTCCGAATCTTTACGAACATCTAAAACTCGTTTCGTCAACGCCGATTCGCAATATGGCGACGATTGGCGGAAACTTTGTCAACGCTTCGCCGATTGGCGATATGACGGCATTTTTTCTCGCGCTCGACGCTTCGATTATTTTTAACAGCGAACGCGAAATCGCGCTCAAAGATTTTTATCTCGGCTACAAACAATTGGCTAAAACCGAAGACGAATTCATCACGAAAATTCGTTTTCGCAGAGATTTCACGCATTTTAATTTTGAAAAAGTCTGCAAGCGCACCTTTCTCGACATCGCTTCGGTTAATACGGCAATCAGTTTGAAAGTGTCGGCGAACAAAATCGAACGCGCGCACATTTCCGCCGGCGGAGTCGCGCCGATTCCGCTTTATTTGACGGAAACATCGCAATTTTTGCGTGGCAAAGAAATTAACGAACAAATAATCAACGAAGCCGCCGAAATTTTGCAAGCGGAAATTTCCCCGATCTCCGACGTGCGCGGCTCAAAGGAATATAAAAGATTGCTTTTGCGGCAGCTTTTCACGGCGCATTTCGTCGAATTATTTGATTGTCAAGTCGGATGAAAAACGTAGATTCAAAATCGCACGTGCGCGGCGAATCAATTTATTTGGACGATGTTCCGCTGCTTCAAGGGACGCTGTTCGCGGCGGTTTTTGATTCGCCAATCGCGCACGGCAAATTAAACAATATTGATTTGTCCGAAGCCGAACAAGCGAGCGGTGTCGTAAAAATTATTACGGCAAAAGATTTAATCGGCGAAAATGAAATCGGCGGAATTTTGCCGGACGAGCCGCTGTTTGCCGACGCGGAAGTGCATTTTTGCGGAATGCCGATTGCGCTCGTTTTAGCCGAAACCGAAGCGCAAGCCGGACACGCGGCGAAATTGATAAAAACGGAAATCGAGCCGCTCGAAATCATCACCGACGGGCGCGCGGCGCAGGCGAAAAACGAATTGATCGCGCCGCCGAAACGTTTTAAGTTGGGCGACGCGGAAAACGCTTTTAAATCCTGCGAATACGTTTTTGAGGGGCGCGCCGATGTCAATGGGCAAGAACATCTCTACATCGAAACGCAGGGCGCGTATGCGGTTCCGTCCGAACAGAACGGTCTGAAAATTTATTCTTCGACGCAGGGACCGACCGCCGTCCAGCGTTGCGTTGCGCGCGTGACGGCGTTGCCGATGAATTTAATCGAGGTTGACGTAACCAGGTTGGGCGGCGGCTTCGGCGGCAAAGAAGATCAGGCGAACGCCTGGGCGGCACTGTGCGCCGTCGGCGCGCAATTAACGAAACGCCCGGTCAAATACGCGCTGCACCGAATGGAAGATATGCGGATGACCGGCAAGCGGCATCCGTATTCGGCGGATTACCGAATCGGTTTGGACAAAAATCTGAAAATCGTCGCTTACCAGGCGACGTTTTATCAGAACGCGGGCGCGTCGTGCGATCTGTCTTTGCCGGTTTTGGAAAGAACGCTATTTCACTGCACGAACGCGTATTTTATTCCGAACGTTTCGGCGACGGCGTTTTCGTGCAAAACGAATTTGCCGCCGAACACGGCGTTTCGCGGGTTCGGCGGACCGCAGGGAATGTTCGTCATCGAATCGGCAATCGCGCACGCGGCGGAAAAATTAGGCGTGGCGAAAGACGAAATCCAGCGCAAAAATTTAATCCGCGACGGCGACGAATTTCCATACGGTCAAATCGCCGAATCCGAAGCCGAAACTTCGTGGACGCAAGCCGATAAAAAATACGATTTTGCGCGCTTAAAAGCGGAAGCCGACCGATTCAACAAGCAAAATAAATTCGTCAAAAAAGGTGTTGCGCTGATGCCGGTTTGTTTCGGCATTTCGTTCACCAAAACGCCGATGAATCAGGCGCGTTCGCTGGTTCACGTTTACACCGACGGTTCGGTCGCCGTTTCGACCGGCGCGGTCGAAATGGGACAGGGCGTAAACACGAAAATCGCGCAGGTCGCGTCGGACGTTTTTTCGCTGCCGATTGGAAGAGTAAAAGTTCACACGACGAACACTTTGCGAATCGCCAATACTTCGCCGACCGCCGCATCAGCCGCCGCCGATTTGAACGGGCGCGCCACCGAAATCGCCTGCGAAACGATTTTAAAGCGATTGAAAGAAGTCGCCGCGCCGCTCGTCGAAGCGCAAAGCGCGGACGATGTAACTATCGAAAACGGTTTTGTTTTCCGCCGCGGCGAAAGCACCGATTTGGATTGGCTCGTCCTCGTCAACGAAGCCTATATGCAGCGCGTAAACTTAAGCGAACACGCGCATTACGCGACACCCGGCATTAATTTCGACTGGTCAATCGCCAAAGGTCATCCGTTCGCGTATCACGTTTACGGCACGGCGATTGTCGGCGCGACGGTTGATTGCCGGCGCGGAATTTATACGATTGATTTCGTCAAATGCTGTCACGATTTCGGCAAATCAATGAACACGGCGGTTGACTTCGGACAAATCGAAGGCGGCATCGCGCAGGGCATCGGCTGGATGACGATGGAAGAAATTTTTTATGACGCTGAAGGTCGGCTGCGCTCGAACGCGCTTTCGACTTACAAAATTCCCGACATTTATTCCGTCCCGAAGGAAGTCGAAATTTTGCCGCTCGAAACGGCGCGCGAAAATTTGGCGATTTTCAATTCAAAAGCCGTCGGCGAGCCGCCTCTGATGTATGGCATCGGCGCGTATTTTGCGATTCGTGAAGCCGTTAAAGCCTTTAACCTCGAAAATTTACCGCGCTTTGACGCGCCGTTTACGCCGGAAAAAGTTTTGATGAATTTGTATAGCGAAGATTTTAAAATATTGAACGCTAAACAATGAACGAGAAATTGGAAATCTGGCGATTCGCCGCCGAACGATTAAGGCGAAACGAAGCGGTAATGCTGCTCGTTGTCGCCGAAAGTGCGGGCAGCTCGCCCGGCAGAAAAGGTTTTAAAATGGTCGTCGCCGAAAATGATGTGCGCGGCAGCATCGGCGGCGGCGTGATGGAGACGCGGCTCGCGGAACTCGCTAAATCACGAATTACTAATGACGAATTACGAATAAATTCAGAAGTCGTCGAGCAAATTCACCGGAAAAACTCTGTAAATCCGAGCGGAATGATTTGTTCGGGCAGACAGACGGTTATCTTTTTCCGGCTTGATTCTTCGCATTTGAAGGCGGTCGAAAAAATTATTGACGCGCTCGAAAATGATTCGGATCGCCGACTGCGAATCTCGAATTCCGAATTTCAAATTTCAAATTCTAAATCTCGAATTCCAAATCTCGAATTCCAAACTTCAGATCGCAAATCTCAAACTTCAAATTCTGAAATCGAAACGTCAAACCCGGATTTTTATTTTGCGCGAACCGGCGAAAACGAATTTGTTTACGAAGAAAAAATCAATTTCAAAAATAAACTTTTCATCGTCGGCGGCGGACATTGCGCTTTGGCTTTGTCGGAATTGATGTCGAAAATGGATTTTCACATATCGCTTTTCGACGACCGCGCGGATTTAAATACTTTGGCGAAAAACGAGTTCGTTCACGAGAAACAAATTGTTGATTCTTTTGAAAATATCGGCGAATTTATCGAAAGCGGAGAAAATATTTATGTCGTCGTGATGACGCTCGGTTATAAATTCGACGAAATCGTGATTAGAAAATTATTTGATAAAAACTTCAAATACTTCGGTGTTTTGGGAAGCCGTGCGAAGATGAAAACGCTTTTGAGAAATTTGGAAAAAGAAAATTTTGATAAGGAAAAGCTGAACAAAATTCGCACGCCAATCGGCATAAATATCAGAAGTCGAACGCCGTTTGAAATTGCCGTTTCGATTGCGGCGGAAATCATCGCGGTCAAAAATTCAAAATAAAAATTCCCTGATAAAATCCTGTATGTCCATATCGTAAATCGGCACGTCGAACCGCGCCTTTAAATCTTCGAATCGCATTCCGTCTAACAAAATCGGTTCGTCGGATTTAATTACGCTTTTCGGAATAACGACAAAATCGCCTTCGATTCGATCTTTGACGGCGAGAAAATCCTGTCCGGTCAGAAGTCCGGCGACCGCGACATCGCCGCCGAAATAGGTGTTCGGAACGGCGACGACTTTTAAATTTGAATTAGCAATCGTGTTTAGTTTTTCGATTTGTTCACGCAAAACAGGCGCGAACATTTCGCCTGTCAGAATTGTGCCGTTGAGCGATTTTGAATTTCGGATTTTGGACTTTGGATTTTCTTTCGGTCTAATTGCCAGTTCGTGCGTGCGAACGTTTTTGTCGGAAAAACCTTGAACTTTGAACTTTGAACCCTGAACTTTTCCGAGCAGTTTTTCAAACGAATTCAAGAACGAGCGAATCATTCCCACGCCGTCTTCGATTTGCGGATAATTGCCGTAATGTTTCCGGGACGGAACCGGCAAACCGGCTTTTATATAAATTTCATCGCCGAGAAAAGCGAAGGTTACGCCGAGCGTCCGGCGAAATTCGGTTTGCAGTTTTTCGATTTGTTTAATCGTCCGGCGGCAAAATTCGGGCGTGACTTTGGTTAATCTTTCGTCGGTGTTATAACGCGTCAGCGCGACCGGCACGATTGCCGTCGAAACGATTTTCGGGTGATGTGCCGCTAAATCGCGCAGAGTTTTTTCGAGCTGCTCGCCGTCGTTGATTTGCGGGCATAAAACGATTTGCGCGTGAATTTCGATGTCGTTGTCGAGCAGAAATTTTAATTTGCCGGCAATGTCGGCGCGTTTTTCGTCAACGCCGAGAAGATAGGCTCGGGTTTTTAAATCGGTCGCGTGAACCGAAACGTATTGCGGCGATAAACGCTGTTCGACGATGCGTTTCATTTCGTCGTCGGTGATCGAAGAAAGCGTCGTGTAGTTGCCGTAAAGAAACGAAAGCCGTATGTCTTCGTCGCGTACGAAGAGCGACGGTCGCGCGTCTTCGGGATTGCCTTTACAAAAACAAAAAAGACATTCGTTGGCGCATTGGCGCGGCACGATTTGCTCGAACATCAAGCCGAAATCTTCGCCTTCCGCGCGTTCTATTTCGAGTTCCCAGTTTTCGCCGTTCGGCTTTTTGACGAGCAAGGTCAGATCGGTTTCACCGGCGGTTTGAAAGCGAAAATCGAGATAGTCGCGCACGACGCGACCGTTGACGCGCACGATTCTATCCATCGGCGCGAGTTCCAATTCGTCCGCCAAAGATTCGGGAGCGACTTCGGTGATTAAAACGCCCGGTCGTCGAAGCTGCGTAATCGCCGGCGTAACTGCAAATTCATACATCGTAAAATCCTTCAGATCTAAGCGATTCGGTTCGAGTTCGTTGACAAAAGAAAACTTTTGCCTGTAATCTTGAATCCAAATCCCCTAATCTGCCGCGAAACAATTTTAGCAAATAAACTATAAGAAGCGTTAGGCAGACGCATTCTCAACAGATGAACGAGGAAAGATTTTCCAAACTAAAAATCTTGCTGGCGGAAGACGACGCTTCGATGCGCCGTTTTCTGCAAATTACTTTGCAAAAAAGCGGTTATGAAATTGTTTTGGCGGAAGACGGCTTGGCGGCGATGAAAATCGCTCTGTCTGAAAAATTCGACGCGGTCGTCACCGACGCGGTAATGCCTAATCTGACCGGACACGATTTATGCCGGATTCTGCGTCAAAATCCCGATTTCGTGCAAATTCCGCTGATTATTTTAAGCGGTCTCGAACAGGAAATTTCGGCGAACGCCGAAAACGAATGCGCCGATTCGTATCTGGTCAAAAGCGCGGATTTGAAGGAAAAATTAACCGAAAATCTCAGCCGTTTGCTATCGGAAAAAGCTAAATTTGCCTGAATCTTTTGGCGGCGATGAAACACGCGATTGCGCCGCCGATAAAAATTCCCGCTAGATCAGCCGCCAAATCATATAAATCGAATGTGCGGCGGTCGGGCATCAAAATCTGCGAAAATTCTTCGAGCGCGACGATTGCTGCGACCGCCAAACTTCCGAGTAAAAAACTCAACTTCCGAGCTTGGATCGTTCGCGCCTGCAAAACCAGATTAACGAGCAGCGAAAGCATTCCCATCAAACAAAAATGTCCGATTTTGTCGCCGAAGGGTAACAGATTAATGAACTCGAAATAGTTCGTGCCGCGCGAATCGGCTGTAAAAATAATAACGGCGAGCATAAAAATATAAATTAAAGTCAAAATTTTTATGCTCGCGATCATCGTTTTTTTAGTGAAAAACTAAAAGTGAGTAGTGAAAAGTATAATAAAACTTTCCGAAACTTTTTCCCACTCACTTTTAGTTTTTAGTTGTTCGTTGCCTTTGCGATGCCGTCAATTAAACTTTCGAGCGGCGTGTATTCGAGATTTTGCGAAGTCGCCACCGCTTCATACGTCAACTTTCCGGCATATGTGTTTACGCCTTCGGCTAAACCTTTGTCGTCCTGAATCGCTTTCTCGAAACCTTTGTTGGCGAGCGCGAGCGCATACGGCAGAGTCGCGTTGGTCAGCGCGAACGTCGAAGTTCTGGGAACCGCGCCGGGCATATTCGCCACGCAGTAATGCAGAACGCCTTCTTCATAAAAAGTCGGATTTGAATGCGTCGTCGCGTGCGTCGTTTCAAAACAGCCGCCCTGATCAACCGCCACGTCAACTAAAACCGCGCCGTTCGGAATGTCTTTGAGCATATCGCGCGTGACCAGTTTCGGAGCCGCCGCGCCGACGACCAGAACGCCGCCGATGACTAAATCGGCGTGCGAAATCGCTTCGTGAATCGCGTAACGGCTTGAGGCGAGCGTTTGCACCTTCGACAAAAAAATGTCGTCGAGCTGGCGCAGGCGATCTAAATTAATATCAATAATCGTGACGTGCGCGCCGAAACCGACCGCCATTTTCGCCGCTTCCGTGCCGACCACGCCGCCGCCCAAGATGACGACGTTCGCCGCCGGAACGCCCGGCACGCCGCCGAGAAGAATGCCTTTGCCGCCGTTCATTTTTTCCAGAAAAGTCGCGCCGACCTGCACCGCCATTCTGCCGGCGACTTCCGACATCGGCGTTAAAAGCGGCAGCGTGCCGCGTTTGTCGGTGATCGTTTCATACGCCACGCCGGTTACTTTTCTTTCCAAAAGCTGCTTGGTTAATTCGAGTTCGGGCGCGAGATGCAGATAGGTGAAAAGCAGTTGATTTTCGCGCATTCTGGGATATTCGGGCGCGACCGGCTCTTTTACTTTGACGATCATATCGCCGGTTTGCCAAATTTCGTCCGCCGTGCCGAGCATTTTCGCGCCCGCGTTGACATATTGCTCATCGGCAAAACCCGAACCTTCGCCCGCCGTTTTCTGCACATACAAATCGTGTCCGGCATCTTTTAACGCCTGCACGCCCGCCGGTGTTAGCCCGACGCGGTATTCGTTATCTTTTATTTCCTTCGGTAATCCGATTTTCATTGGTAAAATCTCCAAAATGTAATTTTTAATAAGAAATCATTGTTATTTTGTGATTTTACTTTGTTTCCTTTAATAATTAAAAGGCGGAAATCGCAGTTTTTAGCGTTTCGCCCGCTGCTGGCAGATTGTTAATTGCCGGACTGAACAAATTATTCGATCTGATTACCAAATATAATTTTAATTTCAAGCGATCAATTGTTTTGAGGTTTAATATGAATTTTTCAAAAAGTGGATTTTTCAACAGTAACAAAATAACCATCAGCGTAATTTTCTGCGCTTTGATATTTATTGCCGCGATTAATATCAAAGCGCAAGAACAGGAAGTTTTCAATTTGAAAGCGGACGATTTACAGAACGGGAAAAGCGTCGCGTTGTCCAACGCCGGTTGGAAATTTCACGCAGGCGACGACCCGGCGTGGGCGAATCCACAGTTTGACGATTCGGCGTGGGAAAAATTGGAAGACACTTTTATTAAATCCGATTTGCTTGACAAATCCGATTGGCACGGGCGGTCGTGGTTTCGTCTGCATTTCAAGGTCGGCGAAGATATGGCGGACAAAAACTTCGCGCTCGTCGCCGCACAGCGCGGCGCGGCGGAAATTTATCTGGACGGCAAAAAATTGGCGGATTTCGGCTTAATTACCGATTTATCAATTACGGAATACAATCCGGCGGGAATGCCGACTTTTTTTAAATTTGAAAATGCGGGCGAACATCTGCTGGCGGTGCGATTTGCTTCGGAAGTTTTTGCAGATACGGCGAGTTTGCCGGCGAGATGGATGACGAACGGCGGCGTTTATTCGGGCTTCACATATTATTTCAAAGAAGTTGACGACGCGCCGAGCGTGATCGAACGCTATTCGGATTCGCATTCGATGGCGACCGGATTTTTGTTTACCGGCGTTTTGCTGGCTCTCGCGCTGCTGCATTTTCTGCTGTATGTTTTCTATCGCGTCGAACGCGGCAATCTTTTATACAGCATTTACGCCGCCGCCTTTGCGTTTTTTCTCGTGACCGGAAATTATTTGACTTTCGGACATCAGCCGATTTTTCCGTCTATGATTCTGAGTGTGCTTCGCGCTCTTCTGTTCGCCGTCGTATTCATCTCGCTGCTGGCATTTTTGCACGTCGCTTTTCAACGTCGTTTGGGAAAAATCTTTTGGATATTGGCGGCGGCGTGGATAATTAACGCGCTGTTGAGCGGAATTTTTATCGGCAAATTACGACAGTTTTCGGCAACCGCATCATCGGTTTTAATTTTTTTGAGTTTCGTGTTTTGCATTTATGTGCTGGTCAAAGTTCTGAGCGAAAAGCGTTCCGGCGCGTGGATTTTGATGATCGGTTTACAGCTTTTTTCGCTCGGAATGCTGACGGTTTTAATCAATGAATTAGCTTTGCTGAATCTGCCCGATTTTGTTTATGAAATAGGTGAGATCGCTCTAATTCTCTCGATTCCGCTCGCCGTTTCGATTTTTCTGGCGCGAAATTTCGCCAAAACAAATCGCAATTTACAAGCCCAACTCGAACAAGTTGAAACGCTGTCATACGAAAAAATCGAACAGGAACGCCAATCCGTTGAACTGCGCGCCGAAAACGAACGTCGCGCCAAAGAATTGGAAGAAGCGCGTCAATTACAGCTTTCGATGCTTCCGAAAAAGCTGCCGAACATTCCAAATCTGGAAATTGCCGCTTATATGAAACCGGCGACGGAAGTCGGCGGCGATTATTATGATTTTTACGTCGGAGCGGACGGAACTTTGACCGTCGCCGTCGGCGACGCGACCGGTCACGGTTTGAAAGCCGGAACGGTCGTCACGGCGACCAAAAGTTTATTTAACAATCTCGCCGCCGCGCCGAATATTCCAGAAACTCTGGGGCAAATTTCGCGTTGCTTAAAAGCAATGAATCTGCGCGGGCTGTTTATGGCGATGACGCTGCTTAAAATTAAAGACAATCAGTTCTCGATCAGCGCGGCGGGAATGCCTTCGACGCTGATTTATCGTTCGGCAACGGGCGTGGTCGAAGAAATTAATTTACGCGCTTTGCCGCTCGGCGGCATCGGCAGAGTTAAATATCAGGAGCAGAAATTCGAGCTTGCGCCGAACGATTTGATAGTTTTGATGAGCGACGGCTTTCCCGAAATGTTCAACCAGGAGGGCGAGATGCTCGGCGACGACGAAGCGCGTAAAATTTTAGGCGAATCGGCAAACTTAACGCCGCAGGAAATTATCGAGCGTTTAATCAACCGCGCCGAAAGCTGGGCAAACGGCAGATTGCCCGACGACGACGTAACCTTCGTCGTGCTGAAAGCTATAGGCGTTTCGCTCAATTAAATAAACCGAATTATGTGTCAATCATTAATCAATTCGCGCCGCATCATTTTCTTATTCGTCACTCTTTTCACCGCGTGCGTTCTGGCGGCGCGGGCGCAGAATCAAGCAGTTGTTTCGCTCAACGCTGATGAATTGCAAAATGGTAAAAGCATTTCGTTGAGCGATTCGGCATGGAAATATCGCGCGGGCGATGAACCAGCGTGGGCGGAGAAAGATTTTTTCGACAGCGATTGGCAAAGCATTACCAACGATCAAATCAACGAAGATTTATCGTCGCTCAAAAATTGGGATGGGCGCGCCTGGTTTCGACAGAAAATTACGATTGATGAACAGCTTGCCGGCGTGCCGCTGGCTTGGCGAATGTGGCAGTGGGGCGCGACGGAAATTTATCTGGACGGCGTTTTAATCAAAAAATACGGCGAGATTTTGCCGGACAGCGACGCGGAGTATAATCCGCGCGGGATGGCGTTTCCGGTGACCTTTGCGAGCGGCGGCGAACACACCGTCGCCGTACGTTACTCGTTTGCGGCGGGGCGCGATTGGTCCGGACAAAACTGGCTCGCGCGCGGCGGCAATCTGCCCGGTTTTCGGCTTGTGGTCGAGATTTGGACGAAATACGCGCAACGCGTCGAAAATCAAGTGCGTGAAGACCGGATTGATTATACGTTCATCGGTTTGTTTTTCGCTTTCGCGCTCGTACATTTTTTGCTGTTCGTCTTTTATCGCGCCGCGCCCGGCAATCTTTTTTACAGTCTTTTCGTAGTTGGACTCGCGCTGTCGTTTTTACTGCAAAATCTGCTCGGCAGCGAGCATTTCAGCGCGACCGGCGCGCTCGTTACGGATATTGCGCGGCTTAATGTGCAAGGACTTGCCATCATCGCATTGCTTGCATTTCTCTACGTCGAATTTAAAAACCGCCCGTCGAAATTTTTTTGGCTGCTGCTCGTTTTGTGGGCAGTCACCATCGGTTTGAGCATCGTCCAGTTTTGGAAGGAATCAACGCATTTTTTAGTTTTACTTTTGATTACCTTTGCCGACTGTCTGCGGATAATGATTCAGGCTTTGAAAAAACGCCATCCCGGCGCGTGGATTATCGCGACGGGCGTTTCGGTTTTGGTCTTCGGCGTGATTATCAATATCGCTCACGAGCGCGAATGGATTGATATTCCCGTCTGGCTTTACCGCGTAAATTTATACATCGCCGTTTTCAGCGTGCCTTTGACCGTTTCAATTTATCTGGCGCGAAATTTCGCCCGCACGAATCGTCATCTCGAAGCGCGGCTGGAACAAGTCAAAGAATTATCCGCGCAGCAAATCGAACAGGCACGTCAAACCGCCGAACTGCGTTTAGCGCACGAACGAACGCAGGCGGAAAACGAACGCCGCGCCAAAGAATTGGAAGAAGCGCGTCAATTACAGCTTTCGATGCTTCCGAAAAAACTTCCCGTTATTCCAAATTTAGAAATCGCCGCCTATATGAAACCGGCAACGGAGGTCGGCGGCGATTATTACGATTTTTACGTTTCGCCGGACGGAACTTTAACCGTTGCGGTCGGCGATGCCACCGGTCACGGTTTGAAAGCCGGGACGGTTGTCACGGCGACGAAAAGTTTATTTAACAATCTCGCCGATGCTTCCGACATTTCAGACACATTGCGGCAAATCTCGCGTTCCTTGAAGGCGATGAATCTGCGCGGACTGTTTATGGCATTGACGCTGATGAAATTAAAAGACAATTCTCTAAAAATCTGCGCCGCCGGAATGCCTTCGACGCTCGTTTATCGCGCGGCAACGGAAACGGTGGAGGAAATCAGCATCCGCGCCGTGCCTTTGGGAAGTATGACGAATTTTAACTATCGCGGGCAGGAAATCGTCCTGCAAACCGGCGACTGCGTGGTCGTGATGAGCGACGGATTTCCCGAAATGTTCAACGCGGCGGGCGAAATGCTCGGCTTCGACAAAGCGGCAGAAGTTTTACGCGAAATCGCCGCGCATACGCCGCAGGAAATTATTGACCGATTCGTTGAGGTGAGCCAAAAATGGGCGGGCGGGCGACCGGCGGACGATGATGTAACTTTTGTCGTTTTGAAAATATTGTAGGAGCGATCCCTTGTAGTCGCCCGCTTGAAGCGCAAGCGAAAAATGCGTTTTGTGTTTATTCGATGTTGAATTTATGCAAACGTCGCGGGCGCGGGACTTGTCCGTCGCCCCTACAATTGCTGTTGCGAATTTGTATTTTTTTCGCTTTGTTCGCACAATTACTTTAATTTTAACTTTTACGAGGAGAACAAAAATCTATGCCAAATCCATTTTCGGTCACGACCGAATCGAGCGGCGATTTCGCCGTCATTCATCTTGAGGGCGCGGTTGACGCGCACACCGCGCCGCAGTTTGAAGACGCGGTGCAGAAAGTCATTGACGGCGGGCAAAATAACATCATTGTTGACTGCGAAAAACTGACTTATATTTCGTCCGCCGGCTTGGGCGTTTTTATGGGTTTCATCGAGGAAGTGCGCGAGGCGGGCGGCGATATCAAAATCTGCGGCTTGACGGAAAAAGTTAAACAACCGTTCGAGATTTTAGGCTTTGAAACGCTGTTTCACTTTTGTCCCGATGTCGAATCAGCCGAAGAAAAATTCAGCGAACCCGTTGATTGGGAGGCGGCATATTAATGGACGCTTTAGAAAGAAAATTTACGCTGCAAGTGCCGTCTTCGACCGAAAATCTCGCGCTGATTCGTGAATTCGTCTCCAGCGCGGCGAAACAAGCCGGATTCGACGAAAAGGAAGTCGGCAGACTCGAACTCGCCGTTGACGAAGCCTGCGCCAACGTCATCGAACACGCTTACGGTCACGACGCGAACAAGGAAGTCATCGTCCGCGCCAGGCTCGACGAACACGAGTTTTCGATTGACATCGAAGACACCGGCAAAGGCTTCGATCCGGCGGACATCAATCAGGAAGAACTTGAACAACTAATCAGCAAACGCAGAACCGGCGGTTTGGGAATGCGCCTGATGAAAACTCTGATGGACGAAGTGCGCTACGAAATTGAACCGGGCAAAAGGAACGCCCTGCATATGAGCAAACGATTAAAAAAATAATGGAAAATGGAAAACGGAAAATGGAAAATGAAGAAAGGTTTTAACTATTTTCCATTTTCCATTTTCCATTTTCCGTTTTCAAAATTATGTCAGCCAAAATACCCGACGCAACACGGCTCGAATCGCTGCTCGAATCGGCACAGCTTCTTAATTCGTCGCTTGATTTAAACAGTCTGTTAAAGCATTTGTTAAGAACCGTGATGGGCAGAACGCTCGTCGGGCGCGGATTTATCGCCGTTTCGACCGACGGAAAAATGCGACTCGCGCAGCTTCGCGGTTTGAAAAACTCGAAAATCGGCGATGATCTAGACGAAAATTTGCTGCGCGAAAACGGCATCAATTCATTTTATCCGATTGGCGAGGCGGAGAATCCGATTGGTTTTTTAGGATTGAGCAAATCGCCCGCCGGCGAAATTTCCGCCGAAGAAATCGAATCGCTCAACGCGCTTTTGGGCATTGCGGCGAGTTCCGTCGCTAACGCGCAGGCGCACGAAAAAACCGAAAAATTTAATTTTCAACTCAACACGAAAGTTCAGGAACTGCGCGCTTTGCTCGATTTGGTGCGCGGGCTGACTTCAACGCTCGAACCCGAAGCCGTCGCGCAGCTTCTGATTTTAACTTTGACCGGACGCTGGGCGGTCGGCAAATACGCGCTGTTCGTCAAGAAGGAAAAACACGCGCCCGTCGTCAAACAAAAAGGCATCAATCTGCCGCCGTTTGAAGAATACAACGAAGAATTAAAGGATTTGCCCGAAGCCGTTCGCGTCGCCGATTTGCCCGAAGGCGAATTTAAAACCGCGCTCGAAAAGCAGAACGCGCAAATCGTTTTCCCGATTAATTCGTCGGATTCGGCGAGCGGAATTTTGGTTTTGGGCGGACGATTCGGCAAATTGCCTTTCGCCGATGCCGATCTCGAATTCGGCGCAGGATTGGTCGCGCAAGCCGGAGTCGCATTTGAAAATTCGTGGTTCGTGTCGGAAACTCTCGAACGCCGGAAAATCGAACAGGAATTTGAACTTGCCGCCCGCATTCAGGAAGGACTTTTTCCCGAATTTCTGCCGAAAATTTCGGGCTACGATATCGCCGCCAAAAACCGTCCGGCGATGTGGTGCGGCGGCGATTATTACGACGTTTTGCCCGCTGAAAGAGCCAATGAAGCGGGCGAAAAATCTTATCTGCTGTGCGTCGCCGACGTTTCCGGCAAAGGAATGCCCGCGTCGCTTTTGATGAGCAACGTGCAGGCGACAATGCGCGCTCTGCTCGGACGGGTTCCGACGCTCGCCGAACTCGCCGCACGGACGAACGAGCTTCTGCACGCGACCACGCCGTCAAACAAATTCGTGACCGCGATTTTATTTGAAATTTTTCCAGCCTCCGGCAAAGCCGTCTATGTCAGCGCGGGACACGGCGATTGTCTGCTGCTGCGCGCCGGCGGCGAAGTCGAAAAGTTCGATTCCACGGGCTTGCCGCTCGGTATGATGGATTCTTCGATGCTCGAAATGCTCGGCAAAAATTATGAGGAAAAACATCTCGAATTAAACGCGGGCGATTTGCTCGCGCTTTATTCCGACGGCGTAACCGAAGCCTACGATATTGACGAAAATGAATGGGGCGACGAAAGATTATTGAACTGCCTGCGCCCGATTCTCGAAGAATCTTCGGAAAAAATCGTCGGCAAAGTTTTTGAAGCGATTGACGATTTCGCCCAAACCGCGCCGCAGCACGACGATATAACGCTGATGATTGTAAAGCGCGGAATTTAAACCTGACGTTTCTCGCGCCGTTATTCAAAGATAAAGCTTCAGGGTAAACTTAAATTTTTGCGAAGGCTTAGTGTCGTTGAGCGCGACGGTAGCACTTTTTGTCGTTCCCGCTCTTTTTATCGAATCCGTTTTCAGACAGCTAACGAATGCCAATCTGACGGGTTAATTGCTCGTCATAATCAAACCGACGGCGGAAGGTGTTTTCTTTAGGGGGATTGCGCTTTCCGCTGTTTGATTTAATTTGAGAAGCCGCGTAAAAATACTGCATCCACGCGTTCGAAGTCCGGGATATTTTGAGACGCTCGAAGTAACTTTTAAGAAAAGGGAATAGTTTATCTAAGAATTTAACAAAATTGAATAAGAGTTTAAGTGATTTAGACGGGCGCGGCGGCGAAGTTTATGAAAAACGGATTAAACGTTTTGTCAAGTATTTGAGTGTTTCAACCAATCAGCCCTTTTTTATTTTTAAAGATTTCTTTTCTGTCCCGAATGCCTTCCATAACCCGGATTACAATTTCTTCGCGAAGAGTTTGCAATTCTTTACGATCTCTTTGAGTTTCGGCTCTTAATTGTTCCGACTTTAAGCGCAAATCCTTTGCTTCCTGAACAATCGCTTGTTCTTCTGAAGAAATCATAATAGAAGAAAACTATCACGAAAAGACTTCACATTTTGGTAATCGAACGGACACAAAATAAAAAAAGACCGCATTCGTAACGAACATAATCGTCCCCCGTCTGACGACGCAAATCAAATGTTTCAATACGGATTCTCATTTATTTATACTGAAGCAATTTGAATGTCGTTTATAAAATCAGCGACAGTTTCAATTCACAAAATCGAAGAAAATCCTTTTATTTATGGCGATAAGTAATTCTTCCTTTTGTTAAATCATAGGGCGACATTTCCAGATCAACGCGGTCGCCGATTAAAATGCGAATCCGGTTTCTTCTCATTCTGCCTGAAATCGTCGCCAGCACAATATGTTCGCTGTTGTTGACCTGCACTTTGAAAAAAGCGTTGGGCTGTTTGTCAATGATAAGACCGGCTACTTCAATCAAATCTTCCTTCATTTTTTTACCTCGCTTGTCAGTCATCATTTCAATCGCTTCGATTAAGAATGACAATTGTTTTTATAAAAATAAATAGTGTTTTCGGCTAAATGATTAGCCGAAAACACTATTTGAGAATCGCTGTTAAATCGGACGTTTCGATTTTTAGTAGCGGGAACCACCGCCGCGATTGCCGTTATAGCCGCCGCGGTTGCCGCCGCCCGCGCCCGCGCCGTCCGTGCGCGGTTTGGCTTCATTAACCGTGAGCGCGCGACCGTCAATTTCTTTGCCGTTCAGCGTCGAAATGGCATTTTGACCTTCTTCTTTGGAAGACATTTCGACAAATCCGAAGCCGCGCGAGCGACCCGTATCGCGGTCTTCGATAATGTTAGTTGATTCGACCGTGCCGATTTCGCCGAATATTTTTTCCAAATCCTGCGTAGTTGTATCGAAGGAAAGATTTCCGACATAAAGTTTCGATGACATAATAATATTTTACCTTTTCCCTTTGTTGCAGGGAATTTCAAAAGAAGCGTCGAGTTCGGATTAAACTTCAGGATTATAGTCGCCTGCGGAAGAATCGAATTTCGGATGCTCAAAATTTCAAGAGCGCGTCTTCTATAACTAATAACGAACCTGCTCTCGGGAACTATCCAAAAAACGTTTTGACGAGCGCATCAACTTGATGATGCAAGAGAAGGATGAACGCTTTGTATGATGCGCTCTTTGAGAAAAAGTTGCAAATTAACTTTAGCGAGTTTTAGCTTTTCCCCCGATTATCGCTTTCCGGTAAAATGTCTTCATTGACAATCCGCGCCATTAAGCGCACTGTATCATTGAACCGAGCCTGCGCGTTAACTTTCTTCTCAGTTTATCCGGCTTCACCAGACCTTCTGAAGTTTACAGCTTTAATTTTGAAGGTTGAATTAATAAAAGATCTCGATAAATTCGGAGCCGCCGTTTTCTCAGGCGCGGCAACTTTCAGCTTATTCAAAAACTTCCGGGGAAAAGAAAAGGTTGCGTTTGTATTAACTTTTACCCCAAAACAAAATTTGCAGAGCCGTCACAAATATAAACAGGAGAATAAATTATATGAGCTATAGCCCGTTGGCAATTAAAAGAAACAGCATTTTAGGGAAAATTTATAAGCAATGCGATGCGATTGAAAGTATTCCGGTTTATATGAACGACACTTCGGGAGAATTGCTCGGATACGCAGACGAAAGTCTCGGACATTATGCCGACGCATTTGTATTTCATTTATCCGAAACTCTCTGCAGGCAACTTTCGACAAGTCATTTCGACTACGCATTCGGTTTTGAATATATCGAAAAAAACGGAAAATCCATTGTCAAAAAGCGGATTAAACTGAATCATATTTTTCTCATTCAGAAAGTAACGCCGTTTAGTAAAAAATCGGCGAATAAAGAGATTTGCTCAATAAGTTAAGGTTAATTGACCCACACCGGGATCTATTTGTTTCACGCAAATTATCGCGGATCAGGAGTGATGAATTTTAGTATGACTTCAAACTCTAAACTCCAAAACAACTCGTAGTCGGTTCTTGTATTACTCAAACCACTCGCTTTTATAAGCGATCCACCAGCTTAAAAATAAAATCGGAACGGTGGCAATGAATCCCCACATAAGCGGCAAAATTATATCCGCCAACAGTCCGATCATCATAAAGGAAATCCAAAATACTTTTCGTTGCATAACATCTCCATAATAACTCAACCTTACGCAGTTTTTGGTTTTTGTAAATCGTTTGAATTGCTTCGGTCGGCAGAAGTTCGTCGTGAAATAAGCGGCATTGACGGTTTTGCCTTTGATTGTAATCAGCAAATCATTTAATTCAATGACGATTTTGGCTAACTTTTCCTGATGATGTTCAGTTAAAACGCGCTTGTCCGAATCGTATCTTATTCGGAAATCGGAAATATGTTCGGCGGTTAAAAAAAAAGACATCCCGTGATGCCTCTAAGTTGTTGAAAAGATTGGTGCCGACTACAAGATTTGAACTTGTGACCTCCCGCGTGTGAAGCGGGTTAAGTCTTTATTATAGAGTATTTTAGAGTGCTACAGAGTTATGAAATTGAAGTTTTACCTACTCTGTAATACCCAGTGCTACTGCTTGACTTTGCCATCTTTCGACCATCGTATTTGGATGGAATCTAAAAAAGCTGCTATCCTGTCCTCATCAAAGCATATTCAGTTATCAAATAGCTGAACGGAAAGCCTTCGATGATCGGTCGAGGGCTTTTCTCGTTTTAGAATTGTTTCCAGATGGCGAACGCCGCGCACAGAATCGCAAAGATGGCAACATTTAATCTAATCACGATTCGGATCAGCCGGTTTCTCTCGCACACAGCTTCGAGCCGCTCAAATCTTTCGATCCGCGCGTCGCAGCGTTCAAGGTGATTTTCAATGTCTCTGATCGGCATATTTTTACGGAATCAGCGACAAGCCGTGATAAGCGCGAAGCCGATTGCGAACTTTTTTTGAGAGCGGGCGCGTTCTGATGTCCGCCGCAACCGTCGCCTCGACCGGGTTCTTTTTCTCGTTCATCCGCCGCTCCGCCGTGCGAACCTGACTCGGTGTCCAGTATGGAAATCTGCCTTTTTCTTTAATCGGTTTCGGCAGAATTCCGTCTTTGACGAGCGCGTCTATCCGGTAATCCGTAACGAGCCACAGTTCGCGTAAATTTCTTCGATTAAAAATTATTCGATTGTCCATAGCATTTTTCAAATACGCTGGGTAAGGCAGTATCAAAAGTATCAAAAGGTTAAAAGTTTTTAGAACAATCTCTAAACTCAGCACTGACAAAAGCTGACAAAACTGCTTTTCGGGAATTCACCGGTCAAGGTGGCATCAAAAAAATTTTAATTTTTAGAAATATATCTGAATTGACCACTGACAAAAGCTGACGAAACTAATTTCAAGATGCGGATTCCGCACTTTGATTTTTGTCCCGCGATGAAACAAAAGCTCCAGGCTTCTCAAATCTCAAACTGCGCGGCGACGGCGAACAGAGCGCACAGCACACCGACGATAATGATTGCCGCATCCGTTCGTCTGACTCGCTCGGCGCGGATTTCACCTTGCGCCGCATTCCACTCGTCGCGCTCGATGCGGGCATTGGCTTTCGCTAAAAATAATCTTTCGCCGTTGATTAGCATTTTTAGAAATACGCCGGTTAGGGCAGTATCAAAAGTATCAAAAGGTCAAATTTATTCAATCCGTTTCGTCGGCAGATTCCAAATATCGAAACGGAAAATGCTGGACGGCGAGCCGATGAAATTTATCCCTGTTTCTTCTTCGCCGATAAACTGCACTTGCGTCGGCTGCTCGAACTGATAACGACGATGAAAGGCGGAAAAGATATAAACCTGCCCGCCAGCGACATCTTCAAAGCTGTAATAGCCTTGCTGATTTGTGTAAACCTGTCGTTGATTGCCCTGCGAATCCGTGAGCGTAATCAAAATCCGATAAATACCGCGACCGTTCGCTTCGGTGACTCGTCCGCCCGCCGTCGCGCCTGCCGCCGTCGGTGCTTGATATTCCGCCGCGCCGATGTCCACCGCCGAACCGTTTCTTCGCGGAAAACCCGCGCCGCGCTGGTCGGTTGTTAAAGCAAACGGCGGATTGTTCACCGCGCACGATAAATTAACCACACAATTATCGCCCGCGTCTCGAACCAGACTGTTCATCATCGGCAATCGGGTGTCGCTGTTGCCGCCGTTGTTCTGCAAACCGTCGAGTCCGCCCGTTCCCGCTAAGTCCGTAATGTCGCCGAATGCGCCGAAGCCGTTGCTGCAAGTCGTGTTTCTCACCAGATTATAGCCGTTCGAGGTGAAGTTGCCGCGCAAATCTTTACAGTCGTATACAGCAGTATTTTCGCTGATTATTGAATTGCGAACATTGACAGGATTACCACCTTCAGCAATTATTCCGCCGGCGGCTTCGCGACTGCCGCCGGTACTCGTATTGCCGGTAATAGTGACATTATTCATATTTAACGGAGTACCGCTTTGCAGGAAAATACCTGCGGCACCGGGATTGTTATCTGTATAAGTGTTATTGACGATTGAGGTATTGACAATAGTCGTCGGTCCTTCAAGGAAGAGCGCACCGCCGTAACTTTGACTAAAATTGTTACTAATCAGCGAATTGTAAATTTTCAGTGTTGTTGCGCGTCCAAGGGTGTCGATGGCACCGCCGCCGCTGGGACGATTGTTGCCGGAAATGTTCATTCCATCAAGTGTGAGTGAACTGGCGATTATGTAGATGCCGCCGTTGCCGCCCGTTAAGGTCATTCCCGAAATCATCACCGTCGCGCCGTCTGTGATAGTAAATATCGGAAACTGATTCGTCGCGCCGGCATCGCGTTGGACTGTCAATTGCCGCGCCCCGCGCCCGATGATCGTCAGATTCTTGTTAATCGTCAGCCCGTCGTTGGCAAGCACGATTACTCTCGCCGAATCGAAGAACGCGCCGAACTCAATCGTGTCGCCCACCGCCGCGCCGTCAATCGCGCCGCGTAAATTACAATCGAGAATCGCCGATGTGCAGGCACTCACGCTGCCGTTATCGTCGCCGCGATCAACCGTTCTGGTTGCCGCCCGCCCCTCGAATACAAATACTCCGAGAGTCAAAAGAACTCCCGCCAATAATCGAATCGGTAATTTCATATTTTTGTGCGTCTGAAAATACATTGCTTTTTTCGCTCGCCCGGGCGGTTCGCGTTTATTTTTATTTTTCCGCCGCGCCTCGCCCTCGAATGATTTTCATTCTCTCGAATCGGCACGGATAATTTTCAGAATAATCTCTAAACTCAGCACTGACAAAAGCTGACGAAACTATTTTTCGGTTTTTGGTTTTTCTTTAGCCGGACTGCCCGTTATCACATCTTTTATTAAAATTATTCTTGAGACGTTTCGTCCTTCAAATCTTGCGGCGTATCTTTGAATTCGCTCTCATCTGCCGTGTTTGAAACTTCGCCGATTTCCGACAAGTTTTCAGAAGAGGCATCAGAATCAATTTTGTAAATCGGCTTACCGCTTTCATCTGCGTCGGGAATTTTGTCGAACTCTTTCTTTTTGTCTTTATCTTCGATAATCATTTTTTCTCCTTTTTCGGTCTGCCGGGTTTTCGTTCTTGCACAAAAGCCAAGTCCTTTTCGTCAATCATATAAACATTAGCGAATTTTTCGGCGGGTAGCCTTTTCTGCTCAATCAGAGCTATTACACGCCTCTGGCTGACGTTTAACTTTTCCGCCGCTTGTATCGTTGTTATCTTCATTTTTCAGAATATAGATTAAAACTTTTATTTTATCTATGCAAACCTTCGTATATTTTATTTTTATGAAACTATACAAACGATTGCATAATTGATTTGACAATCTATACAAACGATTGTATAGTTGTTTATAGATTGAATAAATCATTCATTCCGAAATAAACGACAGGAGAAAAATCAATGATTGAAATTACCGACAAAGACAGATTCGCACAGGTCATCGCCGATTCAATTGCACGAGTCGAACTGACCGCGCCGAATTCGCAAACCAAAAAACGATGGATTAACGCCATCGCCAAGGCAACGGTCGAGATTGAACAAAACGGTGTCTTTATGACTTGGCAGGAAGAGAATCATTCGCTTCTGATTTGGAGTCAAAAGAGCAATCAGATTTACACGGCAAACGGAGTCTGCCAGTGCCGCGCATTCGCCGAAGGTCAGGCGTGTTTCCACCGGGCGGGAGCGAGATTGGTTCGTCTGTATCTGGAATCGGAAGCAAAGACGGCGAGTGTGGCAGCGAAACGTGAAGAACTGACTTATCTGAAACCGACAACGACGTTCAAAGCCGAAAGAGTCGGCGGAATCAGAGTCAACTAAATACGAAAGGCTTAGGAATGCTAGGAACACTTCTAAGCCTCTCTTTCCACTTAAAAACTAAATGGAGATTCAACATTATGGATAATACGACGACCCAAACTAAAAAACAAAACGACGATCAAAACAACTCGGCTGACGTGCCGACAATGACCGAAGATGAAATGAAGAAGTTCATCTCGACGCTTGCCAATACACAAGAAATTCAAGGCGATTATGTCTTTAACGGATTTCTCTTTTTCTTTCAAACCATCAACGAGGCAATTAGAAGCAGTCAGGTTGAAGCCCAAAACCTGATGCTTCATTTGCAGGAACACGTTTTTCACAAATTGATGTGGGAAAGTTTTTGGGCTTTCGACGCGCACCGCAAAAAAGCTCATCTTATTTTCGAGAAAACCGAGCCGTTCGTTGAATACGAGCCTATTGTGGATTTGTCTGAAACGGAACTCGAAGACTTGGCTTTGCCGCTTTCGACTTTGTTAAAAAATCCGCATTTGCCGGAATCAATCAAAGACGCGCTCGAAGGTGAACTGAACGGCAATCACACGGATTTTTACACGCCGGAGAATATCGCCGGAAATTTGCGCGAACTGCAAAAACAGGAGGCGCGATGAAACCAAAAACCGATTCCGTCTCAAAACTTGCCGAAAACCTTTGGACGGCGTGGCTGATATTTACCGAATCGCCGAAAGGCAGGAAAACCGTTTTAGAAGAATTCGACAAAATGATCGCTCTGCGAACGGATAAACCCGAACTTGTCGAATGGCTGAAAAAACTTAAACAAATCTTTCTCGATTTGGAAAAAGCGGAGGTAGCGCGATGAACAGACGAAACTTTTTAGCAATGGCTTTCGGCGCGGCTCTGGCAATTCCGGCAATCACTCAAACGATGAAAGCCGATGGCAGAGCCGCACGAATCAAGGTAATCGAACAGCATCAACGCACTTTGGCAACGGCTTACATCAACGCCACCGTCGAAGAAAGAGAATATGTGATCGAACGGCTTAACGAAATGGCTTCCAAGCCCCGAAACGCCAAGATCAAAAAGCTGGTCGAAGATTATCGAGACATTCTGCTTTCTTACGATGTCGTTCCGGCTGTGGAGGTGGAACGATGAAAACTAAAACGAAATTGGCAACCGAAGCGGAAACCATAAAAATTATCAGCCGTTTATGGCGATTATTCACCGAATCCAAAGAGAGCCGCGAAACGGTTCTGGAAGTGTTCGACGGCGCGGAAAAGTATTTTCCGCAGAAGCCGCACGTCGTCAAATAGTTTGCGGATATGAAAGAAGCGTTTTTGAAAGCGGAGGCAAGCGATGAATAACTTACGACAAATCGGTGTGGAGAATTTACCGCGCCTCGCTCAATTTAGAACCGTGCGCGGTTTGCTCGGCAATGACAAAGAAGTCTTTACCGCCGTGTCCGTTTTCGATAACCATTTATCGCATCTCGGCATTTTGAACGGCGATATTCTGATCGTCAAAGTCGGCAAACACTTCAACGAATCGAATCTCTACGTTTGGCGAACGCCGAGCGGACAAATGGCGCGGTATGGCGAAACGACCTGCGCAGAAATCGTTTTGCACAACGGCAAAGGACAGCGCGAGACTTTCTTTCGCGTCGAGGTGGAGATGCTCGGCGTGGTCGTGAGAGTCGAACGGGATTTGAAGATTAGACGATAGAATTTATTTTTATTCGATTTCAGAGCCGCGAATATTTAAACTCGCGGCTTTTCTTCTTTCTAATCTTTTTGCGACTTTTTTTGCCCGGGTCGGTTACGCCAAGGTTTTCTCCAAAATCGCGTTTGATACCTGCAGATGAACCAGAACCAGCGGATGCGCCGCCGCCGCTAAATTTATCAGGTCGGGATCGGCGGCTTCGGCTTCGATTTTGCTCATCACTGTATCGAGTTTTTCGTGTCCCATAACTCCGCTTGCCTGAAGATACGCGCGGTCGAATTCCGCTTCCGATAAATTTTGCAGTCTCTTAACCATTTCCTGCGTTTTTTCGTCGGGATTTGACGGCAGCGTCAGACTCTTTTTATCGGCGAATTCTTTTAGCTTGTCGCTCAATCCGGTCTGCTCATCAACTTCAGCTTTCGCCAGCGCGAGAACTTCGTCATCGTGTGCTTGATCGGCAGCGACGCGGCTCAATTCCAATTGCATCGTTCCGCCGACCGCGACTTGCAGCAACAGCTGCCAATCGTTTTCGGAAAATGATTTGATTGTCGGCGTAACGGCGGCGACCGTTTGCGCCGCGTTTTGGTTAATAACGTCGAATTGCTCGCGGCTCATATTGCCGATTGTCTCCGCTCCGTTTTCCGCAGCTGTCTGATTTGAATTATCCATAGATTTCTCCTATCAATTAGTCTTAATTTTTATCTCAAATTCTTTGGTTAAAGCAATTAAACGACATTTGCTTTCAGATTAAATTTTTCACGGTGATTTCTAGTGATTTTATTAAAAAACATCAGGTGATTATATTGGAGCGTTAAAGATTCTGTCTGTCATTTGCCAGACAGAGATTGTTTCAATTATTTGATAATCTCCAGATTCCAAAACTTTAACAAACAAAATGGATGTCAGATAAATTTCAACTACAACTGTCCGCAACCAGCGAACTCGTTTCGGAAATTGGCAGCGGCTCGATATTTTTTATCGGCACGGCGACCGTCATTATCCGCTTCGCCGGATTTACAATTTTGACCGACCCGAATTTTCTGCACGCCGGCGATCACGCGCATCTCGGTTACGGGCTGACTTCAAAGAGACTGACTGAACCGGCGATTGATATTGAAGAATTACCGCCGATTGATTTTTGTGTTTTGTCGCATTATCACGGCGACCATTTCGATCAAATCGTGGAAGAAAAACTTCGCAAGGATTTGCCGATTGTCACGACCGCGCACGCCGCCGAAAAATTAAAAAGCAAAAGTTTTACCGCGCCGATTCCGCTCGAAACGTGGGAATCGGCGGCGATTAAAAAAGGCGATTATCGGGTGAAAGTGACCTCGATGCCCGGACAGCACGGACCCGGCATCGTTGATTTCGCGCTGCCGCCAGTGATGGGCAGCGTTCTCGATTTCGAGGATCAAAACGAATGGCGACTACTGCGACTTTATATTTCCGGCGACACGCTTCTGATTGACGACCTTAAGGAAATTCCCCGCAGATTTCCCGAAATTGACATCGGACTTTTTCATTTAGGCGGCACGCGCGTTTTGGGAATAATGGTCACGATGGACGACAAGCAGGGCGTGGAAGCGGTAAAAATTATCAATCCCGACAAAGCGATTCCGATTCATTACGACGATTACGACGTTTTCAAATCGCCGCTCGAAGATTTCAAAAAAGCAGCGACGGCAGCCGGACTCGGCGAAAAAATGATTTATCTCGCGCGCGGCGAGAGCTACGATTTTCAAATTTCGGCAGATAAAAATAACGAGGAGAAAAATTAAATGAGAGCTTTATGTTGGCACGGCACAAACGATGTTCGGGTGGATACGGTTCCCGATCCGCAAATTCTGCATTCGCGCGACGCGATTATTAAAATCACTTCGACCGCCATTTGCGGCTCGGATTTGCATCTGCTCGACGGTTATCAGCCGACGATGGAGGCGGGCGATATTCTCGGTCACGAAAATATGGGCGAAGTCGTCGAAACGGGAAGCGGCATTTCCAATCTGAAAGTCGGCGATAAAGTCGTCGTGCCTTTCGTCATCGCTTGCGGCGATTGCTTTTTCTGCAATAAGGAAATGTATTCTTGCTGCGATAAATCGAACCCGAACGCGGCTGTCGCACGCGCGGCAATGGGACAGTCACCCGCCGGATTATTCGGTTTTTCACATATGCTCGGCGGATTTTCCGGCGGGCAGGCAGAGTATCTGCGAGTTCCATTCGCCGATGTCGGACCGTTCAAAGTGCCGGACGGAATCGAGGACGAAAAGGTTTTATTTTTATCGGACATTTTTCCGACCGCTTATATGGCGGCGGAAAATGCTGAAATTGAAGATGGCGACACGGTGGCGATTTGGGGCGCGGGTCCGGTTTCGCAGCTCGCCGTCAAATGCTGCTGGCTACTCGGCGCGGGGCGCGTAATCGTCATTGACAATGTGCCGGAACGATTGGCAATGGCGGAACAGATGGGCAAAGCCGAGACGATCAATTTCGACAATGTGGACGTTTACGAAGAATTGATGGCGCGCACCGCCGGACGCGGACCCGACCGCTGTATGGATGCCGTCGGCTGCGAAGCCCTCGCGGGCGGAAAACTCGACGGCATCGTTGACGCGGTGAAAACGGCGACATTTCTCGGCACCGACCGCATTCACACTCTGCGTCAGGCGATTCTGAGCTGTCGCAAGGGCGGCACGATTTCAATGCCCGGCGTGTATGTCGGTGCGGTTGACAAAGTACCGTTGGGAGCGTTTATGAACAAAGGACTGACTTTGAAAACCGGGCAGACGCACGTTCAAAAATATATGCCGATGCTTTTTGATTTGATCGAGAAAGGTGAAATTGATCCGTCGTTCATCATCACGCACAAAATGCGTCTTGAAGACGCGCCGCACGGTTACGACATTTTCAAAAACAAGAAAGACAACTGTATAAAAATCGTGCTGAAACCTTAATAACTCAAACCTCCGATTTCCGCCGAATGACTTTTGCCATCGCAGAAATCGGAGAAACGCCAGCTTTCGACGATTTATACAGGCGTTCAATAAACAGCCCGTGCAACCGAAACAGGCGCAATACGTCAATGATCTGGACGAATTCGTCCGCGATGACGCTTCGGCATTGTTTTTATGCTCGCGGCAGGCGATTTACGCAGTTAATAAAGAAGTGACTTTCACGCCGTATGCTTCGACATTCGAGCTTGCCGAATGTCGAAGTGAGCAAAAATCACCGGTCGCGGAATGAGAAAAATTAAAATCGAGAACAGTCGGTGTTAAACACTCATTCGGAGCAACTAATCGAACGAATATGCCAAATGACGACGAAGCAAAAACAAAGAGATAAGTTCAACGAACAAGGGAGAACAAGATGAACAAATTTTTCAGCCTGATTTTTTTATTTGGAACGATGCTTGCGCTATCGCTCAGTGCGAACTCTCAAAACCCCGAACCGCCGATATTTTTTGACGGATTCTTGCTTGATAATGCCGGTCAACCGGCGGACAATTACAACGGATTTTTCCTGTGGAACGTGACCGACGGTTCGGTCGATTTGATCGGCGGCGCGACTCCGGGCGTTGATGATCCGGCGGCGGGCGGACGCTACGTTGATCTGGGCGGCTCAACCAATGATCCGGGCGTGTTCGCAACCAAACTCGCGCTACCTTTCGTCGCCGGCGTGACATATAATCTGAGTTTCAACTACAACAGCGTGGATGGACAAACGCACACGGCAACGGCGACCATCGGCGCACAAGTATTTAACATTACCGCCAGCTCGACGACTTTTCAGAGATTCAGCCAAAACTTTACTTTCAGCAGCGCGACGATGGCGAACCTGGTCTTTCAAGATTTAGGCAGCGGCAACAGCGGAGTCGGCATTGACACGGTGCAGGTCTCGGTCGCGCTTCCGCCGACCGCCGCCGGAACAACTGCGGGCGGGCGCGTGACCGAAGCGAACGGGCGCGGCATTTTCCGCGTTCTCGTAACAATTACCGATTCGCAGGGCAATCAGCGGCAAGCCTTCACGAATCAGCAAGGTTATTATCAGTTTGAAGATGTGACTAGCGGACAGGTTTACGTATTCACGGCAATGCATCGCCGTTATATGTTCGACCAGCCGAATCAAGTGCAGTTTGTCGGCGAAGAGCAGGACGGCATTAACTTTGTCGGCACAACGAACGGAATTTTTCCCGGTAATATCTGGAATCTACCGACAAAACGAATCGAATGATTTTGTTGGGATTTGCATTCAATCAAAGCCTTGTCAATTTCGGCGAGGCTTTTTGATTTGACACTTCCCCCCAACCGCTCTATATTTCCTTCCAAAGTTTTACAAAACCAGGGTTGCTACTGAAACCGACAGAGTGCTAAACATTCAGTATCTTTGGGGAAAGATGCTGACAGTAGAATTTTATTCTTTAGTTTAGACGTGTGTCGGTTTTAATTCAGATGACAAAGTAATTCGCGCTAAATTTTTAGGCGGAATTATCACATAAGCTGGCAAATCAAGTATTTAATTGACTTCTGAGTAAAAAAAGCCTTATAAAAGTTCGGTATAAGAAAATTGTAATTCAGTAGAATACAAAGTTCGGCATCTGCGCGTGAAATCGAACGGCTAGGAAAATAAACTGAAAACCGTTATATTCTTGTTGTGCGGTTTGATTGGGACAAAAACAAAGCGGCGAGCAATCTTGCCAAACACCAAGTTTCGTTTGAAGAAGCTGCAACAGTTTTTGGCGACCCGCTTTCAGACACTTTTGACGACCCTGACCATTCCGCCGAAGAACTTCGGTTTTTGATTATCGGGCATTCTGAAAAAGGCAAACTTTTATTTGTTTCGCACACCGACGACGGCGAAACCGTCCGCATCATCAGCGCAAGAGAACCGACACGCGGAGAACGTGAGAAATATGAACGAGGAGAATACTAAAACACCCGAAGACGAAATGCGCCCCGAATACAACCTTTCACAGTTAAAAGGCAGAGTTCGCGGCAAATATGTTGACCGTTATCGGGCAGGCACAAATCTTGTGTTGCTGGAGTCTGACGTGCAAGCGGCGTTCCCCGACGCAGAGGCTGTCAATGAAGCATTGCGAATGCTAATGAAGGTTGCACATCGTCAAGTTCAAAAGCAGGCTTGAATGCTTGCGACGGAATGCCGAACAAATCAATGGACGTGAGGGCGAAACAGCGACTTTGTTATCGCGTAGTCCGTTAAAATTTGAGTTGTGTGCTGGCGGTTTCGCCCCACGTCATCTCAATCGTTATGCTTTTTCAATGAACCTGAAACGTGCCGCAACATTTTGGACATTTTATCCGCTGCCAAGCGAACAATTACCGGAAATCGCTTCTGATGCTTTGGCGGAAGGTTACGATTCTCCTTCGTTGCGAACTTTGGCTGGCGTAACAAATCCGATTATGTCGGAAGTTGAACCTTTGTTTCGGAAGGCGTTGGACGAGTTGAGCATTCCAATTCCAGACTTCTCTGACTCTGGAAAATCAATCGCTCTTTATTATGCGAAAGCCATTGTTTCTGGCGATGTTTCACCTTACGAAGGCGCAAGAACCCTTTGGAACATTTACAACGAAGATAAAGTTGAAATTCACAACGAACTTTTAGTTTTCGTTGGGCTGGCGAGTGAATACGAAGATGCCGAAATTTATATGAACAACGGCAATCTTGAATACAAACAATATTTGACCGAAATCACCGAGCATATTATCTTGGAAGCAAAGAAATTTGTGGAAAAGCACAGCGCGTGAAAATGACGGAAAGCATAACAAATCAATGGACGTGAGGGCGAAACAGCGACTTTCACCTTATCCTCTCTTTCTGCTATCTTCCCCCTATGAAAATTCTACATATCTTCGCGCGTTAAGATAACGCTTCTGATATTTTAGTGAAGCAGGCAAAATTATGAACTTTAATTATATAGAAAAGATTAGTGCATTCCATCCCCGACAACAAAGATGTTTTTATCAACTGTTTGCCAGTTTTTTAACCGTCTCGATGCGCGGCATATTGTTCTCCGAAGGCGTTCCCGACGAGGAACGAATTGACCGAGCCAAAGGAATAAATGAAATCGCGCACCGCATCACCTATAAAGTTTTCAGTCTGGATAATACCCCTTCGGCAAAAACGACGGACGCGGAAATTTGGGCAATAATCAAGAAGATTCTCGAAAAGCATCCGGTCGAGACTGATTTGGAGTATGCTCTAAACCTAGCTTATGACTATGTAATCGAGAATCATAGCGACGATTTTTAATCGGTTAAGGGCGGTTTCAGCCGAAATGTTTTTTGCTTTTACATTCTGCTATTTTAATTCTACGAAAACCCTATTCACCTTCCTGTCTATTTTCGCCTTTGTGTTTAATTCTTAAAACTAAAAAAGCCCGCTCATCTTATCGAAAGCGGGCTTTTCAGTTTTCATTTCAAATGAAGCAGCTAAAAAGGTCGGTTTTTATTTCTTCGCCGCTTTATCTCTTTCTTCTTGCCGTCTCTGAGCATCGCTTTTCATTTTCGCGCCGATCAGCA